>JAQTXA010000009.1 GCA_028689025.1 Aliarcobacter sp.
TACAGGAGTATTTAATAAGATTTAATTTGCTTTTGAAATGTTAGTAAAATAGTTAAATAAGTATTGTTTTTATATGTACATACATTTCATTAGCAAAATACATACATTTTAAAAGCCGTTTTACAACTATATTAAGATTTAGATTGGAACCAAATCTCACTAAATTTTTTTATAGCATCTTTAATTTCAAACTCTTCAAATCCGCCAAATCCAAGTGCAATAACTCTTTCCAAATCAAAAAACTCTTTGAAATAAATTTTTACTCCTTTTTGTTTACATAATTCATTTAATTTGTCTAAATCCATATTTACAAGGGGTTTTATTAAAAGATTTAGTCCACTTCCTTCTCTCAAAATTTCTATTTCATCTTTTAAAAACTCTTTTAAAGTTTCTTTCATTAAATCATGTTTTTTTCTATTTAGGTTTCTTATTTTTCGCAAATGTTTTTCCCAATGACCATCTTTTAGAAATAGTGTTAATGTTTTTTGAATATCTATTGAAACCCCTGAAAATCTAAAGTCAAAAGTTTGATTGTAGATGTTTAATAATGAAGTTGGTAAAACAATATATGATATTCTTAAAGCTGGTGATAAAGTTTTAGAAAAAGTTCCAAGATAGATAATTCTATTGTTATTATTTTCTAAACCTTGAATTGAAGGAATAGGGCGATTATAGTAGCTTAGTTCACTATCGTAATCATCTTCTATTATAAAAGCATCATTGTTTTTTGCCCAATTTAAAAGTTTTATTCTCTTTGAAATTGGCATTGTAACACCTGTTGGAAACTGATGGGATGGTGTAATATATAAAGCTTTGCAAGCTGTTTTTTCTAAGAGATTTAAATTTAAACCATCAGAATTTATAGAAATATCTTCTATTTTAAAATCAGAAATTTCAAAAACTTTTCTTGCAACATTATAACAAGGAGATTCTATAGCAATATTATTTGAGAATTTTTTTAAAATTAATGAAACAATAAATAGGCTATCACTAAATCCACTAGTAATTATAATTTGTTCACCATTAGATACAACAGCTCTTGAAGATGAAAGGTATTTTGAAATCTCATTTCTAAGCTCTAAATCTCCTTGTTTATCAAAATAAGCACCATAATTAATATCACTTTTTATCACTTTATTATATAGCTTTAACCAAGATTGTTTTGGGAAAGAACTTTTTGCTAAATGAGCAGGAAAAAAATCTATTTTATAATCAACTTTTAGTTTTTTTTCATCTTTTTGATTATTTAAATTTACTTGAAAATCTTGAATAATATCATCACATACAAAGTAGCCACTATTTTTTTTACTTTCAATATAACCTTCTGCGTAGAGTTGATTGTATGCTGCTTGTACAGTTGTTTTACTAAGATTATACTGCGTTGATAGTTTTCTAATTGAAGGTAATTTTGTTCCAGCTTTTAGTTTTGTTTTTATTTCATCTTTAATTTGTTCATATAGTTGAATATAAAGTGGTGTGCTATTTTGCTCAAATTTATACAAAAGTGTCCTTATTAAATAAATAAAAATTGTATCTTTTCTAAAGTACAGTTATTTGATATTATACGAATGAATTACTTAAAATATAGGAAAAAGAATGAATGAAAAAATAGAAAGCATATTAAAGTATGAAGGTATTTTTAGTGTAGTAGCAAAAGGTGAAGATTTCCCACATATTGTAAACACTTGGAATTCTTATGTGATTTTTAAAAATGGTGAGATTTTTGTTCCAGTTGCAGGAATGAATAAAATGGAAGAGTTACTTAAAAAAGATAACAGAGTTATTGTTGTTATTGGAACAAAAGAGCTTATGGGACTTCATGGAATGGGAATGGGAATTAAAATAATAGGTTACGCTTCGATTTCAAGTGACACAAAAGAGTATGAAGATTTAAAAGCTAAATTGGAATGGCCAAGAGCAGTTATGAAAATAGAGATTTTAGAATCATATCAAACTACATAAGGAAAAAAAATGAGAAGAGCTGAATTTGATGTAAAAGATGAAAATAGTATAAATGAAGTATTACAAGCTTGTGAATATGGAACTTTAAGTCTGATTAGTGAAGGAAAACCTTATGTTGTTGCTTTGAATTTTGTATTTTTTGAAAACTCAATTTTTTTTCACGGTGTAAAAGAAGGACGAAAAATTGAAGCTATAAAATCAAATCCTAATGCTTCTTTTTTAGTAGTAAAACCATACTCTTTTATTCCTTCATATTTTAGTGACACCATGGCTGCTTGTCCTGCAACTCAATTTTTTGCTTCTGTGTTATTTGAAGGAAGAGTTGCTTTTATAGAAGATGGAAATATTAAAGCAAAAGTTTTAAATGCTTTAATGAAAAAATTCCAAAGTGAAGATAGTTTTGAAGAAATTGCTTATGAAAAAGCAATGTATACAAAAATGTTAGATAAAACAGCTATTTTTGAGTTAAAACCTGAAAATATAAGTTGTAAAATCAAAGTAGGACAAAATTTAAATGAAGAGAAAAAAAACAGGTTGATAGAAAAATTAAAAAATAGAGATTCAAAAATAGATGAAGAGACTATAAAACAGATGAACTTACATAGTTAAAAAAGATTATAAAATCTTTTTTAACTGGTTTTTGATGATAACTGGCACAAAAAACATAGAAACTACATAAGAGATTAAAGTTCCGCCAATTAGTGCCACTCCAAGACCTCCAAATACTGCATCATTTGCTATTAATGCACTTGCGAACACCATTGTAAGAACAGTAAGAATAATTGGCTTAGAACGAGTTGCTGTGGCTTTTGCAATAGCTTCATTAATACTCAGTTTTTTTTCAACTACAAGTTGTTTTGAAAAATCTATAATCAAAGTAGAATTTCTTGAGTTTATTCCAATAAGTCCAATAAATCCTATAAGCGAAGTTGCCGTTAAATAAAAAGTATCAGTTGTAATCAAATCCATAATTACATGGGCAAAAATAACTCCAATTATTGAGACAAAACTTGATAATACAATTCCCCCAGAAATTGCAAAACTTTTGTAATACATAACCATTAAAAAGAAAATTAAAACCAAAGCAATTATAAATGCTCCACCTAAATCAATAAATGTATCAATAGTTACTTTTAATTCCCCATCAAATACTAAATCAAATTTCTCTTTTGTTTTTTTATCTACAAATGATAGATTTAACATATTTGTTTTTGTTACTTCATAATCTTTTGATAACGAGTTTAACATCTCATCTCTTGCATTTAAAAGAGGGTAGATTTGACTATCTTTGTTTGTTTCTGCAATTACATTTATCATTAAGTTTAGATTTTTTGATGTAATTGTTGGCTCTTTTATAATCTCTTTTATTTTTACAAATTCTGAAATACTAACTGTGTTTCCTTGTTTATTTATGATTTTTAGAGTTTGAAGTTTTGCTTTTAAATCATCTGCTGTTGAGTTTTGTAATAATCTTGAATCATCAAGTCTTAAAAAAATTGGAATTTGATTTTGAGCATTACTTTGATTTATAACAGAAACTTTCATTCCCTCAAAGGCTAAAAAAAGTATATTTTTTATTTGTTCTAAATCCACATTACTCATAATTGCTTTTGAATTATCAAGTTCTAGCTCATACATCACAAAATCTTTGTCAGCTAAAATATCAATATCAACTAAACTTGTTTGATTTTTAAGTATTTGAGCTATCTTTAAAGCAAAATCTCTTCTACTTTGAAAACTCTCTCCACCGTAAATTTCAGTCACGATTGAAGCTAAAACAGGAGGTCCTGCAGGAAGTTCAATAAACTTAATATTTGCATCATATAAAGAAGAACAGTTCTTTTGAACTTCGTCTCTTAATTGGCTTACTAGATTGTAACTTGTAATATCTCTATCTTCTTGTTTTAAAATATTTACTATCATTTCAGCTTGTGACTCTTTATCTTTTAGGGCACTTTGTTTCACTAAAGCTGCAAAATCAAGGGGTTGACCTTCACCTAAAAATGCAGAAATATTTGTAATATTTTTATTTTTTTGAAGATGTTGAGATATACATTGGGTAACTTCTTTTGTTTGATTTATACTTGCCCCATCTTTTAAATCAACATAAATTGAAAAAGTATTTGAATCCTTACTTGGAAGCATTTTTGCTTTTATAATTTGTGTTGGAAAAGTAGCAAGGCTCAAAATAAACAAAATTAAGGTAATAAAATAAACCATATAAGATTTAAATGGAGTTTCTAAAATACTATAAATAAATTTTTCTAATCTCATCTAATATCCTATAAAATTTTTTTAACTAAATAAGGTGTAAAGGCATAAGCCACAAAAAGTGACATAGCTAAAGAAATAGGCACAAAAACAGGAAGAGGGTGCATAAATTGCCCCATCATTCCACCTACGAAAAACATAGGAATAAAAGTCATTATAATGGCAATTGTTGCAATGTTTGTGGCATTTCCTATCTCATTTGTAGCATTTATTGAAACTATTGAAATATCCATTTCAGGTGATTCCAGTTTATGTCGGTGAATATTTTCAATTACAATGATTGCAGCATCAACTAACATTCCCAAAGATACAATTAAAGCAAAAAGTGTGATTCTATTTATTGATTCATTAATAACTAATCCAGTAAAAAGTGTTAAAGATAAAATCATTGGAACCATTAAAGATACAATCATTGCCTCTTTTAATCCAAGTGTAAAAATAAGTAAAATAGCAATGATTACAATAGAAATCAGTAGATTTGAAACAAGCTCATTTACAGCATTATTCGCAGTATATCCATCATCTCTTGTGATAGTATATTTTATTTTTTTTGCCAATAATTCATCTTTTATTGAATCCATATATGCAAAAATCTCTTTATTTATTGTAACTGAGTTTCCACCTTTTAGTTTTGAAGCGGTAAGTGTAATTTGATTTGATTCTTCAAAATCTTCAATAACATCTCGCAAATAAATCAAAGCCTCTTTTTTATTTTGAATATCATAAGACTTCTCAATTTTTGCAATATCTTTTAAATAAATAGGAGTTTGAAAGTTATAAGAGACAATTAGATTTTCTAAATCTTTTACATTTTCTATGGCTTGTTTTATTCCAAAAACAACTATTGAAGAGTTTTGAGTATTTGTTGTGATATTTGGAGTTTTATATGAAAGTCCTTGAATTTGTTTCATAACTTGACCCAATGAAAGGTTGTAAGATGATAATTTATTTGCATCAACCATTACATTAAATTGCTCTTTTTTTTCACCTTTTAAATCTACTAAAGCAACATCTTTAATCTTATTTATCTCTTTAGTGATTTTATTTATTTCATTGTAAAGCTCGGTTTGTGAAATCAAATCTTTATCGTTTTCTTTATCACTATAAAATGCAATTGTAGCAATTGGAATATCTGTGTCTATATCCATTGTTTTAATTATTGGTTGCATTGCATTTTGTGGCATCAAATCCATATTTCTCATAACTTGATCATAAAGTTTTAGATTTGAAGCCTCTTTATCTTGTCCAATAAAATATTGAACTTGCACAATTCCCACTGAATCTTTGGCATAAGAGTAGATGTTTTCAACACCTTTTATCTCTTTTATTTTTTTTTCAAGTGGTTCAATTATTACTTTTTGAATCTCGCTAGGCTTTGCACCTGGAAGTGCCACGATTACCACACCACCACTTACTTTTATTTGTGGATTTTCTTCTCGTGGCATTATTAAAAGTGAGATATATCCTAAGGCTAAAATAAAAATACCAAAGATGAATGTTAGTGGATGATTTATAAAAACAAGTGATAATCTTCCAGCTATATTTAAATCTTTATTCAAATTATTATTCATTTGTTGTCCTATTTTATATCCATTGAGATTTTTGAATACATTCCTGGATAGATATTGTAATTTCCTTTATCAAAAGAGATTTTAACCACAAAAGAGTGAGTCATTCCAGCCATATTTGGAATAATTGCTTCTATTTTTCCTTTTGTTTTAAAATTTTGTGAAGGGATTTCAATATTTACTTCTTGATTTAGTTTTACGTCATTTAGATTTGTTTCAGAAATATCGACTTTTATTAAAAGAGATGATAAATCTGTAAGAACAAAAGCTGGAAAACTAGGCATTGCCATTTCACCTGCTTTTATTGATTTTTTAATAATCAAACCATCATTTGGAGCTTTGATTTTTAAATAATCATACTGAGCATTTATCTCTTTTTGTTTTGTTTTTGTAATAGCTATCATATTTTTTGTATTCATTACATTTAACTCAATTTGTTCCAAATCATATTTTGAAACTAAATCTTGCTCTTGTAATCTTTTGTATCTGCTATGATTTAATTCTAAATTTTGTAATTGATTTTGTAAAATTTGAAGATTTAATTCTAACTCTTTTTTATTTGAATCAATAGAAGAAGAGTCAATTTCATATAAAATATCGCCTTTTTTAACAGTTGAACCCTCTGATACATAAACTTCTTTTATAAAACCCATATTTCTGCTTGAGATTATTTTTTCATTGTCAGAAACCACAGTTCCTGAAAGTTCAAGTTGTGATGCAAATAGATTTACACAAAAAATAGTTGTTAATAGTATTTTTATCATTGTTTATTTTCCTTATTTATATTTTTTCCTAAAGCAAGATTTATTTTAGCTAGTGCTAAAGATTTTTCATATCTTGCATCAATTAATAAAGCCTCATTTTTTCTAAAATTTGCTTCTTGAGAAAGTAGGGTTGTCATAGAAATTAGATGATTTTGATATAAAAGTTTTGATTGTTCTAAAACATCAGCTGCGAGATTTTTAGCTTCTATTTTCTCTTTTAAAATTTTCTCTTTTGTTTCAAGATTCAAAGTAGTTTTTTCAAGTTCCAGTTTTATGGCATCTTTTAATTTTTCACTATTTAGTGAAGCTCTTGCGTATTCGATTTTACTTTTTTGTTTTTCTATATCTCTTGTGTTATCGAATAAAGTAAGATTTATTCCCACAAGTGCCATATAATAATCTTTTTCATCGTCTAAAGTTAATCTATTATCATTAAATCCATATTCTAAATGGGAATAAATAGTAGGATAATAAGCTGAGTTTGCTATATCAATATTTTTTTTAGTGGCATTGATTTGAATATCTTGCATTTTAATCTCATCTCTATTTTCTAAAGCTTGAGTATAAAGTAGATTTTTTTCAGATATTTCAGAATTTATATTTTCAAGAGCTTCAACATCACTAATTGAGTCATCTGATGATAAAAATCTTAAATATGCCAGTGCTAATTGGAAATTATTGCTAGCTTCAATTAGTTGAGAATTTATATTTAATTCATAAACTTTGGCTTCATTAACATCAATTTTTGTTACAAGTCCTTCTTTGTGGAAGGCCTCTGCTGATTTTACTATTTGAGAAATTGCAATTTTTGCTTTTTCTAAAGCACTTACAAACTCTTTTGCCACAACTGCACTATTGTAAGCTTTTAAAACCTCAATTGTTAACTCTTTTTTATCAAGATTATATTTTATCTCATTTGCTTTTTCTTGAAGTTCTAAAATATCTTTTTGATTTGAGAGTTTAAATCCTGTAAATAAAGGGACTTCATAAATTAGTTTTGTATTGTAATTGTTTCTAGCATCGGGATAGTTTAAATCTCTAGGTTGAACATCCATTCCTTCATTTTGTTGTGCAAATCCGAAATCTCTAAATGTAGCTTCCCTTGAAGATAATTTCGAATTAAAAACATAACCTGAATGATTAGTTCGGCTTAATTCTTCAGTAATTGAAAGTTTCCCTAAACTTACTGCATCAATAGTTTTTGTATTTAGTTTTGCTAAATCTAAATTTAGTTGTTGATTTTTTAAATCTTTGTTATTTTCTAAAGTTAAATTCAATATTCTATCAAAATTAACACTTTGGGCATAAGTTGCAGAAACTAACAATAATGATAAATAAATCTTATGCATATAAATTATCCTATTTGTATTTTAAAAGATAAATTATACACTAAAAAATGGGAATTTAATATAAAAAATTATAATTTTTTATTATATATGTAATTATAATTTTAATTATAATTGTTTATTATTTAAAGGATTGGGCCAGATTTCCTATGATTAACTGCCAACCATCTATTATTATAAAAAAGATGATTTTAATAGGTAAGGAAATCATTACAGGTGGTAACATCATCATCCCTAAACTCATTAAAATGGAAGCTACAATAATATCAATTACTAGAAATGGTAAAAATATTAAAAATCCTATTTCAAAAGCAGTTCTTAATTCACTTACGATAAATGCAGGCATTAAAAGTGTTAAAGAAACATCATCTATATTTTTTGGATTTGGCTCTTTTTTAATTCTATAAAAAAGTCCTAAATCAGATTCTCTTGTATTTTTTATCATAAATTCTTTAAATGGTTTTATTCCTCTTTCAAAGGCAACTTCATAACCAATTTTTTCATCCATGTAAGGTTTAATACCTTCTTCCCATGACTTTTTACCATAAGGTTCCATAACAAATAAAGTTAATATTAAAGATAAAGAGACAATAACTTGAGAAGGTGGAGTTTGTTGTAAACCCATTGCTTGTTTTAAAAGAGAGAAAACAATTATAATTCTTGTAAATGATGTAACCATTAGTATTAGCGTTGGTGCTAATGCCATTAAAGTTAAAATGATAGCTATATTGATTGTTTTTACAAATTGTGCAGGCTCATTTATCCCTGAAACTGAAAGATTAACTATTGGCGGTGTATCTGCACCAAAAGCAAAGATAGAAAATAGTAAAAGAGTAATTATAAATTTCAAAAAAAATCCTATTTCAAAAATAAAAAATATGTTATCTAAAAAATGATTAAAACGATATAATCGAGGCTATTTAACATCTTTGTTAGTTATATAACCTAATTCATCTAATTTATCATAAATTTTACTCACAATATCACCAGCAGCTTCTCCACCATGTCCACCATGTTCTTCAATTACAGTTACAACATATTGAGGATTCTCAAATGGTCCATAAGTAGTAATCCAAGCGTGAGATCTTTCATAATATTGTAAATCACCTTCTTTCATTCTAACTTTTTCAGATTGAGGGATTGAAACAACTTGTGCTGTTCCTGTTTTTGATGCTATTGTAATTCTAGAATTAATATGTCTGCTTGCTGTTCCCTTTGGAGAGTAAGAAACATCATACATACCTTTTCTTATAATATCTAGATATTCAGAAGGAATATCTAGTTTTTTAGGTTCTTCATAATTTGCTTTATAAAAGTGAGGTTTTGGTAATTTTCCTGTTGCTAAATAACTTGTATATCTAGCAATTTGAAGAGGAGTTACAAGCATATTTCCTTGTCCAATTGATGTAATTACAGTTTCACCTACATACCAAGGCTCATTATATTTACTCTCTTTCCACTCTTTATTTGGATTAACTCCTAAAAATTCATTTATTTGATCAACACCTGATTGTTGTCCAAATCCTAATTTATCAAGGGTTTGAGATATCTTATTAATACCTATTCGTAAACTTCCTTTATAGAAAAAATCATCACAACTCTCTGCAATTGCTTTTCTAAAATTAACACTACCATGACCTGTTGTTTTCCAACATCTAAAATTTCTATTTCCAATAGTTAAAGAACCTGAACAATTAACTGTAAAATTATCTTTTATTCCATTATCTAAAAAAGAGAGTGCAACACCCATTTTTATAACAGAACCTGGAGGATAAAGACCATTTATGATTTTATTAGTAAATGGATGGTTAAAATCATTTCTCATCTCATTCCACTCTTTTACTGAAATTCCACGTGCAAAAATATTATTATCAAATTCAGGGAAAGATGCACTAGCTAATAATTCTCCATTATTTGCATTCATAATAATAACAGCACCACTTTTACCAGTAAATACTTCTTGAATATATTTTTGAAGTCTTAAATCTAAAGTTATTTGAATGTTATTATCAATAGAAGCATCTTTTTCATTTAGAATTTCCATCTCTTTATTTAGAGCATTTACTTTAACATCCTTATAACCCATCTCACCTTGTAATTTAGTATTGTAATATTTCTCTAAACCATTTTTACCAATTATTCCATTATATGTTGATAGTTCATTATTTAAAATATCCAGCTTTGAAGCTTTTCCAACATATCCTATGATATGTGAAGCTAACTCTTTTTGTGGATAAGCTCTTTTTGTTGTAGATTCAACTTTTATATCTTCTTTAGATGATAAAATTGTATATTTTGGAAAAAATTCTTCATAGGGAATATAGTCTATAATCTTTATAAAATCATGGTTATATGATGAGTCTTCCTTTTTGTACTCTTTTATTAATTTATCTCTTTCAAATTGAGGAAAATGTTTTACTATTGAATCCATAATTTGTTCTAGTTTTTCTTTATTTTTATAAGAACTTAAATGAGGTTTTACTAAAACAGCAAAGCCCATTTCATTAATTGCCAGTTTTTCACCATTTCTATCTTCAATCATCCCACGAATTGGTATTTTATTAACTCTTTTTATATAATTATTTTTTGATAACTCTTCATAATAAGTATTTGATTTGATACTTAAAAAATATACTCTTGATAACAAAGTTATCAAAATTCCAAATATTATTAAAAAAATTAGTGTTAATCTTAAATTCAAAGAAATGCTCCAAAAAATAGTAAATCAACAATGGTATTTACAAACATTGTGAGTAATATAGTAGTATTTAATCCCAAAATAATTGACCATAAAATCAGTAAACCAAGATAAAAAAATATGATATAAATATAACTACTTGATAAGTTGTAAGAGGTGTGATTTTCATCTTTTGGTAAAATAAATATATAAATAAAAAGTGATAAAAGTGTTAAAGTAAAAGGTTTTAGACCAGTGTTTATTTCTATGAATAAAAATGCAATTACCACAAAAGTCAAAGAATATAAATATCTTTTTCTAAGACATCTATAAAAAGCTGTAAATAAAATACCAGCAAACATAATTAATAAAAAATGTATAGATGAAATGATATTAACAGTAATTGCGAGTATTAGTACAATAAATAAAAAAATTGGATTGTCTAGATTGTTTCTTGTCATATAAATTTGATGCTTTAATTTTGATTATTTAAGATTATAGTATAAAAAATCTTACAGCAATATCAAACTTTATTTGAGCTTTTTTCTTTTAGTTTTTGATCTAAGTTATTTTGATTATTTGATAATTCATAAATAAAAGAAAATATTTCTGCAACAGCTTTATACATTGAGGCTGGAATCTCTTTATCAATATCAATTTGTGATAAAAGTTCTAATAAATCTTCATCTTTTTTTATTGGAATATCGTTTTCTTTTGCAATTTTTATAATATTTGAGGCAGTTTCAGCTTTTCCTTTTGCAACAATTTTTGGAGCATTATCTTTATCAATATCATATTTTAGTGCAACAGCTTTTTGAATGAAATTTTTATTTTCTGGCATTTTATACTCTTATATCTATACTAGATGAATTTAAATTTTGACTGTAACTATTATTTATATATGCTTGTGTTGGTTTATCTTTTATTTCATTTTCTTCTTTTAAGTCCAAAAGTTTTATATTAACAGGAATTAAATCAACACTATTTAGGGCAATTTTTAGTTGTTGCATATTATCTCTTAGTGCTGTTTTAAAATGATCTCTTTGGGCATAAACTGTTAAGTCAAGTTTATTTTTATCATACAAAGCTAACATTAAATCAACTTTCCCAAAGTCTTTTAAAGTCAGATTTATTTGACAATAAAACTTTTCTTCTTCTGTTTTTTTCATGGAAATATTTCCATCTTCTAACATATCCCAAAGAAATGGAAGATAAACACTATTTGAGTTAGAACTGAGTGTTAGAAGTTGCTGATAATCTATTTGAGTTATTAGTTTATCAACTTGTTTACTTAACTCTTGGGATTTTGCATCTGTTTTTGAACTCAATTCATCTTGCATTTTTAATAAAACAGATTTCATATCATCTTTAATATTTGTATTTTCATTTTTTTGAAAATTTGGATCTGAAAGCTCTTTTATTATAGTTTCAATTTTTTCTACAAGTTTCGTAACATGATTTTGTAAATTATGTTCATTTGGATTTAAACTTTCTAAACTTTGTTTTAATTCAGTCAGAAGTGGATTTAAATTTGATGCAAAACTACTTGTAAATGTAGTTACATTATTTTGAGTAAGTAGGGTAGATAAATTCTCATTTTTTGCAAATAAGTTATCAGCTTTTAGAAGATTTTCTAAAAGAGGCATAATATTCTTATTTTGTAAACTAGGGTTTTGAGTAATCTCATTTTTAAGTTGGATTAATAACTCTTTCGTTTGTAAGTTTATATTCTCTTTTGTTTGTAAAGTCGTTTGAGGAGTAAGATTCTCTTTTAATTGTGCTGTTAAATTATCTTTTGTCAAAGGATTAACACTCTCTTTATTTTGTAACGTCGTTTGAGGATTAAGATTCTCTTTTAAGGGTGCAGTTAAATTCTCTTTTAACTGAGAAATTGCACTCTCTTTTGTTTGCAAAGTTGTTTGTGTATTGAGACTATCTTTTACTAAAGGATTTGCATTATCTTTTGTTTGTAAATTCTGAGTATTTGCCCCATTTTCCATTTTTGACTCTACAAGTGTTCCTTTATCTACAAAATTTTGTAACTGATTTACTAAAGTTGTTAGATTTTGTGTTTGGGGAGTTGAAAGGGAATTACTAAGATTTTGTAAAGCACTTGTCAAAGTTTTTAAATTTGCTAAATTAGTAGGATTGTTGCTACTATTATCGGGGTTTTGCAAAAGTTTAGAAATTAGTTCATTCACTTGTTTTGATTGGGGCGTATTTAAATCTTTTATTAAATTTTGAATTTGATTTAAAATATTATCAATTTTCATATTTGGATTTGAACTTTGAGCCATTTTTGATTCTAAAAATACACCAGAATTTTTTAGCTGTTCTTTTAGTGTATTTGCATCCATATCTTTTATATTTTTTAAAAAGTTTTCTAAAACTGGTTTGAATTTTTCAAGGGTTGGATTTTTATCACCACTTGTAAGATTTTCAAGCATAGATGAAAGAGAGCTTGAAAAATTTCCCATCTCTTTAAATACTGTAGAATTTTTTAGAATATTTTCTATAGTTGAATTTGATTTTGTGCCATTTTTTAGATTATCAAATAAATCTTTTAAAACATCACTAACTGAACCACTATTACTTTTAACTAATTGTTCCAATGTTTTTGAGTCAGCTTCTTTTAAAGCCTCTTTTAAAACTTTATTATCATTTGGTACTAGTATATTTAATAGGGTATTATTTGTTACTAACATACAAAAGTATAACATAATCTACATAACTACTACACACTTTTTTGGTTATACTTTTTCTATGAAAAGAAGAAACTTTATAAAATTTACAACAATCACCGCCATTTTATTTTCAAATAATATTGCAATTGCTAAAAATATACCAACACAGACTTTGATAATTTTGGATGAAGTTTTAGAAATTGTATTTCCAAAAACTTCTTTGATGCCAAGTTCTAAAGAGTTTAAAGCACTTGAATATATAGTTAAAAATATTTCTCATAAAACTTTTGATAATGAAGATAAAACTTTGATTTTACAAGGGTCAAAAGATTTCATTAATGCTTTTCCTGATTTTTTAAATCTAAAGCAAGAAGAGAAAAGAATTCTTATTTTTAATGTTGCTAAAAATAATGAATATGCAAAATCATGGATTTCAAAACTCTCATATTATGGAATTGAAGCTATGTTTAGTGACCCAATTTATGGTGGAAATTTTAATCAAATAGCTTGGAATAGTGTCAAACATCCAATCGGAATTCCAAGACCTTTAAAAACTTATGGACAAAAAATATGATTTATGATGTTTGTGTTATTGGAAGTGGAGCAGGCGCAGGTCCTATTATTTATGAACTTTCAAAAAAAGGTTTAAAAGTTTGTGTTTTAGAAAAAGGTGATATTTATAATGAAAAGGATTTTTCAAAGGATGAATTAGTCGTACGACGTTCAATTTATACACCAAATCTAAAAGATGAATATCACACAATTGAAGAAAAAAGAGAAAATGAGTGGATAAAGTTTCCAACTTATGAGAGTGGTTGGAGTTTTTGGAATGGTAACCTTTTAGGTGGTTCCTCAAATTTTATGAGTGGATATTTTCATAGACTTAAACCTAAAGATTTTAAATTAGCTTCAACTTATGGAGTTCCTAAAAATTCAAACATTGTTGATTGGCCAATTTCTTATGCTGAAATGGAAGCTTATTATACAAAAGTTGAAGAACTTATTGGAGTTTCAGGAAAAGTTCAAGAGTATGAATTTTCTGAGCCAAGAAGTACAAAAGATTTTCCTTATGAAGCATTACAAGAGAATAAAATAGTAAATTTAATAGATAAAGCTTGTAGTGATTTAAATTATGAAAGTATAAAAACACCAAGGGCGATAATTTCTAAACAAAAAGGGCATAGAAATTCTTGTTATTATTCAAATTATTGTGGTTCATATCCATGTTCAAGTGGAGCTAAAGGAAGTTCAAGGGCAGCACTTTTAAAAGATGCACTTTTAACTAACAATGTAACAATAATCGCAAATGCAAATGTCATAAAACTAAATACAAACAAAAACAAAAGAATAGAGAGTGCAACATATCTTACAAAAGAGGGAACAAAAAAAGAGATAAATGCAAAACTTTTTGTAGTTGCAGCACAAGCTGTGGAGACTTCAAGACTTTTATTAAATTCAAAAGATGAAAATTTCCCAAATGGGCTTGCAAATAATAGTGGAAATGTAGGAAAAAACTTTCTTTCAAGTAGTGGAGGAGTTGTAAGCGCTACTTTTGATGAAACAAATATGAATTTAAAAGATTTACAAGAGTCAGGATTATTTGTAAATAGGTCTTTGCTTGATTGGTATTATACAAAAGAGTTCAAAGGTGGAGTTATTGATATACTTTTTGAACATGCAAATCCTATACGAAGAGCTTCATTTTTAAGATGGAATAATGAGGAGTTAGTAATAGGTGAAGAGTTACAAAATAAGATATTTCAAACATTTACAAAAACTAGAACTTTAAATATGGAAATATTTTTAGATTGGACACCAAATGATGACTCTTTTATAAGTGTTGATGAAAAATATAAAGACAAATATGGAATCCCAGTTGCAAATATAAGAATTGGTAGCCATGAACAAGATATTAAAATTTCAAAATTTATGGAAGAAAAGGCAATAAAATTATTTGAAAAAATGGGAGGAAAAAATATAGTATCAGATATTTCACCACTTCCATCATCAAATTTATTAGCAGGTGGTTGCAGATTTGGAAATGATGCAAAAACTTCAGTTTTAAATAAATATTGTCAAGCCCATGAAGTATCTAATCTTTTTGTTACAGATGCCAGTTTTATGCCAACTGGTGGAAGTGTACCTTTTACTTGGACAATTTATGCAAATTCATTTAGAGTGGCTGATTATATAAAGGCTAATTGGGAAAATTTGATAATTTAGCTCTAATTATTGAATAAATAAAATATTACATTTTGTAATGTTTTATCTTCTATAAAAAAGTTTTGGATATAATAAATCAATAATATATTATTTAAGGTTATTAATGCAAAACATTCAAATCTGGCATAATCCTAAATGTTCAAAATCAAGAGCAGCAATGGAGCTATTAGAAAATAAAAATATAAATGCAAATGTTGTTAAATATTTAGAACAAACTCCCTCAAAAGAGCAAATAAAAGATGTTTTAAAAAAACTCAACATTAAAGCAAAAGAACTTCTTAGATCTGGTGAAGATATATACAAAGAGTTGAAATTAAAAGAGATAGATGATGAAAATAAACTAATTGATTTTATGGTTGAACATCCAATTTTAATTGAGCGACCAATTATTATAAAAGGGGATATTGCTGTGATTGCAAGACCTATTGAAAATCTAGAAGAACTACTTAAATGATTTATGAAGTAAATGAAAAACAACAAAGAATCAAATATATAAGGGTTTTAGAGAAATTTTTTACAAGAACAATCTCTTTGTTAAAACTTGATAATTTTGATAAAGATTTATTCAAACAAAGAACTAAAAAAAACTATGAAGAGATGATAAAAACAACAGAAATAGAGTTATATTCTGAATATTATGAGGGAATAAAAGTTTTTATAAATAAAACAATGTTTTATTTAAAAGAGCATTCAAAATCTTTTGAAGATGAAAGAGCAACTTTATTAAAAGATGCAAATCTTATTCAAAAAGAGAAAAATAGTACTACTTATAAAAAAGATAAACACAAAAACCAAAAATTCAATGATGGATATTAATGAGTCAAGAAGAGTATAAAAGCTTTAAATTATCAGGAGTTATAAAAAAAGTTTTATACAAAAATGAAGAGACAAAATACATAATTGCAGTCTTAGAAAACAATCAAAAAATTTGTGGTGCATATTTTGATACTGATATTGAAAAAATCGTTGGTGAAGAAGTGATTTTAAAAGGAAATTGGATTACCCATAAAAAATATGGTGTTCAATTTGAATTTGATACTTTGCAGCTAAAAGAGGCTGAAATCTTCTTTTTTCTTACAAAAATAGTAAAAGGTGTTGGTAAAAAGTTTGCCCATGAATTACTTGAAAAGTATGCGGAAGAAGAGTTAATTGATATTTTAAACAATCGACCACAAGAACTTCTTGATTTCAAAGGAATCAAAGAGAAAAAACTTCAAATGATTGTTACTTCTTGGCAAAAGTTTCAACATTTAAGAGAACTAGGTTCTTTTTTAGCAAAATTTGGAGTAACTTCAAATCTTATTACAAAAATATATTCAAGTTTAGGTGAAGTTGAAAACCTAATAGAAAAAATCAAAGAAAATCCATATATCTTAATAAACATAAAAGGAATCGGTTTTAAAAGAGCCGATGAAATAGCTAAATCTTTAGGAATTGACCCAAAATCAGAGTTTAGAATAATGGCTTGTTTAAATTATACTTTGAGAGAATATTGTGACAACAATGGAAATTCTTCAATAGAAAAATTTCATTTATATAAACTTTTAGATGATAGTTTACGATTTTTTAATGAAGAACTTTTATACGAACAAGCTATTTCAAAAATGTTAGTTGAAGAAGATCTTTTTGTAACAAGTGAAAATAGATATGCCTTATCAATACTTTATTATGCAGAAAAGCGAATTTTAGAGTTTTTTACAAGAAGAAAAGATGAAAAAAATAGAAAAATTATTGCTACTTTTGATGAATATTTACTGAAAAAACAAGAAACTTTAGGCTTTGAATTAAGTACTGAGCAAAAAAAAGCAGTTGAACTAATAAACAATGGAGATAAAACTCTATTTTTAATAGGTTACGCAGGAACTGGAAAATCAACCTCAAGTAGGGCAATCTTAGAGCTTCTTGAAGAGACAATGTCTTATGATGATATTATGACTATTGCTTTAAGTGGGATTGCTTCTCAGAGAATTTCAGATACAACAGGATACAACTCTTCAACGATTCAATCACTTCTTATGAAACATAAAGAAAAGGACTTTTTCCCATATAAAGCCATACTTTTAGATGAAGCTTCAATGGTAAATTCTGTTACTTTTAATCAAATAGTTTCAAAAATAGATGATGATACTATTTTTATAATTGTGGGTGATGATGGACAATTACCAGCAATTGGTGCTGGAAATGTACTTGCTGATGCTATTAAATATGAATTGGCTCCAATTTGTAAATTAACAAAAATCTATAGACAAAATGAAAATCAAGCAATTGCAGTAATTGCAAATGATATTAGAAAAGGCGAAGTTCCCGCCTATAAAGAAGAGTATGAAGATTTTAAATTTATTGATGTCTCTATTTCAAACTACTATTCACAAAAAAACTCTATTTCTTCAAATGATTTTGCTGATTTAAGAGGTGAAAATAGCGAGTACATATTGAATAATATTTTAAATATTTCAGCTGGTTATATAGAGCAATATTATGACTTTATAAAGAAAAAGAAGATTTCCCAAGCTTTAATACTTTTTCAAGTAATTACTCCCATGAAAGCTGGAACTTTAGGTGTTGATAATCTAAATATTCAATTACAAAAACTTTTTAATCACACAAAAGGAAAAGCTTTTGTCTCGAAGGTTTACGAATATAAACTAACAGATAAAGTAATTCATATAAAAAATGAAAATATGAAAGCTCAAACTATGAGTATGTATAAAAGTGGTTCAACTGATTTTCTTGAGCGAAGGGTTTATAATGGTCAATTAGGACTTATTATAAAACTTGATTTTGAAGAAGAAAAATGTATTGTTTTATATCCAAATGATGATATGGTCGTATTTTATGATTTTGAAAATGTTTATTCTTTATTATCTTTGGCTTATTGTTTAACTATTCATAAAACTCAAGGAATGGAGTATGAAAATGCTTTAATTCCTATGAGTTTTTCTCATTATATTATGCACAATACAAAACTTCTATACACAGCAATCACAAGAGCAAAAAGAATGTGTTTTATTGTTGGAGAAGAAGAGGCATTTAAAAGTGCTTGTAAAAAATTAGAAATAACAATTCGTGAATCAGTCATAAATGATTTACTTAGTAAAAAAGAGTTACAAACTAGAGAAATAATAGTTGTTTAACGAACTTAAAAGCAACTCTTTTGTATCATATAGAAAATTTTTAAGAGGATAATATTTTATGATTACATGGATGCAAAGACATAAAAAATGGCTTGTGATTACTATTTGGATTAGTACGATTGCATTTGTCGGCGCTGGCTTTGTTGGTTGGGGTTCTTATGAATATGGAAAACAAGGTGGAGTTGTAGCTGTTGTAGGTGATAGAGAAATATCTGTTGATGAGTATAATCAAGAATATTCAAATCTTTATTCACAATATTCTAGAATGTTTGGAGCTATGTTTAACAAAGAATTGGCAGAACAATTAAAGTTAAAAGATGTAGCTTATAGACAAGTTTTACAAAAGAACTTAGTTTTATCATATGCAGATTCTTTAGGACTTGATGTTACAAATGAAGATGTTGCAAAAGAATTAGTAAAATATGATGCCTTCTTAAAAGATGGGAAATTTGATAAAGAGACTTATATAAAAGTTTTAGGTCAAAATAAAATGACTCCGATGATTTTTGAAGATTCGTTAAAAAGAAATATTTTATTACAAAAAGTTCAAGGACTATTTGAAATAAACCCAAATGCGGTTGAAGTAGAAAGTTTAAGTAAATTACTTTTTATTGAAGATGATATTTCAATTAAAATTTTAAATTCAAGTGATGTTAAAATTGATGTTAAAGCGGATGAATTAAAAAAATATTGGGAAGAAAATAAAAACTCTTATATGTCAGAAGTTTCTTATGACTTAGAAGTAAAAGAGATTCCTTTAATGTCAGCTAATTCAAGCGAAGATGATATTAAAGCTCACTATGAAAAATTTAAAATCGATTATAAATACGAAGATGGAAAAATTAAATCTTTAGAAGATTCACATGAACAAATAATTAAAGATTTAGATGAAAAATTCACTAAAACTGAAGCTTTAAAAGTTTATTTAAAAGTTAAAAAAGATGAAGAAAAATTTGAAACAAAAGTAAGTTACAAAGAGTCAACATTACCTTATTCAAATGAAAATAATACAAAAGTATTAGAAACAAAAGAGGGTGAAGTAATTAAACCATTTTTTGAAAATAATAAATATTTGATTGTAAAATTAAATAAGAAAAATGTATCTCAACCTTTGGCATTTGAGCAAGCAGTTTCTTTAGTTACAAAAGATTATGAAAATGTTTTAAAATCTAAAAAGCTTGATGAATTAGCAAATACACAGTTAAAAGATTTTAAAGGTACTGAGATTTCAGCTATTAGTAGAGAATCAGTAAATAAAATCTCAGGATTAGACCAAAAAGAAGCATCTAAATTCTTAAACGAGTTGTTCTCTTCTGTTTCAAAAGAGGGAATAGTTAAATTAGATAGTAAAGTTGTACTATATAGAATAAATAACTCAAAATTTGGTGAATACAATAAAGCAAAAGATGATTCAGTTAAAAAAACTATAATACAATTACAAGAGGAAGAGTTAATGACAAATTTAATGAAAAAATTAGAAAATACTTTTGATATAAAATCTTCAGTTCAAGAAAAGGAGTAATAATTGAATAATACTTTTTTAGCAATCGATATAGGCTCATCTACTATTACAGCAGTTATCGCAAAACATGATTTAGAAAATAATATAAATATATTGGGTACTGGTATTCAAAAAAGTGCTGGAATTAATAAAGGTCTTATAATAAATATTGAAGAAGCATCAAAATCTATAAAAGATGCAGTTTCTGTTGCAAAAAGAACAACAACTGAACTTATTGATACAACAGTTGTATCTGTATCTGGTAGTTATTCAAAAAGTATTAGAAGTTCAGGTTCAGTAAATGTTCCAAATGGTCTTATTACTGAAACAGAAATAAACCAAGTAATGCAAATGGCTTTATATAATGCGACAATAGTTCCAGAATATGAAGTTGTTCATGTTGTGCCAATATTCTTTAAAGTTGATGATTCAGTTGAAGTTGATAATCCTTTAAATATGAATGGGAGCAGACTTGAAGTTTCTGTTTATATTGTAACTGCAAAAAGAACTGCTTTAACAAATATTAAATCGGCACTTAAAACATCGGGTATTGAGATTGTAAAATTTGTTTTAGATTCTTATGCTTCTGCACTTGCTGTTTTAGATGATCAACAAAAAAAATTTGGTGCTGTTGTTATAAATTTAGGTTCAACAACTACTGAGTTTGTTTACTTTAAAGGTAATTCTATTATTTTTAATGGTTTTATTCCTGTTGGCTCAAACCATATTACAAATGACTTATCTGTAATGTTACACACACCTCCAACGGCAGCAGAGAAAATAAAAATTGAGTATGGTTCACTATTAAGAAACTACTCTCCTAACAATGAATTAGGCGTTACAAAAGTTAAGATTCCAAGAATTGGTGATGAAGAAAGTATCTCAGAAGTTGCCCTTGATTATATTCAAACAATTATTCACGCACGTGTTGAAGAAGTTTTAATTTTAGTAAAAAATAAACTTAAAAAAAGTGGTCATTTAGATAACACAGGTTCTGGAATTGTAATCACAGGAGGAATGAGTTCTCTTGATGGTATCAAAAAACTTGCTGAAAAAATTTATGAGGGAATTCCAATTAGTGTTTCAAATCCTAAAAACATTAAAAATGGTTTTATGAGTTTCGATGAAGCTAATATGGCTACAATAGTTGGATTACTATTTTACTCTTTAGGTTCAAATAAAAGTTATCAATTAGATTCAAGCAAAAAACTTCTTAAACCATTAAAAAAAGATAGAATAATGGAACCAAAAATTTCAGTTGTTGAAAATGTTTCTGAAAAACCAACATCACAACAACAATATGTAAAAGAAGAGATTCAAATCAAAAATAACTCTACAATTTTAACACCTTTAATTAGAGATAAGAAAAAGGGCGTTTCAAAATTCTGGAATAAAGTATCGGAGTGGTTTTAATGGAAAATTTATTTAGAGTTGACGATATAAAAGTGGATATGCCAAGCAGAGTTCTATCTGATAATGTAGCAAAAATTGCTGTTATTGGAGTAGGTGGTGGTGGTTGTAATATGATTAACCACATGATTAACGAGGGTTCTCATAAGATTGATTTAATTGCTGCCAATACAGATTTACAAGTTTTACATATCTCAAAAGCTCCAAAAAAAATACAATTAGGACTTAAACTTACAAAAGGTTTAGGTGCTGGTATGAAGCCAGAAGTAGGACGAGATTCTGCAGTTGAAAGTTATGAAGAGATTAAAGCTACTTTAAAAGGTGCTGATATTATTTTTATTGCTGCTGGTCTTGGTGGTGGAACTGGAACTGGAGCTGCTGCTATTATTGCAAAAGCTGCAAAAGAGATTGGGGCATTAACTGTTTCTGTTGTTACAAAACCATTTACTTGGGAAGGTAAAAAAAGAGCAGGTTTAGCAAATCTTGGACTTGAAGAACTTAAAAAAGTAAGTGATTCAATCATTATCGTGCCAAATGATAGATTATTAGAAATTATTGATGAAAATGTAGGGATGAAAGATGCCTTCAAAATTATTGATAATATTTTATACCAAGCTGTTAATGGTATGAGTGAAGTAATTTTAAATCCAGGTAATTCTGATATTAATACAGACTTTGCAGACGTTAAAACTATTATGCAACACAAAGGTATGGCATTAATGGGAATAGGGCGAGCAAAGGGTGAAAACGCTGCGCAAAGAGCTTTAGAAGATGCTATTGATTCTCCTTTACTTGACAAGGTTTCATTAAATGGAGCAAAAGGTATTTTAATTCACTTTAATATCCATCCTCAAGTTTCATTATTTGCTATTAATGATGTAATGGGAACTATTAATGACAGAATGGATTCTAATGCTGAGATTATTTTTGGTACAACTTCTGATAGTACACTAGAAAAAGATGAAGTAAAAATCACTATTGTAGCTACTGGATTTGAATCAAAAAATGAAGAACATGAAGAGATGATAGAAGGTAGTGAAGAGACTAATAATGAAAACAATGCTATTTTAGCTGATAGCAATGAAAATTATTATGACACTCCACCTTTTATGAGAGATTATTTAATTCAATACCAATTGAATTAATAAACTCTTTTACAAATAAAAAAGGCTTTAAACTTACGTTTAAAGCCTTTTTTTATGCCTATTAAATTTGGAAATCTATAGGTTTATTTTTCTTTTCATCTTCCCATTCAAAGATAAAACACATTGGTAATTTATCATATTTATTTAAAATCTTTGCAGTAATTACACCTGATATAAAAATAGAGGTAATCGCAAGTGCTGAAGAAAATGCTAAAGTTGAAAGACCAGATAAACCTTGCCCAACAGTACAACCAATAGCTAATATTCCACCAGTTCCCATTAAAGCTCCACCAATCATATTGTATTTTACTTTATTAAATGTTTGAGTTGATGTACATCCAAAGCTGTATTTTCTATTTGCAAAAGACATAAGAAAAGTTCCAATTAAAACACCACAAACTGTTGTAATTCCAAAAGAGACTTCATTTACTTCATAATAGGTAAAGAGTTCTAGTGTTTTAGCTGTTGGATAAACAAAAGTTATACTAGATAGTGCAATTTCTCGCTCCATACTATCTTGCCCAATAAAACCAGTTACAAACCAAGCAACACTAACTAATAATCCTATTAAAACTCCATCTAATAAAGAAAAAATTCTTTTTACTTTTTTTATTAAATATAATAAAATTGCAACCAAAATTGCTAAAACCACATAAATATTCATTTGAACATTTTGGATTTTTGATGAAATTTCTACTAAAAAAGTGTTATTAATAAATGGATTTAAAATTCCAAATAATAAACCTTTTGTTGTAGCATAAGCAAAAATTGCAATAAATATTAAAGTAATCAAAGCATTTGTATCACCTTGACCATATTTAACCAAACTTCTACTACTACAACCATCTGCTATCATCATTCCAGTTCCAAAAAGTAATCCACCAAAAATTATTGCAAAATAGTTTATATTACTTTTAAAATAAGACGATTTTGTTAAATCTATTTCAAAATGTGTTGCTATTATTGTTGTGCAGATTATGGCAACAATCATTGCCATAATAACAGATGCACCTCTTTTTGTAGATTTTGTAAGAATATAATCTTTTATTGAACCACTAAAACAGAATTGATTTTTTTGAGCTATTACCCCAAAAGTAATTCCTATTATTAAACCTAAGATATTTACTATCTCATAAGTTTCTAAATCAAACATTTCTAAATATCATCCTCATCTTCTCTCATGTCTTCTAAATCTTGAAGAATTTTAACTGCATCTTCTTCAGTTAGAATTTTTTTCTCAATATGTGATATTACTTGATCATAATATTTTTTTACATCAAGCATATAATCTAATTCAACTTTTAAATCTTCACTATCTTTTTGTTTATCTAGAAACTTTTTTATTGTCGCAATCTCTTCATCAACTTGGATTAAAACTTCTGATTTTAATAACTTTTCTAACTGTTCTACTACATTCATAATTATTTCCCTTTATTTTGTGTGATTGTTAACTGTATTTGGAATAACTGTTCCGCTTGCTTGATATTTTAGTGCATCAGCATTACTTTTATAGTGATTTCTTACAACTTGTGCCAATTTCTCTTTTATTTGGGTATTTATTACTCCATTATTCTCAATATTATTAATAATATTTTCCAATAACTCATTTTGTGGAGTCTGCATTAATTCACACCAAGATTGTAATAAAGTTTTATTTACAAATTTGGGAAGTGAACCCATAATTCCCACATCATTTTGATTGTGGATTAAAAGTCCTGAAGTTGTTCCCCTATCAAGGGTTAAAACTTGAAAAAGGTACAAGGTGTGATAATCTAACTGTTTTTTAATATCTTGCACACTAAAAGTTTTTCTTGTCTCAAAAGCGTTTGAAATAATATCAATATATGTATCAATAACAGCTTTTCCAAAATCAAGTGCAAAATCAAAATCTTTTTGTTTATCTGCAGTTTTATAGTTTTCTAAATAGAAGTGAGAAACACCTCTATGTCTATTTAAAGCTGGAATAAAAAAGTATTTTTCCCCTTGTTTTGTTCCTTCTTCATAGTTTTCTTTTGAAATTTCTTTTAAACACTCATCAAATATTTTTTTATCTTCACTATTTTCAAGACTTGGATTTAAATCAGCCATAATTCGCCAATAAGAGTTTCCATCTCTTAGGCTTGTTAGACTAATATGTATATGAATTGAGGGAACATTTGGATTTTTTGGATGAATAATAGTTGAAATTGCCGTTGCACTTTGCAAATTTTTATTTGGATTATTATCATAGTGAACTTGAGAAACATTTACACTTGCAGTATTAAACAAAACTTCATCCCTAGCTTCAAATCTATCTCCACCACCACAAAGTCCATCTTCTCTTAACCAAGTCACATCTTCAAACTTTTTATTTTCTCCAAATTTAGAACTTAAAATATCGAGTTTGTCAACAAATCTTTTTTGTAAAGTTTTTACTAAATTATATGCTTCTATTGCCTCTGTTGATTTTGCCATAATCATACTCATTTACAAATCTCCTTTAAACAATCTTCAAAATCCCCAAATATAATATTTTCTACACTACAAGCTATCATTAGATTTATTGAATAATCAAAATCTTCAATAACTCTATTATCTAAATCCACTTTTGTATTATCTATGATTTTTATTTCATCTTTTGAAAAGGTGTCTATATAATTGAGTTCATTTTTCATATAACCATAAACTTTTTTGCCCAAAGCTGTAGCAAATCCACACTCCCAAATAGTTCCACTATCGGCTTCTTTTCCTCTAAAAGAGTTAAGATTTGCAATTACAATATCACATTGATTTATTAAATTTACATTTGCTTTATAAATATCTTGTGCAATTTTTCTTTTTTCTTGGTTAAAATCAACCACATTATCAAGGGGATACAAACCCTTAAATCCATACTTTTTACAAAGCTCCACATACTTTTTGCCAATTTCTATAGAATTGGGTTCAAAAACATCAAATCCTGCTATATATATCTTTTTCATGGGCTAATTATATATAAATTTACTTATGAATAAGAAAGAAAATCATACAATGGTACAAAATACAAGGAGCAAAGTATGAAAGATATTTTAAATTACATCAAAATAAATGAGCTTATCTCAACATCAGGTCAGCCAAAAGCGGAACAATTTGAGCTTATCAAAAATGAAGGTTTTGAAGTAGTAATAAATCTAGCTTTATACAATGCTTCAAATGCAATTGAAAATGAAAATAAAGTGGTTACCGAGTTAGGAATGAGTTATTTTCATATTCCTGTAAATTTTGAAAACCCAAAACTTAGTGATTTAAAACTATTTTTAAACACTTTACAAGCTCTTGGAGCAAATAAAGTTTGGGTTCATTGTGCTAAAAACTATAGAGTTAGTGCGTTTATGTATGTTTATCACAAATATATTTTAAGAACTCCCTTTGAGTATATTGATTTATCAATATTTGATATTTGGTCACCAAGTTTGCAATGGCAAGAGCTAATGAAAGTTGATATAGAAGAGTTATACAAAGTATAAAATATCTAATAAATCATAGTCTTATGATAGTTTTGATACCATACGAACCTTAATTTAACAAAAAAAGATTGGAAAAAGTTTGAAGATAGAGACAAAAGTAGAAAAATTCAATGAACATTTATACCTAGAAAGTGGAAGACTTTTAGAGGGATTTGAAATAATTTATGAAACTTATGGTGAATTAAATGAAGATAAATCAAATGTAATTGTAATTTGTCATGCACTTTCAGGAAGTCATCACGCAGCTGGACGATATGCAAGTGAAGCAAAAGCCGGTTGGTGGGATAAATTCATAGGTGATGGAAAAGCTATTGATACTACAAAATATTTTGTTATCTGCTCAAACAATATAGGTTCGTCTTATGGTTCTACAAATCCTATGAGTATAGACCCTTCAACTAAAAAAGAGTACAGATTAAAATTTCCAGTTTTAACAATTTCTGATATTGTAAAAGCTCAAATGAAACTTTATAAAAGATTAGGAATTTCAAAAGCAAAAGCTGTAATTGGTGGAAGTATGGGTGGAATGCAAGCTCTTTGTTATGCAATAGAACAACCAACTTTTGCCGATGAAATCATAGCACTAGCAACAACTGCATACACAAGACCTTGGGCAATAGCTTTTAATAAAATTGGAATTGAAGCAATAAGACACGACCCAACTTTCAACAATGGAAACTATAAAAAAGATGACCCAAAAGCTTTAGGAGTTGTTGGACTTTCACTTGGAAGAATGGCAGGTCTTATATGTTATTTAAGTCCAAACCTATTTAATAGTAAATTTGGAAGAGATTATTCTGAAACAGATGGTTTATACGAACTTTTTGGAGAATTTGAAGTTGAAAAATATTTAAAATACAACGCATACAGTTTTCCAAAAGTTTTTGATCCACTTTCTTATTTGTACATTTGTAAAACAATGAATATTTTTGATGCAGGAAGAAACAAAGACAAACTTGAAGACTCTTTTGATAAAGTTCAAGCAAATCTGCATTTAATCGCTTTTAGTGATGATATGTTGTTTTTCCCTCAAGAAATGGAAGAAATCCGAGATATTATGATTAAACTTGGTAAAAAAGATAAGGTTACTTATAAGTTGGTAGAGAGTCAATCAGGACATGATTCATTTTTGGTTGAAGTTGAAAAGTTTGAAAATCACGTGAGAGAAATTTTAAAGGACAAATAAATGGCAGATACAAAAGAGATAGAACAAGTAAATTTTGAAGAAAAAATCATAAAAGCAAAAGAGCTTTTAGAAAAACTATCAAACCCAGAAATTACACTAAGTGATTCAATAAAAGTATATAAAACAGGTGTAAAAGAGTTAGAAGATGCTCAAAAACTTCTAGATGAAGCAAAACTAATTTTCTCAACTGCAAATAAAGAATAAATATAACAAATTGAGATATTTTTTTAACTACTAAAAAATATTTGATAAACTTCTTCAACAAACAAGGAGAAGTTTATGAAATCTATCAAACAACTAGAAAACATAGATAAACCAAGAGAAAAACTTATCAAAAAAGGTGCAAGTGCACTAAAAGATTATGAACTTTTAGCCGTTCTTTTAGGAAGTGGAGTTCAAGGTAAAGACGTAATAAAACTATCCCAAGAAATCATAAAACTTTTTGAAGAGGATTTTGAGAATCTAAGCTTAGAAAAATTATCCTCAATACATGGTTTAGGACTTACAAAAGCTTCGCAGATTCTTAGTTCCATAGAATTATCACGCAGATACTTAATCAAACAAAACAAAAAAATAAGCTGCTCAAATGATGTATATAATGAACTAAAAGAGTATCAAAATAAACAACAAGAGTATTTTCTAGCTTTATATCTTGATGGTGCAAATCATCTAATCCAAACAAAAATAATAACTATAGGAATCCTAAATCAAAGCCTAGTTCACCCAAGAGAAGTATTTTCTTATGCAATCGAAAAAAGATGTGCCAGTATAATAGTAGCCCACAATCACCCAAGTGGAATACTACAAGCTAGCAGTGAAGATATAAATGTAACAAAAAGATTAAAAGAGAGTGGAAAAATACTAGGAATCGAACTGCTTGACCATTTGATAATCACAAATGATGGATATTTGAGTTTGAAAGAAGAGGGTGTTTTGTGATTTTCCTCTCTTATTGCACATTAGTTTAAAAAACTTTTTTTGTTTTAGCCACTTAATTAAAAACTTTAAGTAAAATAATAATCTAAAATAAATAAGAAAAGCTATGAGTATATGACAAATAAAGAACTAAAAGAGTTAGAAGATAATTTATGGGCATCGGCCAACAGATTAAGAGCAACGGGTGGAATCAAATCAGCTGATTATGCTGTTCCTGTTTTGGGAATAATATTTTTAAAATTTGCTGATAATAAATATAGTTTATATGAAGATGAAATTTTAAAAGAGTATCTTAAAAACAAAGGTTCAAGAGCTGAACAAAGTATTCAAAAAATTGCTATTAAAAAATGTGGTTTTTATCTTGATGAGAAATCAAGATATGATTATTTACTGAATCTTCCAACATCACAAAGTCTTGCAAAAGTTATAAAAGAAGCAATGGAAGATATAGAAAAATATCAAGATGAAAAATTTCAAGACATTTTGCCAAAAGATGCATACTTTGATATAGAAAAAAATGGCTCAGATATTCTTCCTGAACTTTTCAAATCATTTTCAAGTATTCCTGCAAATGCAAGTGGGGATATATTTGGAAAAATTTATGAATACTTTTTAGGTAATTTTGCATTAACAGAAGGTCAAAAAGGTGGAGAGTTTTTTACTCCAACTTCTGTTGTACGATTTATTGTTGAGTCTATAGAACCTTATAGTGGAAGAATTTTTGACCCAGCTTGTGGAAGTGGTGGGATGTTTGTTCAATCTGCAAATTTTTTACAAGAGACAAAACACGAAAAAAATGATATTTATGTTTGTGGTCAAGAAAATGAAGCTTCAACTGTAAAACTAGCAAAAATGAATTTACTTGTTAATAACCTCAAAGGTGAAATAAAAAAAGTAAACTCATATGAAGAAAATCCTTACGATAGTTTTGAAAAGTTTGATTTTGTTATGGCAAATCCACCTTTTAATGTAAAAGGTGTAAAAGAGGCAACAGTAAAAAATGATCTTAGATTTACAGCATATGGACTTCCTAAAAACAAGGGAAAAAAAGATGATAAAATCACCGATGCAAACTATCTTTGGATTTCTCTTTTTGCTACATCTTTAAATGAAACTGGTCGTGCTGGATTTGTTATGCCAAATTCTGCAAGTGATGCAAGAAATAGTGAATATGAGATAAGAAAAAAAATAGTTGATAGTGGAATAGTTGATGTTATGGTTACAATTCCTTCTAATATGTTTTTTACAGTTACACTTCCTGCAACATTATGGTTTTTTGATAAATCAAAAGTGAAAACTCCTAGAAAAGATAAAATCCTTTTTATAGATGCAAGAAATGTATACAAACAAATAGATAGAGCTCACCGAGAGTGGAGTGAAGAAAATGTACAAAATCTAGCAACAATAACTAGACTTTATCATGGAGAAACAAATAGATATTTAGAACTTATATCAAAATATATTTCTAATTTCAAAGAGTCTATAAATGGGATTGATGAATTATTTGAAAGTTATAAAATCTCTTATGATACTTTGGTAAACTCTTTACAAACTTATGAAAAAGCAAGCGTATCAAAAAGAGATAAAAAACAAAAAGAGCTATTAACTGAGTCAAAACTTTTGGAAAAATTAGCATCTTTAAAACAAATAGAGAGCTTAAAATTACCAGTTTTAAATGAAATAGAAAGTTTTGATACAACTATCTTAGAAAATGAAACACAAAAAAACTTTACAACAAAAGCTAGTGAAATATTAGAAAAATATGATGAATACATTCAAGAGTTTAATGATGATTTTCATAAGCTAATAGATATTTACAAACAAAGTGATAAAACTCTAAAACTAAAAGCCGATTCTATTTGGTCAAAACAAAACTTACCAAAAGCAGATAAAAACCTTGAAGAGAGTTTCAACACTCTAAAAGATAAAATCCAAGATATAAAATATTGGAAAGAAAATTTAACTTGGTTACAAGATAAATTTCCAAATGCCACATATCAAGATATAGAAGGACTTTGCAAAGTTGCTTCAAAAGATGAATATGTAGATGAACATGATTATTCTTTAAATGCTGGAAGATATGTTGGAGTTGCCCTTGAAGATGATAGTTTGAGTCAAAAAGAGTTTCAAAAATTGATGAAAGAAAAACATAATGAATTAAGAAAACTAAATCTTGAAGCTAGTGAACTTGAAAAGTTAATTGAGCAAAATTTTCAAGAGGTGTTTTAAGTGTCTTTAAAAGAAGTAAAATTAGGAGAATTAGTTTCTTTAAGACAAGGTTTTGCACTTAATATTAAAAGTCAACATTATATATCAGATGAAACAGGTTTACCATTATTAAAAATATCTGATTTATTTAATAATACTGAAACATTATTTGTAAAAAAAGAAGTACCTAAACAATTTTTAGTGTTTGAAGATGAAATAATTTACAGTAGAACAGGGCAAGTTGGATATGCATTTATGGGGAAAAGAGGTGTTGTTTATAACAATTGTTTTAAAGTAATTCCAAATGAAGAAAAAATTAATAAAATTTTCTTGTATAAACTTTTAAATACTGAAATTATACGAAATTATGCACAAACTTTAGCTACAGGAACTGCACAATTAGATTTAAATCATGATGCTTTTAAAAGTATTAAAATCAAACTTCCATCTTTAAATAACCAACAAAAAATAGTTAATCTAATTTCAAACTACGATAATCTAATTGAAAACAATAACAAACGACAAACTACTTGAAAATATGGCTGAAGAGCTTTATAAAGAGTGGTTTGTAAGACTTCGTTTTCCTAATTATCAAAATACAAAAACAGTTGATGGAATTCTTGAGGGGTGGGAAGAAAGTATACTAGAAAAAGAATGTACTATTATTATGGGACAAAGTCCTAAATCAGCTTTTTATAATGAAGAAAAAGAAGGATTACCTTTTCATCAAGGTGTTAGTAATTATGGGTTTAGATTTCCTGTAAATGAATTTTGGTCTACGGATGGAAATAGAATTGCAAAAAAAGGTGAAATTTTATTTAGTGTAAGAGCACCAGTTGGTAGACTAAATATTGCAAATGAAGAAATAATAATTGGAAGAGGTTTATCTTCAATAAATCATAAAAACGATTTAAATAGTTATTTGTTTTATCATTTAAAAAATACTTTTTATAAAGATAATATTATTGGAAGTGGTTCTATTTTTGAATCGGTGACAAGAAAAGATGTAGAAAATATAAAAATACTTAAATCAAATAATGTAATCAATCAATTTAATTTATTGGCAAAAAATATAGACTTAGAAGTAGAAAAATTAATATTAAAAAACCAAAACCTAAAAGAAACAAGAGATTTGCTTTTACCAAGAGTTATAAGTGGTAAACTAGATATTAAAGATTTACATATAGTTTAGTAAGGAAAAATTATGGAAGAAAATTTAACTACAACTAACTTTGAAGAGATAATTCATTTAATAAATACTTCAAAACAAAAAGCCTATGAGCAAGTAAATACTATACTCATAGAGCTTTATTGGAATATTGGTCAATACATCTCAACAAAAACCATAAAAGAAAATTGGGGAAAAAGTGTAGTTAAAGAGTTAGCTGATTATATACAAATTCAAGAACCAACAATCAATGGATTTAGTGATAAAAATCTTTGGAGAATGAAACAATTTTATGAAACTTATCATAAAAATAAAAAACTCTCACCACTGGTGAGAGAATTAACATGGACAAATAATTTACTAATACTATCAGCTTCAAAAAGTGATGAAGAGAGAGAATTTTATATCAATATTTCTATAAAAGAGAGATATTCAAAAAGAGAACTAGAAAGACAAATAAAAAGTGGAGTATTTGAAAGAACAATACTAGCAAATAAAAAACTCTCACCAAGTCTGACACTTTTACCCCAAGAGACAACAAATGTATTTAAAGATATTTATTCATTGGAATTTTTAGGCTTAAATAGTTTACATAGTGAGAAAAATCTACAAACTTCTTTATTATCAAATTTAAAAAATTTTATTTTAGAAATTGGAAAAGATTTTTGTTTTTTAGGCCAAGAATATAAAGTTCAAGTTGGGAATAAAGATTTTAGTATTGATTTATTGTTTTATCATAGAGAATTACAATGTTTAGTAGCATTTGAGTTAAAAATAGATGAATTTGAACCATCATACTTAGGTCAACTAGAATTTTATCTTGAAGCACTTGATAGAGATGTAAAAAAAGAACATGAAAATCCAAGTATTGGTGTTTTACTTTGTAGAAAGAAAAATGATGAAGTGGTAAAATATGCACTAAGTCGAAGTTTAAGTCCTACAGTAATTTCAGAGTATGAAACAAAACTTATCCCAAAAGAGTTATTAAGAAAAAAATTAAATGAATTTTATGAGAGATTAGAGATAAAAGAATAAAGGAGAAGTTATGGCGTATTTAAATGAGTGTCATATCGAAGAGGCTGATATTAAGTTTTTCTTAGAAAAATTAAATTATGATAAGCACATAAATGCTTGGAAAGATGAACTTATTGGAAGAGATTCTTTAAAAGAAGTTGTCTTAAAATCCAATTTAAAAAAAGCACTCGAAAAGTTAAATCCCACACTTCCCCAAAGCTCAATAACTTATGCCATAGAGGAACTTACAAAATCAAGGGTTAGCCTTAGTGAACTTGAAGCAAATGAAGAAGTTTATAACTACATAAAAAATGGTATGCCAATTACTTTTAAAAATAGTGCTGGAAAAGATGAATCAAGCTATGTGAAAATCATAGGATTTGATGAAGAAGATAAACTTCATAATGAGTTTTTAGTAGTATCTCAACTAACTATTGAGTACTTAAGTTCAACTGGCAAAAGAAGACCTGATTTAATACTTTATATAAATGGTTTACCCCTTGTAATGCTTGAGCTTAAAAATGCTTCTGTCAAAATAAAAACAGGTTATGATGATAATTTACAAACCTATAGAAGAGATATTCCTCAACTGTTTTATTATAATCTTTGTGTTGGTATATCAAATGGAATACAAACACGACTTGGTAGTTTTAATGCTCCTTGGGAACATTTTTTTGCTTGGGTAAAATTAGAAGATAATATTTCAAATAAGGATCAAGATGGACTTCTGCTTTTAGAGCAAAAAAGTAAAAAAGAGGATTCACGACTCTCTTTACAAAGATTATGTGAGGGATTATTTACAAAAGAGAATTTTGTAGATTATCTTGAAAATTTTGTTTTATATCATAAAAAAAAGATAAAAGTAATAGCTAAAAATCACCAGTTTTTAGGTGTAAATAGAGCAATAGAAAATTTTGAGAAAAAAGACAATGATGGAAAACTAGGAGTTTTCTGGCATACACAAGGAAGTGGAAAATCATACTCAATGATATATTTCTCAAAAAAGATAAGAAGAAAGATTACAGGAAACTGGTCGTTTTTAATAATAACTGATAGAAATGATTTAGATGACCAAATATTTAAAAACTTTTGTGATACTAAAACTATAACTTTAGGTGCAGGCGAAAAAACTGATAATAATCAATATAGAGCAAAAGGAAATGGAAGTAGAAATCAACTTCAAGAAGCTCTAACTTTAAATAAAAGTTATTACTTCTCAACTATTTTTAATTTTGGAATAGAAAAAGGTAAAACTTATACACAAAAAAGCCCTAGAAATGACTGGATAGTAATAGTAGATGAAGCACATAGAAGCCAATATAAAGGATTAGGTGAAAATCTAAAAATTGCACTACCAAATGCACAATATATTGCATTTACTGGAACACCAATTTTAAAAAATGGATTGACTGAAAATTGGTTTGGAAATTATGTTTCTGAATATAACTTTGCACAAAGTATAGAAGATGGAGCTACTGTTCCATTGTTTTATAGAAAAAGTGTACCAAGTGTAGTTTTAGAAAATGATGATTTAAGTGATGAAGCTTTAGAAATATTAAATGAATATAACATAAATGAAGAGCAAATACAGAAACTAAACACAGAGTACAGTTCACTTTTTGAAGTTGTAAAAAGAGATGATAGACTTGATGAAATAGCAAAACATATTGTAAAACATTTTCCTGATAGACTTGATGTAAGAGATGAAAATGGTAATCGAAAACCAATGAAAGCAATGGTTATTTCAATAGATAAATTTACAGCAGTAAGAATGTATGACAAAGTTCAATTAGCTTTAAAAGAAGAAAAAAAAGAGCTAACACGAGCAAAATTTAGGGCAACAGAAGAAGAAAAGATACATATTCAAAGAAAACTTGATTTTATAGATGAAACTAAAATGGCTGTTGTAATAAGTCAAGAGGGAAGTGATAAAGAAGAGGCTGAAAGATTTGCAAAAGAGGGATTAGATATAAAACTTCATAGGGAAGCAATAAATAAATTAGATGATAATGGTGCAGATATAGAAGACTATTTTAAAGACCCAAATAATAGTTATAGAATAGTATTTGTTACAGCCATGTGGATGACTGGATTTGATGCTCCAAGTGTTTCAACTCTTTATCTTGATAAGCCTATGAAAAATCATACTTTGATGCAAACAATTGCAAGAGCAAATAGAGTTTATGAAGCTAAAAAGAATGGAATGATAATTGATTATTTTGGAGTATTTAGAAATCTAAAAAAAGCACTTAGCGATTATGCTGAGGGTTCAACAGGAAGTGGTAATCCTATTGATATGCCTGTGCGTGAATTTGATGAACTTTTAAAATTACTTGATGAAGCTATAGAAAAATCAAAAGAGTTTTTAAATGCCATTGAAATAGATATAAATAAAATACATGATATTGGAGAAAAAGGTTTTTCTGAAATAAAACTATTTAAAGAGTTTGCAAATATTATTTTAAAAAGTGATGAGATAAGAAAAGGGTTTAATCTTTTTGTAAATACTATTTCAAGCCTTTATGATTCTGCAAAGCCTGAAGTTTATGATTATCCAGACTATAAAAAAGATAGAGATTTATTACTTTATTTAAAAGAGATAGTAAATAGAAAACTTGATAGGGATGATGAGATACAAAAAGCAAGAAAAGATATTGATGAGCTTTTAAATAGAAGTGTATTTGGAAATAAAGATTTAGAAAAATCAAAAGTAACAATTACAGATTACAAACAAATAAATCTTGGAAAACTTGATTTTGAGAAATTAAGAGAAGAGTTTCCTAAAAAAGCTTATAAAAATAGTGAATTTACAGATTTAAAAGAGTTTATGGAACTAAAACTTAAACAAATGATGGCTCAAAATAAAACAAGAGGAAAATTTTTAGATGATTTCCAAAAGATTATTGATGAGTATAATAATGGAAGTGTAGATGTAGAAGAGTCTTTTGAAAAACTCATAGAAGAGTACCAAAAACTAGATGTTGAACAAGAAAGATATATAAAAGAAGGCTTTGATAATGAAGAGCAACTTGAAATATATGATTTGTTAAAAAAAGAGAATCTTACAATTGAAGAAGAAAAAAAAGTCAAAAAAGCAGCAAAAAGTTTACTAAAAACATTTAGTGACAAAAAAAGAGAATTATTTATTTATAATTGGTATAAAGATAGACAAAAAAAAGAAGAAGTTGAATCAACAATAAATGAAGTTTTGGATAAAGAATTACCCGAAAGTTACGACACTGTAATATTTGTAAATAAAAAGCAAGAAGTATTTAATCATATTTATCATTTAGCAGAAATTGGAGATGATAGTTATTTAAGAATAAATAAAACAGATTATTTAAGTGATAATTTAATGGTGGCAGAATCTAAATCTATATACAATCAGTAGTATTGACTCCAGTCAAAGAATTTTAATTTTAATTTGCTATTATTATAAAACAATATAAAAATAATAATCTAATGTAATATAGTAAGGAATAAAAATGAACGAAGAATTTAATGAATATTTCAACAGACAAATAAAACTTTGGGGTCAAGAAACACAAGATTCTCTACAAAATAAAAAAGTAGCAATCATTGGAAGTGGTGGGCTTGGTTGTACTTTAGGAATTGCTTTGGGAGCTTCTGGAATAGGGGAGTTTACTTTTGTGGATTTTGATACGGTTGGAGTTCATAATATCCATAGACAAATAGGTTTCAAAGTTGGTGATGATGGAAAATACAAAGCAGAAGTTTTAAAAGAGCTTATGGAATCAAGATGTCCTTATGTAAAAGTAAATGCTTTTACGCAAAGTTTTGATGAGTTTGCAAAAAAAGATTTAACTTTTGATTTAATAATAGATGCAACTGATAATCTTCCAACACGAGCTGCAATAAATGAATATTGTATGAAACACAATCAACCTTGGATTTATGGGAGCGTTGAAGAGTTTCATGGGCAAGTTTGTTTTTTTGAAAAAGCCTCTTATGAAGCAGTTTTTCAAATAAATGATAGAAAACCAAATGGAATTGCTTGTCCAATTGTTATGCATATTGGTTCACTTCAAGCAAATCTTGCACTTAGATATTTAGCTGGACTTAGCGTTAAAAAAGATGTTTTATATTATCTATCGTTTGATAATGAAGGTGTAATTAGCACTAAAAAATTCAATCTTCCAACGGCATAGAAACTTTAAATGTTATCTTTTGAAACTATAATAACTTTTTTCTCAGCTTCACTTTTATTGGCTCTGGTTCCAGGGCCTGATAATATTTTTGTTTTAACACAATCAATATTTCAAGGAAAAAAATCAGGTTTTATGATAGTTTTTGGATTATGCACTGGACTTATTTTTCACACAATGGCAGTGAGTTTAGGTGTTGCTGTTATTTTTCAAACTTCTGTGATAGCTTTTACGGTTCTAAAAATCATAGGAGCTGTTTATTTACTCTATTTAGCTTGGCAGATTTTTAATGCTTCAAGTGAAAAAATTGATACAAAAAACAATAAATTGATTGATTATAAAAAACTATATTTTCGTGGAATAATTATGAACATAACAAATCCAAAAGTATCAATATTTTTCTTAGCTTTTTTACCACAATTTACAAATCCAACTTTGGGTTTTGTTCCTTTTCAAATGATATTTTTAGGAGCACTTTTTATCCTTGCAACTATTTTAGTATTTTGCTCAATCGCACTTCTATCAGGCAGTTTAGCTAATGTTTTTAATAAATCTGCAAACTCTCAAAAGATACTAAATAAGCTAGCTAGCTTGGTTTTTGTATCTTTAGCTTTAAAACTAGCTATGACAAAGCAATAGCCATATAACCCAATTTTAAGCCCTTTTTAGATACACTATCCAAATTTTATAAAATAAATATGGGGAATTTTTATGCCAAAAAGAGAAGATATAAAATCTATTTTACTTATCGGTTCTGGACCAATTGTAATTGGTCAAGCATGTGAGTTTGATTACTCAGGTACTCAAGCTACAAAAACGCTTAAAGAGCTAGGGTATAGAGTTGTTTTAATAAATTCAAATCCAGCGACGATTATGACTGATCCTGAATTTGCTGATAAAACTTATATCGAACCAATTACAGAAGCTGTAGTTGCTAAGATTATTGAAAAAGAAAAAATTGATGCTATTTTACCTACTATGGGTGGACAAACTGCACTAAATGTTGCAACTTCAATGTACGACAAAGGTATGTTAGAAGGAGTTCATTTTTTAGGAGCTCATCCAGATGCAATTAAAAAAGGTGAAGATAGACATCTTTTTAATGAAGCTATGATAAAAATTGGTATGGATTTACCAAGAAGTGCAAACGCATATAGCGTTGAAGAAGCTATGAGAGTAGCAAAAGAGATAGGTTTTCCAGTAATCTCTAGAGCATCATTTACACTTGCAGGTGGTGGAAGCGGTGTTGCTTATAATATGGAAGAGTTTAAAAAACTTGCTGAAATAGGAATAGAAGCCTCTCCAATTAATGAAATTGAAATTATGGAATCTATGCTTGGATGGAAAGAATACGAAATGGAAGTTATCAGAGATAAAAATGATAACTGCATTATCGTATGTTCTATTGAAAACTTAGACCCAATGGGTGTTCATACGGGAGATTCTGTAACTATTGCACCAGCACTAACACTTACAGATAAAGAGTACCAAGATATGAGAAATGCATCTTTTGCAATTCTTAGAGAAATTGGTGTTGATACTGGTGGTTCAAATGTTCAATTCTCAATCTGTCCTAATACTGGAAGAATGATTGTAATCGAAATGAATCCAAGGGTTTCAAGATCATCAGCACTTGCATCAAAAGCAACTGGTTACCCAATTGCAAAAGTAGCAACTTTACTAGCTGTTGGATTTACACTTGATGAAATTCAAAATGATATTACAGGTACAACTGCATCATTTGAACCAGTAATTGATTATATCGTTACTAAAGTTCCAAGATTTACTTTTGAAAAATTCCCAAAAGCAGATTCAACACTAACAACTTCTATGAAATCAGTTGGTGAAGTAATGGCAATTGGAAGAACTTTTAATGAATCTATCCAAAAAGCTCTTTGTTCACTAGAAACAGGACTTGTAGGATTCGATAGAATCGCTGGAGATTTAGATTTCATTAAAAAAGAGATTAGAAGACCAAATGATAAAAGACTTTTATACCTAATGGAAGGGATGAGACAAGGTCTTACAAATCAAGATATTTTTGAATTATCAAAAATTGACCCTTGGTTCTTATCAAAATTTAGAGAAATTCATGATTTAGAAGTTTCAATAAATGAATCAATTTTAACAGATGAAACATTTATGAGAAAAATCAAAACAAATGGATTTAGCGATAAAATGATTGCAAATCTAATTGGTAAAACTGAAGAAGATATTTATCAAGCTAGAAAAACTTTAGATGTAGATTTTGAATACAACGAAGTTGATACTTGTTCTGCTGAGTTTAAAGCTTTAACACCATATTTATATTCAACTACAAATATTACAAAACTACCAAAAGTTGCAAAAGTTGAATCAAACGAGAAAAAAGTAATGATTATTGGTGGTGGACCAAATAGAATCGGTCAAGGGATTGAGTTTGATTATTGTTGTGTACACGCATCATTTGCTTTAAATGAAATGGGTGTAAAAACAATTATGTATAACTGCAACCCTGAAACTGTATCAACAGATTATGATACTTCAGATGTTTTATACTTTGAACCAATTGATTTTGAACACGTAAGAAGCGTAGTTGAAAAAGAGAATCCAGATGGTGTAATTGTACACTTTGGTGGACAAACTCCACTTAAACTTGCAAATGCTTTAACAAAAGCAGGGGCAAAAATTATAGGAACTACTGCTGAAGTTATTGATTTAGCAGAAGATAGAAAAAAATTCTCAGCATTTGTTGAAAATATTGGATTATTACAACCTGAAAATGGAACAGCTGTTGAAGTAACAGAAGCTATTGAAATTGCTGAAAAAATTGGTTATCCAGTACTTGTAAGACCTTCATTTGTACTTGGTGGAAGAGGAATGAGAATTGTTTATTCAAGTGATGAGTTAAAACAATATATGGATGAAGCAGTTTCAGTTTCAAATGATGCACCAGTTTTAATTGATAAATTCCTAGATAGAGCAATCGAACTTGATGTTGATTGTATTTGTGATGGAAAAGAAGTTTATATTGGTGGAATTATGCAACATATTGAAGAAGCAGGGATTCACTCAGGGGATTCAGCTTGTTCATTACCTCCAATCTCAATTAGTGATGATTTAATTAAACAATTAGAAACAAAAACTAAAGAGATGGCTTTAGGTCTTGGTGTTGTTGGACTTATGAATACTCAATATGCAATTCACAAAGGTGAAATTTATCTAATTGAAGTAAATCCAAGAGCTAGTAGAACTGTTCCATTTGTATCAAAAGCTACTGGTATGCCACTTGCAAAAGTTGCAACAAGAGTTATGTGGGGTGAAACTTTAAGAGCTGCATTAGCTGTTTATGATAAAGATATTGTAACAGAGGGTAATGGTGTATTAAAACCAAAATTAAAAGGTCATGTTGCTGTTAAAGAAGCTGTATTCCCATTTAATAAACTTTCAGGAGCTGATTTATTATTAAGTCCTGAAATGAAGTCAACTGGTGAAGTTATGGGTATTTCTGATAGCTTTGGAATGGCTTTTGCTAAATCACAAACTGCTGCAAAAAATGACCTTCCAAAAGGTGGAAAAGTATTTATTTCATTATGTGATTTAGATAAAGAGTTTGCTCCAAGTATTGCAAAAGGTTTAACTGAAAATGGCTTTACAATCGTAGCAACTGGTGGAACTTATACTATTATAAATGAAGCTGGTGTTGCGTGTGAAAAAGTATTAAAAGTTAGCGAGGGAAGACCAAATATCACAGATTTACTTACAAATGGTGATATTGCAATGGCAATTAATACAAGTGAAGCAAAAGAGTCATCAAAAGATGATGGAAAAGATATTAGAAGATCAGTTCTTAGAATGAATGTTCCATATTTTACAACAGTAGCAGCTGCAAATGCAGCAGTTGAAGCAATCAAAGTTTTAAAAACAAATGATGTTTCAACTCCTAAATCAATCCAAGAATTCTTAAACGATTAAGAACTAATGGATTCTTCTTTAGTTTATCTAGTTCAAACAGATACAACAGTAGGTTTCTCATCATTAAATGATGAGAAACTCTCTTTCATCAAACAAAGACCAACATCAAAAAAAATACTTCATACAGTTGATTCTTTTAAGACTTTAACTCAACATACAAGAGTTCCAAAAAGTTTTAGGAAAAGAGTAAGAAATAGTAAAAGAACAACTTTTATTTATCCAAATACAAAGTCATTTAGGGTTGTGCCTAAAGATTCTGATTTTTATGATTTTATTCATAAATTCAATATTTTGTATTCAACATCAGCAAATAAAACAGGTGAAAATTTTGATAAAGATTTTGCAACAATTGGAGCTGATATTTTGGTTGAAGATAAAAAAGGTTTTTATGAGACAAAAGCTTCAACAATAATAAAACTTTCGAAAAAAACATCAAAGATAGTACGATAATAGTGAGTTTTAAGCAAAAACAAACTCAAACTAAAATATAATCCTACTCCTTAAAAAAATGACCCTGTCGTCTAGTGGCCAAGGACGTCTGGATTTCCTCCAGAACACGCAAGTTCGAATCTTGCTGGGGTCGCCATCGATTTAAAGGGCTTTCTAAAGCTTTTTAAGTTTTATTTTTTAAACTATCTTCCCACCTATTTCCCACCTGAAATTAAAAAAACATACTTATTAATAAAATATAAATTTTTTATATTAATAATAATTTTTAAGTTACTAAATTTAAACCTCACTGCATATAGAATTATTTAATGTAATTCAATAAATTTTACTACACATAGAAGCCAATTTTTAGGCACTTTTTCTACTTTTTCAATTGTTGATTAAACTTTTAAAACTTTATATACTTGATTAGTTTTTAAATTAGAGGATAAGAGCAATAATGTATAACAATGAAAAAGAGTTAACTAAGATTTTTATTATTGAAAAAATCAATGAAAAATTTAAGAAATATAAATATGCTATTGCTTTTCGACCTCAAATTGCTACGGTAGTAATTTCTACAAGATATGCGAATCTTATACATTTAAGAGAAACGAATCAATTGCCTTGGAGAGATTTTGGTGGATTACATCTTTATACTAAAAGTGATATTGCTGATTATATATTAAAAAATATTGGCAAAAAAAACTTTAAGATTTTAAAATAATGGAAGGAGCTACCGAAGTAACTCTTTTTAGTTAGTTTGGCGACTAATTAGGGCAATTATAACAAATATCTAAATAAATATCAAGCTTTTAATCCAATTTTCTTTTCAAAAAAAAATCAACTTAAGTGTTGAGGATAAAGTATTGTCTAAAAAACTACATAAAGCGGTAGAGTATAAGGACTGCACAGTAAGGTGAAACCCTGCGATAAAATTAAATACTTATACAAGGTGAGAATGAACTCACCGAAAACAATCACAGCCAAATAAGAGACCAAATCAGCAAGGTGTGAGGAAGTGTATGTGGTACGATTCACCTTGGAGATGCCCGTTCATCTGCGAAAGCAGTAGCAAGGACACTCCTATAGATTTACCAGTTAATATATAAAACAGAGGTTTTTAAATTAGTAGTAATACTAATACTGGATTTATTAAAGATATAGGTTACTAGATAAGGGGAACCGTCTAGTGTAATTGTGTTGTAGATTAAGAGCTGAACAATAATCTACTTAAGTCGTAAGCGAAAGTCCTGCAAAAGCCGTGTCATTTGTAACTTTTAGACTAACTTGTCCTGTACTATTTTGTTAAATCCAAAGTAGTACAAGGGCAAGTTGTCTCCGCTCTTGAGCCATTCCCTACCATATCATTTGAACTTAGCCAAAGGCGAACGGCAAGATTAACTTAAAAGAGCGGGGACAACTGAGACAAAAAAGGTGGAAGAAAAATCTAAATATCTTTCTAAATAATTGAGAAATAATTTGTAAAATTTTATTTTTCAATTCCATATCTTTTATACCAATCAGTAGAGCAAAACTCAACTAGCATATTTTCATCATTATCTAAAGAGTATAAATATTCATCATTTGGATATTTTTCTCTTAGGATTCTTATAGTTTTATTTACAAAATTAAAATGCTCTTTTATTTCCTTTGGTGTTGGGTCATAAATACTTAAATTGTTTAATATACCTTTTGTTTTGTCGATAGCTCTTTGTTCTTCTGTTACAAAGTCTAAAAATGTATTAGTTCTTTCCTTTCCGTGTCTAACTTTTTTACTCTCCATAAACTCTAAATACTCTTTATAATTAAAAACCTCTTTAGGTTGAGAATTTGGAATAGCTGTCATTTTATCTCCTTTTAAATCATTATTTCTTTGAAGAATTTAAAAGGGTCTATTCCTCTTTCATCTAGCATTTCCATATCTGTTATACCCTCAGCTCTCATTTTATTTGCAAAGTTACTTTCTAATATTTCCAGTTCCATTTGACCTTGCAATTTCATTGCTGATTGAAGCCCTGATAAATCTGTTAGTGTTTTGATTATTGGAAATTCTCTTAGCCATCTTTCTAATATTTCCAGATTGTAAGGAGTCGTTATTGAACCACTGTTTCCCAATTCGTTCTCTATCTTTTGATACAGTTCTTGTGTCAAATTTGCTTCCAAATAATCCCAGTTCACTTCTGCTTGTATTCTTTCCATTTTTTGCCTTTATTTTAAAATTATATTTGAGTAATATATTTTTTATACTAATTTATAGAATAAAACTTAATTTTAATAATATTTTATATTTTTAATTAATAAAAGGTGAATCTATTATATTTGAATGTGGGCATTGTTTAACAAAATTATCAATAGCTTTCATTTTTCTTTCCATTCCAAAATCATTTTTGTATGGGCTTAAAATTTTATCAAGTGCATTTTTTGATGGAATGCAATTTGGATTTGTATCTAAAATTGAATTAGTTATGCAATATCTATATTCACAACTAAATTTTTGTTCTTCTGTTAGAGTTCTAATATCTATATATCCACTTTTTTTAGTAACTGGGGCTGTATTATTATATGTTGATACTTTCATAGCATCAGGAACTGGTGGAAGTTGTACACAACCTGTAAATAAAATTGTACTACCTAAAATACCAACAGTAGTTATTAAACTTTTAACTATTTTTTTCATCTTTTTTTCCTATATTAATTTTTTATTTTTCAATTCCATATCTTTTATACCAATCTGTAGAGCAAAACTCAACTAGCATATTTTCATTATTATCTAAAGAATATAAATATTCATCATTTGGATATTTTTCTCTTAACACTCTTATAGTTTTATTTACAAAATTAAAATGCTCTTTTATTTCTTTTGGTGTTGGGTCATAAGAGCTAATATCTTCAATACCTTTTTCATTGTCTGCTCTTTGTTGTTCTTCTGTTACAAAGTCTAAAAGTGTATTAGTTCTTTCTTTTGCGTGTCTAACTTTTTTACTCTCCATAAACTCTAAATACTCTTTATAATTAAAAACCTCTTTAGGTTGAGAATTTGATTTATTTGGCATTTAATTCCTTTGATTCAATATTACGATAGATATTAATTATAATAATATATTTAATTATATCCTGTTTTGCCTTTTTATTTTCAATCTTTTGTAAAAAATTCTATGTCTATGCAAATATAAATTGTTATATTCACTAATAAGTGAGTAAATTTGATACATGTAAAATAAATTTTCTAAAAATTATAATTTTATAGGATATTAATTTTTTTTAATTTTGGTTTTGATTTTCTTTCATAAAAATTCTAAATCAAATGAAAATTCTTTTTCTAATTTTTAAATTTACAAAATATAAATCTCTTTAGAATTTCTACAATAAAAAATAAAAAATGTGATTTTGAATATTTAAAAAAGTAAGAGAATGCAGGATAGGGAAACAGTACACAAAATGCCGTCATTTTGTTTTTGTTTCCCGACAAGTTCTGCGAAGCTCTTATTTAATTTATTTCAAAAATTAGAAATTTTATGAAATTATTTTTATAAAAAAACTAAAATTAATTTCACCAAAATAAAAAATATCTTTTCATTCTAATTAAATTTATATTTTTGAGACATTTCTTATAAAGCCTATTTCATCGAACTTTTAGAAGCATTAAAAAATTTGACATCGATAAAAAATATATGTTTTAATGAGGATATTAAAAATTATTAAGAAAAAAGGAGCATAGAAAAATGAGTATAGATAAAGAAGAAGCTTTACAAAAAATTATCAAAGAAATTGATGATTTAGGTTATAAAAAACAAATTAACTTAAAAACTTCAGATGTTTCAAGAATTTTAGGAGTTTCAAACTCTACAATAGAAAAATGGAGAAAAGAAGGAATAGGTATTGATTACAACCAAGTAGGTGGAAGAATATTTTATTCAAAGCATTCAATGGCTGAGTGGTTATTAAGAACAAGAGTTAAAACAGCTTAAAAAATAGGATATAAAATGAAAAGAATAATTTTAAGTAGTTTATTAACCATTGGGTTATTAAACGCAAGTGGTATTCCAGTTGTTGATGCAGTTGCAAATGCTCAAGCAATGGCACAAAATATAAAAACAGTTGCTGAATATGCAGAACAGGCTAAAAGATGGGTAGATACAGCAAACCACTATCAAAGTCAATTAAAAGCTTACAACGACCAGTTAGTAAGTCAAACAGGGATAAGAGATAGTGTTTCTTTTATTCAAGATATTAATGATTTTAATAAATTCTCAAAATCGTATAGTAAGGATTTTTTGAGTTTAGATAATTCAATGAATTCTAACAGTCCAATAGGAATAAAATCAAAAGAACTATTTGCTAAATATAACCTATATAACGATTGTGAAGTTAATCATTTGACAAGTAAAGAGCAAGAAGTTTGCAAAGGAAAAATGGAAAGAAAAGTAAGAGATATAGCTGCTTATCAAGAGTATTCAAATAACCTTGATGGTATTTCAAATAATATAGATGGACTAACAAAAAAATTAGCTACCTCAAAAGATATTAAAGAATCACAAGATATTAATAATGCTATCCAGTTACAAATTGCACAACTTGAAATAACAAAAACTCAAGTAGATCTTATGAATCAGCAAAGCAGAACTTTAGATGATGTTGAGAGAAGACAAAAAGAGCAATTATTAAAACAAAATCAGGGTAAAAGTGCTGATTTTAGAAAATTACAAAATTAAGGATTTATGATGAAAAAATTTATATTCATTGGATTAATAAGCTTATTTTCTATAACAGTTCTTACAGGTTGTATGAGTGATGATGAAAAAAAAGCAAAAGATATTGCTGTTAAAAAGATTATAGAAGAGGATGAAAAAGCCAAAAAAGAAAAAGAAAATAAAGGCAAAAGTGCCGATTTTAGAAAATTACTAGAAAAGGAATAAAATGTATTTTTTTCAAGTTCTAGGAGTAAAAATAGATGAAATATTTGCTTATTTGGAAACAGGTGTAAACTCTACTATGATGGAACAACTAAGCGTTTTAATAGCTATTTCGATTACTTTATTTGTTATGTACAAGGGTTTTCAAACCCTATTAGGCAAAAGTAAAGACCCAATAAGAGAACTTATTTGGGATTTATTTATGAAAGTAATAGCTATTACTTTTGCTCTAAATGTTGATGGTTGGCTAACTTTGGTAACAGAAGCAATGAATGGACTTCATACCTGGGCGGGTGGAGGAGTATCTTTATTTTCTGAATTAGATGCTTTATTTGAAGCTACAGTTAAACTTGAAAATGCTTTGAATGATAAAGGGAATATGGTATCTGCATTTTTTTATGGATTAATAGTATATGTAGGTTTTCTGATAGGTTCTCTACCTGCTTTATTTTTAGTTATCACAACAACTTTTACTTTAAAAGTATTGATTTTAATAGCTCCTTTTATGTTTTTTGCTTTGATGTATGGATGGACAAAAAATATGTTTACACAATGGCTTAGTTTACTTATTGCTAATACTTTGACTGTATTAGTTGTTTCTTTGATTTTAAAATCAACCGTAGATATGTTTATAAAATATCAACTGTTTTTAGTTGGAAAAATTGCAACTATAGACCCTTTTTTAACATCTATTCAAGTTTTAATTTATGGTTTATTGTTAGCATTATTTATAAATATTGCTAAAGCTTTAGCTGAAAAAGTTGCGAGTGTTTCAATGGAAAATGTAATGTCTAGTGCTTTTGGAAAATCTCTTACAACTGCTGGAGGTTTAGCAGCTGTTCCAGTTGCAAGTACTTATATGGCTGGAAGAGGAGCATATAAGTTAGGTAAATATCTTAAAAATAGAAAATCTCAAGCAAATGAATAAATACAATAAATTTTTTATGAGCTGGAAATTTGGATTTTTATTTTTTATAGTAACTTTTCTTGTTTTTTTAGGCGGTAATGATAAATATTTTGTATTTATCATTATCCTTTTTTCTTTTTGGTTCTATTTAAAACTAATGATTTTCTTTTGTAATATTTTCAAAAAACTACCTTTTTAATACTTTATCACTACCTTTTTAGTGAAAATAAAATGATGGCTATTTCTTCTTATATAAAATACAAGATAAATTATTATGTAATTTTATGGCATATAAATATTGTTTTTATTAATTATTATATTATATAAGTAGCTATTGATAGCTATTATAAAACTACTTTTTTAATAAAACAATAATTATTTATTTGTTTATAAAACTACCTTTTTAGTAAATATTGATAATAAATTTACGACAAATTAGCACATAATCTTATATAATTTAAAATGAATGAATACATTTTTTGACACAATAAATTTAAAATACTACAATTACGATATGTTTTAGATACAAACTTACTCTTTCAGGAGTGATGACCTGATAGATGAATTAGAAAAGGTAGAGCTTTTTAGCTTTACCTTTTTTTTGCTGGGTAGATTGGCAGTATTGCTTTGAGTTCATTTAGTTATGTTGTATTAAAAAATGGAATGTTAGATTAAAATATGTTATAATACATCATCAAAAAAGGATGTAATATGACAAAAGCAATTTTTGAAAACATAAGAGTTGATAAAAAAGATGAAAAATTTTTAAAAAAAGCTCTAAGTGATAATAATCTTAAAAAAGTTAGAAAATCAAGAGAGTTGAGACAGCAAAGATTAGATGTACAAAAAGAGATAGGATTATCTGAAAGAACACTTGCATTATTAAATAGATTATAAGATTTGTTAGTTTGACAAATAAAACTTATTATCACTCATTAGAACTTATCTCTTTAAATACTCTTTTAGAATTAAAAAATGAACATACGATACAAACTCTTTTGGGTACTTTTTCTTGTATAAAAAATAAGGATTTAGAAAATTTTTTACATAAAAATTCTATAGATTTGGAAAAAAGAAAAATATCAAGAACTTATTTATATTTTAATCAAGATTTAGAAATTATTGCGTATTTTACTTTATCCTTAAAAGTTTTAAATACAAATGGTATTTCAAAAACATTAATCCAAAAATTAGATGGAGTAAAAAAAGATAGAGAAAATATTCCATGTTATTTGATTGGACAACTAGGTAAAAGTAGTAAGTGTAATTATAAAATAGGTCAATATTTATTAGATAGAGCTATTCAAGAAATTGAGAAAGTAAATATTATTTTAGGTGGAAGATTTATAATTTTAGATTCAGTAAATGAAAAAAAAGTTATAGATTTTTATACAAAAAAACCAAATAATTTTAAGCCTATAAAAGAGTATGATAAAGAAGATAGTAATGTTACAATGTTTTACCCTCTTTATTTTAGTAATTAATTATCAAATTAATTACTATATTTTAATTTTAAAAAGGTAGTTGCTCAACAAAAACTTTTCCACTATCAGGGGCAAGTTTTGCGTACCTTAAAGTCATTTTTATATCTTTATGATTCATTAGCTTTTGAATAGTAAATATTGGAGTTCCGATAATTGCTAAATGACTTGCAAAAGTGTGTCTTAATGAATGAAATACAACTTTGTTCTTTCTATCTGTAAAGTCTATACCATCATTAAAAAGCTCATCTAATACTTTTCTTAATCTTCTTTGTGGATTTGAAATAAATAGCTTATCATTCATCTTTAGATCAACTACTCTTTTTTCTAAAAGAGCTTTTAAATCAACTGTTAAAAAAGCTTTATATGTACTATTATTTTTAAAATCTTTTAAAGTAAGTAAATTATGTGTAAAGTCAATATCTTTTTTCTGTATATTTAAAAGAGTTTCTAATCTTCCACCTGTTTTTAATGCAAGATTAAAAAGTAAAAAAAGAGTTTCATCATTTTTTGAATTTTCAAATAATATTTTTATTTCATTTTGCGTTAAAAATCTTTCTCTTGCATTATCTATATCTAACAATTTAATATATTTTGAGAAATCATTTTTTATATAGTCATTCTTAAAAGCATATTTTATAAGAGCCTTTAAAAAGTTAAGTATGTTATTGATTGATTTATCAGCTAATAATTCTTTTTTTGAAATGGATTTTGTATTTCTTAATAAAGTAGTAAATTTTTGTATCTCATCTTTTGTTATACTTTCAAAATCAAGATTTTTAAAAAAAGGTAACAAGTGGTTATTAAAATGTGATTTATCTGTAATTTTAGATTTTCCATTTTCTCTTAAATTAAAATATTCATCAGCAATAGTTTGAATAGATAAAATATTCTTTTTCTTTTTTTGAGCAATTGAGGGTGGTTCTTCACCTGTTCTTTGTTTTGTAATAATTTCATTTCTTAATTGATTGCAATAAGCTTCTCTATATCCTTCTGAATATTTACCAACTTTAATTTCTTTATCTTTATTATTTTCATCTTTATATCTAATATAAAAAGTTTTATCAATTTTATCATTAGTTGTAGTTTCTCTATAAAATATTCCACTAAATTTTGTATTTATTCTTTTTGAGTATGTTTTCTCTAAAATTCCCACCTATTTCCCACCTGAAAGTTTGTATATAAGATTTTATAGGGTTTATTTGAATTTGTCAATAGCTTACAAGTGTCTTTAAAATGGTACTTTATAGTATATAGAAAAATTTAAGGTTTATAGGAAATAGTTATTTTTTAGGATTTCCTCCAGAACACGCATGTTCGAATCATGCTGGGGTCGCCAATAGCTCTAAAATTTATATGAGTTTATTATAATCAACGAAGATATTTAGTTCTTTCTCTTTTGTATTATTCTCATTATTCTTAAAAATAACAATCCATTTAGAATTAGAATTGTTTTTTTCAACTGAGATAATAGAAGCATTAAGCCAGCTAGTTTCTATTTCATGACTTGCAATTTTCCCAAGAAGCTCTTCTGATGCCAAATGTTTTATTTCTAATTGCTCTATTTTAGTATTACTGCTTTTATAATCAGTTATCTCTTTTTTTTTAAAATCTGATAAAGAATAAAAAACTACAATTGATACAATGGGAATAAGTTTTAATAGTTTATTTTTCATATTCTGCTTTATTAATTTACTTTTTAGAATTGTATCCTATTTTTTAAAAAAATATTAAATTTTTTTAAAGTTATCTCCTATATTTCTATTATATAACCATATCCTGATTTGTTTTTTATAATGCTCTTATATGTTTTATTTCTTATCTTATTTACGAAATTTCTCATTGTAAAAATACTCATATCTTTTGTTTTCCAAATACTATTTTTTGCTATTTCATAAGTTACAATACTATTTTTATTCTCAATCAATAATTTTAAAAATTTTGTCTCAATTTTGGTTAAATCAATGGTTGATATATATCCATTATTATCTTGTTTTAATAATTTAGAAGTAGCGACTACCCAACTAAAACCTTCTTCTAATTGAATATTTATAGATACAATAAAAGGTACTTCATTATGCAACATATTTTCTACAAACTTTGGACTTAAACTTTCAAACTCTTTTGGTGTGAAATATTGTGTTTTTATTAATTTATTCATTTTATAATTCTCTTTTTTATTATTTTAAGTATATAAGGAATTATAATTAATAATTTTTTTGGAGAGAATGACCTAAGTCAAGATTTAATTTTTTTGGTAGTTTTTATAAATAGTCTTTATGACTATTTATTATTTTTTTCTAGTATAACCATCTCAAAAGATGTTTTTTGAACAACTAATGCTTTTGTATCAGGAACAACAGATAGAGTATTAATACTTTTAATTTTTGTCTTATAAATATGAATATCATTCTCTAAAATCTCAATTTTTTGATTAAGCTGTAGAATAATATCAACACCTGCTAAATTAACACCTTTATCTCTTGTGAGTGTTAATACATATTTTATATGATCAATATCTTTTTGAGAATAGAGTCTTATTTTTCCATTTGTTCTTGAGGGCTTAATTAAGCCCTCTCTTTCATATTGTCTTAGTGTTTGAGGATGAATATTTAAAATCTCTGCAACTGCTGAGATTAGATAAACGGGTTCTATATAGCTATTTGTTTCCATAATTAAAACTCATTAATTTGAAGGAAGTTTTTCTTCTAAAATCTTCACTAAATCTTCATCTAAATCTTCAATTTTAGGTAAAACTATATTTGCTTTTAAATACAAATCTCCTCTAACTCCAGCTTTTCTATTTAAAACACCAAGCTCTTTTACTCTAAATCTTTGATTTTGTTTTGTATTTTGAGGAACTTTTAATGTAATGTCTTTGTGGATAGTTTTTATTTCAATTTTACCACCAAATAAGGCAGTTTTTAAAGGTAAATCAAAAGATTTGATTAAAGTATCACCATTTCTTTCATAATCAGGACTTGTAGCAACATTAATTTTTAAAATTAAATCACCTCTTTGTCCTTGATATGCTTTTCCTTTTCCTTTTGCTCTTATTTTTTGTCCATCTTCAATTCCTTCTGGAATTTTTACATCAAAAGAGTCATTATTTAAATTAATAAATTGTTTTCCACCAAGAATTGCCACATCAAAAGGAATAGTTATTTGTGCATTAGTATCTAAGTCAGGTTCACTAAACCCTCCAAATCCACCTTGTGAGAAGCCAGATCTTCCAAATCCACCTCCACCACCAAACATTTGTCTTAAAATTTCATCTAAATCAACATTTGAGCCTTGACCTCGTGCAAAGTCATGGAAATTTTGTCCACCAAACATTGAGTCACCATGTTGATCATATTGTTGTTTTTTTTCTGGATTACTTAAAACTTCGTATGCTGCGTTGATTTCTTTGAATTTGTCTTCAGCTTGAGGGTCTTTATTAACATCAGGATGATACTTTCTAGCTAATTTTCTGTAGGCTTTTTTTATCTCATCTGCTGATGCATTTTCATTTATTTCTAGTGTTTCATATAAACTTTTTGCCATTTTTCAATCCTATTATTTGAATAAAATATTTTAATATTTAAAAACTTATTATATCCAAAAGGTTGAGTCAATGTCAATCAAGTATTGTTTTTTAATAATATTTTGAAAAGTGCACCAACACACTCTTTATCTTCAAAAATAAACTCTTTGTTACAAACAGTTATTTTACCTTTCATACTTGATTGAATTATTTTATGGGTCATATATAATCCTAAACCAGTACCCTGATATTTATGTTTTGTTGTAAAATATGGTTCAAAAATTTTATCTATAATCTCATTATCAATTCCACCTGCATTATCAACTATTTCAATAAGTGCAGAATCTTCAATTTGTTTAGTAGAAATTTTTATAACTCTTAATTCATTCTTTTTTCTTTTTAAACTAATAGCATCACTTGCATTATGTAAAATATTTATTAATGCTTGACTAAACTCATTTGCAAAGTTATATAGATAAATATCATTGTCTAAATTTAAATCAATAGTTATATGATTTTCTTTTAAAACACTCTCTATTAATGAAAGATTATTATTAATATTTTGACTTAAATTAAATAATGATCTCTCTTTATCTTCTTTTAGGAAATCTTTAAAAACATCAATAGTATTTGATAGATGTTCAGTAGTTTCTGAAATTGATTTTAGTGCATCATCTAACATTTCATCAGTTAATATATTCATCTCTTTTTTTAATCTTGAACCAGAGGCTGTAATAGAGATTATATTTAATGGTTGTCTCCATTGGTGAGCGATATTTCCTATCATTTCACCCATTGCAGCTAGTTTTGTTTGTTCTGCTAGAAGATTCTCTTTTCTTTTTATATCAGAAATATCAATTATTGTTAATATTTTATAATCTTGTGATTTTATAGTTGTATTTTTCACATTTACAAGAGCTTTAAAAGATGTTTTATCTTCTCTAGTGATAGTTACTTCAAATGGTTTTGTATGTACTTTTTTAAGGATATTTTTGTCTAAATCTAAATCATGAATATCTTTTTTTAAAAAGAATTCTTTTGATTTATGATTACATAATTCAAGAGCAACTTGATTACAATCTACAATTTTGTCATCTTTAAAAACAATAATAGCTTCCATTGTTGTATCAAATAAAAGTTTTAATTCTTCATTTTTTTCTTCAACTTCTTCTTTCACTTCTTTTAATTTATAATTAATCTCAGATAAAATAGTTGTATCATAAATATAAATTATTGCTAACTCTTTTTCTACGTCATAAGGTGTTATTGTAATACTTTGTTGCATCTCATTAAAAACTCTATCTGCAACCTTTGATAGTTCAATTGGTATTAAAAATTTATTAAATTGAGGAGTGTAAAATGTTGAAGAGTTTAGTTTTAAAGCAGTTATTATTTTTCTAATTAATTTTTTATCATCAATTTGAGGGTAAAAATCTTTTATATTTTTACCAATAATCTCTTTTGAATTAATACCTGTTCTAATTTCAAGCCAACGATTCCAAAATTTTACTTCTAGATTTCTATTTATTAGAATAATTCCATTGTCAACTGTATTACAGATTACATCAAATTTATTTGCATTCACAATTAAAGCTCATCTAATATTTTATTTAGTTTCTCTTTTATGTACAAAATAGAATTATCAGTTGTTAAAATAAATAGTTCAGCATTTATATTTAAATCTTCAAATCTTAGCTGAGTTGATATGATAATTACTTTTTCATATTTTGAAATAAATAGATTATTTAGTTGATTCATAGATGTTATTGTTTTAATTGTAGGTGCTGAAAAAGATACATTTGTATCAATATCTTCAGCTAATTTACTTATTGTTGATGAAGATAAAATATTTGTAATTTCCAAAATAACATCTGCTATTTCTTCATCATTTACTTCATGGTCTTCAAGACCAAACTTATAGGCTATGTTTTTCGCTGATTGTTTATCTATTACAAACATATTTTCACCACAAAGAGTTCCATTTATTTGTTGAAAAGATACTAAATGTTCAACATCTAGATTTAACTCGTTAGATAAATATGATTTTAATTCATCAGCATTTATAATTTGAATTTTAGGAATAGATAATTGTGCAAAGGCATCAAGAATCTCTGTAATTGCAGCAGTTGCACTTCCATAAGCTACATTCATTAACTCTTGTAAACAATCTCTTTCATCTTCTGTTAAAGTTATAGATTTCATTATTTAGCCAATTCGTTGATTTTATTAAGTATTTGTTCCATTTTTGCTAAATCAATAGGTTTTTTTATGAAGTTAAAAGCACCTAACTGTGAAGCTTTGTCTATGGATAATTTTTGAATATCAGCTGAAATAATTATAACTTTAGCATCTTTGTCAAATTCTTTAATTTTGCTAAGGGCTTCAAACCCATCCATAATAGGCATTGTTAAGTCTAGAAAAACAATATTTGGTAAAACTTGTTTATATAAATCTAAAGCCTCTTGTCCATTTTGAGCTTCATAGATTTCAACACTTTCTTTAAGTATATCAGTCAAAACTTTTATAACCATTTTTCTCGCCATTTTAGAATCATCTGTAACTAAAACTTTCATAATTATCCCTAATATTCAATTGAAGCATGATTTTATCTAAAATTTTATAATAATAACTTTTTTTTAATAGGGAATATACTAATATTAGCCTTTAATGAAAGGAAATTATTATTTATGTTTTCTAAAGATGAATGGACTCAACTAGAGTTTTTGAAAAATAAGAGAGAATTGGAAAAAGATGGTGTTAAAGTTGTTCTAATTGATACAATTCTAAAACCTATTGAATATGTTGAAACAATGATTTATAATCCTCCTTTAATGGAACAATTTCCTCTGAATTCTGTTTTTGTATTTTATTGTGATACGGGAAAAACTACTAAAGAGAGATTAGAATATTATAAAAAGAAATTTCCAAAATATAGATGTATTAGTTTAAAAGGTGGGCGTGGTTATTTCAGACCAAATCTTCAGCTTTTTGATAAATTGGATAAAAATGAATAAACAAGAGTTTGATTATGTAATTATTGGAGCTGGAATTGCTGGGTGTTCTTTGGCACATTTTTTATCAAAGTATTCAAAATCAGTTTTATTAATAGATAAAAATGAAGATGTAGCTTTTGGTGCAAGCGGAGCAGCTGGAGCATTTTTATCTCCACTTTTGGGAAAACCAAATAAATTTAAAGATTTAATAACTAAAGCTTTGAATTTTTCAATAGCTTATTATAAAGAGAATTTTCCTAGTGAAATAATAAATTGCGGAACTTGCAGAATTCCAAAAAATGCTGAAGATGAAGAGAAATTTCAAAGTTATATTCCGTATATGGATTTTGATTATGAAAAGTTTGAAGATGGTTATCTATTTAAAATAGGAAGTGTTGTAAAATCTTATGAGATTTGTAAAAAACTCTCAAGTAATACAGAAAAACTTTTTAATTATGAAATAAACAAAATAGAAAAAGTTGATGATATTTGGGTTTTAAATAGTGAAATAAAAGCTAAAAATCTTTTTTTAACAACTGGTGCTGATATTTTACTTATAAAAGAAAAATATATGGATATTAGAGCTGTTTGGGGTCAAAAGATTGATATAAGTACAACTACTTCTGTAGATATAAATTATCATAAAGAGTGTTCATTATCAGTTTCATCGAAGGATGGAACAGTATCTATTGGTGCAACTCATAATAGATTTGATGATGAAAAAATAGAGAGTAGTTATGATTTAAGATTAAAAAATATAAACAAATTAGAACATAATGAATATACAAATAAAATAATACAAAATGATATATCTATACTTTTAAATAAAGCAAATGATATAAAAACATTAAATGATGTAAAAGTTTTAGATGTAAAAATAGGAGCTAGAGCCTCAAGTGTTGATTATTTTCCAATGGTTGGAAAGTTGGTAGATTCACAAAAAAGTTTTGAAAAATATCCCCACCTGAAAAATGGTTTTCAAATAAAAAATGAAAATCTAGAGATGATAAATAATCTTTATATTTTAAATGGAGTAGGTGGACGAGGTTTTGTTTTATCTCCATATTTGGCTTATGTTTTAGTTGAAAATATTTTTAATAATCAAGAGTTAGAAGAAGAGATAACAAATTATAGACTATTTAAACGATGGGCTAAAAAACAGAAAAATTAGGAAAAAAATGATAAAAAATAGTTTTAAAATAGTTATATTAGGAATTATTGGATTTGCACTTTTAATATATTTAACTGCTCCAAAAAATCCAAACGGTGTTGAAGTGAATCAAAATAGTAAAAATGTACTAAATATAGATTATATTCCAAGATATTTTGAAGTTGCAGGAAAAAGTTCTTATGTACAATTTGAAACTATTTTTCAAAAAGGTGTAGAAAAATATATTATTGTTTTAAATCACGATAGTTTGGCTTTATTTAAAGATTTATATAAATATACAAATAAAAATATTGTTTTAGTAGCAAATATTTCAAATACTCCTTGGTTAATAAAACAGCTTGCTGTAAATGGAAAATTAGATGAGATGTATAAAAGCTCAACAATTCCTTTAATAAATGATTCTAAAGGTGGTTTTATTAATTGTTTAGGATTAAATGATAATACACAAAATAAATATTTTATTTATAAAATAAACATAGATGGAACTATCGTAAAAGTTAATGATGGATTAGTTGAATTAAATATATTAGAAAAGGGAATTTCCCAAGAAAATTCTAAAAATAGTTTAGAACAAATAGTGAAATCATTTTAATTATTAGATGAAAAAAGCTATTTTTTTAATTCTGTTTTCTCAATTATTGCTCAATTGTACAGATATAAAAACACATTCAAATGGGAAAAATTTAGAATTTTTTAATAATAAAGATAAAAATAAAAATTCAAAAGCTGAAAATGAAATAGCACTAGGAATGAAATTTTTAGACGAATTAAAGATTTTCGATTTTCTTAAAAATGGCGATAATAAAAGAGCCACAGACAATATTCTAAAAAATGACCCAACTCGTAATATTACTATGTATGATGAGTTGATAATTGAAGTGGATTCTTCTAAAAATTCTATGGTTTTAAAGGGAAAACTCAATAAAAAAATAAAAAATATTCAAACATATATTGTTTCAACGGGGAAAAAAGAGATTAAAAAACCTACAGGTGAGGGGAATGTCACTTCTATAACTTTAAATCCTTTTTGGTATCCAACACAAGATACGATAGAAGCTTTTAAAAAAAGAGGAATTAATTTACCCTCAGTTGTTCCTCCTGGAGATAAATTTAATTATATGGGTACTGCAAAAATCAATCTTAGTCATATAGTTGATGGAAAAAATACTTTTAGAATACATGGAACACTAAGTGAAAGTACCATAGGAACAAATGAATCAAGTGGTTGTATAAGAATGAGAAATATTGAAGTAAACCAATTAGCTTCGTTGTTGAAAAAGTTTAGTGACACAAAAGGTGTAAATAATATAAAAGTATTTTTAAAATAATTATTCTCATTTACTATAAAATCTCACAAAAAAAATATTTTTGTTTATTTAATTTTTAATTTCAATTATAAGTAGTATAATTTTGCCCAAGAATTTATTGTAAATTAGAGAATTAATTTGCAATAAAACTAAAAATCTGGGAGGTGCATATGCCTATAACTTTAACTGACGATATTTATAGAACAAATCTTATTGTTATTGCTATTTTAATAGCAGTAGTTCTTTTTACTTTTAAAAAGTCAAAACATACTGACTTGTTTCCAATTTCTGTTACTCAAGAGCTTAAGGGCTTAGGGATTTTGACAGTTGTTTTTGCACATTTTGCTTATATGTTGGTAACAAATGCAGATTTTCTTTTTCCTCTTTCTATAATTGCAGGAGTTGGTGTTGATTTATTCCTTTTTATGTCTGGATATGGTTTAACTGTTGGAATGTTGAAAAGACCTCTTCCTTTAATGGAATTTTATAAACGAAGAGCAATTAAAATATTTATTCCATTTTGGGTTGTAACAATTATTATATTTGCAGCTAATGGATTATTTTTAGGTATTACATATCCTGTTCCTTATGTGATTCAATCACTACTTGGATGGTTTCCAACTGCACGAGGTTTTGATGATGTTAACTCACCATTTTGGTATATCACTTGGATGATGATGTTTTATGCACTTTTCCCAATAGTATTTAGTGTAAAAAGACCATGGTTAAGTGCAATAATCTTAGCAGTAGTTGCTACATTAATTGGTGTATATAATCCTTTAGATATGGGAGATAATTGGCTTCATAGATTACATACGGTTGCATTTTCTTTAGGAATTGTTTTTGCGTGGTTGTTATTTGAAACAAAAGATAAAGAGAATAAGTTAGTTACATATTTCAAAAAATTTAAAAGTCAAACTAAAGATTCTTATTTAGTAATAGCTTTAATGCTTGTAGTTGTAGTTTATATGTCTTTACATACCACATCAGGTCATTGGCCTAAATTAACTGCGTTTTTAGGACAAGGATATTTTGTTGATCAATTAACTTCTATTATAATTATGTTTGCATTTATTGTTATTTTTATACTTAAGAAATTTGACAATAAATTTTTATCAATTTATGGGCTTTATTCATTTGAAGTATATTTAATTCACTGGCCATTAATAGGAAGATATGATATTTTCTTTGATATATTACCTGCATGGGCAGCTGTTGTTGCGTGGATTATTACGTTTATTGTTGTAAGTTGGTTATTACAAAAAATCATAACACCACTTGGTGCATGGGTTGATAGCCGTTTAGCAAAATAGTAAACTCTTCTGTAAATTTTAAGTGTGGATTATCCACGCTTAAAAAGCTTCTTTATTCACTTTTATGAATTAATTTCTTCTTTTTAATTAAGCCAGATTTTGTTGATATTTCTAAAAAGCGCTAATAATAAAAATTTTAAAAGTATATATTAGATATAAATAGATTGTTTATCTTGAATGAAGATATAATAAAAATAAAGGAGAATTTATGAAAGAAATTCTAAAAAAAAGAAAAAACTTTGGAAAAATACTTTCAAATCATTTTGTTAAATTCTCACTTATTCCTATCCTTGTAGTTGAAGTTGCTTTAATTATTTTATATTTCTCAATAAATACATATATCTCAACAAATAATGCAGCTTTATTATTAAAAGAAGCCCAATCTCACTCTAAAGCTATATTAGAAAATGAAGCAACAATTATAAGTAATAAATTAATAGAAATTTCAAGAACTGCATCGATTTTGCAATATACCCATGAAAATATTATGTCTAATCCTAATCAATTTGAATTATCAAATTTTGATGCAAAATTTGATGTTGCTTCTAATGGTGTATTTTATAAAACAAATCAAAGTGGTGCTAGTCTTTATTATTCATCAAAAACAAAAATTACAGATATTGAAAGAAAAAAAGCTACTTTTACAGAAGCTATGGATATATCATTAAAAAGTGTTGTTGATAACAATCCTATTATAAATGCTGCATATTTTAATAGTTGGGACAATATGAATAGACTTTATCCCTTTATTGATAAAGTTTATGAGCAATATGGTGAACATATTCAAATGGAAGATTATAATTTTTATTACTTAGCAGATTTAAAACATAATCCAGAAAAAAAACCTGTTTGGACAAGTGCATATTTAGACCCAGCTGGAAATGGTTGGATGTTATCATGTGTCGTTCCAATTTATAACAAAGACTTTCTAGAAGGAGTTACTGGACTTGATATTACAATTGATAATTTTGTAAAAAATATTTTAGATAGGACTTTACCTTATGATGCAAACTTATTTATGGTTGATAAAGATGGTATGATTATTGCTATGCCTGAAAAAATTGAGTCTTTACTTGGGTTAAAAGAGTTAAAAAAACATCTATATACTGACTCCATTTTAAAAACTATAACTAAACCAGAAGAGTATAATATTCTTACAAACCATAGCCCTTTTGCATCTCATTTCAAAAATTTAATTGAAAATAAAAAATCTGATTCAACATTAAAAATTGAAGATAAAGAGTATTTAACACTACAACAAAATATAGATGAAACAAATTGGAAATTAATGATTTTAATTGATAAAAAGAGTATTTTTTCATCTATTGAATACTTGAAAAATTTATCAGATAAAATTGGTTATGCAGCAATTGTATTTTTAATATTTTTTTATATGATTTTCTTTTATTTTTTATTAAAAAGAATAAATATATTTTCTGATTCTATTACAAAACCTATTATTGATTTATCAAATCAAACATCACAAATATCAGAAAAAAATACAAATATAGAAGTTCTTGATACTAATATTTCAGAAATACATCAACTAAGTTCTAATTTTGTTTCAATGGTAAATGAACTAAATGAAAGAACAAAAAAACTTTATGATGCTAAGATTTTTGCAGAAGAAGCCAATCGAACAAAGGATGATTTCCTAGCAAATATGAGCCATGAACTAAAAACTCCTTTAAATTCTATAAATATAATTAGTGGAATAATGGTAAAAAACAAATCAGGAAATCTTACTGATAAAGAAGTTGAAAATTTAGAAATAGTAAATAAATGTGGAAAAGATTTATTAGATTTAATAAATGATATTCTTGATTTGTCAAAATTAGATGCAAAACAAAGTCATGTTCAATATACAAAAATAAATCTAAAAGAGTACATGCATTCAATCTATGAAATGTTTTATTCTCAAACAAAAATGAAAAATCTCGAATTGATTTTTAAAATAGATGATAATGCAGATTTTATTAATAGTGACCAAATAAAAGTTAAACAAATAATAAAGAATCTTTTAAGTAATGCACTAAAATTCACAGCACAAGGGAAAATCTATTTTCTTGTTGAAGATTATAAAAACCATATTAAAATAATAGTTAAAGATGAAGGAATAGGAATTCCCCAAAATAAATTAGAATATATTTTTGATAGATTTAAACAATTAGATGGAAGTAGCACAAGAAAATATGGAGGAACAGGATTAGGTCTTGCAATTTGTAAAGAACTTATTGTCCTTCTAAATGGAGAGATAAATGTTTCAAGTCAACTTGCTATCGGTTCAACTTTTGAAGTTTTAATTCCTAAGAATAATGATTCTATATTAGAGGAAAATAAACTAAATTCACAAAATAAAATTGAAAAGATAAATACTGAAAAAATAAACTCGAATAGTGATATATTTTTAGATGCAAAAGATCAAATAATAAATAAAGAATCAATTTATGTTTTAAATAATGATCCAATATATTTTTTTAATCTAATAACAGAATTAAATAAAAGATATGATGTAAAACAAATATCAAAAATTGTGCAACTATTTTTAATTGAAGAAGATAATCCAAAGATTATTATTGACATATCAAAATTAGAAGATAATGATAAAGAAAAAATTGCAGAATTATCTACAAATAATTTAATTATTTTATGTGAAAATGATATTGAAGAGAGTTTAAAAAACAAAGCTTCAAAGGTGTATAAAAAAACTTTAAGTCATGATGTTTTATCAAGATTATAATTACAAATAAGGTAAAGAATTAACTTATTTATGCAAAAGACTTAGGAAGAATAAAGTGGCGATTTATAAATAAATATTTAACCTTAAAATATACTAAAAAATAAAAATAAAAAACAAATTTATTCAAAGTGTTACATTTCGAAATAATATTTAAATTTTAAAAATTACTAGGATAACTTGTATTGACAGAATGGCCTTTCCTATGGCACTATTCTCAACTTTATCTGCTAGAATTTTCTAAAATATAGAGTAGATAATTATAACTAGAAAAGAATATCAGAAAGATGGTAAACTGTCGAATTATTATTCAATTTAGAAATTATAGATGATTATGAAATATATTAAAAAATAGGGGAAATAATGAGTTTAATAGAAAGAATAAAACCTTTAGTAGAAGAAATTGCATTTAAAACAGTAAACATTGATGAGCCATTATATACTTCAAATTTGATTGATAGTATGGGAACTGTTGATCTTGCAATGATGTTAGAAGAAGAGTTTGATATTAAAATTGATACAAGAGATATTATTGAAAGTAATTTTGACAGTGTAAATAAATTGACTGACTATATAAAAAGTAGGTTAGGTGAATAGATTTTTTGTACACATATTTTCTTTTACAATTGCATTATTTGCAGTAGTATCAGTTATTTATTTTGGCAAAAATATTATTCTTAATTATTATGCAAAACCTTTACAAGATTCATTACAAAGAACTATTAGTTTACAGAATGATTTAGAAAGTGGAAAAATTATTTTATTTGGTTCTTCTGAATTAGTTTTATACCCAAATCAAAAATTTTTACCCCAAAATTATTTTAATAATGTTTTAAATCTACCTTTGAGAGCTCAAGGAAAAGAAGGACAGCAAACTTTTGTAATAATGGCTCAATTAGCAGCATGTGATAATGATATTGTAAGAGAAAATGCAAGAGTTGTAGTTCTTTTATCTCCTAGTTGGTTTACTGGGTCTAATGACAATGGTCTTACTATGCCAAAATTTTTGGAATATATGTATTCAGGAATGATGAATAAACTCTATTTTCAAAGTGAAGCAGATAATAAATATAAAATCTTAGTCAGTGATTATGTTAAGAAAAATATAACCCTTATAAAAGAACCAAATTTTATATATAAATATTCATTGGATACTTTAGAAGACGAATATTTAGATAATGAAATTAAAAAAAATATAATTCAAGCCTTTGATAATAAAGATATAAATCCACAAATGGTAACTTATACTAATCCAATGCTTGATTATAATGCTTTAAAAAATGAAGCAAAAAAAGTCGAAATGCCTTCTTCAAATAATGGTTATGGAATTAATAATGAATATTATGCAAAATATATTGAACCTTCAATACAAAAAGAGAATTTCCCTTTTTCAATAGTTGTACCTCAAAAATTAAATGAGAATCAAGAGTATCAAGACTTTTTAGTGCTACTTGACTTCTTAAAAAGTTATAAGATTAAACCACTTTTTGTAATGCAGGATTTACATCCTTATGTTTTTGTAAATAATAGAGAAACTGCAAATAAACTTGTATTAAATATAAAATCAAAAGTTTTGGAACATGGGTTTGAATATTTAGATATGTGGTCATATAAAAAAGAAGATTATCAAATGGGCAGTATGACAGATATTGTTCATATAGGTGAGTTAGGTTGGGTAAAAGTTAACCAAAAGATTATTGAATATTTCATGAAAAAAGAGGAAAAGAAATGAAATATTTTTTTAAAACTTTTTTAATATATTTATTGTTAATTATTGGATTTTCATTTATCCTTATAGATAAAAGTATTGAAGATTTAAGTGGACAAGACGTTGAGTCAACTGTTGAATTTGTTTATGAGGCATTTTAATGGAAAATATTTTACCTTTTTCTGGAATTAATTTTTTTATTATATTTTTTGGATTTCTTCTATTCTTATATATATTTAAAAATATTTTAATTAAGTTTGTCTCTTATTCAACAGTTTTATTTATAGCAGTGGTATTATATATTTCTCTTTTTATACCTCATGCGGATAAAGTTCTAGTTTTTCTTATATATGTTTATGGAGTATATTGGATATATGTATCAAATAAATATCAAGAAACACTATTCCCTATGATAATAATTGCCTTACCTATGATATTACATAAGTTTGATATAGACCCATTATTTAAAGTTATTGGTATTTCATATATTACATTTAGAACAATTCAAGCAATTGTAGATAGCCATAATTATGGAAAATTATCTTTTATGGAGTTTACTTCATTTTTATTATTTCCAACAACACTATTAGCAGGACCAATTGATAGATCATATAGATTTCAAGAAGATTTAAAAAAAGGTTATGAGAATTTAACTTTTACTAATATTGGAAAAGGTTGGGATATTTTATTAGTTGGAATTTTATTTAAATTTATCTTTGCAGAATTAGTTGATAAATTTTGGCTTTCAAACATAGATGAACATAGTACGGTTATATTTGATATGATAAATAGTGCATACTCATATACTGTATATCTTTTCTTTGATTTTGCTGGTTATAGTGCCATGGCTGTTGGTTTAAGTATTATGATTGGAATTAATGTTCCTATGAATTTTAATCATCCATATTTAGCCCCAAATCCACAAGATTTTTGGAGAAGATTTCATATTACATTAGGTTCTTGGTTAACAGATTATTTCTTTAAACCTTTATATAAATATTTACATAATTTTAATATTTTAAAAGGACGAAGATTATTAATTCAAAACTTAGCAATTATTGCTACATTTTTACTTATGGGAATGTGGAATGGTTTTACTTGGTATTTTATTTTTAGTGGTTTTTTATTTGGAATTTACTCTGCAATTCATAACATATATGTTGTTTATGTTAAAAAAGGTGGATTTGATTACTTTACAATTTTCCCAGATATTATAGCTTTAAATTTAAAACGATTTTTAATGATAAACGGTGCAGTTTTAGCACTTTACTTTTTTAGTGGGAGAGTTCCTATATGAGATTTGATTTACAATTATTAGATTTTGTTCATTGCGACAAAGATTCTGAAAAATTAGCAATATGTGCCAGTGATAAAGATTTAACTTGGGGCGAATTTAAAAATGAAGTTGAAAAACTTAAAATAGAAATTTCAAAATATAATTTACCAAAAGGTCATCCAGTTGTTATTTATGGTCATAAAGAAGCTAAATTTATAGTAACAATGACAGCTTGTATGAGTTTAGGATTGCCATATATTCCAGTTGATACAATTTATCCAAAAGAGAGACTTCATAAGATTGTAAATATTGTAAATTCTGCACTTATAATAAATACTATTGATGATACTTTAGATTTTAATAAAGATAATGTAAATACTTCATATGATTTAGTTGATCCAATCATATATATTATATTTACATCTGGAAGTACAGGTGAGCCAAAAGGTGTTCAAATAACACAAAACTCAATATTAGATTTTAATGAGTGGTTGGAATCTGATTTTAAATTCTCAAAAGATAGTGTATTTATGAATCAAGCACCTTTTAGTTTTGATTTATCAGTATATGAACTTGTTGGATTTTTATCATTTGGCGGAACTATTATTTTAAACAGTAGAGAATTACTTGAAAATCATATTGAGTATTTCGAACGATTAAAAAAATATAAGTGTAATACTTGGGTATCAACACCTTCATTTATTAGTAAATATTTACTTTCATCTGAATTTACAACCAATGAAATAAAAAGTTTACAAACTTTCCTATTTTGTGGAGAAGTATTGCCTGCTATGACTGCAAAAAGAATTTTGAATAGTTTTCCAAGCTCAAAAGTTCTTAACACTTATGGGCCAACAGAAGCAACAGTTGCTACGACTTTAGTAGATATTACACCTGCAATAATTGAGAAGTATTCAAAAAGTTTACCAGTTGGATATGTAAAAGAAAACACAATAATAAATCTATTAGATATTGATAGTGAAAATGTGGGAGAAATAGAGATAGTTGGCGATAATGTTTCTATTGGATATTTTAAAAATGAAGAGTTAAATGCTCAAAAATTTGAAGAAAAATATGAAAAAAGAAGTTTTAGAACTGGAGATTTTGGATATTTTGAAGATAATATGCTTTTTTTCGCAAATAGAAAAGATGAACTAATCAAACTTCATGGTTTCAGAATAGAAATAGGGGAGATTGATAAAGAGTTTACAAATAATAAAAACATAAATGAATCAATCACAATTCCTTTAAAAAGAGGAACAGAAGTAGTAAAACTAATCACATTTATAATTACAAATACTCAAATTGAAATAGAAGAGCTAAAAAAAGAGATTTCAGAAGTATTACCATATTATATGATTCCCTCAGATATAGTAGTTCTAGATAAATTTCCATATAACACAAATCATAAAATTGATAAAAATCAATTGATTAATATTTATAGAGGATTATAAAATATAAAAATGGAGGATTTAACTCCTCCATTTATTTTTTAACTAACTTTTCCTTTTTCATACCATTTTCTCAACCATGCATCAAGTGGATACATAAATTTATAAATAGCAGGAACAACAAGAAGAGTCAGAACTGTTGAACTAACAAGTCCTCCTATAATTGCTAAAGCCATTGGAGCGTTACTTTCATGTCCTGCTCCACTTCCAAAAGCAAGGGGAATCATTGCTCCTATCATGGCAAATGTTGTCATTAAAATAGGTCTTAACCTTTTCTCACCAGCTTCTAAAAGTGCATCATCAATACTTTTTCCATCTTTAATAGCTCTATTTGCAAAATCAACCACTAAAATTGCATTTTTACCAACCATTCCTAAAAGCAGAATAATACCAATCATAACAAATAAACTAAAAGAGTTACCAGTTAGATATAAAGCAACCATTACACCTGTAAAAGATAGTGGCATAGAAATCATAATAATAAATGGTTGTATTACTGATTCATATAAAGCTGCTAATATAAGATAAATTAAAATTACTGCTAAAAAAACTGCTGCACCAAAGGCTTTATTTGTATCTTGCATATTTTCAACATCACCTGTGAATCGATAATTATAAGCTTTTGGAAGAATTTCAGGCATTTTTGCTTTTATTACTTCAACAACTTTATCCAGTGAAGTATTAAAAATATTTGCAGTTACTAGAACTTTTCTCTCCCTATCAAATCTATTAATTGAAGCATTTCCTAAACTCTCTTTTATTTCAATTAATCCCTCAAGAGCAACAAATTGGCCTGCAGAATTTCGAACTTGTAATTTTTTCAAATCATCAATCGAACTTCTAAATTTATCTTTTAAACGAACTGTTATATCAAATTGTCTTCCATTATCTTCATAATAAGAAACAGCACTATCACTAGAATATGCTGAGCCTAAAATTGAAGCAATCTCTTCAACACTTACTCCTACTCTTTGGGCATTTTCTCTTAAAATTCCAATTTTGATTTCAGGTTTTCCATTTTCAAAATCTCTATCAACATCTACAATTCCAGAAGTCTCTTTTAGTATGTTCATCAGTTTTGTTGATGTTACATCAAGCTCTTCAAGTTTATCTCCTGTTATTACTACTTGAACAGGTGCAGTTGTTGCTCCTGTATCAAAATCATCTACTTTTTCTACAGCTATTGTCATATCTTTAATAGAAGAGAGTTTATCTCTATAATATTGGATAATCTCTTCTTGAGTTTTTTCTCTTTGGGCAAGTGGTTTTAATTTTATATAAATTCTTCCTTTATGTAACTCTTGCGCTGAGTTATATCCAATTGATGAGACAGAGTATAAAACATTTTTATCCTCTTTTAACATATCATCCAAAGGCATTATTGCTTTTTTCATTGATTCTAAATTAATTCCAACAGGTGCTTTTATACTAATTTGAAACTCTGCATTATCTTGCATTGGTAAAAATGACATACCAACTTTTAAAGTAGTTGAGGCAACAAGTAAAGCAATAGTCACAATAATTGTTAAAGTTTTATAACGAATTAAAGGTTTTAATATCCAAATATATCCCTTATCAATTGCTTTTAAAATTGGCTCTGTTTTATGATAAAAACTGCTTTCTTTTGAACTTAAAACACGTGCAGCAATACTTGGAATAAACATAATTGCTACAAAATAAGAGATTACAATACCAGAAGCAACAGTCATTGCAAATGAGTTAAAAAACATTCCAACAATTCCATCCATGAAAGCTACTGGTACAAATACTGCTAATAAAACAGAAGAGATTGCTAAAATTGAAAAAGCAACTTCTTTTACACCCTCAAAAGAGGCCTGAAATGGGGTCATTCCCTCTTCCATTTTTTTCATAATATTTTCAATAACAACAATAGCATCATCAATAAATATACCAATTGCAAGGGTAAGTCCAATTAGTGTTAAACGATTTAAGTCATATCCTAAATAATTAATAATAGCAAAAGTTCCAATTACAGAAGTTGGAATTGCTAAGGCTGAAACAATAGTAGCAGTAACATTTCGTAAAAAAAGAAATACAATAATAACAGCAAGAAATGCTCCAAAAATAAGGTCAAATTGTACATTGTCAATATTTACCATAATTTTTTCAGATTGGTCTTGTAAGATTTTTATTTCAGTTTTCTCACCTGCAAGTATTTGAAGTTTTGGAAGTATTTTTTTTACTTCAGTGATAATATTTAATACATTTTCACCAGCTATTTTTTTTACTTCTAAAGTTACACCTTGTTGACCATTTAAAGAAGAGAAACTTTTTGCATCGCTTAAACCATCTTGAATAGTTGCAACATCTTTTAATCTAACACCTGATTTAACTAAAAGATTACCAACTTCTTCAATATCTTGAGCATCACCTTGGGCTTTAATAATAATCTCTTGGTTTTGACTAATAAGTTTTCCAACACCTTGTTTAACATTTTGTTTTTGAATAATATTACTCACATCAGCAGAAGTTAGATTATATTTATTTAGTAAAAAAGGGTCTATAAAAATACGAATTTCCCTATCTTGAAATCCTAAAATATTAACTTCTCCAACACCTTTTATTCTTTGTAATTGAGGTTTGAGTTTTTCATCTGCAAGTCTCATTAAAGAAGTTGTATCATTTCCATCAGAAGCTATAAAAAGACTTATAACTGAACCTGAAGCTCCAAGTTTTTTTACTACTGGTTTATCAACTTCTGAGGGTAAATTTAACGCACCAATTTTATCTCTCACATCATTTGTTGCTTCATCTAAATTTTTTGTAAGTTTAAATTGAATAGTTACAGCACTAAAACCCTCATAACTTGTTGACATAAGTTTATCAATACCATCAACACCTGAAATTGCTTCTTCAATTTTATCTGTTACTTTTGTCTCAACTGTAGATGGATCTGCTCCATTGTATGTAGTTTGCACTGTTACAATTGGAAAATCCACATTAGGAAAAAGATTAATTGGCATTGTGTTATATGACATTAATCCAAAAACAATAAATGTTAATACGCCCATTAATGTTGTAATTGGGCGATTAATAGCTAATTTATACATGATTTACTCAACTTTAATTGAGCCATTGCCAAAAAGGCCTGGCATTAGATCTTTTGTTTTAACTTCAGCTTCCATTTGTCTTGTATCATTTAAAATTACTGGATAGATTTTTGTAATAATACCTTCATAATTTTTATCACTTCCATCAACGCTATATGTAAATACTTGTCCAACTTTTACTTTTTGCCAATACTTCTCATCAAATTTTAATACAAGTTTTACATCATCTAAAGCAATAACATCAATAAGTTTTGTTTGAGAAGCTAGTACAATTGCACCTAAATCTATATTTTTTTTAGTAACAACTAAATCATAAGGCGCTCTTAATTCAGTTTTTCTCAAAATAATCTCTTTATTTTGAGCATTTAGTTGGCTAATATCTCTATCATAAAGATAATTTTCCATTTTTTCTTTGTCTATAACATCAGATATTTTTGCGTATCTTTCGTAAGTTTTTGCCAAGTGTTCTGCATTCTTTCTTGCAGTTTCATACTCATTTTTTTCTTGTGCATTATTTAAAGAAAGAATTAAATCTCCCTTTTTTATCTTATCTCCAACATTTACATTTAATGTTGCAACAATTCCTGAAGCTGAAAGCCCAAGTTGTGATTCTTTTTCACTAACAACATCAAATGTCGCGTAAATCTCTTCTGCAAACAAGGCATTGAACATAAATAGTATAATTATAAAAAATTTTTTCATTGAATAGCTCCTTTAATATTTTCACCCATTTCATAAAGTAGTACTGCTTTTTGGTACTCAACTTCATTTAAGGCTGTTTGTAATTGTGAATTTGAGTTAAATTTATCACTTAGTGAATCAAGATAACTAACATTATTTACAAGACCTTGTTGGAATTTCTTTTTAACTAACTCATAAGTCATTTCTGAAGCTTGAAGTTTTGCTTTTGCTGCTTCAATTTTTGCCACAGAAGTTTTGTAGCTATTTTGAGCACTTTTAAAACTAGCTTTTGCTTTATATTTTGCATAAGCTAATTCACTATTTTTAGATAAATAGTTTAAATAAGCAGCTTGTGCATTTGAAGATGTAGAAGCAAAATCAAAAATCTTCCATTCCATTGCAAGTTGAACACTATTTTGTTGCTCTAAACTATCTACTTGTGTTGGATAATCAAAGTCATATTTTGAATAAGTATCTTGAAGTATTAGTGTTGGTTTATTTGGTGCTTTTGCAATTTCTACTTCTGATTTATTACTTTTTAAACTCTCTTCAAGAGCTAATATATCTAGACGTTTACTCTCTGGTGTGTTTACATCTTTATAAACAATAGTTGAACCTTTTTCTATACTTACTTCTTGCCCTGTTAGATACTCTAAAGTATTAGAAATATTGTTTAATGAATTATCTAAGGTTAATAAATCAACTTTTGTTTGCTCAAGTGAAGAGACAATTTTTTGTAATTCATCAGCAGTAATTGAGCCAACTAATAAAAACTTTTCTAAACGATAACGTTCAGCTTCAAGCTGTTCTATTTTTTTTAAAGTTGATTCTTTATTAGCAAGTGTACTTAAATAGTTATAATAGTAATAAATAACATCCAATGAAACATTATTTTGAACTGATGCTAAAGCAAAAGTTGCAGATTTTACAAGAGCTTGTTGTTGTTCAAAAGATGCTTCTCTTTTTCCACCATCATAAATAGTAAATGCTAGTGTTGCTGATCCTGTTGTACTTTTTTCAGGAGTAAAAGCATTATTTTCTTGATTAAAAGTTTGATTTGCTCCTAAAGTAAGACTTGGCATATATGCACTTTTAGTTGCATACTCTTTTTCTTTTGAGGCTTCTAAACTGTAACGAGATGCTTCTACTTGTTTATTTTGTTCTGCAAAATTTAAAAGTTGTTCTAAATTTCCTGCAACTGCAAAAAGTGGGAAAAGCCATAAAATTAATGATTTTTTCATTATTTCTCCTTTGTGCAATTTTCTAGTAAATAGCTTATATGTTTACTCAAAGTAAGTTGTGTATCATTAAAACTCATATTTGAAGCTTTTGATTTAACAACTAGACCTTTTAAAACCATGATTATTGTATTAGTTAATATATCAATATCATCAATAAAAAATTCGCCTTTTTCTACACCTTCATTTAAACATGCAGTTATAAAATCATAATCTACTTGAAAAGATTTATCAAAATAATCTGAATAAAGATTAGTTTTATCAATAAGCATTGAGCTAATAAAGTGTTGGAAAAGAATAAGTATTTGTTCTTTATCATAATCTCCTAAACCTTGTGTAAAATCATAGTACATTAATATTTTTTCTTTAGCGCTCATATTTGGTTTAATTAATTGTTGGAAAGTAGTTTCGTGCTCTTGAATAATTATGTCCCAAATAGTAAAAACAATCTCTTCTTTATTTTTAAAATAGAGATATATAGTTCCTTTTGCAACACCTGCGCTTTTGGCTATTTCATCAATACTCGTTTGTTGTATTCCTTTGTCACAAAAAAGTTTAATAGAAGATAGTGCAATATCACTTCTTTTTTCATCTTTATCTATAATTCTTGCCATAAAATACCTTTTTATAAATGAATGACCGTCAGTCATTAAAAATTATATAACTATATTTCTTAAATATAGGAAGTAATTTGTAATATATTTAGATTAAATAAGAATTGAATTGTAAAAAATTAATTTTAAAAGTAAGTAAGATATAAAGTTAAATAGATGGTACCGCTAGTCGGACTTGAACCGACATACCCAAAGGGCGAGGGATTTTGAATCCCTTGTGTATACCATTTCACCATAGCGGCATTATATAAAATTAAAAAAGGAATTCACTATTAATGAATTCCTTTTTTAGAAGAAAAGAGATTATTTAGCTGCAACAGCTTCTTTTAAAGCTTTTCCAACTTTAAATTTAGCAACAGTTGTAGCTGCAACATTAACAGTTTTGTCAGTTCCAGGAACTTTAGCTGTTCTTGCTGCTCTTTCAGCAGTTGTAAATGTTCCAAATCCAATAAAGCTTACAGATTCTTTTTTTACTAATGATTCTGTAATAGTATCTAATACAGCATCAACTGCACCTTTTGCATCTTTTTTAGATAAACCAGCTTTTGCAGCTACTGCGTCAATAAATTCTGCTTTGTTCATGGATGAACTCCTTGTATAAAATTAAATTGAGAAAACTTTATAGTATTTAAGCTTTAAAATAGCTAAAACTAGGGCATTTCGTAAATATTTAGGGTAAAAAATAATCAAAATACAGATTTTTCTATTCAAAAGAGGTTTTTATGCTCAAAAGTCGACAAGAATTTTCTAAAATTGCAATTTTCCTTACAAGTTCATGAACATCTCTATCGTACACATAAGTACCAATTCCTTTGATTACCATAATGTTATTTTCAGACTCTTTTAAATACTTTGTAATCTCCAATGCATTCCTTTTATACCATGTTGTAAAATCCCCTGGATTATATATATTTATTTCTCCAAATGTTGTTCTACCAAAAAAATCTTCAAAAATGATTTTGTCATGTTCTAAAGTGTATGCAGTTGTATAAATTGGCATTCCAAAAGCTATATATTTAGCTTCATGTATATTTGCGTAAATTGTTGCATGTATATGAGATTCAATACTTGCTATATGCCATCGGTAATCTTGTTTATTAATATTTAAACTACAAAACGAATTTTCATCCATTTCATCAAAAATTGCATCACCTGTGTTGATTATAAAATTGTGTTGGTCAACTTTAGTTGATATAGCTCCATGATAAATACCAAAGAAATTCTTTCTAAACATTGTCAAAGATAAGCCAGAGAGTAATTTTACAGTAGATTTATCAATCATTTTAAAAGCCTTGAATATATTTTTAGATATTATACAGCAATTTAAATAAGGACCATTTTAATGAATATCCCCCATATCCCTGTTTTGTATAAAGAGACGTTAGAAGCCTTCGTAAATATAGATAGTGGTTATATAATTGATTGTACAACAGGATTTGCAGGTCATAGTAGTGGATTATTAGCTTCAAATGAAAATGTAAAACTAATTTGTAATGATCAAGATGATGAAGCTTTAGCCTTTAGTAAGAATAGATTAGCACCTTTTGAAAATAGGGTGATTTTTAACAAGGGTAATTTTGAGCATGTTATTGATACTTTCAAAGATTATGAAATAAGAGGTGTTTTAGCTGATATTGGGGTTTCTTCTCTACAGTTAGATAAGTTAGAACGTGGTTTTGGGTTTGATAGTCTTACTTTAGATATGAGAATGAATCAAAATCAAGCTTTAGATGCAGCAACGGTTGTAAATACATATTCTACAAGTGAACTTGAAAGAGTTTTCAAAGAGTGTGGAGAAGTGAGAGAATATAAAAAAGTTGCTTCATTAATTGTGAATAATAGACCATTTACAAGTGCAAAAGAGATTTCAGAACTTTTATCAAAAAAAATGTCAAAGGGAAAAATTCATCCAGCAACTTTACCTTTTCAAGGAATTAGAATTGAAGTAAATGATGAGTTAGGAGTTTTAGAGAGACTTTTTGATTCATTAGAAAATGCAAAATTTAAAAATTGTATAGTTGCTATCATCTCTTTTCACTCTTTAGAAGATAGAATTGTTAAAAATTATTTTAAAAAATGGACAAAATCATGTATTTGTCCAGAGGGTGTTTTTAGATGTGAATGTGGAAATAATCATGCTTTAGGGAAAATTATTACAAAAAAACCTATAATTCCAACAGCACTTGAAATTAAACAAAACCCAAGAAGTAGAAGTTCAAAATTAAGGATTTTTAAATTTGACTAGGTTAAATGCTAGTAACTCACTATTTATGGTGATTGTACTATTAATTGTTGCACTATTTTTATATTTTCCAAAAATTTATTTAAGAAGTAATATTTACTACACGAGTAAAGATATTAATAAATTATATGCTCATTATATATCACTTCAAGAAGAGAATACTTTTTTATCTCAACAACTTGAAGATATGAAATTTAAAAACCAAATTATAGATTCATTATTATTTAATCCAATGGAACAGAAGAAATGATAAAAGCTCTTATTGAATTTTCATTAAGAAAGCCTCTTTTAAATCATTTTATTCTGTTTTTTATCTGTTTACTCGCTTTTTTCTCATATTTTAAAATTCCAAAAGAGATTTTTCCTCCATCTGCTTTAGATGCTGTTTCAATTAGTGGACAATATATTGGAGCTAGTTCTGAATTACTTGATAAGATTGCAGTTTCTGAGATAGAAGATGAATTACTTAGTTTAAGTAGTGCTGACAAAATCTCTTCAACAATCAAAAATGGAAGTTTTTCTATAAATGTTGATTTAAAAGATGGATACAAAGCGAAAGATATTTTGGGTGATGTAAAAGATATTATTACTAAAATCAAAACAAATCTTCCCTCTGACATGGATGAACCAACTGTAAAAGCAGTTGAACATGCTTTTCCTTTAATTACAGTTGCTGTTTATTCTAAAAACAATGATTCTAAAGAGTATTTAATTGAAATAGCAAAAGAGATAAAATCAAAGGTTATGCAATTAAAAGATTTATCACAAGTATCTGTTTTAGGAGATAGTGATAAAGAGTTATTAATGAGTTTTGATGATGAAAAAATAAATGCTTATGGTTTAAGTAAAATTTCTGTGATTAGAGCTATTTCAACATTAAGTTCAATTTTTCCAATTGGAATGATAAAAGATAGTACAAGACATTATTATCTTTCTACTTATAATGGTGAAAAAGATATAGAAAAAATCAAAAATATGTTAATAAAAATTGATGGTAAATCAATATATTTAAAAGATATTGCAGATGTAAAATATAGTCTGTCTGATGCTTCAACTATTTCTCACTTTAATTCAAATACAAATATTGCAGTTGGTATAAATAAAGGATTAAGTGGAGATGCAATTGAACTTGTTAAACAGATAAAACAAATTACAAAAGAGTTTGAAGCAAAATATACAAATCTTGAATTTGACACATATATTGATACTTCTATTTGGATTAAAAATAGGCTAAATACAGTTGTTTCAAATATCTTATTTGGTTTGATTTTACTTTTTATTGCACTTTTTTTGTTTATAAATATAAGAGTTGCAATTGTTGTTGCAATGGGAATTCCAACATCTTTTATGATTGGACTAATTGGTGCTGAATATTTTGGATACAGCTTAAATATGCTTTCTCTTTTAGGAGCATTAATTGCTTTAGGAATGTTGGTTGATGAGGCTATTGTTGTCGGAGAAAATATTTATAGACATCTTGAAATGGGAAAAGATAGATATACCGCAGCACGAGATGGCGCTATTGAGATGTATCCAGCTGTTTTAACTGCAACTGCCACAACAATATTTGCTTTTTTACCAATACTTTTAATGACAGGAGAAGTAGGGAAGTTCATGCAAATACTTCCCATAATGATAAGTATTTTACTTTTAAGTTCCCTATTTGAAGCCTTTTTCTTTTTACCTTTACATTCAAAAGAGATTTTAAGAGTAAGTAAAGATGAGAGAAAATCCCACAAAATTTGGGAGTTTAATTATAACCTTTATGGAAATATTTTATCTTTTTTATTAAAAGGAAAATATCTTACTATTTTTCTAATGGTTGGACTTATTGCAGTTTTTTCTGTAGTTATTTTTAAAACACAAAAATTTAAATTCATGCCTTCATTTGATTCAACACAGGTTTATATCACAGGTTCTGTTGGTGTAGGTAAAAAAATTGAACAAACAGAAGCATTAGTTTTAGAGTTAGAAAAAAAGATGTTAAGTTCTTTGGATTTTAAAAATAGTATAAATTCAATTAGTTCAGTAACTGGAATGAAACTAGATGGTAAAAATCAGCCTCACTATGAAGAGTTTTATTTTCATATTTTTGTAAATTTACATGAAAGTGCCGCTGATAATATATTTGATAAATATATAAATCCATATTTATCACCTAAATATGATGATTCAAATATGATTAGAACAGTTAGTTCTCAAGATATAGAAAAAGATTTAAAAAAGACTTTAGAACCATATATAAACTCAGATAAGTTTGAAGAGTTAAAAGTATTTGTTCCCCAAGCTGGAATCGTAAAAAATGATGTGGAAATTGCAATTTCAGGTAAGAAAGAGGAAGTTTCTACTGCCGTTAAAGAATTGGAAAATAGTCTTGCAAAAGTAAAAGGAGTTTCAAATATAGCTGATGATTCTATTATTGGAAATTATGAGTTAAAATTTAAAGTTAACACTTATGGAAATAGTTTAGGTGTTAGTGAAGAGACAATTTTAAATCAATTAAGACCCTATTATTTTAAAGGAACTTACTCAAAAATGTTTGATGATAAGGGAATAATTGATATTGTTTTTGAAAGTAGTCATAAAGATATTTTAGAAAGCCTTGATACTTTTTCTATTATGACAACTTCAAATCAAAAAGTATTATTAAAAGATGTGGTTGAGTTTATAAAAGTTCCAGCTTATTCTCAGATTTTTAAAGAAAATAATGAACAAATCATTAGTGTAACTGCGTCTTTAGATAAAATTACTTCAGCTGAGTTATATCAAACAATTAGTGAAGATATAACTCAATTAAGAAAAAGAGTAAATCTTGATATTAAAGGTGAACAAAAAGAGAATGAAAAAGTTCAAAGGGAGATGGGACAAGCAGCACTAATTGCAATTGTTTTAATATTTATGGCACTCATTTGGATGTTTGATTCAATTATTAAACCATTAATCATTTTAAGTACTATCCCATTATCGATTCTTGGCGTTTTAATAGGGCATTTGGTTATGGGAATAAATATTTCCATGCCAAGTCTAATTGGAATGATTGGACTTGCAGGGGTTATTGTAAATGATGGAATTATTATGATGGATTTTATAAAAAAAGCAAAAAATATAAAAGAGTTATTGGAATTTGCAAAAATGAGATTAAGACCTATAGTTTTAACTTCAATTACTACAATTTTAGGATTATTTACTTTAATGTTTTTTGCTTCAGGTCAAGCCTTGATACTTCAACCAATGGCTATCTCTTTAGGATTTGGGATTTTATGGGCTACGGTTTTAAATCTATATTTTGTGCCTCTTGTTTACAGAGTTATTTATCTAAGAAAAGCAGTAGATTAATATATAAGCTTTAGATTTTTCTAAAGCTTATAAAACAACAATTCCTAAAACTCTATTTAAAATATTGTTATCTTCATCATAATCTTTCATACCAATTCCAGGTTCTAAAGTAGTTACTGAAGCTTTTCCAACAATATGTCTATATTTAACACCATCATTGTTTTTTAATCTTACACTCCACATATTGTGTAAAACTAAAGGTTCTTTATCTTTAACACCAATATAAAGCATAATATGGCCTTTTAAATACACTAAAGTAGAAAAAGGCACTCCATTTTTTTTCATAAACTCTTTTTTCTCATCATTTGATAAGTTTGACATATCAAGATATTTTCCATTAGATAGTTGTGCTTTTGAGTTTCTATGTAGATATTTTCCAAATGTTGCAAAATAGTCTTGGGTAAAACTTGAACAATCTCTATTATTTAATAATCCACCCCAACCGTAAGGTTCATCAATTAATTGTCTTACTATTTTGATTCTATTTTCACTATTAAAAGCCAAGGGCATTGGTTCAACTTCATCAATATTTAAATCAATATATGAAATCAGTGCATTTTGATTATCATCTCTTTTTGCAATTATATATTTGTCATTTTTTTTAGGAAAAATTGTAGCTACTTTTACATACTCTCTAAATATTGGGTCATAAATTGGGAATTTCTCTTTTACTGATACAAAATAGTTTGAAGTTTTGAACTCTTGAATGAAATTTTCATCTACAAAAGCGATAGTTCCAATTTCAACCCATCCCCCAACACTACTTGATTCCATATATGCCCAAGCTCTATCTTTTGATAAGTGAGAAACCATTATTGGCGTATTTATTTTGATTGAAGAGTTTTGGTTGTAATCAAAAGGAAAACCTTCCCCTGGTTTTGTTGGGTCATAAAACATTGGTGAGTTTGTAGGAAGAACTCTAATATTTGTATTTTTTAAAATAATAGCTTTTTTTGTCAAAGTGTTATAATTATCAAAATTTGAGTTTTCTATTTGTTTATCAAACCATTCAGGTGTTGCTAATAAATGATTTTCTAAATAAACTTTTTTTAATCTGTATGATTGTCCCCACATTGCTTCAATTTTTGGAAAAGAAACTTTTGTTGAATTCCATGGCTTAAAATATCTTTCAAAGAAATCTTTTGAAGCTTTTGCTGAATCAATTGCATTATCATTTGCTGTTGTTGCCAAAACCTTTATATCGTTATCTTTAATTGGTTCAAAAGATGGTTCTTTTACAGAACATGCTGTAAATAGCAATGTTGTAGCTAGAAAAAGTAGTAGTTGTTGATATTTTTTAATCATTTTTATCCTAGGAATAATTTTTTTGTGATTGTACCATTTTATGATTGAAGATATTATTCCTAAGATTATAGAATCTTTTTTTTAGTAATTTATCGTTATAGTAAACAAATTATTTTGAGGAAAATCATGTATAAACTTTCAATTAACAAAGATTTATTTGAAAATATTTTATTAAAAAAAACTCTTGTTTTAGAAAAAGAGAATACAAATTATTGGAAAAAAGAGCTTTTAGAACCTGTAATTTTAGATGATAAATTGACTTATAAAATTAAACAATTTGAAAAAATTATTTTAAATAATGGTTTAGGAAATGATAAACCGCAAATTGTGATAGAGTGTTTAAAAGTTGATTATTCTATAGAAAAAGGGTGTTTTGAATTTTATTTAGGAAAAATACTAGAACAAAAAAATATAAATATTAACGAAAATCAAAAAGATAAAATAATTGAACAGTTATTAAAAGAGAAAGAAGAGTTGGAAAATATATTAATAGAGATAAAAAATAGTAAGATTTTTCAATAACTAGAGTTAACTCTAGTTATTTATTTTGGACTATTTAATGATCAAATCCGCAATTTCATTCATTGTAGCTTCAGACATATCTTTTACTTGCGCAGCCATTAAACCTTTTGTAGCTCCACCGTAAGTTCCAGCTTGATAACCTTTTAATGCAGCAACAAAGTCAGCTTTTGTTAAATCTTTAATAACTTTTGATTTTCCCATAGCAGCTTTTTCCCCATTTGCACCATGACAAACAACACATTTATCATAAGACCCAGCAAACGCAGCAGATGCAAGTAATAATGAAACAGCAATAACAATTTTTTTCATAGACAATCCTTTATGTTTTATTGTTCTAATTATAATCAAAATTTGATTAGATTTCATTGACTTCTGTCAATATCTTTGAAAGTTTAAAAGAAAATAACCTTTAGGTTACTCTCTTTTTATTTTGAAGTAAGCTCTTTTTTTAGCTCTTCTTTATTAATTCTATTTTTATCTGAAGGAATCAAAGGTAAAGATTTTTTATAAATAATTTTAGCAGGTATCATATATGAAGCTAAATGATTTTTTAATTCAAATAAAATTTCACTTGAGTTTAACTCATTTTTTCCAGTATATACTAAAACTATCTCTTCTTCTATTTCATCATTTTCTATTGAAAAAACTGCGCATCTTTCAATTTCTTTGATTTTTTGTTCTACCACTGATTCAATTTCAAAAGGATTTACTCTAAATCCTCTAGTTTTAATCATATCATCATGTCTTGAAACAAAATAAAAATATCCTTCTTCATCTTTATAAACATAATCACCTGTTTTTACAACAATTTCATCGCTTAATTGACCTTCAAGATTAATTACATTTTTTAAAATATCAATAGATTTAAATCTTTGTTCCGTTACAAGTGGAGCATTCCAAAAACCTTTGTAAATGTATCCACCTCTATGGATTAGTTCACCTACAACTCTTGGCGCACACTCATTTCCATTTTCATCAATAACATAAAGTTCAACATCTGGAATTGCTTTTCCAATAGATTCAGGTCTAATTTTTAATTGAGTTGGATCTAAATAAGTTGATCTAAATGCTTCTGTTAATCCATGCATTGAGAAAAATTTAGCATTTGCAAAATATTTTTCAACATCGGCTATCATTTTAGCAGTTACATTTCCACCAGATGAAGTGATAATTCTTACATTTTTAAGTAACTCAGCACTTGGAAGTCTCTCTTCATCAAACATCTCTGTTATGTTTATAGGCATTAAAGGAAGAACCGTAACTTTGTCATTAATGATATGATTAAAGAAATCATTTGGTAAAACAAATCTGTGAAGAGCTATTGTTGCTCTTTTATATAAAGAACAGAAAATTTGATTTAATCCATAATCAAGATTAAATACTAAAAGTCCAGAAAGAACATCACTCTCTTCTAATTTTAAATATTGAGATACAACACGTGCTGAATCAATTAAGTTTCTATGTGAAATAACAATACCATTTGGTTTTCCAGAAAGTCCAAAAGAGTAAGTAATAACTGCATTGTCATGGCCATTTACATCACAAGAATAAGGTTTATTATAATATTTATAAATCTCTTCAAATGATGGTAACTCTTTATGAGTTGTTTCATAAGAGATAATGTGTCCATCAAATTTAATCTCTTCGATTGATTCAATTTTGATTTTATCAGTAATTATACATTTTATATCACAATCACCAATTATATATTCAACTTGTTCTGGTTTAAGTAATTTTGTTAATGGAACTAATACATATTGTGTTGATAAAATTGCTAAAATAGCTACAACTTGGTCTATTCCTTTATTTGAGTATAGACCAATTCTACTACCTTTTGGCAAATCAAGTTCAGCTAAATAGTAAGCAATTTGATTTACTTTAGTAAAAAGTTCGCTATATGTTAATTTTTCATTTCCAAAAACTAATGCGTTCTTGTTTGGGTTTGAGATATTTGCATCTTCTATTAATGTTCTAATACAATTTATTGACATTGTTTTCCCCTTATTGTTGTGTAATACCAAGTGTCCAAATATCATAATTTGAATCCAAGATAATAGATGGATGAATATCTGAAGTTAAAATCTTTTTATAAAAAAATGAAATAATATCTTCAGCCTCTTCAAAACTTAATACTTTTGTTATACCACCTGTTAATACAATAGATTTTAGTAGATTTAACTTTAATTTAATATATAAAGGATGAGCTTCACTAACTTTGTATAAAACTAGGAAAATTGCTAATTGCATTAAAATTCGTAAACTTTTTGGAGAATCTTCATTAAAAATGTTTTCTGTAACTTTTAAATGAGCTAATAATTCATAAACAAATTCATTGTTTTTAGCTGCAAATATTAAAGACTCTTTTGATTTAAAAACTCCAAGTTTTTTGAAAACTAATCTATCATATTCATTTTCAGTAACCATATTATCATCAGATAAATCTTTAGAGTAGTGAATATCAGTTGTAGCTCCTCCAATATCTATTAAAATAAATGGATTAACAGCTGCAAATTTACTATCTATAAAAGGTAGTGTTTTATTTACAATATATGGTGTTGAAAATATTTGATTTGAAGTTAAATCATATAGATGTTTTATATCTTCTTTCCCTTCAATATCCGCTTGATAAAGATTTGTTAAATAGTTTTTTAAAGGCTCTTCAACAACATGAAGTTTATTATTTATTATATTTTCTACAACTACTAAATTTTGGATATTACCACTTAAATACTCAGCATCTTTACTTGTTCCTGCAAATACAATATTTGAAAATCTCAAATTTCCTAAATAGTTAAATAATTTATCATCAAATATATTATCAACACTATTAATTCCACCAACAACGATTACTACATCAATTAAATCACTAGGAATTGAAGTAGTTTCAATATCTTGGTATAAAACTGTATTAATAATATTAATTCCAGAGTTATAAGCAATATTTGTTGCAAATTTTAGTGAAAAAGAGTTTGTAATTCCAATAATTAAAGTTGTTAATCCACCATTTGCAGATGAACAAATAAACACTTCATCTTTTTTAAATTTTGAGATAGTATCAGAACATTTTGATAATAAATCATCATAAATATCTTTGTTAAAATCTCTAAAATGTTGCTCAACTTGGTTGTTTGCACAAACTTTGAAATATGTGCTTCCAACGTCTATTAATAATTTATTTTGGCTCATTGCATAATTCCTATATCGTGGATAATATCATTTACTATTGATGAAGCATCTTTGTTTAAATCACATTGTGCTTTTTCATATTCAAAACATCTATCACTAATTGGAAGATTTCCTTTTTTGATGATTCTGATGTTTTTATTTTTATCTCTTACAGTTACAACTTCATTATGATTAATAATATGAGGAGAATAGGGAACATCAATGATTCCTGATTTTATAGAGTTAAATACTTTTCTCCATAAAGTGTCAGCTTTATCATTAAATACAGCTTCCATAATAGACATTACTTCACTAGTTACTATCTCTTCTTCTTGTTCATCTGTGATATTTGGAATACCTTGTAGCATTCTTAGAGTATATTGTGTATTTGCAACTGTTTTTGCATTTGATTCTCGAGTTGGAATACCAAAAGCTTCATCTCTTGTTTTTGTGATGATTTTATCAGCTCGCACCATTGAAGCAATTACAGTTGAAGTATTAATTAATGACTCAGAATAATCTTTATTTGATGGAAATGCACCCATCCATTGATGATAAACAAGATTTATCATAGCATCACCACAACCAATTTGTTCAGCATAGTGTTTTGCCATTTTTCTTAATACATTTGCAGTTACAATATCTTGAATCATTGAACCTGTTTGTGAAAATGAAACAGAAAAAGATTTTACTCCCTCTTCAAGTGATAAAAGCATTTCGCAAATTTGAATAACAATAGTAATACATGGAGGAACTAAAGTTGCTGTTAGTGGTCCAAATGATTCTCTATTGATTGGTTCATTTAATTTTGAGTAATTAGCACAAATTCGCTCAACATATTTCCAATACATAAATGCTTTATCTAATGGAAAATTTTTAGAGTAGGGTAAAAGGTAAGTAATTGGACCACCCTCTATTTCAAAAATACCAGAAGCTAATGCTGTTTCAATTAAAAGTCTAGCATCAGGAGTTCCATGTCTTAATGAAATTGGTTTATCAAAGTGAGTCATCATTTTTCTAGATGTTCTATATCCATGATTTACAAGTGGGTAACCATTTAACATATCAACTTCATTCTCTTCTGAAAGTTTTAGCATCTTTGCACTTGTTGCATAATCATTTAATCTTGTATTTGAATCAATTGTACAAGGTAATACATCTACATTTGCATCTACGAAAAACTCATAAAGTGAAAACATTTTTTTATAAGTTGGAAATCCACCTCTTGGTTGAACTAACATTTTCTTTTTGTTTTTAAAATGGTGTGAAATAAATAGGTTTTTTGAAGCGCCTTTTATAAACTCTTCAATCTCTGCAAAATCAAAATTATCTGCATATTTATTTTGAACAATTATGTTTCTTTCTTCTTGAAGTAAACTCATTTTCTCTCCTTCAAGTATTTTTCTAATTCATCAAGACCAGTGTTTAAGTCAACTTGGTGGAATACTAAATCGAAACCGTAGTTTTTAAATTTTGGTACAAGTACACTTGCATCTCCCTCTCCAACAGCTAAGTTTCCACCTATCATAAATACAACATCTTTTAAATTTTTATATTTTGATTTTAAAATAGCAAGTTCTCTACACCAACCCTCAGCTTCACCATTTAGTGAAGATATAAGTAATACATCAGCATTTGTTTCAATTACTGCATCAATAAACTCTTCAAGGTATGTATTAACACCAAGATTAAATACTTCAAACCCTCTTGCTTGTAATGATATATCAATAAGTCTATTTGCAACCACATGTATATCGTTACCAACCACTCCTGTAACTACTTTCATATTTTCAACCTAAATTTACTAGTTTTTTCTGTTTTCATAAAGGGCAGTATTTTATCTAAAGAAGAGTTATAAATCGTTTAGAGGCAAGGTTAATAGAGTTTTTTCATTTATTTTCCTTGATTTTTATTATTTATGTAAGCTAATAAGTACATTATGAAAGAATGTTATAACAATTTATCTCTTAGTAGAAAGAAAAAGATGAGTTTTTAAAATTAGTTTTCAGAAGAAAAAGAGAAGAAAAAATCTTCTCTTTTAAGAAATGGAAATATTATCCAATAATTGCGTTTAATGTAGCAGATGGTCTCATAGCAGCAGATGTTTTTGCATCGTCTGGTAAGTAGTATCCACCCATATCTACAGCTTTACCTTGAGCAGCAGCTAATTCAGCAACGATTTTATCTTCGTTTTCAGTCATTGCTTTTGCAATTGGAGTAAATTCAGCTTTTAATTCAGCATCTACATCTTGAGCAGCAAGTTCTTGAGCCCAGTACATAGCTAAGAAGAAGTGTGAACCTCTATTATCAATATCACCAATTTTTCTAGCTGGTGATTTGTCATTAATTAAGAAAGTTCCAGTTGCTCTATCTAAAGTATCAGCTAAAACTTTTGCTTTTGGTTTATTTTGAGTATTTGCTAAGTGTTCAAATGAAGCAGCTAATGCCATAAATTCACCTAATGAATCCCATCTTAAATAAGCTTCTTCTTGGAATTGTTGAACGTGTTTAGGAGCAGATCCACCAGCACCAGTTTCAAATAATCCTCCACCTTGCATTAATGGAACGATTGATAACATTTTTGCAGATGTACCTAATTCTAAAATTGGGAATAAGTCAGTGTTATAATCTCTTAAAATATTCCCAGTTACAGAAATAGTATCAAGACCAGCTCTCATTCTTTCTAATGATTTTAAAGTTGCATCAACTGGAGACATAATTGTAATATCTAAACCAGTTGTATCATGTGTTGGTAAATATTTTTCAACTTTTTTAATCATTTGAGCATCGTGAGCTCTGTTTTTATCTAACCAGAAAATTGCAGGAGTATTAGATAATCTAGCTCTTGAAACTGCTAATTTAATCCAGTCTTGGATTGGAGCATCTTTAGCTTGACACATTCTGAAAATATCACCATTTTCTACATCAAAAGTAAATACTGCATTTCCATCTTTATCAATAACTTTAATTTGTCCATTTTCTTTAGCTTGGAAAGTTTTGTCATGTGAACCATACTCTTCAGCTTTTTGAGCCATTAAACCAACATTTGGAACAGTTCCAATAGTTGTAACATCTAATGCTCCATTTTTTTTACAATCATCAATTACAGCTTTGAAACTTCCTGCATATGCTCTATCTGGAATCATAGCAATTGTATCTTCTTCTTTATCTTCAGCATTCCACATTTTCCCACCACCTTTAATCATAGCAGGCATAGAAGCATCAATAATAACATCTGAAGGTACATGTAAATTTGTAATCCCTTTAGCAGAGTTTACCATTGCAAGTCTTGGTTGAACTGCATAAACAGCAGCAATATCAGCTTCGATTTCAGCTTTTTTAGCTGCATCTAAAGTATCTAGTTTTGCGTATAAATCACCTAAACCATTATTGAAATTTACACCCATTTCATCAAATAATGCAGCGTGTTTAGCGATTAAATCTTTGAAATATACTTTTACTGCAAATCCAAACATAATTGGATCAGAGTTTTTCATCATTGTAGCTTTTAAGTGTAAAGATAATAATACATCTTCTTTTTTAGCTCTTTCAATTGTTTTTGCATAGAAATCTTGTAATGCTTTTGCACTTAATACAGTTGCATCAATAATTTCACCAGCAAGTACTTTTGTAGATGCTTTTAATACAGTTTCAGCACCTTTTGCATCAAAGAAAGAGATTTTTAAATCATTTGCTTCGTCAAAAGTTTTAGATACTTCAGAACCATAAAAGTCCCCTGAATCCATACAAGCAACATCAGTTTTAGAATCTTTTGTCCATTTACCCATTCTGTGAGGATTTGCTTTTGCATAATTTTTAACTGCACTTGGAGCACGTCTATCTGAATTTCCTTCTCTTAATACTGGGTTAACAGCTGAACCTGTAATTTTTGAATATCTAGCAGTGATTTCTTCACTAGCATCAAAATTTGGGATGTTGTAACCTTTTGATTGTAATTCTGCAATTGCTGCTTTTAATTGAGGAACAGAAGCTGATACATTTGGTAATTTAATAATATTAGCATCTGGATCTTGAGTTAAAGCTCCTAATTCAGCTAAATCATCACTGATTTTTTGATCAGCAGTTAAGTTTTCAGGGAAGTTAGCAAGAATTCTTCCAGCAAGTGAAATATCTTTTGTAACCATTTCAATTCCAGAGCTTTTTGTGAAAGCTTTAATGATTGGTAAAAAAGAGTATGTTGCTAAAGCTGGCGCTTCATCAACTTTTGTGTAAATGATTTTTGACATATTGTTTCCTAAATTTGAATTTTAATGTTAGCAGTACGATAGCCAAATTTGAATTTAAGGAAATTGAAAGTTCGATATATTTGGGATGCGAAAATTTGATTGTTTCAAATTTTCACAAGTTTACTAATTTATATTATTAAATAAATCTTTGATAGATACAGGTTTTTGTTTCGTTACATCAGTTTTCATGATATTTTCAGCTTCGGCATCAATTTGTGTTTCATCTGTTTTAACTTTTGTATAAGTTTTTGCAACGCCTACATTTGCATTTATGTTAGCTTGATGTTGTTCAAAAGTACTTGCAAATTTATGAAGACCAGTTCTATTGTCTCTAACAAAATAGATATAGTCACTTTTAACAGGGAAAATCCCAGCTTTAATTGCATCTAAGCTAACTGCACAAACAGGACTAGAAGGAAGACCTGGATTTTTGTAAGTATTAAATGTAGTGTTATCATCTCTAATTCTATCAGCAGTTACAACTGTATTTGAATATTCACCATAATTTAGAGTTCCATCCATTTGAAGTTTCATACCTTTTTTTAATCTATTATGAATAACACTTGCAACAATTGGCATTTCATTTGTTGTTGCAGCTTCTTTTTGTATAACAGAGGCTAAACTTAGGTAATTAAACCATTTTCTTTTATCATAATAACCAAATATCTTTTTTGAAAACTCTTCATATTTTTTATTTGTTTGTGAAAATAGATAAAAAATCATATAGTCTTCTTTCATTCCAAGTGGTAAAGAATAAGTATCTGCTAAAATATTCCCATCAGATTTATAAGAATATTGATTATATAATTCAGTCAATTTTTCTTCAGATAGATTAAACTCTGTAGCTAACTTTTTAAGGAAAATATATGAAGTTTCTCCTGGAATTAAAGTAATGTTTTTAAGTGCTGCTTTTGATGTTATTAATTTATAAATAAAATCAAGTCTTGTTAATTTGTTTTCATTTATATCAATCCAACCACTTTGAATATAACCCATAGATTTGATCATTAATTCATCAACCACGCCCATCTCAAAACCATTTTTATTTAAGTATGATATAATATAACTAGTACTACCTTTAGGAATATATAACACTTTCGTAGAAGTTATTGCTGTTGTTCCATAAAATAATAAGGCAATCAAACAAACAAGGATAAATTCAATAATGTTGAAGACAATTAAATTTGCTTTTCTTTTTCTTTTCTTAATAACAATATCACTTTTTTCATTTCTGTATTCTGGCATAAAAATAGACTCTTTTTCTTTTTCAAATATTTTAGTTTCGCAATTCTATATTAAAATCGATAAAAAACTTATTTTGAATATTGAAAATATCGAATATAAATCAATAAAAACACAAACTACTAACTCTTTTGAAGATTTAAAAAAGAATATAGAATTACTTCCTAAAGTTTTAAAATTTTTCCAAGAGATAAGAATAAATAAGTTAAAAGTTGATGATAATGAGTTTGAAATAGTTTTAAATGATGAAATTTTATACTTAGATAATAAATATATAAATCTCTCTTCAAAAATTGACACAATATCGAATCAAGTGGTCTTTGAGCTTTATTCTTTGTATTTAAAAGATGTAGATTTATTATTTGATGGTAAAGTTAAAATTGATTATTTTAATGAAAAGTTGAATTATTATGGAAAATTTTATTATCAAGATATTCAAAGTAATATTAATGTTGAAATGACTAAAGATATTGCAAAATTTTATTTAGTAAGTGAACCTTTTAAAAGTTTAAAATTTTTGAAAAAATTTCTAAAATTAGATGCAGTTGCTGAATCTTGGATGTATGATAATGTTGAAGGTGATATAAAACTTCAAGAATTTTATGGAGAATACGATTTAAAAAACAATCATATTATTGAAAGTTCTTTACAAGGTAAAGCCCAAATAAAAGAAGCAAAAATTAGATTTCATAAAGATGTAGATGTTGTAAATACAAAAAGTTTAGATATCTCTTTTAAAAATGACAAGTTAGATTTTAATTTAATAGAGCCAACTTTTAAAAATAAAAGTTTAGTTGGAAGTTATGTGACAATTCATAATTTAACAAGCCAAGAAAAAGGTCAAGTGGATGTATTTATAAAAGCAGATAGTAAATTAGATAAAGATGTTTTAGATATTTTAAAAGCTTATAAAATTAATCTTCCATTGATTCAAAAAAGTGGAAATACTCAAGCCTCTTTATTAATGAAATTTCCATATGATAGCAAAAAACATATGTCAACTTATGGCGAGTTTTTGCTAAATAATGCACAAATTTCTATAAATAATTTCACTTTTGATAGTAAAAAAGCTGAAGTTATTTTAAATGATTCAATAATTGAAATTAAAAATAGTGATTTTAAATATAAAAATATGATTGATGCTGTGGTAAATTTGAATCTTGATACAAAAACTTTGAAATCTTTAGGTAATGCAAATATCAAATCTTTTTTGATTAAAAAAGACAACAATGAGAGCATTGTTGATATCAGAAATAAACAAACAAATTTAGAAATGGATTTTAATAAACAAGTAACTATTGTATTAAAAGATTTAGGAACTAAAATTGATGTTTCAGACTTGATTTATGTAAATATTGATGATTTATCAAAGATCTATCCTTATTCAAAACTTTTAAAAGATATTTCAATAAAAGAAGGAAATATAACTTTACAAATAAAAGATGAAAAAAACATAAGTTTTGATGCTTTTATAAAAGGCCTTGATTTACCAATTCAAAGAGATAATAAAAATATTGATTCCCTTGATATAATTGGAAAAATAGAGAATGGGAAAACAATGATTTCATCAAAAGATGAAGATTTAAGAATTGAAATAGATGATAAATTAAATATATATTTACAAAATTTAGATGTTATAGTAGATTCAAAATTGCAAAATAGTGGTTTACAACAAGATATGAATATAAATTTATTAAATAGTAAATTAAAAGTTGGAAGCGATATCTATCATTTAGAAAGAGGAAAAATTTCTATATTAAATAAAGCAATTAATTTTGAAGTAGATGTAAAAGATCTTAATTTACCAATTAGAAAGAATGATGATAAAATCAATAGTTTAAGCTTAATTGGAAGTTTAAAAAATGGTGTAACATCAATAGAAACAAAAAATAAAGATTTAATTTTAGAGTTAAAAAAAGATGCAATTTCTCTATATGTTGATGGATATAACTTATATTATTCAACTTCTGATAGTGAAAAAATAGATGAAAATAAATATAAAGATATAAGCATAAAAGGTAAAAATTCAAATATTATAATAAATGAAAAATATAAACTTTTAAGTGATAATTTTGAAATTAGAGTGAGAGATGATAGCAAATTTATTAGTTTAGATCATAAACTTACAAATATTACTTTTAAAGAATCAAAAGATAAAAAAATAGATATTTTTTCTAATAATTTAAGTGATGAGTTTATTAATGCTATTTTTGATAAACACATATTTGAAGGTGGAAATTTATTATTACATGCAAGTGGTACTATTGATAATTTAAATGGAAAACTTATAATTGAAAATAGTAATATTAAAGATTTAGCTATATTAAATAATCTTTTAATATTTATTCAAACTTCTCCGGCGTTAATTAATCCACTATTAGCTATTCCTTCTGTTGTTGGATTGGCTACAAACTCAGGATTTAATCTTACAGCGTATAAAATTGTTAATGGTAATATAGAGTTTAATTATAGTAAAGAAAAAAATCTATTGGATATTAAAAAATTAGTTACTATTGGAAATGGCATTGATTTTGATGGAAGTGGGAAAATTGACTTAAATACAATGATGTTAGACTCAACTATTAAACTTATATTCTTAAAAGATTATTCAAAAATTGTGGGAATGATTCCTGTAGTAAATTATGTTTTATTGGGTGATAATAATAGAGTTGAAACAGAAGTTAATCTTAATGGAAGTTTAGATAATCCTGAACTTTCAACTAATCTTACAAAAGATACAATATCTGCACCTATGAATATTGGTAAAAGAATATTGAATTCACCTATAAAGCTTTTTGATTTTATTATGGGAAAAGAATCAGATAATGAAGAAAAAAATAAAGAGAGTCAAAATACTAAATAAGCCTTTAAAATAAAGGCTTATCTTATTCGTTTCTTAGAACATCAATTACATCAATATTTGTAGCTTTAGAAGCTGGATAATAAGATGAAACAAGTACAATAATAATTGCACCAATAATAATAGATACAAAGTCACTCATTGCTAAATCTAGTGGTAATTTAGCACTTCCATAAACATCTGCTGGAAGTGTAACAATATCAAAATTATCTAATAACCAATATCCAAAAAATCCTAAAACAATTCCTGTTAAAATTCCTGAAAATCCTATAATTGTTCCAACTCTTAAGAATATTGATTTTATCTCTTTGCTTGTTGCTCCCATTGATAAAAGTAGGGCAATCTCTTTTCTTCTACTCATTACAGTCATTAGAAGTGAAGATATAATATTTAATGAAGCAACTAAAATAATAAGCATTAATACTACAAATAGAGCAGTTTTTTCCATTTTCATTGCAGCAAAGAAATTACCATTTTGTTGCCACCAACCAACAATAGAAGCTCTATTTCCTAGATATTTTTTCAATTTTTCAATGTCTACAAAAGCATCTTCAGAGAAAATATGAATACCATCAAATGAACCAGCTTCTTTATTTAATAAAGTTTGTAAAGCTTCAATTGAAGTATACATATAAGCTTTATCATAGGCATTAAGTCCTGATGTAAAAGAGTTTATATAAGTAAATCTTTTCATTTTTGGCATCATTGAAAAACCAGTTGGATTTAATTCTGTAAAATATAGAGTTGTTTTAGCTCCAGAATTTAAAAATAATTTGTCAGATATTCCAGAACCTGTAATTATATCAAATTTATCAGGTTTTAAATTGCCTAAAGCTTCTTTATAAATAGGGTTAATTGCTGCTTCACTTTGTGGATTTATTCCAAAAAGCATACCTCCACTCATACTATCACCACTTTGAATAATAGCTTGTGATGAAACAAAAGGAGAAAATTTTAAATAAGGGAAATCTTTTTGAAGTTTATTTAACAGACTCTCATCTAAAGAAGTACTACTACCTCTTGGATAGATTGTTAAAGGATAATTCATAGTAAAAAGTTTTCGTTCAAACTCTTTTGCAGTTCCATTCATAATAGCCATAGAAAGAATCAAAACCATTACACCAATAGAAACACCTACAAATGCCAAAATGGCACTTATAGATATAAAAGGATTTTTTTTGTCAAATCTTAAATATTTTTTTACAATAAAATTTACTAATTTTTTATTCAAATTAATTTCCTGCAGCTAAACCAATTTTTGGACCACTTTTTCCACAACAATGTTTATATTTTAGACCACTTCCACAAGGACAATCTTCATTTCTGGCAATCTTTCTATCACTATTTCTGACAGCTTCTTGGGCAACATTTGTTGTAATATGTTCTGTTGCTTCTTCCATTTGTTCTTTCATTCTAGCTATTGCTTCTTGCTCTTTTTGTTTATCTTCATGACTTTGAAGTTGAATTGTATATAATATTTTGATAATTTCATGTTTAATATTTGCAATTAATTCAATAAACATGTTATAAGACTCTTTTTTATATTCAACTAATGGATCTTTTTGATTATAACCTCTAAGACCAATTCCAGCTTTTAATGTATCCATTGAATATAAATGTTCTCTCCACGCATTATCTAAAATTTGAAGATATAAAATTCTTTCAATCTCATTTTTTTGTTCAGTTGCAGCCATATCCATTTTTCTAGTATAAACATTTTTTAAAAATGAATTTAAATTTGTTTCAAACTCTTCATAAGAATCACATTTCATATCTTCAATATCTACAAGTAATCTTAACTCTTCTTCAAGTTTAATTTTTACAAACTCATAATCAAAATCTTCACTTGGCATTCCATTTATGATATTTGCATTTGATAATAAATTTTTTACATATTCAAGTCTATTTTCATCAAGTTTTGAATCAATATCAAAATCAGGTTTTAATAAATCATTTCTAAATGAGTAGATTACTTTTCTTTGTTGATTTGCAACATCATCATATTCAAGTAGATGTTTTCTTGATTCAAAGTGCATTGATTCCACTTTTTTCTGAGCATTTTCAACAGCACGTGTAACCATTCTTGATTCAATATGTTCACCTTCTTCAATACCAAGTCTCTCCATGATACCTTTGATTTTATCACTTCCAAAGATTCTTAAAAGATTATCTTCTAAAGATAGATAAAATTGAGATTCACCAACATCACCTTGACGTCCTGCTCTTCCTCTTAATTGGTTATCGATTCTTCTAGATTCATGTCTTTCAGTTCCTATGATTGCTAATCCACCAAGGTTAAGAATTTCTTGAGTAAGTTTAATGTCAACTCCACGCCCAGCCATATTTGTAGCAATTGTAACTGCACCTTTTTGACCAGCATCAGCGATGATTTTTCCCTCTTTTTCATGTTGTTTTGCATTTAAAACCGTATGAGGAATTTTCTTTTGAACTAAAATTTCATGTAATTTTTCTGATTTTTCAATAGAAGCAGTTCCAACAAGAACTGGTTGACCTTTTTCATGGAATTGTTTGATTTTATTACAAACAGCTTCAAATTTTTCTTTTTCACTTTTGTAAATTAAATCGTTTTTATCTATTCTTTGAACTAGAACATTCGTAGGAATTGATACAACATCTAATCTATAAATTTCAGCAAACTCAGTAGCTTCTGTTTGAGCAGTTCCTGTCATACCAGCTAGCTTTTTATACATTCTAAAATAATTTTGGAAAGTAATATCTGCTAAAGTTTGAGATTCATCTTGAATTGCTACACCTTCTTTTGCTTCTAAAGCTTGGTGTAATCCTTCACTAAATCTTCTTCCTTCACTTAATCTTCCTGTAAATTCATCAACAATAATTACAGTATTATCTTTTACAACATAATCAACATCTTTTTCAAAAATGAAGTTTGCTTTTAATGCTTGATCCAAACTGTGTGAAAGCATTGCATTTTCAATTGAATAAAGGTTATCAACTTTAAATAGTTTTTCTGCATGTTCATGACCTTGTTCTGTTAAAACTACAGCTCTGTTTTTTTCATCAACAGTAAAATCACCTGTAGTTGATGGTTTTTCAGAAGAGTTTTTAGGTTCAATTATTTCACCTTTTGTAAGTTTTAGTGCAATTTCATTTGCTCTTACATAATTTGAATTTTTATGATTTGTTGGTCCTGAAATAATTAAAGGAGTTCTTGCTTCATCAATTAAAATTGAGTCAACTTCATCAACGATTACAAAGTTGTGACCTCTTTGAACTTTTTCGTTAATATCATAATTCATATTATCTCTTAAAAAGTCAAAGCCAAATTCATTATTTGTACCATAAGTGATGTCACAAGCGTATTGAGCACGTCTCTCTTCATCATTTCTTAATCCACCAATAACAGCACCAACGCTAAATCCTAAAAAGTTATATAAAGGTCTTAATTCATTTGCATCTCTGCTTGCAAGATAATCATTTACCGTTACAACATGAACACCTTCACCACTTAAAGCATTTAAAGCAACAGCTAATGACCCAACTAGTGTTTTTCCCTCACCAGTTTTCATCTCTGCTATTCTGCCTTCATGTAAAACCATTGCACCAATTAGTTGCACATCATAAGGTCTCATGTTTAAAACTCTTTTACTAGCTTCTCTAGTAATCGCAAAAGAGTCCATTAATATATCATTTAATGATTTTTCTTCTTTTTGTACAAGCTCTTTTAACTTGTTAAATTCATTTTGTAATTCTTCATCACTCAAATTTTCGTATTTACTTTCAAGAGCCGTAATCTCTTGAGCTTTTTTTCTATATTGTTTTACTTCTCTATCGTTTCTTGTACCAAAAATTTTTGAAAAAACATTTAACATAAAATTAGTTCCTTTTCGTTATAATCCTAATGATTATATAAAAAAAAAGGTTAAAATATGTTTTATAAATTTATAATTGCTTCAACTCTATTTTGTCTATCTTGTATTGCTTCAAATGATATTAGAGATTTAGATAGTTTTAAGGCAAGTTTTTCTCAAGTAATTACTTCAAATTCAGATAATAAAATCGAATATACAGGTGAAGTTTTTATTAAAAAAAGTGGTAAAATCTTATGGAAATACAAAACTCCCGTGGTTAAAAATGTTTATATAAATAATGATTTTGCAATTGTTGATGAACCAGAACTTGAACAAGCAATTTATACTCAACTAGAGAGTGAAATAAATATTATTAAACTTTTAAATGGTTCAAAAAAAGTAAATGACAATAGTTATACTACAAATATTGAAGATGTAGATTATCTAATAAAAACTTCAAAAGATGATGACAAAATTAGTTACATAAAATATAAAGATAAACTTGAAAACAATGTTGAAATCAAATTTTCAAATGTAGTTCAAAATGGTGATATTTCAGATGTAATGTTTAAATTTACAGTACCTGATAATTATGATGTTATAAGAAAATAGATTTTAAGAATTAAAAGATATAATACGCACTAGGTAAACCAGACAATAGCTTGAGTAAAATCAAGAGGAAAGTCCGGGCTGCTGTGAAGTGTGGTTCCATTTAAATAATGGCTAGGGTAACCTAAGGGATAGTGCAACAGAGAATAGACAGCCGATTTTTCGGTGATGGTGAAACGGTGGGGTAAGAGCCTACCAGACTTTTGAGTAATCTTAAGTGCTTTGTAAACCCAACCTGCAGCAAGAAGACTAGGTATTTACTTCACAATTTTGGTCTTCGCAAGACTACTAAAGTAATTTAGTAGCTAGATAAATTATTGTCTTAAAAACAAAACGCGGCTTATTGGTTTACCTACAAAAGGAAGTATTTATACTTCCTTTTTTTTATACTTTCTTTTTGTTATTTTATAACATGTCCTACAAATTTTGACATATTATTTAAAATTTTTCCACCTCGTCTAAATCCTAAACCACAAGCTTCATAGGCAAAAAATACTCCTGCTTGATAAGAGTTTCCATTTGAATCTTTTGGAAATTCAACATACTCTTGATAAATAGCTTTATGACCTGCGTATTCTCCACTTGTTTGCTCATCTATTGAGCCATCTGAATTTATAATTTTTGTGTTTGCACCTTCTCGTCCAAAACATCTTTTTTCTACTTGTTTTTTTCCTACAAGTGGTTCAAATGAAGTTTCAAGTAATAATGGATGATTTGGATATAAATCCCATAAAATCTTCATAAATCCTTTTGATTGGAACATTAAAGAATATGCTGGATTAAAAATAATTGCTTTTTTCTCTTTTATAATTTCAGTTAAAGTCAAAGCTAATTCACTCTCTTCAATTGCAATATTTTCCCATGGAATTAGTTTAAACCAAAATTCAAATAGTTCATCATTTTTGAAAATTCCATCATCACTAAATTGTACATTTTCTATAAATTCAAAATCTGTGTTAAATCCAGCTTCAGTTGCAATGTGTTGTAAAAGTTTTGTTGTATTTATATCTTCATTTGAGTTTGAAATTGAAGAAAAAAGTATTTTCCAACCAAGTTCTGAATAATATTCATCAAATTTTTCAATATCAGAATCAAGGGTAATTATTCTTTTGAAGTTGTCTTTTAAAGCTTCATAAAGATTGTTAAATTGACTTGCTTCATCTAAGTTGTTTGCTTTTAACATTGCCCATTGAATAATTGCAGTTTCGAAAAGTGAAGTTGGAGTATCTGCATTAAATTCAATTAATTTTATTGGTTTTCCATCTATTCCACCTGCTAAATCAAATCTTGAATATAGATGCCAATGAACTTCATTTTCCCAAGACTCTTTTATAATTTCAACTAAGTTAAAAGGGATATTTAATTCATGAAATAAATCATTATCAATTACATATTGACCAGCCTCAGCAAACATATCATATAACTCATTTGTAGCTTCATAATAAGCATTTGCTTCATCTTCATTGATTACTACGATTTCATCACTCACATAAGAAGAGTTGTCGCTGTCTGTGTGCCAAACAAAGCCTATAGATTCTAAATATTCATCTGTTAAAGGGTTTAATTTTTCTAATTTCATAATTAACTCCCAAAACTTGAAGATGAAGAACCAGAAGATGGACTTGTACTGCTTCCACCACCAAAGAATCCACTTTTTTTAGTTGCTGAACCTGTTCCTGTTGTTGCAGGTGTTTTTGTAAATGAACTTTGAGATTTACTATATGTTTGAGGTGATTTATATTGTGTTTGTCTTTGATTTTGGAAGTTTTGATTGTTAAATAATTTATTCCCAAGCCAAGAACCAATCATTGCCCCTGCAATTGAAGATAATAAAACTCCACCAAGTCCCATTCCTCCATCACTTACTTGTGCATTTGGATTTGTAAGGGGTGAAGTTCCTGCATCAATCTTTTTCTCTTCTTCTTTTACTAATTTATCTATCTCTTCTTGAGTTAAGATTTTTTCACTTCCATCTGGTTTTCTAAGAACTATTGTAGTTTTTGAAGCTGGGAATTCATCTGCAATTTTATATTTTCCATCTGCTGATTCTTCAACAACTACAAAAGCACCTTCTTTTTGGCTAGCATTTGTAAAGGCATCATTTTGGCCTTGATTTTGTTGATTGTTTTTTGATTTGTCATCACATCCCACTAATCCAGTTATTAGTAAAGCACCTAAACCACCAA
>JAQTXA010000010.1 GCA_028689025.1 Aliarcobacter sp.
TATTTTAAATGATGGAAAAATTGTAAAAACAGGAGATTATAGCTTAGCTTTAGAACTTGATGAAAAAGGTTATGAAGCAATAGGAATTAAAGATGCAAATAAATAATATTGATGGTTTAATCCTTCCTAATAAAAAAGATGAAGAGTTTTTAAAAATAAATTTTGATTCGCTTTTTTCTTATGATTTTGCAAAAAAAGAGACCTATGAATTTGATATTATGGGTTTAGAATCTATAGTTGATGAAGAAAATCATGAATCAGTTTTATTTAATATTTCAAGAAGTTTGGACAATAAACAAAAGATTTTGACTATAAATAAAAATATTCAAGAGCCAATTTTTTTGATTCATAAGCTAAAAGATGATGAAACACTTTTTACAAACTCATTAAAAATTGTAGTTGCAAAAGATATAAAAGCTAGTATTGTTGAAGTTTTTGTAAACACGTGTAAAAATAGTTTTTATAGTGTAAATAGAAAAATAGAACTAGAAGAGAATGCATCTTTAGAATATGCAAAGATTCAAGATATAAACTCTTCAAACTCAATGATTTTTGCCCTTGCAACTGAGCAAAAAAATAGTTCAAATTTAGAGTTTTCTAACTTTGATTTTGGAGATGGATTTGTTGTAAATAGTTTTGAAAATATTATAAATAGTGAATTTGCAAACTATGAATTAAACGGTTTAGTAAAACTTTACAAAGAAGCAACAACTTCAAATCTAATAAAAACAATTCACAATGAAAAAAGCTCAAATAGCAATATAAATTTCAAACATAGTTTAAAAGATAGTTCAAAAGCTGTATTTAAAGCAAAATCGATAGTAAATCCAAGTGCCCTATTTACAAAAGCTTTCCAAAATTGTGACACTATTTTATTAAGTGATGATGCAACTATTATTGCCCAACCTCATCTTGAGATTTTAATAGATGAGTTAGAAGCAAGTCATGGAGCAACAACTGGAAGTTTAAATAAAGAACAACTTTTATACCTTCAATCAAGGGGAATAAGTGAAGAAAAAGCTTATGAGATGTTATTAAGTGCTTTTGAAAACAAAATAGTTGATAATATAAAAGATGAATTAATAAAAGATTTTATAAAAACTTATAAAAGGGATAAATATGTTTAAAAAGGATTTTCCATATTTTCAAAACTCAAAAACTGTATATTTAGACAATGGAGCAACTACACAAAAACCAAAAAGTGTAATTGATTCACAAGTTGAGTATTATGAAACATATTGTGCAAATACCCATAGAAGCAATTTTGGTCATGCAAATAAAGCAACACAAGAGTTTGAAAAAACAAGAACACTTCTTGCAAAATTTATAAATGCTCCAATAGAAGAGCAAATTATCTTCACAAAAGGTGTAACAGAATCTATAAATTTTATTGCCTCATCTTTTGCCAAAGATTTTAAAACAGTAATAATCTCTTCACTAGAACACCACTCAAATATTGTTCCTTGGCATATGCAAGGACGAACTTTAGGAGCTGGACTTGAAGTTGTAAATTGTAATGAAAATTTGGATTTTGACCTGATTCATTTTGAAGAACTTTTAAAAGCAAATCCAAATGCCTTTGTAAGTATTACACATATTTCAAATGCCTTTGGAACAATCCATGATATAAAAAATATCACTAAATTAGCCCATGAATATGGAGCTGTTGTTATAGTTGATGGGGCTCAGAGTTTATCTCATTTTAAAATAGATGTTCAAGACCTTGATGTTGATTTTTTTGCAATTTCAGGACATAAAACATTCGCACCAACTGGAGTTGGAGCAATTTATGTAAAAGAAAAATATTTAAAAGATGTAAAACCTTATCAAACAGGAGGAGCAACGATTCATGAAGTTGACTATAGTGGTTCAACTTTGCTTGATTCTCCTTATAAATTTGAAGCAGGAACTCAAAATATCGCAGGAATTATAGGTTTTGGAAAAGCAATTGAATATATAAATCACGTAAAATATGAAACAATTCACAGCTTCGAACATAATGTTTTTAAATACCTCGATGAAGAGTTAGCAAAACTTCCTGGAATTATTTTTTATAATGATATTTCAAATAGTATTGGAAGTAGAAGTTTCAATTTTGAAGGTTTAATTCACGATGATATTGGAATTTTAGTTGATAAAATGGATATTGCAGTTAGAGTTGGACACCATTGTGCTCAACCTATTATGAAAAAACTTGGAATCAAAGGAACTATTAGAGTTTCTGTTGCATTTTATAATGACTTTGTGGATGTTGATAAACTTATTATTGCTTTGAAAAAAGCCTTGAGTATGTTAAAGGATTAGGATTGAATAATATAGAAAAAAGAGTAGAAAATATAAAAGAAGATTTAGATTTTTTTGAAGATGAATTATCAAAATATGAATACATTATAGATTTAGGAAAAAAACTAGAAGAGTTTAAAGAAAGTGACAAAATCCCAGAAAATATAGTACATGGTTGTACTTCACAAGTTTGGTTAACCCATGAAACAAAAGATGGAAAAATGTACTTTCATGGAACTAGCGATGCCATAATTGTAAAAGGTTTGGTTTATATGATTTTACAAATATTCTCAGATTCAACAATCGAAGAGTTAAAAGAGATTGACATGGATATTGTTCATGAATTAAAACTTAGCGAAATCATAACTCCAAATAGACAAAGTGGCGTAATTGGAATGATGAAAAAAATAAAAGAGTATGCAATAAACGCATAAAGGATAGAAAATGGAAACAACATTTGACTTTAAAGAGATTGAAAAAAAAGTAATAGAACACTTAAAAAAAGTATATGACCCAGAAATCCCAGCAAATATTTTTGATTTGGGATTGATTTATAATATTGAATTTGACGTAAACAACAGCTATTTATATTGCACAGTTACAATGACACTAACAAGTCCAACTTGCCCTGTTGCAGATAGTTTACTAGAACAAGTAAAATACGTAACCCTAGCAGTTGATGAAATAGATGAAGCATTCGTAAAACTAGTATTTTCACCACCATGGAGTCCAGAAATGATGAGTGAAGATGCAAGGGAGATTATGGGAGCAAGTGGTGCAGCTATGCCATTTTAGGTTTAGCATCTTGTTTGATAAATAATGATTTTAATATTTATATGTAAAGATTTTAATATTTTTTTAACATAGATCTTAACCTATGTTAAAAATTTTTACTTTTTTTAACATAGGTTAAATGATATGTTGAATTATATGCCTTTTTTTAACATGGCGAATAGCTCAATATTTACAAAATATTTACTATTTTTAATTTGTATATTTTCTAATATTCCTATATTTTCAAGTTCATTTAAATATTTTGATGCAGTTTGTCTAGTAATATTTAATCTATCAACCAAAAACTCTATTTTTGTATAAGGATGCATAAAAAGTATCTCTACTAAATCTTTACTATAAATTTTTGGTAAGTCCCCAGATATTTTATCCTGAGTTTTTATCATCAAATTACTAATATTATTGATAAGCTCAATTGTTTCAATTGAAGTTTGCTCCACTGCATCAAGCATATACAAAATCCACTCTTCCCATTTATCTTCTGTTCTTACTTCTTGTAAAAGTTTATAATAATCAGTTTTGTGAGTGATGATATATCTACTTAAATATAAAACTGGAATATCAAGTAAATCTTTTAAAATCAAATATAAAATATTTATAATCCTTCCCGTTCTTCCATTTCCATCATAAAAAGGATGTATAGATTCAAATTGATGATGAATTATCGCCATATTTACAAGTGGGTCAATATCATTTGGTTCATTGATATAATTTTCAAGATTTGATAAAAGTTCTTGAATAGTTTCATAATCTTGTGGTGGAGTATAAATCACTTCACCAGTCAAAGCATTTTTAAGATTTGTTCCTGCTTGTTTTCTCACCCCTGCATCATTTTGTTCTAAAACACCTTGAATTTCTACAATGTGTTTTTTAAGAAGTAGTTTTGTATCTTTCACAAGCGAAAAACCTTTTAATAAAGCTTCTTTGTAGTTTTGAACTTCTTTTGCTTCATTTGTTACACTTTCAATATCAAGATTTGCACGATAAAGTTCATCGTGGGTTGTGATGATATTTTCAATAGCCGAACTATCTTTTGCTTCTTGAAGAACTAAAGAGTTTATTAAAATTGCACTATTTGGAATGATACGAGCCACACCGTTTAGGTTTGCCAAAGCACGATTTGCTGATATTGCTTTTTTTAGGACTTTAGTAGTTTCGATTGTTTGAGATAACGGGAGTTTATTTAATTTTGTATTCATCATATTTACCTTTCAAATAAATCATCAATATTATCAATTTTAAATGTAACATTTTGATGTTCATAACTATCTCCGGAAAGATTATTGTAATAATTTTCTACTAATTGCTCTTGTAAGGAATCAATATTAACTTTTTTTAGCATATTATTTTTATCAATATGAGATACATCAAAAGAATATGAAGCATCACATATCAAATCTTCATAATATACATCAATAAAATTTATAACATATTCTTCATCAAAATATATGTTCCCTTCGTCATCATTTTCATATTCAATATCTTCATCATAAAGATTATTATGTATTCTATTATCTAATTCGCATTCAATATAATTTTCTATTAATGCCTTAATATCATCATTAATGTTTTCATCATCAATTTCAAAATATTCAATCAATTTAATTATATATTCAATATCCATATCATTATAATGATAATATTTATTCAGTAATTTAGAAAGAAAATCATAATTTTTTACTTTAAATTCTTCTAATTTAAATTGTGAAATCAATTTAAAAAAATCATAAATTCTTTTAAAACAAATCGCTCTATCAATTAAATCTTGAAGAAAACATTTTACTTTTAAATTCTCACTCATAGAAAATGTTTGCATAGACAACAACTCTATAATATAATCAGCATCATCTATTTTATTTATCTCACAATTTTCAAATAATGATAAAACAATTTGATTAAAAAAATCTTCTGAAATTATTTTACTTTTTAACGATTTAAGTTGAGTCAATGATTCTAGTGTCTGCAAAGATTTAAATACATTTTCTAATATTTCAAATTTATCTCTATATCTCATCAAAATAAAATCTGAAATAGAAGGGTTAAATAAAGTATATTCGATAGTTTTATTATACGTTTGTGTTCTATTTAAAAAATATTTAACTACTTCTTCAATAATGCTATCAAACTCTTTTGAGATATGAGAATCATTTTGTAATCTAGATAATTTTATATATTCTTTATAAGCATTTTTTAACTTACTTTCTTCTATTTTATTCCCATTAAAAACTACTAATGTAACAATTATACGAATAAAGTCATCACTTTGTTTATCAAAAGTATTTTTCCATATATCTTGAGGATTCTCAAGTTTTTCAACTACATAACTCCAATAATTATTAGCTTCTATTTTTTCTTTAGAAATTTTTTGTACATCTGTGATAAATGATATTAAGCGAGGGTTAAAATTTTTATGACCTATAATCACTTTATATCTTTTATCAACATAAATTTCATCAATAAAATTTTCAGATAAATCACTATGCCAAATATGATTATAAAGTATCATTGCCTTATCTATATCTTTTAAAGATTCAATTTTGATTATAAACTCTTCACTCTCAACATTTTTACTTCTAAAAGTATCGCTTAATGCTAAACCTTGATTAAATATATTTGTTCTACTTGTAAGAATAAATCTTTTTGTTTTATCTTTTTTTACTCTATCTATAAACTTTACGATATGAGAATCTTTTTTATCTTCAATTGCATTAAGATAATTTGCACCTAAAAAATCATCAAAATAAAATATTTGTTTTTCATCTCTTTTATAAATATTTTCTGCTTCATTTATAGAATTCTCAATATTATAAAATCTAAAATCTTTTTCTATATACCATAGAGCCAAATGTTCAGCAAGTGTAGTTTTACCAATTCCAGGTTCTCCTGCAATTATTATAATATGAGAATTTTCTAATTTTTCTATTGCTTTATCATGATTTTCAGTTACTACATAGTATTTAGATTTTTCTTTTATATCTTCAAGTAAAAATTCACTTCTACTCTCAATAGCATTATTAAATATCTTATCTAAGACAACTGTACTACTTAACCAAAGTTTATAGTATCTTTTTTCAATATCAGGGTTATTTTTAAGTATTACATTTAAATCTTCTTTTCCATAAATATCATTATCATTTTTTATATGTGGGTAAAAAAGTTCTTTTATTGTTTTTTTATTTTCTGCTGATAAAGGTAATGATGTAACAAAAATATATTTTATAGGATTTAACTTTTTAACTTTTTCTATTTCATTAATACCTTTATCGTTTTTCTTTTTTAAAGAAGATATTAAACTATTGAAACCTGTTTTTAAATAATGTTTACATTGAATAACTTCTTGTGTTCCATCATCATAATAAAACCTTCCATCAATACCACCATCTTTTCCAACTTTAAATCGTTCAAATCTTTTATTTTTATCTTTTGAAATCAAATCTATTGATAAATCTTCAAATTCTTTATCATTTAATGTTGAGAAATCATAATCAATCATTAATATCCTTAAGTAATAATATTTTTAAGTTCTTTCTATTTTAATATATTACATTATACTAAATTTAAGTTATAAAAAAATAATCTAAAATAATTATTTTCATTCCACTTAGAGCAATAATAAATAAAATATTTAGCAATAATAAACAATTATTATGGCAAAAATTAAGAAGATTAAATTTGAAAAAAACTCTACAATTCTCCTATAATTTTTAAAAAATTCATTAAAGGCAAACTAGATGGCAAAGATAAAAAAAGTACTTATTGCAAATAGAGGGGAAATCGCTCTTAGAATCATTAGAGCTTGTAAAGAGCTAGAAATTGGCAGTGTTGCTATATTCTCAGAAGTTGATGTTGAAGGTATTTGGGTTAGAAAAGCTGATGAATGTTATCCAATCATGGGAGATGTTATCAAAGCTTATCTTGAATATGACAATATCATCTCAATTGCAAAAAAAGCTAACTGTGATGCAATTCACCCAGGTTATGGATTTTTAAGTGAAAATGCAGATTTTGCAAAGGCTTGTGAGGATAATGGAATTATTTTCATTGGGCCAAAACCAGAACATATAGAACTTTTTGGTGATAAAATGGCTTCAAAAGTTGCTATGAAAAAAGTTGGAGTTCCAGTACTTGAAGGAACTGATGAGCCAATAGTTAGCATTAATGAAGGTGAAAAAATTGCAAGAGAAATTGGATTTCCTGTAATCATCAAAGCTGCGTTTGGTGGTGGCGGACGTGGAATGAGAATTGTTAAAGCTGAAAAAGATTTTAGAGAAATGTTTGAAAGTGCAACAAATGAATCTATGAAATATTTTGGAAGAGATGAAGTTTTTATCGAAAAATATGTTGAAAATCCAAGACACATAGAAATCCAAATTATTGCTGATAAATATGGAAATGTTCTTCATTTAGGAGAAAGAGATTGTTCAATTCAAAGAAGACACCAAAAAGTTATTGAAATTGCTCCAAGTCCAAGACTTAACAATGAAACTAGAAAAGAACTTTATAGAATTGCTACAAAAGCAATGTTTAAATTAGGTTATGAAAGTGTTGGAACTGTTGAGTTTTTAGTTGATGCTAATGATAATATCTACTTTATTGAGATGAATACAAGAGTTCAAGTTGAGCATCCTGTAACTGAAACAATCACAGGTGTTGATATTATTCAAAGAATGATTGAAATTGCAGAAGGTGATAAATTACAATTTTTACAAGAAGAGATTCAATTTAGAGGTTATGCAATTGAGTTCAGAATAAATGCAGAAAATCCACAAAAAAACTTTATGCCAGGAACTGGAACAGTTAGTAAATATTTAACTCCAGGAGGTCCAGGTGTTAGAATTGATACAAGTATTTATACTGGATATAAAGTTCCTGCAAATTATGACTCAATGATTGGGAAACTAATTGTGTGGGCATTAACATGGGAAGGTGCAGTTAAAAAAGCAAAAAGAGCTTTAGATGAGTTTTATATTGAAGGATTCCCTACAAATATTCCACTTCATAGAGAAATCGTAAGGGATGAAGATTTTATTAATGGAACTTTTAATACAAGTTATTTAGATAAAAAAATGGAAATATTTACTCTTAACAGTGAAGATAATATTAAAAAAGAAGAAGATAAAATAGCAAATATTATGAAACTAATGGATGCTATCAAAAAGAATAAACTTACAGTAAAACATTAATAACCTCTTTTGAGGTTATTAACTCCTATTTAATCAAAACAATGTAACAATCCTTTTATGAAAGATTTAAAAGAATTTATTATAAAACTAATTATAAGTGCTATAGTTTTAGCTATTGCATTTACATATCTTGATAAGAAACCTCCAGTAAATAGTATTCAATTCCCCGTAAAAAAACAAGATTCTACACCACCTACACCTTCACAACTTCAATGGCATGACCATTTTAAAGGTATAGAAAATCTACCTTCAAAACCAAAAGTTCAACCAAAAGAAAGTAATTAAGAAATTTTAGCTTGCTCTCATATTTTTAATTGTATGATTGGACAATATTGCAAATTTTGAGGGAAAGATGTCAAATAATAACTGCTATGAAATTGATGAAAATAATGAAAATGAAGAGATAATACTCACATCAGATGAATATAATCAAATTTTAAATATTCAACAACAAATTTTAGAAATGATTGCAGCACATAATCAAACATCTGAAATCTTAGCAAAACTTTGTTCTCTTGCTGAGTCTCTTCTTCCTAACTCTGTAGCTTCCATAATGATTAAAAATAAAGAGACTGGTTTAATGAGTGTAAAATCAGCTCCATCTATTCCACAAAATGGCCAAGACAGACTTGCAAATCTGAAACCAGGTTCACATGGTGGCTCTTGTGGGAACGCTGTATTTAAAAATCGTCCTCAATTTGTTCAAAATACTTTTACCGATGAAAGATGGGAAAATCTTCGACAAGTTGCCATAGATTTTAATATTTGTTCTTGTTGGTCAATGCCAGTAAGAGATAAAGTAAAACATTCGATTGGTTCTTTTGCCCTTTCGTCTTTTGAACATAGAGCTCCAAATCTTTTTCATGTAAAATTATTAAGAACAGCTGCTTCTATTGTTAGTATAATTTTAAAAGATGAAGAGATGGAAAAACGAAATAAACTCTTTTCAAATGCCATGAAAAACTCTGCAGATGGAATAGTTATAACTGATGAAAAGAATCAAATCATAGAAGTAAATAATGCTGTTACAAATATTTATGGTTACTCAAAGGATGAAATAATAGGGAAAAATCCTAAAATGTTTGCATCAAAAGAATATAGTAAAAATTTCTATAAAAAAATGTGGAATGATTTAAATCGAGACTCTAAATGGAGTGGAGAAATTGTAAATAAGAAAAAAGACGGCTCATTGATAACTCAATGGATTAGTATTACTGCTTTACATGATGAAAATAATTTAGCACACAACTATTTAGCAATGTTTACAGATTTAACTCCTTTAAAAGAAGCTCAAAATAAAATGGAATTTATGGCTTACCATGATTCATTAACAAATCTTTATAATAAGAGTTATTTAGAAATCATATTAAATACGCAAAAAGATAAAACTTTAATTCTTTTAAACATAAATAACTTTAGTTATATAAATACAGCTTATGGCTTTGATATTGGTGATGAGATTTTAATAAATGTTTCTAGAACATTAGAAAAACATTTTGAAATAGATACTCTTTGTAAAATTAATTCTGATGAATTTGCACTTGTATTTAATGAAAGAATACCAATTAGTGAAAAGATTATTGAAATACAAAATTATTTTATGAAAAATCTTATAAACATAGAAAAAATTAAATTAAACATCACTTTCTCATACGGTGCAGTTTCTGGAAAAAATAATCTTCTTAGAAAAGCAGCCTCAGCTTTAAAAGAAGCAAAAGAAAATGGTAAAAATAGATTTGAAATTTTTGAACAAAATAGCAATGATGATTATTTAAAAAGAGAAGCCTTTATTAACTATACAAATCTAATAAGAAATGCCTTAGATAATAATCAAGTAGTTCCCTTTTTCCAAGGTATCTATAATAATGATAATAACTGCATTACAAAATATGAAGCTTTGGCTAGAATAGTATTAGAAGATAGAGTTGTTTCTCCTTACGAGTTTTTAGAACCTGCAAAATTATCTGGATTATTACCTGAAATTACAAAAGTAATGATTGATAAAACTATGAAAACAATGTCAAGTAATAATCATGAATTTTCAATAAATATAACTGAAGATGATTTGGCAGAAGAGTACTTAAATGAGTATTTAGATGAAAAAATTGCTTTATATAAAATAGAACCTAAAAGAGTAATTCTTGAAATTTTAGAAGGTGTAAGCTCAACAGGTAAAAAAAACCAAATTAAGCAACTAACTCTTTTGAAAAAAAGAGGATTTAAAATTGCTATTGATGACTTTGGAGCTGAATATTCAAACTTTGAGAGAATTTTGGATTTAGATATTGATTATATAAAAATCGATGCAAAATATATAAAAGATATTGATACAAATAAAAGAAGTTACGAAATAGTAAAAGCTATTAGTTTTTTTGCTAGAAATGTAAATATACCTTGTATTGCTGAATTTGTTCATAATGAAAGTGTTCAAAAATTTGTTAAAGATTTAGGGATTAATTATTCTCAAGGATACTATTTTTCTGAACCTAAAAAAGAACTGCTAAACAAATAATAATTTTTTACAACCACTTCTTTATACAATTACATGCTAAATTTGATATAATTAACAAAATTAATAATCGGAGGAAAATGTGAAAAAATATTTCTCTTTTTTTATATTACTACTAAGTATACCTACTTTACTATTATCAGCACAATCAGTTGCCTTAGTTAAATCTGTTAACGGCGAAATTAGTGTAATACATGAAGACAAAACAATTTCTAACTTAAAAAAAGGTGATAAACTTTTAGAAAAAGACACTATTAAAAGTGGAGCTAATAGTAGTGTTGGGCTTATTTTCAATGATAATACTTTAATTTCAATTGGTTCAAATTCTGCATTTTCTGTCGATGAATATCTATTTGAACCAGCTGAAAAAAATGTTAAATTTAAAAGTAATCTTTTAAAAGGAACAATGGCTTGTGTAACAGGTGTAATATCAAAAATAAATCCTGATGCAATGGAAATAAAAACAAAATCAGCATCGATTGGTATTAGAGGAACTTATTTTGTTGTGGAGGTTAAAGAATGAAATATTCACTATCGTTATGCATCTTTGTTGTAACACTTATTTTTTCAGGTTGTGCTCCGAAAACACAAATAACATTATTACCTGAAGATGATGGGAAAGTTGGAGTTATCTCAATAGCAGATAACAAAAAAGAAACTCATACTATAGACAAAGCTTATACCTCATTAAATATATCTGAAAAAGGTGATATTGAGAAAAAAGCTGAAATAGAAAAAGATGTACTTTCAAAATATTCTGAAGTTTTAAACACTTTACCAAAAAAAGGTCAAAGTCATCTATTTTATTTTCCTAATGATAGTGCAGAGTTAAATGAGGAACAAATTCTAGAATTAAGAAATTTTACTCTACTTATTAAAAATAATGACATAATTGAAATTATTTGTATTGGGCATAGTGATAGTTTAGGAGACAAAGAATATAACAAAATTCTTTCATTAAAAAGAGCCCAAAGTGTTGCTAATGTGTTAACTAGAAATTCTGTAGATAAGTCAATTATTAAATTAGAATATTATGGAGATGCAAATCCTTTAGTTAAAACAGAGGGAAACAAATCAAGTCCAAAAAATAGAAGAGTTGAAATTATTTTAAAATAAATTTCAATTTTGAAGAGATATAAATAATATCTCTTCTTTGTCTTCTAAACTTTCTTAGAAAATATTGTAAGTAAAATTCCTGCAAATATAATTACAGTTGATAAAAGTAATGTAATTGTTAAACTCTCATTTAAAAATATAATACTAATCACTATAGAAATAATCGGTACAAATAACTGAATTATTCCAGCAGTAATCAACTGTATTTTAGGTAACACTTCATACCACAACAAATATCCAATAGCAGAAGTTAAACTTCCAGAGATAAATGCTAAAAGAATTCCTTTCTCACTTGTAAAACTATTTTCAGGGGAAAATAGAAGATAAAAAATCACTACAAAAATAAGTGCTTTTGCAAAATTATCTGTTGTGTTATATAAAGAGTCTGAAGATTTTTTCCCAAGAACCGTATAAACTGCCCAAGAAATCCCAGCAATAATCATTAAAAAAGCATGAAATAAAGAGAGTTCAAAACTCTCTTTTGGATATAGAAGATATATTAATCCAAACAAAGCCAATAATATCCCAACGATTTTTTGAAAGTTTATTTTCTCTTTATGAAATAGTGAAAATATAACCATTACCAGTTGAACAACTGCGAAAAGTAAAAGTGTTCCTACACCTGCTTCAATATTCAAAAAAGAGTAAGAAAAACATATTGCATATAAAAAAAGCATCAAAGAACTAAGCCAATTTTTCTTAATTGAAAAATGTAATTTTTTTCTTTTGTATAGATAAATTAGAATAAGTGTGATTGAGCCAAAAAGGATTCTATACATTGTAAAAGAAAAGGCATCAATAAAATTGTTTGATAAAGCCAATTTACAAAATATTGAATTAAGAGCTAAAAAAAGTAATGATAACAATAAAAAGAAGGCAAATTTTATAGTTATCATTTTGGACTTTTTAGATTTTTACTATTAATTTATGCACAATTTTATGAACAATTGGCGCAACAACTACAATTATTGGAAAAGCACAAACAAATGCTGTTCCCCAAGCTTTTAACCAACTAGAAATAAAATTCTCTACAAAACCTAAATTTATAAATGTAATTATAAAGCTCATTATAAAACTCATAAACAATGCCATAAAAAAAGCAAATACTATTCTTTCATATTTTCTACTTATCATTTTTCCTCTATTAATTAAAAAATCAACTCGCATTTTATCATAACACTTAAAAAAGCTACTGATTTTAAGAAGAACAAGATAGTTTTATATTTGCATGTTTCATAGGAGTTGGTTGAGCATATCTATCAAAATCTGGATGCTCAGAATAAGGATTTTGAGCGATTTTTAATAAATCATTTACCAAAGTATAGTCTCCCTCATGAGCTTTTTCAATAGCATCTTGAAGAATATAGTTTTTTAATATATATTTTGGATTTACTTTTTTCATAACTTCAAATCTTGTTTCAAAAGTTGTTTCTTGCTCGTCACACATTTTTTTATAAGATTCAAACCATATTTTAAGTGGCTCTTGAAAAACTGCAATATCAAGGATAGAACTTAAATCTTCAAAAGATTTAAGATGAGTTAATCTATAAAAGAAAACATTGTAATCCATTTTTGCATTTTCTAAACTTCCAAGTAACTCTAAAATCAAATGAAGATTTGAGTTCCCACTTTTTGAAGCATCTAAACCTAATCTTTTGTTCATTAAATCTAAATATACTTTTTCATGTTGTGGTAAAAATGTTTTCATATAAGATTCTAATTTACTCTCATCACAAATCAATTTTAAAGCACTTATTAGTGCAAATAGATTCCATCTAGCAACATAAGGTTGATTATTATAAGAGTATCTTCCCTCTTCATCTGTGTGATTACAAATAGCATTTTTTTCAAAATAATCCATAAAAGCATAAGGACCATAATCAATAGTAAGACCAGCAAGTGAGAAATTATCAGTATTCATAACTCCATGTTGAAATCCATAAACTTGCCATTTTGCTAGAAGTTCAGCTGTTTTATCTGTCAAAGAATAAAACATTTTTTCGTATTTGTTTTCTTCATTTTCTAAATGTGGATATGACTGTTTTATCACATAATCTGCAAGTTTAGAGATAGTCTCTTTATCTCTACTTCTTGCAAAAAACTCAAATGTTCCAACTCTTACCCAAGATGGTGACATTCTTAAAACTATAGCACATGACTCTTGTTCCCAATCTCTGTGAGTAAAAGAATCAGAATCAATAATAGCTAAAGCTCTAGTTGTAGGAATTCCAAGACCAAACATAGCTTCACTCATAATATATTCTCTAATTGATGAACGTAAAACCGCTCTTCCATCACCTTGTCGTGAATATCGAGTAAGTCCTGAACCTTTTGTTTGTAAATGCCAATTATTAACAGCACCCAAATTTATAGCTCGTCCATCGCCAAGCTGTGGAACAAAATAACCAAATTGATGCCCAGCATAAGCCATAGCAAAAGGAGTTGAACCCTCTAAAATCTTGCTTCCATTTATAAAATCTATAAAATCTTGAGTTTGACATTCTTCATAATCAAGATTTATTAAGTCACAAGCAAGGGGATTAAAAGATACAAGTTTTGGATTTTTAAGTGGAGTAGGATTTACTTTGTGATAATACTTTTCATCAAACTCGAAATAATCAACTTCAAGTTTTAATTCGTTTAATTTCATAATTTTTCTCTTTTGATAAATATTTGTTTATATATATGCAAGAAGCTTACCAAAAGAGAACATAAAAGAGGATAAAGATTATCTTGATTAATCAATAATGATAAATTACTGAAAAAGAGTGTCATATTTACCTTAATTCCAAAATTCCAACCCAAATCTAAGCGTGCATACAATAAACTTCCACACTAGATAAAGGGAATAATTATATGGCTACAAATTTACAATCTATCAAACCAGATAGACCTGATATTATAACTTCGCAAATTGAAGGTATAAAATTTTATAGAAAAATGGATACTCAATCAGTTGTTGCTCAAATGATTGCAGGAAAATATGTTTTTGTTGAAGAATATTACAGTAATGGTTTACAAGTTCTTGCTGAGCTGAAAAAAAATCTTTCAGAAAAATTCAAAGACAAAAGCTTTCAAGGACAAAGAGATTATCGAGCAGCTTTTAGAAAAGCTTCACACAGATTACTAATCAAAGTAAAAGATAATAAACTTGATGTTAAAAAAGCTCCGAATATTGGTTGGCTAGAATCACTTTATCCAGATGTTTCAGAGTTTTATATATCTTTTCCAGAAGTGCAAGGAATGAATAGTTCATGGCAATGGCATGAAAAAGGTCTTGAAATTAAAACTTTGAATTTAACGATTCATCCTTATTATGGAACATATTTCCCAACAAGATTTGATCATTTAAAACTGTTTGATAAATGGTTAAAAAAATATGATGGACCTAAAGATAATGCCATTGATATTGGTGTAGGAAGTGGTATTTTAACATATCAATTAATTCAAAATGGTTTTGAAAATGTTTATGCAACTGATACAAATAAAAATGCGATTATTGGTGTTTATAAGGAGGGTAGAAGATTAGATTTTCAAAAGAAAATAACTCTAAATCATTGTGATTTATTTGGAGATTTTGATAGAAAAGTAGATGTAATTGTATTTAATCCTCCTTGGTTATTGGCAAAACATAATTTAGAAGAGGGAATTGATAAAGCTATGTATTATGAAGAAGACCTATTTCCAAGGTTTTTCGAAGAAGCAAAAAAATATCTAAAAGAAGATGGAAAATTAGTTTTAATATTCTCAAATCTTGCTCAAGAAGTTGATAATCAAAGCACTCATCCAATAATAGAAGAACTACAAAAAAATAATAGATTTAGAAAAGATTTACACTTAAGACGAGAAGTAAGAGCTTCATCAAGAAGAACTCAAAGAACAGATTCAAGAGAGACTGAAAAAGTTGAATTATGGGTTTTAGCTCACAAAAAAGTGAAATAAGTAAAGAAGCCTAAGCGCTCTTTACTTTTTCATCAATCAAATTTCTAACACAAATATCAATCATCTCAAAAACTTTATCAAAACCCTCAAAACCATCAAAAAAATATGGGTCAGGAACACACTCTCCATTAAAACCAAAATCACCAAGTTTTATAGGATTTTTACAACCTAAGTTTTTTAGATTTGAAATATTGCTATCATCAAGTCCAACTATTAAATCAAAGGTTTTAAAATCTGATTTTTTAACTTGTTGCGCTTTCTGATTTGAAATATCAACACCATTTAATTTTCCAACTTTAATAGAGTTTTCACAAGGAGCTTCTCCAATATGCCAATGTCCAGTTCCTGCACTTTCAATCACTAAATTTAAATTTTTTTCTTTTATATACTGCTTTGCTATTCCCTCAGCAAGTGGCGAACGGCAAATATTTCCTAAACACACAAATAAAATTGACTTTACTTCCATTAAAATTCATTTCCTTCAATACTATTATAAGAATAAGTTTTTATCTCGCCATCTTCAACGATATAAGAGATTTCTATTGGTCTACAGCACACTTCACAATCATCAACAACACTTTCATGGCCATAAATACCTGTGTCTAAAAGAATCGAAATTGCTTGTAAACAATATGGACATTGTATATGTATCTCTTCCATTTTTTATCCTTTTTGTTAGTTTATCAAAACATTAATTAATCATTTAAAACTATAAAATATGTTACTATTTCAAAAATTTCAAAAGGATAAATCATAGCAACTTGTAAAAATTGTAAAAATGAAATCGAACCAAAAAAAAGACAATGTCCCTACTGTGGAATTTTAAATCCAACAGTAACCCTAAAAGATGTATTTGTAGGCATTGCTTTTGTTTTATTTGTTATGAGTATAGTAACTTATTTTGTAAATAACTAATTATCTTTTTGTAATAATTGCGTACAAAAATCCAATTCCTAAACCAATAAAGTGAGAATACCAAGCGATTGGTAAACCAATAATTAGTGGTGCAACTGAGATTAATAAAATCCAAGTTATTATTCCACCTCTTTGGGCTTTATCATAATAAGCAACAAATCCAAGCAAGGCACAAATAGCTCCTGAAGCTCCAACTAAATTTACATTATGGTCTAAATAATATATATATGCAAATGATAAAATTGAAGTTAATAATCCAGTTATTAAATATAAAGCAACAAATTTTTTAGCACCAATAAATCTTTCAATCAAATTTCCAAACTGCCAAAGAACAAACATATTCATTCCAAGATGGGCAATTCCACCATGGGCAAAAATAGTACTTAGTGGTTGCCACCAAAATCCATAGACTAAAAAATATAGATTTAATCCAAATAATAAACCACCATTAGTTATGTTAATTTGAATAATATACATTAAAACTGTAATTGTTATTAGAACATTTGTGGCAGTGAAATCTTTTCTACTAAAGTTTTTTAACATTGTTTTCATACACCTTTATCGTACAATCTATTTTTGAAGCAATCTCATTTTTATCATATAATCTAAAATCTATATAAAATTTAAAAATCTCTTTATCATCAGCTAGAAATGAGGTTAAAATTCCTCCTGAACAAAACTTACAATTACTTATTTTTTTATTTTGCTCTTTTCTATCATTTTCAATTATCTCATATTTAATTGTTAAATACTTATTTATATCAACTTTTGGTTTTTTTTCAATTGATTTTACATAATAACTATTTAATTCATTCAAAGAGATAAAATCTTCAATAATAGATTGGGTTTGTTGGGATTTTTTATAAGAGCCTTCTAATTTATAAAAGCCTTTATTAAAGGCTTTCATAGATTTATTTAGAAGTTCTTGGTTATAAACTTTTGAAGCAGAGAAAACCTCTTTTTCGCAAGAAAGAGGAATAACTTCCTCTTTTGTAACTTCATCATAAGCATCATTTGCAATATATTTTGAATATATAGTTATAGTTATTACAATTAGAACTATTGAAGCTATAGTAAAAAAGTTATTTACTAATACACTATCTCTAGCTCCTTTTCTCATATATTTATACTAATGCTTCTTTTAAAATATCTTCTATAACATCAACAGCTTTTATTTCCATAGCATCTTTTACTTCTTGAGGAATTTCATCTAAATCTCTCTCAAAATTCTTTCTAGGAATTAAAGCTTTTTTCATTTTTGCTTTATATGCTGCAATTAACTTCTCTTTTAGTCCACCAATAGGTAAAACTTTTCCTGAAAGTGTTAATTCTCCAGTCATTGCAACATCTGATTTTATAGGCTTTTCAGCTAAAATTGAAGCTATTGTTAAAGCCATTGTTATACCAGCACTTGGTCCATCTTTTGGAGTTGCACCCTCTGGAATATGTAAGTGAATATCATATCTTTTATAAACTTCACTTGGATCTACCATAGTTTTATCTGTAGTTTCTTGAGGACTTTTTGGAATAATTTCATTATCAATTAATAAAACACCCTTATCTATTAAAACTTTTACAACAGAATAAGAGATTCTTGAAGATTCTTTCATAACTTCACCAAGATTTCCAGTTACAGATAAAGTACCTTTTCCTTTTAATTTAATAGCTTCGATTTTAAGGACATCTCCACCAACAGAAGTCCATGCTAATCCATTTGCTATTCCAATTGAGTTTTTCTTATCAGCTGGGTCAATTTCAAAAATTGGATTATCTAAATATGCTTTTAAATCTTTTGTAGCAATTGTTACTTTTTCTATTGTTTCATCATTTAAAATTTGTTTAACAACTTTTCTAAATAGTTTAGAGAATACTCTTCTTAAATTTCTAACCCCTGCTTCTCTTGTATATTTAGAAATAATCATCTCAATAGTTGCTTTGTTTAGATTAACTTCAGATTTTTTAAGCCCATGTTTTACTAACTCTTGAGGAATTAAATAATCTTTTGCAATATGATATTTCTCATTTGGAGTATAAGATGAAATTTCAATAAATTCCATTCTATCTCTTAATGGTGCTGGAATTTTTCTAACATCATTTGCAGTTGATACAAAAATAACTTGAGATAAATCAAGTGGAAAATTCAGATATAAATCTCTAAATTCATGATTTTGTTCTGGATCTAAAATCTCTAACATAACAGCAGTTGGATCACCTCTGTGATTTGCTCCTATTTTGTCAATTTCATCTAAAACCATAACTGGATTCATTTTTTTTGCATCAATAATACCTTTTACAAGACGTCCAGGCATTGCTCCAACATAAGTTCTTCTATGTCCTCTTAACTCGTTAACATCTTCCATTCCACCAAGAGCAATTCTGATTAATGGTCTTTGTAATGCTTTTGCAATTGAGTTTGCCAATGAAGTTTTACCAACACCAGGAGGTCCTACAAAACATAAAACTGTACCTTTTGCTTTTAAATCTTCAATATTTCTTTGCTCAAGTAGTTGTTTAACTGCAAAATATTCAGAGATTCTCTCTTTTGCTTTTTCTAAAGAATAGTGGTCTTTATTTAACTGGTCTTCAACATTTTTTACAGATATTTTTTCATTTGCATATTCACCAAAAGGAATATCTAAAACTTGTTCAACATAAGTTTGTAAAAGTGAAGCATCAGGAGAATCTGGATTCATTCTTCCAAGTTTTTCAACTTGTTTTTTTGTCTCTTTATAAGCTTCTTTAGGCATAAAATCTTTTTTAGCTTTTAGTTTTTTCTTATAAGATTTAATCTCTTCATCTTTTTGATTATCACTTCCAAGTTCTTTTTGAATAGCTTTAATCTGCTCTTTTAAGAAATAATCTTTGTGAGTTTTTTCTATTTTTGAGTTTACTTTTTGAGTAATCTCTTTTTGAATTTTAAAAGATTCAATCTCTTTTTTAATTACTTCAATAATATCAAACAATCTTTGTTCAATATTTGTTTGAGCAAACAGTTTATAAGCTTCGTCTTTTTTTACTTTTAAAACAGATGAAATTAAATCTGCAATTCTTGTTGCATCATCATTTTCTTCAATTGTTTTTACTAGATCAGCAGGAAATTTAATATTTAATCTTGATAGTTTTTTTACATTTTCAATTAAAACTTCAATAACTGATTTAATGCTCTCTTCATTTGCTTGTTCACTTCTTAAAATATCAACTTTTGCAAATAAAGAGTCTTCTTTTATAAATTCAGAAATATGGCCTTTTACCAAACCTTGGAAAAGTACTTTTATTTTACCATCAGGTAAAGATACTTTTCTCATAATATTTCCAACAACACCAACATCATAAAAAGAGTCAGCTTCTCTTTTTCCTTCTTTCCCATGTTTAGAAACAGTAACAACTACAAGTTTGTTGTGTTCTATAGCATATTCAACCGCTTTAATATTTTCTTCATTGCTTAAAAAAAGAGGAGCAATCATAAAAGGATATAAAAATATATCATCTTCTATTATTAAAGGTATAGTTTGTGGGAATTCATCATAATTTTCTAATTCCATCTAATTCAACTCCAAAATCTATAATATTTATTCAAAAATCGATCTGTACCAAGGTACTTTTACAGGTTCAATTTCAGTTGGTTCAACCCAAGAATTTTTTACTTTTTGACCATAAAAAGCTGCACCTAATTCTTTATCTCTTCTAATATAAAGCTCAGCTATCTCTTTATCCATTGAAGCTTTTGACATATATAATCTTGAATTAATTGTATCAACTAAAGGCATATACGGAGAATTTTTATATTTAACTTTAAAATCTTCAATTTGATTTAAAGTATCTTCGATTAATTGTTGATCTCTAAATTGATATTTAAATCCTAAGAAGTTTGCTTTAATTTTTAAGTATCTTGCATAATCAATATCTTTACTTAAACCAAATCTTTTAATATATTCATCTAAATAAAAGTTAGCTAAAGCATACTCTTCTTCATCAATATGAGCATTTACTAACACTAACATTGCTGTTGGGATATATGGAGTATTTCTATGTTCACTCTCTAATGATGTATATGTATCATCTGCTTTATCTAAATCATTTGAAGCAATTTCTTTTAACATTTTGTTATACCAATATATGGCTGGTTTATTATATTCTTCTTCAGTTTTACTTGAACAAGCAGTAAGTACAAAGGCTGTACAAGCTATTAATAATAAGTTTTTCAAATTAAAGCTTTTATTCATTTTTAAATATCCTTTCTCATAAAAGTGATATTCTATCTAATACTAGCTTATTTTTTTGGCAGTTTGTTTTATATAAAACTAAACTAATAACACATAAAATTGCATTTTCTAAACTTATTAAATTTTTATTTATAAAAAAGTTAATAAAAAAAATCATAAAAAAGAAACTAGAAAGATTAATAAAAGGGATTTTAATTGACTCGAAAAGATATTGAAGCAAAAGTAAATGAACGAATAAAAGTGGGTACAGCTTTTTCCAAAAATGAATTAATGAAAAAATATTTAAAAATATATTCGAAACAATTAAATACATTGGAAGATAACGTTATAACATATGCAAAAAAATTTGATACAGAAATATACAATTCATCTTCAAAATTATATAAAATTTTTAAATATATCAAAACAGGAAAAAGATTTTTAGATAATGATGTTTTATGGTTGATTGAAAAAGAATTTATGGAGTCAAAAAATAAATTAAGTATAGAATATAATTTAAGAGAAGCAAGCTTCTATATAAAAGAATACGAACAAAAAAAAGATTTATGGCTTATTGTAAATGCAAGTAGCCATTTTAGAAAATCTAATAACTCTAATAAATCAATTGAAATTATTGAAAAAATAAATTTTAATGAAATAAAAGACAAGTGTTTAAAGTCTGCTTTAATTATTACACAAGGTGGAGCATATAGAGATTTAAAGGAATTTGATAAAGCACTAAAAAATGCAAAAAAAGGTTATGATTGGAATCCAAAAGATTATCATCCTTGTACACTATTTGGCGCATTGTACTATGAAAAGCATGAATATTCTTTAGGTGACAAATGGTATTCAAAAGCAAAAGAAAATGGTGCAAAATCTGATATTATTGAAAAAGAGATATATTCTATTTACAAAAAGAAGACAGGAAAAGAAAAAGAAAAACTGAAAGAACATTTAGAAAAAAGTGATTCATATTATGCTTGGTTATTATAAAAATAAGAAATAAAAAGAATATATACTTAATTATAAAGAGTTAATATATACAAAACAACTGAATTTCCTAAGAGAATAATAATGGCCATTAGTTACTTATCTTAGCTTAGGAATTATCTGCTATAATTGACCAAAATAATTAAAAAGGCAATATTATGAAACTTACATTAATTGGTAATGGTATTATGGCTCAATCATTAGCAAGAGGTTTAATAAAAAATCATGAAGTTGAAATCATCGGCAGAGACGGTGATAAATTAAAAGCTATCCAAGAAAAAATTCCACAAATTACAATAAAAGTATTAGATGATAATGAAGACATTAGTGGTAAAAATATAATATTTTGCGTAAAACCTTATGCCCTACAAAGTGTTTCAGCAAGATTTTCAGGAACTGCAAATATGTTATTCTCTATTTTAGCTGGAACAAAACTTGAAAGTTTAAAAAAACAGATAAAAGCTAAACACTATATTAGAACTATGCCAAATGTTGCAGCATCTGTTCAAAACTCAATGACTACAATTACAGGTGATAATGAAGCTAAACTTGTAGCAATGGAAATTTTTTCAAGTATTGGACAAGCTATTTGGGTTAATACTGAAGACCAATTAGATATTGCAACTGCAGTGGCTGGAAGTGGACCTGCATTTTTAGCACTTGTGGCAGAAGCTCTTGCAGATGGTGCAGTAAAAGCTGGACTTGAAAGACATCTTAGTTATCAATTAGTTCAAGGATTATTTTCTGGAACGGCATCATTACTTAAACACTCACATCCTGCAATCATAAAAGATTCTGTTATGAGTCCTGGTGGAACTACTGCTGCTGGATATGCAAAACTTGAAGAGTGTGGAGTTAGAGATGCTATGATAAAAGCAATTGAAGAAGCATATAAAAAAGCTATCGAACTTGGTAAAAAATAGTTTTACCCTACTTGAAACTCTAATTAGCATCACTTTTTTATCTATTGTGATAAGTGGATTTATATATTCCTCTTATCACGAAAAGACTAATGAAAAAAACTTCATGTTGTTAAATGATTTAGAAAACAACTTTGATACAAAAAATTATACTAACTTTTCAAAAACCACTCAAAACCTACAAATTGTAAAAAACGAAAAGACAATTGAAAATATTGTTGTTTCAAAATATCAATTTGAAAATGAAAACATAAAAGTTTTTAAATATGAAAAATAGTTTTTCTCTTCTTGAAATAATTTTAACCCTAATAATCTCATCAATTGTAATAATCTATTCTACACTTTTTACAAAAGAGCTGTTTTTTGAAAATAGAATAAATCAACAACTAGAAATTCAAAAAATAGATTTATTATCTACAAAAGTATTTTTTGAAAAACATCTAAATGAAATAAATGAGTTTACTTTTTCAAATAATAATTTATATTTTAAAAATAGTTTGCTCTTAGAAAATGTAAAAGATTTTACTCTAAATAAATCGACAAACAAAGTGAAAATTCATATAAATCTAGATGATAAAATCATTCAAAATTGGGAATTTGTACAATGAAAAAAGCTTATACTCTTTTAATAACAATAGTTTTAATTACGATTTTTTCAGTTTTTGGAATTTTTATATTAGAGACAAAATCCCTAAGAAGTACAAATTTAACAAATCAGTATTTATACATACAAGCTAAAAATCATAAGAATTTTTTGAAAGATTATTTAAAAGATATGGATTTAAAAAATATAAATCATCTAAAAATTGAAGATGATTTATTTGATATTTATGCAAAAGTAGAACCTAAAGATTCTACTTTTATTATTGATATTTTTGTGAAAGCGAAAGATTATAATATTTCACTTTATGAAAGAGTTATTAAAGAATAACATCTAAAACTTTTTTAGCAAGATTTAGAGCTTTTGTTCTGTGAGAAAACTCTTTTTTTGCTTCGTAACCTAATTCACCTAAAGTTTTTTTAAAACCTGTTGGAATAAACATTGGGTCATATCCAAAACCACCCTCACCTATTTCTTTATTTATCACTTCTCCATGCATCCAACCATGAACTGTATAAACTTCATTATTATAAATTATTGCAATACAAGCCGTGTAAAAAGCAGGTGTTTTTTCTAAATTTATTTTATTTAAATTTTCTATTAATTTTGCATTATTTGCTTTATCATTTGCATTTAAACCTGCATATCTTGCACTATAAATACCTGGTTCATTATTAAGTGCAGGAACTGTGATTCCTGAATCATCTGAAATTACAATAACATCTTTTAAATTTTTTTCTATTAATAAATCATAAATAGTTCTAGCTTTTTTAATTGCATTACCTTTAAAACTATCTTGATCTTCATCTATTTCAATTTCACCTAAAATCTCACTAAAGGCAATTACTTCATCATTTGGCATTAATTTCTCAAATTCTGCAATTTTTCCTTTGTTTCCTGATGCTAAAACTATCCTCACTATAATCCTTTTCAACCTATTATTAACTATTATTAACTATAATCCGACAAAATTATATTATGTTTAGGATTATATATGATTAAATCAGTTTTCCCTCTTAGTGCTATTATTGCCCTAAGATTTTTCGGTCTATTTTTAGTTTTACCAGTTATATCAGTATATGCTATGAATTTAGAAGGCGCAACTCCAACTTTAGTTGGAATTGTAATTGGTGGTTATGCATTAACTCAAATGATTTTTCAAGTTCCATTTGGAATAATTAGTGACAAATTAGGAAGAAAAAAGACTATTATTTTTGGATTAGTTCTTTTTGCAATTGGTTCTTTAGTTTGTGCTCTATCAACAGATATTTATACTTTATTATTTGGAAGACTTTTACAAGGTGCAGGTGCTATAGGTGCAGTTGTAACAGCAACTATTAGTGACTTAGTAAAAGAAGAGCAAAGACCAAAAGCAATGGCTACAATGGGTATGTTTATTGGTGTTGCATTTGCAGCTTCAATGGCAGCAGGTCCAACTATTGGTGCATCATTTGGTGTTCAAACACTATTTTATATAACAATGATTATAGCACTTGGTTCTATTTTTGTTTTAATTAAAATGGTTCCAAATCCTCCACACATCACTCACACTTATAACAAAAAAGTTGAACTTGCTGCAGTTTTAGGAAATGTGAATTTAATCAAAATGAATATCACAAACTTTTTACAAAAAGGTTTAATGACATTTGCATTTATGATTATTCCTATGGTTTTAACAAAAACTTATGGTTGGCAATTAAGCGATTTATGGCAAGTTTATATGCCTGCTATGATTTTTGGATTTATTTCTATGGCACCTGCTGCAATTATTGCAGAGAAAAAAGGTAAATTTAGAGAAATCTTAATTATTGGTATTGCATTTTTTGCAATTTCATATTTAATTATTGGATTTAGTACAAGTGCATCTGTATTTGTAATTGGTGTAGTTATATTCTTTATTGGATTTAATATGCATGAACCAATTATGCAATCACTTGCATCAAAATTTGCAAAAGTTCACCAAAGAGGTTTAGTTTTAGGAATTTTTAATTCAGCTGGTTATTTAGGAACTTTCTTAGGTGGTTTAATTGGTGGTATGTTTTATCAAGATGTATCATTAACTACTTTAGCTGTTGTAATTGCTGTTGTTTGTGTTTTATGGGCTATTTTAATAATCACTATGCACAATCCATCTAAGAAAAAATTTGCTTATTTATCACTAAATGAATTTCATTTAGAAAACAGTGGAAATTTAAATCATAATGCAATTGATGAGTGGTATGTAAATAACACTGAAAACATTATTGCCATTAAATATGATAATGAAAAAATAAGTGAAGAAGAAATAAAAAATCTCTTAAAATAATATTTTATTTTTTAATAGAATATTCGCTATTATAGTAACAAAAAAAGGAGATAAGATGCAAAAAATATTAATAATATCTTTTATTCTTATCTCTTTTTTCTCTCTTTTCTCAACCGCCTCAAAAACTTTCAACATTGATCAAACGAAACTAGATTCCATAGAAAAGAAATATGGTGTTATAGCTAAAAACAGAGTTGAAGAGTGGGATTCTATGATTGAAACTTCAAAAAATGAAACTATTTTGAATAAACTCAAAAATGTAAATGATTTTTTTAATCAAATCACTTATAGATCCGATTTAGTTACTTGGGGAACAAAAGATTATTGGGCAACACCATTTGAATTTATGGGAAAAGGTTCTGGTGATTGCGAAGATTATGCAATAGCAAAATATTTTTCTTTAATTAAATTAGGTGTTCCAGATGATAAACTAAGAATTACCTATGTTTCTTATAGAAAAACAAATACTTCATATGAAGAAGCTCACATGGTTTTAACTTATTATCATAAAGTTGGGGTTGAACCTGTTGTTTTAGATAATATCAATAAAACATTACAAATAGCATCAAAACGACATGATTTAAAACCAGTTTATAGTTTTAATGCTTCTGGATTATGGCAAGCTAAAACAAAAGGTGAAGCAAGGGTTGGAAATAATGAACTTAGATCTTGGAAAGATTTAATGAGTAGATTTTAAAAAAGGAATACAAAATGTCTTTATCTAAACAGTTATATATAATCATATCAGTTATATTTTTTATGATTTTTACAGGTAATTTTATTATCAGCGTTAAAAATACTAAAGAGTATTTAGAGATTGAGTCAGTAACAAAAGCTCAAGATACAGCAACTTCATTAGGGATGAGTTTAAAAAATCTATTAAAAGATAAAAAAGATCCTGAAATTGAATCTACAATAAATGCCATTGCAAATAGAGGTTTTTATAAAGAGATTAGATTAGAAGATGTATATTTTTCTATTAAAGACAGTGATGTTATTAAAAACTCTAAAGATTTAGCTGTTGGTAAATGGCAAATTTCTGATTTAAAAGTTGATGAAAAAGTTGGTAAACTTGAATTATTAACTTCAATTTCAAGTATGGAAAATGAGCTAAATGCACTTGAAAATATCACATCTGAACAAAAAGTAGAAAAATCTACACCAACTGTTGAATTAGAAAACAGTTATATCTTCACTCCAAATGAAAACAATCACAATAATAATATTTCTATCTCTTTTACAGCAATGGATGAAAATGGTAAAAAAATCAATACAACTGCCTCTTTAAATCTAAATAAAGTTTTAGTAAAAGTATCAAGAGATGTGAAGTTTGATTATATTCCTCAATGGTTTATCAATACAATTTCATTTAATTTAGAAGAGCAATCAAGTGAAATTAGTGATGGTTGGCAAACAAGTGCAATTATTTATGTTAGTGCAAATCCAGGTGATGCTTATGCAAAACTTTATGATCAAGCAAAAGGTGCTATGATTTATGCACTTATTGCATTTATAATCTCAATGGCTCTCGTATTTGTTTTTGTTCAATATATTTTGAAACCTCTTAAAAAACTAGAAAAATTAGCACATAGCATTGCAAGTGGAAAATTTGGAACTATTAAAGAACTTCCTTGGACAACAGAAATAAAAGCTGTTGCAATTGCTTTTAATGATATGTCTACAAAAATCGAAGCTATTATAAATAGATTAAATAATACTCTAGAAGGATTAAGTAAAAAATTATCTTCAGATGAATTAACAGGACTTTGTTTAAAACAAAATTTTGAAACAGATATGAAAAAAATGTTTATAAATAAATCTACTGGTTATGTTTTTTTAATAAAAATTGCTGACTTAGGCTCTTTTGCTAAATCTCATACAACAACTGAAGTAAATGATTTTATTAAAAAATTTGCAAAAATTCTAAAACATACAGTATTAAATTTAGATATAAAAACCTCAGCTTATAGATTTTTTGGTTCAGAGTTTGCATTAATTGCAAAAAATGCAACTTATGAAGATGCAATTGCTTTGACAAAATTATTGCAAAAAAACTTTGAAGAATTAGCTATTGAATTTAATAAAAAAGAGGTAGTTCATATTGGTGGAACTCCATTTAATCCAATAGGAACAACTCCTGAAATTCTACAAAGCTCAACTCAAGCTTACGAAAAAGCAACTTTAATTGGTTCAAATGAGTTCTTTATTACAGATACAAATGAACTATCAAGGGATATGGAATCTTGGAGAGATTTAGTTTTTGATATTATTAATAACTCTAAATTTGAGGTTAACTATATTGGTAATTCTAAAATCTTAAATGCTAATGATGACAGAGTTGTTATGCAAGAAGCATTTACAAATATAAAAGATAAAGATGGAAATAATATTCCAATTGGAACATTTGTTTCTATTGCTGAAAAATATGAAAAAATTGTTGAGTTTGACAAAAAAGTTATTGAAAAAGTTATAAATCACATTTTAATAAATGGTGTTAGTCATGATATTTCAATAAACTTATCACTAGAATCAATCAATAATACAGCATTTATAGCATGGATTAAAAATAAAATTCTTGAAAATAAAAGTATTGCTTCTCAACTTGTATTTTCTGCGACTGCTTATGCTGTTGCAAAAAATGAAGATAAGTTTAAATTCTTTGCTGATGAAATACATAAATGTGGTGCAAAAATAATTATAAAAAGATTTGAATCTAAATTTGTTCCTCTTGGAAATCTAAAAGATTTTAACCTTGATTATATTAGACTTGCAAGGGATTATACTTGTAATATTAGTAAAGATTATTCAAAACAAAGTTTCATTGAATCAATTAGTGAACTAGCATCATTACTAAATATAAAAGTTCTAGCTGAAAATGTAAAAGATGATGAAGATATAGAATTTCTAAAAAAATATAATTTATATGCAGTAAGTAGATAATTTCTACTTCTTGCATCCTCTTATTAATATATTATTTATATAACTACTATATAATCCTTAGTTCGTAAAAAAGGAAAATAATGTTCGAAAAAATTTTAAGATTTTTTGTTGAAAACTCTCGTATGAACTATACTTTGTTCATTCTTGTATTTGCTATTGGTATTTGGTCTTATACAAAAACTCCAAAAGAGATATTCCCAAATTTTGACCTAGATATGATTTCAATAAAAGGCTCTTATAGTGGAGCTAGTGTAGATATTTTAGACAAAATGGCTGTAACAGAAATTGAAGATAATATAAAAAATATTGATTCTATTAATACAATGTCAACAGTTATAAGTCCTGGTAAATTTTCCATTATTCTTGAGCTAAAAAAAGGTCATAATAAATATGTAGAAGCTGATAAAATAAAAGATGTAATAACTTTAGTAAAAACAAATCTTCCATCAGACATGAATGAACCTTCTGTTAATACCCTTGATAGAACTAGATCATTAGTTAATATCTCAGTTACGTCAAGTAAAGTTCAGATTGATGGTTTAAAACCCTTTGCAGATGATTTAAAAAGTAAACTTTTAACAATAAATGGAATAAATGAAATTACTATTTTTGGAGATTCTGATAAGTATTTTGAAGTATTATTAGATGAAAGAAAAATTGATGCTTTAAATCTTAATAAAAGTGAAGTTTTTAATGTTATTTCTAATTTATCATATATTTTTCCAATTGGAAAAATTGAAGACCCTAAAAAGCACTATTATATCTCTACAAATAATGGAGCTAAAAATGCTGAAGATTTTGGAAATACACTTGTTAGAATATCAAATAAAACTGTTTATATAAAAGATATTGCAATAATTGCTAAAAAATATGAAGATTCATCTACCTTATACTCTACCAATGGACAAAATGCTCTATCTTTAGAAATAGTTCAATCAGATACAGCAGACGCCATAAAAATTGTTGAAAATATAAAAAAAGTCTTACCAAATATAAGAGAAAAAAATCCTGATATAAATATTTCAATTACAAATGATGATAGTGAAAGAATTGTTGATAGATTAAATGTTGTTACTTCAAATATTATGTTTGGGATTATTTTAATCACAATTTTAGTGGCACTTTTAATAAATAAAAGAATGTCTTTTATTATTGTTCTTGGAATTCCAACATCTTTTGTAATTGCTGCTGTTTATTTCTATCTTTCTGGATATACAATAAATATGATTTCATTAGTTGGAGTTTTAATTGCAATTGGAATTGTAGTTGATGATGCTATTGTTGTAAGTGAAAATATACAACAACATTTAGAAGAGGGATATACACCAAAAGAAGCTGCTGTAATGGGAGCAAAAGAGATGTTTGAACCAGTTACCATTGCTTCTCTTACAACACTTTTCTCTTTTTTACCAATTTTAATGATTAGTGGAACAATGGGTGAAGTTATGAAATTAATCCCTATTGCACTTAGTGCTTTAGTTGTGGCTTCTTTAATTGAATCATTTATCTTTTTACCAATTCATGCAGCTCACACTTTAAAAAGTGGAGATAAAGTAACTTCATGGGAAAAAGCAAATGAAATATACAATAAGATTATTCATTTTTTTATGCATTGGAAAAAGAGTTTTATTTTAATTTTTTTAATACTTGTACCATTCTTAACTTTCAAATTTATTAGTGATTCAAGATTCCAAATGTTCCCTAAATTTGATGCAACAGATGTAAAGATAACTCTAAAAGCAAATGAAAATACAACCCTTGAAGAAGCCTTTAAAATAGTAAGTTCTATAGAGTCTGATTTAATGGATAAAAAAGATGAGTTTTTCATACGAAATATAAATTCAAAAGCTGGATATAGAAAAGATGTGGGAAATAATACAGAAAATTTTCCATACGCTATGTATATGACTGTTGAGTTACAAAAAACAAAAGCAATGAATTTCTTAGATAAATATATTACTCCATATTTAAGTTTTCAATATAATGAAGAGGGACGAACAAGAGATATAAAATCAGACGTTGTTTCTAACAAATTAAAAGAGTTCCTAAAACAAAGTGACTATAAAACAAAATTTAATCTTGATGAAATTGAAGTATTAGAGCGAAAAGTTGGCCCTGTAAAATCTGATATTCAAATAGGGATTATAACTGCAAATAATCAAAAAGCAATAAGTGCTGTTCAAAGATTAGATGATGAACTAAAAAAAATCAAAGGTATTAAATCATCTTCAAACTCTTTAAAATTTGGTATTGATGAGATAAAACTAAAAGTTAACTCTTATGGAGAAAGGTTAGGTTTAACAGAATCATTTATTGGAACTTATCTTTCAAATCTATATTTATTAAAGAAAAAAGCTGTCTCTTTTGATGAAAAAGAGATGTTAGATATAAAAATAAAATCACAAAATAAAGATGATTTTGAGAGTTTTAAAAACACTAAAATTCCATTATCAGATGGAACTTATGTGGCACTTTATGAAGTTGTTGAATTAAATTCAATAAGAGCATTTGAGCAACTTTTAAAAGATAATGGAATAAAAAACTTCTATGTTTTTGCAAATGTTAATCCAGATATTATCACTGCATCTGAAGTGTTAAAAGATTTAAAACCTATCTTAGATGAAATAGAAAAAGATGGTGTTAGAGTTGTATTAAAAGGTGAAGCAGAAAAAAATGCAGAGTTAGGTAGAGATATGTCCCTAGCAACTGCCTTTGCACTTGTATTAATAATGCTTTCACTACTTTATTTGTTTAATTCATTTAGAGAAACATTCATAGTAATGAGTGTAATTCCTTTTTCAATTTTGGGAGTTTTAATTGGTCATCAAGTAATGGGATTAAATCTTTCAATGCCCTCATTAATTGGAGCATTAGGACTTTCAGGAGTTGTTATAAATGATGGGATTATTATGATGACTTATTTGAAAAAAGCAAAAACAATGAATGAAATATTTGAAAGAGCTACAAAAAGATTTAGACCAATTATCATAACAACCGTAACAACAGTTTTTGGTATGTTAACTTTGATTTTATTTCCAAGTGGTGAGTCTGTTATATTCCAACCAATAGCTATAGCTTTAGGATTTGGACTTGCATGGGGAACAGTTTTAAATCTTATTTATCTACCTGTTCTATATACACTAACACATAAACTGAGAAATGTTCCTAAAGAGTATCTTTAAATAGAGAATCGTAAATTAAAGCCCATTCTCTAGGGATTTTTACTAAAGTATAAAAATAAAACCCGTTAAGGCTGAAATACTCATTTCATAAGGTTCAACATTTATTTTTCTAAGAGTATGTTCTACATCTATAATCATTTTTGAAAGGATAATCTCAAAAGAGAAATTTGAGTGGTCATAAACACTCTCTTTATTTGATTTTATGTACTCCAAATTATTGATAATATTATAATCACTACTATATTTTTTTGCTAATTCAAGTTGCCAATTATTTTGCCAAGTATTAAAAAGATATTCACCTTTATCATTTTTATCAACTCTTATTTTCCATCTTACAACTTGAAGATATTCATATAATTTTTGCAATTCATATTTACTATATTCCATAGCTGTAAATTGATGTTCACTATCCATACTATAGGCTTTGAAAATAAGTTTATAAAGTCCAATTATCAAAAAGTCATTTCTATTTTTTATGTTTTGTTTTGAAAAAGCATAATAAAAATATTCATCACTACTATTTAATCTTTTTCCATCTTTTAATAAATTTATATAATCTTTATTTATCATAACTTGATGTTCTAAACTACTTTGGATTTGTTTATTATAAGCATTTGGATTTCTTAAATCTAATCTTTTTTTATACTCTATTAAAGATTTTAAAATCTCTTTTTTGTACTCTTCAATTTGTGATGCAGAATTTGTTTGAGCAATACTCTCTATTTTTTCAGTAGGCATTGTACATGCTTGAAAAAGAATTGATAAACATATTAGGAAAATGATTTGAACTTTTTTGAATTTCATAATTTTACTTTTTTATTTATTGCTTTGTTTTTTATTATATATAAAAAAATAGATTTTTCAAACAATAAAAATAGATTATTTGATATTTTATTTTTAATACAATATAGTTCCTAAATTAAAAAGAAGAGATAATATGCCTATAGAAATTAATCAAACTGTTAAAATAATGTTTGAAGTACGAGTTGATGGAGTTTTAGTTGATGGAAGCAGAAGTAACAAACCTTTTGAATTCTCTTTTGGAACAGGACAAGTAATTGCTGGCCTTGAAAGTAGAATCATAAATATGAAAGCAGGAGAAGCAGCTGATATTCTAGTTCCTGCAGCTGAAGCTTATGGAGAATATGACCAAAATGCAATTCAAACTATGCCAATAGAACAATTTGCAGGAATAAATGATTTAAAAGTTGGAATGCAAATTCAAGGTCAAGATGAAAACGACCAACCTATTCAATTTATTGTAAAAGAGATTGGTGAAAAAGAAGTAATTATTGATTTTAATCATCCCCTTGCTGGAAAAGATTTAGAGTATAAAATAAAAATAGATTCACTTCTGTAAATAAATTTTCTTCATAAATAGCCATTTGATGGTCATAATAATAAATATTTTTTTTTAAGATATACTGACTCCTACAAACAATTAAAAGGAGTTAAAATGGCAAAAGGTAAAGACGTTAAAAAAGCAGTAAAAAAAGAACCTGCAAAATCAATGAAAGAAAAAAAAGCTGATAAAAACGCTAAAAAAAATTCAAAATAAAGAAGAGTTTATCTCTTCTTTATTTTTGTACTAAAATTGATTCTTGTTTTACTGCAAGTTGATTAAGTTCTTCAAAACGAGTACCATTAAAAAGTTTGAAAGATGCTGCAATAAATATTAAAACCAATGGAACAATTATTTTTCCACTCATTAAAAAAAGAACAACTCCAATAACTGCAATTATTTGAATTATTGCCCAAATAGTAAAAAGCATTGAAAGATAATTAGCAAAAAATACTGGCTCATCAATTGATTTATTTGTCTCTTTTATTTTAAACATTGAATCTGAGGCAAGCATACTTTTACGAATAATAATCACAATAGCAATTACAGTGACAGCCACAAGAAATGAAGAATATTCAAGTAGAGAAATAGTTTCAACATCCTTTAAAATAGGTTGGATTGGAGCGTATTTATATATATAAAGCATAACTATTCCATATATAATATCCCCTAAAACCATCATCAAATGTACAATTCTAAAGGATTGTAGTTTTTTTCTAATTAATGTACTCATCTCTTCCATTTTCTTAACTCCAAATTAATAATTTTGTAGAGTGTATTATTTTATTTGTTAATTCTCAATAGTCTAATGTATATAAAATATCTAAATTACTATCTCTCTTGAAAACCACGAGGGTTTCCGCTTTCTCTTACTTTTTGGTCTCAAAAAAGTAAGCAAAAAAGACTGCCGAATTGATGAAGGCAAAGCTTCCTAAGATTTGCTCCTTTATTTTCTGCGTTGCGGAACTCGCAAAAAAGAGTGAATTTGTCACTCTTTTTTACTCAAACAGTCCTCACTTTTCACCGAAAATAAAGAATCAAACCTTAGCTTCATCAAAGGCAGAATAAATCCCGAGTGTTCAAACTATCTTTTTTAAATTGAGCCATAAGAAATTCAGAATAAAGAAAATAAAAAATGCAAATGTCCTTATCCCAATATTCCAACATCTACAGAAGCTGAGCGTTTGTTTTCTCTTTTCGAAAAGGCTTGCAACTGTTTGAGTAAAAAAATATGCTGGGAGCATATTTATTTACGAGTTTTGCAAGACAGAAAAGACAAAACAATAAGTGAAGGAACCCAAAGGGCTTCGAAGCCGTTGGTGGTTTTGCTTACTTTGTCCATACAAAGTAAGAAGAAGTAATGAGCTTTATATTTTTTAAGAGAAAATAGTTTTAGTATGCATTCCCATCGAGGACAATGGGAACGAGAGAAAAGTAGTTTATTTTTCTAGTAAACTTCTTTACTATTCTTCAAATTGTTGAAGTTCAATAAATTTTATAAATTTTTCACCAATACTAGTGATTATATATGGAGAAAGAACATCTTTTGCAATTAAGTTCATATTTAGTAAATCATTTATGAATGCATCTTGAAATGATTTATCAAATTCTGTACTCTCAAAATAGTGTACAAATTCAAAATATTCTTTTCTAAATACAAGTTTTAGAAATCTAAAATGTGTTATAGTTAAATCATTTACTAATTTGATATAAAACTCTATTGATGGGTCTACTATATATTCACAAATTGCACTATTTTTAAGTATTGCTCGAAAGAGTTTAATTTTCTCCTGACTATGTTCTTCTATTGCACTTTTAAATACTTTAAATAAAATAGTCATATATTCTTCACTTTCAAGTCTACCAGGTTTTATCTCTTCCTTTATAGCTTCTATATCATTATCAAATTTTTCTATTAAATTGTTTCTTCTCTTTTCTAATTCTGATGGTATATATTTATCAATAAGAATTGATATACTTCCACCCACAATTGGTATAGCAGCCGTTCCAGAAATAATTAAGTTTTTACTATGTTCATTCATTCTTATAATTTCCTTATTTCTATTATAAATTATGGGAAAGATATATAAAATTCTTTACTTTAATTCTCTTCTAACTTTTTACAACTAATTAAATAAGAAATTAACTCAAAGATTTAAGTTCAGCCACAACCTTAGCCAATTTATCTTCAGCCGATGCCAACCCTGCTCTATTTTCTTCTAAAACATTTGCTGGTGCATTTACTACGAATTTTTCATTATTTAGCATTCCAGCAAGTTTTGCTATCTCTTTTTCTAGTTTCTCTTGTTGTTTAGTAAGTTTAGAAATAATTGGTGCCATATCTATTTCACCTCTTGGGATATAAACTTCTAAGTTATCACTTACATCTGTGATTGAGTTTTCTACTTTTGATAGGACGAACTCTAAGTTTTCAACTTTTGCAAGTTTCTCGATAAATGGTTTTGCCATTTCATTATCTATATTTTTATTGATTTTTATATATGCTTTTGCAATTTTTGAGTTACCCATATCTATGATAACTTTTGCTCTTCTGATTGCTGTAATCGCTTCTTCGATGATTGCAAACATATCTTCAATTTCTTGATTTTTTGCAATATTTTTAGGGAAAGGATTAACCATTAAGGATTCACCCTCTTCTAAAGTTGTTCCAGATAATTTATGATATAAATAATCAGAAATAAATGGCATAAATGGACTTACCATTTTTAATGTTTCTTTGAAAATTGCTCCAAGTTCTACAACAGAGTCTTTGCTAGCTTTTGCATATTCGATTCCCCAGTCGCAGAATTCATTCCATACAAATTTGTATAAAATGCTCGCTGATTCGTTGAATTTATAAGTTTCAAGTGCATTTCTTAACTCATCAACTGCATCGCTTAGTTTACTTTGCATATAAAGACCAAGAGGTGTTTTGATTTCAATATCTTTTAAATCAGGGAATGTTTCTACATTTAACTGTAAGAAATTTGTTGCATTGTAAAGCTTGTTTGTAAAGTTTCTAAATTGCTCTAAATTTTTAGCCCCAAGCTTAATGTCTCTTCCTTGAACACAAAGATATGCAAGTGTGAATCTGATAATATCTGCACTATGCTCATTTACCATATCAAGTGGATCAATTACATTTCCTTTTGATTTAGACATTTTTGCACCATTCTCATCTCGTACAAGTGCATGCATATAAATATCTTCAAATGGTAACTCTTTTTTAAAGTGTTCACCCATCATCATCATTCTTGCTACCCAAAAGAACATAATATCAAAACCAGTGATTAGTAATGAATTTGGATAAAAATCTTCTTCATCAGTTGAGTTATATAACTCTTCTAATTTTCCATTATTTCCCCAACCTAATGGTGACATTGCCCAAAGTGCTGACGAGAACCAAGTATCAAGTACATCTGGGTCTTGAGTAAACTCTTTTCCTCTACATTTTGGACAAGCTTCTGGTTCATCAGCTTTGTCTGCCCATTGGTGATTACAAGAAGCATCGCTACATGTAAATACAGGAATTCTATGTCCCCACCAAAGTTGTCTTGAAATACACCAAGGTCTTAACTCATCCATCCACGCTGTATATGAGTTTATCCAATGTGCTGGGTGGAAAAGTGTTCCATTATGCTCACCAGTTTGTGCTCTCTCTTTTGTAGTCTCTTTTGTTTTTCTAATAGACTCTTGAGCCATTTCAGAACTTAAAAACCATTGTTGAGAGATAAATGGTTCAACAATATTTTTACATCTATAACAATGCCCTACTTGGTGAACGTGGTCTTCAATTTTTACAATATATCCCTCATCTTGAAGTTTTGCAACAATAATAGGTCTTGCTTCTAATCTTTCAAGTCCTGCAAACTCTCCACAATATTCATTTAAAATACCTTTTTCATCAAATACTTTGATAAATTCTAAATCGTGTCTTTTCCCAACTTCGTAGTCATTTTGGTCATGAGCTGGAGTTACTTTTACAACACCTGTTCCAAATTCCATATCAACGTGTGAATCTGTGATTACTTTTATTTTTCTGTCAGTTAATGGTAATAATACTTCACGCCCAACAATATTTGAATATCTTGAATCATCTGGATGAACCATAATTGCAGTATCTCCAAAATATGTTTCAGGTCTTGTAGTTGCAACTTGAAGTTCACCACTTCCATCTGCAAATTTGTAAATCATGTGGTAAAACTTACCATTTATTTCTTCGTGTTCAACTTCGATGTCTGAAAGTGCACCATCGTGTGTACACCAGTTTACCATGTAGTTATTTTGAGTGATATGACCTTCATTGTATAAAGAGATAAAAGCTTCTTTTACAGCCTCTTTTAATCCCTCATCCATTGTAAATCTTTCTCTTTTCCAAGCAGGAGTAACACCTAATTTTCTCATTTGGTGAACTATGTTTCCACCTGATGTTTCTTTTTGAAGCCAAGCACGTTCAAGAAATTTTTCTCTTCCGATTTCTTCTTTTGTTGTACCCTCAGCGATTAATTGTTTTTCAACAACATTTTGAGTTGCGATTCCTGCGTGGTCAGTTCCTGGTTGCCAAAGAGTTTTAAACCCATCCATTCTTTTGTATCTAGTAATAATATCTTGTAATGTAAATGTTAGGGCATGACCAATATGTAAGCTTCCTGTTACATTTGGAGGTGGCATCATTATTGAGAATGTTTTTTGTTTTCCATTAGCATCATGTTCTTGAATAGATTTATTTCCATCTATTTCAAAATAACCTCTGCTTTCCCAAATTTTATAAAAACTATCTTCTACTTGTGACGGTTCGTATTTTTCGCTCATTAAAAATCCTATCTTTTTTCTATAATATACGCGATTATATCTACTTTTTTCTTATGATGTTATTTTACTAATATTTTTAAAAAGCTCTATATTTAAAAAGTATTATTAATTTTTTTAATAGATGTGCTATAATTTTTTGTACTGAGTTTTAATATTAAGGAGAGAAAAATGTTAAAAATAATTATAGGAAGTTTTGTATTAAGTGCTTCACTTTTTGCAGTTGATTTACAAAGTGATGGAGTTGAAGTAAATTATAAAAACTCAAAAGATGAAGTAAAAAATATTGTTATAAAAAGAGAAAAAAAAGATGAGTGTAAAAGCGTAAATTTCGACCCAAAAACTGTTTATGGTGGAAATGGTCAAGCTGCTGATTCTGTTGATGCAAACTGCAAAAGAGCCTTTGTAACTTATATGGGAAAAATTGCTCCAATGAAATTTTCACCAAAAGTTGAAACATATGGAGAAGTTGAAGTTTTAGACTTTATTGAAAAAGCAAAAACAGATAAAAATATGATGTTAGTAGATTCAAGAACTGAAAATTGGTTTTTCCACGAAACAATTCCAAGTGCTATAAATATTCCATATATTTATATGAAACAGTCTCAATATCCTGATGAATTTAAAGAGTATTTAGAAATTTTAGGTGTAAAAATCACTGGCGATAAATATGATTTTTCAAAGGCTAAAGAGATTTTATTATTTTGTAATGGCGCATGGTGTGGACAATCTCCTGAATCTATGAAAGCATTAATTGCGATTGGTTATCCAGAAGAGAAACTAAAATGGTATAGAGGCGGAATGCAGTCTTGGTTAAGTCTAGGATTTACAACTGTTAAACCATAAAAAAAGAGAGTTTTAAACTCTCTTTTTTACCTAATCTTTAAAAAATCTATCAAAATCTTCCACAAGTGACATATCAAGTTTTCCATCTTTTGCTTCATTTTTCATAATTTCAATAGCTTTTTCATGACTAAAAGCAGCTCTGTAAACTCTTGGTTCTTTTAAAGCATTATAAATATTTAATGTGTTCATCAATCTATCTTTTAAACTTAAATCTTTTGCACTTAAGCCCAAAGGATAACCACTTCCATCAACTCTTTCTTGAACTTTTGAAGCCCAAACTGCAATGTCATTAAATCCCATAATATTATTTAAAATCTTTTTTGAATAGTATGGATAAGCTTTTATGATTTCATATTCATTTGAAGTTAGTGGCTCATTTTTGTTTTGAATTTTTGAGGGAATTGTTAGTTTCCCAATATTTTGCAAAGAGTTAGCAATTAAAAAAGTTTGTTTATCTTTGTGTTCAAAATCATACTCTTTTGTGATTTTTTCACATAAAATCAAAAGATTTGAATTTGGATTTACGATTTTATGAAAAACTGTTGTGATTTTTAAAATCTCTTCAAAATCTAAAATAGTCGTAAAATCATGCAAAGAAGCATAAATAAACATCAAAATATCATTTTCATTTAATAAATATAAGAAAAAACCCACTTGTAAAGAAATATCAAGAAGTTCACTTTTATTTTCTTTTATATACTCTTTTGCTTTTGTTCTATTTTCAATATTATCAATTCCTAAAGAGAACTCTTTATCTAAAAAACTAGCAAAGGAAATAATCTCTAAAAACAAAGGATTATTCAAAGTTTCATTTTTTTCTAAAAAAGGTAGTTGTTCCAAATCCTCTTTTTTAAAATCATAACATAAAGAATAAGAGCATAAATCAGCTAGTTGTTTTGGTTCAAGATTGTGTTTTATTCCTAAATGCAAAGCTATAAAAGCCACTCTTTTGTAGTGTCCTAAAGTTGTGTTTTCTAAATCTTTTTTTCTAAAATCAAAGGCTAAACTTGTTGCTAATAAAAAATTATTTAGATTAAAAGGCATCTGTTTTTTCTTATCCATTTTTTAAATCCTATCTATAAAATTAAAACTATTACTTATATAAAAGTGATATTACAATATAATTTTTAATTATAAATTAAAAAGGATAACTATGCTAAAAAAAGTTCTATTTTCACTAATACTTACATCAATTTATGTTTTTGCATTTGATTACAATTTAAAACCGGTAAAGGTTACAAAAGATGTTTGGTGTTTCTTAGGAAAACTTGAAGTTCCATCAAAAGAAAATGGTGGATTTATGTCAAATAGTTGTTATATAAAAGCAGATAATAGTTATGTTTTAATTGATACGGGAGCAAATTTCCAATTTGCAAAACAAGCCTATGAAGCCATGTCAAAAATAGAAAAACTTCCCGTTAAATTAGTAATAAATACCCATAGTCATGATGATCATTGGCTTGGAAATAATTTTTACAAAGAGACTTTTAACGCAAAAATTTTAGGACCATCACTTATTAACACTCAATATTCAGCCGATTCGAAAACAAGAATGTTTGAAGTTTTAGAACCTAATGAAATAAAGGGAACAAAAATTATAAAAATTGATGAGATTGTAAATGAAGTTAAAAACATAAAAATAGGAAATAAAGAAATTACAATTATTCCTGTTGGAACAAAAGCTCATACTTCAGAAGACTTATTTGTATTTATGCCAAATGAAAAAGTTCTTTTTTCAGGTGATTTAGTAATGAATGGAAGAGTTACCTCAAATAGAGATGGTTCAGTTATTGGCTCAATCAAAGCTCTTGATATGATAAAAGAAAAAGATTGGAACTATTTAGTTGCTGGTCATGGATTAGATACTTCAAAAACTGCAATTAATGAAGCTGTTGAGTATTTTACTTTATTAAAACAAAGGGTTTTAGAAGCTATTGAAAATGAGACAATTGGAAGTGAAATTACAAAAGTAGTAACTATGGATGAATTTAAAAATAAAGCTATGTATCAAGAGTTAAATAGTAAAAATGTATTTGATGCCTTTAGAGAATTGGAATTTTACGAAGGGAATTAAATATCTCTTTTTTTATTGTAGTTTCACTATATTAGAGTAAAAAAAACTAAATTGAAAATAAATCTTCTTTTAAATTGCTTTGCTATATTATTTACTTAATTAATAAAATTAAGGAGAACTTATGTCAAAAAGAATTTTAATATTAGCTGGTGATTTTGTAGAAGATTATGAACTTATGGTTCCTTTTCAATGTCTAAAAATGTTAGGTTACACTGTTGACGTTGTATGTCCAGATAAAAAAGCAGGTGAACAAATTAAAACTGCTATTCATGATTTTGAAGGTGATCAAACTTATACAGAAAAACCAGGTCACAAATTCACTTTAAATGCCTCATTTGCTGATGTTGATGAATCAACTTATGATGCATTAGTGATTCCTGGTGGGCGTGCTCCTGAGTATATTAGATTAAATGCAAGAGTAATTGAGATTGTTCAAAACTTCAATAGTGCAAATAAACCAATTGCTTCTGTTTGTCATGGTATTTTAGTTTTAGCAGCTGCAGGAATTATAAAAAACAAAACTTGTTCTTGTTATCCAGCTTGTGCTCCTGATGTGAGACTTGGTGGTGGAACATGGGCAGATATTGGATTTGAGAGTGCAATTGTAGATGGGAATTTAGTAACCGCTGCTGCTTGGCCTGCGCACCCTGAATGGTTAGCTAAATTTAATGAGTTATTAGTAAAATAACTTAGGTTTAAATTTCAGAAAATCTATAAATTTAAAAGTCTAATATTCTATAGTTTATTAGACTTTTTCATTTAAAACTATCTTACTCTTCAACTAATTCTAAAATAGCATTTACAGATTCATTTGTCATATCTAAATCTAAATGAGGAGCATCTTTTGCTTCTACAAGTATTGCATTTAGGCCTTTTGATTTTGCTAAATTATAAAAATCTATTGTAGTTTTTGGAACTGAAATATCATCAGCTGTTCCATAAACAAGGGCAAACTTTGTTTTTTTACTAACTTTATCTAAAACATCAACTATTGAAATCAAACCTTTAACATCTGTTTTTTCATGGATATTATAAACTCCACCTGCACAAACAATATTATTTATAAGTTCTGGGTCAATTCCTGTCAAAGTTGCACCCATCATACATCCAGCACTATGACCAATATATGTAAGAGTTGAGGCATCATATTTATCTTTTAAGGCTTTTACCAATTTATCTAAAAACTCAACATACTCTTTTTTTGCAGCTAAATTTTCAACTCCATTATGAGATAAAGAAGAGAAATTATTTGTTGAACTTTTTGAATATCCAGGAAGTGCAACTGCAATTGTTGTAACATCTGTTTTCATGGCTATATCTTCTGCAAATGGAGCATATCGTGCAAGTGTATCAGTTCCCTCTTTCCAAGTTCCATGAACTATGATATTTAATGAACCTTCTACTTCACCTTTGAATTGTTTGAACTCTATACACTCATTTCCAGCATAAATAAAATTATCACCTTTTTTATCACAATCACTTTGAGAAACATTTGCTGCATTTAAAGATAAACTTGATGCTAGTATTAGACTTGATAATATTAAACTTTTTTTAAACATTTTTTATCCTTTTTAATTAATAAGGTGTAACACCAACATATCCAATCATTTGTCTCTCAATTACTTCAACGATTCCTGCTTGAACAAATTCAACACCATCAATAAAATCATCATCTTTCCATTTCATTGTTTCCATTGTATTTCTACACCCTACGAATTCAACATCATATTCCATTAAAGATTTAATTCTTGTAAGTGTATTTTTATCATAATCTTTTTTGATTGCTCTCATTCCTTTTCCATAAAGAACAACTGCCACTTTTAAAGTATCACTTGGATACTCTTTTAAAATATTATAAATTGAACCAATCGTGTGATTTACTGTGTCTAAATCATCAACATGAAGATTTATAACCAATTTTCTTGGGTTTTCAAATGTTGGTTGTGGATCATTAAACTTTGATTGTCCGTAAGAAAATATTGTCATTAAAACAATTAATATAATTTTTTTCATATATGTTATCCTTTTATTTTTACTATCATATCTTTTGATATGATACCACTTTTTAAGATTTTACAATAAAGTCCCCTATGGTTTTTTAGTAAAAGTGGTAATTCTTCACCAAACACACTAAGATGATTACAAACGGTACAGATTTGCGTTATTTGAATCACACAATCTCCTATTAAAATCTCATCAGAAACATTTAATTCATGTGGGTCAAAATCTAATAAAATATTTTCACCTAAACTTCCAAACTCTAATTTTATCCCATTTTGCAAAGCTATTTCATAAGACTTAAGTCCAACAATCATAACTGTTTGTTCTAGTTTTTTACCAGCAAACTTATCATTTTCAATTCCAAATCCCTCAATTAGATTTAAAGATAGAACTTGTGGTCGTGGAAGTCCACTTGACTCTTTTGTGGCACTAAAGGTATCTAAAACTTTTCCTACACTTTTCATATTATTTTATATTCTCTTTCAAAATTTCTAAAAAATCACTTTTTGTCCAACTTCCTGGATACTGTTTTATATAAGTTCCATCCTTTGAAACTATAAAAAATGTTGGAGTTATTTGTTTATAAACTTTTTCTAATCCAAAAGGAAGTTTTGTTTCATCAACATCAATTTTTACATAAACAAAATTTTTATTAGTTTCATTTTTAACATCATCTAAACTAAGAACTTCTTTATCCATTTTTTTACAGAAAAAACAAGTTTTTGAAGTTGCATAAACAATGATTTTTTTATTCTCTTTTTGAGCTTTTTTCAAAACTACTGTTTCATCATTTAAAGCTAACTCTTTTGTTTTTATCGTTTGAGTTTTATATTTTTTATAATTCATAAAAAATATTGCAAGATTTGAATACTCTTCACTACTCAATCCTAAAATAGGTTTTTTAACATCATAATATTTCAAAATATGTTCATCACAAATTGAATTAAATCTATCAGGATTTTCTAAATATGATTTTAAAAAACTCTCTATTTCAATCTGTTGCATTTCAGGGTCTGTTTCATCACCAATTTTTTTTGAACTATCCATTATTTCATAAGCTAACATATTTACTGTTGGTGCTTTTAGATTTAAAAGCTTATTTTCTTTTTCAAAAAAATTCTCTTTTAAAATATTTATATCTATAGCTTTTCCATGACAAGAGGAACATTTATTTTTAAAAATAGCTTCACCATCTTTAAAATCTGCATTTAAATTAACAAGTAAAAATAGACAAAATAGTAAAACTTTTATCATATAAAAAATCCTTTTTTCAACTTAATAAATATTTACTATAAAAAATTTACTAAATCGAAAAAGACATAAAGAAAAATCTTTATGCTTTCTCAAACCTTGAACTATACAATTCCAGGATTACCTTTGATACCAATAATATCAGGAGTATCAACTTTTATATTACTAATATGTTTAACATTTTTTAAATATGTTTCAACAGTTTCCCAAACAGGTTCACCCTCAGATTTTGCTCCAACAGTTGACCAACCAGCTACTTTGTAAGATTTACTAGCATCAAGTTTTTGACCAGTTTTTGTTAAAACTATATCAGAGATTCTTTCACCCATTTTAGCTGTTGGATTTATTCTATATGAAATTCCACCAGTTCTTACCATATCTCCACCTTGTTGGTAGAATGGATCTTCGTTAAATAAATTATCTGCAACATCTTCTAAAATTGCTTTAATATCCTCACCTTTAATATCTCTTGCATAAGTTTCAGGATATGTCATAGCAGTTTGAGTCATTAAATCGTCAAAAGTTATAGCTTGTCCTGGCATTACTGAAGTTCCCCATCTAAATCCTGGACTTAATGAAATTTGTGCCTCTTTTACTTCTAGAAGTGCATCACAAATAATTTGATCCCAAGAACCATTGAAGTTTCCTCTTCTAAATAGAGTCATTTCAGTTGTAGCTATTTCTCTTGTAAGTTCTTTAAGAAAAGGAAGTCTTACATCTTCAATATATTTTTTCATCTCTTTATTTTCAGGAATTAAATCAGAGAAAATTGGAAGAAGTGTAAATTTGAAGTCTTTGATTTTTCCATTTTGAATATCTAAATCTAAAACATTTAAGAATTTTCCATTACTTCCAGCATTACAAACATAAGTTGTACCACTTGCATTTTTAACAGGAACAGCTTCAGGAACACCATCGTGAGTGTGTCCACCCATGATAAAGTCAATTCCAGTTACAACTTCTCCCATTTTTTTATCTGTATCAAAACCATTGTGAGAAAGAACAATGATTGCATCTGGTTTTTCTTCAGCTTTTATCTTATCTATAATTTCTTGCATATTGTCTTCTTTTATTCCAAAAGTCCAATCAGGAATAAATCTTTGAGGATTTGCAATAGTTGTATAGGGGAATGCTTGTCCGATAATTGCAACTCTAGCTTTTCCCATTGTTTTGATTGTATATGGTTTAAAAGCATGACCTGTATCTTCATCAAAAGCTTCAGCTCCATTCATTAAAGCATCCTCTTTAACAAAGATATTTTGTGCTAAAAATTCAGCTTTTAGCTCTTTTACATTTGCTAAAACTTCTTCAGCTCTATATGTGAATTCCCAGTGTCCAACAGCAACATCAACACCAAGTAAGTTCATAGCACCAACCATATCTCTACCTCTTGTGTAAAGAGCAGTTGCACTTCCTTGCCAAGTATCTCCACCATCTAATAAAAGAGTTTTATCAGCACCAAAACTATCTTTTAAATAATCAACAACTGTTTTAATTTGAGAGAAGCCACCAACTTTTCCCATAACTTTTGCATGTTTTTCAAAATCTACACAAGAGTATGCATATTCAAGTCTTTTATTTCCTTTAATTCCATAATAATCAAGTAATTTTTCACCTACAATGTGTGGTGGTTTACCAAAATTACTAAAAAATCCAAGATTAACACTTGGTTCTCTAAAATACACAGGAAGTAATTGTGCATGAGAATCTGTCATATGTAAAAATCTAGCATTTCCAAATGGTTTTAATTTATAATAATCTTCTAATCTTTTTGTGTCTGTCATTCTTGTGTGAGAATTTGCAAATACAGGCGCAGCTCCTAGCATTGCCATCATATAAACAAATTCTCTTCTACTTAATTTACTCATTTGTTATTACCTTTCAATTATTTTGCATCATCGCCAACAACAGTAAATCCTAAAGAAGTCCATGCTTGCATTCCACCTCTGTAATATTTAATTTTATCAGCTGGATAACCAATTTTTAATAATGCAAATTGTGCATTTTTTACCATTCCAGGAGTTTGTCCACACCAATAACCATTACAATACAATACTAAAGTTTTTGCTTTTGAGAAATCTAATGTTTTATCAGCTTTAACTGTAATACCCATATTATCTTCCATCATATCAATAGCATCATTCATATTATCAAAGTTTGTATATGGCACATTCACAGCACCTGGAATTCTTAGTCTTGCAAACCAACCTGGTTTTCTTGAATCAATAATTACTATATTTTCATCTGTTTGTGCTTTTTTCATATAATCAATAAACTCTAATTCTCCTACTGTTTCAACTCCAGGAGCTAAAATCATAGGTTGTGGAGTTCCTCTATCTGTTGTATCATAAAGTGGAGTAATTTTATTTCCAGCAGTTTGATTTCTCATAAGAGTAAATTTTTCACCATTTAAATTCATATCTATTGATTTTACACCAGATGAAATTGCTACAAAACTCTCTGCAACCTCAGCACCAAGTGATATAGATGAACTAAAAGCTAAAATTAAAGTTGAAACTACTAAATTTCTTAAATTTTTCATTGTTTTCCTTTATAAAAAAATAAAAAAAAAGCCAAGATTTAAAACTCTTGACTTTTTACAAATTAAATATTAACAGTAATTAAACTTGATACTAATATTTATACCCATCACTTGGACTTGCCAACTTCCAAGTTTTTTTAGCTTCTTCTTCTTGAGTTAATGCACTAATTGCAAAAGAGCAAGCTCTCCAAGCTGCGTATTCAACAGTTACGTCACCTGTTTTTTTCTTTTTAACATCAACAATATCAATATTTTTAGCACCTGATTTTAAAGCAGCATCAACAGCTTCAATATATTGACTAGTTTTCATTCCTAATCTCATAAATTCAACATTGTGTTTTATTGCAATTTCATTATATTTTGTTGCTGTTGCTAATACTTTTTCAATTCCATTTGCTTCAACATTACACTCTTTTTTTACATCTAATTTAGATATTTCAGAAGCATTAACACTTACAACTAATCCAGAAGTTAATAATGCTGTTGCTGTTACGAATTTTAAAATTGTTTTTTTCATAATATCCACCTTATTATTTTCTTACATCTGGACCGTCAACAGCCATACCATTTGACATATACGCAAGGAAATATAATAACTCTTTCATTTGTGTACTCTCATCTTTTGGTGGAACTTGACCTTGATCTACAATACAACCTGATATTCTTCGCTCAATAGTACCAAGACTATCCCATTTTAATCTATACACAGGGAAATGTGTAGATTGCCCAGTTAATGGAGAAAGTTTTTCATTTCTAACTCTTACACCTGCACCTTGAATATGACACTCAGCACAAGAAAGTTTTAAATATCCTTTTTGACTGTAATAATATTCTTTCCCATTTTCATAAGCTTTTTTTGCATCAGCACTTGATATTTTAATATCAACTTTTTTACCAGCTTCTGTTGCTGTGCTAGCTAAATATGCTTGAAAATCTGCCATAGCACCTTTTTGTGTATCCCACTCTGTTTCACCATTTGCTCTTAGACAATCATTAACAGCAGATGTTAAAGATACTAACTCTTTTTTCTTCTCATCAAAATATGGATAATTTCCAGTTACTTTTGTATCAGGAAAACAAGTTGCTAATGAATTTCCATTAGCAAATTTTTTGTTATATAACTCTTCACCTTTTTCAATACCTGCGTCATAAGGAGGCATTTCTTTAATTGCTTCATATTGAGATTTAGCATCTTTAGAAAATGAATAAGCTCCTATTGCAAAATCATTATGTTTTAAATTTTTTTCATAATCATTTTTTAACTCTTCATCTGTTGAATATGGGAAAAAAGTATTTTTATTTTTTTCTGGATCAGCAAACTTTGCTTCAAAATACTTTATTGCTGCAACTCTATCTTTTTCTGCTTGAGCATTGAAATCAGCTGCATATAAAGAGCAAACTGTAAGTGCTATTAATGCTGTAGACTTTACAAATTTTGATAACATCGTATCTCCTTTTATTTTAATTGCTAAAGTTTATAACTATTTTATTATTCCACTACTTGTGTCTGTATTACCTTTTAAGTCTTTCCATGTAATCACAACTGTATCACCAACAGCAGCACCTTTAAATGAAAATTTCATATAAGGATCTTTTGATAAGAATTGACTTGTTGATGCTTCATACACAACTTTATCTCCAACTTTTGCAACTACATAAGTAATAAAATTAGCCTCTTTTTTTGCTCTTTCAGCTTCTTGGTAACTCATCATTGGATGTGTTGCTAATGCTTTTACTTCAACTATTCCGTCTTTTAACTTTGCTTTGATTTTTGTAGTATCTGACATTTTTTTTCCTTTTTTCTATCTATTTTTTATGTTATTTATAATTTTTTATGAATAAGTTGAAAAAATCAACCTCCACATCCACCAATAGTTACTTTTACTAATTTTGATACTGAATATAATTTTCCTTCAGCTTCTGCAACAACTGTAACAGTTCCTGTTTTTGCCATTTTAATTCTAATTGCATAATCAGCAACAGAATTTTCATTTAAACTAAATACAGCAACTGCACTTTCTGGATTTGCATCTTGGAATACTGCAATTCTTGTAGCTTTTAATTGAGTATCAAAAGAAACTGGAATAACTGCACCATTTTCAGCAATATCAGGAGCACTTAAATTGATGCTTCCTTCAGTTAATGTAGATGATCCAAAAAGCTCTTTTATTGCTTCATCTACTTTTGTTGCAGTCCATGCTTTTGGTAGAGTTTCTCTAAAATCAACAGCACTTAATTTTCCTGGAATCGCTGCAATTGCAACTGCACCTAATCCTAAGCTTAAAAAACTTCTTCTATTCATCATGTTTTATCCTTTGTTTTAATTAATTGTTTTTAAATATGCAATTACAGCTTTGATTTCATCATTGCTTAACCAACCATTTTTACCAAATGCTGGCATTGCTGAAATTGGATTTGTTGTATTTGGGTCATAAATTTTTTCATATAAAGCTTCTTCTGGCCAAGCTGATAAAGCTTGTAAAACAGGTCCCATACTTCCAGGTCCATCTAGTGTTTTACCATTAATTGCATGACAAGCTACACAATTTCCCTGAGTATTAGTGTTAAAGATTTTTTCACCTTTTTTAACTAACTCATCATCTGATGCAAAACCACTAACTACCATCAATCCACTAATTGCAGATGCGGCTAGTAACTTTTTAATTACATTCATAAGCTCTCCTTTGTTATTTGCTAGAATTAATCATATAATCGATTACTTCTTTCATTTTCTCATCCGTTAACTCAGTACCACCTTTAGGGGGCATAGAATTTATACCATTAATTCCATTATTATAAACTTTATCAATTCCCTTAGCAACTACTTTTTCCCAAGCAGCTTTATCACCTAAAACAGGAGCTCCAATAGCTGGATTTCCATGACAAGTTACACATGTTTCTTCATATATTTTTTGTCCAGGTAAAACATCACCTTTATCTTCAGTTTTTACTAAATCACGAACTGTTAATACAGGTTGGTTTGCATTTGCAGTTAAATCATTTTCGATTTTTAAAAGAAGTGTATTTACATCCTCTTTTATACAATCTTTCATACATTTAGTTCCTGTTCCATAAATTTTAGGATTAGAAAGTAATGCAGTCATATTTTTCACACCTTCTCTTGGATCTTTTGTATCAACTTCAGGATAAAATCCATCATGATTTGGCATCACAATTTTCATCATTTTTTCTTTATCTAATACAAACTCATCTTCAAGATCTTCACCTTCATACTGAATACCATTTACTGATAATAAATATGCAGTTAAAGCATAAGTTTCACTATTAGTTAAACTTTTTGGATGTGGGAAAGGCATTGAATCTTGAATATACCAATACAATGTACTAGCATATGGCCAATATGAACCAATAGTTCTAATTGGAGTATCTGGATTTGGATTTTCATCCGCTGGATTTAGTCTTTGAATTTTTAACGATTCTTTTGTTCCACCTGCAAGTCTAGGATAACCTTTTCCTCCTGCTCCAAAATCACCATGACACATAACACAATGTGCATCGTATAATTCTGAACCTGATTCAACTGAACCTTCAGCTTTTTTAGGTTTGCCATCATCTCCAAGTACCACTTCACCATTTTTCATATCAAATTCAGGTAAACCAGTTCCATCAGGTTTTACATCAACATTCCAAGCTGTTATTTCATTTTTTGTAACGGCTCTTCCTATATTATAATCTTTAACTTCTTGAGTGTTTACATGATATGCATTATACTTACCATCTTTAATTGGATATTTAACAGCACCATCAACTGACATCTCTTTAGAAGCAGCAATTGCAGAACTTGCTAATAGCGTTGATAAACCAATGCTAAGAAGAGTAAATTTAAGCTTTTTTGTGTTTTCTAATTTGAACATTATTGCACTCTCCTTTACTTGTAATTTCCCATGTCACAATTGCATTTCTGTGATAAACCGATTCAACACCAATTGCAGATGTTTCTTGGTCGATTGTAGGTTGAATATTTCCAAAATCATCATACGATCTACTTGATAATAATAGAGGTTTTCCATCCCATCTGTAAACATAAGAGAATCTTGTCCAAGATTTTGGTAATACTAAACCTTTAAGTTTAGCCTCAATCCAATTATCTCCACCATCAAAAGATATATCAACACCTTTGATTGTTCCATGTCCAGACCAAGCAAGTCCTTCAATTTCTACCATATCACCTTTTTTCAAATGTGTCCATGGTTTTTCAGGACAAGGACTAGTAATTACTGAGTTAACTTCATTAACCCAAAAATATCTAATTGCTTTTCCAGATTTTTGTAACATTGTATATTTAGAAGTCTCTTCTTTAGAATGCCAAGGTTTATCTGAGAACTCTAATCTTCTTAACCATTTAGTATTAAGATTTCCTTCCCATCCTGGAACAATAAGTCTTACAGGATAACCTTGTTCAGGTCTTAATGCTTCACCATTTTGTCCCCAAACAACCATAACATCATCTAAGGCTTTTTCAACAGGAATACTTCTTGGATTTGAAGCATTATCACTTCCTTCTGCTAACATCCAAACAGCGTCTTTTTCAAGGCCTAAATCATCTAAAATAGTTTTTAACATTACTCCTGTCCATTGAGCAGCACTCATTAGACCTTTCATAAATTGTAAACTATTAAATTGAGGTCCTCTCCACTCAGGACTTCCATTTGCTGGACACTCTATAAAATAAATTCTTGATTCGCTTGGATATCTTTTTAAATCTTCTAAAGTTAAAACAATCTCTTTTTTAACTTTTCCATGAATCATTAATCTCCACTCATTAGGATCAACATGGGCAGTTCCCCCATGATCTCTTGTAAAAAATAATCCATTTGGTGTAATAATACCTTCAGATTCATGAATTGGACTCATTGATACAGATGCATACGCATCTCCCGATGAAAATAAATCATGTGTTCTTCTAATATTATTGTGCTCATATGGTGATGGAATACCATATAAGTTTTTATCTACTGGATCTCCTAACTTTATACCCCAAGGTACTTCATTTATTATTGCCGCTTCATCTGCTTTTACAGATACTGGCGATAAAATTGATGCTGCACTCAAAGCACTAGCTGAATAAATAGCTGTTTTTCTGAAAAAATCTCTTCTACTTGTAACTTCTACAGAATTAGATTTAACATCACTTTGCAAAGCTTTGCTGTTTTTCAACTTTTACCTCCTAAACAATTTGATAATACTTACTAAATGATAATATTTATAAATATACTTCATTAAATCTATTATAAGTTTTATAACTTAAATTAAAACTTAATTTATTAGTTTTTCTTATAAAAATTTGAATTATTTTGCAATAGAATAGCAATAGAATAGCATTTAAAGAGTACCTATATCTTTATGTATTAGAATATATAACCTATGAATAATCATTCATAGATGGGCATAAATTGGGATTTATTTTTATATTTAATTTAATTTCCAGCACTCACATAAAAAAATTATTTTTTATGTGATAAATATTGAAAATATTGTTTTTTCTAGCTCAAATATTTTATAAATTTTTCTTATACATATCATAAGAAAGAGTTCATTTAGCATACTTGTAATAATATTTCTTGTGTATATAAAGCCTGAGTAAAAGGAAAAATTGCTATTACAATAGAAAAGTTAAAGGTAGAGAATCATTAAGTGAAATAAGTGTAGTTTGTTTAAATTTAAGATATATATAAAAGATAAAAAAGGACTAATCCAAAGGATTCTATTTTCAAGTAATTCAAGTTTTTAATTTAAAAATATTAAAAAATAATCCAGTAGAAAGTTAAACTAAAAGAACATCAGATTTCGATGTTTGATATTATCCTTGCCTTAAAGTTAAGACTCTTCACTATCTTTTATAACCATTCCAGCTTCTTTTAAAAATGGACTTGCTACGAATGTCATCTTTTTTATTTTGTCATATTTAGCATATGAGAGATACAAAATATCTTTTGCTCTTGTAACTGCCACATAGAAGAGTCTTCTCTCTTCTTCTATGCTTCCGCCTTTACTCATAAGTTTTCTATTTGGGAATCTTCCATCCATTAAATCTATTACATAAACTTCTTTAAACTCTAAACCTTTACTTGCATGAATTGAAAGAAGATTTACTCCATCTCCCTCGCTCATTTCACTTCCACCTAAAATCATTGCATTAATAAATTTTGATAAATCTTGAAAATTTCTTGATAGATTTTTTAGAAGCATCACTTTTCTATTAATTTTTGCCAGAGATTTTGTTTTTTGACTTGGATTTATAGTTCCATCTTTTTGTGTTGCTCTTTTTGTAGATAAAAAATCTTTTAATTTTGAGTAAGCCATAGAAGATGAAATACTTGAAATTAAAGTTTCTGGAATTTTTGTTCTTCTTAAATGTTTCATTAGTAAATAAATATCATATAAATATTTTCCACCATCAACATTTAATTTTGGATGTTTTAAAATTGGATTTCCTAAAAAAGCCTCTTCAAAATTACAATCTTTAAATTTTGAAATAGAACCTAACTCTATAAAATCATCAAAAAGTCCAAGTTGTCTATTTTTAACTTTTCCATTTTCATAAGGATTGTTTATATCATCTCTTGGTGAAAACAAACCTTTTAATAAATCCCCATCACCTAGTTTTATAAGTGCATCAAAAACATCTTTTGCAATAGCTTTTCCAATACCTTTTCCATGTTCAACAACGTGAATAAAAGCCATCATATCGTTATGGGTAATTTGCATAACTAAAATATCAAGTATAAATTTTACTTCAACTGAGTCAAAAAAGCTCATTCCACCTTTTCTTTTTGCGGGAATTGAAAACTCTCTTAAGTTTGCTTCTATTCCATCTGCACTTGAGTTGTTTCTATAAATAATTGCTATATCATTATGAGGAGTTGAACTTTTAGAAATCAATTCAGAAATATATTCATACTGAGAAAAAAGTTCATTAAAAGCTAATAATTTTGGTTTATGCTCATTTTCAGTTCGTACAACTTCAAGTTTTTTTTCATAAACCCTTTCATTGTATTCAATAACTTTTGTTGCTAAATCTAAAATCGGTTTTGTTGAACGATAATTTTTTCGCAAAGTAAAAACTGTTGCATCTTTATATCTATCGCCAAAAGTAGAAATAATCCCAATATCTGAGCCATTAAAAGCATAAATACTTTGGTCATAATCTCCTACACAAAATAGAGATTTAGGTCTAAAGGCATCAAGAAGTCTTCCTTGAAGGGGATTTGTATCTTGGTATTCATCTACTAAAATCTCTTTAAATTCAAACTCTTTTTCTTTTAAAGTATCTAACATAATTGTTAATAAATCATCGAAGTTTGCATAACCATATTTTGTTTTTAGTTCATGAAACTCAGCAACTACATCTTCATAAATCAAAGTATATAATTCATGATTTGCATTTTTTGATTTTATCCAATCACCAAACTCTTCACCATCATTTGAGTTTAAATATAAAGAGTACATATCGTATAAATATCCACCATCATAAGGATTAGCTTCATCGTCTCTTTCGAAAAATACTCTTTTTTCATAGATAGATTTGAATAGTGTTTTTAATTCATTTGGTTGTTTTAGAGTTATATTTACTTTTAACTCTTTTAAAAGTTTATATGAAACAGAGTGGAAAGTTCCTGCCATGATTTGTTTAGCAATATCTTTTCCAAAAAATTTAGCAACCCTTGCAACCATTTCAGCTGCTGCTTTATTTGTAAAAGTTAAAAGTAAAATTTCACTTGGTTTTACACCACTATTTATAAGAGTGGCAATTCTTCCAACTATGGTAGATGTTTTTCCTGTTCCAGCACTTGCAATTATAAGATTATATCCAGCACCACAAGTTGCAGCACTTAGTTGTTCTTGATTTAGATTCGATAAAGGCATGGGATTAGTTTGTTGTATTTATAAAAAGTTTTATCATTTCGCAATAGTATCATAATAGATTTAAGAAAGATTGAAAATAAAAAAAGGGATGTCTGGGAACATCCCTTCTTTACACAAGGAAACATAAAAATTATTTTGTCTAAGAAATTTATCTTAAGCGTTCGAATAAATAAGTCGCTGCGTCAACTTATCTATAGAGAAATTCTAACAGCTCACAATTAACTAAAACATAATCAAGAATTAATGAAAAGTTAACTTGATTTTATTTAATGTAAATAACTACTATAAAATATCTTTTGGAGGACTATAATAGTATCCTTGTCCGAAATTTATACCTAATTTTGTCACATATTCATCTACTTCAGAACTATCAACAAATTCAGCAACTGTTTGTATACCTGACTCTTTTGCCAACATTATCATAGCTTTTACAATATTTTCTGAGTTTTTATTTGTTGTTATATCTTTTATTAAACTACCATCAAGTTTTAAAATATCTGGATTCATATTGAATATATGAGTGAAGTTTGAATATCCACTTCCAAAGTCATCTATTGCCAATTTACACCCATAACTTTTGATTAAATCAATAAATTTAAATACTTCATCATAATTTTCAATCTGTTCACTCTCAAGTAATTCAAATGTAATAAGATATGAAATATTTCTATTTATTTCTAAAATTGAGGCAATAAAATTCAATGTGGATTTGTCTTTTATATCTTGATAAGAGATATTTATAGATACTTCTAGGTTCTCTTTTTGGATAAATTCTATTGATTTTTCTATAACTAATTTTGTGATTTTAGGATAGAGTTTTGATTTTTTTGTAAGTTCCAAAAAGAAAAAAGGTGCAATAGCTTTTCCATCATCATCAATAAGTCTTACTAGCGCTTCATATTTAACTATAGTTTTTGTTCTCAAATCAACTAAAGGTTGAAAGAATGGTCTGATTTTATTGTTTTTCAAAGCCTCTTTTACTTTTTTTAACATATTAATATTTTCTATACTATGTTTTTTATTATTTAACTCTGTTGTATAAAATGAAACCTTTTCAAAACTATTTTTTGTTTGCAAAATTGCCAACTCTGCATTTCTTAGAAATGGTTCTTCTTGTGAAATACCAGCTTGAATATACACAGGAAGTTCTAACTCTTCATAAACAAATAGACTATTTTCTATTTGTGAAATAATTTCTAATGCCATTGAACTTAAATAAAATTTATCTTTAGTTTCAACTACTATTGCAAAACAATCAGCATTTACCCTATAAATTTTTTTCTTATTTAGTTCAAACTCTTTTATATTTTTAAGAATTCTACATAAAGAGTTAAGAATATAATCACCACCTTTATATCCAGTAATTGAATTAATATCACTAAAATCAGTAATATCAATTAATATAACTGAAAAATCATCAATCTTTTTTGAATCTTCATAAAATGCATTTCTATTTAAAAGTCCTGTTAATTTGTCTGATCTTAAAGTTTTTTGTTTTTGTTTTTCTAAATCTACAATTTTATAGGTATCTTTTTTTATTTTTACAGAATAAAAAACTATTAACATAAAGAAAAATATATATGCAGTTAATATAATAAAAAATAGATTCTGCATACTAGCTTTTAACTTATTAGATTCCTTATCTAAATCAATAAACATCTCATCAATAATTTCATCTAATTTACTGTGTTCAATAGTGTTAAATAAAACTTTAAACTTTGGTAACTCTTCATATAATAATTTTATATGAACAAAATTAAGCTCATTCATAGAATTGAGTGATTTTGTATTTTCAAAATATTCATATATCTCTTTTGAGATATTATTATCTTCATTAAAATTATTCTTAGCACTCATAAAACGAGTTAATATTTGAATATATTTTTCGCCATATATTTTTTCATATTTACCTAAATCTCTTAAATTTCTTTCCAAAATAAAAAGAGAATTTTTAATTTTTGCGTTAATCATAAGAAAATTATATGTATTCTCAACAACTAAAGCATACTCATATTCAAATTGAGAAAAATCTTTATATACAATTGGAAAATTATCTTTTAATTCACTTTTATTATTTAAATCTTTTATATGCAAATTTGTATGTTTTAAATGTTCAACAATATCATCATTACTAAAACGTAAAAAAATTATTGACTGTTTTAAAGTATCTAAATGTTGGTGCCAATTTAATCTTAACTCATTTATATTTTGTGTCATATCATAGTAATTATTGTTAAATCTATCCAACCTAGATTTAAAATCAAATGATAGATACAAAACAATTAAAAACGAACAAACTATACTAAAAAGTTTAAAATCAAATTTATTAATCATTCTTATTCTCGAAATTTTTAGGTATTTCACCAGTTAAAGTTTTCAAAAAGCTCTCAATATCATTTATCTCATTTTCTTCTAACATAACACCTATATTAAAATATGCCATGGTATAAATTGCATCTGTTAATTTTTCTACACTTCCATCATGAAAATATGGAGAAGTCATTTCTACATTGCGTAAACTTGGAACCTTATATACATTTATGTCTTCTGGTCTATTAGTAATAGAAAATCTATCTTGCCATTGAGAAGCTCTTTTTTCTTTATATTCAATAACTGAACCAAATTTTTGATAAGAATTCCCACCAATATTTATTCCATTATGACAAGACACACAACCATAAGAGATAAAAAGTTCCATTCCATTTTTCTCATTTTCGTCTAGTTCAATCTCATTTCTTAAATATTTATCGAATTTAGAATTTATAGAAATAAGAGTTTTTTCATATTCCACAATTGCATCAAGCATTCTGTCAAAGCTTGGATTACGATTGTATGCTTTTTTAAACAATTTTTGATACTTTCCTGAAGTAGTTAACCGCTCTTCAATAAGTTCTTTGGAACTTGCCATCTCTTTATTATTAATAAGTGGACCACTTACCATCTGTTCTTTTAAAGTTTTACTTCTACCATTCCAAAAATAGCCTAAATTATAAGGTAAATTAAATACACTAGGAGTATTCATATTTCCTATATTACCTTCATGGCCAACGCTAAACTGTTTTGTATCAGCTCCATAATTATAATGACATGAATAACAAGAGATATCTTGGTTTTTTGATAATAGTTTATCGTAGAAAAGTTCTTTTCCTAAATTCACAATATTTTCATTATAACTCTCTACTTGTGGTAGAGGTTTAAATAAATCTTGTGCTTGGCAAGTAGATATAATTGCAAGTAACATTATTTTCAATAATACAATTTTCACTATTACCTTTCTTGTAGGAATTTAAAGCGCCATAGTATATTATTTTTTTTATTAAAAGCTTTAATAAAAAATTATTTAATTATTGTAGTATACCTAATTTTTTGTTGTTGTAGTTTATAATATGCAATTATAATTATGAAAATTATATAAATATACTGAATTATACTTAATACTTTTTGAGCCATAATCCAATGAATTGTAATAAGAAATAAAGAAAGATATACTAATTTATGGTACTTATTGTACTTTCTAAATAGAGTTTTTGTTGAAGTAATAGCCATAAATAAAACTATAAAAAAAGCTATCATTCCTAAATAAATAAAAGGTTTATCAACTGTCTCTTTTATAATAAAACTGAAATCAAATTGAGCATCTAAAACTATAAAATTCAACAGATGTAAAAGTGCATAAAAAAAACCTAAAAGCCCAATCTCTTTTCTATATTTTATTAGATTAATTTTTTCTCTTATCATAGAAAGAGTGATAGATATAAATACAATAACAGTAGCACTTGCACCTGTTATTGTATAAATATATTTTATTGGGTCACTCACATCATCAAAAATAAATAATCTAAGCAATAAATAAACTATTGGTAAAAAAGCGATTAGATAAATAAATAATCTTATCATCATATAAACTTTGTTAAATCCATACCAGAATAAAGAGAGCTTACCTCTTTTTCATAACCATTAAACATTAAGGTATTTTGTTTTAGAAAACTTCCTAAAACTCTCTCTTTTTTTTGTGACCATCTTGGATGATCAACATTTGGGTTTACATTTGCATAAAATCCATACTCTTTTGAATTTTGTACTTGCCAAGTATTCAAAGGTTCTTTTTCAACAAATGAGATTTTCACTATTGATTTTATAGATTTAAATCCATATTTCCATGGAACTACAAGTCTAATTGGTGCTCCATTTTGTTTTGGCATTAAATCTCCATAAAGTCCAATAGCTAAAAAAGATAAATCATTCATAGCTTCATCAATTCGTAACCCTTCAACATAAGGATAATCCAAAGCTGCAAAAACTCCTCTTTTTTGGTCAGGAAAACTTGAAGAATCAACTAATGTTTCAAATCTAATATATTTAGCACTTGAAAGTGGTTTTACTTTTTTTATTAAAGAGCTAAGTGTATAACCATTCCAAGGAACAACCATACTCCAACCCTCAACACATCTAAATCTATAAATTCTCTCTTCAAGTGTTAACATCTTTTTTAAATCATCTAAATCAAGCTCCATTGGATTTTCTACTAAACCATCAATAGTGATTTTCCAGTTTTCAGTTTTTAGAGTATTAGCTTTATCTTTTACAGCACTTTGATTTGTAGTAAATTCATAAAAATTATTATGCGAAGTTATTTGTTCATAAGTATTTAATTTTAGATTATTTTTGTTTTCATCTTTTAGGAAATCAAGGGTAATTTTTGGAAGATTCTCTTGGGCTAAAAGTTCCATAAGTGAACCGCTTGCAACCAAGGAAGCAGCACCTAATTTTATAAAACTTCTTCTTTTTTCAAACAGCTCTTTTGGAGTAACTTCATTTTGTGAAATTTCCCAAGATTTCTTTTTAATAATATTCATAAAATACCCTTTTTTATAATTTCCATATTATAGATATTTTATATAAAGAATATGTTTAGTCTAGAATTATTTTCCTTTTATCAAAATAGTTATATATTTAATAGACCATAAAAGCAAAATAATTAGTAATAAACTAGCTGTTAGATTTACAAAAAATAGATAATTCAAATCAAAATTTAGACTAAAAGAGGTAAATATTCTTAGTATCGTCACTATTTGAACACATACAAATATAAACGTGGCAAAGTTATTTGCATGAATCACACTTCCTGAATGTCCTAAAATCACCCTAGTTCCAAAACCAACAAGCATAGTAATAAAATATCCCAAAGCTAAAGTATGAATAACTGCTTTTTCAAAGATAATATTTGGCTCATAAATTGCCATTAAGCCTTGAAGAATAGAGATAAAAAATGCAATTGGAATCCAATAAAGTCCAAGAAATAAAATCCACATAATTGAAGGAACTTTAAATATTGGAAGTTTCCATTTAATTAGCTCTTTTGTGATAATTATAAACAAAGGAATATCAGCTATTAGATTTATTTTTGCATTATCAAAAGATAAAAGAATCACTTTTAAAACTAAAAAACCAAACACTAAAAACAAAAGGTTTTCACTTTTATTTATCTTATATGTTGCATCTTTTGCTGTTGCAAAAAAAGGAATCATTCTTTGTGAGATTGTAAAAATTATCATAAAAATAAATAGATAAAATCCACCATTAATGGCAATTTTTGAAACTTCATAAGAGTAAGTAAAATCTAAATTTGAGATTATAAAAAAAGAATGAAAAATAAGTCCTGCACAAAATGCTATTAAAACCCACTTTGTATCTTCTTTTATTTTTACAACACTTTTTTTGTGAATGGTATAAAGTAATTTAAAACTAAAGACTTGAGCTATTAACATCATTATTTGAAATATAAAAGTGATTTTAGAGTAAAAAATCAGTGTTAAGAAAATCCCAAAAGAGGCAATAAAATACAATAAAAACTGATTCATATAAACTTCTGTTTTTATCTCAGTTTGGGCTAGAAATCTAGGAAAAACTACAAATAAAAATCCCAAAAAGAATTGAATAAAAACAACAAACACCATACTATAAGCATGAAATGATAAAACTGTACTATCTAATGTTAAAATATTTGAATATGAGAGAATAAATAAAAACATAAAAAGAGTGAAAAATAGAACACCATTTGTAAAAAATGGCTGGTGAGGTTGAGAAGAGAACTTCTTATACCAAGTAAACAACATAATTTCTCCTAAAATTAAGCCACTTAAAAAAAGTGGCTTTTTGATTTTGAGAAATTATATCAATTATAAAAGTCTAAAACCTTGATTGTAAACAAGAGTTATTTATATACTGAACCTTTTAAATCATCATAAGCTTTACAAGCTTCTTTAAGATTCATTCCACAAGCTTTTGTGAATAGTTCAAGAGCTTTGATATTATCTTTTCTATAATAATCATCTTCTATATACATAATTCCAAGATTGTAACAAGATTTTGCATATCCTAAATCACATGATTTTGTATAAAGTAAAGCTGATCTTCCTAAACTTTTTTCAACGCCTTCTGCATTATTGTATCTAACAGCTAGATTATAACAAGCTTTTGAATGGTCTAAGTTACAAGCTTTTGTCAGATAATCTACAGTTTTAAAAGTATCTTTTTCAACTCCATCTCCAACAGAATACATATTTGATATGTTGTAACAAGAAGCTCCCAATCCACCCTCACAAGTTTTTTCATATAAACTTAACGCTTTTTTAGCGTCCAATTTAACCCCATAACCATTTTGATACATATAAGCTAAGTTATAACATGCTTTTGTATGATTATCATCACAAGCTTTTGCAAAAGCTTCTGCAGCTTTGAAATACTCTTGTTCAACATTTGTTCCATTATAATACATGAGTCCTAGATTATAACATCCAGAAGATGCGCCATTATCACAGGCTTTTTTAAATATTTCGATAGCTTGTTGATTATTTCCATTTTGATATTCCACATAACCATCATTTACAGCTGCTGCAAATAAAGATTGTAGACCTAACAAAAAAAACAATGTAAATTTTAATGATTTTTTTAACATGATTTACTCCTACTAATAAATTTAGTGTGAGTTATTATACTACTTATTTAGATAAAGAAGAGAATAAAAAGCCACAAAAGTGGCTTTTTTAGAGATTTGAGATTAGTGGCAACCGCAACCAGTTCCACAAGAACCAGATGATGCTACAACACCATTAGCTGCTGCTAATGCTGCTTCATAGTTTGGCTCTTCTGTAATTTCAGGACAAATTTCTTTATAAGTAATAATTCCTTTTGCGTCAATTACAAATACTGCTCTACAAGCAACACCAGCTAATGCTCCTGAAGAAATTAAAACTCCATAAGATTTAGCGAAAGCTTTTGCTCTGAAATCTGAACCAACAGTTAAGTTTTCGATTCCTTCAGTTGTACAAAATCTTTTCATTGCAAATGGTAAATCCATAGAGACTACGATTACTTCTGCATCTTCAATTTTTGCTGCTGCTTCATTGAATTTTCTAGTTTCAGCTGCACAAACTGCTGTATCTAAAGAAGGAACTACAACTACGATTTGAGTTTTACCTTTTTCTCCACCAACTTGAACATCTGATAAATCTTGTGCTACCACTGTTACAACTGGTGCAATATCACCAACTTTTACGTCTGTTCCACTTAAAGTTACTTCATTACCTTTTAATTTTGTTGTTGCCATATTATTATTTCCTTTAATTTATTTAAATTTATATGAAATTATAATCAAATAGGATAAATATACTCTTAATTATTTGCAATCAAGATGTAATTATTTTATCTGTTACTATTTAACTCTAATACCATCTTCTTCAAGGATAATTTTATCCTCACTTATTAGTTTTGTCAATGAAGCTTTGAAAGCTTTTTTACTAAGTCCAAATACTTTGTTTATATCTTCAGCTTCACTTTTATATGTGAAATTTAATTTCCCACCATTTTGAACCAATACATCAAAAACTTTATCTCCTGATGCTTTTTCGCCAATTTTTTGAAGTGAAATATCTATTTTATTATCATCTCTTACATTTTTTACATAAGCTCTTTTTTTATCACCGATTTTTAGATTTTCAAAAATTTCTGTGTGGTAAATCATTCCATCATAAGAGTTATTTACTATAACTTTATATCCAAGAGGTGTTTTAGAATAAAGTATAATTTCAACCTCAGCATTTTTTTCTAAATCTTTTATCTCTTTTAATAAATCATATTTTTCTGAAGCAATTAATCTATTTGTTCTCTCGTCAAGTTGAAGTTGTAAAACCTTTGTATTTCCAATTGAGTAAGTTCCCTTTTGTTTATTTTTAGGAACTAAGATATGTTTTGGTAATCCAATATCAACAAAAGAGCCAAATTTCATAGAATCAACAATCTCTAAAGAAGCAAATTCATATAAATATACATAAGGTTTTAGCGTTGTTGCTACCAGTCTGTCTTCACTGTCTGTATATATAAATACATCAAGAAAACTGCCTATTTCCATAGACTTTGTAACATAGGCATTTGGAAGTAGAACTTCTGTTTGGTCATCACTAATTAGATAGATTCCAGGTTCGCTAACTCTATTAACTGCAAGAGTATTTAACTCGCCCACATAGATGTGTTCGTTTATTTGTTTTTCATTCATTTAGGTTTTTCCGTTTCTTTTTTTATGTTTGATAGTTGATTATAGCCAAATAATCCTTTTTAGCTATGTTCATCCCCTTTTTCTCTATATTGAAAATGATTAAACTTTTTTAACTATTCTAATATGAGAAGGTGGTATTAAAGAAGGTTTTGATAATAATGCAGTACTCCATACTCCTGCGTCTACAGTTGTTGGTGCTATGATACTTATTTGTTGAAAGTTATTTTCTTCTTTTACGATTATATGAGAAATTTTCTTATTATTTATCTCTTTATATCTTTTTGAGTGTCCTGAGGAACAAAGTGAATTATTATCCATTTGTACTGTTTCAATATTTAGATTCTCATTATGTGGATCTTCTATTCCTATATTCCATTTTTCTCCACTGTTATTTCCAATTGCAGCTAAATCTCCTCCAAAATTAACTAAAGCAGAGTTGATTTTATAATCTTTTAGTATTGCAATTGATATATCTACTGCATACTCTTTTACCAGTCCACCAAAATCTATTTTTGTATTATCATGGGAAAATATTAATTGATTTTCTTCTAGTTTAATTGTGCCATCAAGGGTAACATCAAAAGCACCTAATGTTTTTTTGTAATAAAAAAGAGCAAGTTTCACCAAAGAAGTAAATTCATCATCTAATAAAACACTATTAGTTGTTCTATGATTTATTTTATAAAGTTCAGAATTTTCTAAAAAGAAGCCATATTTTTGCTCTAAACGTTTTGCTTCTAGTGAAATAATATGAGCTATATATTGTGCATAAACTTCATTTTCTGCATCAATATGTAGCTCACAAAGTGTTGTAAATGCTTCAAATTTAAAGATAAACAATATTACGCCAGAGCAGTATAACTTTTTTTATCAGTTGAATCATTTGAATAAGCTGACAAAATATTATTCATCAAACTATTTGTATTGTTTGAATTATTTGTTTGCGTACTATTTTGTAAAAAAGATAAAAGTTCATTTGAAGATATATTACTCATAGGGCTACTTGTGTTTTCTGTTAACATCTTAAGCATTTCTTCTGGACCCATAGCTGAACTTGCTTTTTGAGTTTGTTGAGGGGTAGTACTGATAATACTATTAAAAATATTATCACTATTTTGTGGAGTTGCTGAAACTTTCGGCATATACCCACTAGCTCCACTCATACCCTGAATAGCTCCTACCATCGTTGATCTCCTTTTGATCAAATTATCATATATCATACATAATGTAAAAATATAATAAAAAAGTATACTATTGGAATATGAATTATAAATGAATTTTAGATGAATTAATCTTCTTATTGTAGTTTATAATTTCTCAATATATAGAAGCGGCAAATGAAAAATCTTTTACTAAAATTTACATAAATTGTTCTATGTTTAATTTAGTGTGTACACTACTTGATAAATCTTTTGTGTAAAATTCAAATCTATTTCTTCCATTTTGTTTTGCTTTATACATGGCAGTATCTGAATGTTTTAATAAACTTAATGAATCTTCTCCATCTTCAGGGAATTTTGCTATTCCTATACTACATCCAACATGTAAAGTATTATTTTTAATACTCATATTTTTATTAATATTGTCAATAACTTTTTTTGCAATTAATTCTATGATTTCAATATCATCTGCATACTCTATTATTATTGCAAATTCATCGCCTCCAACCCTAAAAATATAGTCATTTACTCTCAGAGATTTATGAAATATTTTTGCTATTTCTTTTAGTAATAAGTCTCCAATATCATGTCCTAAACTATCATTGATTATTTTGAAGCCATCTAAATCAAGAAATAAAATAGCAAATTTATTGTTTTTAGTAGCTTTTCCAATCAATTCATTTAATTTCTTTTCTAAACTTCTTCTGTTTGGTAATAAAGTTAAATTATCATGATATGCCAAAAATTCAACTTTTTCTTGTTGTTTAATATAATCAGTAATATTCAATTTTATAGCAAGATAACCAGTAATTTCATTATCAGTGATAATCGGTGTAATTGAAGCCGTTTCATAATATATTTCATCATATTTGTTTATATTAATGAATTCTCCTGTCCATTTTTCACCTTTATTAAGAATTTCATTCATATTGTGATAAAACTCACTTGATAATTTACCCGATTTTAAAATACTTGGATCTTTTCCCACTGTCTCTGTTCTTTTATATCCTGTAACTTTTTCAAAAGCTTCATTTACATACATAATTTTTCTATTTTTATCAGTTATAACAATTAAATTATCACTATTTTCTACTGCGTATTTGAAAGCTATTAACTCTTTTTTTGTTTTAAGTGATTTTATATAAATTATAATTAGTATAATTAAAAGTGGTAATGATGTAAGAAATAATATAAGAGCGATTTTTTGTTGATATCTGATACTTTCGTTATATTCTTCACTTAAAGTTGATTCTATTGAATCTAATACATTTTTCATATCAATAGAAATATACTCTTGTTTTATTGTATTTAACTTAGTTAATTTTTCAACTGTTGAATTAATTTTTTTATTAAAAAAAACAAAATCATAATTATCATATTTTATAGAGAAAGAAGAAAGATTTTTCAGGCTCTCATTAACAGAATCACCTTCAAGTTCCATATTATTTACAAATAACATAATCAAATTAATTAAAGAGTTATCAAATAATAAAATATCATTTGAATTATCTAAGGTTACTCTAATTCTTTTACTTAATTCTATAATATAACTCAAAGAACCAACAATTGCAGAATTTTCAGATTTAAAACGTTCAAGATATTCATGTTTTTGATTCCATTTTTCATCCAAAAGTTCTACACTAGGTCTTAATCTATTTCCAAATCTTTCATAAAATTTTTCATTCTTAAACTCATCTATTAAATTATATATCTCATTAGTTTTTTGAACTGTTTTATCATAATTAATAAAAGTTGCTTTATTATCAAAAAAAGATTCAAATTCATTATGTAATATTCTAATATTGCTAATAGTATTTAAGTAATAATTAAAATTCTTAATTTTACTATTAATCGAAGAGAGGTTATAAATAAAAAGAATTGATACAACAATAAATAAAAATAAAAAAATCAAAACAGGATCAAGGTATTTAATAAATTTTTTTTGAATCCTATTCATGATTATTTATCTGCCCAGTTAAAGATTTTAGAAATAAAACTATTTTATGAATATCATCCTCATTTAATGATTTACCAAGTTGATAATGTGCCATAAATTTAACTGTCTCTTCTAAAGTATCTAATCTTCCATCATGTAAATAAGGAGCAGTTAATTCAACATTTCTTAAAGATGGAACTTTAAAATGATATTTATCTAAGTCATTTTTTGTTACTTCATATCTACCTTTTGATTCACTTTGAAGTTTGGAAACAACTCCAAATTCTGCATATAAATTACCACCAACATTTATTCCATGATGACAAGATATACAACCTTGAGTTTTAAATAAACTATATCCTTGTTTTGCCTCTTCACTAATAGCATTTTTATCTCCTCTTAAATATTTATCAAAAGGAGCATTTGGTGTAATTAAAGTCTTTTCATATTCAGCTATAGCATCTGCAATATTGTATTTTGTAATTCCATCTTTATAAATAGAGCTAAACTCATTTTTATAATCTGTTTTTTCTAATTTTGGTATTAAAACTTCAAAATCATTATTCATTTCAATAGGATTAGTAATTGGTCCAAGTGCTTGTTCGTGAAGATTTTTCGCTCTACCATTCCAAAATTGAACGAAATTAAATCTTGCATTTAATACAGTAGGAGCATTTATATTCCCTACTTTTCCATCCACACCTACAGAAAATTGCAGATTATCATCACCACCTTGATCTATTAAGTGGCAACTATGGCAAGAGATACTATTGTCTTTTGATAAAATAGAATCAAAAAAAAGCTTTTTCCCTAAATTTGCCTTTTCTTCATTTACATCTATGGTTAAAGGGATTGGAGATATTGGTTCTTTTGCAAACACAAACATTGTTAAGAATAAACAGTAAATAATTTTTAACAAAATCACACCCTTAATTTAATTATTTTATTATATTACATTTATAATTAAGTTTTATATATCCTAAGTAAGTATTAGATAATCACATGTTATTTATATCTATTTCTTCTCATTTTATTCTTATCTTTGATTATTCTTTATTTTATATATCAAATAAATAATTTTTAAATACCTCAAACTATAGATTGAATAAGTAATTATCTTTTAAAAAGTTTCACAATAGCCAAAACAACAACTGCTACTAAAATAATACTAGCACCTGAACTAATATCATAAGCATAAGAGACTACTAATCCGAAGATTGTAAATATCGTGGCTAAAATTGAGCTAATTATCATCATTGTTGATAATCTTGATGAAAAACTCTCGGCTAAATATGTGGGAATTGTTAGAAGTGCAATTACCAAAATCAATCCTACAGCTTTAATGGCTGCCACCACACAAAGTGCTGCTAGAATCAAAATTAGTGTATAAAAGAACTTTACATTTATACCTCTTAAACTTGCAAATTCACTATCATAAGAAACTGCTAAAATCTGCTTATAAAAAAATACAACTATTGAGATAATAAAAATATCTAAAACACTCATATAAATCAAATCATCCCTTGAAACGGCAATGATTGAACCAAAAAGATATGACATCAAATCCACATTATATCCAGGTGTTAAATCCACAAATATAATACCAATCGCCATTCCACTTGCCCACATCATACCAATGATAGCATCGATTCGTGTTCTATTTTTTAGAGTGATTATTGCAATTATAACTGCCGTTAAAACTGCAAAAACAGTTGCCCCAAATAGCACTGGAATTCCTAAATAAATAGCAAGTCCAATTCCTCCATAAGAGCTGTGAGCGATTCCGCCTGTTAAAAAAGTAATCTTATTTACAACAACAAGTGAACCTATTATTCCTGCTGCTATTGAGATTAGAACTCCTGCAATTAAGGCATTTTGAATAAAATCATATTGTAATATTTCTAACATCTTTTGCCTTTAATGAGTGTGGTCACAACAAACATGAGATTTTCCCAAAGCTGATAAAAGCTCAACTTCACATAAATGATCATCTTGTGTATTTATATTTTTTTGCATATTTTCTAAAGTGTGGTAAACTAGGTTTTTATTTATATGCGCTACATTTTTTGCATAGTTTAATAAAACTGAAATATCATGGCTAACTACAACTATACAAATTGAGTTATTAAGCTCTTTTAACAACTCATAAATCTCCCTTTGACCTTTTACATCAATACTTGCAGTTGGTTCATCAAGTAACATAATTTTTGGATTTGAACAAAGTGCTCGTGCAATGAAAACTCTTTGTCTTTGACCTCCACTTAAATCACCAATTTTTGAATTGGCAAATTCTGCCATACTAACTTTTTTTAAAGAGTCCATCGCACAAGCAATATCTTCCTTTGAATAACCAAATATTTTTCTTTTTGAACTGGTATGTCCCATTAAAACTATTTCCAAAGCTGTGATTGGAAAATCTATATTTAAATTTGTATTTTGAGGTACATATCCTATTAAACTATTTTTTATTTTTTTATCAATTTTTCCAGTTTGAGGTGTTAATAAACCTAAAATTAGTTTTAATAAAGTAGATTTGCCTCCACCATTTGGACCAATTATTGCTAAAAAATCATCATCTTTTATTGATAAATTTATATCTTCTAATACATCTGTTTTATTATATTTGTAAAATAAATTACTAATATTTATTAATTCCACTAAAAAACCTTTACTTGCAACTTTGTTGCAATAGTATCAAAGATTAGATAAATCTAATCTCAAATTTCATTTCTTAACCAAGAATAAGCTAATCCTAAATATTCATGAATAGCCATTTCACTATTTCTAATATTTTTTCCAGAAAAATATGTCGAATAAGAATCATCTTCATAAGCTAAATGATTTGTAGGGCTTGCAATCACGTGTAATCCCTCTTTTTGAAACAATAAAACTGACCTTTTCATATGAGAGGCACTTGTTACTAAGATTAAAGCTTCATCTCCTACAACTCTTTTGGCTTCAACTGCTTCTTCTTTTGTATCTTTTGTAGTATCAAGTCTAATAATATCTTCTTGTTTTACACCCAAAGAGATAGCTAGTTTTTCTTGCATGAAAGCATGTGAATTTTCATCGTTTGAGCCATAGCCTGAAACTATCAGTTTTGCATTTTCAAGATTTCTATAATGTTTTATTCCCTCAACTAATCTATTTATTGCAACCATTTTCACCTGTGAAGTAATACTTAAACTCTCATTTGTTTTATGTCCACTTCCTAAAACTAAAATATAGTTCACCTTTGGCGTTTGTAATAGCGCTGGATATGCATTCTCAAGTGGAGCTAAAAGAGCATTTGAAAATGGTTGAAAAGAAAATATTAAAAACCAACTAAGTCCTAAAAATAAAAATATCTTCGCTTTTTTATAAGAGTTAAACATCAAATAAAAAAAAGCTATAAGAAGTAAAAAAAGACCAATTGGAATTGGCAACAAAAAAGCTGAAAGAATCTTTTTAAATATAAACATCTATTTTCCTATTAAAGCTGATGTATATCCAACAACCCTATTTTTATCTTTTGTAACATCGGCACTTGTGCAATAGTTTAATACCTTTGTTTCATAGTTATTTTTAATCGCCCAATTTATCACAGCTTTTACGCCAGTTTTTCCACAAGCTTCACAATAATCAAACATCTCTAAATCTTTTTTATCTATTGCATTTAAACAAATATTATCTTTTTTATTTGCCTCTTCAAGGGTATAAAAGTGGCTTAAATCTGTACTTATTACTACAAAATTATCAACATCAGCCAAAACCTCATCAATCACTTTTGATAAATCTTCATAATCAATTTCACCATAAACAATCTCTACTAATTTCACATTTTCAAAATAGTGTTTTATAAATGGTGCTTGAGTTTCTGTTGAGTGTTCAAATTCACACTCTTCATTAAACTCTAAAAACTCATATTTATCTATTAGTTTTTGAGAAAACTCTTTATCAATTTTTAGATTTCCAAGGGGAGTTTCATACTCATCATAAAGTGCAACACTTGCACCTTTTAGGTAAGCTCTATGTGATGGCCCAATAACAACCACTCTTTTTATATCTTTTTTATTTACCAAGTTATATGCCAAATTTGCAGTAAAGCCACTATAAATATATCCAGCATGGGGAACAATAATAGCTTTTATATTTTCAAAGGTTTCTACATTTGTTTTAACACTATTAAAATGATTTATGTATTTTAAAATCTCTTCTTTTTTATCTGGATAAAAACTTCCACTTACAACCGCTTTTCTAATACTCATATAAAAACTCCATCAAGTTTTGTTTTACATTTAGGACAACATCCATCAAGAACTTTGTTTTCTAAAACATTAAAATATTCTCTTCTTATTAATATTTCACCACAATTCTTACAAACAGTATCATTTTCAAAAGTGCTATTTCCCATATAAACATAATTTAGCCCATGACTTTTTGCAATATCAAAGGCCATTTGTAAAGTTTCATTTTTAGTTCTTTGTAAATTTTGTTCTTTATAATCTGGATGAAAAGCACTAATATGCCAAGGAGTATCAACTCCAAGATTTTCTTTTATAAATTTTACAATATTTTCTAACTCTTCTTTTGAGTCATTTTTTGAAGGAACAATTAACGTTGTGATTTCAAGATGAATACCATTTTTTTTGATATTAACCAAATTATTACAAACAACTTTTAAATCTCCACCTAAAGACTTTTTATAATAGTTTTTATCAAAAGATTTTAAATCAATATTCATGGCATCAATTATGCCTTTCATATCAGCTATTACTTCAGCACTTTCAAAACCATTTGAAACAAAAACTGATTTTAGGCCAAACTCTTTTCCTTTTATTGCAATATCTTTAGCAAAGGGATAAAAAATTGTTGGTTCATTGTAGGTGTATGAAATTGATTTGCAGTTTTTATCTCTTGCAATAGTTACAATTTCATCCACAGTAAAATAGTTGTTTTTATTTATATTTGAGGTTTGTGATATTTGCCAATTTTGACAAAATGAACACCTAAAATTACAACCGACTGTTCCAAGAGAAAGTGAAGTTGAGTTTGGCAAAAAATGATAAAGAGGTTTTTTTTCAATTGGGTCAATATTTAAAGCACTTAAATATCCATAAACCAAACACTCTATTTTTTCACCAATATTTTTGTTTACTCCACAAACTCCAGTTTGCCCTACTTTTAATTTACAATAATAGGAACATAAAAGACAGACTAATCTCTCATTTTGTTGTTTATAGAATTTCATTTTATTTTCTTAACTTCATAAGTGAAAACTTGGGGATGAAATTCCAAACAATTAGGCTCAAAACTTCCTTTATAACAAAGATGAGAAAAAAACTCTTCAAAAGTTGGGAGTTGTTCCCAAACTTGTGGTAAAAAAGTACTTCTTCGTCCATCTTTTTGCAAAATAACTCCATGAAAATTTGGTTTTATTTTTGATTTTAAATCTTCTATATCTGCATAAATCACTTCAATAGGAGTTGATAAAATAGAGATTTCAATATTTACTTTTTTAAACTCATCAAGGGTTAGTTCATAAAATCTTGGATCTTCAAAAGCTGCTGCAAAGGCATTTGAAATTAAATCATCAAGAAGGGGACGATATGCTTGCAAAGTTCCAATACATCCTCGAAGTTGATTATTTAAAGTTAATGTTACAAAAGTTGCACCATTTTGGGCTAAAAATGGAAAATCTTTTAAAAGTTTCTCATTGTTTATCTTCACACTTGAATCAAACTTCTTTTCTATTGATTTTTTTGCAATATCTAATAAAACATGATTTTCCATTTTAAACTCCTATTTTAATTTTTGATAATATCCTTTATAGTCTCTATAAATTCATCACTATCATTTACACACTTACAAACTTTATACTCTTTTATTCCTAAATTATGAGCAATTTCTCTATACTCAATATCTAGCTCAAAATCTGTCTCTGAGTTATCCACTATAAAGGCAATTGGATAAATTATCACTTTTTCATCTTTAAAGTTTTTTAACATATCTTCAAGTGATGGCTCAAGCCATTTTAAAGGCCCTACTTTTGATTGATATGCTAGATTTATTGATTTAAAATTTGTACCTTTAAGTTCTAGTTTTTCACTTAAAATTTTAACATGTTCAATCATTTGTTGCTCATAGGGGTCACCTGCATCTACTATTTTTTGAGGAAGTCCATGGGCTGAAAAAATCAGATTACATTCACTTGGATTTTCTGCATTGTTTAAAATCTCATTTACAATACACTCATTAAATTTATCATTTTTATAAAAGGTTTCAATATATCTTATGTTTTTCCCAAAAGTATAAGGTAAATAATCTACAAAATCTTCAACAGATGATTTTGTAGTAGTAGTTGAATATTGAGGATATAAAGGCAGCATTACTATCTCATTTATTCCATCATTTAAAATCTCTTTTATTACATCTTGTGCAAATGGCGGAGTATATCTCATTACTTGATAAGTTTTGAAACCTTCAATTTTTTCATTACATTTATTTACTAATTTTTCTGTTAAAGGATTTATGGGAGACGCGTTTCCAATGTGTTCATAATTTTTCCAAGCACTATCAAGTCTTGAAGTTGTAATAAAAAATGCAATCATTTTTCTTATAATTGGATTTTTCACAGTTATTATATTTTTATCATTAAACATATTTGTTAAAAACATTTTTAATTCAGCTTTGTTTCTAGCTCCACCCATATTTAGTAAAACTAGCGCTTTTTTATTTTCTTGCATTCTCTTCTAACCTTATTATTTTATCACTACACCACGAGGCCATATCTAAATCATGTGTTATTAACAAAATTGCACACTTATCTAAAAGTGTAACTAACAATTTCATAACATCATAAGCTATTATATTATCCAAAGCAGATGTTGGTTCATCAACCAAAAGTAAATCTGGCTTCATCAAAAGTGCTCGTAAAATTGAACATCTTTGAAGTTGTCCACCACTTAATTCATGTGGTTTTTTATCTAATAGTTCTTTTTGTAGAGTCAAATTTATTAAAAACTCTTCTAACTCATTTTGAGAAATATCTCCAACTATATCTTTTATCTGTTCTATTATTGAATATGTTGGATGAAAAGAGTTATATGGATCTTGAAATATCATAGCTATATTTGATTTTTCTATGGTTCCACTTATTGGTTTTAAACTTCCTAAAATAAGTTCAAAAAGTGTAGTTTTTCCACTTCCACTTTTTCCAAAGATAGTTACTAACTCACCTTTGTTTAATTCTAGGGAAAAATCTTTGTAAATGGGATTCTCTTTTTTATAATAAAAATTTAAATTTTTTATATCTAAAACTCTTTTTTTGTCCAATTTTATACCTTTTTAAAAAACATACTATATAAAAAAGTGCCTTTATCTTCCCAAAATAAGAAACTTTTTTAACTTCACAAAATATATACAATTATCGGAAACAATTCTACTTGTAAGTTAAAATATTAAGCATAAAAAAAGAAAAAAAAGCTAAAATATTTTTTCTAAAATTTAAGGAGAAAAAATGAAAAAAATCGTATTATCTGCAATCTTTGCTGCTGCGACAGCTGCGTCTTTATCAGCTGCTTCAATTGCTGCATGTGCTACATGTCATGGTGCTAACTTTGAAAAAGCTGCATTAGGTAAATCTGGAATCGTTAAAGGTTGGGATGAAGCAAAAACTGTTGCTGCATTAAATGGTTACAAAGCTGGTACACTAAATACTTACGGTATGGGTGCTGTTATGAAAGGTCAATCTGCTAAATTAACTGATGCAGACATCGCTGACATCGCAAAACAAATTGCGGCAATGAAATAATTTTTCAAACTAGTCAATGGAAATTGACTAGTTTTCCTCTTTTTTTAACTTCTCTTTTTCACTTTCTAATTTTTCAGCTTTAGCAGCTTTCAAACTTTTTTCTTTATTAATTGCATCATTTAAATCTTCTACACTATCAAATAACAGTCCATTTACAATTTTATTAGAATCATCAAATTGTCCTGTTTTTGCAGCCCAAATAAAAAGAAACAACATTCCCGCTGAAATTATAATTCCTACAATTAACATAAAAAAAAGCGTATCATTTATCATTTTTGTTCCTATTTCATTTTTATTCTAAGTGAATTTAATACAACCATTAATGAACTTAAACTCATTGAAAGTGCTGCAAATAATGGTATTACAAGACCTGCCATTGCTAAAGGAATTGTAACTGTATTATAAATCAAAGATAAAGTTAAATTTTGTTTTATAAATTTATATGTTTTTCTTGAAATAATAAATGCATCTTTTAGTGAATTTAAAGATGAATTTAATAACACTATATCTGAAATTGCCAAAGATACATCTGCTGAATTTCCCATGGCAATTGCAACATCTGCATTACTTAGAGCAACACTATCATTTACTCCGTCACCCACCATTACAACTATTTTATTCTCTTTTTTTAACTCTTTTATATAATTAGCTTTTGAAACTGGTGTTTGAAAAGAGAAATATTTTTTAATTCCTAATTGTTTCGCAATATTTGAAGCAACATTTTCGTTATCACCCGTTAACATTACAACTTCAATATTTTTGTCTTGTAAAAAATCTACTAAATCTTTTGCATTATCTTTTATTTCATCTTCTAGTTCAAAACTTGCAATTACTCTTTTATTTATTGAAAAAAGATAAACTGTTTTGTTTGAATCAAATTTATAATAAATTTCATTCTCTTTTAATAGTTCTACATTTCCACCTAAAAGCTCAAAAGATTTTCCATCAACATTTGTATACCTAGCACTCATACCTTTTGCTTCAATATTTTTTACATTATCAAGTTTTTTCTCTGTTAATTCATATTTTGTTTCTAAATATTTTTTAATTGAACAACTCACAGGATGTGTAGAAGCTGCTAATAAAGAGTATAAAAGATTTAATTTATGAATATTATCATCTAAAATCTTCATTTTTGCAACATTTAATTCACCCTTAGTCAAAGTTCCTGTTTTATCAAAAACAACTGTATTTGCAACAGCTAATGATTCGATAAATTTTGCTTCTTTAAATAAAAGCCCTTTTTTTGCAAGTTCTGAAATACCAACTAAACTGGCCATTGGAGTTGCAAGTGCTAAAGCACAAGGACAGGCAATTACAATAACAGAAACCGCTACAATAAATGATTTTTCAAAATGATTTGCTCCTGAATAATCAAACCCTAAATCTACTCCAAAGAAATACCAAACTAAAAAAGTAGTTAGTGCTAAAGACAAAATTGTAACTGTAAAATATTTTGAAATTTCTGCTGCTTTTGTCTGTATTTTTGGTTTTGAATTTAAAGAGTCTTCCAAAAGTGTAACAATTGATGAAAATGTAGAATTTCTAAAATCTTTTGTAACTTCAAATTCAATTAGTGAATTACTATTTATTGTTCCACTAAATACTGTATCACCTATTTTTTTGTATACAGGAATTGATTCACCTGTAAGTGTTGATTCATCAAAGAATCCTTCACCTTTTGTGATTATTCCATCAACTGGAACTTTCTCACCAGCTCTCATTTCGATAATATCACCTAATTTAATGCTATTAAGTGCAACAGTTTTTTTAATGTTATTTTCAATAACAACAGCTTCTAAAGGTAAACTTGATTTTATTTTATCTAAGGTATCAACTGCTGATTTTTTACCAATTACTTCCAAATATTTTCCAACAAGAACAAAAGTAATAATCATAGCAACAGAGTCAAAATAACTCTCACCTTTTGCTCCAAAAAGAATAAACATTGAATAAACATAAGTAAGAGTTGAACCAGAAGCCACTAAAAAATCCATATTAACCATACGATTTTTTAATCCGTAATATCCACCTTTAAAGAAAATCCATCCACTATAAAATAGAACTGGTGTTGAAAGTAAAAATTCACCAATATGAATCATGTTTTTTACTTCTTCAGAAATCCCAGTAAAAAATCCAGTATATTTAGCAACACTTAACATCATAATATTCATACTTGCAATTACAGCAACCATCATACGAATAAAATAGTCTCTTTTTGCCTTTGAAGCTTGTTCATCTGCAACACTTGAATCATAAGCATATGCGTTATAACCAATAGCTCTGATTTTTAAAATAATCTCTGAAAGTTTTAATTTTTCTTCATCCCAAACAATTCTGGCTTTATTTGAAGTAAAATTTATATTTGCTTCAATTATTCCTTTTGTTTCATATAAAACTTTTTCATTTAACCATACACAAGCGGCACAATGAATTCCTTCAATAATCAAATCAATTTGACTAAATCCTTCTTTTGTAATGCTTACATAATTATCTAAAAAGTTTTTAGAATCAAATTTACTGATATCATCATTTACAATTTTTAGAGGAGGAGCTAATGTTTTATTTCCTAACTTGTCATAAAAAGAGTCAAGTCCATCATCTTTTAAAATATGATAAACACCTTGACACCCTTTACAACAAAAATTCAAATCATTCTCTTTTATCATTACATTTTCACTAAATTCCAAATGGCAATGATTACACTTGATTTTCGACAAAAAAACTCCTACTACATTCTAAAAAAACTATACATTCGATTATTTAGATATTATGCTTTATTATGATATTATATCTTAATAAATTTGGAGAGAATCTTAATAATGATAAACAACATTTCAATACTAAAAAATATAACTATTTTATATGCCGAAGATGAAAAGGATTTAAGAGAAGTTACACATCAAATATTGAAAGGCTTTACAAAAAAACAATATGTCGCACAAAATGGACAAGAAGGTTTAGAGCTTTTTAAAGAACATGAAAATGAAATAGATTTAATTATTACAGATGTTAATATGCCTATTCTAAATGGTTTGGATATGGTAAAAGAGATAAAAAAAATCAATCTAAATATTCCAATCATTGTAGCAACTGCATTTTCAAATAAAGAGTATCTACTCGAAGCTATTGATATTGGAATTGACAAATATGTTTTAAAACCAATTGATATTGCAAAACTTTTACAAGTAATGTCACAATCTTTAATATATCATGAATTAAAAGATTTATATACAGATAAATTAACGAATCTACCAAATAGAAATAAGTTAAAAAAAGATTTAGAAGAGAACCATATAGATTTAATGGCTCTGTTAGATGTTGATGAATTCTCTACAATAAATGACCTTTTTGGTGAAAAAATTGGAGATACTATTTTATTTGAATTAGCTAATAAACTAAAACAATTTTTTAATGAAGATGATTATGTAGTTTATAGAATTGAAGCAGATAAATTCACTATAGTTTCTAGAAAAAACAATCAAGATGTAAATGAATTTTATGATCTTTGTAAAACTTTTGCAGACAAAATCGAAAAAGAGTCTTTGCTTATTGATGAAGATGAAATTGATATAAATATTACAATTGGAATTGCTCAAGGTGACGGTGCACGTGCATTTAAATACTCTCAAAGGGTAATTAATTATGCAAGAACAAAACTTCAAAGAATTATGATTTATAATGAATCATTTAAAATCCAACAATCTTTTGAAGAAAATATAAAATGGGTAAAACAATTAAAAATGGGATTTAGAGAAAATCTATTCCAAGCATATTTCCAACCTATTGTTGATACTAAAACAAAAGAAGTTTACAAATATGAAGCACTTATCCGATATATCACAAAAGATGGAATAGAGATTGCTCCTTTTCATTTTATTAACGTTGCTAAAAAAACAAAACTTTACCCAAATATTATAAAAATTGTTATCCAAGATGCTTTCAAATTAATTAAAAATAAAAATAAAAGAGTTTCTGTAAATATCTCTTTTGATGATATTGCAAATGAAGAAACAACTGCATTTATTTATGAAATACTTGAACAAAATAAAGATTTTACAGAATTCTTAGAATTTGAGATACTTGAATCTGAGGAGATTTCAGATTTTAACGAAGTTGCAAAATTTATTGCTGAAATTAAAAAATTTGATTGTATAGTTGGAGTTGATGACTTTGGTGCTGGATATTCAAACTTTAATCTATTAACTTTATTAGATATTGACTTTGTTAAAATTGATGGTTCATTAATTGAAAGAATAAATAGTTCAAAAGATTTAGAAATAATTGTAAACACAATTGCAAACTTTTCAAAAGAGTTTAAAGTAAAAACAGTTGCAGAATATGTATCTGATGAAGATATTTATAATAAGATTAAAGAGTTAAATATAGATTATTGTCAAGGTTATTACTTCGATAAACCTCTTAGTTACGATTCTATCAAGTAAGGTTAATTTAACCAACTTGATACGATACTATTTTTTTCAAAAAGTGTACTTTTTATTCTTGTGATATTTGCGATACAAACTAATTGTTTTGCTGCTATTTGTAGGTCATCATTGATTATTAGATAATCATAATCTTGGAAATACTCCACTTCACCTTTTGCATTTTTGATTCTTTTTTCAATAATTTCAAGACTATCTGTGTTTCTGCTATTTAATCTTGCTTCTAGAACTTCTAAAGATGGAGTTGTAATGAAAACAGATGTAACAATTGAATCAAGTTTATTTCTCACTATCTCATGCCCTTGAACATCGATATCAAAAATTACCAATTTCCCCTCTTCTAAAGCTTTATTAATTGGCTTTAATGATGTTCCATAATAGTTATCATGAACTTTTGCATACTCAAGAAAATCACCATTTTCTATATCTTTTTCAAACTCTTCTTTTGTTACAAAAAAATAATCAACTCCATTTGTTTCACCAACTCTTGGAGCTCTTGTAGTTGTTGAAATAGAGAAATAATAATCGTCAACATCTTTATAAACTTCTTTTAATAAAGTAGATTTACCACAACCACTAGGTCCTGAAAGTATTAAAATAGCACCTTTTTTGTCGTTTATCAAAATTTATCCCTTTAAACTTAATCTAACATCAACACTTTCACCACTTGAAAGTTTATCTATTATAGATTGATCAAATTTCTCTAATAAAGGTCGTAATTCATTAATATGAAAATTACTCAATACTAAAGTATAAGGCTTGCTAGGTGTTTGAGTTAAATCAAATTCATACTCTTTTACTTCATCTAAAGCATCATCTATAATTGCTGCAATATCTTTCCAGTCACTTTTTTCTAAATTAATTTCATTTTGAATACCATCTTCTCGTAAAATATTGTTTATTTTACTCAACTCACTATGGTCTAAAATACCACCAATATTTAAAGATGTTGGATCTACAATGCTTTCATCATCTTCAGTGAAAAATTCATCTTCATCAAAATCGTCTTCTTCTAAGTTATCTAATGATTCAATATATTTTGTAGTAATAGGAATAATTACCTCTTCATCTTCTTCATATTGTTTATTAAATGATTTTGAAGCACTGTTTTTCTCTTTTTCTCTATCTTCTTTTATTATCTCAATTTGATCAATTAAAATTGCTTCTAGTTTTGTAGGTAAAAAAGGTCTAGGAATAATAAAATCTCTCGATTTATCAAAAGGAAGTTCCTCGGAACTAATAGCACCTAGCTTTTTTGAAAATTGTTTTATAGTATTAAATTTATCATCAATAAAACTTTGATCAATAATAATCAAATCATACTTATCATTCACGCTATTTGTTTTTTGAATTGTTAAAGTTATATGCAATCGTTTACAAACTAAAGTAAAAATATGTTCGATTATTCCAGCATCACATATTAATAGTATAGTCACTTTATCTCCTGCAATATTAAATCTTCTAACTTGTAAACTTTATCACATCTCATAGCTAATTCATGCTCATGGGTTACAAGTATTAATCCTGCATCATTGTTTTTAATATAATTAAATAGTGTATTCATAACAATATTAGCAGTATCTTTATCTAAATTTCCAGTTGGTTCATCTGCGAAAATAATTCTAGGCTTTTTAGTCATAACTCTTGCTATTGAAAGTCTTTGTTGTTGACCACCACTTAACTCACCAACACCTTGATTTATAACATAATCAATATTTAACTCTTTTAATAGATTTTTGTCAATATCTTCACCACTTAAAAGCGTAGCTATTTCAAGATTTTCAATTGCAGAAAATCCACGGAATAGATAATGAGCTTGAAATATTATACCGAAATCTTCTCTTCTTATTTTTAATAATTGATTTTGTTTTAATGAATAGATATCTTTACTTTTAAAAACAACACTACCAACTGATGGTTTTAAAAGAGAAGATAAAATATTTAGAAGTGTAGATTTTCCACTTCCACTTGTACCTATAATTGCAATTGATTCTTTTTTATAAAGAGATAAATTAATATCATTAAAAAGCTCATAATCAAATTTATGAGATAAATTTTTAGCTTGAAGTAAAAGGTCATCTGCAATGAGTGCATCCATTTTGTTAGCTTCACCCATTACATATTTCCTTTTTTATTTATACACAGTTGTTAAACTATGATTATTTTCCCATTTGTTTTGCAACTTCAGCTGCAAAATCTTCTTCTTTTTTCTCAATACCTTCACCAAGTTCAAATCTAATGTAAGCAGTGATTTTAATAGATGCATCAACGTCAGCAATTGCTTGCTCAACAGTTTTTTTGTCATCCATTACATAAGCTTGAGATAAAAGTGCAAATCTACCATCTAATTGAGTATTATCTGTAATATATCTTTCGATTTTTCCAGGGATAATATTTGCCCAAATTTTTTCTGGTTTACCTTGTTCTTTTAATTCAGCTTCAAAATTAGCTTTTGCATTAGCAATTGCTTCTTCTGTTAATTGTGATTTAGAAACAAAATCAGGAATATTTTTTAATGGTTTTCCTAATCTTTTTAACTCATCATTGTCAGCTATAATTTCTGCAACAATTGCTCTGTTTTCAGAATCTACAAATTCAGGGTCTAAATCAGTATATGAAATAACAGTTGGTTTCATTGCAGATGCATGCATTGCTAATGATTTTAATAATGCAGCAGCTTTTTCTTTTACCGCTTCATCACAAGTTGCAGCTAATAAAACTCCAACTCTACCATTAGTATGAACATAACCATTTACAACAGTACCAGTTACAGAAACTAATTTTCTTGCAACTAGGTTTTCACCGATTGTTGCAATTTTACCATTTAAGAATTCAGGAAAAGCCATTCCATTGATAGTAGATGCAACTAAAGTTTCAGCATCAGTAATTTCATTAACTTGTGCATGAGATACAATCTCTTGTGTTAAGTTAAGGAAATTTTCATTTTTAGCAACGAAATCTGTTTGAGCATTTAACTCTAACATAGTAGCTACTGTGTTGTCAGCGTTAACTTTAACAGCAACAACACCTTCAGCGGCAATATTTCCAGCTTTTTTAGCAGCTTTACCAAGTCCAGCTTCTCTTAAAGCTTGAACTGCTTTTTCTAAATCACCATCAGTTTCGTTTAGTGCATTTTTGCAATCAAGCATACCTGCACCAGTCATTTCTCTTAATTCTTTAATTAATTGTGGAGTTGCACCTGCCATAATTATACTTCCTCAGTTTCAACGATTTCGTTTTCACCTTCAGAAACAGCTTCTGCAATTAATGCTTCAGTTTCTTCTTGTGATACAGGTTCAACATCTCCACCGATTTCGTCAGCTAATACAGCTTTTCCTTCATTCATTGCTGCAGCCATTTCGTTACAGAATAAGTGAATTGATCTTATTGCATCATCATTTCCAGGAATTGGTAAATCTACAACATCTGGGTCACAGTTTGTATCTAAAGGAGCAACAACTGTAATTCCTAATCTTCTAGCTTCTTGAATAGCAATTTTTTCTTTAACAGCATCAAGAACAAACATCATATCTGGAAGTTTGTGCATTTCTTTGATACCACCAAGGTATAATTCTAATTTTTCTTCTTTTCTAGAAAGCATTAATGCTTCTTTTTTAGTTAAAAGATCTAATTGACCTTCTTCTCTCATTTTTTTAATAATTTCTAATTTTCTAATTGATTTTTTGATTGTTCCAAAGTTAGTTAACATTCCACCTAACCATCTATGATTAACATATGGCATTCCACAAGAAATAGCAGCTTTTTTAATAGCTTCACTAGCTTGTTTTTTTGTACCAACGAAAATCATTGTTTGACCATCAGCAGCTCTATCTTTAACAACATTATATGTATATCTGAAATATCTTAATGTTTTTTGTAAATCTATAATATAGATATTTTTTCTAACACCGAAAATGAATTTTTTCATTTTTGGATTCCATCTTCTTGTTTGGTGTCCGAAGTGTACACCACACTCTAATAGGTCTTTCATTGTTACCATGTGTAATTCTCCTTGAATTATATTTTTTGTAATCTGGGTTTAGCCTCTGTATCCCTTAATGTCAAGATTTCTCTTGTCACAACCCATACAAGGATTGATACATGTGAGGTTCTAATTAAAATTAGAGTAGCGATTATATTTAAATTAAGTTTAATTCTTCTTTAATCTATATTATAAATAAATCAAATATATTTTGAATAAAATTATTTTTCATTATTTATTAATAAAAGGAATAGAAATTGTATATAAAAAAAGAAAAAAAGGAATATCATGACACCAATTGATTTTATTAAAGAAAACAACTTAGAATGGCAACCATCATTTTCTAAAAGTATAAATAGTACTCTATTTGGATACAGAGGAGCATTAATAATCCAAGAAGGTAAAAGACTTTCTGAAACTAAAGTTATGCCTCCAAAAGCACAAGCTAAACAAGTTATCATGATTAATGAAAATGATAAAATAAAATTCTTTGCATGTGAATTAGAAACTTTTGGATACTTTGAAGAATTTTTTGATAAATATAAAGAATTTTTTGATGCTGATTCAGTAAACTTATTATACGTAATAGATTTAGATGCTAATGGTGTTTTTGAATATCAAGGTGTTAAATTCACTGCTTTCATGTTAGATGAAAGTTCAGTATGGAATGAAGTTTTAGATTATCTTTCTTTAGAAAAAGGTGAATTGAAAAAATTATCTAGTGAAGAAAAATTAGAAAAAATTTATGATGAATTAGCAACTATGAGTGTTGAATCAGTTAACAAAACTTATGATGAAATGGTTGCTCTTATGGGGACAACAAAAAAATCTTTAATGGGTGCTGTATAAATAGTCAAAATTAAATAAAAGAAGTGGTGTTAATTTTTTATGATATAATTTTTCTTATCTAAGGAATAAATATGATAAAAAACACCACTTCAGCCTTTAAAATATCAATAATATATTTTATTTTTAGTCTTATTTGGATTTATTTTTCTGATAGTGCTCTAAATTTCATAGTAAAAGACTCTGAAAAACTACAATTACTACAAACAATGAAGGGTTGGTTTTTTATAACAATTTCTTCAATATTACTCTACTTATTAACTAAACAGTTTTTTTTAAATCTTCAAAAAGAAAAAGATAAATTAGCTAACACTAACGATATGATAGAAAAAATCATAGAAAATGCTCCTATTATAATATTTTGGAAAGATAAAAATGGAATTTATCAAGGTGCAAATAAACTATTTCTTGACCTAATGAATTTAAAATATAAAGAAGAGTTACTAGGTAAAAAAGATTCTGATTTTAATTTTGAAGAAAAAGAAGATTATATAAGTGATGATTCATATGTCATGATAAAAAAAGAATCTAAATTAAATTATGTTGAAACTATAACTTCAAAAAATAAAAAAGTTATAATATTAACCACTTCTAAAGTTCCTTTACTTGATGAATATAATAATGTAATTGGTATACTTGGTGTTAGTCAAGATATAACTGAGCAAGTTAAAAATCAAACACAATTAAAAGAGCAAGAACAACTGTTGATACAACAGTCCAAACTTGCTTCAATGGGTGAAATGATAGGAAATATTGCCCATCAATGGAGACAGCCTTTATCAATTATTTCAACATCTGCAACTGGTATGAAAATACAAAAAGAACTTGGAATATCAAATACTTATGAAGAAATTAAATCTTTAATTTGCATAAATGAAAATGCTCAATATTTATCTGATACAATCGATGATTTTAGAGATTATTTTAGAAAAAGTAAAACAAAAGATTTCGTTAGTTTAGATAAACTCTTTGAAAAAACTCTCAAACTTATTTCAACAAGATTAAAAAATAAAGATATAACAATTGTAGAGAATTATATTGATATTGAATTTAATACTTATGAAAGAGAGATGATTCAAGTTTTTATTAACATTATTAATAACTCTATTGATGCTTTTGAAAATAAAAATTATGACAAAGTTATATTTTTAGAAACTTCTAAATTAGAAAATAAAATTATGATAAAAATAAAAGATAATGCTGGTGGAATAGAAGAAACAATATTACATAGGATTTTTGAACCATACTTCACAACTAAAGAGTTAACACAAGGAACAGGGATAGGTTTATATATGTGTAATGAAATCATTGTAAAACATTTAAATGGAAATATTTTTGCTTCTAATGAATCTTTTGAATATCTAGGTAAGCAATATAAAGGTAGCCAATTTACAATCGAACTACCTTTATCATAAAAACTATTTTACGTGTTTTAAAATCTCTTCTTTATCAGAAAAAGGAAATTTTTTATCATAAATGATTTGTGTTGCTTCATCACCTTTTCCAAGAACTAATACAACAGAGTTTTCATTTGCCATTTCTATGGCTTTTTTTATAGCTTCTTTTCTATTTATTTCAATTTGAACACTAGGATGATTTTTTATACCTTTTAAAATATCTTCAATAATTAAATCAGGATCTTCATTTCTTGGATTGTCACTAGTTACAATTATGTGTTTAGCAAATGTAGCTGCAACTTGTCCCATCAATGGACGTTTTAATTTATCCCGATCTCCACCTGCACCAAACACACAAATAATCTCTTTTTCATTAAAACTTTGTAAAACTTCTTTCATTCCATCTGGAGTATGAGCGAAATCTACAATAGCTAAAGGATTAGTTGAAACAGTTTCCATTCTTCCACTAACTCCTGCAAATCCCTCTAGTGCTTCACAAATTTCATCAAGAGGTTTTTGTGTAGTTATATGAACAGCAGCAACAGCAGCCATTAAATTATAAACATTAAAAATTCCCATCATATTTGAAGAAAAAGAATGCATTGAACCAAAATGTGAAAACATTACATGAGTTCCATTTTTAAAAGAATACGCTGTTACTTTATAAGTTGATGGTTCTTCAAGGGAATATGCAAAACCATTTTTAGCATTATATTTTACAATTTTGTCATCTTTATTTATAAGTTTTTTACTATCATCTTCAAAAAAAGAGTTCTTAACTCTAATATATTCATCAATAGTTTTATGATAATCAAGATGATCTCTTGTAATATTTGTATGTATTTTTAGGTCAAACTCTAAACCTTCAATTCTTTTTTGCTCAATTGCGTGAGAACTTACTTCCATAACAAAAAAGTCACAAGCATTGTTCATAGCTTCTTGAATATGGGCAAAATTCCCAAGTTGAACAGGAGTTGTTAAAGAGTAATCTTCAACTCTTTCATCATTTATAAAAAAACCACGAGTTCCTTGAAGGGCAACTTTGTATCCTAAATCTAATAAAATAGAGTAAATAGCAGCTGCAGTTGTAGTTTTCCCATTTGTTCCAGTAATTCCAATAATTTTAATACTAGATAAATCAATATGATTTTTTAATTCACTTGAATCTATAATTTCTTTACAACCATTTGATATTGCACTATCTTTAAACTTTTCATTTTGTTCTGAAACAACAAAAACAGAATTTTCATCTGCTTCATTTGAATTATCTGTATAAACTCTATTATTTATGATTAACTGCAAGTTTTTTCTCTTCTAATTTTTTATATAATTTTTCTATCTCTTTATCATAAGAGAAATATTCATTAAATCCATCTAAATATGTGTATGCTGTAGTATTAAAATCATTATCTATTAATTTTGTAACGAAATCAAAAAAATCATCTTTATTTTCAATTGCAACTTTTGTTGAAAACATAATATCTTCAAAGGCAATTCTAAAAGAACCACGTGAATCAATCAATTTTTTAAAATCTTCATATCTAATTGCATCTAATGATTCAACAGTTGAAGTACTCAACTCTTTTAATACTTCCATCATTTTATCAATATCACCATCATAAGCATTTACAACATCTTCAACATATCTTATGGCTTCTTCTAAATTCTGATCTTTTACTATTGAGAAATAGTCATAAAGAGAAATTGCTTTTTCTTCATCTTCACTTGCAATATCGCAAAATAGTGCATATATTGGATATTCTTTATTTTGAGGGAAATTTGATGATAATTGTGAATATAAAAACAAAGCTTTATCGAATTTTTTTTGTGTAAAAAAAGAGTTTGCTTCATTTAATAATTTATTCTCATTTATCATTAAAATTCCTCTAATTTATTTTCCATACCCGCTGGAACATTAACTATCTCTAATTCTGGATGAATAGCTGCTTTTAACTCTTTTTCTACAATAAATTTTAATGTACTTCCACTTGCACTACATCCAACACAAGCACCTTTTAGTTGTACAAACACTTTAGCATCTTTAATATCTAATAATTCGATTGCACCACCATCTCGTGCAAGCATTGGGGAAATTTTGTTTTTTATAATTGAACTTACAGGATCACGTAAGTCTTCATCAGAAAATGGCATCATTTTATTTTACCCCTTTTGCTTTTTTCTTTACAAAATATATTCCAATGGCAATAACTACTAAAATTACTGCTATTGTTTGAAATATAAATGTAAGTGTTACTTCTTCTTGAAACATTTTATTCCTATTTTAAAACTTCTTCACATCTATTACAAAGTGTTTCTTCTTTAACTGCTGTAAATTTCCAACATCTTGGACATTTATGCTCAATTGCTTTATATACTTCAAAAACATTTCCATCTATTTGGAAACTTCCAAGTATATCAGAGTTTTGTTTATCTTTTGTTACAGCACTTACCAAGAACCAATCACTTGATTCTACTTCATCTAATGCTATTATATCCTCACAATTAGTGTAAATCATTAGTTCAAGTGTAGATTTTATAACTTTTTCTTTACTTAATGCATCTTTTATCTCAGAAAACTTCTCTTTTGCTGCAAATAATGTTGCTTCATTAATAGTTACTTCAATATTTGGTAATTCAACTTTTTTATAATCAAAAATATCTTCACAATCACCTTTTAAAAATGCAGGTGCAAAAGATAATAACTCATCCATAGTATATGTTAAAATTGGAGCCATTGTTGAAATTAATTTTTTAGCAATTAATGCCATTGCACTTTGAGATGCAAGTCTGTGAATATCATTTTTATCATCACAATATAATCTATCTTTACAAACATCTAAATAAATTCCAGATAAATCAACAACTAAAAAATTGTTTAATTTATTTAAACCTTTTGAAAATTCATATACATTAAATGAAGCTTCAATTTCATCAAATACTTTTTTAGCTTTATTTACAACCCATTTGTCTAAAGGTCCCATTTTATCAACTGATACTATCTCTTGTAAATCTGAAACATTTGCAAGTAAGAATCTTGCTGTGTTTCTGATTTTTCTATAAAGTTCTGCATTTTGTTTTAAGATATTATCAGAAATTTTTAAATCAGATTGATAATCACTCATAGCAACCCAAAGTCTTAAAATTTCACTTCCGTACTCTTTTAAAACTTTATCAGGAGCAACTACATTTCCTTTTGATTTAGACATTTTTTCACCTTTTTCATCAACAGTGAATCCATGTGTTAAAATCGATTTATAAGGAGCAATTTCACTTGAAGCTAAAGTTGTTAAAAGTGAAGATTGGAACCAACCTCTATGTTGGTCACTTCCTTCAAGATACATATCAGCAGGGAAAGTTCCAGCATCATAATTTCTACTTCTTAAAACTGCATTTTGAGTTGAACCTGAGTCAAACCATACATCTAAAATATCAGTTGTTTTTTCTAAATCATCAGGATTTAAACCACTTCCTGGATATAGTAATTCTGAAATTTCTAAATCATACCAAGCATCACAACCTTTTTGTTCAAAAATCATAGCTGTGTAATTTAAAACTTTTTCATCAAAAACAATTTCATCAGTTTTTTTATTTCTAAAAAATGCAATTGGAACACCCCAATCTCTTTGTCTTGAAATACACCAGTCAGGTCTTCCCTCTAACATTGCTTTTAATCTATTTCTTCCCCACTCAGGATAGAAAGTTAAATCTTCAACAACTTTTAGTGCATTTTCTCTTAATGTTTTATTTTGTTTTCCATAATTATCATCAATTGAGATAAACCATTGTTTTGTTGCTCTAAAGATAATTGGTGTATGTGTTCTCCAACAGTGTGGATAAGAGTGTCTAATATCTACTCTTTTTAATAAAGCATCACCTAACTCTTCTAAAATTAAATCATTTGCTTTAAATACATTTAAACCTAAATATTTTTCAGTATCTCTAAAAAGTTTTTCTCTAACAATTGTTTCATCATATTTACCAAATGCATCAACTGGCATGATTACATCTAAACCATAAACTAAACCTATTTTATAGTCATCTTCTCCATGTCCAGGAGCTGTATGAACTGCACCTGATCCTGAATCCATCATAACATGCTCACCTAAAACAATTTTAGAAGTTCTACCATTTAATGGATTTATTGCATTTGTATTTTCTAAATCTTTAGGATTTATAGTTTCAACTATTTCACCTTTGATTACTTCATTCTCAATTAATGCATTATATAATTTTTTAGCCACGATAAATTTGTCACTTGTTTTTACATAATCTTCTTCACCATTTAATGAAATTCCAGTATTTGCAGGAAGTGTCCAAGGTGTTGTTGTCCAAATAATAATACTTGCATCAATAGATTCATGTTTAAATGCTACATAAATTGATGGAGATGTTTTATCTTCATATTCAACTTCAGCTTCAGCAAGTGCAGTTTGAGCAGCCCATGACCAATAAACTGGTTTGCTTCTTTGAATTAATAAACCTTGTTTTGCAATTGCACATAACTCTCTATAAATATTTGCTTCAAATTTAAAATCCATAGTTAAATAAGGATTTTCCCAATCAGCAATAACACCTAATTGTTTAAACTCACTTTTTTGAATATCAACAAATTTAGTTGCATGGTCACGACATAGTTGTCTAAGTTTTGATTTTGGAAGTATTTTTTTCTTCTCAGAACCAATTTTTTCTTCAACTTTTTGCTCAATTGGTAAACCATGACAATCCCATCCTGGAACATATCTGATTGATTTCCCTTCAAAATAATGAAATTTATTGATAATATCTTTTAAAATTTTATTTAATGCATGTCCAATATGAATATTACCATTAGCATAAGGAGGTCCATCATGAAGTGTAAACGACTCACAACCTACTCTATTTTGTTTCATTTTTTCGTAAACTTTTTTCTCATCCCATTGTTTATATTTAATAGGTTCATTTTGAGGAAGATTTCCTCTCATTGGAAAATCTGTTTTTGGAAGTAGTAAACTCTCTTTATAATCCATCATCACACCTTTGATATTCAAAATATTTATAGTTTTTATAATTAAGGTATAGATTATATCTAATTTAATTTAAAAATAAATTTATCAATGATGTAAAGAAGTAATAAAATCATTTTTATATTAATGTAGTGTTACTAATATCTATACTTTAATAATATTATTAAGAAAAACTTCTATCCTTTTAACCAAAATATAAATTTAATATGATACTATCTCACAATATTTCACAAAAACATAGGAATGATAAATGAATGAAAAACACTATGAGGTCGTAATTGTTGGTGGGGGAATCTCTGGAGCAGCTCTATTTTATGAGTTAGCTAAATATTCTACTGCTAAAAATATCTGTTTATTAGAAAAATATGAAGACCTTGCTACTTTAAACTCAAAAGGTACAAGTAACTCACAAACTATCCACGTTGGTGACATCGAAACTAACTATACTTTAGATAAAGCTAAGATCACAAAAAGAACTGCAAAAATGATTGAAAAGTTTTGTTTACAATATAATTTACAAGAAAAAATTATGTTTAAACATCAAAAAATGGCTTTAGGTGTTGGAGAAAAAGAAGTTGAATTTATCACAAAAAGATATCATGAATTTAAAGAAATTTTTCCATATTTAGAGTTATGGGATAAAGAAAAACTAAGAGAATTAGAACCAAAATTAGTTTATGCAGATAAAGAACAAACAAAAGATAGACCAGAACCAATAATTGCAATGGGTGCGAAAGATGAATACACTACTGTTGATTATGGTGAAATGACAAAAGAGTTAGCAAAAGCAGGACAAAATGCTGACACTTCTAAAAGAACTGATATTTTCTTCAATTCAGAAGTTGAAGAAATTGAAAAAATTGGTAATAAATTTAAATTAACAACTGTTAATGGTACAGTTTATACAGCAGATTTTGTTGTTGTAGATGCAGGTGCGCATTCATTATACTTAGCTCACAAAATGGGTTATGGTAAACATATGGGTTCTTTATCAATGGCTGGTTCATTCTATATTACAAATGGTGAGTTTTTAAATGGTAAAGTATACATGGTACAAAATGATAAATTACCATTTGCAGCACTTCATGGAGATCCAGATATCTTAGAAAATGGTAAAACAAGATTTGGTCCAACTGCTCTTGCTTTATTAGTTTTAGAAAGATATAAAGGTGGTAAATCAATATTCCAATGTTTAAAAACTATGAATATTGATGGAAGCATTATAAAAATCTTCTGGGATTTATTAAAAGATTCAGAGATTAGAAATTATGTATTCAAAAATTTCTTATTTGAAGTTCCTGGAATTAACAAAGGTTTATTTGTTAAAGATGCAAGAAAAATCGTTCCTTCTTTAAGTGTTGATGATTTAGAATATGCAAAAGGATTTGGTGGAGTTAGACCACAAGTTCTTAACAAAACTGAGAAAAAATTAATGCTTGGTGAAGCATCATTAAATGAAAATGGAATTATCTTTAATATGACTCCAAGTCCAGGTGCTACATCTTGTTTGGGTAATGCACAAAGAGATGTTAAAGTAATTTGTGATTATTTAAATCTTGAATTTGATGAAGCTGCTTTCTTAGCTGATTTAACTGATCCAGAAATCGCATAAATTTCTTCCAGAATCATATATAAGATAAGAGGAACTCTCTTATCTTATATACACTCCTTTATTTTACTCCAAATTATATATTCAACATTATCTTTTTTTAATATTAAACCTATAGAATACAGTTATAAACTAATTTAAAAGGATTTATTTAATGTTTAATGATATTTTCAATGAAAATGATATGACAATGCTACAAACACTTTTAAGAGCAAATAAACAAACAATAACTACAGCGGAATCTTGTACAGGAGGATTAGTAGCAAGTATGATTACAAAAGTTTCTGGTTCATCAGATATTTTTAATGGAAGCATCGTAACCTACTCTAATAAAATAAAAAATCAAGAATTAAATGTAAAAAATGAAACTTTAGAAAAATATGGTGCCGTTAGTTGTGAAGTTGTTAATGAGATGTTAGATGGTGTAATTAGTAAATTTGATGCAGATTTCGCAATTGCTATTTCAGGAATAGCAGGTCCAAATGGAGGAACAAAAGACAAACCAGTTGGTACGGTTATCATTGGAATATCTGATTCAAATAGCCATAAAATAGTGAATGTCTATAATTTTAGTGGTTCGAGAGAAGAGGTTCAAATTCAGTCTGCAAAAGTGGCATTAAAAGAAATTTTGAAATTTATCCAATAATCTCTTGACAAATAAATATATTTGCACTATAATTCCAGTCCAATTTAAGTAGAACAACTTAAATTACCAAATGTGACCCGTTAGCTCAGCCGGTAGAGCATCTCACTTTTAATGAGGGGGCCGATGGTTCGAATCCATCACGGGTCACCATTTATTTTTTTGTTACACAATCTTGGCCCCTTCATCTAACGGTTAGG
>JAQTXA010000002.1 GCA_028689025.1 Aliarcobacter sp.
ATTATAATAGGTTTTTATCTCTTTGTCAAGGGGTTAGCGCTTAAATTTCGCTTAATGTTTCGGATTTTACGGTTTTTAAGGTTTTTGCTTACTTTTTATTGGGTTTTTACGTATTTGTTTGATTTTTGTTGGGAATTAAATTATTATTCTTCTATTTTTGTATATCCACTACTTGGAAATAAAACAATTTTCTTACTTTTTCCATCTTTATTAATAAATTTTATATCACAATGCTCTGTTATTTCATATTCTGATGACTCATTTTCATATGAACTTAATTTTGAATATACTTTTCCATCACTTCCAAATGATAATTGTCCTAATGATGTTGTTTCATTACAAGATATTTGTACGTCAGTTATTCCAAAAACTTTTGTTAATAAAACATATTTACTATTTGAACTATTTTCTTTACAATAATTTGAACTGTAAATATTTTTTTTTGTTAATGGATCTTTTAAACTATCTTCACTACTTGGATGACCACTATTGTTTTTATCACTGTAAATTGAATAATATATCCCATCTTCAGTTTCTCTACATCTAAAAAATTTCATAGTCCATCTTTTTTTATACCATAAAGAATCATTTGCATCATGTTTATCATCAATTAATGCCAAGTATCTTGTATATGATAAATACAATAAAATTCTATTCGTTAATTCATCTAAATTGTTAATTTTATTTTTGGGCAAAAAAGTTATATATAAAAAGCTTATGAGTGTTATTGTTAGTATCAATTCTAAAATAGAAAATGATTTTTTCATTTTAATTTTATTAAATAAGCGACAAAAACTTCCTTACCATAATATTTTATGCTTATCTTTTCGCTTGGATAATTATAATCTTTTAGTGTTAGTAAATAATCATCACCTTGCCCTATTTTATAGAACTTCAATCTTAATGCTAATTCTATATCATCAGTAGTTACAGATTTTATTCCTCTTTTTGAAAGTTCTTTTGATAATTCTTTAACAAAATGATACTGATAGACAAAGTGTTTAGTTGGATTTTGAAGAATTAGATATAAAGGCTTATTCACAAAAGTTAAAATTACATTTATTGACAACATCCCTACAACTAATATAACTAGAATATTATAATTAGTTCTAAACTCCCTTAGTCTAACTCTATATGAGTGAAAAAAAGTTTTTAACATAAATGGCAATGAGATTACAACAAAAGGTGCAAAATCTTCTATATATACTCTCTGTCTAAAAGAAACAATTAAAGATAAAAGTAATGCAGTTATTGAAATATACCAAGTTAAAGTTTTTTCATTTTTTATCCATGCTCTATATATTGTGTATATAAAATATATAAAAAGAAATGGTGAAAATACTGTTGAATAAATAGCAAATGTATCAACTAAAAATCCTCTTGGTTTTCCGCCAGTTGAAAACCCATATATATACATTGAAATTGTAAATAATATTAAAGAAAAATATAAAAGTTTTATATCTTTGTTTTTTAATGAATAAAAGAATAATGCTAAATACAATATTGCAAAGGAATTATCTATAAATAAGAATAAAATTAATAAAACATAAGAGTGTTTATTATACTTCTGGTAATAATACAAATATAACAAAGTACAAAAAATTACAATTATTGCACTATTAACTAATAAAGATGCACTAAGAACACCAGGAAGAGTCATAAATATTATGATAGAAATGTATCTATCTTTTTCATATCTGAAATAATTTTCAGTGATTTTATACATAATAATTACAGAAAAAATATAAAATAAAATAAAAGGTAGTCGTAATGCTATATCATTTTGTCCAAAAATATAAATAGATGTATTTGTAATTAAAGACAAAACAGATGTATTTACAAATACATTTAAAGCTTCTTTATATGAAATACTTAGAGAATTACTTGCTTTAAACAACAATATAAATGTTAAAAATAGTAGTGATAGATAAAAATAGTATTTATATTTGTTGTTTGTAATCATTTTGTTTATAATTTTAAGAAATTATCTATAATTTTATGTCCATGTTCACTCATAATTGATTCAGGGTGAAACTGTACTCCATAAATTTGTTTTCCTTTTATTTCCAAAGACATAATTTCACCATCATCTTCACTATATGAAGTAACAGTTATATCTTCTGGTAAATTATCTTTTTCAACTATTAGTGAGTGATATCTTGTTTGTGTAAACTCTTTTGGTAAGCCTTCAAAGATTTTTGTATCTTCAACAACTTTTATTAAAGAAGTTTTTCCATGCATCATGTTTTTAGCTCTTACAACATTTGCACCAAAAACCTGTCCGATTGCTTGATGTCCTAAACAAATACCAAAAATTGGTTTTTTACCAGCAAAATATTTTATTACATCTAAACAAACTCCCGCATCATTTGGTGTTGCTGGACCTGGAGATATTATAATTTTTTGTGGATTTAATTCTTCTATTTGTTTTAAAGTTAATTCATCATTTCTTATAATTTTTAAATCAGCTCCTAATTCTAGGCAATATTGAACTATATTATATGTAAAAGAGTCATAGTTATCAATCATTAAAATCATATATATTATTTCCTTTTTTTTAAGTTTTGTATTATAACAATAATAAAATTTGTTTATCTTAAAAAATTATCTAAATTAATTTGATAATCATTCTTAGTATTAAGATTAATTAAAGAATAATAATATTACTATACAAATATAAAATCTTGAAAAAAGAAAAAGGAATTTAAATGATAAAAAAATTAGCACTGGGAGCTGTTGTTTTAGCTTCATCATTATTTGCTTCAGGTGAAGTAAATGTTTATTCTCAAAGACATTATGATTCAGATAAAATCTTACTGAAACAATTTGAAAAAGAAACAGGAATTAAAGTAAATGTTGTAACTGCAAAAGCAGAAGAATTAGTATCAAAATTAACAATTGAAGGTGCTAACACTCCTGCAGATGTTTTAATCACTGCAGATATTGGTAATCTTTATGAAGCAAAAACAAGAAATTTACTTCAACCTATAGAATCAAAAATATTAACAGATAATATTCCTTCTCATCTAAGAGATGATGAAAATACATGGTTTGCACTGACAAAAAGAGCTAGAGTTTTTGTTTATAATCCAAATAAAATTAATCCTTCTGAATTAAGTGATTATTTAGATCTTGCAAATCCTAAGTTTAAAGGAAGAGTTATAACAAGATCATCAACGGCAGCTTATAATAAATCTCTATTAGCATCAATTATTGCAAATCATGGAGAAGAGAAAGCATTAGAATTTACAAAAGGTCTTGTAAATAATTTTCCTTATAATCCAAAAGGTGCAGATAGAGATCAAATTAGAGCAGTTGCAGCAGGTGATGCTGATTTAGCTATAGTAAACACTTATTATTTAGGTGTGATGTTAAATGGTGAAGATAAAAAAGATGTGGAGATTGCTAAAAGTTTAAAAATATTTTTCCCTGCACAAAATACAACAGGAACTCATGTAAATATTTCAGGAGCTGGTGTTACATATTATGCAAAAAATAAAGAAAATGCTATTAAACTTATTGAATTTCTAAGTTCTGTAGAAGCCCAAGGAATTTTTGCAGAAGCTAACCATGAATATCCTGTAAACCCAAAAGCTAAAATATCTGCAACAGTTGCATCATGGGGAACATTTAAAGAAGATACAATACCATTAAATGAAGTTGGAAAAAATACTAAAAATGCTGTTAAAATTGCAACAGAAGGGAATTGGAAATAAACAGATTAAAATACTACTTAGCACCTTTTTTGGGGCTAAGTATAGCCTTACCAATATTATCACTACTTTTATACTTTTTAAGTGAAGGCAAATTTGATTTTGACTTCTTATTTAGCAAAGTATTAACTCAATATATAAGTAGCACAACAATTTTAGTTTTAGGAACTTTTGTTGTTGTTGTTATATTAGGAACAATAAGCTCTTATTTAAGTGCTAGATTTGAATATTTTGGGGATAAAATTTTTGCTCTTTTATTTGTACTCCCACTTGCATACCCTGCTTATATTTTAGGTTATGCCTATGTTGGTTTTTTTGAATATAGAGGAATTTTATCAGATATTGTTGGTAATACTAATGTTAGATATGATATTTTGAATATGTCAGGAGCAATATTTATTTTTGGAATTGCGATGTTCCCATATGTTTATATATTAGCAAGAGTATCTTTTGGTTCAATTTCATCAACAGTTAGTGAACTAGTATCTTTACATAAAATAAATCCAATAAAAGCTTTTTTTACAGTCTATTTACCTTTAGCATATCCTGCAATTTTTGCAGGAAGTATTTTAGCAATAATGGAAACATTAAGTGATTATGGGACAGTTTTATATTTTGGAGTAGAAACATTTAGTGTTGGTATTTTTAAAAGTTGGTTTGGATATGGTGATTTAGCACAAGCTATAAATGTAGCAATAATTTTACTTATATTTGTATTTGCAATTTTATGGACAGAGAGTTTAATTAGAAAAAAATATAGATTTGTTAGTTCAACATTTAGTGGCAAAAAAGCTTCTAAAATAAAGTTAACAGGAAAATACAATTTTTTAGCTTTTTTAATCTCATTTTTAATAGCTACAATTACACTTTTTATACCAACTATGGTTTTAATTTATTGGTTTTTATTAGATATTCACACCCTAGATTTTACTACATTTGATTATCTTTATAATACTTTGAGTTTAAATATATTCTCTTCAATAATTATTATACTTTTATCTTTTTTTGTTGTTTATATGCTTAGATTTTATCCATCAAAGATTGGAAACTTTACCCATAAACTATCAGTTTTAGGATATTCAATTCCCGGTGCTGTTGTGGGAGTTGGCTTATTAATAATAAGTAGTTTTGTTGATACATCACTTGGTTATCAACTTTTTAGTGGAACTTTTTTCATTTTAATCTTTGCTTATGCAACAAGATATTTTGCATCAAGTATTGGTTCAATTGAAAATGGTTTTAGTAAAATTGATACAAGTATAGATGATGCAACAAAAATATTTGGGAAAAGTGAATCAAATAATATTTTTAAAGTATATTTACCCTTAATGAAACCATATATTCTAAGTGGTTTTTTAATTTTATATATTGATATTGCAAAAGAGTTGCCAGCAACTTTAATATTAAGACCATTCAATTTTGATACCTTGGCTATTAGAATATATGAATTAGCAAGTAATGAGATGTTATATAAAGTTGGTTTCCCTAGTTTAATCCTTGTTGGAACAACTGCAATTGCGGTTATATTACTTAATTCAAAATTTGTGAGAAGAAAAATATGAAAAAAATTGTACAAATAAAAAATTTAAGAAAAGTATTTTCTAAAGGTAATATTTGCGTAGCAAATGATATTAACTTATCTATTAATGAAGGTGAGATTTTTACAATACTTGGAAAAAGTGGAAGTGGAAAAACTACTTTTTTAAGAATGATAGCAGGTCTTGAAACACCTGATAGTGGCGAAATAATTATTGATGATAAAGAAGTTTTTTCAAAAAATAAAAATCTTCAACCAAAAGATAGAAAAGTTGCTGTTGTTTTTCAAAACTATGCCCTACTTCCACACATTAGTATAGCTTCAAATATAACCTTTGGAAGTGATGCCTCAAAAGCTGATTTGGAAGAAGTTTTAGAAAAAACAAAACTAAAAGGTCAAGAAAATAAATTTCCCCATGAATTAAGTGGTGGTCAACAACAAAGAGTTGCATTAGCAAGGGCAATTATTAATAAACCAAAAATTCTACTTCTTGATGAACCTTTAAGTAATATTGACACAGAATTAAGAGCTCATTTAAGAGTTGAATTAAAAGAGATGATAAAATCTTTTGGAATAACAGCTCTATTTATTACCCATGATAGAGAAGATGCTTTTTACTTATCCGACAAAATTGCTATTATGAGTGGTGGAGATATTCTACAAATTGGAACGGCTAAAGATATTTATCATCACCCAGCAAATTTATATTGTGCAAACTTTTTAGGAAAAATGACAAAAATCTCTGAGAATACATATATTAGACCTGAACATATTCGTATTTGCCAAGATGGTAATTTTGAAGCAATTATTAAAAGCATTGTTTTTTATGGTAGTTTCTATGAAATAATTATAAAAACAGAAGATAAAGAGTTACTAGTTCATAGTTTTGATGACAATCTAGAAGTAAATCAAAAAATAAAATATTTGTATGATGGTGAAATCTTAACATTTTAAATTATTAAGAAAATTATTATTTACAATATTATTTTTATAATTATTGTAGTAGAATATTGCATGTTTATAAAAAAATTAATTTTAATATTTATATTATTTGTTACAAGCTTATTAGCACGTGAAAATCAGAAGGTAACACTTTACTTAGATTGGTTACATCAATTCCAATTTGCTGGATATTATATTGCTAAAGAAAAAAATTATTATAATGATTTTGGATTAGACGTTGAGATTAAAGAGTTTAATTCAAATTCTAATATTTTAAAAAATGTTATGGAAGATGAAGCATCATATGGTGTGGGAAAATCATCACTAATAATAGATAAATTTAATGGAAATAATATTGTTTTATTATCTAGTATCTACCAAACTTCTCCCCTTGTACTTATAAGCCTAAAAGATTCAAATATTGAAACTGTTAAAGATTTAAAAAATAAAAATATAATGATAACAGATGATGCTATAAGTTCAGCTGCTATCAATTCTATGATTATATCTCAAGGGGTAAAATTAGATGATATTACAATACAAGAACACTCATTTGATATACATGATTTAATAAATAAAAAAACAGATGCAATGGCTTGTTTTTTATCAAATGAACCCTACATTCTTGAAAAAGAAAATATTAAATTTAATATATTAAATCCCCACGATTACAACTTTGATTTTTATGAAGGGATTCTTTATACCTCACAAAATGAACTAATTAATAATCCATCTCGTGCACAAAATTTTAATAAAGCTTCATTAAAAGGTTGGGAATATGCTTTTAATAATGTTGAAGAAACAGCAAAATTAATATATGAAAAATATAATACTCAAAATAAAAGTTTAGATGCTTTAATATATGAAGGGAATGTATTAAAAAAATTATCGAAAATTAATGATGGATCTTTAGGAGATATAGATACTAAAACTATAGATGAAATTAAAAGATTCTTTAGTTTTTTAGGATTAAATAAACAAAATACTGTTTTTGATACAAATTCTATCATATTAAACAAAATGAATATCGTATTAAATGATGGAGAAATTAAATATTTAGAAAATAATAGTTTTACACTTTTGGTAAAAGATAAAAATGTTCCTTTTTCATTTAAATTAACTAATCAATTAATAGGTATGGAGATAGATTTTTGGAATCTAATTTCGCAAAAACTATCAAAACCATTTAATATTGAAGAGACTATTGATAATAAAGTGTTTAATATTTTTTCTAATACCATTAAAGCTCAGTTTATTTATTCTTTTGAGAAAAAAAGTGAAAATGGTTATTTATTAAGTGAATCTATTGCTCAAATTCCTATTGCCCTTGTTACAAAAAATGACAAAAATTTCATTACAAACTTATCTACACTGAAAAATGTTCAAATAGGCGTAATGGAAAATTTAGAGATTATATCAACTTTACAAAATGAATATCCAAATATAAACTTTATAAGTTTAAGCTCTATTGATGAGGCTCTTTTAAAACTGAAGAAGAATGAAATTTTTGCATTAGTTGATAACATTTATACAATATCTAATAAAATAGATAAAAATCATCTCAATAATATAAAAATTAATACTCTGCTAAATCATAAACTTAATACATATTTACAAGTTGATGAAAAAGATAAACCTTTCATTAATATATTAAATAGTGCAATCCATAGATTTTCAAAAGAAGAAAAAAGTAATATTTTAGATAGTTATCAGTTTATCTTTTATCCTAAAGAGATAGATTTTTATTTTATTGCAAAAATTCTTATTCCATTTATTTTATTATTGATAATTTTTATATATTTTAATTTAAAACTAAAAAAAGAGATAAAAAGAAGAGTTGAAGTTGAAGAACAATTATCTCAACTTGCAAATAATGATAGTTTAACAAATATTTTTAATAGAAGAAAAATTGAAGAACTTTGTGAATTAGAAATAGAAAGAACTAAGAGATACAAAAATGACCTTTCAATTATCTTCTTTGATATAAATGATTTTAAAAAAATTAATGACTCATTAGGACACCATTTAGGCGATGAAGTTTTAGTAAAAATTGCAAATTTAATAGAAAGAAATATTAGAACAACTGATTCAATTGGAAGATGGGGAGGAGATGAATTTTTAATAATTCTTCCCCAAACAAATCTATCTCAATGCGAAAATATAGTTTCTCATTTAGAAAAACAGTTATCACTAATCACATTTAGTGAATCAATAAAAGTTACTTGTAGCTTTGGGGTAACAACTTGTGAGAATTGCGATAACATAGATTCTCTGCTAAGAAAAGCAGATGAATCTATGTATCTGAAGAAAATTAATCATAAAAAAAATAGAAATTAATCATTATCCTCAACAACTGCACCAGCAGGTTGTAAAACAGCTAAATAATCTTTAAATCTTTTTTGACCTAAATTATCGGCTTTATAATCATTTATTAATTGTCCAACATAATCAACTAATTCAGTAGCTGGAACTTTTACTCCAACTTTTCTAGCAATTCTGCTGTTTGCTGTTCCTTCTAAGTTTCCACCCATTAGAACTTCATAACCCTCAACTCTTTCACCATTATGTCTAATCATTCCACCTACAAATCCAATATCAGAAATTTGAGGATGAGAACATCCATTTCCACATCCTGAAATTGCCATTGTTACATCTTCTTTAAAATCAGGGAATTTATTTTCAAGTTCTACTAAGAATTTTTTAGCAAACTCTTTAGTTTCTGTAATACCAAATTTACAGAACTCTTTTCCTGTACATGATTGTAATCTTGCTCTAAATGGAGTTGGAATATACGGATAACCTAAATCTGCAAATTCATCTGCAAGATTTTGAGCTACCTCATCTTTTACACCATAAACGATAAAGTTTTGAGTAGCTGTAATTGTAATACCACCTGCATTATATTTTTTACAAATATCATACATTGCTTGGAAATCCTCACCTGCAACTCTTCCAGAGTTTGTAGCAAATCCAACATAAGAAAAACCATCTTGTTTTGCTTTGTTTATACCAAAGTGATTTCTATTTTCAGATGAAGTGATTTTTGGTTCAACTAAACCTTCTTGTAAAGAGTAACCAATTACTTTTTCAATTTCTGCAACAAATTTCTCAATTCCCCAGTCATTTAATAGGTGTCTTACTCTTGCTTTATTTCTATTGTCTCTGTTTCCATTGTCTCTAAAAATTTCAGCACATGCAACTGCTACAGCTTCAACTTGTTCAGGTTTTACATATCTAGAAGCTCTTGTAGCAATTTGTTTTGATTTTGATAAACCACCACCAATAGTTAAATCAAATAAAACTTCACCAGCTTCATTTCTAAATGCTGTAAATGCAACATCTTGGATTTCATGTGATGCACAATGACAAGCACATCCACTAATTCCAATTTTATATTTTCTAGGGAAATTACAAAATCTATCTTCATTTTTATCAAAATATGTATCTACATTTTTTACAAGTTCTCTTGCATCAAAAATCTCATTTTTATCAACTCCACCAACTGGACATGTCATAATTGGTCTTGGTCCATCACCTGATGCCATTCTTGATGTTAATCCCACAGATTCTAATAATTTAAAAATTTCTGGCATATCTTTTATTTGAATATAGTGAAATTGAACATTTTGTCTATTTGTAAAGTCAACTAAACCTTGTGCATAATCTAAACCAATTTTTGCCATTACTTTTAATTGTTCTAAATTCATACTAGTATCAACTAGTTTTATTCTTTTCATAAAATATTTTTTATCTTCAGTTCCATCTGTATTTACATGAGGGTACATTCCATACCATTTTAATAAACCAATATATTCAGCACTTAAAGGAATTCCTTCATTTGCCTCTTTATATATATCGTCAATAACTCTTAATGGATTTCTTGAAGCTTTTAATTGCTCTAGTGCTGATAACTCTTTTGCCATCTGATTTCTCCTATTATTAAAGATAATCATAATATCTTTAAATCTCTTTATTTTCAAAATTATATCCTATTTTTATAAAAAATAAATAAAATTAATCCTGATTAATTTACTATAGATTAAAAACAGTTTTTTTTATCTGATTTTTTCATTTAATCTTATAATATTAAATATCACAAGAATTTATTTATTTACTCATAAAGTCGATTTCTAGGGCTTTTAAAGAGTGAAAATATTTTTAAGATTTTTTTTAGGATATTTCTTTTTTTTATGGTTTATAATTGCAACATAGAATAAGTATTAAATTTAAAAGCATTTAATTTAGCTTCCTACAGTCTTGTTCTATCTAAAATTTTCAGGAGAATAATTTGGGTGATTCATTTACAAATGAACCAGTTATAAACTTTGTACATTTTCTAGACCTTTTAAAACAATTAATAAGAGTTCCATCAGTAACTGGTGCCGAACACTCTTTTTTATTATATTTAAAAAGAGAATTAGAAGAGATTGGTATAAAAACACAATATTACGATGGACTGTTAGTTGCGCAGGGTAAACATCCTACAAAAGGAATGCTCAGTGCTCATATTGATAGACATGGAGTAATTTGTACAGGTCCAAATGAGTTCCAATTTGCTGCATTTCTTGCAAAAAATCGTTCTGACTTAAGAGGGAATTCTCTATCTGAACAAACTTATCAATTAATTGCAAAAAGATATATAAATCAACAAGTTCAAGCTTATGAACCTTGGAGTGGAGGTTATTTAGGAATTGGTAAAATTACTGATGCTTACATGTGCGAAGAAGTAAATAATCTAGTATTTAAGATAGATGGTTTATCACACTTACAACCAGGAACACCAATTGCATTTAGCGATAAGCTCAAAAGAGAAGATGATTTAATCTCAGCTCAACTTGATAATGTTATTAGTGCGGCTATTATTATCTATTTATACCAAAATGGATTTCAAGGAACTGCATTTTTTACAGCACAAGAAGAAGCTGGAAAATCTTGGAGATATGTTTATGAGTGGTTTAGAAAGAATAAAGTTACTACAAATGAATTATTAGTTTTAGATACAAGTCCTTACGATAGTAGACTTGAAGCAGATGTTCAAAATGTTGTTTTACGAAATAGAGATGCAAATGCTAGATTTAAATCTCCTGTTTTAAAACAGTTAAAAAACTTTTGTCATAAAAATCAAATTAATTTTTCTTGTAAAGATACTTTTATTCAAGAGAAAAACAAAGTAAGAAAAGAAAAAGATTTACCTTTACTTACTCTTGGAAGTACAGAACTTGGTAGAATTGTAATGGAATCAAAGGGAACTATCCAAGGAACAACTTTACAAATACCAACAACGGGTTATCATACAGTCGAGGAGACAGCTTCAATAAAGTCTGTTAAAACAATTTTATATATATTAAGTAGTCTATATATAGATAAAAAAGCTTAATATTTAAAACTAAAATCAAAATAAATATATATTAATTAGAGGAATTAAAATTATGGATTTAGCGATTATTTATGAATTAAGAGCAAACAATGTTAGTGAAGATCACATTGAATTAATCATGGATAGAGTAAAAAATAGATTGACAGAAGAGAACATTGACAAAGAACTTCAAAAATTAGGTTATCAAAAGATATTTACAGTAGATTACGATGAATATGATAACTTTGATTTTAATGATGATTACGGATCAAGCCACAAGGGAAATCATGAAGAAATTGACTAATAAAGAGTTAGTAAAATTATATTACACTGAATTATGGAATAAACAAAATACTGATTACATTGATATTTTGTTTGATGACAATATCACTTTTCATGGTTCATTAGACATATCAGTTGTAGGAAAAGAAAAGTTCAAAGAGTATATGAAAACTATGCTAATTGGTATTCCTAATTTATTCCATAGTATTTTAACTATGGTTTGTGAGGATGACAATATAGCTGTTAGAGCATTATACAATGGAAGACATACTGGAAAATTATTTGATTATGAAGCAAGTAACAATAAAATTGTTTATAGTGGTGCATCTTTTTTTAAATTTAAAGATGGCAAAATTGTAGATATTTGGGTACTTGGTGATTTAATTAATCTTACTAAGCAACTTTCATAAACATAATGTTTATGAAAGGCGAAATATGACACAAATTAGTAACAATATTTATTGTGAAGATTTCTTAGTTCAATTTGATATTGAAACAAAAGTACTACCTAATCCTTATTATGATTATCCATATTTGATTATTGAAAACTTTTTGAATGACCAAGAGTGCAAAGAGATTAATAAAAAAATCAAAGAAAATGATGATTATCAAAAAGCTCAATTAAAATTAAAAGATGTTTTAATAAAAGCTCAAACAAATGAAGAGATTAGAAAAACAAATATCTATTCATTAGATGAAGAAAATTTAAAAATCTATACAAATAAATTTTTAGACTACAAATCTAAAATCGAAGATTATTTTAAATTAACACTTACAGCATCTACAGAAGTTCAAGTTTTAGAATATTTAAAAGATTCATTTTATACCATGCATAGTGATGATTCAAGTATGTTATACAAAGATAATGAATTAATTGGCTTTCTTCCAGTTGCAAGACAAAGAAGAGTTTCAACTGTTCTATTTACAACATCTTATGATGAAACTACAAGTGAAAATAGTTTCACAGGTGGTGAACTTTTATTTAATTTTCTTTGTGATGCAAATGGCAATGAAATAAAATTAAAACCAAAAGCTGGTGATATGGTAGTGTTTTTAAGTAATCCATATTTCACCCATGAAGTTTTAAAAGTAATTGATGGCAGAAGAATTAGTTTAGTTCAATGGCATAATGCACTTATCAATTAAAAAAAAGTTTTTTTTACTATAATTATAAAAATATAACTAATCAAGAAGAGACCATGAAATTAGATGAAAATCAATTAAAAGAGTTCCAAGAAAATGGATTTTTAATCCTTAAAAATTTTGCAGATTCAGCACTTTGTGATGAGATTTTAGAAAAAGCTAAAATTCATTTAGAAAATAAAACTGCTCCAATTGAAACTGAACAAGAGTATATGCAGTTGGATAAAGACAAAATAACTGTAAGAAGACTAAGACAAGTTTATGATAGAGAAGAAGTTTTCCAAAAATGGATGACAAATGAGAAAATCAGACCTATTTTAAAACAAGTTTTAAATGATACACCTGTTTTAACTTTAGCTCATCATAACTCTATTATGACAAAGTTACCACACGAAAGTACTAGAACTTTTTGGCACCAAGATAGACGTTATTGGAATTTTGAAAATAATGATTTAGTTTCTGTTTGGTTAGCTTTAGGCGATGAATATTTAGATAATGGACTTTTAGAGTTTATACCAGCTTCTCATAAACTAAATTTAGAAAAAGACCAATTTGATGAAGTGAGCAATTTCAAAGATGAACATCCAAAAAATCTTGAAATCATAAAAAATAAAGTTCATGCAAATTTACAAAAAGGTGATGTTGTTTTATTTCACTGTAAAACTCTTCATCATGCAAGTAAAAATAATAGTGATAAAGCAAAAATCTCTTTTGTTTACACTGTTCGAGCAAGTTCTAACAAACCTATAAACAACACAAGAAGTGACTTTAAAGAGATAATTCTTGACTGATAATTTAATAGCACTTTTAGAAGAGAAAACCTCATTTTCTAAAGGTGTTATTCAAAACATACTAAAACTTTTAGAAGATGGTTGTACGATTCCTTTTATTGCTCGATATAGAAAAGATTTAACTTCAAATGCTACAGATGAACAACTTCGTGATTTTGAAGATATATATAATTATTCACTAAAACTTCTAACTAGAAAAGAAGAGATTATCTGCATTTTAAAAGAAAGAAATTTTTTAGATGAAAAAATCAAAGCTCATATAAATAGTGCTACAACTTTACAAATGTTGGAAGATATTTATGCACCTTTTAAAGATAAAAAATCTTCAAGAACATCAACTGCTATTGAAAATGGACTTGAGCCACTTGCAAATATTATTCAATCAATGAAATACTCACTTGATGAAATAAACCAAAAAGCAAAACAGTTTATAAATAAAGAAGTTACAACTGTTCAAGATGCAATAAATGGAGCTAGTGATATTATCGCTCAAAGATATGCCGATGATTTCAGAACAAAAGAAGTGATTAGAAATACAGTTTTAAACTATGGAATTTTAGAGAGTAAAAAAACAAAAACATTTAATGAAAATGGTGTTTATGTAAGTGTTGCAAATGTAAGTGAAAAAGTGAAATATATAAAATCACATAGATTCCTAGCAATCAACAGAGCTGTAAATGAAAAAGAACTAACAGTAAAAATCGAAGTTGATGAAAACTATATTTTAGAAAATATAAAAAAATATAAAATCCCATCAAGTGCATCAAGTTCAAAAGAGTTAGTTTTTGAAGCCTATAAAGATGGACTAAAAAGATTACTTCTTCCAAGTCTAAAAAGAGAAGCTCTAAGTGAACTAAAAGAAAAAGCTTCAAGTGAAGCAATCACACTTTTTGGGAAAAATCTAAAAGAACTACTTCTAACTCCTCCACTTGTAAATCAAGTGATTTTAGGAATGGATCCTGGCTTTGTAAGTGGATGTAAATTAGCTGTTATTGATGAAAATGGAAACTATCTAGCTTCAAATGTGATTTATCCCACAAAACCAAAAGAGGATTTTGTAAACTCTTCGAAAGTAGTTTTAGAGCTTATCAAAAAATACAAAATCAACTCAATTGCTATTGGAAATGGAACAGCTTCACAAGAGACAGCAGCATTTATAGTAAAACTAATAAATGAAAATAACTTAGATATAAAATACGCAGTTGTTAGTGAAATAGGTGCTAGTGTTTACTCAGCTTCAAAAATAGCCATGATGGAGTATCCAAATCTAGACGTTACAATAAGAGGTGCAATCTCAATAGCTCAAAGACTTCGTGATCCAATGGCAGCTTTGGTAAAAATAGACCCAAAATCACTAGGAATTGGACAATATCAACACGATGTAAATCAAAAAGAGTTAAGCCAAAAACTAGAAAATGTAACAGTGGATTTAGTAAATAAAGTAGGAGTTGACATAAACTCAGCTTCATATAAAATACTATCTTTTATCTCAGGAATCTCAGAAAAACTAGCCCTTAATATAATAGAACACAAAGAAAAAATCAAAAACTTCAAAACAAAAGCAGAACTTCTAAAAGTAAAAGGAATAGGAGCAAAAGCTTATGAGCAAAGTGTAGGATTTTTAAGAATCAAAGATGGAAAAAGTATTTTAGACAATACAGCCATTCACCCAGAAAACTACGATGTAGTTGAAAAACTGCAAAAAAAATACAAAATAGAAGAGATAAAAGATAGTGATATTGAAACTATTTCAAAAGAGCTAAACTGCCCTATTTTACTTCTAAAAGATATAATCGCAGAACTTCTAAAACCTGGTTACGATGTAAGAAGTGAATTTGACACAGTAGAGTTTTCAAAAGATATAAAAACAATAGAAGACCTAAAAGAAGGTTTCATAATAAGTGGAGTGGTAAGAAACATCACAGACTTCGGAGCTTTTGTAGATATTGGTCTAAAAAATGATGGATTAATTCACATCTCACAAATAAGTGAAAAAAGAATCTCTCATCCAATGGATGTATTAAGTATAAATCAACAGTTGAAAAATATAAAAGTTATTAGTATTGATTTAGAGAAACAGAGGGTTGGCTTGAGTTTGAAATAGATTATTTTAGTTTTTCTAAAATATCTAAACTTTCAAATTCAAACTTTGAAAAAGCAAACCACTTTTTACCCAAATCTTTTATACTAGCTCCTAAATGATAAATCTCTTTTTTATCAATTATCAAAAATCTATCATGAGAGTTTTTAAACTCTCTTAGTTCTATATTTTTATATTGCAATTGATACTTTTGAAAATCCAGTTTTAACTGTTTTGTAATAGTTTTTGTATAAATTTTTACTTTTATACTTGCATATTTAGAAAAAAGAATAAATACACTTTCGTCTATATAATTATCTATCAAAACTATCTCTTCTTTCGCAAGTTTTAACAAATCATTTGCAAAAATATAAGCATCAAATATTTGACCGTCATAAAATATCCCTTGTTTAGGATTTAAACTATTATTTTGAATTTGTGACATTATATACTTAACATCTTCTTCTAAAAGTGTTAATCTCTTTTGAGTGATTTTCTCTTTATTTATTACATAACCATTTAATATATAATTTTTTAAAGTCTTTGTAGCCCATTGTCTAAACCTAACACCTTTTTTTGATTTGACTCTATATCCAACTGATATTATTACATCTAAATTATAATACTCAATTTCTCGATGAACTTCTCTTCCTCCTTCATTTTGAAGTGTCGCAAAATTTGCGACAGTTGAGACTTTTTCTAATTCTTCTTCTTTAAAAATATTACTTAAATGTTTACCAATAGTTTTTATATCTCTGTCAAAAAGTTCGGATAACTGCTGTCTATTTAACCAAACTGTTTCATTATCTAGTGAAACTTTTAATTCTAATTCCCCATCGTTATAGATTATGATGTCTGATTTATTATCATTAGTTATTAACTCTTGCATTTTTAGCCTTTGGAATTTATAGTAGTGATTATATATAAAAAATTTATTAATAATTAAAAATATTACAATTTGTTATTTATTGATATTATTTCTGATAGATAAAAACTCAGCTTGACTTTAAAGTAGTTGAATAATTTTAGATATAATAAATAATATATTAATTTATGGATACCTAATGCCTCATAACTTGCCACAATCTTTAATAGATGCTATAAAAAATAACAATTTAATTCCCTTTGTTGGTGCTGGTGTATCAATGGGAATTAAAGATATTAAAGATATCAATAATCCTATATTTAAAAGTTGGACAAATAGTCTACTTGATGCTGTTGTAATGTTAAATAATGAACAAAAGACAAAAGAAGGAACTGCAATAAAAGCTCTATTGGATTTACCAGATGTAGATTATTTAGAAACAGCATCAAAAATTCATAAATATTTAAATAGTCATTGGAACAAATATCTTACTCAAACATTTGATAAAAACTTTCAAAATATCAATCAAAATAGTTTAGAAATTCCAAAAGAAATTCTAAAAATTAATAATCTTTTAATTACAACCAATTATGATAATGTACTTAAATGGGCTTGTGAAAATAAAAATGATTTAGTTGAATGGGATAAAAAAGCTCTTGCAGGTCAAGTAGATTCGTTAAAACAAACTCCACCAAAACAAACTATTTGGTATTTACATGGAAAAATATCAAATCCCGATGATATTGTATTTACAAAAGAAAGTTATGAAGAAACATACAAAGAGAATTCAGGAGCGATTGAAGTTTTAAAATCTTATTTACTTACAAAAAGTTTTATATTTTGTGGTTTTAGTTTAGATGACCCATATATCAAAATGCAACTTGAAAAACTAAAAGGAATTTTTGGAACAAATCTTTCAAAACACTATATGATTATTCAAAAAGGGCAACAAAAAGATTTTTCATATCTTGGAGATATTCATTTTTTAGAAGTTACAGATTATGATAAAGATTATTTAGCTTTATTAAAAAAAATTAATCAATATAAAACTTCAAATCCTATATTAGCAACACAAACTCCATCTGAAATTAATACAAAAAAACAATTTTTTAATGTTCCTTTTGAATCAAAGAAAGATGATGTAGTAGGGATTGAAGGAAAACTAGAAGAAATACACGATAAATTAAACCAATCAAAAAAATTACGTATTGGTCAAGTTGCAAAATTTGAAGGCATGGGTGGACTTGGAAAAACTCAACTTGCAGTTGAATATGCTCATAAATATAAGGACTCTTTTGAAAATGGCGTTTTATGGCTTACTATGGATCAAGATTTAGATGAACAATTACTTACTTTTGGAAAAGAGAATAACTTAGTTAATCAAAATCTTGATATTAAAGAGCAACTTAATGGAATTAAATATCAACTAAAATCATTTGAAAATATGCTTTTGATTTATGATAATACAAATAAACAAGAAGATATAGAACAAGATTTTTTACCAAAATCAACTACAAATAAAATATTAATCACAACAAGAAATCCTATTCATGGATATACATTAATTGAACTTGAAACTTTAAATCTTGAAAATTCAAAAAAACTTTTAGAGATAGAATCAGGTAAAGCTATTCTTGATAGTGAAATTATATTTGTTGAAGAATTATGTGAAAAACTTGATGGTTTGCCATTAGCTTTAGAAATGGCTGGAGCTTATGTAAAACATTTAAATTTATCTTGGGAAAAATATTTAAGTCTTTACAATAAACAAAATATTGAATTATTAAATAAATCAAAACTTCCAGAGAGTTTTACAAAACATGAAAACAATATTGCAAATACTCTAATTATTAGTCAACAAATAATAGATGAAACTGAAAAACTAAAAGAGATACTTAATCTTCTAAGTTATGGTGCAAATGAACCAATAGATGATGAATTCATAACTAAACTTTTATCTTGTGATGATACAGATATAATTGAAGCTATTTCAATAGGTAAAAAATTAAAATACATCAAAGAATCTTCGCAAGGATATACTATCCATAGACTTCTAAAAGAAGTATGGAAATCTCAAGAAGAGTTAGAGCAAACTTTTATAGATAGTGTTGCAACAAATTTAGCAAATTATATTTATGAAATAAAAGATGAATTCTTAAACTTATCAGAACTTGAGAAATCAAATCTATTTTCAGAACAATGGATAAATCATTTACAAAATAATGATACAAAAGCTATCTTAATTGCGTATAGAGCTTATCTTAATTATTATAAAGGCGATTTTAGAAATGGATTGAAAATTGTAAATATTGCAGAAGAAATAGTAGAAAAAAAAGATTCTAAAGAGTATGCAGAGATACTTTTATATCAAGGTAGTTTAAATAGAGGTTTAAAAGAGTATGAAGTTGCTAAAGATTTTTATAAACAATCTTATGAAATATACACAAGACTATATCCAAATCAAGACAATTCTGATATCATAGTTTGCTTAAATAATTTAGGAGATGTTTGGTCAATGACTAACAATTTTGATAAAGCTTTAAATTTTCATTCCCATTCTCTTGAAATGAGTAAAAGACTTTACCCTAATCAAAACCATCTATTTATTGCAAGAGCTTTACATAATTTAGGGTCAATTTGGGAATTTAGAGATCCTACAAAATCTTTAAATTTTTATAATCAATCTTTTGAAATGTATAAGAAACTTTATCAGAACGAAGATCATCCTAATGTTTCAATTTCTTTAAATAATTTTGGATTTATTTGGAGAAATAAAGATTTTACAAAATCTTTAAATTTTTATAATCAATCTTTAGAAATGGCAAAGAGACTTTTTGATAATCAAGATCATCCTGATATAATCTTGCCAGTGATTAACTTAAGTATACACTTATGTAGAAATCCATTAACAAAGAAAAAAGGGTTGGATTTAATAAAAAAATATAAAAAAATTGTTACAAAACAAGAAGATAAACAAGAAATTGAAAATATACTAAAGAAATATGGCAATGTTGGAAGAGATAAGTCAAAAAGAAAAAGAAGATAAAAGATTATTGCTTGGTAATAAAAAATCAATAAAAGAAGTAATATCAAATCAAAAAATGTGAGCATTTTCAAAATAGCGTTAAGAAAAATTTATATAAATTCGTAAAGAAATTTGAACTGTCTGAGACGGAGGTACGGAGTCGAGTTTTCTCAAAGAGAGTGCAAGCACAGCAAATTTTAGAATTTCTATAAATTTTTTAGCTATTTTAAAACTTCGCGAACGCTTTTCTTTTGTTTCTTTTCTTTACTAAAAAGAAAAGAAAAAAGCATCCTTACTCAGAAATCCTTAAATTAAATCAAATGTTCCGGTTCATGGAACAAATAACCTTGTGAAAAATCTATTCCCAAAGACGCTACAATATCTTGAACCTCTTGGCAATGAACAAACTCTGCAACAGTTTGAATCCCAAGAACTTTTGCAAAGTTTACAATAGTCGAAACTGTTAATCTAATATTCTCATTTATATGAATATTTTTTATCAAAGAACCATCTATTTTTAGAAAATCTACATTTAATTTTATAATATACTCAAAATTTGAATATCCAGTTCCAAAGTCATCAATAGCAACTTTACAACCAAGAGCTTTTGCTTTTCTTATAAAATCTCCAACCTCTTCAAACTTCTCAATTCCTTCAGATTCAACAATCTCTAAAATCACACTATTTGCAATATTTGTTTCCATTAATTTTGTGAATAAAAAATTAACAGTTTTTTCATTTTTAATATCTTCAATCATTAAATTTATAGAAAATGTAATATCTTTATCTTTGAAATATTCACAAGACTTTTCAATCATTTTATTTGTCATCAAAGGATAAAGTCTAGCTCTTTTTGCATGTTCTAAAAATATAAAAGGTGATAAGATTTTCCCATTTGGAAGTTTCATTCTCATCAAGGTTTCATATTTAATTTCTTTAGTTTTATTATTAATGATTTTTTGACCATACATCAAAATATTATCATCTTTTAATGCTTGTTTAATTTCTTTTGTTAGTTCAACATTTCTTTCTAAATCTCTAAATTCTGGCATCTCTTCATTGAATATTCCAATATCAATATTTATCTTTTTTGCCCAATATAGTGCAATTTCTGCATGAGCTAATAGTTTCTCATTATTATCTGCTATTCCTATTGTAAAAGAGATATCAAAACTATTATCCTCTACTGTAAAACTTTCCCTATCACATAAGATATTAAGATTTTCACAAGTCTTATGCAATTCTTTTATTTTTAAATTCCCAAAAGCCATAAAGGCAAATATATCTCCAGAAATTCTATAAACGTTTAAGTTTGCACTTTTAAATATTAATAACCTTTTTGCAAATCCTTTTAATATTTTATCTCCAATTTCTAAACCATAAGAGTTATTTATATCTTTGAATCTGTCAATATTTATGATTGCAAGTTTAGGATTAACGCTATTTTTTAAATCATTCAAAAGTTTTTGTCTATTTGGCAAAGAGGTTAGTTCATCGGTAAATTGTTCATAAATTAATTTGTCTTTTTCAAATATTGATGTTATGTCATTTCTAATGGCAATGTATTCAATAATATTATTGTTTTTATCTAATATTGGAATTATTGTTGATTCAACATAATATGCTTGTCCATTTTTCTTTCTGTTTTTAACTATTCCTTTGAATATTTTTTTATTACTAATTGTTTTCCACAACTCATAAAAGAACTCTTTTTGAGTATCTGGATGTCTAATAATATTATGATGTTGTCCAATTAATTCATCTTTTGTATAACCTGAAATCTCACAAAATTTATCATTAACATATGTAATAACACCATTCAAATCTGTTTTAGAAACAATTGAACTTTCATCAAGCGCTTTTTTATATTCATCTAATAGAACTAATGATTCTAATAAATTTTTATTATCCTCATTACTTAATAATAAAGTTTCATTGATTTTTTGAATATAACTCTCTTTTTGCTCCAATAATTGTTTTTGCTCTTTTATCTCTTTTTCAAAAATTTTTATTGGTTCGAGATTTTTCCAAATAATTTGTAATATTGTTTTATCTTCAATATCTATTACATTTAAATTAACTTCTACTAAAAAAGTTTTATTATCAAGTGTCTTATGTAACCATTCAAAACTATGAGTACCTAGCTTATAACAAAGTTCTATCATTTTGTCAGCTTTTATTGATGAGAGTTCACCATCAGGTTGATATTCAGGAGATATTTGAGAGGGATGTACTAAAAAAAGTTCATTCTTTGAACTCATATTTAAAAGCTTCAATGCAGATAAATTTGCATCAATAAACAAATAACCTTCCATCAGAAGAATTGGTTCTGAGATATTATCAAAGATATTTTCATAATAAGAAATATTTTTAGTCATCAAAATCCTAAGTAATTATTTAATTCAAATTCATCTTATAAACTTAAAACTAGAGTTTAATCTCTAGTTTTTAAAAGCTATTGTATCTACTTCAACTAAAACATTTTTAGGTAAAGTTTTTACAGCAACCGTACTTCTTGCAGGTGCAGTTTCACCTTTGAAGTATTGTCCATAGATTTCATTAAATGCTACGAAATTATCCATATCTGATAAATAACAAGTTGTTTTTAAAACATTCTCAAAAGAACTTCCCGCTTCTTCTAAAACCGCTTTTAAATTTTCCATAACTTGAACTGTCTGCTCTTGTACTCCACCTGTTACAATTTCCATAGTAGCGGGATTAAGTGCAATTTGACCTGAAGTAAAAATTATTTTATCAAAAGCTGTTGCTTGATTATATGGCCCAATTGCTGATGGAGCTTTTGGTGTAGATATTATAGTTTTCATTATTTAGTTCCTTTATTTAAAAAAATATATTATACAAGTTTCTAACTTTCTATTTGGAAAAATAGCTCAAAATCTTTTTTAATGTGACAAAGTGTTTCCTGATTTGCCCGTTTTAAACCTTTTGATTTAATTGCTGCTGTTACAATTGCCTTTGAATAATCAAAAACCTCTTCATCATTTAGATATTCATCTACATTCACCCATTTCGCATCGATTATCTCATTAGAATCTTGGATATTTATTTTAGAACTTTTTGCAATTGCAGTACATAAAATATATAAATTTGATTTGTGAAATTGGTGAGGATAAAAATGACCCAAAGAGATGATTGATTCAAACTCTACAATAATTCCCGTTTCTTCAAGAACTTCTCTCTCAAGAGCAGTTGTTATTAGTTCAGCATCATCAATATGTCCACCTGGAAGTTTGTATCCAGCAGTTGAGATTCTCTCTTTTATTACTAGAAGTTCATTTTTATGATTTATTACAACAGCTCCTACACCTAAAGTATGATTAGAAGCAGTTGGGATTATGGCGTCTTCTTTCAGTCTTTTAACAACTAAAATATAATCTTCATTGCATGAGTGAAAAAAGAATCCTCTTTTTGTAGCAATAGAAATATAATCTGATTTATTTATATCAATATAAATCCAAATTAAAAATCTTCTATTTTCTACATTCTCAATTAGATAATCAAGATTTAACTCAAACTCTTCTTTACTATTTGGTAAATCTTTTGATTCAATTGTTATTCCATTATATGGGTCAAGTATAGTATTAAAACACCCTACTTTTTCTAAACTTGTATTACTCATTTTTCATCCTTACACATATCTAATAGGTAAATAATAATCCAAAATAAACTCTTCATCATCACTTAAAAAATGATTCTTTTGATAAATCGTATATGAAGGGCTTGGTGTTGTTTCATAACCACTTTGAATTAACCAAGTATGATAAACCCATTGAATAAGTTTTATAACATCTCCATATTTCCCTCTCAAAGGAAACTTTGCATAAATTCCTTTTGGTATTATTAAAGTTGGAAGAGATAAATCTTTTAATTGTTCTTCATTTTCTAAAACAACAATTGCGATATATTGGCAATCTTCAAGGGGCGTAATAATTGGATTATCATGGTGAAGTGCCATTTGTTTATACTCTTTTATATCATTTGTATAAATCCATGTTTGAAGTTTCTGCCATGTTTTTTTAATACTTTTATCATAACCCTTATGTCTTACGTAATAACCATTTATTTCAGGCATTTTTACAATACTAGGTTCCATTTTTGAGAAATCAATTGTTTCATTAGTTGTTGCGATTTTTTCAACTATTTTATTTGAGTACTCTTTATATCCACCATTTTTCCACATCTTTGGTGTCATTAAAAATCTCTCTTTAAAAGCTCTTAGAAATGATGTTTGAGAACTATATCCAGTCATTTTTGCAATATCTGTAATTGTTGAATATTTATTTGTTATTAAAAGATTTGCAGCTTTTTCAAGTCTGATTGATTTTATACTTTCATAAATATTTTTTCCAAACTCATCTTTGAAGATTCTATGAAGATGGAATTTACTAACATTTAACTCTATACTTAAATCATCTATATTTATATCTGTATCAATATATTTATAAATGTAGTTCATTACATCATTTGCTATTTTTGCTCTTTTTTCGTAGGTACTTTTTTTCATAGGGTATTATAACATTAGTAAATGATAAAATTAGCAAGAATAGATAATAATAAAAGCATTTTATGTAAAGAATAAAAGAGTTCTTTGTTGTATTCTACAATCAAAAAAGGAGATTTATGAAAAGATCATTTATTAGAGAAATCCTTGAATCAATTGATGAACATACAATATCATTTGCAGGTGGACTTCCAAGTGAAAAACTATTTCCAAGGGATGATTTAAAAACTGCAACAATGAAAATATTTGATAATCCAAAAGCATTTCAATATGGAGTTAGTAATGGAATTCCTGAATTAAGAGAAAAAATTGCAGCTAGATATACAAAAGAGGGATTTCCTACAACTAAAGATAATATTCTAATTACTACAGGAAGCCAACAAGGTATGTACATACTTGCTAAATATTTTGAAAGTAAAGATATAACTATTGAAGAACCATCTTATTTAGGTGCTATGAATATTTTTAGACTAAACCATCTTACAATGAAGGGTGTTGAGCTTGAAAATGATGGGATAAATATTGAAAAATTCAAAGAGAGTTTCAAACAAACAAAATTAGCATATATAATTCCAGATTTTCAAAATCCATCAGCAACTACATATTGCGATGAAAAAAGAGAGCAAATAGCAAAAATTGTTGAAGAAGAAAATGGATTACTAATTGAAGATAGTCCTTATAGTGAACTATTTTTTGATAAAAAGAATATCTCTATTAGTGTAAAAATTCCAAAAAATTCATTTCACTTAGGATCTTTTTCTAAAACTTTAGTTCCAAGCCTTAGAATTGGATGGATTAGAGCAGATGAGAAGTTACTTCAATCTTTAATGATTATAAAAGAGAGCATTGATTTACACTCATGTGGAATTTCTCAATATATTTTAAATGAGTATTTAAAAGATGAAGAAAAATATGAAAAACATCTTCAAGATATTAGAGATGATTATGCAAAAAAAGCGAGCTTCTTTTGTGAACAATTAGATAAATATTTACCAGAATTTAAATATGAAAAACCAAAAGGTGGAATGTTTTTATATGGTAGTTTTGAGGGAATTGACTCTTTTGCATTGGTTCAAAAATGTATTGAGAAAAAAGTTGTTTATGTTCCTGGGAATCAATTTTATATAGATAAAATTCCAAATGGTGAAATTAGATTTAACTACACTCACTCAAGTTTTGAACAGATTGAGCAAGGTATTAAATTAATCAAAAGCTGTTTATAAAAAAGGCTAATTAAGCCTTTTTTATATTAGAATTTATAAGATGCGTAAAGTCTTGATCTATAACTCTCATTAGCTAAATTATCATAACTTGCTAAGATAAATCTAGTAGAAAAGTTTTTATTAAAATTATAAGTTGCAACAAAATCACTTTCTGATGCAGTTGGATTAGTTCCTGTTTTCCAAGCTCCATAAATTAAATCAAATGATAAATCTGTAGTGATTTTATATCCAGCAGATAATTTATAAGCATCAGTATCAGCATCATAAACTCCACCATAAATCCATGGTCCTGTGTATAAATAATCAGCTCCATTTCCTAATCCAGCAACAATATTTGCATCCTTAGCAATTGTACTATATGCAGCTCCTAAAGATAATTTATCAAAATTTCCTAAAAGATTAACAGCATACGCACTACCATCTGAATTAGTTGCATTACCATTATCAGATTGGTATGTTTGAGCTTCTATTGTAAAAGGATTTATATTATAAGAACCAGCTGCATAAAATACTGTAGTATCATTTGCAGTATTTACATTACTATCTATTAATGCATATTGTGCATCTACTGTAAGATTTTTAATTGATTTATTATTTACATATAATGTATATGCCCCATCTTTAACTTGTTCAAAATCAGAAACTGCTTTAACATTTGTTCCACCTGAAGCAATATTTGTTCTATATTGTTCTTTATCTACATATGCTGCAACAATTGTTGTATTAGCAATATCAGTATTTGAAACAACTAAACCTTCAAAAGATTCTTTAAACATTCTAGAACCAGAACCTTCAACTAATGGTGTAGAGATATATTGTCTACCAACTTTTCCAGTTGTATTAGCTACAGAATATTGTAAATATGCTTGTGATAAAACAGCACCTGAAACATTTTGATCACTATTATATGCAGTTGGAGCATTCTTTAAATCACTTGAAGTTACAGTTGAAGCTTGAGCAGTAACACCAGCATTAAATCCATAAAAAGCACCAGTAACGTATGATAAATTACCACCATTTGTCCAAACATTTACTTTTTTATCAGCAACTTCTTTTTGGAAATACTGAGATTTAATCTCTCCACTTACTTTTCCATTTTCAAATGCTTGAGCAAGAGTGTCTGCAGATACATTTTGAGCTGAAGCTAGAATAATTGCTGCACCTAAACTTATTTTTACAATCTTTTTCATGTTTATCCCTTTATTTTTATATAAAATCAACAGTCATTTCGCATTTTTCTGTCAATTTTTGTTCTTACTAATGCAATAGAATTTCTAAATCTTTTAAATTCTTAGCACATCACCTTTAATATTCACGGATCAATAGGCATCAAAAGGAGAACAAATGATTTGTTTATAGATTTATACCTACTCACCAATAGATACAAAACTTCTGACTATGCAACTTTATTTTTTGAAAAAATCCTTCTTTCAAATAATGAATCCATATCATCATGAATTTTTGAATCTATATCTAGAAATATTAATTTCTCTTTATCTAATTGTCTAACATTTTTTAAGCCCATAACAGCCAATAAACTTTTCATACTTTTTAAAACATTGTTATGATAATTCTTTACATATTCCGAATGTTTTGTTACAAAATAGTGTTTTCTTTTTTTAATATCTTGAGTTGCTAATCCTACTGGACATTGATGTTTTGTGGCACCTGAACAATATCTTGCTCGAATACAACCAGCACTCATCATAAATCCACGTGCTATTTGAACAAAATCTGCCCCTAAACAAAGAGTAATAACTACATCATCAGGAGTTAATATTTTTCCACTTGCAGAAATCTTTACAAGTTCTCTTACACCATAATCTTTTAATACTTTATCAACTAAATATAAAGCATCTCTAATATCCATACCAATTCTTTCCATCATATCAAGTGGTGCAGTTGCACTTCCGCCACTTCCTCCATCAATAGAGATATAATCTGGATATGGCAAGTTTAATTCAACTCTTCTTTTTATCTCTTTTGCAATTGGTACGATATTGTCATAATCAGAAATTACAATTTTAATCCCTACAGGTTTTTGAGAAGCTTCTTGTAAAGTACCAATAAAATCAAATAACTCTTCAATACTATTTGCATAAGGAAATCTATTTGGAGAAAAAGCATCTTTATATGGTTCTATATTTCTATAATATCCAATAGAAGGAGTAACCTTTTGACCTATTAATTTTCCACCAGTTTGTTTTGCACCTTGAGCTAATTTTATCTCTGTCATTTTGCAGAAAGTCATCTGTTTTTTATATCTTTCAATATCTAATTTTCCATCTTTTGTTCGTACACCATAAAGTCCTGAACTAATTTGTAAAATAATTTCAGGCATATCAGATGGAACTTCCTCTGGAAAATTCTCTATTGGAGCATCCCAATTTGGTCTATAAAAAGACTCTTTTTGTTTATTAAACACATACGTATCTTTTAAAGGATTATTTTTAAAAACTATTTTTCTATAAATATCAACAGCAACTGGAACATTAAAGAAAAACTTTGAAATCCTAAAAATTTTTTGTTGGAAATTGTTACCTATAACTTCTGTCATATATTTATCGCTATAGTTATTATGAGTAACAAAGAAATTTGATGTTAATCCACCTTCTCCGCTATTTATAGGAAATTTTCCCATATATGAACCTTGAACAAATGCTCTTGTTCCTTCAGGTGAAATAGATCCATCACTCATAGGACCTCTTGCAATAATAGAAGATGTTTTATATGGTTTTTCTCTTTTCTCTCCAAATACAACAGAAAAATCATTATCAACTTCATCATCATTTAACACAATTGTTGTATGTCTTAACATAAATTTTGGTTTTGGTAAAGGCTGTGATGGAGAAAAAGAAGAGTAATTAATCTTATCTCTTGCTGCACTATAAACCCACTCTAGCTTATCCATAGATTCATAAAACTTTTCATCCCCAAAGTATTGTCTAAATGGCTCTCTAAACTCTTGGAAAACAAATCTTAATCTTCCAATTATTGGGTAATTTACTAAGATTTGATGTTTTCTTTGTACATATTTATCATGTATATACCATGCTAATATTAACAACAATACAAATAAGAATATTAATATTCCTGTACTCATTTTTTATCCTATTTTTAAATTACATAGGAAATTTATCATTTTAAAGTGGGTTAATAGTAGGCTAGAAAACTAACTAAAGAATATAAAAAGAGCAATAAAATAAACTGTTTAGATTAGTTCTTTAAAATATCTACAAAACAGTAGACTAATGTAGCTAAATTAGAAAAAGTTTATTGATTAGAATTTGATTTTTTGTTTTAAAAGTTTATAGATATAAATTATTTTATGTTTTAATCTACTTCTTGCAGAAAAAAAGTTTTCTTTTATACACTGTTTTATATTAAGTGATTTATCTTTAATCATAATATAAATAGAAGAGTGTTTAATTTTGAAGATTGCTGAAATTAGAGAATTATAAATAAGTTCAAACCATCTAAATTCTAATAGTTTAGGTTTTACAATATTGAAAAACCAAAAAATAAAAGCAGCAACTGGTATTTTAAGTACATAAATAAATGTAGCAGTAAAAATATGTCCAGATAGAAATAAAATTCCAGCATAAACACCTATAAACTCTACAACTACAAATATACTAATAAAAAATATCAAAATAAAATATGAATTTAAAGCTAGGATTTTTGGGATAAGTTTTGTGAAAAGTTGTAAACTTGAGATTAAAGTAATTATAGGTTTAGCAAATTTTTCCCAGATAAGTTCTTCAAATATGATATAAATAAATACTAAAACAATTAAAAATATATTTAGTATTTTTTTATACATTGCCTATAATCCTTTTGTTTTTTTTATTCTCTTATAATACCAAAAAGTTAAGATAGTTAGTAAAATTAAAATAACTACAATTATGTAATGTAAATACTCTTTAATTAATAATTCATTATCACCTAAAAAATATCCCAATAGTGCCAAAACCACAACCCAAATTCCAGCACCTAAAAATGTATATAAACTAAATACAAATATATTCATTTTAGCAAGTCCTGCTGGTAATGAAATATATTGTCTAACAACGGGAATTAATCTTCCAGAAAAAGTTGAAATATGTCCATGATCCTTGAAAAAAACTTCCATTCTAACAATAGTTTCTTCTTTTATAAAAAAATATTTTCCATATTTAATTAAAAATCTTCTTCCAAATTTAACAGCTAAATAGTAGTTAAATAAAGAACCAGCCAATGAACCTAATATTCCAAATAGAATTACTAAATACATATTCATTTCACCTTTATAGGCTAAGTATCCAGCAGGAATCATAACAACCTCAGAGGGGAAAGGGAAAAATGAGCTTTCTAAAAACATCATTATAAAAATACCTGCATAACCCAAACTTCCAACAGTTTGAACTATAAAATCAATTATACTTGTAAGCAATTTTTGCCTTTATATTAATTTTTTCCATTTAGAAATTGAGTTATTAATAAGTTCGAATATTTTTTCATTTGTGGGTTCAACCTCATCAAAATAATCAGAAACAATTTTTAATATATAAAAATCTTTTATATTTTCTTTACATTTTTGAGAAAAAAACAAAGCTTGCTTATCAACAAGTAAAGTCTCTAAATTTTCATCGGTTTCAAGGGGTTGTTCAATAGTAGTAATATTAGCAAAATTTAATCCACCAATAAATCTATTAGTACAAAAAAGTGTTCCAAGGGCAATTGAGCCATCACTACATGAGGCAATACTTAAATCAAATGCTTTTGAAATTGAATAGTTTTTAAAAATATAATCCAACGACTTAACTATTAAATCTTTACTTACTCCAGAAATTATAAGTAAGATGTCATCGTTAGAATATATTTTATTTTCGATAGAGTTTTCTAATTCTTTCAAATTAAAAAAATCAATAATCGGTTTTGCTTCGATTATTGAGGTTGTGTGAATTAAGATCTTTGACATAAATCAAACTAAGGCATAAGCCTAAGTTTTACTTTCTTTTAAGTTCTTTAATTCTTGCAGCTTTACCTTTTAATTCTCTTAAGAAGTTTAGTTTAGCTCTTCTTACTCTTCCTCTTCTTAATACATCAATTGATTTTAATGAATCAGAATATAATGGGAAAATTCTTTCAACACCGATTGAATTTGCACCGATTTTTCTAACTGTAAAAGTTGAATCTACACCGTTACCACTTCTACCAATAACAATACCTTCAAAAAGCTGGATTCTAACTTTTTCACCCTCTTTAATTTCAACACCAAGTTTTACAGTATCTCCTGCTCTGAATTGAGGGATAACTTTTGACGCAATTTGAGCTGCTTCAAAACTAGCAATATATCTATTTTTCATCGTTTTTCCTTATTAGGTCTATAATATTTTGTCTTACAATTGGACATCTGGAATTTTAAGTCGGAAATTTTACTATGATTTCCCTTTAAGAATTCTTTAACAACACTTAATTTTTGAAAAATTTCAGGTTTGGTAAAAGATGGTGCTTCTAAAAGGTTATTTTCATAGCTCTCAACATCCAAAGAATCAGCATTTCCAAGCACTTTATCCACATTTCTTGAAATAGCATCAGCCATCACAAGTGAGGGTAATTCTCCCCCAGTTAAGATAAATTCACCTATAGAAAATACCTCATTTGCATATTTTTCTATAACTCTTTCATCAATTCCCTCATATCTTCCACTAACAAATACTATATTTTTTTTCTTTGCTAGTCGCTTCGCATCATTTTGTCTAAATGGTTTTGCAGCTGCTAGTGGAAAAACAATATAAGCATCATTATCTTTACTCTTTATTTCATCCAAGCAATCAAACAAAGGCTGACAAGTAAGAAGCATTCCTGCTCCTCCTCCAACCATTTGTGCATCAACTTTTTTATGTTTATTAGAAGTAAAATCTCTAGGATTATAAAACTCATAAGATATAAAATTTGAATCGATTGCTCTTTTTAATATAGAGTCTTGGAAATATGGTTCAATCAAATTTGGGAAAAGTGTAACAAATGTAAATTTCAAAATAAAATCTACCCTTTTTTTATTGGAATAATACCATATTTAATTTTATTTACAATTAAGCATTAATTATTTACACTTCGACCCTATTTATAATAAAGGTTTTAATTGAAATTACTTAATGGTTTTGGGAAAAAATATTTTACACTTTGCTCAATACAAGCATATGCTGTTGCTCCAAAATTACATAGTGTAATTACTTCATATAAAAATCATTTAAGTACAAAATTATCTATATCTTCTGAAGATGAAAAAGAAGAAGATGAATCCCCACCTAATTTACAAGAAAATTTAGTATCTGTATTTTTATTAAATAAAAAACCTTGTCATTGTGATTGTGTTTTTAAAAGAAAAACTGCATTAGCTGTTGCCCTTTTTAAATTCATTCCTAGATGTCCTTATTATGACACATTCTTCGCATTTAGAAGAACTGGCGTTCATCCACCTATTTTTTAATTAATCTTTTATAACAAAAAATCAAAACAAAATATATCAACAGGATTAATAATGCAAAAAAATTACGTAATAGGATTTCCAAGAATTGGAGAAAAGAGAGAGCTTAAAAAAGTTCTAGAAAAATACTGGGCAAAACAGAGTGATTTTAGTGAAGTTGAATACTTAGCAAGTCAATTAAAAAAGAGACATTGGAATTATCAAAAAGATGCAAAAATAGAGTTTATTTCTTCAAACGATTTTTCATATTATGACAATATGTTAGATACTTCTATTTTATTAGGTGCAATTCCAAAAAGATTTGAAAATCTAAAAAATGAAGAGTTATATTTTGCAATGGCAAGGGGAAATGAAACTTGTGTTGCTATGGAGATGACCAAATGGTTTAATACAAACTATCATTATATTGTTCCTGAAATTTCAAAAGAGACTACTTTTAAACTAAATAGTAAAAAAGTAATTGAAGAGTATAAAGAGGCTCGTGAGTTAGGAATTAAAACAAAAGTCAATTTAATTGGAGCAATTACATATTTAGGTTTATCAAAAAGTATTGATAATAGTGATGTTTTTTTACATATAAATAGTATTGTAGAAGTTTATAAACAACTATTATTAGAAATATCAAAACTAGATGAGGAAGTTGTTATTCAATTTGATGAGCCTTTATTTGTTAAAGATTTAGATTCTAAAGTTTTATCTTTAATAAAACCAGTTTATGATGCGCTCTCTTTGGTTGCAGATAATATTAAAATTGTTGTAACTACATATTTTGAACACTCAAATGAAGCAACAAAAATATTGGTAAATACGCCAATTTGGGCTCTTGGATTAGATTTTATTTATGGAGCTAAAAACTTTGAAAGTTTAGAATATATTAAAAAATCAAATAAAATCTTAATTGCTGGTGTTATTGACGGAAGAAATATTTGGAAAAGTAATTTCAAAGATAAACTAAATCTTCTAGATGAAATATCAAAAATAGTAAATAAAGATAATTTAATTATTTCAACATCTTGTTCACTATTACATGTTCCTTTTTCTTTAAAATATGAAGACAATTTAGATAAAGAGTTAAAATCGTGGTTAGCCTTTGCTTGTGAAAAACTAAATGAATTAAAACTTGTAAGTAAAGAGTTTTTTGCTTTTAAACTAAATTTAGATGAAGTTTCAATTATCAAAAAAAATATTGAAGATAATAATCAAAGAAAAACATCTAATAAGATTCATAATCTAGAAATTCAAAATGAGATAAAAAATCTAAAAGTTTGGCAAAGAGCCGATAAATTTGAAGATAGAATAAAAGTTCAAAGAGAATTTTTCAATTATGATTTTTTAACAACTACAACAATTGGTTCATTTCCTCAAACTCCTGAAATTAGAGAAAATAGAAAAAATTACAAAGCAAATCTAATTTCAAAAGAGACTTATGAGCAAGAAATAAAAAAATATATTGATGATTGTATCGCTTTTCAAGAAGAGATTGGACTTGACGTTCTTGTTCATGGTGAGCCTGAAAGAAATGATATGGTTGAATATTTTGGTGAGATGTTAGATGGATTTGCTTTCACTCAAAATGCATGGGTTCAATCTTATGGAAGTAGATGCGTAAAACCTCCACTTATTTTTGGAGATGTAAATAGAGCAAATCCAATGACAGTTGAGTGGATTAAATATGCCCAAAGCAAAACTTCAAAAGTAGTAAAAGGAATGTTAACAGGCCCAGTTACTATTTTAAACTGGTCATTTGTAAGAGATGATATTCCAAGAAGTGAAGTAGCACGTCAAATCGCACTTGCAATTTGTAAAGAGGTAGATGATTTACAAAAACACGGAATTAAAATGATTCAAGTTGATGAAGCAGCTTTTAAAGAGGGTTATCCCTTAAGAGTTGAAAATATAAAAGAGTATGAAAATTGGGCAGTTGAGAATTTTAGATTAAGTGTTAGTTCTTCAAAAATTGATACTCAAATTCATACACATATGTGTTATAGTGAATTTAATGACATTATTAAAACTATTGAAGCAATGGATGCGGATGTAATTTCGATTGAAACAGCACGAAGTGGAAATAGACTTCTTAGAATTTTTAAAGAGGTAGCTTATAAACAAGAAATCGGACCTGGAATTTATGATATTCATAGTCCAAGAGTTCCAAGTGTTGAAGAGATGGTTTTACAAATAAAATCATTACTTGAAGTTTTACCCAAAGAACAATTATGGATAAATCCAGATTGTGGATTAAAAACAAGAAAATGGCCAGAAGTAAAAGAGAGTTTAAAAAATATGGTTAAAGCCGTAAATATCATAAAAAAAGGAGAAGTGAAATAGAGCTTTTGCTCTATTTAAAAAAAGTTTTAATAATACTAAAACTTTTTTTAGATAACATCACAAAAAAAATGAGAAAAGAAATCATGATAACACTTAACAATATTAAAGAAGCAAGAAAAAATCTTGAGAATATAGCAATAAATACACCAATAGCAAAAGCTCCCATTTTAAGCAAAGAGTTAAATGCAGAAATTTTCTTAAAAAAAGAGAATTTACAATTAACAGGAAGTTTTAAATTAAGAGGTGCATTTAATAAAGTTGCCACATTAACAAAAGCACAAAAAGATAGTGGCGTTGTAGCTGCAAGTGCAGGAAATCATGCGCAAGGTTTAGCCTATGCCGCACAATATTTTAATTGTGAAGCTACAATTTTTATGCCAGAAGCTACTCCACTTACAAAAGTATCAGGAGTTAGATCGTATGGTGCTCAAGTTGTATTAATTGGTGAAAATTTTGATGAAGCTTATGAAGCAGCTACAAAATTTGCCCAAGAAAATGATAAAGAGTTTATTCATCCATTTGCCGATGATGAAGTAATTGCTGGACAAGGAACAATTGCTTTAGAAATTTTAGAAGAGATAAAAGATTTAGACAGAATCATCGTTCCAATTGGTGGAGGTGGATTAATCTCAGGAATTGCAATTGCAGCGAAATCAATAAACCCTAATATTAAAATCACAGGCGTAGTTGCAAGTGGTGCAAAAGGAATGAAAGAGTCTTTTGAATCAAGAATGCCAATTGATTCTGTAACAGTTCGAACAATAGCAGATGGAATTGCAGTTCGTGATGTAACTCCAAAACTTCTTGATATTATTTTAGATTATGTGGATGAAATAGTTGAAGTAACAGATAATGAAACTGCAAATGCAATTTTATTTTTATTAGAAAAACACAAACTTATGGTTGAAGGTGCGGGAGCTGTTGCAACTGCTGCACTTATGCATGGAAAAGTTGATGTTGAAAACTCAAAAGTGTGTGCAATAGTTAGTGGTGGGAATATAGATGTTACTATGTTATCTTTAATTATTGAAAAAGGTTTAGTAAAATCAAATAGAAAAATGAATCTAATCGTAACACTTATGGATAAACCAGGTGCATTAATGCATTTAACAGAAGTTTTCACAAAAAGTGCAGCAAATATTGTACAAATAGATTATGATAGAAAATCGGTAAAATTGGAGTTTGGTGAAGCACATGTAACAATTGCCCTTGAAACAAAAGGTGAAGAGCATCAAAAACTAATAAGGGAAAATTTGAAACAAAGCGGATTTAGATTTAAACAAATTTAACTTAATTTATTATCTTTAGAAAGATTTTAGAAAATAAATATTATAATGCAGGCATAATTTAGTATGTAGTAGAACAAAAAAAAGGAAGAACATGGAAGGAAGACTGTTTACATTCTTAGGTGCAATCGGTGGGCACGGGCAAGAGTGGATAATCTTATCGCACTATATTTTAGTGCTTGGTATTATTTTTCTAATTGCAAGAGCTGCAACAAGAAAATTACAATTAGTTCCAACTGGTGCTCAAAACGTTATGGAAACATTCGTTGGTGGTATCATTAAAATGGGAACAGATACAATGGGTGAGCAAAATGCTAGAACATATATGCCATTAATTGCATCTTTAGCTATTGTTATTTTTGTAAGTAACATGATGGGAGTTATTCCTGGATTTGAAGCTCCAACAAGTAACATTAACTTTACTTTATCATTAGCATTAATTGTATTTGTTTATTACAATTATGTTGGTATTAAGAAAAATGGTTTTGTAGCTTATTTTAAACATTTTATGGGACCAATGGCTATCCTTGCTCCTTTAATGTTTCCAATCGAAATTATTTCTCATTTGTCAAGAATAATTTCATTATCATTCAGACTTTTTGGATCAATCAGAGGTGATGATATGTTCCTTATGGTACTTTTAATGTTAGTACCTTGGTTATTACCATTACCAGGATTTTTCCTATTAACAGCGTTTGGTTTCTTACAAGCGTTTATTTTCAGTATATTAACTTATGTTTATATTGCTGGTTCTGTAATGATGGAACACGACGAACACTAATCTTAGTGATTTGAAACTTAAAAGGGAGGAAGTTTTTACTTTCTCCCTTTTTTTATACATAGGAATTCTGAAATGATTAAATATTTAATAAGTGATCCAAAATATTATACAAATGACGAAAAAAAATTTGAAGAAATTTTAATAAATGTTTTAAACAAACAACAAATTGATATTACTTGTTTTAGGGACAAAGAATCAGGAAATTTTGAAAATTTAGCAAAAATTTTTATTAAGATTTGTAAAGAAAAAGATATAAAAAAGATTTTATTAAATAGTGATTATTTACTTGCCCATAAGTTAAATGCAACAGGTGTTCATTTAACTTCAAGCCAATTTGATAAAATAAAAGAGGCAAAAGAGCTTGGTTTATATGTGATTATTTCATGTCATAATTTAAATGATATTCAAATAGCACTTGATAATAAAGCAGATGCTGTTACTTTTTCTCCTATTTTTGAAACACCAAATAAAGGTGAACCAAAAGGGATAATTGCTTTAGAAGAAGCTATTAATAAATATCCTAATTTAAACATTATCGCTCTTGGTGGGATTATAAATGAAAACCAAATAAAACAAATATCTGAAACTAAAGCCTATGGTTTTGCTTCAATTAGATATTTTGTTTAAACTTCACTAATCTGCACTTCATTTGATTGTAAATAAAGCAAATAAGAAAAAACATTTTGTGTTTGAAAGATATCTTTTATAGCTTTTTTGTAAAAGGCTACTTGAGCTATATGTTCAACATGTCTATCTTTTGTAGTTTTATAATCAATAATATAATAGTTTCCATCTTTAAAAAGAAGTAAATCAATAATTCTTATCTCTTCTTTGTAAACTAAAGATTGTTCAGTTATAAACTCACTATCTTTAATAAGTGAAAGGAATTGCTCATTTTTTACCAATAAAGATAATCTATTTTTTATATCAAGAAAGTCAATTTCATCTAAAAAGTTTGAATATCTAGTTTTTGCTAAATTCAAAGAATATAACAGATTATCACTATTAAATTCATTCATCATTTCAAGACAATAGTGAGTTGCAAGCCCAAAATATTTGGCTTTTAAATGTTTTTCATCAAACTCTTTTTCTTTAGAAATTTGTTTTTCTTGAGTTCCTAAATCCATTGGAGTATAAAGAACTTTTTCTATTTTTTCATAGTTTTTTGAAATATTCTGACTTTGAATTACTGTTCCAATTTGTGTAGGTTTCATATTTAAAACATCAAAAACTGAAGATTTTGATTTTTTGAAAATAATCATATTATTTTTTGCTCTGGTTAATGCCACATATAAAATATTTATCTCATCTTCAATACTCAAAGCTTTCTCTTTTGAAAGTGCTTTTTCATAATCTTTGTTATAGTTTTCATAACCTTTGATTTTATAAAAAATATTTTTTAATTGCACACTATCATATTCAAATAGAAGAGAAGATTTATCTACATTTTTTCTTTTTATTCTATCAAGCATAATTACAGTATTAAACTCTAAACCTTTTGATTTAAAAATAGTTAAAATCTGAAGTCCAACTGATTCTGAATTTTCCATATTAGAATCTAGTTTGTCAATCTCATATACAAAATCAACAATATTAGAAAAAACTGAACTAACTTCAATTAGTTTAATTATGTTTTCATCAATAATTTTTAGTTTACTTGCTAACTCTTTTATAAGTTCTTGAATAGATTTTTCTTCTAATTCTATTGATAAATCAAGTTCATTTAATATTGGCTTTCCAATTAATGCATTTAGATTCTCTTTATAAATCTCTTCTTTAAAATAAAGATATTTAATTGCATTAATTATGGCTTTTACATTTTGCTGATTTATAAGTTTTGAAGTCATCTCTGTTGATATTTTCAAAGATGGGAATTTTTGTTTTAAATAATAATATAGATTTAAAACATCATCATTTGTATAAGTTAGAATTGCAATATCATTTGAATTAACACCCTCTTTTAAAAGCTGAGCAATTTTTGAAGCAATATTTTCATATTTATCATCTTCATCTAATTTTTCATCAACAATAACTTCAATATATCCACCTTTTGAAACAGACTCTTGTTCAAAATATTCATAATTTGGAATATTTAAAAACAAAGAGTTTACATAAGAAATTATATTTTCACATGAACGATAATTTGTATTTAAAACTTCAACTTCTAAAAGTTTATTTGTATTTGCTACATAATCAAAAAGTTCTCTTTTCCCACCACGAAATCTATAAATTGATTGTTTTGTGTCTCCCACATAAAAAAATGTTTTAAATTTAGTTTGATCACCTGCAAGAATCTCTTTAATTAATGGCTCTAAGATTTTATATTGTAAAAGTGATGTATCTTGAAACTCATCCATCAAAATATGTGAAAATGAAGAATCAAGTCTAAAATATAAAAAATCTTTATCAATTTTTGTAGATAAAAGTTCATAAACTAAATTTGAAATATCATTAAATTCCAAATAGTTTTTGTTTTTGTTAAAAGTAAATTTAAAATCTTTAAACATCAAATAAAGCTCAAAAAGTTTACTCAAACTATATCCAGCTCGTAATTTATAATAAATTGATATTTCATCTTTTAAATTAGAAAAATATGATTCTATTGTCTCATTTGCACATTTTTTAAAATATGAATAATCAGCCAAGGTTTCCTTTTCAAGCCAAGTTCTTCCAAATAATTCATCGAAAGTTTCAAAGTCAACAGCTTTTATAGCACTGGCACTGGCTGCGTTGCAATTTAAAATTTGCTCTTTTATTTTAAAAGCAAACTCTAAAACATTACTTTTTTGCAAATCAATAAGTTTTGCATCAATATTTAAAATATCAACTGTTTCATTTTTTTCAAGCAAATTTTTGAATAATTCAAAAATTGAATTAAATTTCTTTTTTTCGTAGTGGGAAAAATCAATCAAAGTTTCAAATTGAGTTGCATTTAATGATTGCAAAAACTTCATACTTAAAGCTTCAATATCATCAACTTTTATCTCAAAATCATCTGATATTCCAATATATCCACAAAATTCTCGTAAGATTTTATTTATAAATTTATCAATCGTAAAAATAGATAAAGTTGCATTTGAAAATGATTTAACCAAAAAACTTTTTTTTCCAAGAATATTTTGTTTACTTAAAGATGATTGTTCAACAATTGCACTTAAATATGCTTCATCATCACCTAAGGTTAAAAGAGTTTTATAAATTCTTTCACTCATTTCATTTGCAGCTTTATTTGTAAATGTAAGGGTTAGAATTTCATTTGGTTTTGCACCAAGCAACATTAGTGTTATATATCGAACAGTTAAGGCAAAAGTCTTTCCACTTCCTGCACTGGCTTTTAGGGCTAAGTATTTTTTCATGGCCTAATGATACTAAATTTTTTATTAATAAGATTCTTTTAGATATAATCAGCACTCAAAAATCACTTAGGATTATAGATATGCAAAATAAACATCAAAAAGTTCAAACTCTACTTGATGCAATACCATATATTAAAAAATTTTTCGGAAAAGTTATTGTTATCAAATATGGTGGCTCAGCACAAACAAGCCCTGATTTAAAAGAAAAGTTTGCTCAAGATATAGTTTTTCTTTCACTTTTAGGAATTAAACCTGTTATTGTTCATGGTGGTGGGGCAAGAATTACTGAATTATTAACTAAATTAGAAATTCCTTCACACTTTGTTGATGGACACAGAGTTACTTGTGAAGAGAGCATGAGAGTTGTTGAAATGGTTTTAAGTGGTGAAATCAATAAAAATATTACATCTTTATTAAATCATCATGGGGCAAAAGCTATTGGAATTTCTGGAAAAGATTCTGCTTTAATAAATGCCGTTCCAAAAGATGGTGGAAGATTTGGTTACACAGGTGAAATTACAAAAGTAAATGGAAGTATGATAAATAATCTTATCAAAGAAGGTTTCATTCCTGTAATTGCACCAATTGCTGATAGTGCAGAACCAAATCATCCAGGATTTAATATAAATGCAGACGTTGCAGCTTGTGAGATTGCAGCTGCAATTGGAGCACAAAAAGTTCTATTTTTAACTGACACTATTGGTGTTTTAGATAAAGAGGGAAAACTAATTCAAACTTTAGATAAACAAAGTGTTGAAAACTATAAAAAAGATGGAACAATTGCAGGTGGAATGATACCAAAAGTTGATTCTTGCATAGATGCAATATATAATGGCGTTAATAAAGCACATATAATTGATGGAAGAGTTGAACACTCAATCTTACTTGAACTATTTACAAGTGATGGAATTGGCACTCAATTTATAAGAAAAGACAACCCTAATAATGGGATAGATTTAGAAAAACTATTAGAAAACTAAGGAATATTATGAATTTTATTGAAACAAGAGGAAATGATGGTGTTAAACCAATTGAAGTGCCATTTAGTGAAGCAATACTAAATCCAAGTACTTCATTTGGTGGATTATATGTACCAAAAAGTTTACCAAAATTAGAAGATAACTTTATTTTAAATCATATTAACTCTTCTTATAAAGAACTTGCTTTTGACATATTAAAAGCATTTGAAATTGATATTGATGAAAGTGAAATAAACAAAGCTTTAGCTTTATATGACAATTTTGATGATGCATCAAATCCTTGTCCAGTTGTGAAAGTTAAAGATGATTTATTTGTACATGAACAATATCATGGTCCAACTCGTGCATTTAAAGATATGGCATTACAACCTTTTGGTTCGATTCTTTCTTCAATTGCAAAAAAAAGAGATGAAAAATATCTAATTCTAGCTGCAACAAGTGGAGATACAGGACCAGCTGCACTTAATACTTTTAAAAATAAAGAAAATATCCAAGTAGTTTGTTTATATCCTGATGGTGGAACAAGTGATGTTCAAAAACTTCAAATGGTTTGTGAAGATGGAAAAAACCTAAAAGTTTTAGGAATTAAAGGAAATTTTGATGATGCACAAAATGCACTAAAAAAACTATTAGCTTCTAAAACTTTTAAAGAAGAGTTAGAAAAAGACAACATCAATTTAAGTGCAGCAAACTCAGTAAACTTTGGAAGAATTATTTTTCAAATCATCTATCACTTTTGGTCATATATCCAACTTTTAAAACAAGAAGAGATTACAAATGGAGAGAAAATTTATCTAGTTGTGCCATCTGGAAACTTTGGAAATGTTTTAGGTGGATTTTATGCACTTCAAATGGGTGTTCCAATTGAAAAACTTCTAGTTGCATCAAATGAAAATAATATTTTAACTCAATGGATTAATACAGGAGTTTATGATATTAGAGGTAAAGAGTTAAAACTTACAAAGTCTCCTGCAATGGATATATTAAAATCTTCAAATATTGAAAGAGTTATATATTCACTTTATGGAGCAGATAGAACTAAAGAGTTAATGGAAGATTTAAACAATAATAATATCTTCAAAATGAGTGAAAATGAAACACTTGAACTACAAAAATACTTCTCAGCAATCTACTCAGATGATACATTTGGTACAAAAACAATAAAAGAATTTCTTGATATTGGATACTTAATGGATCCTCATACAGCAACTTGCATAAAGGCATACGAAAGTTTAAGAGAAAAACCATTAAAAACTGTTATCTATTCAACTGCTGAATGGACAAAATTCTCTCCAACTGTATTAAATGCTCTAAATCAACATAATGAAGAATATCGTGATAAAGAGGCTTTGGAAGAAATTTCTACAAAATATAATGCCACGTTACCTCAAAGTATTAAAGAATTATTTAATGCAAAAATTAACCATTCTTCAGTTATAGAAAAAGAAGATATTGAAGAAGAAATTGTAAAATTCATTAGAGAATCATAAGATTCTCTAATAATTATTCAATTATATTCAAAAACTATATAAAAATTATACACTGTATCATAACTTCACAGAAACCTACTAAAAACAATCAAAATGTGACACAAGTCAAAACTTTTTAAGTAATTTGATAATATAATCATGGAATTCAAAATTTAAGAAAAGGAAGCCAAATATGTCTAAAGAAACAAATAGACGAGATTTTATTGGTTACTCATTTGCTGCAGTTGCTGCAGTTGGTGGTGCCGCGTCACTTGTTGGTATGAAACAAGCTTGGGATCCACTTCCAAGTGTACTTGCTGGTGGATTCACAACTGTAGACCTTGCTCCAGTTAAAGCTGGAGAACCAGAGACTTTTGTATGGAGAGGGAAACCAATATTCGTACTTAAGAAAACTGCAGAAATGGAACAATCTTCAAGAGATTTAGTAATTGGATCTGATAGATTCATTATTGCTATTGGATTATGTACACATTTAGGATGTATCCCTGCATGGGCTAAAGATAAATGGAAATGTGCATGTCATGGAGGAGAGTATAATTCTAGTGCTAAACAAACTTTTGGACCACCACCAAGACCACTTGATTTACCTCCATTTAGTTTAAAAGGAACTGTTATCACTTTAGGTGAAGATGGTCCTGAACACCAAGCAATCGCTGCAGCGATGAAAGCGTAAGGAGTAATTAATGGCAAAATTTGAAAAAGCTAACTCTGTTGGTGAATGGTTAGATCAAAGATTAAATCTAACTACTTTCAACAAAGTAATGATGACAGAATATTGGATTCCAAAAGATATTAACTTCTTATGGGCAATGGGTGTTTTATTAGCTACTACTTTTGGTATCCTAATAATTTCTGGTATTTTCTTAATGATGTACTACAAACCTGATATTAACTTAGCATTTGACTCTGTTAACTACACAATTATGCAAGAAGTTGCATTTGGTTGGTTGTTTAGACATATCCATGGGGTTGCAGCATCTGTTATATTTTTAATTATCTATATTCACATGTTTACAGGAATCTATTATGGTTCTTACAAACAAGGTAGAGAGATGATTTGGATTTCTGGTATGTTATTATTTATGACATTCTCAGCAGCTGGATTCTCTGGATATATGTTACCTTGGGGACAAATGTCTTACTGGGCAGCAATGGTTATTACAAACTTATTTGGTGGAGTTCCTGTTATTGGAGATGCACTTGTAGTTTGGATTAGAGGGGACTTTAATGTTGCGGACGCTACATTAACAAGATTCTTTATGTTACACGTATTCTTATTACCAATTACTATTATGGGTATTATTGGTTTACACTTCTATACATTAAGAATTCCTCACGTTAATAATCAAAATTCTGATGAATTTGATTTTGATGCTGAAGCTGAAAAATATTTAGCGGGAAATAAAAAAGAGTCAAAAGTTATTCCTTTCTGGCCAGTATTTATTTCTAAAGATTTAGCCGTTTTAGGTGTTTTCTTAATATTCTATTTCTATTTAGTATTCTTCCATTATAACTTTGCAATGGATCCAGTTAACTTTGACCCTGCTAATAACATGGTTACACCTGCACATATTTATCCTGAGTGGTATTTCTTATGGTCATATGAAGTATTAAGAGGTTTCTTCTTTGATATTGCTGGCTTTAAAGCATTTGATATTGGATTAATTGCGTTCGCATTTGCTAATGCTATTTTCTTAGTATTACCATGGTTAGATAGGGATCCTAAAATTTTACCAGCGCATAGAAGACCAGTATTCTTTATTTGGTTCTGGATATTAATGGTAGATTTAATTGTATTAACTGTTTATGGTAAATTACCTCCAACAGGAACTAATGCATGGGTTGGATTCTTTGCTGCAGTAGGATTTATTTTACTGTTCTTAATCTTACCAATTGTTACTAAAATTGACGCTAAGAAAAGGGGATCACTATGAGAGAATTAAAAATACTAGCAGTTGTAGTAGCTTTAACACTAATTACATACTGGGGAGTTGAACCTTATGCTCACTCTCAAATGCATCCACATGTAGCACCAGCAGATTTTGCTTTTACTGATTTAAAAGAAGCTGTTGCTCCAGTTAAAGAATTAAAAGGTGATGTTGCTAATGGTGAAACTTTAGTAACAAGTAACTGTACAGCTTGTCACTCAATAGAGTCAAAAGGTTTCCCTCAAATTATGGATAATGTGAGTTCTGCAGCAGCTTATGGTGTAGTTCCACCTGATTTAGGAACTGCAGGAAAATTATATAATGCTGATTATTTATCATCATTTGTTCAAGATCCAGCAACTACTTCAAAAGTAGGACATAAATATGTTGATGGTAAAGTTCATCCTATGCCTTCATATAATTGGTTACAACCTCAAGAAATAGCTGATGTTGTTGCTTATTTAAAAGACATTTCACCAAAAGAGATGACTAATAAAGAAGTGTTTACTAATGCTTGTCAAAGATGTCACTCTATTAAATATGCTGATATGAAAAATGGTACAATGGCTTCATTTACACCTAATGATGATATCAAAAAATATATGGGTAAATTACCACCTGACTTATCTCAAATGATTAGATCAAGAGGAGCTGAGTACTTAGAGACATTTATCAATGATCCTCAAAAACATCTTCCAGGTACAGCAATGCCTAGAGTTGGATTAACTGAAGAATCTCAAGCTCAAGTAATTGCATATTTAGAAGAAGTTGGTGATTCTAAAAAAGCTCAAAGAGAAGAGTTAGGACCTAAATTCTTAATATATCTTGTAATTTTTGCAATTTTTGGTTTCTTATGGAAAGCAAGTAAATGGAGAGATGTTCACTAGAACATCTCTTCTATAATAGGAGAAAATAAATGAAACTATCAAAATTAATAATAGCAGCAACTCTATTTGTAGTAACTGCAAATGCAAATGATGTAATGCAAAAATCAATGTCAACTATGGAAAAAGGTATGACTCAAATTCAACAAGGTTTTTTAAATAATAACCTTGGATTAATTAAAGAGGGTACTAAACTTGTAAAAGAGGGAAATGCACTTTTTTCAGACAAAAAAGTAATAAGTCAATATTTACCAGATAACAAAAAACACATGGTAAATGTTGCTGAAAATGCTTCAAAAAGAATATCTTTAGATATTAATGAATTAGAAGTAAATTTAGATAATAAAGCATTTATAAATGCTGCAAATTCTTACTCAGACATGTTAAATGCATGTTCTAGCTGTCACTCAATAGTTAGAAGCTGGTAAAAAATTAAAAAAGATAAACTTTTAAGTTTATCTTTTTTATAAAAGAATTTTTGCTCCTGCTGATACTATTGCTGTTTCAGAACGAAGTATTAAATTAGAATTAAATCCTACAATATTATCTTTAGTAAAAGTGTCCCTCTCATTTTTAGAAAAACCACCTTCACAACCAATAACTAAAGTTTTAATTTCATCTTTTTTATTATCAATACAAACTGTAGAAAAATCTAAGAAATAAACATTTTCATTCTCTTTAATAAATTGTTCAATATTTTTTGAAACTTCAAGTTTTATGATATTTGAACGCCCGCATTGGCTTGAAGAATTGATTAAAATCTTTTCCAGCTTCTCAATATTTATTTTGAAATTCTTTTGTGAATAATCAGCATAAATAAAAGTGATTTTATCAACTCCCATTTCATTTAATGAAGCAATATATTTTTCAACTGTTTTTGGATCAACAACACACCAACCAAGGTGCAGTTTGTTTTCATTAAGTAAAATTTTTTCTTCACTAGAAATTAGATTTAAAATAGCTCTCTTTTTATCTATATTATTAATTTTATATAGATAAATATTATCATCTTTTAAGTTCCTAAAATATATCTCATCATCAATTTTATGTCGTCTAGCTTTTATTAAATAGTTATAAACATCATCTTTTATTTCTAAAATATCTTTTCCACAAAATTCATCATAAGTAAATTGCATTAAAATACCTTACTAAGAATATAAACAGCAATTATTACTGATATTTCTATTGTATAAATCTTTTTTGCATAAACGAAAAATTCATTTTGTAATTCAATTTGATCATGTTTTATTACTCTCATTTTTTTATATCTTTTTATCTCAATAACCAATAAAAATATAGAAGCTGGAATCATTAAAGCAATTGTAAAACTAAAAGTTTGTGCATAAAATGCAACAATTGTACCTGTGTAAATAACTATAGCATTTGTTAAATGATATAAAGGAGTTAAAAATTTTAATCTTTTTGCTAAAACAATAAAATTCTTTTCTCTTGTAACTGAATATAAATTAAATAACATAATTGCTAAGAAAAAATATATTGTATAAACGTGGGTTTGCACCGCACTTTGCATTAATTCCATATGTGTTTATCTCACTTTTAAAAAATTTTGGTATTATATCTAACTTGTCATAAGTTTTTATTTTAACTACACAAAGGAATAATATGGCTATAAAAGTGCACACTGCCATAGAAATTATTTCAGATTTAACACTCGATTTGAATTTTGAAATTATCCCTATAGAGAATGCTACTAGCAGAATATGTGCTCAAGATATTTTTGCCACAAGTTTTTTGCCAAAATTTAACAATTCAGCAATGGATGGATATGCAATAATTTATGAAGATAAAAATAATGAATTAAATATAATCGATACAATTTTTGCAGGTGATGATAATAATAAATTATTAGAAAGAAATTCTTGTATAAAAATAATGACTGGAGCAAAAATTCCAGAAAATTCAACAGCTATAATTCCAAAAGAAGATATAGAAGAACTTAATGATAATAAAATAAAAATTTTAAAAAATGTTAAAGAATTTCAACACATAAGATATATTGGTGAAGATATTGAAAAAAATGAACTTTTGCTAAGTAATGGGGAAGAAATAAACTTTTCTAAAATTACCCTACTTGCAAGTCAAGGAATATCACATATCAAAGTATATAAAAAACCAAAAGTTGTAATTTTTGCAAGTGGTGAAGAGTTAAAACTTCATTATGAGAAAATCGAATCTTTTCAAATATATAATTCAAATACACCAACATTTATTTCACGAGCCAAAGAATTAGGTTGTGATGTAACATTTATAGGTCAAGCAAAAGATACTATTGAAGATATTAAAAATTTAGTAAATAACTCTTTAGACGCAGATTTAATAATTACCTCAGGTGGTGTTTCAGTTGGTGATGCTGATTTTACAAAAGAAGCATTTTATGAACTAGGATTTGAAGCACTTTTTGATGGAATTAATGTAAAACCTGGAAAACCAACGGTTTTTGGAAAAATTAAAAATACCTATATTTTGAATCTTCCAGGTAATCCTTTAGCATCTGCACTAATATTTGAAGTGTTTGGAAAAATATTAATACAGAAACTTCTAGGTTCTAAAGATATTCATCAAAATTTTATACTTGGGAAATTAAAAAACTCTTTTTTTACTAAAAAAGGAAAAACTACAATTATTCCAGGTTTTTTTGATGGAGAGTTTTTTGAAGTTTCACAAAAAAGATCACCAGGAATGGTTTCAGTTTTAAGCTCTTGTAATTCAATGATTATGATTGATGATGAAGTTGAAACATTAAAAGAAGATAGTTTAATAAAAATATTACCAATAAATTGGAAATTCTTTAGCGATATAAAAAAGGACTTTTTAACACATGAATAACAAATCAACTAAAAAAGCAATATGCATTTTAAGTGGAGGAATGGATTCAACATTAGCTTCATACATAGCAAAAAATGAAGGTTATGAAATTATTGCTGTTCACTTTAATTATGGACAAAGAACACAAGATAGAGAACTAAAAGCATTTAGAGATATTTGTGATGATTTAAAAATTTTAGAAAAATATGAAATAGATATTCCTTTTTTCACACAAATAGGTGCTAGTGCTTTAACAGATAAAAATATTGATGTACCAACAGGTGGAATTGAGGCTGGAGTTCCTATTACTTATGTTCCATTTAGAAATGGGATTTTTCTTTCAATCACAGCAGCAATTGCAGAAAAAGAAGGCGCAACTGCTATGTATATTGGAGTTGTTCAAGAAGATAGTTCTGGTTATCCAGATTGTACTGATTTATTTATATCAGACATGAAAAAAGCTATAAATCAAGGAACAAAAAAAGATACTCATATTGATATTGTAACTCCTTTAGTTCATCTTTCAAAAGCTCAAATTGTTCAAGAAGCAATGAAATTAAATGTTCCACTTGAACACACTTGGTCATGTTACAAAGAAGAAAAAGAAGCTTGTGGAGTTTGTGACTCATGTAGATTAAGACTTAATGGATTTAAAATAGCAAACCAAATAGATCCAATACTTTACAAGGTTTTATAATGCATTGGAAAATATCAAAAGAATTTGAATTTTGTTATGGGCATAGGGTTTGGTCACAAACTTTAGATATAGAATTTTCATTGGATTCTTGTTTAAAATGCAGACATTTACATGGACATCAAGGGAAAATTTTAGTTTATCTAGAAGCCCAAGAGTTAAAAGATGGAATGGTTACAGATTTTAAACATCTTAATTGGTTTAAACAATTTATTGATAATATTTTAGATCATAAATTTATTCTAGATATTAATGACCCACTATTTTCAACCCTACTTCCACATGTAAATAAAGAAGATTTAATTAAATTTGATGAAAATTACTATTTAGTAAATTTAACAAAATTTAATGATGAAGAAACTCATATTAAAGAGCTCTATGAAGGTTATGTTTTAGTAGATTTTGTACCAACAAGTGAAAATTTATCAGCCTGGTTTTTAAAAATTGTTCAAAAAAAGATGGATAAAATAAATATCAAAGTTTCTCATGTGGAATTTTTGGAAACACCAAAAAGTAAAAGTACTTTTTATGCTTGAAATAAATGAAATTTTTGGTCCAACAATTCAAGGTGAAGGAAAACTTGTTGGAACTCCTTCAATTTTTATTCGATTTGGAAAATGTAATTTCAAGTGTGAAGGATTTCAAGTTGAGTATGAAACACCAAGTGGAATTAAAAAATGTGCTTGTGATTCATATTATGCAGTTGATACAGAGTTTAAAGATACTTGGACAAAATATAAATCTTATGAAGAGATTGTAAGTGAAGTAAACGAATTATTAGCAAAATATTCAAATACTTATAAAATTGACATTGTAATAACTGGTGGCGAACCACTTTTATATTGGAATAAAATAGAGTTTCAAAAACTTATAAAACATTACATAAACGATGGTCACAAAGTTACAATTGAAACAAATGCATCGTTGAATTTAAACTTTGAATTTGATTATCAAAAAGAGATTTTATTTTCAATGAGTGTAAAACTTAGCAATTCGTTAGAGCCCTTGAAAAAACGAATAAATAAAGCAACTCTTACAAAAATTTTAACAAATACAAAAGAGTCTTACTTAAAATTTGTAATTGGAAAAGATTTTTTACAAGATGCAAAAAAAGAGATAATTGCAATTTTAGAAGATATTCCAAAGAGCGATGTTTATTTAATGCCACTTGGTGATACTGCAGATGAAATAAATAAAAATTGTGAAGATGTGATAAATATGGCAATTGAAAATGGTTTTAAATATTGCGATAGATTGCATATTAGAGTTTGGAATAATAAAAGAGGCGTTTAACACACAAATATATTATTTATAAAAGTGTTGATATAATAAACAATTAATGTAAAATTAAAAGGATTAAAATGAAATTTACAGGTTCTAATGTATTAGTTACAGGTGCAAGTAGAGGAATTGGTGCGCAAATTGCAAAAACTCTTGCAGGTTTTGGACTAAAAGTTTGGATAAATTATAGAAGTGGTGCTGAAGCTGCAGAAGCTATAAAAGAAGAGATTGAAAAAGCAGGTGGAAAAGCTGCAATAATTAAAGCAGACGTTACAAATGATGAAGAGTTTGCAAACGCTGTTAAAACTATAGTTGATGCAGATGGTGAATTATCTTATTTAGTTAATAATGCTGGAATTACAAAAGATAAATTAGCATTAAGAATGAGCGTAGCTGATTTTAATGATGTTATTAGTGCAAACTTAACATCTGGATTTATTGGTTGCAAAGAAGCTTTAAAAGTAATGAGTAAAAAAAGATTTGGATCTGTTGTAAATATTTCTTCGATTGTTGGAGAAATGGGAAATGCAGGTCAAACTAATTATTCAGCTTCAAAAGGTGGCTTAAATGCGATGACAAAATCATTTGCAAAAGAAGCAGCATCAAGAGGAATTAGATATAACGCAGTGACTCCAGGATTTATTCAAACAGATATGACACATGAATTAAAAGATGAAGTAAAAGCAGAATATGAAAAAAATATTCCCCTATCAAGATTTGGACAACCAAGTGAAATAGCCGATGCAGTAGCATTTTTATTAAGTGATCATGCTTCATATATTACGGGTGAAATATTAAAAGTTAACGGTGGATTATACGTTTAATTTTTTGTCAAAAAGTTAAAATATTTAATTTAAAAGAGTTTTTAAAACTTTTTTGTTATAATACAAACATAATTTTATAAAAGGAAATAAATATGGCATTATTAGATGACGTAAAAGAAGTAGTTATTGAGCAATTAGATTGCGATCCAGCAGAAGTAAAAGAAGATTCAAAATTCATTGAAGATTTAGGTGCAGATTCTTTAGACGTAGTTGAATTAGTTATGGCTTTAGAAGAAAAATTTGACATCGAAATCCCTGATGAAGATGCTGAAAAAATCTTAACTGTTGCAGACGCTATAAAATATATTGAAAATAACGCGTAATTTATGGATTTTAAATAGAAGATTAACATCTTCTATTTATTCATTTTAACTATTGAGTTTTTTTATAAAAAAATTGAATAATTCAAATAATAAAAACATGGAGCATATTTAAATGAGAAGAGTTGTTGTAACAGGTATAGGTACTATTAATTCTACAGGACATAACGTAAAAGATTCTTTTAAAGCTGTTGTAGATGGTGTTTGTGGTATTGACACAATAACACTATTTGATGCAAGTGAATTTTCTGTAAAAATTGCTGGAGAAGTAAAAGATTTCGATCCTACAACTGTAATGGACAAAAAAGAAGTAAAAAAAGCTGATAGATTTATTCAATTAGGGATAAAAGCAGCTCTTGAAGCTATGATTGATTCAGGTTATGTAACAGAAGAAAATAAAAAAGTTGACGCTTCTATTGCTGATAGATTTGGTATGATTTCTGGTTCTGGAATTGGTGGTTTATCAACAATTGAAAGAAACTCTGTTGTTTGTGAAACAAAAGGTTCGAGAAAAGTTTCACCTTTCTTTATTCCATCATCACTTGCAAATATGTTAAGTGGATTTATTTCTATTGAACATAATTTAAGAGGTCCATCATTATCACATGTTACAGCTTGTGCTGCTTCTACACATGCATTAAATGACGCTGTAAAAACTATAATGATAGGTGGTGCAGATAGAATTTTAGTTGTAGGTGCAGAAAGTGCGATTTGTGCTGCAGGTGTTGCAGGATTTGCAGCAATGAAAGCATTATCTACAAGAAATGATGAACCAAAAAAATCATCAAGACCATTTGACATTGATAGAGATGGTTTTGTGATGGGAGAAGGTGCTGGAGCACTAGTTGTTGAAGATTTAGAAATAGCACTTGCAAGAGGTGCAAAAATTTATGCTGAAATTATTGGATTTGGAGAATCAGGGGATGCTAACCATATAACTTCACCTGTTATGGATGGTCCATTAAGAGCTATGAAAGCTGCATTTGAAATGGTAAAAAATATTACTGGTGAATATCCAAAAATTGATTATATTAATGCACATGGAACATCTACTCCTGTTGGTGACAAAAATGAAACAGCAGCAATAAAAGCACTATTTGAAGGAAAAGATATACCATTAGTTTCTTCTACTAAAGGTCAAATAGGACATTGTTTAGGAGCAGCAGGAGCTATTGAAGCAATATTTACGCTTAAAGCTCTTGAAGAAGGTATTATTCCTCCAACTATTAATATAGATAATCAAGATCCTGAATGTGATTTAGATTATGTTGCAAATGTTGCAAGAAAAGCTAATCTTACAACAGTAATGAGTAATAACTTTGGATTTGGTGGAACTAACGGTTCTGTGATTTTTAGAAAATACGAAAAATAATTTAAACTAAAACCTAAATATAAAAGAGATAATTTAGATTATCTCTTTTTTTTTTAAAGGGAAAAAATTGGCAACTTACCTAGAATTTGAAGATAAAATCAAAAAAATTGAAGATGAAATTATTACAGCAAAAACAAAATCAGATGAACATGCTGTAGATATTTTAGAAAAGAAATTAGAAAAAGAAGTTGAAAAAACTTTTAAAAATTTAAGTGACTATCAAAAACTTCAACTTGCACGTCATCCTGATAGACCTTATTCACTTGACTATATAAATGGTTTATTAACAAATGCTTATGAAATTCATGGGGATAGACATTATGTTGATGATCATGCAATTGTATGTTACTTAGGATATATTGGTACTCAAAAAGTATTAGTTATCGGTGAGCAAAAAGGTAGAGGGACTAAAGATAAACTTTACAGAAATTTTGGAATGCCAAGTCCTGAAGGATATAGAAAAGCTTTAAGAGCTGCAAAAATGGCTGAAAAATTTCAAATTCCAATTCTTATGTTAGTTGACACTCCGGGTGCATATCCTGGTATTGGAGCAGAAGAGAGAAGTCAATCTGAAGCAATTGCAAGAAACTTATACGAATTTGCAGATTTAACAACACCAACAGTATCAGTTGTTATTGGTGAAGGTGGTTCAGGTGGAGCCTTAGCAATTTCTGTAGCTGATAAACTTGCAATGATGAGATATTCTGTTTACGCAGTTATTTCACCAGAAGGTTGTAGTGCAATTTTATGGAATGATCCAACAAAAGTTGAAACTGCTGCAAATGCATTAAAAATTACAGCTGAAAATTTAAAAGATTTAAATCTTATTGATGATGTAATAAATGAGCCTTTAATTGGTGCTCACAGAAAAAAAGAAGAAGCAATTTTAGCTTTAAAAGAGTACTTTTTAACTTCATTAGATGAATTAAAAAGATTAACTCCAGCTCAAAGATCTGAGAAAAAATATCAAAAAATTATGAATTTAGGTTCTTTTTTAGAAAGATAATATTAATTCAAACAAGAAGTTTAAACTTCTTGTTATCGCACTAATCTACCAACTGGCTCTCCACCAATTAAATGAAAATGTAAATGATGTACTTCTTGTCCACCATGTTCACCAATGTTTGTAATTAATCTATAACCACTCTCTTTTACATCTAATTTAGCAGCTACTTTTTGAATAAACTCTGTCATTTCTGACATTATTTTTGGAGGTGTTACATCAAAAGAAGCATAATGCTCTTTTGGAATAATTAATACATGAATTTTTCTAGTTGGATTAATATCATTAAATGCTAAAAAATTCTCATCCTCTAAAATAGTTTGATTTGGAATCTCACCTTTTACAATCTTACAGAATATACACATTATTTTTCCTTGAAATTAAATAGTAAAATATTATAACCAAACTCTAATAAATCTTTAAGTATAATCCCAAAAATACAGATACGAATAATTTAAATCCAAGATAATTATTTATAAATTTAGGGAGAAAAAGTGACACAGTGGATTGAAAAAATTAACAATGCAACATCACTTGAAGAGTTAGAAAATTTAAGAATTGATACTTTAGGTAAAAAAGGTATTTTAACTTTAGAATTTGCTAAAATGAAAAGTGTTCCAAATGAAGAAAAAAAAGCTTTTGCAGAAAATTTAAATAAACAAAAAGAGCTTGTAACTGATGCTCTTGAATCTAAAAAGATTATTTTAGAAAAAGAGGCTTTAAATAAAAAATTAGAAAATGAAAAGATTGATGTAACAAGATTTAACAATGAATTATCTTGTGGAGCTACACATCCAGTTGTTGAAACAATGGATAGAATCATTACATATTTTCAAAATCTTAATTTTGCAGTTGAAGAGGGTCCACTTGTAGAAGATGATTTTCATAACTTTGAAGCATTAAATCTTCCTAAGTATCATCCAGCTCGAGATATGCAAGATACGTTTTATAATAAAGATTATACTTTATTAAGAACTCATACATCTCCTGTTCAAATAAGAACAATGTTAAGTCAAAAAACACCTATTAGAATGATAGCGCCAGGAACAGTATTTAGAAGAGATTTTGATATTACACACACACCAATGTTCCACCAAATTGAAGCATTAGTTGTTGATGAAGCAGATAAAGTATCATTTGCAAATCTAAAACATGTTTTAGTTGAATTTTTACAACATATGTTTGGTGATGTTGAAGTTAGATTTAGACCTTCATTTTTCCCATTCACAGAACCATCAGCAGAAGTTGATATTTCATGCGTATTTTGTAAAGGTGATGGATGTAGAGTTTGTTCACAAACAGGATGGCTTGAAGTATTAGGTTGTGGTGTTGTGGATGAAAATGTATTCAAAGCTGTTGGATATGAAAATAAATCTGGTTACGCTTTTGGATTAGGAATTGAAAGATTTGCAATGCTAATTCATGGTATTGGAGATTTAAGATCACTGTTTGAAAGTGATACAAGATTATTAGGACAATTCAAATGATAATTACAAGAACATGGTTAGAAGAATTTATAGATATTTCAAAAATTTCAACTGGTGAAATTTGTAAAACATTAAACTCAATTGGTCTTGAAGTTGATAGTGTAGAAAAAATCTCAATAGTTCCAAAAGTAGTTATTGGAAAAGTGCTAGAAAAAGAGAAACATCCTGATGCTGATAAATTAAATATTTGTCAAGTTGATTTAGGAACTCAGATTGTTCAAATAGTTTGTGGTGCAAAAAATGTAGATGCTGGCCAATTTGTTCCAGTTGCGACTGTTGGTTGTGATATGGGAAATAATTTTATTATTAAAGAAGCAAAATTAAGAGGTGTTGAATCAAATGGTATGATTTGTTCAGCAACTGAACTTGGACTTTCAAAATTAAATGATGGAATATTAGAACTTGATGATTCTATTGGAGAACTAATTTTAGGAAAAGAGTTAAGAGAATATTCAAAATTAAACGATGAAATTATTGAAATTGAATTAACTGCAAATAGAGGTGATTGTTTAAGTATCAATGGAATTGCAAGAGAGTTAAGTGCTTTTTATAATATTCCATTTATAGAATTAGACAAACAAATAAACTACAATAATTTTGGTATTGGTCAAGTATTAGAAGTTGAATGTGATAGTAATATCCAATCATCTTTAATATTCAAAGCAATTGATTTTAGTCAATTTAAATTAAATGTATTACATAAATTAAGAACTGCATTCCTTGGTAAATACCAAGATAAAAATGATATTAAAAATGTTCTAACTTATGTTACACACTCAACTGGAGCTATTTTAAATGCTTATCCAAAAGAAAAAGCTATATCTTCAAATAATTTATGCCTTTTAAATGTTAAAAAAGATTCAGATGGATTTGATAATGTTTATGGAGTTGAACAATTAAGTAAAATCTGTGTTGAACATAATGAAATAGATATAAATGAAACTAATTTTATTATTGAAGCATCATATATAAATCCTGAATTAATCTCTAAAAAAGTTTTTGAAACAAAAGTTAAAACTGGAGAAGTTTATTATAAAGCTTCAAGAGGAAGTGAACCAAATATTGAATTTGGAGTTGATTATTTTACAAGATTTGTTTCTAAATATGGAGCACTTATTTATAAAGGCAGTGAAACATTTATAGAAGATAAAGAAAAACTTGCACTTGATATTAGTGTAAAAAAAGTAAATGCAATTATTGGTCAAGAAATTCCAAAAGTTGAAATTGAAAAAATCCTTAATTCACTTGCTTTTGAAGTAAAAGATATGGGAGATGTTTTAGCTATAAAAGTTCCTTATTATAGACATGATATAAAAAATATTGCTGATGTTACTGAAGAGATTGTAAGAATAATTGGAATTGATAATATTATTGCAAAACCCCTACAAATTGATGAAGTAAATAGAGTTAATAAAACTTCTAATGACTTAATCAAAAAAAATAGATTAAGATTTAAAGCAATTGAAAATGGTTTTTATGAAACATTAACTTATGTTTTTTGTTCAAAAGAAAATTTAGAAAAATATGGTTTTAAAACTGTAAAAGATGAATTAGAATTAATTAATCCAATAGTAAAAGAGTTAAATACATATAGAACTACAATACTTTTAAATTTAGTTGAAGCTTGCGCAAATAACTTTAAAGTTGGGGCAAGATCAACTGCATTTTTTGAAATCGGAACAATTTTTGATGAGAATAGAGCTGAGAGTAAAAAAATCTCATTTATTCAAACTGGAAATGCAGAATTAGAAGATTTTTCAAATGCTGGAAAACCAAAAAATATTGACTTCTTCTCTTTTTCTAAAAAAGTATTAAATACTATTGGAAAATTTGATTTAGAACCAATGACAAATATCGATAATTTATTCATTCACCCTTTCCAAAATGCAAATGTATTGATTGATGGAAAAGTTGTAGGTTATATTTGTAAATTACATCCAAGTGTTTGTACAGATTTTGATTTAAATGATACATTTATTGCTGAAATTGATTTTGAAGCTATAAAAAATGATTTAATAAAAACTACATCTTATTCAAAATTCCAATCTTCAAAAAAAGATTTAACTATTATTGCTCCAAAATCTTTAGAGTATAAAGAGATTAAAAAAGTAATTAATTCATTAAATAATTCAAATATTAAACAATTTAATTTAATTGATATTTATAAGGATGAAAAACTTGGAGAAAATGAAAGTTTAACAATTAGATTTGTTTTACAAAATGATGAGAAAACAATGGAAGAAGAAGATATTACAACAACAATGAATTCAATTTTAGATGCACTTAATAAAGAGTTATCTATTGGTTTAAGACAATAATCAAAAGGGAAAAAGTGGAAAAATTTAGTATAAAAAAATTGACAAAAAAATTTGATATAGAAATAGATTCAATTGCAAGTGATAAATCAATATCTCATAGATGTGCAATGTTTTCACTTTTTTCAAACCAAACTTCTTATATAAAAAATTATTTACCAGCGGAAGATACTTTAAATACTCTAAGTATTGTAGAACAACTAGGTGCCATTGTTAAAAGAGATGGTTCAAGCGTTGAAATTACACCAACTCCAACTCTTACTGAACCTTCAGATGTTCTTGATTGTGGAAACTCAGGAACTGCAATGAGACTATTTTGTGGACTATTAGCTAGTGTAGATGGGGCATTTACACTAACAGGTGATAAATATCTAAGAAATAGACCAATGAAAAGAGTAGCCGATCCTCTGAGAAGTATTGGCGCACTAATTGATGGAAGAGAAAATGGAAATAAAGCACCTTTATTTATTAGAGGTGTAAAAGAATTACAACCATTTACTTATCACTCTCCTGTTGATTCAGCTCAAGTTAAATCGGCAATGATTCTAGCAGCACTTAGAGCAAATGGAATTTCAAAATATAAAGAAAATGAACTAACACGTGATCATACTGAACGAATGTTAAAAGGGATGGGTGCAGTTCTTGAAAATGATGCTGATGGTTTTATAAATATTCATCCATTAACTGGTCATTTAAAACCTTTAAATATTACAGTTCCAACTGATCCTTCATCTGCATTTTTCTTTGCACTTGCTGCTGCAATTACAAAAAATGCGAGGGTTCTAATAAAAAATGTAACTTTAAATCCTACAAGAATTGAAGCTTATCAAGTTTTAAAAAGAATGGGTGTAATTGTAAACTTTATTGAAAAAGAGAATGTTTATGAACCAATTGGAGACATTGAAGTAATTAATAATGAATTAAATGGTGTTGTTGTTAGTGAAAATATATCATGGCTTATTGATGAGTTACCAGCCTTATCAATTGCAATGAGCTTAGCAAATGGGCAATCAAAAGTTTCAAATGCAAAAGAATTAAGAGTAAAAGAGTCAGATAGAATTTCAAGTGTCGTAAATAATCTAAAACTTTGTGGTGTAACATACACAGAATTTGATGATGGTTATGAAATCATTGGAGGAACTATACAAAAAGCTGTAATAAATTCTCACGGTGATCACAGAATTGCCATGAGTTTTGCAATAGCTGGACTTAATAGTGATATGGAAATTGAAGATACTCAATGCATAGATACTTCTTTCCCAAATTTTAAAGAAATATTAGACTCTTTATATAAATAAAGGTAATTTAAATGAAAGTAAAATTAGCATCAAATTATGGATTTTGTTTTGGTGTAAAACGAGCAATTAAAATTGCAGAAGATTATAAAAATTCTGCAACAATGGGTCCACTTATTCACAACCAAGATGAAATAAATAGACTGAAAAATGATTTTAATGTAGGATTGTACAACAATTTAAGTGATGTAAAAGAGAATGATACTGTAATTATTAGAACCCACGGTATTCCGAAAAATGACTTAAAAAACTTAAGAAAATTAAATGCTAAAGTTATTAATGCAACTTGTCCATTTGTTACAACTCCACAGCAAATAGTAAAAAAAATGTCCAATGAAGGATATTCTATACTTATTTTTGGAGATGCAGATCATCCTGAGGTAAAAGGTGTTCAATCTTATGGTGAAAATCAAGAAGATGTTCATATTATTTTAGAACCTTCAGATTTAGACAATATTGTATTTAGACAAAATAAAATTGCAACCGTTGCGCAAACAACAAAAAAGAAAGAAAAATATCTTGAAATTGTTAATAGCTTAATTCTAAAAAATAAAGAAGTTAGAGTCTTTAATACTATTTGTGATGCTACTTTTGAGAATCAAGATGCAGCAAGAGATCTTTCAAAAGAGGTTGATATTATGATTGTAATTGGTGGTAAAAACTCATCAAATACAAAACAATTACACTCTATTTGTTTAGAAAATTGTTCAGATTCTTATCTAATTGAAAATGAAACTGAACTAGCTAGTTCATGGTTTTTACGAAAAAAGCTATGTGGAGTAACAGCCGGTGCTAGCACACCTGACTGGATAATACAGCAAGTTATAGACAAAATTGAATCATTCAACTAAGAGTTTTTAAGCCAATTTTCTGTATAATCTTCCCATTTAATAAAACTGGTAAATATGAAGGAATAAAATGGGTATCGAAGATATTGATTTAGGTGAAGACTTTGATTTTGAGCAAATGCTTAATGAGTCTTTCGAGAATGCAGAAAATAATTCTGTAGTTGATGGTGTAATTGTAGAAATTTCTAATGAGAGAGTTTTAGTTGATGTTGGTCAAAAAATTGAGGGTCAATTAAGTATTTCTGAAATTACAATTGGTGGTGAAGTTAAATACAAAGTTGGTGACACAATTCCTGTTATGTTAATGGGAAGCAGAGGTGAAAGACCAAGTATTTCACATAAAAAAGTTTTACAAAAAGAAAAATTTGATGCTTTTGTAAAAACTCATGGTGAAGATGTAGAAGATGTAACTATTGAAGGTAAAATCGTTTCTGTTAAACAAAGAGGTGGTTTTATAATCGAAGATGCTGATGGTTGTGAATATTTCATGCCTATGGCTCAATCTTACTTAAAAGCTATTGGCGCAGTTGGTAAAACTGTTAAAGCAAAAGTTATTAAAGTAAATAAAGCTCAAAATTCAATTATTGTTTCAAGAAAAAAATTAATTGAAGAATCAAAAGCTGTAAAAGACAATAAAGTAACTGAAATTTTAGATAATAAAGAACCAGTTATTGGAACAATCAAAAAAATTACTTCTTATGGAATGTTTGTTGATTTAGGTGGAATTGATGGTTTAGTAAACTACAATGAAATCTCATACAAAGGTCCTGTAAATCCTGCAAATTATTACAATGAAGGTGATGAAGTTTCAGTTGTAGTTTTATCTTATGATAAAACAAAACAACATTTATCATTATCTATCAAAGCTGCACTTTCTAATCCTTGGGAAGAGATCAAAGACGAATTAGAAGTTGGAGATACAATTACTGTAACTGTTTCTAATTTCGAATCTTATGGTGCATTTGTTGATTTAGGAAATGATATTGAAGGTTTATTACACATTTCAGAAATTTCATGGAATAAAAACTTAAAAAATCCAAAAGAACTTTTAACAATTGGTGAAGAAATCAATGTTGAAGTTATTGAATTAAATATTGAACAAAAAAGATTAAGAGTATCTTTAAAAAATCTTCAAGAAAAACCTTTTGCTAAATTCACTAACGAACACAAAGTGGGAGATGTAATTAAAGGTAAAATTGCTACATTAACTGATTTTGGTGCTTTTGTTAGTATCGGTGATGTTGATGGTTTATTACACAATGAAGAAGCTTCATGGGAACCTAATGCAAAATGTAAAACTCTTTACAAAAAAGGTGATGAAGTTGAAGTTAGAATCATTAAAATAGACAAAGAAAAAGAAAATATTTCATTATCAATTAAAGAAATAGCTGATTCTCCTGCAAAAAAATTCCAAGATGCTTATAAAATTGGTGATATTGTAAAAGGTACAGTTAAAGATGCTAAAGATTTCGGAATTTTCATTAAACTTGAAAACAATCTTGATGGTCTAATCAGAAATGAAGATTTTGGTCCATTAAAAATTGAAGAAGTTAAAAATGGTGATGAAATTGAAGCAGTTGTTGTAAATATTGACACTAAAAAAAATAGAGTAAGATTATCAGTTAGAAGATTAGAGCAACAACAAGAAAGAGAAGTTCTAAAATCTGTTAATGATGATTCATCTATGACTTTAGGTGACATTATAAAAGACCAAATGAAATAATAGGATTTATTTAAATGAGTAAATATACAATTGTAGTTTGTGATCATATACATGAAGCTGGTTTACAAATTCTTCAAAATACTGAAGATGTAAACTACGTATATGCAGCAGATGTAAATAAAACAGAACTATTAAATATTATCAAAGATGCACATGTTGCAATCACAAGATCATCAACAGATGTTGATGAAAAGTTTTTAAATGCAGCAACTAACCTAAAAGCAATTATTAGAGCTGGTGTTGGTTATGATAATGTTGATATTGAAGGTTGTAGTAAAAGAGGAATAATCGCAATGAATGTTCCTACTGCAAACACAATAGCAGCAGTTGAATTAACAATGACACATATGTTATCTTGTATGAGAAAATTTCCATATGCTCATAATCAATTAAAAATTGATAGAGTATGGAAAAGAGAAGATTGGTATGGAAATGAACTTTATGGTAAAAAACTAGGAGTTATTGGTTTTGGAAATATCGGTCATAGAGTTGCACTTAGAGCTAAATCATTTGAAATGGATGTAATGACATACGATCCATATATTCCTTCAACTAAAGCAACTGATTTAGGTATTAAGTATACAACTAATTTCGAAGATATTTTATCTTGTGACATTATTACAATTCATACGCCAAAAAATAAAGAGACTATCAATATGATAGGTTTTGAAGAAATTGCAAGAATGAAAGATGGTGTAGTTTTAATTAACTGCGCTAGAGGTGGATTATATAATGAAGATGCACTATATGAAAACCTTAAATCTGGAAAAATTGCAATGGCAGGAATCGATGTATTTATCAAAGAACCTGCAACAAGCAATCCTTTATTAGATTTACCAAATATAACTGTAACTGCTCACTTAGGAGCAAATACAAAAGAGTCACAAAGAGAAATTTCAGTTCAAGCAGCAAACAATGCTATTGAATCAGCACGTGGAATTGCATATCCAAATGCTCTAAATTTACCAATTGATGAGAGTAAAATTCCATCATTTGTAAAACCATATATTGAATTAACTCAAAAAATGGCATTTTTACTTGCACAATTAAGTAAAAGTGAAATTAGATCTATTAATATTGCAGCAGAAGGTGAAGTTTGCGAATATTTAGACTCTTTACAAACTTTTGCAACAGTTGGAGTATTAGCTGTTTCTTCAGGTGATGAAGTTAACTATGTAAATGCTAACTTTATTGCAAAAGAGAAAGGTATAGAATTAACTACTTCTGAGTTTTCTAACCATAGTGGATACCAAAATAAAGTATCTATTAAAATCACAACACCTAATGGTGTAAAAACTATATCTGGAACTGTATTTAACGAAGATGTACAAAGAATTGTTGAAATTAATGGATTCTCTTTAGATATTGAACCAAAAGGTAAAATGATTATCATGAGAAATACTGACGTGCCAGGAGTAATTGGTGAAGTTGGTAAAATCTTAGGTGATAGCAATATTAATATAGCTGACTTTAGATTATCTAGAGGAAAAGATGGCGCTTTAGCTGTTATTCTTATTGATGAAAAACCAAGTTCAGATATATTAAAAAAACTTGATAGTTTAGAAGCTGCAATTGCAGTTGCTTACGCAGAAATTTAAGGAGAAATTATGGCAATTGGTATGAGTGAATTAAAAAAGGGATTAAAAATTGAAGTTGATGGTGTTCCTTACAAAATTACAGAGTATCAACATGTAAAACCTGGTAAAGGTGCTGCATTTGTTAGATGTAAAATTAAATCATTTTTAAATGGAAAAGTTATTGAAAAAACTTTCCATGCAGGTGATAAATGTGAAGTTCCAAATTTACAACAAAAACAAATGCAATTTTTATATGATGATGGTGAATTATTACAATTTATGGATAATACAACTTATGAGCAAGAAGGTTTAACTTACGAGCAAGTTGGTGAAGCATTTGATTGGATTATTGATGGTATGACTTGTGACATGATGTACTATAATGGTAAAGCAATCACAGTTGAACCTCCAATGGTTGTAGAATTAAAAATTGTAGAAACACCACCTAACTTTAAAGGTGATTCTCAAGGTGGTAGAAAACCTGCTACTTTAGAATCAGGTGCAGTTGTACAAATTCCTTTCCATATTCTTGAAGGTGACATTATTAAATGTGACACAAGAACTGGTGAGTACCTAGAAAAAGTAAAATAAAAATATAAATCTTTATCGCTATAAACTGCGATAAAGATTTCTTATCTTCAGTCACTGACACTTGTCAGCTCCTTCCTCAAAAAAACCTCTCTCTTGTTTCTATCAATAAATATTTATATTTTAGGAGATTTTATTATATTTGATTTCTTAATTTTTTGGTCACTTATATTACTAATAAAAATTTTAACTATTGTAAAAATTTATCTAAATTATTTTCTCTTTAAATATATAATTTTTTCTTCACCTAAATAATTCTCATGTACAATCTCAAAGTCCATATCTATATCATTTAAAGCATTAATTCCATTTCTAATTTTTGGACTTACAATTAATACAATATAATCTATTTTTTCTTTTAATATATTCATTAAATTATAAACACCCTCCACCATTACAAGTTTGTAATCAAGTAGTTTAAATAAATCATCACTAATCAAAACTTGCCTATTTGGTACTTTAAATAATGGAATATTATTGTCAAATATTTTATTTTTACTGTAAATCATAATATTTGGAGCTCGACCTGCAATATATCTTGCATCAAGAGTTGGTTTATCAATTCTTACTGTGTTTCCACCTATTAACATTAAATCAACTTTATCTCTTAATGTATGAACATATAGTTGACTCATTTTAGAAGATACAGTTCCATCAATAGAGCCATTTAATGTTTGTGCCATTTTATAAAAGATAAAGGTTCCACTACTCCACTTTATAAATGGATATAAAAGGTTATAAGCCTCTTTTTTTAAACAACCCAGACTAACATCAATATTTACGCTCTTTAGTGTTTCTATGCCACCTGAGGCAACTTTATTTATATCTTCATGGGCAATGATTACTCTTTTTGGTTTTAACTCTTTTAATAAATTTGCACATGATGGTGTTTTGCCAATATGATTGCAAGGTTCAAGTGTTACAAAAATCTCACAATCATTAAAATATCCATTATGATTTTCTAAAAGAAAATTATGAATTTCTTGAGAACTATTTTTTGTTTTTAATATTGAATTTGGATTTTCTACTAAGTATGCAGCTTTAAGTGCATTAACTTCAGCATGGGGCATTCCAGCTTCTTTGTGTGCCTCTATTGATAATAACTTACCATCTTTTACAACAAGACATCCAACAGCTGGGTTTGGGTATGTTAAAAGCTGATATTTCCATGCTTCATCAATAGCTAATTTCATATAAAAATTATCATCTATTTTCATTATAATATTCGCTTTTTTTGTATAAATTTTTTGAGGTAGTATATATTAAGTAATTTTAATCGGTGTTAAAAACAATAGAAAATTTCTATTGTTTTATTACCATTCGTAGTAAGTTGCAGCTGCTAAAATGTTATCATATGTGATTTCATCATCACCAAATTCTGTTTTAACAATTATCTTTTCATTATCAGCAAAAATTAATTCACCTTTAAATACATCCATAGCAAAATTTTTAATTTTTACTTTTTCGCCAACTGACGCAAGAAAATGCTCTTTTTTTCTAAGTTTTCGCTCAATTCCTGGAGAACTAACTTCTAGTACATATTCTCCACCCATAGGCTCATCAACATCTAATATTGGAGAAATCATTCTTGAAATTTCTGCACATTTATCTAAACTTATACCATTGTCAGCAGTTACTAAAACCCTAAAAATATTTCTATCATGTTCTTTTGCATTTACAATGTCATATAGTTTAGCACCTAAACTTTCAACAGCTAATTTAATTGATTCTTCTAAACTCATTCTTCTTCACTTTTTGTTTTTCTAATTTGTGTAAATAATGCTTCAATGTTTTTTGATTTTTCTAATGATGTATCATTTAAAAAAGTAAAGTTTGGACATTTATACCAACCAGTACTTGCTAATATATGCGTTTTCAATCTTCCATTTGCTTTATTCAATAAAGATATAATCTCTTTTATTTGAACTTTATCATAATCAGAACCATCAAAATAAACAATAGCATCATATTTACCATTTTTGCAATTTACTGCTGTTATAGCTAAAGAGTTAATTCTACTATCAACTAAATTTGATAGTGCTTCTGGAATTAACTCCATTAATAAAGATTCTGTTCTTTGTAGATTAATACTTTTCATTAGTTTTTATCTACTGATACTTTCTCTTCAATTTGGATAAATGTTTCAATAAAGTCACCTGGTTTAATATCATTGAATTTATCAAACATAATTCCACACTCATAACCATTTGCCACTTCTTTAGCATCATCTTTAAATCTTTTTAATGATGAAATTTTACCTGTGTAAGTAACAATTCCATCTCTAATGATTCTAGCATGACCACCTCTGATTACTTTACCATCAGTAACTAAACATCCAGCTACAGTTCCTACTTTAGGAACAACGAATGTATCTCTAACTTCAGCTTGACCAGTATTTTCTTCTCTAATTACTGCACTCATCATTCCTGATAATGCATCTTTAATATCATCAATTAAATCATAAATAATTGTATAAGTATTAATTGTAATTCCATCAGCTTTTGCTTTAGATTTAACAGAACCAGTTGGTCTTACATTAAATCCTAAGATAATACAACCATCAGATGCACCTGCAAGTACTAAGTCAGATTCTGTAATTCCACCAACAGCTGCATGAATTACTTTTACTTTTACTTCATCATTTGCAATTTTTTCTAAAGAACCTTTAATAGCTTCTAAAGAACCACCAACATCAGTTTTAATAATTACTGGAAGTTGTTTAATTTTACCTTCTGCAATTAATCCACTCATCTCTTCTAAAGAAACTTTTGTAGATTTAGATAACTCTTTTGCTCGTGCGTGTTCAGCTCTTGTTGTTGCAATATCTCTTGCTTCTTTATCAGTATCTTGAACAACCATAACAGAACCAGTTGTTGGAACATCATTTAATCCTAAAACTGTTCCTGTTTCAGATAATCCAAGTTCTTTTACAGGATTTCCATTATCATCAGTAATTGCTTTTACTCTACCATAAGTAGTGTCACAAACAATGTTATCACCAATTCTTAATGTACCATTTTGAACAATAATAGTTGCAACAGGTCCTCTTCCTTTTTCTAATGAAGATTCAACAACAGCTGCTTTTGCTTTTGCAGTTGGATCAGCTTTAAGTTCTAAAAGTTCTGATTGAATTAAGATATTTTCTAATAACTCATCAATACCTGCACCAGTTAAAGCAGAAACTCCAATGAATTCTGTATTTCCACCCCAATCAATTGGAGTTAAATCTCTTTCTGCCATTTGCGCTTTTACCATATCTGGATTTGCAGTCTCTTTATCCATTTTATTAATAGCAACAATAATAGGACATCCACTTGCTTTAGCATGTGAGATAACTTCTTCAGTTTGAGGTTTTACACCATCATCAGCAGCAACAACAATTATAACTATATCAGTAATAGCAGAACCTCTTGCTCTCATAGCAGAGAAAGCAGCATGTCCTGGAGTATCAACGAATGTGATTTTTTGTCCATTTTTTTCAACTGTATAAGATGAAATATGTTGAGTAATTCCACCTGCTTCACCTTTTGCTACTTTAGAAGATCTAATTTTATCTAATAGTGAAGTTTTACCATGGTCAACATGTCCCATAATAGTTACAACTGGTGGTCTAGTTACAAATACTGTTTCATCAATATCTTCATCATGGTAATCACCAACATAATTTACATCTTCTAATGCATCATTAACTGTTACTTCAATTCCAAACTCTTCACCAAGAATTTCTAATTCATCTTGTTTTAAGAAGTCATTTTTAGTAACCATCATTCCTAAAGAGAATAAAACAGTAATTACTTCAGCAGTTGATTTACCACAAGCTTCAGCGAATTCATAAACTCTAATATCTTCAGGAATAGTAACTTCAGTAATATCAACAGCTTCTTGTGTTCTAGCTATTCTTTTCTTTCTTTTTCCTCTTTTTAATCCTTGAGGTGCATTTCCAAACGCAGCTGGTCTTGAGCTTCTAGATTGTTTTGCAGGATTTTGAGGTTTTGGCTCATCGAAGATTTTAAACCCATCTCCTAAGTCCATATCAAGTAAAACTACTTCTTCACCTAATAACGAATCATCAGAACTAACAAAATCATCTGTATAAGCTCTATCAACATCAAGTTTTTTTCCATGATCTTGTGCTCTTACAACTGTTTTCTTTTTCTCTTTTTTAATTCTATTTCTTCTTTGTTCTTCAGTTGAATTGAAATTATCATTGTTAGATTTCTCATCTTCATCATTAGCACCTAAAATTTCGCTTAATGATTTCATCTGTTTTCTAGGTTGAATTTCAGAATCAAACGATTTATTAACAATTATTTCTGCTTCTTCTTTAGGTTTATTCTTTTTAACAATAACTAGCCCTCTTCTTTTAGGAACAATTTTACTAGCATTATCAGGATTAACTTCAGGTTTATCAAATTCTTCTTGAGTTTTTAAAGCAGGTTTAGGAATAGGTTTAGAAATTACAACTTTTTTTAATTCAGGTTTTTTTACAATTCCAATATCTTTCTTTTCAATAACTTCAACTTTTTCTAATTCTATTTTTATCTCTTTTACTTCTTCACTTATTTCAGGTGTTTTAGCTTCAACAACCTTCTTTGCTTTAGATACTGGCGATTTACTTGGTAATCTTGAACTATTTCCAGTCATGATATATTTTGTAATTTCTTCAGCATCTTCATATGATACTGCACTTTGGGGCGACTTTAGATCTATATTTAAATCTTTAGCCTTTGCAATTACGTCTGCGCTACTAGCCCCCGCTTCTTCTGCAATTTCATAAACTCTTACTTTATCTGACATCTGTTAGCATCTCCTTAAGTTGTGTGACATACTTATCTTTATTTTTACACTCTTTACAAAGTGATTTTTCGATTCTTTTATTATCTTTTCCATTTATATCTGTTTGTAATAGCTTTTCACATTCTCTACAGATATAAAAACTTCTACCAAAATTATTGTAAAACAATAATTTTTTCTCTTCACATTTTAGTCTTAATAACTCTTTTTGTTCAAATTTGCCTCGGCAAACGACGCAAGTTCTTAAGGTCTTTTTTAAACTAGGCAAATATTATACCTAAAATATACTTAATATCAAAGATTTTCAAATTTCAACTTTCACGCCAACGTTATCGAAATCGGCTATAAACACTTTAAAATGAGGAAATCTTATTTTCAAAGCTTTCTCTAAATTCTTACTATCATCCATATAAGCCATTGAAAAGAGTGTTGAACCTGAACCTGAAAGTGTACTCATTAACGCACCTTCTTTTAATGCAGTTTTTTGTACATCAAAAAGTTCTGGCATCTGTTTCATTCTATATTTTTGATGAATTTGGTCAAATGATGCATGTTTTAACATTTCCCAATCTTCAGCCATAAAAGCAGCTGTTAATAAAGATGAATGTGAAATATTAAATACTGCATCTTCTTTTGAATATTTAAAAGGTAGAGTTTTTCTTGATAATTGAGTTGAAATTGCTCTATTTGGAACAACTACTACCGCTTTTAAATTTTTAGGTATATCTTTTCTTATATATCTTACTTCATTTTCTTGAACACAAGCAACTGTAAAACCACCCATTACAGCAGGCGTAATATTATCAGGATGATTTTCATAGGCTAAAGCTAAATTTAATAATTTATCTTTTTCTAATTTAATTCCTTCAATCGCATATGCACTTGCTATTGCAGAAACTATAACAGCAGAAGAACTTCCTAACCCTCGAGATAATGGAATTTCATTTTGAAATTCAAATCTAAAATGTCTTTTTTTATATGATAAATTATGATAAAAATCATTAAATATTGATATAAACATATTATTATCTTTTAAAGCAGGATTATTTGCACCCTCACCTTTTAGCGAAACACTATGAAATTTTGATGGTCTAATTATTACTTGATTTTTCATTGAGATTGCTAGACCTAAGCAGTCAAAACCTGGGCCTAAATTTGCACTAGTAGCTGGAACGCTTACTTTCATCCATTTCCTTCTTAAACTTAAACAGCTGGTAAATTGTATATTGGCAGTGTTTCTTCGTTAAAATTATATTTTTCTATACTCATAGGTAATTTAAAGTCGTAGATTATACTATCTTTTTCTAAAAAATCCACTTTAATTTTATTTTCAACTTTCAGAAAATATTTTTTTCCCAATGCTTTAATAGGAGAATTTTGATTAAATTCAAAACCATCTATTGCTCTAAATTCAATTGCTTTTGTGATACAAATTGTTTTTAAAAATATGTACGCAACTTTTATTGCCATAAATGAACCAGGAGAATTAACATATATAATTCTTTTTATTTCATACTCTTCTAAAAGTTTTTCAAATAAACTTGGCAATAAATCAGATGTTTTACCATCAAGTTTATGCTCCTTTATTAATTTCTTATTTTCATAAATTCCAATTAATAAAGGATTTGAAATAGTTATTACTAAAATTTCAATCAATTTTTACCTTAATTTTCAACATTTGCATAAGCCATTTCAAATACAACAGCTTCATTACTTGCTTCTTCTAAATCAATAATTTCATAGTTTTCTTCACTCTCAAAAAGTTTTTTTGTAAGTAAATGATTTAAATGATGACTTCCAGCAATTGCATCATATTCTCCAACCATTGTATATTCTAAAAGTGCCATATCACCAATAGCATCTAAAATTTTATGTCTAACAAACTCATCATCAAATCTTAAACCTTCAGGATTTAAAACTTTTGTTTGATCAAGAACAATAGCATTTTCCATAGAACCACCTTGTGCTAATCCTATACTTCTTAAATATTGTACTTCATGTAAAAATCCAAATGTTCTAGCTCGGCTAATATTCTCTTTATATTCAGCAATTGAATAATCAAAATGGAATTTTTGTTTTCCAATGGCAGGATGATCAAAAGTAATTTCGAAATCATAAACAATTCTATTTGATGGTTTCAGACTAACTCTTTTACCCTCAGGAGTTGTAACTTCAACCATTTTTTTTATTTTTATTGCTTTTTTTGATTTATTAAGCTCTTTAATTCCAGCTTCTTCAATTAACATACAATATCCCGAAGAGCTTCCATCAAGAACAGGAACTTCATCATTATCAATTACAATTCTAAGATTATCAATTCCATAAGCATAAAGAGCTGATAAAAGATGTTCTATAGTTGAAATTACTACACCATCTTTTCCAATAACTGTTGCCATTTTTGTATCAACAACAAATTCTCTTTTTAAAGGAATTGTAACTCCTGCATCAACTCTATAAAAAATAATTCCCATATCACTATCAAGTGGTTCGAGTTTCATTTTAACAGGTACACCCTTATGAAGCCCAATTCCTACTATTTCTATGCTTTTTGCTATTGTTCTTTGTTTCATTTAGTATTTATCACTTTCAAAGCATCTTCTATCGTTTTTGTTACATTAGTTTTCATCCAAGTATAATCTAACCACTCATTTGAATTCACTTCTATTCCTTGAACAAGCATTCCAAAGTGTAAATGATCTCCAAATACTGCACCTGTATCACCTGTATTTGCAATTTGTTGCCCTGCTTTTACTTCATCATTTAATTCAACATTTGCACTACTCGTATGTGCATAAAGAGATGCAACTCCTAATCCATGGTCAATAATTATAGTATTTCCATAAATTCCTAAATAATCTTTGAATATTACTTTCCCATCGTTGTATGTTTTTATTGGAGCTCTTTTTACACTTGCCCAATCATTTCCTAAATGCCAAGCTTCATCTATTTTTTGGTCATTATACATATAACTTCTTCTCTCACCAAAACCAGCAACTGTAGCTGCATTTTCTAATCTTGAAAATGGTTTAATGTTATATGAAGTAACTAAATTATTAGAGAAATTTTTTCGCACTACATCTCTAATTGTTTTCACATTTTTCTCTCTTAGCTCTTTATTCTCTTTTAAAAATATCTCTACAGAATCAGATGGAATATTCATATCACTTTTTTCTAAAACTTGTCTACTAACACTTTGAATAAAATCTTCAGACACTTTTATATTATCAGCTTTTTCAGCAAAAGATTTTATATAAAAAGGAACTTTTGTTACGCTTTTATTACCTGCCATATCAACAGCAATTAAATTAACTTTTTTAAACTCTTTTATTTGTACAGGCCAAGCAATGATTGAGATATAATAGTTCTTTTTATAAAAAGGGAAAAGTTCAAATAACTCTTCATCATTAAATGAAATATAAAAATCTTTTAAATTTTCATCTGCAACTTCAACTATAATAATTCCACATCCACCTTGTCTTAATAAATAAGAGTTTCCTATTACATTAGCAACTGGACTTTTTCTATCTATCATAACTTTTGAATTTGTAACTGTTTGATTCCCTTTAAAAAAGTTCCACATACTTGCATCATAAACATCAATTTTAATATTTCCATCTTTTGGTTTACTCATTTCATCAAATGAAGGAGGTAATATTTCTAACTCTATTAAATTCTTTTCATTTTTAACAACTTTTGTTTCTAATTTCAGTTGTTTTTGTCCATCATCAAAAATAACATCATATGATTTTATTTCATTATTATCTGAGATTGCTACTTTTATTGGTTTCTGTAAATTCCAATAAATTTCTTTATCAATTGATACCTTAGGGGCAACCCTTTCAAAGGTAGGTGATAAAAATAAAAATGCAACTAATGCCATAACTAATACTGATAAGATTATAAAAATCCAAAATCCCATTCCGTTTTTATTATTTGTAAATTTCAAAAATTTCCTTTAATACTATTTCTTTTGCTTTTTCTACATCTAATGTTTCTATTGTACAACCAGAAGCGTTAAAATGACCTCCGCCACCAAATTCTCCTGCTATTTTAGAAACATCTATCTGACCTTTTGATCTTAAAGATACTCTTGCAACATTATTTACAATTCTTACAAAAATTGCAACTCTAACAACTGCTATACTCATTATCATATCAAGGGCATCTTCACAATCTCTATTATGAGCTCCTGTTTGTTTAAACCACTCTTCTTTTGCAATAATTGATGCAACTTCACCCTCTTTAAATAACTCTAAACTATCTAAGACCTTTGGAATAATTCTGTATTTTGCCAAAGAATCTCTTCTTAATAGCTTATTTGCAATCTCAGAAGGACTTGCTCCACACTCTACTAAAAAATTTATTTTCTCAAATGTTAACTCATCACATCTTCCCAAAGAAAAAGCTAATGTATCATCATAAATCCCAACATAAAGTGCTGTTGCAGAATTTTTTGTTATGTATAATCCATTATGTTTAAAAAATTCAAAAACTAATTCTGCTGTTGAGCTTTTTTGTGAATCTACGATATTTACAACTCCAAAACTATTGTTTGATTTATGATGATCAAAATTTATAAGTGGAATTGATGAATCAAGTTCAAAACCTAATCTTTTATAAGTTCCACAATCAACACTTATTGCTAAATCAAAAAAAGCTGGCAATTGATCACTGATTTTTTCAAATCTTGGTATAAAATCAAGATTTTGAGGTAAGTCAGAACTTATATTAAATACTTTATGTTTTATCTTATTTTCATGAAATAAATTTGATAAAGCTAAGGCTGAACCAATAGAGTCAGGATCTGGATTTACATGAGTAATTATTAATATATATCTACTTTTTTCAATAAGCTCTAAAGCTTTTGTATATTCAGACATATCAACTTTATTACTTAATATAAAATCTTTTTTCAAATCAAATCCTAATCAAACTTCATTGAAAAATCAAGCCAAGTTGCTTGGTGAATGATACTTCCACTACTAATTGCATCAACACCAGTTGAAGCATAACCTCTGATAGTTTCTAAATTTATATTTCCACTTGCTTCTAATAAAATATGTGGATAATTTTCATTTCTAAATGAAACAACTTCTTTTATTTGTTCCAATGTCATATTATCACACATGATAATATCTCCACCAGCACTCATTGCTTCTTTTACTTGATCTAAAGTTTCACACTCTATTTCTATTTTTGTAACCCATGAAATTCTTTTTCTAGCTTTTTTTACAAATTCAGCAAGATTATCAATAGTTCTTAAGTGAGTATCTTTAAGCATTAAACAATCATCAAGTCCAAGTCTGTGGTTTATTGCACCACCAACTCTTGAAGCATATTTTTCAAAATCTCTTAATTGTGGTCTTGTTTTTCTAGTATCAAGAAGAACAACTCCTGTACCTTCCATTAGTTTTGCATACTTATTTGCCATTGTTGCAATTCCAGATGCATGTTGAAGCATATTTAAAAAAGTTCTTTCAGATGAAAGTAAAATTGATGCTTTACCTTCAAGTTCAGCAATTACATCTCCAGCTTTTATCTCATCACCATCATTTTTTAAAAATTTGCAATCAAATTTTTCTGTACGCGCTAATACTTTTGCGTATTGTACACCTGCTAAAATTCCATCTGATTTACAAATAGCTCGAGCAGTAAATCTTCCCTTTGGAGCGACATCAAAAAATAAATCGCCTCTTCCATTATCCTCGATAATGGCATTTTTTACAAATTTCTTAATATTTATCATACTTCAAACATCCTTTCAAGGGCAACTTTCGCCCACTTTGCAGTATCAGCTGATACAAAAATTTCATTCTCTTTTGATATATTATTATCTTTTATTGATTTCAAAGTATTATACACATCTTCTAATGTTGTTTCGTTCATTGTTGGACACTCTGGTTTCGTAGAACTTAAAATATAAGTATTCTTTTGTCTTAATCTGTTAACCATATTAAACTCTGTTCCAACAGCTATTTTTTGCTCAATCGGTAAATCTTTAATATAAGTTATCAATTGAGATGTTGACCCCACAAAATCAGCAGCATCACAAACACTTGGATCACATTCTGGATGAACGGCAATTAAGATATCTGGATATTTATTTCTATAAAATTCAATATCTTCTACAGAAAATTGTTGATGAACAGAACAAAATCCATTGTAACAAATTATATCTGCTTCTTTTAAATCACTTCCATCTCCAACAATTGCAGATTTTAGATTTAAAGATTTAGCAAAATTTTGTCCTAAACATCTATCTGGAACAAAAAATATCTTTTTCCCAGATTTCAAACCTTTTTCTATAATCTTATATGCATTTGATGAAGTACAAACCATTCCACCCATTTGTCCAACTTTTGCTTTAACAGCAGCACTTGAATTTATATAAGTAATTGGTAAAATATTTTCATTAGGAATTCCCGCATCATTTATTTTTTTTAAATTTTGTTCAAAATATCCCTCATCAATCATTCTAGCCATAGCACAACATGCAATTTTTGGCATAAGTACTGTTTTCTCTGGGCTCATAACTTTTACACTTTCCCCCATAAAACCGACACCACAAAAAACTACATACCGAGAATCCGTAAGCATTACTTTTTTTGCAAGTTCTAATGAATCACCTGTTATATCAGCCAATTCAAATACTTCATCCCTTTGATAAAAGTGTGCAACAAGAGTTACATCTAACTCTTTTTTTAATTTTAATATCTCTTCTTTTAAATTCAAAATAAACCTTCAAATCTTTATTAAATGTGAATATAACAAAATATTGGTTATAATCTCATTTAATCACACACATTAAACAAAGGTAATATATGGATTTTTTCACAAATACAAATATTTTATTTTTTATAGCTGCTTATTTAATAGGCTCAATTCCTTTTGGTTCAATCCTAGCAAAAACATTTGCAGGAGTTGATATTACAACAGCAGGAAGTAAATCAATTGGAGCTACAAATGTTCTTAGAGTCGTAAAAGAGACTAATCCAAAATTAGCAAAAAAACTTGGAATTGCGACAGTTTTATTAGATGCATTAAAAGGAACAGTTGTTTTATTAGTTGCCTCTTATTATGGTCTTAGTGAATCAACTCTTTGGGGAATTGCAATACTTGCAGTTTTAGGACATTGTTATTCTATATATTTAGGACTAGAAGGTGGCAAAGGTGTTGCAACTGGACTAGGAGTTTATTTAGTTCTTATTCCAATACCAACACTTATTGGTGCTGTTGTTTGGATAATTTGTGCAAAAGTTTTAAAAATTTCATCTTTATCATCACTTTTAGGATTAGTTGGAGTTATAGTAAGTGCTACTTTTTTAAATGATGGTTTAAATGTAGGTTCAAATGTACCTATGTATATAATTGCATTTATAATTATGTATAAACATATCCCAAATATAATAAGAATAATAAAAGGGGAGGAGAAAAAAGTTATATAGTAATATGACTTTCTCCTGTAATAAAAATTAAATGAAAATAGAAATCACTGATTTAAGCTTTAAATGTATAATTGGAATCCTTGATTTTGAACGAATAAAAAAACAAAAAGTTCTAATAAACGTATCATTTGACTATGAATATTCAAAAGATTCTTTTATAGACTATGCTGAAGTTTCAAATCTAATCAAAAAAACTATGAAAAAAGAAAAATTTCTTCTACTGGAAGATACAATTTTATATCTTATAAATTTACTAAATAATAACTACAAAATAGATAATCTGCAAATTAAAATATCAAAACCAAATATACTAAAAGATTGTATTGTTAGTTTAAGTAACTAACTCTACATAAAATACGATAAGAAAAGTCCTAAAATAGCAATAAAACAGCATTAATGAATAGTTAATTGAAACCTAGCTTAAATTAACAGTTAATTAACACTCAAAACTGCACTTTAAGAAAACTTTAAAATTTAGTGCTGTAGAATGGCCATAACGGTATGTCGGAAAAGGTTTAAAACAATGTTTTAGATGAGTTCGCGCGCTCCGATAGACTGAAAAATAAGATTTCGAAATTTTAGGAGAACAAATGAAAAGAATCGCAAAATTAAGTTTAGTAGCAGCTGTTGCAGTTGCAGGTTTAACTACTGCTAATGCTCAACCATTAGAAGAAGCAATCAAAAATGTAGATGTATCTGGATCAGTTGTATATAGATATAATGACTATAGAAATAACACTGTTAGAAATGCTACAAACACTCCTGCAGGTGGAGATACAAATACTAACAACTATAAAGTTGGTTTAAATTTATCTTCTAAAGTAAATGAAGATGTAAAATTTAACTCAAGATTTCTAGTTGCTTCAGGTTCAGGAAACCTTTCAGGTCAAGACTATGGTACTACTGGAGATTCAAATCTAGGTGTTACTTTATCTCATGCTTATTTTGGATATACAGGTATTCAAAATACTACTGTTAATGTTGGTAAACAAGGTTTAAGTACTCCATGGACTGTAGCTTTAGATTCTGATGGAAATGAACAAACTGGTACTGGTATTTTAGCTCTTTCAACAATGGGACCTGTTACAGTAGCTGGTGCTTATTTTAACCAAACTAATTTAAACGCGTCTGGTGATGTGGCAGGATTAAACGGTAGTGATGCTGTTGCAACTGTTGGTGTAATTGGAGTAGCTGGTCCAGTTACTTTAGATGCTTGGTATTTAGATATGACTAATACTTTTGATACTTATACAGTAGGTGCAAAAGGTGCGTTTGATATTTCTGGTGTAAAATTAGGTGCAGATGCAAGATTTGCTTCTTTAACTATGGATGCAGCAGGTTCAAAAGCTAATACTATGGCTAAATTAGTTTTAACTGCTGATGCAGGATTAGTTGATGGTAAAATCGCTTATGCAATGACTGATAAAGATGGTGGAACAACTGCTTTAGATGCAGATGCAAGTACAACTTTACTTGGATGGAATTTAACTGCTCTTAATAAAGTTGATGCTGATTATTGGCAAGCAGTATTAGGATTTGATATTTTATCTAACTTAAATTTATCAGCTAACTATGGTAACTTACAATATATTCCAACTGCTGGTTCAACTACAGACGTAGAAGAAGAAGAAATTTATGCTCAATTATTATATAAAATGAGCAAAAATTTAACTACTTATGTTAGATATGGTACATATTCTAAAGATACTACTGCGGCAGCTGCTGCAACAGCTAGTAATAATGAAGATACAAGAGGAAGATTACAAGTTGAATATACATTCTAATATTATTAGAGTATAAAACTTTTTTTCTAAAGGCTAGAGATTTTTTCTCTAGCCTTTTTTTATTTCTAAATTACAACTATCCTTTATAGTTATTCTAAATATTTAACCTTATTATGATAAAATCAACAAAATTAAAAAAAGGATTTTATCTTGAAAAAAGCGATTCTTTCAACTATTCTATTATTAGGTTCAACTTCACTTCTTGCAGATACAACAATGTGTTTTAAAGAAAATCACCAATCTATGTCTAATATTGAAAATACACCTCTTGATGGTGGAGCATGTAATGGAAAAAACACAATAAACCAAATGAAAGCAAAGGGTTGGAGTGTAGATGATATTAAAATTTCACAAACAACAACGGGAATGAATTTTATCTATATCTTAAAAACAGCAACTGCAGCTACAACAACATCAAATTTCACTGGAAATCAAGCCCAAATGGAAGCAAATATTATTGCTAAACTTGAACAAAAGAAAGTGTCGGAAGAAAAAGCTAAAGTTGAACTAGAATTAGAAGAAGCTAAAATAGATGCAAAAAATATTTATGTGAACAAATGCCAATCTTGCCATGGAGTAAATGGAGAGCTGACGAGAAGTAGCTCAAGAGCCCTGAAAGATTTAACTATTGAGCAAATGGAAGAATCTATCAAAGATTATAAATTAGGAAGAATTGATAGAATGAGTGCAACAACTACTGCACCAATACATATTAATAACTTAGATCCAAAAACAATCAAAGGTGTTTATGCTTATTTAAAAGAATTAAATAACAAATAAAGAAAAAGGATTAGTTCCTTTTCTTTCTTCTTTTAAACTCTAATCACTCTTTATACAAACTTTAAGTATAATTGCTTTTTTTAAAGGATTACACTAAATGGATGCATATGAATATTCAGAACTATTAAAACTTCTAAACACTAAACTTAACAATATTAAAGGTATTTTAAAACCTGATGAATTAAATCAAAGATTAGATGAAATTAAGGAAGAAGAATCAGCTCAAGATTTTTGGAACAATATAGAAAATGCCACAAAAATTGGTATTGAGAAAAATAGAATTTTAGGAAAACTTAGTAAATTTAATAAAGCAAATGATTCATTAAAAGGAACTAATGAGCTTTATGAAATGGCAAGTGATGAAAAAGATGAAGATACTTTTGAAATGCTTTATGATGAAGCACCAGAATTAGAAAAACTTATCAAATCAACTGAAATATCTGTAATGCTTAGTAATGCTGATGATGCCTCAAATGCAATAGTTTCTATTCATCCAGGAGCTGGTGGAACTGAATCACAAGATTGGGCATCAATTTTATATAGAATGTATTTAAGATGGGCTGAAAGAAATGATTTTAAAATTGAACTACTTGATTACCAAAATGGTGATGAAGCAGGTATAAAAGATGTTTCATTTATCATCAAAGGTGAAAATGCTTATGGTTATATGAAAGCTGAAAATGGAATTCATAGACTTGTTAGAATATCTCCTTTTGATTCAAATGCAAAAAGACACACTTCATTTTCATCTGTAATGGTTAGTCCTGAAGTTGATGATAACATTGATATTGTTATTGAAGATAAAGATATTAGAATTGACACATATAGAGCTAGTGGTGCAGGTGGACAGCATGTTAATAAAACTGAGTCAGCTATAAGAATTACACATATCGCTACAAATATAGTTGTTCAATGTCAAAATGATAGATCTCAACACAAAAATAAAGCAAGTGCATTGAAAATGCTAAAATCAAGACTATATGAATTTGAACTTGAAAAACAACAAGCAACAAAAGATGGTGTTGAAAAAAGTGATAATGGATGGGGACATCAAATTAGATCTTATGTTTTACAACCATATCAACAAGTAAAAGACAGTAGAAGTAATATTGGTTATTCAAATGTCGATGCTATTTTAGATGGAGATATTACAAAAATCATTGAAGACGTTTTAATCGCAACTGCTAAATAAAACTCTTTTATTCTCGATTACAAATAATTGTATAAGCGCAATAAGTACAATTTGATTTATCTTCACATTTTGAAAAAGAGATTTCATTTTTTGAAATCTCTTTCAATTCCTTAAATTTTTCACATAATAGTTCAAGTTTTTTATCAAGTGCAATTTCATTAATTAGCAAAGTATTATTCAAATCATAATAATAAGTCTCTATTTTATCTGTTTTATACAATTCATTCATTGCAAGATAATAAAATTCTAATTGAAAATCATCTGTTTTTTCATAGTTTTTTAAAGTATCAACACTTAATGAACTTGAAGTTTTGTAATCAATTACTTCATAAATATTCTCATATTTATCAATTCTATCAATCACCCCTCTTATTTTTATTCCTTCAAATTCACATTCAAAAGATTTTTCTAAAGCGATAATTTGTCTATGTTTTAATCTCTCTTTATCATATAAATAAAATTCATAAAGTTTCTTTTTCCATATCTCTAAATCCAAAATCAAAAAAGGATTTGAGCTTTTATATTTATTGAATAAATCTTCAATTTTTTCAAAACTAAATTCCTTTGAATTTTCATCAGCTGTGTAATAATCTTCCAAAATTGAGTGAATAATATCTCCCAATTCATAAGCTTTTGGTTTTAGAGAAATTGTATGTTCTTTAATTTTTAAAATATTTTGTAAATAAAACTTTCTTTTACACTGTAAATATGTTCTAAATGAGGTTGCAGACCATCTAATTGAGGCCAAATCAATTTTATAAACTATCTCTTCATCAAAATGATTTATCTTGTGATTATCGTACAATATATGTTTGTAATAATTATCATTTGTATCAGTTTTTATGTGAGTATTAAATAACTCATTTGCAAATCTTGAGATTTGATTAGTATCTGAATTAACATAAGATATAAAGACATTTTTTGATGAACCAATTAATCTTTTATAATAATATTTTTGTAAAGATTCCCTATCAAATTGAGTTGGAAGATTTGAGAGTTGTTTTAGTTTTGTTGATAAAAATTTATCTTTTACTGATGTTTTTGGAATAAATGATTCATTAAAATCACAAATAATAACTGTCTCAAAATTTACTACTCTTGTTTCAAGAACTCCTAAAACTGTAACTTTTCCTGAATTAACATCATCTAAAGTAATAGCAACTAATCTTTGTAAAAATATTTTATATACATCTTTTAATAAAATATTGTGATTTGATGAAAAAAGTATAATATTTAATTTATAAAGTAATTCATCATATTTCTCAAGTAATTCACTATTTTTTTCAAATGATTTTATAAAATCAGTAATTATTAAAAAAGTATCTATTGTGGCTTTTTTGTTCCATATTGTTTTTATACTTTTATCTAGGAATAACTTATCAATTTTGAAACAGTTTAAAAACTCAATATGTTTTATTTCATCTTCATTTAAATATGAATATATTGAATAAGCAACTTGGTATAAATAGGTATTCTTTATACTTTTTCCCATAGCATAATTAAAATATTTCTCATCATCAAAAAGTTGTAAACTTGTTGCAAAACTCTCATCAGGTAAAACTAAAGCAATATCTTCTGGCTTTACACCATTTTGAATACATCTAGTTATTATGCTTTTTATATATGCAATTTGATTAAGTCTTGAAGAAAAACCTTTTAACTCAACAAAAGCCAAATCATTTAATATTTTTTCTTCTTCTAAAACTATTTTATTTGATAAATCGATTTTATATTTGTAATTTACTTTAATATCTAAATTAAGATTACTAAAAACTTCGAGGGATTTTTGATTATAAATATTTGAGTAAAATGAAATATTTAAATTTATAACTTTTGATATTTTTTCAACTATATCAAACTCAACTTTTGTAAAATAGCCTTCAAAATATAACTCAACATTCTCAAACTTCTTTAGAAAATTCTCATTTATTTTATAGTGATTTACAAGATTAATTCTGTCAACATAAGAGTTTTTTTCTAATATATCAATATAATTTTTCTTAATTGTTTGTAAAATTTGTAGATGTTCAAAATAGAAATCATAAGTATCAACATTTTGTATTTCACTGATTTCAACTTTTTCACTTGCGAGTTCTAAAAAGAATCTATATATGTAATCACTTTGTTTTAAGAATTTTGTAAAATTGTCTGAAATACCAAGTTTTTGAATGTTTGTATCTTTTATGGCTTCATTTAAAAAAAGAACTCTTTGTTCTTCTTCACAATATTTCATATTGTCAAATAGAATAGATTTTTTAAAAAACTCATCGATTGTAAGGATAAAAGGCAAAAGAGTATTACTACTCTTTTGCGAAGATATAAAGTTCCTAATTGCCCTAGATGTCGGGAAAATTAGAAGTTTTTTTTTAAATAGCATTTGTTCTGATATAGATATAGCCAATAATTCCATCAACTGTAAAACTACCTGTTATAATCCAGTTTGTTTCATCTTTTAACTCAAATGTTGAATTAAAAGTTTTATCATTATTTTTAAATTGTTCATTTTTTAATATTAAATCAGCATCAGCTGAAATAGATTTAGATACTTCTAACTCAATATTAATATCTTTTTTTTCTTTTGTAATTTTATCTATTACAATAATATTTAAACTATTATTCCCAACTTTTAAAATATCTTTATGTTGAGAATATTTTTCCATTACTCTTTGAGAATATTTAATATCATCTGTAGTTAAATCAAATTTCTTATCATTTAAATCTAATACAAAATCATATTTAGATAAGAATCTCTCATTCGAGATCATCATGTCATTATAGTTTGCATCAACATCTTGATATTTTTTCATAAAACTTTTATCTTCAATTACAGGAACACTTACAGCACTTCTAACAGTCCAAACAATCATTGAAAATACAAAACTAAATATTGCAATGAAAAACAAAGGCCAATAATTTCTTTTCATAATACTACTTTCTTTTTCTTAATATGGCGTAAGTATAGGCTAATAATCCAAAAACAACAATTGTATACATTAAAACTCGCCAAATTGTACTAGAAATTTTTCCTTCATTTCCTATACTACTCTCTAATTTGATTTTTTTCGATTCAGCTATTGTATCAGCTATTGCAGCATATCCATTTAAAGAAGCAGCACTAACTTTTGCAAAAAGTGTATTTTTATCATTAGAAGCTAATAAAGGAACAACATATCCATCTAAAATATCATTTTTATCCAACACATTTTTAAACTCATCACTAAATAATAAATTAACATGTGTTTCTTCAACAGATATACTAAGAAGTACATAAGGTTTTTCTAGTGATGATATTATTTGATTTTCATTATTTCTTATGAAATCAATTTTATCTTTTGTAGTAATATTTTCATCTAATCCTAAAGTAGATTTTGCATAAATGTATATATTAACACCTAATTTAGATTTAGTTTCAGCACCGATTTGATTTATTTTTTCTTTGGCTCTATCATCTATTAATTTATCATCATTTAATATATAATTTTGAGCACTTAAGTTTTGGCAGAAAAAAAATAGAAGTGATATTATCACTCCTATTTTCATAAAGTTTATTTTTTTCATTTATCCAACAAACACTTTTGTTGCATCAAAGAAACCATAATATGCTGTCATTACAGCCGCTACAACAAGTAAAATACCAATAATTTTTTCCATATCTTACCCCTTATTTACCAGAACCAACAAGTTGATACTGTTTATAATTTTCAGAACTATTCATTTTTATTGCATTTAAATCTTGATTGATTTTATAAAAATTACTAGCCTCTTTTTGTTGTACAATTAATGCATTAAATACTAAAAATCCAAGGATTGATAATAATAATACAACTGCAACTAACATACCTGTAATACCATTTAATTTAAAGATTCCTCTTTCATTTTCATTCATTTGTGTATTTCCAGCCATCTTACTCTCCTATACTTCTTAAGTATGTAGCTAATGCTTTTTCTTGTGTATCATTTAATCTACCATCAAAGCTTGGCATAGATCCAATAGAACCTTTTTTACCATTTTTTAGAACAGCCATTACTAAAGCATCATCATAAGCTCTGATATTTGGAGCAACTGCTTCCATACCTTTTCCATCATCACCATGACAACCAGCACAAGTAGCAAATGAAGCAGGTTGAGTACCTTTAAATCCACCAGCAACATAATCAGCAACTGCATTAATATCTGCATCATCTGTTAACATCATTGGAGGCATTCCAGCTGGATAAACAGTAACTAAATTATTTGCACCATTTTTAATAGTATAAACAACTTGCTCTTTAGAAATTCTTTTTGTTAAATTGTGAGCTTTCCCACCAATTCCCTCAGCATCTACACCATGACAAGGTGCACATTGTACTAAGAAAGTTGATTGACCCATAGCTTTAAGAGTCTCATCTGATGGATTCTCCCATTTTTTCTCAAATTTAGCATTGTATTCTAAAGTCTCTTCATTCCATTGACCAACTTGTGAAAATCCATTAATTGGATAACCAACAGTAAAATACCAGAACATCCAAATAATTGTTCCAATAAATGCTAAAGCCCAACCAGTTGGAACAGCATTTTTATACTCACCAATTCCGTCCCATTTCTCTTCAGCTAAATCACCGCTTGCAGTATCATTTTTCATTTGATTAACATATTTTAATACAACAAATACTGAAATTGTAATAATAGCAACCGCACCCAGCATTGCTAAGCTGTTAATATAATCATCACCATTAAAAGCATCACCTGCTGCAAAGTAAGTTCCTGCTAATAAAGCGATGATAAGAATTATTCCACCTATAACCATAGACTTCATCTTATTTCTCCTTATTATCTATATCTTTATCATTTTTTCTTTCTTCAAGAGGAGTCGAAACACTTGAATCATCATGCACAAGTTTTGAATATTTTTCAAAATCTCGCTCCCCTGTCTTATCCCTTTTATAAATAGAATAAGCATAAGAGTAAAATATGACAAATATTGCCAAAATCAAAAAGAATTTAGCATATCCTTGCAACGTTAAAAGTGTTTCATAATCCATAACAACCTCTATTTTAAAGAATTTAAATATGCAATTAATGCAACTATTTCAGGAATTTGACCATTTGCAACATCAGCTTTAATAGCTTCGTTTTTCATTCCAGCCGCTATTACTTTTGCATCTTCTTTTGCTTTTGCAATTGCAGTATCATAATCACCTAACTCAACATCAATTTTTCCATCACCATTTAAATCTTGATCATATGGTGTAGCAAATACTGTTTTAACAGTATACGCTTCTGCATATGCTGTATCTAAATCAGCTTTTTTTGTAAATTGGTGTTTATACGATGGCATAATACTTCCAGGAACAACAGCTGATGGCTCAAACATATGGTTCTCATGCCAATCTGTAGTTCTGTAATTTCCAACTCTCATTAAATCTGGACCTGTTCTTTTTGATCCCCATAAAAATGGTCTATCATAAGCATACTCACCAGATAATGAATACATACCATATCTATCAGTTTCTGATTTAAATGGTCTAATTAATTGTGAGTGACAAGCATTACAAGAATCTTTAATATAAACTTGTCTTCCCGCTAATTCTAAAACACTGTATGGTTTTGTACCAACAGATGGTCTACTTTGTTTTGCAAAATCTGGAATAACTTCAACTATACCTGCAAATGAAATAAATAAAAATACTAGTACCGCAAAGAAAAACGGTCTTTGTTCAAACCAATGAAACATAATTTCTCCTTTTCTTACGCAGCTACTGGTGTAGCATTTACAGGTTCTTTATCAAGTACTCTTCCACATCTAATAGTTTTATAAATATTAAATGCAAACATAAAGAATCCGATTAGGTATAGCAACCCACCAACAGCTCTAATTGTATAATATGGATGTAATACAGTAACTGTATCAATAAATGAGTAAACTAATGAACCATATTCATCGTAAGCTCTCCACATCATACCTTGTGTAATTCCAGCAATCCACATTGAAGTAAAGTATAAAACGATACCTGTAGTTTGTAACCAGAATTGTGTATCCATTAATGATTTAGAGTAAATTTCTCTTTTATACATTCTTGGAACCATATGGAATAATGCAGCCATAATCATAAATACAACCCATCCTAAAACACCATCATGTACATGTCCTGGAATCCAGTCAGTAAAGTGTGCAATAGCATTTACAGATTTGATAGCTTGAATTGGTCCTTCAATAGTTGATAACATATAGAAAGTTGAAGCTAATACCATAAATTTAATTAGTGTATTTGTTTGTAATTGTTGCCACTCACCCTTCATTGTTAAAAGCATATTAATAGCTGATCCCCATGATGGTAAAATTAAAACAACTGACATAACTGAACCCATTGTTTGCATCCAGTCTGGAACAGTTGAATAAATAAGGTGGTGTCCACCAGCCCATAAATAAACAAATAATAATCCCCAGAATGCTAAGATAGAAAGTTTATAAGAATAAACATTTTGTCCTGATTCTTTTGGCAAGAAATAATAAATCATAGCAATAATAGGAGTTGTGAAAACGAATGCAACAGCATTGTGCCCATACCACCATTGAACTAGTGCATCATTTGTACCTGAATACATAGAAACAGAGTGAATCCATGAACCATAACCTGAAACTAAAGCCGTTGGAACTTCCATATTATTAAATAAATATAACATTGCAACTGCGATAAATGTAGCAATAAAATACCATAATGAAATATATAGAGTTCTTTCTCTTCTAATTCCAATTAATCCAAAAATTGAAATACCCCATAAAACCCACCAAACAACAACTAAGATATCTAATGGCCACTCTAATTCAGCATATTCTTTTGATGTTGTAATACCCATAAATAGCGTAACAACGGCAAGAAGAATAGTAATGAAATATAAAGCAAAGTGTAATTTAGCAATTGCCATTAAAAAAGGTGACTCTTTTAATGAAACTTTTAAAACTCTTTGCGAGATATAATACCATGCTGCAAAAATACCACTTAGAGCAAAACCAAAAGCAACACCATTAGTGTGTAAAGGTCTTAATCTACTAAATGTACCATATTCCCCAGCTAAATTATTTAACTGTGGAAACGCCAATTGAAACGCAAGTACAACACCAATTGTCATACCTATGATACCAAACAAAATTGTTGCAAATGTAAACGCTTTTGCAACTGAGTAATCGTACTCAATTTGTGCACCGTTTTGCATCAATCTCCTCCTACTAATTTTATATACAAGTCACAAAAATGTCACTCATTGCGGTAATCATAGCTAAGCAAAACTTAAAATCAACAAAAAAATTAACGAATAATTAACAAATAAAATACTATTTTTATTATAATTTGTACTTATAAAACAAGATACTTTATATCTTATTTTATGCCTTTTAGTATTTGTTGAGTCTCTCTTTGCATAGTTTTTGCTTTAAGATCTTCTCTTTTATCATGGAGTTTTTTACCTTGAGCTGTTGCTACTTCAACCTTTATCATATTTTTGTCATTAAAATATAATTTTGTGGCAATTAAAGTTATTCCATCTTTTGTAACTTTTGCATATAGTTTTGCAATTTGTTTTGCGTGTAAAAGAAGTTTTCTGTCTTTTTTTTCATCTGGTCTATATGTAGTATGAGTTGTACTTAAATGTGAAATATGCATATTTAAAATGAAAACTTCACCTTTTATTATTCTTACAAATGAATCTTTTAAATTAATTCTTCCATCTCTAATAGCTTTTACTTCACTACCTTCAAGCATAATTCCAGCTTCTAAAGTTTCTAAAATTGTAAAATCATGGAATGCTTTTCTATTTTTAAAAACTAAATTTCTTTTTGTATCTTTATTATTTGCCATTGTTTACCTTAAAAAATGAACTTCCACTTCCACTAAAATACCAACCATCTTTTGCATACTCTTTTAATTCAGAATATACACTAATTGCTGGTTCAAATAGATCATTAGCCTCTTTTATATCAAAATTATTTAAAATTTCAGTTGATTTCATTTTTAATAATTTATTTGCATCATCATTCGAAATTTGTTTATAAAAATTTTCTCTAAAAACTTTAAAAATTTCACCAGTATTACACTTAATTTTAGGGGTTACTGTTTCTATATCTAATATCTCTTCATCAAACTTTTCAACTATTTCTCCAATTCCAGTTACATTTGCACTATCATATTCATAAACAAAAAAAGGAACATCAGCACCAATATTCACGGCAATCTTGCATAATTCATCTTTTGATAAATTCAGATTACAATATTTATTAGTCATTATCAAAAATGTTGCAGCATTTGAACTTCCACCACCAAGCCCTGCAAACTCTGGAATATTCTTTTCTATCTTTACACTATAATTTCTAAAAAACTCTTCAACTCCATCATATTTTTCTAATAATTTGTATGCTTTATATACAGTATTTGTTTCCATTTTGCAACCAAAACTTCCTATAATGTCAAAAGCTTTCCTGCTAGATTTAATAAATGAGACAGTGTCATATAAACTATGTACTCTAACAAACCTTGATACAAGTTCATGATACGAGTCTCTTTTGTTTGATATTTTTAAAAAAATATTAACTTTTGCATAAGATTTTTCACTCATTTCATTCATACTTTTAGTACCTTATTTAATAAGTATTTCACATCCCTATCTTCAATTTCTATAATACTAAAAAATTTATCTGTAATAATCAAATATTTTCCATTCTCTTTTTTTTCTAAATAATCTACTGAAATTCTTTTTCCTGTATTTAGCCATTCTATCGTACCAAAATAGTTATTTATTGGTAAATCTATATAATCAAGGGGATTTAAATCTTTTTCATTATCAAAGAAAAATGCACCCTCATTTATTCTCTCTAAATACGACAATGTCCCTACTGTATTTAGTTTTTCTAATAATATTTGAGCAAATGATCTAATGTAAGAACCTTCACTAACAGTTGTTTCAAATGTGATAAAAGGATGTCTATATGATATAAATTTTGTATCATAAATATTCATTTTACATTTATCAAGTTCTACATCATGTCCTTGTCTTGCTAACTCATACGCTCGTACACCACCAATTTTTTTTGCAGAAAATTTTGGTGGAACATATTCAAGTTCACCAACTAATGAATTTAATTGAGATTTTATATCTTCCTCATTAATTCTTTCAACTAAATCTACACTTATTACTTTTTCAATGTCAAAAGATTCCGATTGAGCACCTAACCAAATAACCGCTCTATATGTTTTTGGAGTTTTTTTTAGATATTTAAAAAGTTTAGAGTATTGACCAAAGGCAACAATCAAACATCCTTTTGCAAAAGGGTCAAGAGTTCCACTAAAGCCGGCTTTTTTATTTTTATATTTTTTCTTAATTTTTGTTAAATAAAAATTTGAACTAATAAACAGAGGTTTATTTACTACTATCAATTTATTGATTGATTCTTTATCATAAAATCTTTTTTGCAAGTTTAATCCAATTATGCTTTTTGAACAAATGAAGATAAAATATCTCTATGTGTTCCGCCAAAATTTATTGTTAATTTGTAATCTTTACCAGCATTTGTAGCTTTAATTACTCTTCCCATTCCAAAAATCTTATGTTGAACAAGATCGCCTTTTTTAAAGCCAGATTGTTTTTCGATAGTTAAACTTCCTTTAATAAGTCCGCTTTCACTTAAAAATCTACTTTTTGTAAGCATTGTTCTTTTCCCTTTATAAAATCGTGAATGTACAAATGATAAAGTCAAGTTATCCATAGCTCTCGTGATTGCCACATAACCTAATCTTCTCTCTTCTTCTAAATCACAACCATCACCAGTAATTGGGAAAAATCCCTCTTCAAATCCAATAATAAAAAGTTTTCTAAATTCTAAACCTTTTGAAGCGTGAATACTCATCATAGAAACAGCTTCTCCATTATATTCATCACTTTCACTTTCAAGTGCAATTTCATTTAAAAAATCTTTTAAATCTAAGTGGGGATTTTGAATAAAATAATCTCTAATATATCCATAAAACTCATCAATATTTGCTTGTCGCTCATATCCATCAGGAAGATTATCATATGAAGCTCTATAATCAAAAGTCTCTTCAAAACTATCAAAAAACTTCATTTTAGATTCTGTTAATAACTCTTTTAAATCTAAAATTGAAGCTTCAAAAACTTTTAGTGTTCTTGCATTCTTTTTACCAACAATTGAGCTTATTTCTTCTGAATCTAATTCTTGAATCAAATTAAAAATTGATTTACCACTCTCAATAGATTTAGCTTCAAGTTTATCAATAGTTGTTTTACCTATTCCACGTTTTGGTTTATTTATTACTCTTTTTATTGAAAAGTTGTCATTTGCATTTGTTAAAATCCTGAAATATGCAATTAAATCTTTTATTTCAGTTCTTTCGTAGAATTTCATTCCACCAACTAATTTATAATTTAATCCAGCTTTGTTAAATCCCTCTTCTAAAGATCTTGATAAGGCATTTACTCTAAATAAAATAGCTATATTTTTTGCACTAGTTCCATTATCAATTAATTGTTTAATATCTTCAATTATCTTTCTTGTCTCTTCATTCTCATCTTGTGATTCATAAATTCTAATTGAATCACCCTTTTGTCTTGTTCCAATTAATTTTTTACCAAGTCTATCACGGTTATGTTCTATTAACTGATTTGCATGATTAAGAATTGTATCTGTTGATCTATAATTTTCTTCAAGTTTAACTACATTTGTATTCTCAAAATGTTCTGAAAAATTTAAAATATTTTTAATTGTAGCCCCACGCCAACCATAAATTGATTGGTCATCATCACCAACAACGCAAAGATTATTATGACTCGAACATAATAATCTTAAAAGTCTGTATTGAAGTTCATTTGTATCTTGATACTCATCTACCATTATGTATTGGTATTTTTGACTAATTTCTTCTGCTAATTTTTCATTTTTACTTAATATTCTATATGGAAGTAAAAGTAAATCATCAAAATCTACAAGATTATTTTTTTCTAAATATGCTTCATATTTTTCATAAATCTCTGCAATTTGTTGGTAAAGTTTTAATTGAGCTGCACTTTTTGCTTCACTTGGAGTTAAGAGTGAATTTTTATATCTTGAAATTTCTGCAACCAATAAAGAAGTTGTAATCTCTTTATCAATTGATTTTATGATTCTTTTTTTATCATCTGTATCTATTATAATAAAGTTGTTTTTTCTATTTAATTCACTCATGTGAAATTTTAGAAATAGAAGTCCAAATTTATGAAAAGTACATAAAAGAGGTGGAGTATTTATCATCGATGAATCAAGCATTGAAAAGGCTCTTTCTCTCATTTCACTTGCTGCTTTATTTGTAAAAGTTAGAGTTAATATTGACCTGGGATCTATACCTATAGATATTAGAAAGGCCAGTCTTGTGGTTATGGTTTTTGTTTTACCAGAGCCAGCACCTGCTAATATTAGCATTGGTCCATCTATGTGTTGTGCAGCAGTTTTTTGCGATTCATTTAGCGATGATAATAAATTTTCAGACATTTTTTCTCCAATAATAGATTATTATATCATATATTAAATAAATTCATTATTGCTCTTAATTATTCTATATATAAATAAATGTTATTATAATCATAATTTATTTTATGGAGGTTATGATGCTTAACGATTTTGCAAAACTAGAAACTTTTCTTACTGTTGTTAGAGAAAAGTCCTTTTCTAAAGCTTCAGCAAAACTTGGTATTTCGCAACCTGCTGTTACACAACAAATGAAATTTATAGAAGATTATTTAGATGTCCAAGTAGTTGACCGAAAGAAAAATGGTATTAGACTTACCAAAGAGGGTCAAATGCTCCATGCAATAGCTTTAAAAATAGAAAAATGTGTTGCAAATGGTGAAAAAGAGTTATTAAAAATTATGAATAAAAATGTTACTTTTGTTTTTGGAGCCTCATTTATAATAGGAAATTATATATTACCAAGATTTTTAAACAATTTAAAAGAGAATATTCACAATGATGTTTCAATTAATGTTTCAGTTTCTCATGAAGCAATTGAAGACTTATTAGATAAAAAAATTGACATAGCTTTAGTTGAAAATTATGTTCCAAACGATGACATCATTTATAGAGAATGGATGGAAGATGAAATTGTAATTTTTTCTAATCAAAAATTGCCAGTAAAAGCAAAAGCAGAAGATTTATTATCGTATAAATGGGTATGTAGAAATCCGGAATCAAATACTAGATTACTTTTTAAAGAGTGTTTGGAAAAAGCAAACTATCCTGATTGTGATACATTTAATGTTACAAGTGAAGTGACAAGTGCAACTACAATTGTTCAAACTGTTTTACATTCTGATAAAAACACAATGCCAACTGTTTCAATTGTTTCACGAAATGCAATTGAATCATTACTAAAAGCAGGTGCATTATATGAATCAAAAATTGGTAATCAAAAAATGATAAGAAAACTTTATATTGCTTACAGAAAAGATAGAAAACATGATGCATTTATTGAAAATGTAGTTGACTATCTACTTAAAATTAAATAATACTAGGATTTCCCTAGTATTAATTTTAATAATTAAATCCCTCTTTTTCCAAAGCTAATCTAATATTTTTCATTTGTGTATGTTTATCTCTACACCAGTCTGGTGATAATAGTGTACTATCATCAATTCCTGCAGTTATTCTTTGAACAGAGATATTTGATGGTAAATTTACAATTGATTTTACAACCGTATCAATATAAAGTTCTTCACTTATTGGTGTGAATTTACCTTTTTTAAACTCATTTGTAAGTAGTGTATTTTTAACCACATACAAAGGATGAAATTTAATTGAATCTACATTTAATTCAATAGTTTGTTTAAATGTCTCAAGCATCATCTCTTGAGTTTCATCTGGTAATCCATAAATTAAATGTCCACAAACATTTAATCCTTTTTCTTTACTTCTTTTTATCCAATATTTCATATTAGAAGAAGTATCTCCACGATTAACTCTCACTAAAGTTTCATCATAAAAAGATTGAATACCATACTCAACCCAAATCTCTTTTGTTTTAGATAAATCAACTAAATAATCTAAAATCTCTTCTGTAACACAATCTGTTCTAGTTCCAATACTAAGTCCAATTACATTATCAAAACTTAATGCTTTTTCATATAAAGCTTTTAAAGTAGCAATTGGAGCATAAGTATTTGTAAAAGATTGAAAATAAACAATAAATTTTTTAGTACCAAATTTATTTTCAAGTCTTTTTTTTGTAGCTAAAAATTGCATCTCTAATTGTTTTAATTGATTATCTAAATAAGGATTTTCATTGATTTTAGGATTTAACTTAAACTTAGTTTTTTTCTCTTGCAGATTAGGAGAAAAGGAATCATTTTCACAAAATGAACATCCTCCCTTTGCCACAGTTCCATCAATATTTGGACATGTAAATCCAGATATTGAAATGGGAACTTTATAAACTTTCTCGCCAAATTTTTCTTTTAAATATCTTCCGATAGTTAATACGTTTTTTAATTCACTCATTCTACTCTTTTACGAAATAATCCCCATTAAAACTCTCTAGGGCATAATTTCTATCATTTCCAATAGCGTTTACTAAATCTTCTACTGATAAATATTCTAAACTATCAGCTTCAATATATTTACAAACTTCTTCTTTACTCATATTATTTGAAATTAACTCTTCTTTATGAGGTGTATCAATACCATAATAACATGGATATTTTATTTCAGGACTTGCAACTCTAAAGTGAACTTCTTTAGCACCTGCTTCTTTTAATATTTTTACAATTCTTTTTGAAGTAGTTCCTCTTACAATTGAATCATCAATTACAAGTAATGATTTACCTTCAATTAAAGATCTCATAGGTGAAAGTTTCATTTTAACTTTTAAATCTCTCATCTCTTGAGTTGGTTCAATAAATGTTCTTCCAATATAATGATTTCTAATAATCCCATATTCAAAAGGTATTCCACTTTCAGCAGCATATCCAAGAGCAGCAGGAACTCCTGAATCTGGAACTGGAATAACCATATCAACTTTAATTGTGCTATTTACATCGTTTTTAGCTAAAGCTCTACCCATATTCTCTCTTGTTCTATAAACATTTTTTCCATCAATTACAGAATCAGGTCTAGCAAAATAAACATATTCAAAAGCACAGGGTCTATATTCAGGTTCAAATAATTGTATTGATTCAGGCTCTTGATTTTCACTAAAAATTAACATTTCACCAGGTCTTATATCTCTTACAAATTCCGCATCAACTAAATCAAAAGCACAAGTTTCACTTGCAACAATATATCCACCACTTTTTAATTTACCTAATGATAATGGTCTAATTCCATATCTATCTCTAATAACAAACTGTTTTGCTCTACTTTGAACAATAAAACAATATGCCCCAATAGTTCTTTGTAATGCTTCTTTAATTCTATCTCTTAATCTATCTTTTGTATTTTTAGCAATTAGATGAATTAAATTTTCAGTATCCATTCCAGTTTGGAAAATCGCACCTCTATCAATTAAATCTTGTCTAACTTCATCTTTATTAATTAGATTTCCATTATGAACTATAGAGATTTCACCAAGTTTATATTTAGCATAAACAGGTTGAGCATCTAAAATAGAGTCCCCACCAGCTGTTGAATATCTATTATGACCAATTGCCATATTACCTTTTAAATATTTTAATGCTTCATCAGTAAACACTTCAGAAACTAAACCTCTATCTTTTTTTGTATAGATTTTTCCATCACAAGATGATGAGATACCTGTAGCTTCTTGACCTCTGTGTTGCATTGCAAACAAAGCAACCGAGGCTAACCTTGCAGCATTATCATTACCGTAAATTCCAACTATTGCGCACATATTTAATTTTCCTTATAGACCTAAAGCGTCATTGATTGAGTATAATTTTGCATCTTTTCCAATTATCCATTTTGCAACTTTAATTGCACCTCTTGAAAAAGTATTTCTAGCCGTTGCTGTATGATTTAATTCTAAGAATTCCCCATCATTATACAATCCAACTGTATGCCGACCTACAATATCTCCACCTCTTAAAGCCATAACTGCAATTTCATCTTTAGTTCTAGCTCCTATATTTCCATCACGTCCAGAAATTCTTACATCATCTAAATCTAAATCTCTTGCACTTGCAGCATGTTCAGCTAATGTTAAAGCTGTTCCAGAAGGTGAATCAACTTTATTTCTATGGTGTTGTTCAACAATTTCAATATCAAAATCTCTTAATGTTTTAGAAGCAAGGGCTACTAATTTATTTAAAACAGCAACTCCTAAACTCATATTAGTTGCATATAAAATAGGTACAATTTTACTAGCTTCCAGCAATAAATTTTGCTGATGCTTATTAAATCCAGTAGTTGCAATAATAAGAGGTTTTCTTCCTCCATTTTCAACAACTTCTGTTAAAAGTGCTTCAGTTGCAGCTGGTGCACTAAAATCAATAATAACATCTGAAGAATCAAATAATACTTTCATATCATTTGTAACAATTGTATCAGCAGATAAATTTTTTGCTAATTTACCATTTACATGTACTACTGATACTCTTGCTTCACTATCATTTGCTAAATCATCAATTAATAATGACCCAACTCTACCTGTACTACCTAAAATACCTATTTTAATCATTTTAAAAATTTTCCTTATCCTAAATATTCAATAATATTAACAGCAGCTGTTGCACCATCACCTGCAGCACAAACTACTTGTTTTGGGGCATCAATTCTAATATCACCAGCTGCATAAAGACCTTTTACTGATGTTTTCATTCTTAAATCTACTATAACTTCACCAGCTTCATTTAAATCACACAGATATGATCCATCTTCTTGTTTTAATGGTGCATTTAAAACATCTCGTCCAACAAAAATGAAAACACCAGGTGTTGGTAAATCTCTGATTTCACCAGTTTCTCTATGTTTAACTTTAATACCTTGAACTCCACTCATGTCACCATAAACTTCTTCAACAATAACATTTGTAACTTCTTCAATATTTCCAGCATGTTTCATATGTTCAATTGTACTTGGAGCTGCTCTGTATGTATCTCTTCTGTGAACTAAATAAACTTTTGAACACATTTTTGATAAATAAACAGCCTCTTCAATAGCAGAATCTCCACCACCTACAACTGTAACTTCTTTTCCTCTATAGAAAAATCCATCACAAGTTGCACAAGTAGAAACACCTTTACCAAAAAATTCATTTTCACCTTTAAATCCAGCTCTTTTAGGAACAGAACCTGTTGCTATTAGAACAGTTTTTGCTTGAAACTCTTTTTTATCATTTGTTGTTAATGTAAAAATATCTCCAGATTTTGTAACTCTATCAATTTGAGCCATTTCATGTTTTAATCCAAATCGTTGACATTGTTCTGGCCAATTTGCCATTAAATCCATACCTGAAACAACTTCAGATTGTCCTGGATAATTTTCAATTTCAGATGAACTTGTAATTTGTCCTCCTGGCATTCCCATTTCAAACATAATTACATTTTTTAAGCCACCTCTTGTTGCATATAAACCGGCTGTTAATCCTGCTGGTCCTCCACCAATAATTGCCAAATCTAACATATTAAATCCTTATTTTTTATTAAATAATCAATAGTATTTTTTGAAGCGTTAATAATACAAAAATATTTGTAAGTTATAGGTTAAACGTAATACTAATATTAAAGATAAATTTTATCATCTAATATTTTATATCCTAATTAAATTATGGAAAATATTTGAAATAAAAAAAGGGAGAAGTTTTCACTTCTCCCTTTTATAAAATCTTTTATAGTTTATATTATAATAATGAATTGATTTTATCAGTAAATGCTTGTTTAGAAGAAGCACCAACCATAGTTTCAACAACTTCACCATTTTTCATAAATAAAATTGTAGGAATTGATCTAATTCCATATTTTACTGCTAAATCTTGCTCTTCATCAGTATTAACTTTACAAATATTAGCTTTACCTTCAAAATCTCCTGCTAATTCTTCAATTACTGGAGCAATCATTCTACAAGGTCCACACCAAGGAGCCCAAAAGTCTACCATTGATACACCATTTTTTGTAACTTCTTCAAAATTTGCAGGAGTTAGTTCAATATATTTTCCCATTTTATTTCCTTTTTTATTAATTGTAAATTTCATTTTTATTTAATTATATTTATATGTATAAATAAATCTAAATCATTATAACTTGACGAAACTTAAATTTAGTTTTACATCTTTTAACTTTTCACTAATCAAGGCTAAATAATTTTTTTGTTAAAATAAGAGAATTTAATTTAAAATGGATAATTTTATGGATATCAGAAAAGAATATTTAGAGTTTTTTAAAAGTAAAGGTCATGATGTAATTTCATCAATGCCACTAGTTCCAGATGATCCTACATTAATGTTTACAAATGCGGGAATGGTTCAATTTAAAGATATTTTCACAGGTGCAATTCCTAGACCTGCAAACCCAACTGCAACTTCATGCCAATTATGTGTAAGAGCTGGTGGAAAACACAATGACTTAGAAAATGTTGGTTATACAGCACGTCACCACACACTTTTTGAAATGTTAGGTAATTTCTCATTTGGAGATTATTTTAAAGAAGATGCTATTGCTTATGCTTGGGAGTTTATTACAGTTAATTTAACTCTTCCAATTGAAAAGCTATGGGTAACTGTTCACGAAAACGATGATGAAGCATTTAATATTTGGACAAAATATATAGACTCTTCAAGAATCGTAAGATTTGGAGACAAAGATAATTTTTGGGCTATGGGAGACACAGGAGCTTGTGGACCTTGTAGTGAAATTTTCTATGACCAAGGTGAAGAGCACTTCAATACTCCTGAAGATAAAATGGGTGGAGATGGTGATAGATTCTTAGAAATCTGGAACTTAGTATTTATGCAATATGAAAGAACAGCTGATGGAAAACTAAATCCATTACCAAAACCTTCAATTGACACTGGTATGGGACTTGAAAGAGTTATTGCTATTAAAGAGGGTGTTTTAAATAACTTTGATTCATCAAACTTCAAACCAATTATTGAAAAAATTGAAGAGTTAGCAGGTAAAAAAGCAACATCAGAAAATATTGGTTCATACAGAGTAATTGCAGACCATTTAAGAGCTACTTCATTTATGTTATCTCAAGGTATTCTTTTTGGAAATGAAGGAAGACCTTATGTTTTAAGAAGAATTTTAAGACGTGCAGTTAGACATGGTTATCTTTTAGGATTTAGAAAACCATTTATGGCAAAACTTCTTGATACATTAATTTCTATTTTAGGTGGACACTATACAGAATTAGTTGAAAAGCAAAACTTCATAAAAGAGCAATTAACACTTGAAGAGGATAGATTCTTTAAAACTATTGATTTAGGTATGTCTTTATTTAATGAAGAATTGGCAAATACAAAAGAGATTTTCTCAGGTGAAGTTGCATTTAAATTATATGATACTTATGGATTCCCTTTAGACTTAACGGAAGATATGTTAAGAGATAGAGATTTAAAAGTTGATTTAAACAAATTTGATGAATTAATGAGTGCACAAAAAGCAATGGCAAAAGCAGCTTGGAAAGGTAGTGGAGACACTGCAAATGAAGGTGATTTTAAACAATTAATTGAAAAATATGGGATAAATGAATTTGTTGGTTATGATAATGTAACTTACAAATCAAAAATCCTAGCTCTATTAGATGAACATTTTAAAGAAGTGGAAACTTTAGAAAAAGGTGCAACTGGTTGGGTTATGTTAGATAAAACTCCATTCTATGCAACAAGCGGTGGACAAACTGGTGATATTGGTGCATTAGAAAACAATAAACATGTTGCAATTATTAAAGAGACTGCTAAATTTCATGGTTTAAATCTTTCAAAAGTAAAAGTTGAACATGTTACTTTAAGTCAAGATGAACTAGTTGATGCAGTTGTTGTAAATCGATATGAAATTGCAAAACATCATAGTGCTACACACCTTTTACAAAGTGCTCTTAGAATGGTTTTAGGGGAAACAGTTTCTCAAGCTGGTTCTTTAAATGAATCAAATAGATTAAGATTTGACTTTACATATCCAAAAGCAATGTCAACAGCTCAAATTGATGAAGTGGAAGATTTAGTTAACACAATGATTGCAAGGGGAATTGCAGGAAATGTTGAGGAATTACCAATTGAAGAAGCAAAAAACAAAGGCGCTATTGCTATGTTTGGTGAAAAATATGGTGATATGGTTAGAGTTGTAACTTTTAGTGATGTTTCAGTTGAATTTTGTGGTGGAACTCATGTAAGAAATACAGCTGACATTGGAAGCTTTTATATTGTAAAAGAATCAGGTGTAAGTGCTGGTGTAAGAAGAATAGAGGCTGTTTGTGGAACTGCTGCTATTGCTTATACTAAAGAGATTATCACAGCAATGAATGACATTAAAGCTGAAATTAAAAACAACGATGTAATTTCAGGAATTAAAAAATTAAAAGAACAAATCAAAGATTTAAAAAAAGAAGTTGAAACTGCGCAAAGTCAAACATCTGCACCAATTAGTGAAGAGATGATTGGTGATACAAAAGTTGTTGTAGCTGTTATTGAAAATGGTGATTTGAAAAAAATTGTTGATGATTTGAAAAATGCCAATGAAAAACTAGCAGTTTTATTACTTCAAGCAAAAGATGACAAAGTATTAATTGTTGCGGGAAGTAAAAATACAAATATCAAAGCTGGTGAGTGGATTAAAAATATTGCACCAATCGTTGGTGGTGGGGGAGGTGGAAGACCTGACTTCGCACAAGCTGGTGGAAAAGATGTAACAAAAGTTGAAGATGCAAAAGTTGCTGCTTTAACTTATGCTAAAGAAAATTTGTAGGAAATAGTATTGATTGATTTATTCAAAAGTTATTCTTCTATAATAGTTTTTTTACATGTAATATCTGCAGTAATTTGGGTGGGAGGAATGATAGCAATTAGATTTGCTGTTCATTACTCTATACAAAATATAGATGAACCCAAAATAAAACTCTCACGTACTTTAGAAAATCTAAAAAGATTTTTTAATATGGTAATTCCTGCAATTGCAACACTTTTAATTACAGCTATTATAATGATAATAGCATTAGGATTTAAAGGAACAGAACTTTATAGTATTGTGATTATTAAAGAGAGTATTTGGCTCTTAATGACAATAATTTTTATAACAATCTATATAAAAAGAAACAAAGCACAAAAAGCCTTTGATAATAGTGATTTTCTAAGTGCAAAAAATAGCCTACTTCCAATAGCAACTTATTTTATACCTATAAATATAGCTTTAGGATTAATTGCAATATTTTTAGGAATAACTCTAAGAGGATTTTAGAATCCTCTTAGCTCTTAATATTTAATTAATGATTAAATAATTTTCTATTTTTATAAGTAACCACAACAACTATAAGTAAAATAAGTACAAAACAATAAATCATAATATCCCAACCATAATACTTATATATAATAGATGGCAAGAATGAACCTGTTGCACCACCTATATAATAGAAACTCAAATACATACCAGATGTTAATGATTTTTGAGAGGACTTCATAGAATTTGCAAGTCCAGTAGAAACTGTATGAACAGTAAACATTCCAATACAAAATAAAAATAATAAAATAAAAAGATAAACTATATTTTCTGTTACTAAAAATAACAAAATAAAAATAAAAAAGGAAATAGAAACTATCATAGTATTTAATTCATTTTTAAAGAAGTTTACTATTTTTTTTGATGATAAAGAGACAAGAATTCCCATACCATATCCTAAATATAAAAGACTGATTTGAAACTCATTAGCAGAATCTGAAATATCTTTTACTCTAAATGGCAAAATATTTAATACTCCAGCAAAAACAAAAAACATACAAAACATAATAAAATAAATCAAAGCAAATCTTTTATCTTTTAATATATTTGTGATGTCATCCAATTTTGGTTTTACAAGTTTAGCATCTCCTTCAAAAGAGAGCTTTTGAATTAAAAATATTGATACAAACAATGCAGCAGATAATGAATAAAATACATATTCATAAGAAAAATTTGTGGCAATAAAACCAGAAAATAGTCTTCCTACTAATCCACCAAAAACCGTTGATGCCACATAAATTGACATATTGAATTTTATATTCTCTTTATCGATGTTTGCTAAGATACTCATGAGTGCTGTTAAAATTGCAGGAACAACTAAAGCTTCACAAATTCTAAGTGTTAAAAATAACTCATACGATTTTGCCATTCCAAGAAATATATTTGTAATTAACAATATAATAGAAGAGTATGTTAACATCTTTTTTGCACACACTTTTTCAAGTATATATCCATAAACAATTGGAGATATTGCTAGAAATAGCATAATTACAGCTGTGAACTGTGAAGCTTTTATAATAGATATGTCAAACTGTTTAGCTAATAGTGGTTGTAATGGTTGTGTTGCATACATAACAGACAGAACTATTATGATGCAATACACAACAATAAACAGATTAGTTCTCAAAGCCTGACTTATCTGCTGTAAAGTAACTATTTAAAATATTCATTCTAACTAAGCTATTAGAATAATTTGAATTAAATCTTGGTTTATCTAAGAATTTATTTACATAATTTTTATCAAACTCTTTTATTTTCTCATTAAAATATTTTCCATCATAATCTACAATGAACATATCTTCTGATATTGAATATTTATAAATCAAATTCATATAATATTTATCATCAATTAAATATGTACTAAACTCATAATTTCCATAATCTTTTCTCTCGATAGCTTTCATATTTTGCAATTTTAAAGTTGATTTAAATAAATCATCAAAAAGTCCTCTTTGCATTCCATTCCATTTACAAGATCTATCTAAATTTATATACTCATAAAATAATTTTCCATATTTTTCTTCTTGATTTTGTGAAATATAAGAGAAATTTGTACAAGAATCATGGGTATAGATTTTTTTATTATTTCCAAAATTTTCAATTTTATCAATAGAATTATTTTCTAGTGAAGAACAACCAGCCAGTAGTAAAACCAGAGATAAATATATAATATTTTTCATATTCACATCCTTTATTTTTATAGTTATATTATACATCTAAGAGATTAAAACTTGACATATCTTTTATATTTAAATATCATAAAATTTGAAAACCATAATGTAAAAGGTATTTAGTGTGATTATGTGCATAAAAAACTTCTTACTATTTCTTATTCCATTATTCATAATAACGGGTTGTTCATCTAAATTTGGTAACGATAATTCAAAGTTATCTTACAAACAAAATAATGGAGACATGTTCCAAAGTGCTTCATTAGAAAACATGCTAGAACAAAGAGATTTAAGATTTCAAAAGTACAAAAAACTCACTAAATTAAAGAAACCCCTTGATTCATTAAATAATCATGCCGATTATCAGAATGATAGAATGGATTTAGACCTTGAACTATTTGACTTTTATAGTGAATGGGAAGGTGTTGAGTACAAATTTGGTGGTGATTCAAAAAATGGAATTGATTGCTCTGGTTTCATTCAGAAAGCCTTCAAAGAAAAGTTTGACATGACAATGCCTAGAACCACTCAAATGCAATCGCAATTGGGAAAAGAAATAGACAAAAGTGAACTTAAGAGTGGAGATTTGGTATTTTTTAGAACAGGTGACGTGAACCATGTTGGTGTCTACCTAGAAGATGGAATGTTTATCCATGCTTCAACGAAAAATGGCGTAACTATATCCGAGTTAGATAATTCTTATTTTAGCAAAAGCTATTGGAAAGCTCAAAGAGTTATAGATTAAATTTTATTATAAAAGGAGAATTAGTGATAAAGAAGACTTTTATACTTCTACCAACTATATTATTACTTACAGCATGTACAGGTAATAAGAACATTCAAATGGAAGAGAACAATAAGATTAATGACAAAAGTAGTTTAAATGCTTCAAGTGTTTCATATAATGATTACAAATCATCTTATGATACAGAAAATAATAAACTCAAAAATAGACCTCACTTAAAATATGAGCCTAACATTAGTAAAAAAGATTATGAAAAATTAGCTTTCAATAATATTGAAAATGAAAAAATCGAATCAACAACACCAAATAACCTTACAAAAAAACAAGCTTTTTTAAATTTCTATAATGATTGGAAAAATGTAAGATATAAGATGGGTGGAACTTCAAGAACAGGAATTGATTGTTCAGGTTTTACTCAAAAAGCATTTAAAGAAAAATTTGGTATTGAATTACCAAGAACAACTTTAACACAAGTAAAAGTTGGTGTTGAAGTAAAAAAATCTGACCTTAAAATGGGTGATTTAGTTTTCTTTAAAACAAGTAAAGTAAATAAACATGTGGGAATCTACATGGGAAATGGAAGTTTTTTACACTCTTCGATTAAAGGTATACAATTTACTGAATTAGATAAACCTTTTTACAAAGGTACTTATTGGACAGCTAGAAGAATTATGAATTAATTCTTCTAAAACCCACCATAAATAATCAAAGCAATAGGTATATAAATAACTGAAATTAATGTACTTAAAAGAACTGTAAAAGAGGCCTTTTCAGGTCTTGCTTTTAATAATACAGCCAATGTTACAGTATTTCCTGCAAGTGGCACCACTGAAAACAAAAATAAAACCTTATAAATTTCCTGACTTAAAAAACCTATAAAATTTTTATCCACAAAAATAATAAGTAGTATTGTTGCTGGCCAAAAAATAAATTTATAGAAATATGCAACTTTTAGATATTTCATATCTGCATCAGCTTTTAAATTAAAACCTTTCATTCCCATACCAAGCATCATCATACCTAATATTCCATAAGCCCATTTAAACCCTTCAAAATAAGGAATAATAAACTCTGGTGTTCTAAAACCTAAAATATTTAAACTTACACCTGCAATGAAGGCATATAACAGTGGTAATTTAATCACTTTCATTATTGATTGTCTTGCAGTGAAACTTCCCTTTGCAGTTACATAGAAACCTGTTGTATTTTCATATAAAAGAGAAGCTAATGTTGCAAAAATAAAAATATTTGCAGATTCAGGACTCAATAAAATCATTGCAAGAGGAATACCAAAATATCCAGTATTTCCTGTCCCACAAGTAAAGGCTAAAGTATTAATACTAGCATCATTCCAATCATTTTTGTATCTTCTTAATATATAAAAAGCGATTGTTGTTCCAAAAAAGAAAACAAATAAAGGAAGGAAAACTAATTGTAGATTTATTTCAATAGAGAGTGTTGCAAAAAGAATTACAATTGGTCCTAAAATATAGATAAGAAGTGTTGCTATAAAATCTCGTTTAACCTTAAAATATCTTGTTAAAATATATCCGATTGCAATGTTTAGATATAAAGGTGAGATTTTACCTAATAAAATAAAAAATAGATTCATATGAAGTCACTTAAAATAATTTAGGCTAATTGTAACTAATAAAGATAAAAATAGAGTAAATACGCAGATTTATAGATTTAGGAAGCAGAAAGGATATAAATGACTATGTATTTACAATATTTCAAATAATTCTATTAGAAACAAATGATAATTGTATGATTTTTTATAAACCTAGATAATTTGATAATAAAAATAAAAATAAAGTACAAATTAAATACATTTTAAAAGCATAAAAAATATTTAACTTAAAAATCTCTTTTGCATCAAAATTATATCTAGCAACAATAGTTAGATTCAAACCTGAAAATGGCGATGTTGAAACGGTTGTTGACCAAGCCATTAAAAAAGTAATTGCTAATAAAGTATGATTTACTCCACTTAAAAAATCTCCAATTATCGCAATTGTAATAATTGGATGAATTCCAACAAAAGCTAATACAATAAAAATGAAAAGTAATATTGATGCAATTTGCCAATCAAAAACTTTAAATGGCAAATCTAAATTCAAACCAATTAATATTGAACTAATTGAAATACCAAACATTCCAGCAACCAAAAAGAGTGACAATTCTGTTTTCATTCTTGGCAATTCATCTATTACATGAATATTAAATTTAGAAATTGATTCTTTGAACCCTTTTTTCACAGGTAAAATTATTAGTGTCATTAAAATTGAATAGGTTGAAATAAGAACAATTACTTTTATTTCTGGATGAAAATGATTTGTAACTAGCACCAATAAAGATAAAACAAAAGGCAAATATAAACTCTCAAGAGATAAAGGATAACCACTAAATTCCTCTATATTAAACTCTTTATTTTTTACTACTTCATAATATGTAAGAAAAAAAGAGAAAAAAGCTAACACTATTCCATTTAATAAAATTATAGAGGCATTTAATTTTGGAGCATAAGTAATGGCAGCAGCAAATGCTACAAAAAATGGAGACCAATATGCATCACTTGCAAAGGCTCTTGTTAATAATACAACTTGAGTGTTTGTTAAAGGTGCTTTTTTATACATCTTATCTGCAACTAATATCAAAGAAGAGAGATTAATAACAGAGCCAAAAAGATGCACACCAAAATATGTTTTTATAAAAGACTCTTTCCCTTTTGGTAATAAAGAGTTTTTCTCTTTTTTTGGAGTTGCTATTAATCTTAAAAATCCAACCCCAATTAACAAAGTTAATAAATATTGATTTACTGTAAATACTTTTATCAAATCAATTTTAAAAGCATTAAAATAAGAGAAAGCAAATGCAAAAAAACTCAATATCAATAAGATAACAAGGATTTTTTTATTTCTTAAACTTGAAAATAGAATCAAAAAGGAAATCCAAGCCAAAATTCCAGAAGCTATTAAAAAATCTTTGTTAAAAAAATATGCATATAAAGTAACTAAAAAAGAGGAAAAAATTAATAAACCTGAAATTTTTGATAAAAATATCATTTAATTTACTTCTCTTTTTAAGAATATCGATAAATAAATTCCAGTTCCAATTAATATAATTCCAACAAAATGATAAAGTTCTAAGACTTCACCTAAAAATATATAAGCTAAAACTGCACCAAATATTGGCATTAAATGTGTGAATTGTCCTGTTTTATTTACTCCAACTTCCATAGTTGATATATTCCAAAAGTAAAAAGATAAAATTGATGGAAAAATTACAATGTATATTAAAGAGTATAAAACCTCATCTTTTTCTAAAAAACTAAACTCAAAACTATAACCTTGATAAAAAAAGATTAAAGCTAAAATAATTGTTCCAATAAATGCTGTTAAACCAAAGAATTCAAAGGCATTTAACTCCTTTGGTTTAAACTTCAACATAACTGTATATAAAGCCCAATCTATACAAGCTGCAATTATCCACAAGTCTCCAACTGTAAATTTTAACTCAAATATATGATTTATATCACCTTTTAAAATAAGATATATCACGCCTAAAGTAGAAATAAAAACTCCAAAAAGTTGTAATTTAGTAATTGTAGTTCTAAAAATTAATGCTGATAAAACTATTATAAATATTGGAGTACTTGAATTAATTAGTAGTGCATTTGTTGCAGTTGTTGTTTGTAAACCGTAATATAAAAATGTATTAAATCCAGCAATTCCTAATGCACCAAAGATAATGATTAACATATATTTCTTTTTAAATACAATTAAGATATTTTTATAGTGCAGTAAAATATATGGTAATAATATTACCAAAACAAAAAACCATCTAAAAAACGAAAGTTCCATAGGTTCAATGCTAGTTGATACTAATCTTCCAAATATAAAATTTCCAGACCAAAAAAGTACTGCTAAAACTAAAAATATATAATACTTCATAAACTACTTTTTCTTTCCTATTTTATTAGTGGATTTATTTAAAAAACAATTATATTCAAATTGTGTATAATCCAAATAAAAAAGGCTTAATTTGATTAGACTTGGTTCAAATTCACCAACACGTGCACTAATTTTAAAAAACTTTGGAATAGATTTTATTCAAAATGGTGGAGATTTTGATGAAGATTCAATTACAACTACAAATCCTAAATCATTTTGTTATGAAGCAACAAAAGGGAAATTTAATGAGCTTTACAAAAAATATGGAATTGAAGATATGCCTTTGTTAGTTGCAGATTCTGTTGTAACATGTGAAGGAAAACTCTTGCGAAAAGCAAAAGATTTAGCTGATGCAAAAGCCATGCTAGAACTTCAAAGTGGAAATAAAACTTCTGTAATTACTTGTATGATTTATAAATCAAAAGAGATAGAACTTATTGATATTTCTATTACAACTTATGAATTTGCACAATTTGAGAAAAAACATATGAAAGAGTATCTAGATTCAGGGGAATGTTTTGGAAAAGCTGGTGCAATCATGGTTGAGGGATTTTGTAAACCTTATATAAAAAAAGTACTTGGATATGAAAGTTGTGCTATGGGACTATGTGTTGAGAAATTAAATAGCCACTTATAAATTATTTTTCGGTATTTTCTTAGAATTTTAACGTTCTTTTTCATTATGAGATACCAATTTTTAGTAATATTTCATTCAAACAAGATAATTATTTAATATTCGATTAAGTTGTTGGGTGTCATAATGTGACATATAAACAAAGGAGCGCAAAATGTTAGATTTTTTAAAAAGAAGATTAAAAAATGAAAAAGGTGCTATGGACAAAATCCTAGTTACTCTATTATTAGTTATTGTTGGAGTTGGAGCTGTTGTTGGTTTAAGTACTTGGATGACTGGAAATGTTGATTCAATGAAAACTTCTGCTAATACAAAAATAACAGCAGCTCAACAATAATTTAAACTTAAAAGAGAGTGTCTTAGACACTCTCTTTTTTAAATAAAAATTAAATCAATTAAAAAGGATTTGTAATATTTGTAATAAGCTTTTATATATTTTCTCTCTTCTTATCTTTCACTGATTTTAAAAAATTTCTTGTACCTAATGATTTGATTATAACTATGAGTTTAATGCTTTTAGTTTTTGGTTTTATCGAATCGAAAATATATATAAGTTCTATTGTTTTATCTCTTATTATTTTAAGCTTTTTTATAATTGTTATGTTAATAAATAAACAATTCATCATTGGTGGTGGAGATATAAAATATATGATGATTGTGGGTTTATATTTAGGAGTTAGCTCTTTTGCTCTTTTTTTGATTATTACAGGATTATTACAAACAATAACTCTACTTTACATACAAAATGTGAATAAAAGAAAAATAGCTCCAATGGTTCCAGTGATGTTTTTATCAGTTATTTTGACAGAAATATTTATAAAATATAATATTTATACTATTAAATTCTAGGAGAAGCTTATGAAAAAAGCCTTTGTTGACCAAATTTTTCTAGGACTATTTTTATTTGTTACACTTATTGGAATTGGTGCAACTATTAGCGATAATATGGAAGCTAGAGATAAATATTATAATCTTAAAAAAATCACAGATGGTGCTGTTTTAACTCTTGCCAAATATTATGTAAATGTCGAAGAAAATACACTTTTGGCTGAAACTACGCATCAAGATATGCTGACACAAACTAAATTAGGTAGTGAAGTAAAAAATTCCATTACTTATACTTGGGATTTTATAAATGAACCTAATAGTGTAACCGCAACTATTTCAAACTATAAGCAAGATACTTTTTGGTTTAAACTTTTTGGGCTTGCATCATTTAATTTAAATGCTGAATCAAAAGCAACAATATCATCTGCAGATTTAGATACAGCAAAATCTCTATACTCAAGTGGAATTGCACCATTTGCGGTGAATGATCAAAACTTTGTAATTGGTAATAATTTTGATATAAGTTATGAATTAAGTGCAAATCTACAATTTAGTGATAAAAATACTTTTTATCCTATAATTACAGATTGTGATTGTGATTGTTCATTTATTTTAAGTAATAAATTTGATTTTTCAAGTTTAGGATATGATGTGGATGAATGTGAGACAACAGCTGCTGGATGTACAACACATGGTGAAAGTGAATTTGGAGATTATTCAAAATTAATAGATGATGTTTATTATTCAAATCACAGTATCAATTTTGAAAATGGGAGAGCTGATTCTCCTGTTTGTTTATTAGGTACATACTTAGGGAATACAACTTCAACATGGGGAACACAAATAAATCACTTATCAAGTGGAATTTATGAATTAATAGGTTCACATGGGCAAAATCTTCCCCTTGAAATGGATATAATAACACTAGATTCTAATGCAAAAGCAAATGGGATTGTAAGAGTGAAAATAATAGGATATGATTTTGTAACTGTAAGTAATCCTGATAATAGGTATATTACTTTGAAAACACAAATTGTTCCTGCAAAAACAAAACAAATTGAATTAGTATATTAGGAATTATTATGCAATTAGATGAATATCAAGAAAAATTAAAATTATCTTATGAAAATAGCTTTATAAGTGAAAATATACATGAGCTTGTTGAACTATTTGCTGAATTAGCAAATGTAAAAACCTTGTCATATTATAAATATGAATATGAGTATAATGATTTTTTTCATAAATTTGATATATCTACTTCTAATCCTGAAACTACTAAAAAAAGAACCTATAAGATATTATTAAAAGACAAAAAAACAATTTATGGCTACTTATTAGTAGATCAAAAAATCAAATCAAATCCACTTTTGAGAAAACTTTTAATCAAAATTATAAAATATCTAAAAAAAGAAAAAGAGATACAAAAAAAAATATTTGGAAATGAACTTCCATTTAATATCTATCTTTTCCATGATGAAGAGTTAGATCTTTTTGCACAAAATCTAAAATCTGGACTTGAAGGTTTATTTAATGTTGAAGTAACAAAAGATACCTCAATTGAGAAATATTTTGATGTTTTAAAATCAAAAGAGACAAAACATATAATCATTTTTTTAATTAATGATGAAAAAATGATTCTGGATTCTGAAGACAAAATAAAAGTTTTAAATGAATTAATAATTGTAATTGGACCAAATGATCACAAAGTTTCAATGTATTGTGGAAAACTTGGAATTGAAAATTATATACCGATTCATGAATTTAGAGCAGAAAAACTAAAAGATGTAATTCTAAGTAAAAAGAATACTCTATTAAACAAAAATAAATATAGAAATAAAATAATTGCAATAGGTGGAATTGCAGGTGGAATTGGCTCAACTACAATTGCCATGAATATGTCAGATTTAATCAGTAAAAATCTTCCTAATAAAAACCTTTTATATATTGATTTATCAACAACTAAAGCTATTAGTAATCTTTTTTTAGAGAATAATCCACTTCCACAGAAAACAATTATTGATTTAATTAACTCTAGTGAATTTAATATTGAAAATAATCTTGATAATGGACTTATTAAAAAAAGAGAAAATTTTTATTGTATAACTGGTATTCAAAAACATATTGATAAAGAGTTTTTAGAAAAAGATGTTTTTATTGAAAAACTACTTGATTATATCTCAACTTCGAGTGATTATTTTAATTTTATTATCATTGATACTGGAACTGCTGATGCTTCTAGTTTAAAAACTACTATTTATGATATTGTTAATGAATTCTGGTTGATTACAGAGATGACACTACCTCATATTTCAAAATTAAAAACATTTTATTCGCTTATGAAAAGAGCTGGATTAAAAGACAAAATTTCATTTATTGTAAATAGATATGACTCTAAAAATGCTATTTCTGTAACGGATGTAACTTCTATTTTAAATATGAATAATGAAGATAAAATACAATTTGAGAGTTTTAAAATACCAAATGATTACAATGTATTAGGTAAGTGTTGGAATTACTGTGAATTAGCTTCAAAAAACTATCCTGATTCACTATTTATAAAAAAATTAGATTCTATTTTACAAGAGAAAAATTTTTATACCATCGAAAAGAAAAAAGAAAAAGAAAAAAGTTTCTTTTCTCAGTTTTTTAAAAAGGATAAAAGTTGAGAAGTTTAAGAGCTTTAATTGAAGATCAAGAACAAAGTGAAGTAGTTCATAAAAAAATAGAAGAAGAAATAATTGAAAATGTTGAAGTTTCAAAAGAGAAAATAGAAAAATATAAACAGTACGTTTCTCATTCTGAATTAGTTTTTCCAGAACTTTATCTAAATAAAGAGTTGTATGACTTAGCTCTTAAAATAAATGATAGTTTTATGCTTAAGCTAAAATCTGATCAAAAAATCACTAAAGAGAGTTTAGAAGAAGTTCTTCCTGAATATATATTAACATACAAAGAGACTAGAAATTTAAAAAGAGAAATCTTAGATGATATAAAAAATATGATAGTAAATAATATCATAGGATATGGTCATATTTCTACTATTTTTAATATCACAAAAGATGGCTTAAATGATGTTATTATAAATACAAAAGATTACATTGATATTATTTATAAAGGAAAAACTTCACAAACTCCATTTACCTTTAGAACGGAAGAAGAACTAAGAAAAGTCATAGATAAAATGCTTGCTGAAAATAACAGAAAAATTGATGAAGCCCATCCAATTATTTCAAGTAAATTAAATGATGGTTCAAGGGTTGAAGTTCAAATTCCTCCGATTGCAGCTAATGATGGAAGTTGTGTGACAATTAGAAAGTTTAATGAAATGCCATTATTACTTGAAATGTTAATTGATACAGGACAAATGGATTATAAAATGGCATATTTTTTAATAAAAGCTGCCAAAGGAAAATGTAATATCATAGTTTCGGGTGGAACATCTAGTGGTAAAACAACTTTTTTAAATGCCGTTACTAGATTTATTGATGAAAATGAACAATTAATGGTAATTGAGGATACAAGAGAGATGCAGCCTCAAATGCCATGTCACTCAATTAGATCTTATGAAGCTAGAATGGCAAATGAAGAGGGAAAAGGTGCAATTACACTTGACTTCTTATTACGTTCAGCTTTGAGATCAAGTCCCCGAAGAATTATTGTAGGAGAGTGTAGAGGTCCTGAAATTGTTGTAATGTTAAATGCCATGAATACAGGACATCCAGGTTCAATGACAACTGTGCATGCTGATAATACAAAAGAAGCTCTTGTGAGAATTGAAAATATGTATCTTGAAGCTAGGCCAACAGCTAATATAAATTTTATTAGAACTCAAATAGTTTCAGCTGTTGATTTAATAATTCAGCTTGTTAGGTTTCCAGATGGAACAAGAAAAGTAATTACTGTTTCAGAAATTGAAAAAAGGATTGAAGATAATGGTGTTGTATCTTTAAACAATATTTTTCAATTTAAAAGAGATACAAGTGATTTGAAAAAAACAAAAGGTGAATTTCAAGTTTTATCAACTCCTTCTCGAACAGTTGACCAAATGAATATGTTTGGTGTGGATATAGACAAAAGAGTTTTTGATCCAAAATTTGAAATGCCAAAATCTATGTTGATAGAAGCACTAGAAGATGATTTACCATCTGTTATGTGTGGATGGAAAGACTTATTTATGGACTATTTTGTAAAAAATGACCCTCAACTATTCCATAAGTGGCCTCACTTTCAAAAAATAAAAAAGGTTGAAAATGGATGATAATCTATTTCTACTTTTTATGATTGTTATTCCTATTTTATTTGTTTTATTTACAATAAATATATTTTTATTTTATTCAAAATTAAAATTAAAAAGAGTAATAATAAATACTCTTTCAAGTACAAATAGCAAAATTATTGATAAAAATAGAGTAGAACATGTATCAACTAAAAATAGTAGTTGGCTTACTAAAAAACTAAATTATGCAGGTTTTAGTATGAAAGGTGCAGAATTCTCTTTTATTTTAATAAGTATTACTTTTGGTTTTTTAATTAGCTTTTTTATATATTTTATCGCACAATCAAAAGTTATTTTTGTTTTTACTTGTTTAATATTCTCTTTTTTCCCATATCTATTTTTAGTTAAAATGATAAAATCTAGGGAAGAAGAGTTTAATACAAATTTAAAAGCAATGATAGATAAAGTAACGAGTATGATGAAAAGTGGTGTTGGATTTGAACAAGCATTGAAAAAATCAATAATGACATGCAAATCAAAACTTACCCAAGATGTTTTTAATATCTACATAAATGAAAAAGCAATTATTGGTGAAGATAAATGTTTTGAAAAAATGTTTGATATAATTGAGTCAAAAGAGTTAAGAATATTTTATCTTACTATTTCAATAGGAAGAAAATCTGGTGGAAAGTTTTCTAATACTCTTGATACTTTAAGAAAAACTCTTCAAGACCAAGGTGAGATAAAACAAGAGATTACCTCTTCAACAAAAGAGATAAGAGTAGGAACTTATATGATTATAGGTTTAATAGTTTTCACATATATCATGATGAATGATGCACTAAATAACTCTTTAAATGCACATTTCTTTGGAAGTGATGTTGGAAAGATTCAAATGTTTTTTATATCACTTTGGGTTGCTTTTGGTATTTTTATAAATAATTTATTAACAAAGATAAAATAATGAATAATGATTTTTTAATATATATTTTAACTCCAATTTTAATAGCTATTTTAATCATTGCTGTTTTATTACTAATACAAAGAAAAGAGCAACAAAAAAATATTATTCTTTTATCTCAATTTGATAATAAAGCGATAATTGAGCAACAAAAAAATAAAAAAAGTCACAATAATGACTTTACTATGAAATTAATTCAATCAGGTATCACTTACAAAGAGTACACCGAAGCAAGGCTTCTTTTTGCACTCATTGGCATAGTAATTATGTCTGTATTACCTTTTTTCTTCTCTTTAACTGTTGGAATTATTTCAATTGTTGTTGGTATCTTATGTATTATTTTTGGTGGACAAATTTATTTAAGTATCTCAAAATCAGAAAGAGTTGACAAAATAAATAGAGATTTGGGTGTTTTTTTGGATTTAGTAAATGTAATATTAGAAGCAGGAGGAAGTTTAAAAAATGCATTTTTTGAAGTATCTAAAAGATCTGTTGGAATAATTGATCCTGAACTAATTAAAGAGATTAGTATTTTAGAGTATGAAATGACAAACTATTCAACAAAAGTTGCCTATGAAAATCTAAAAACTAGAGTTGATAGTAGGGATGTGGATAAAATAGTGGATTTCTTAATACTTAGCGAAGAAACAGGTATTGGAGTAAAAAATATTTTTACTATGCAATCTGAAGAGATGAGAAAAGAGAGATTTTATCAAATAAAAGGGAAAGTAAACACTTTAAATATGTATTTAATGTTAATTATTTTTCTTTTTGTTTTACCAGCACTTGCCGCGTTTATAATATTCCCAATTATGGGTGGCACTTTAACAGTGGGAGTATAAATTAAAAAGGATGAATTATGCAAATAAATAAGCAGTTGATTGCTATCATAATCTTAGCTTCGCTTCTATTTTCAGCAATTGGTGCAGCTTTGTTTTTCTTCAAGAAAAATCAACAAACACAAAAAGCAAAAAGTGAGTTAGTAACTATCTTTATAGCAAAAGAGGATATTCCAAGAGATACTCTTTTAACAATTGAAAATCTTGCTCAAACAACTATTGCAAAAGAGTATATTTTAAATACTCCATTGACTAAAGAGGAAATTATTGGTAAATATACTAATGAAAAGATTTATAAACATGAAATTTTCTTAAAAGAAAAACTTGATACTCAGATTGCAAAAGAAGAGAAAAAAATTTTAGATTTTAAAAAAAGTTCTTATAATATAAAATTTGAAATATTTAAAAATCCAAATTATGCTTTAGTTCAAGGGGAATATATAAATATTATCTCTGTTTATCCTAAAGATGGTTATGATGAAAAAGGAAGATTTAATAATTTTGAAGTTGAATATGTAGCAAATAATCTAAAAGTTTTAGGATTTATTAGAAATGGAAGACATGAATCTGCAAGTATTACTAAGCAACTAGTTCAAAAAGTTGTAGATAAAAAAACTGTAGAAGTAATTGAAGAAGTTAAATCTGATGAAGTTATACTTGATATTGATTTAGATGTTTTATTAAAATTAACACAAAACTATAACAAAGGGAATCAACTTTGGATGGTAAAAATTGCTTATGATGAAACTAAAGAGAATAATCAAAACCAAAATAATCAAGAAGAAATGAAAAATGAAATAAAAGCTGCTGCTTCAAATACTCAATCTTCAACTGCAATAGTAAATCCAATAGTTGAACAATCTATAAAATATAAATATAGATTATATAGTTCAAATATAACTGTTCTTACACAAAGTGCCGCCATTGATTATGCGAATGATGTAAATAAAGAGAAATCGAAAATTAAAAATGTTGAAATAGCAGTTGATTCAAATAAAATTTGTTCACAAATAAAAGACAAATTTATTGTAGGAACTACAAATAGTTTCTTCATTAGGTCATCACCTTCAAAAGATTCTTTGGATAAATCACTTTTATATAGAAACATTATTATTCCATATATAGAAAAACAAGAAGATTGGTATAAAACTTGTGATGGAAGATATGTTCATCAAAGTGTTGTAAATGAAGTTGATGTATCTTTTATCCAATCAAAATTAGGTAAATATGAATAATACAAATATGAAAAAAGCAGTTGTAGATCAAATAATATTATGGATAGTATTGTTTACAATATTTGTAAGTTTTTTATTTTTTATTATAGATTATTCTAATGCTATAAAAGTAAAAGATAATACAGATGCAATTGCTGATTATATAGGAAGAATGGTTGCCCTTGATAAAAATGAAGCAGATATTATTACAGGAGTTAATGGTGTTAAAGATGCCTACTTTGCTCCTATGCAAGTTGCAGATTTATTATGTAATACAGATAGTGCTGTTTCAAATCATCAGGTAATAATAAATGTTTATACTACTATTAAAAATAGCTTTCTTCCTGTAGTAGCAAATAATATTCACTCAAAAACTGTGGTTTTTAATGAAAGTAGTGAATTTCAAAGAGAGTGTTCTATCACACTCTTATTTAATTAGGAGATTTATATGAATTTATTTAAAATATTGGTTAGTTTATTATCAATTATCAGCTTTTGTTTTTCTATGGAATTAGTTCAAAAAGATTTAAATGAGAATAATTTTTCCATAAATAAAGGCTCTTTTAAAATCACTGAATTTGATAAAATGATTAAAAATATAAAAGTTAGTAATGAAGCAAATATAGAAATTGATTTTATTGATGACAATACAAAACCTCTTCATGCAATAAAAATATTTGCAAAAGAAGTAGGAACTGGAAATATTTTAGTAACTTTTGTTGATAACACTACAATGCACATAAATATTAACATAGTTGAAAATTTATTAAATATCATTGCTGTTGCAGAACAAATTAGTCCAAATATTGAAATAACTCAAACAAATGGAAAAGTTATTTTAAAAGGTAGTGTTCAAAATCAAAAAGAGAAAGCTAAAATCTTAGACTTATTTGAAAAAGCAGGTATTGATTTAACTAAAGATTTAGTTGATTTATTAAACCTTGAAAATCCAGATAAAATGATTAGAATTAAGCTTTATGCAGTTGAAATCAATAATAACAAAGGTTTAGATTTAAAAAATAATTGGATAGTTTCATCAAAAAACTATACTGAGAATATTAATACAGATGGTTTATATTTCAATAGGGGTATAAATAACGAGAATCTTTCCAATGCACAAAGAAATATACTGGTTAGTGATGCAATTGATCAAAAAATGGCAAGTGCTGTGACATTAACAGGTGGATTAACAGGTGCAGCTAACTACTTAGGAAGATATTTTAATACAGCATTAACATTAAATTATTTATCTAGTAAGGGTGTAGCATCCATTTTAGATGAAACAACATTACTTACACTAGAAGACCAAGATGCAACATTTCATGCAGGTGGAACAATTTATTTAAAAATATCAACTACTACTAGTCAAGGTGTTCCAACAACTGAAGTAAGAAATATAAATTATGGTTTACAACTTGATATAAGAGCTAAAAATATTGTTAACAATGATTATGTTAGTCTTGATATTAATACAAAATCAACACAAATTGACTGGGCAAATACAGTTGATGGAATCCCTAGTTTTACTGAGAAATCTATTAAAACAAATGTTATTGTTGGAAACCAATCTACAATTGTTTTAGGTGGATTAATTAGTAGTAGTACTTCTCAAGATGTTGATAAAATACCTCTTCTTGGTGATATTCCTATTTTAGGTGCATTATTTACAAGTAAAGCATTTAGAGAAGGTAAAAGTGAACTAGTATTTTTCATAACTCCCGAAATCGTTGATCCAAAAAACAATAATCAAATTGAAAAGTTAAACAATAAATCTAGTTTTACTAAAGGCCTTGAAGTAAATCAACAAGAACAACAAATTGAAGAAAAACCTAAAGTAATAATTCAAGAAAAAGCAGTAACAACTCCAACAGAAACAGATTCAAGAACTGAACATGAAAAAAGAGTAAAAGAGATATTAGGAAACTAAATCTAAATCTTTAGAGGATAACCTCTAAAGATTTATTATTTGTTATCAGGTTGAGCAGTATCTATTGAAGATTCTGGCAGTTGTGGATAAGATATAGTTGGTTTTACACCTTTTAATGTTTTTAAGAAAGTAACGATTTGATTAGCATCTGAATCAGAAATTTGAATTCCTAATTGAACTGAACCCATCTCTTTTACAGCATCATTTAATGCCCAAATTTGTCCATTGTGGAAATATGGTGCAGTTTCAGTAATATTTCTTAAAGTTGGTGTTTTAACTTTTCCATTTTTATCACCTTTAAAGTCTCCTACACTTGCAAATCTATATTTAGAAGCTACTTCAAATGGTTGCATTGTTCCACCTAGAGCAATTCCAGTATGGCAAGTTGTACATCCTTTATCTATAAATAATGTTAAACCTTTTTTCTCTTCATCATTTAATGCTTTTTCATTCCCATTTAAATAATCATCAAATTTTGATGGAGTAACTAATGTTTTTTCAAATGTAGCAATTGTTGAAGTAATTTTTGCAAAATCAATTTTTACATCTTTCCCATAAGCAGTTTTAAATTCACTTACATATTCAGGAATAGAATTAATTCTTTGCTCAACAAGTGATGCAGGAGCAGCCATTTCAGGACCTGCTTGAACTGGACCTTGTGCTTGATCAGCTAAATGAGGACTTCTTCCATCCCAAAACTGAGCTTTAAAAAATACTGAATTATATACTGTTGGAGAGTTTAAATGATGAGGATTTTCTGTCCAACCATGACCAATAGCGGCAGAAATACCATCTGCTCCACCAAGTCCTAAATTATGACATGTATTACATGAGATTATTCCACTTTTAGAAAGTCTTGGATCAAAATAAAGCTTTTTACCTAGCTCTTCTTTTTCTTTCGTTATTGGATCTTTTTTATCATCAATCAATTTCATTAATTCAACTTTTGTTGAAGGTATTGCTGTTAAACCATTACTTTTTGCTTTTTCCATTAATGCAGAACTTGCAAAAATTGAACTCGCACTTAAGATACAGACTGTTAGAGAAGTTACTAATTTCAAGATAAATCCTTTATATAATATGTGTTACATTTTAGTCAAATGCTATTAATTATATAATGTAAATGTTAATTATTAATTTCTTTACATTATCTTGACATTAAAGGAATTTCATCTTATTTTGTAAAGAATTTGTAAAGATATATCTTAAAAAAGTTTACAGCAATGCTGTATACTGAGAGAATAAAAGAGTTTGTAATTTTATACCTAGAATCTTTCTCCTTAAATAAAAGATACAAGTTAAAATAGACTCTTTTATATTAAAAAATTATTATGATATTAGTTAACTTTTAGTACTAATTGTTGTGGTAAAAGTCCTAAAGATTCTTCAACTAGATTTGTATCCCCATGTTCAATAAAACTATCTTCATATTCAAATGATGTTACTTCTACATTATGGATTTTTTTCTCATTTAAAACTTCTAAAATTGCACTAGCAACTCCACCTTGTTTTTGTGAATCAGAGAATATATACCAACTATCATATTTAGAAGCTAATTCAACTAAAATATCTTTATCTATTGGTTTTACAAATCTTAAATCTAGAATTGCTATATCTTCTTCATGCAAAGATTCAGTTTCTACAGCTCTACCAACTCCTGCACCATAGCCAATAAATAGTTTTTTGGAACTACCCTCTTTTAGAAGCTCTGCTTTTCCTAAGGTAAATGGTGTTGATGGATAAATTAACTCTTGAAATGCACCTCTTGGGTATCTAATTGCACAAGGACTTGTTAAATAATAAGCAAATTCTAAACCTGATTCTAAAGTTTTATTATCTCTTGGAGCAAATAGAATCATATTTGGTATAAATCTTAAATATGAAATATCAAAAGCTCCTTGATGAGTTTCCCCATCATTTCCAACAATTCCCGCTCTATCCATTGCAAAAACAACTGGAAGATTTAATATACATACATCATGAATAATTTGGTCAAATCCTCTTTGAAGAAAAGTTGAATAAATAGTAACAAATGGTTTAAAGCCCTCTTTTGCCATTGCTGCCATTGAAGTAATTGCATGTTGTTCTGCAATTGCCACATCCCAAAATCTATCAGGAAACTCTTTCATAAGTTTATTAATTCCTGTACCACTTGGCATTGCAGCAGTTACTCCCACTACATTTTCATGATTTTGTGCCAATTCAAGTAAGGCATCAGCAAATACAGCAGTAGCAGCTTTTGGTGCTTCTTTTTTAATAAATACACCATCTTGAATATTAAAAGGCCCAACACCATGCCAACATTCATGTTGACCTTCAGCTATTGGATAACCTTTTCCTTTTACAGTTCTAGCATGAACGATTACTGGTTTTCCCATTGCTTTTGCTATTTGTAAAGTATCTATAACTTCAGCTATATCATGTCCATCAATTGGACCTATATAATCAATTCCCATCTCTTCAAACAAAATCCCAGGAGTTATTAATTTTAAAGCTTCTTCCATTCTTTTTGCAATATAAGTTGTACCTTCTGGCATATTCTTTTTAATAAATTTATCAACTTTTCCTTTGAATCCTTGATAATATTTTCCAGCAAGAAGTTTTGATAAATATTTTGAAATTGCTCCAATTGGTTTTGCAATTGACATTTCATTGTCATTTAAAATAATTACAACAGGAAGTTTTATATCACCAAGTTCATTTAAAGCTTCATAAACCATTCCAGCAGTCATTGAGCCATCTCCAATCATAACAATTGGAACTCTGCTCTCTTTTTTTAAAGCGATAGCCTTAGCGGCTCCCACAGCTAAAGAGATTGAAGTTGAACTATGTCCAGCTACAAAATAATCAGCAGGACTCTCATTTGGTTTTGTAAAACCACTAAGTCCTCCAAATTGTCTTACAGTTTCAAACTCTTCCCATCGTCCAGTTAAGAGCTTATGGGGATAACATTGGTGGGAAACATCGAAAATAAAAGGATCACTATATGCATCAAATACATAATGCATTCCAAGAGTTAACTCAACAGCTCCAAGAGTAGACGAGAAATGTCCACCCTTTCTTGATACCACATCAATAATTCTATCTCTTATCTCTTGTGATAGTGTTTCTAACTCTTTTACTGATTTGTCTTTTATTTCCATTTTTTTTGATACTTTATTTTAATTTTTCTAATACTTCGTCTAATTGTTCAAATACTTTTGTATTTTGCTCGTTTCTTCCTATTGTAATTCTAATTGCATTTTGTCCATATCCAGTTAAATCTCTTACAATTACTCCCCTTTCAAGAAGTTTTTGTGCAACTGTTTTTGATACAAATTTATCACCAAATTTTATTGTTATAAAATTTGTATATGATGGAATATATTCAAAACCTCTTGAATTAGCATAATCTTCATATCTTGTCATCTCTTCAAAGTTTTTAGCAATACAAGCAGTTACAAACTCTTCATCTTTTAGTGCTTCAATTGCAGCAGCTAATGTTAAAGTTGTAATATTAAATGGTGCTCTTAATTTATATAAAGTATTTATAATTTCAGGTTGAGCTATACCATATCCAACTCTCATTCCACCAAGGGCATAAGCTTTTGAAAAAGTTCCTAAGTAGATTGCATTTGGGAAATTTGCAATTAAATCTTTTGCATTTATTCTTTTTTTCTCATCTTTAAATGCTGCGTATTCTTGATAAGCTCCATCTACTACAACTAATGTCTCTTTATCAACTGTTTCTAAAAAAGCGTAAACATCATCTTTATCTAAACATTCACCTAATGGATTATTTGGTAAACATAAGAAAATTACATCTGCTCCATGTTCTTTATAAAGTCGTGAAAATTGCTCAAGATTATGTTGATCATCTTCAGTTTTAATAATTGTTGCACCTGTTTGTTTTCCATAAATTTCATACATAGCAAATGTTGTTTTTGCCATTAAAATTTTTGAATCTTTTTCACATTTTGCATGAACACAATACTCTAAAATTTGGTCACTTCCAGAACCAATAATTACATGTTTACTTGTTAAATCAAATTTATTAGCTAATGCTTCTTTTAATTCAAACATTGAATCATCTGGATAAATGAACATATTTTTAGCTAATTCTTGAATTCTTTCTACAACTTTTGGACTAGTTCCATAAGGATTTTCATTTGAAGCTAATTTTATAACATCTTTTGGATTTACTCCAAACTCTCTAACAACTAATTCTATTGGTTTTCCAGCTTCATAAGTTGTAACATTTTCTAATACTTGATTAAATTGCATTTACATTTCCTATTATTTTTATTAAATATCGTTTATCTCTTTTACGTAAGAACCAAGAACTTTAACACTACTTTGGTGTTTTAGTAGGACTTTTTTAACATTTTCGTCGTCTTTATGACCATCAAAATCAATAAAGAAAATTGAATTTCCCTCAACAATATGTGATTTTATTTTAGTTAGATTAATACCAGCTTCATTAAAATCTGTTAAAAATTCAACTAAAACTCCTTGTCTATCAGGGAATTTTACTAAAATAGAAGTTTTATCATTTCCACTTTGAGCATTTTCAAAATCACTTATTATAAAAAATCTAGTTTTGTTGTTATCTTTATCTTCAATGTTTTCAAATAAGATTGGAAGATTATGTAATTTTGCTCCAACATGGGGACAAATTGCAGCACTTCCTGGCTCATTTGCTGCAATTTTTGCAGCTTTTGTTGTTGATTCTATTGGAATTAATTCCACTTCATCTAAGCCAAAATTTGTTAAAAATTTTCTACACTGTTCAAAAGCAATATCTTTTGAATAAATCTTTTTTATATCACTTACTTTATCGCATTTTGTTGCTAGTGTATGATGAATATTTAAAACCACTTCTGCAATAATTTTTAAATTATAATTACTTAAACAATTTATCGTATCAGTTACAATTCCATTTGATGAATTTTCAATTGGAACAACACCAAATTTTACTTTTTTAGTGTCAACTTCTCTGAATATTCCATTAATTGAACCAATAGAAATATATGAGCTCATTGCACCAAATCGCCCTTCAGCTGCTTGGTGAGTAAAACTTCCCTCTGGTCCAAGATATGCAATATTTTCTGGTAACTCAATATTTCTTGAAATGGCAAAAATTTCTAAAAATAGAGCTTCAATAGCACTTCTATTTAAAAGTCCATCATTTTCATTATTGATTTTTTCAAGTCTATCAATAATTGATTTTTCTCGCTCAGGTCTATAAATTGCTCCGCCACTTTTTGCTTTTACAGCTCCAACTTCATGAACTATTTTCATTCTTTGATTTATTAATTCTAATAGAGTATTATCAATATTATCAAGTTTGTTTCTAAGTTCTATTAATCCCTCTTCACCCATAAAAAGACCTTTTCTAATTATTTTATAAACTCTTCTTCTAAAGCAATTATATCTTCAAAAGTTTCTCTTTTTCTAATTAATCTATCAATTCCATTTTCAACAGCAATTTCAGCAACTTTTCCTCTTGTATTATAGTTACTAGCCATTGTAAATCCATAAGCTCCAGCACTATAAATAGCAACTAAATCATTATGTTCTGTTTTAGGTAATTGTACATTTTTAGCAAAAAAGTCTCCACTTTCACATACTGGTCCTACTAAATTACAATCTGAAAACTCTTGATTGTCATTTAAAACTTCAACTCTATGGTAAGCATTATATAAAGATGGTCTAATTAAATCATTCATAGCTCCATCAACTATAACAAATCTTTTATTTCCATTTACTTTTTCATATAAAACTTTTGTTACAAATGTTCCAGCATTTCCAACCATAAATCTACCTGGTTCACAAATTACTGTAATATCTAAACCATACATAGTTTCAAGTATACTTTGCGCATACTCAGTTGTATCAATTAATGTTTCATCATTATAAACAATTCCTAAACCACCACCAATATCCATAAATGATAGTTCTATTTTAACTGCTTTTAAATTTCTTACTAAATCTGCAATAATTTTCACAGACTCTTTAATTGGTTGTAATTGAGTTAATTGAGAACCAATATGACAATGCATTCCAACTGGATCTAAATTTTCAGAATTTTTACATTGGATATACATTCTTTTTGCAGTATCAATATCTACACCAAATTTGTTTTCATGAAGTCCAGTTGAAATATATGGATGAGTTTGAGGGTCAATATTTGGATTAACTCTTACAGAAATTCTAGCAACTTTTCCTAATTCTTTTGCAATTAGTTCAACTCTATTTAACTCAGCATCACTTTCAACATTAATCATTAAAATATCAAGCTCTAGTGCTTGTCTAATTTCATCATCAATTTTTCCAACACCTGAAAAAATGATTTTATATGGAGCAATACCAACTTTTAAAGCACGTTTTACTTCACCAATACTAACACAATCTGCACCTGCACCTAAATCTGCTAAATGTTTAATAACACTTAGATTTGAATTTGCTTTTACAGCATAAGCAATAAGAGATTTTCTTGCTCTAAATGCACCTTTTAACTCTTCATATTGTTTTGTAATATGGTCAAAATCATACACATAATAAGGCGTTTGATATTTATTTGCTAACTCTTTAAAATTTATACTCATTATAATAATTATCCTAATATTTAAAATCTTAATTTAAAATTTCATTAAATTTAAAAGTAAAATCTTTATTCTCTTTATTCTCTTTATTCTGATAGTAGTCAGAAAGTGGAGATTTTGAGTGAAGTTCAAGGCGGAGAGTAAATTTTAAATAGGAGCTTACATAAAGTAAGTGAGTATTTAAAATTTACTCTCCAACGCAGAAATTCGCCAAAAGCTTACGCTTATTGACTATTTTTCTCCGTTCCAAGCAATTGTTGGTTTACCCTCTTCGTCAAATTTCACCGCTGGCATACCCATAATATTGTATCCACAATCCACATAATGAATTTCACCAGTTACAGCACTTGATAAATCTGAAAGTAAATACATTCCAGAATTTCCAACTTCTTCAATAGATACGTTTTTCTTTAGTGGTGAGTGAGCTTCATTCCATTTTAACATAAATTTAAAATCACTAATTCCTGCAGCTGCTAAAGTTTTAATTGGACCTGCACTAATTGCATTTACTCTAATTCCATCACGTCCTAAATCTTCTGCCAAATATTTAGTTGTCATTTCAAGAGCTGCTTTTGCAACACCCATTAAATTATAGTTTGGAATATATTTTGCTCCACCATAATATGTTAATGTTAAAATTGATGAATTATCAGATAATAAAGGTTTTAATTCTCTAACAACTTCAATTAATGAATAAACTGAAACATCCATAGCAATATCAAAAGCTGATTTAGAAATATCATAAAATCTTCCAGATAATCCCTCTTTTGGAGCAAATGCAATTGAATGAACAATAAAATCAATTTGACCTAAATCTTTTTCAATTAAATCTTTTAAAGCTTTAATCTCTTCTGGATTTGATACATCACATGGATATACGAAAGCTTCGCTACCAAACTCAGCAGCAATTGGTTCAACTCTTTTTTTCAAAGAATCATTTAAATAAGTAAATGCAATTTGAGCGCCTTGTTCGGCACAAGCTTTTGCAATTCCATAAGCTATTGACTTATTATTTGCAACTCCTAAAATTACACCTTTTTTACCTTTCATAAACATCTTATAAATCCTTTGTATTTTCTAATATTTGTATAAAGTCTTCTTTTTTCCAAGAAGCTGTTCCAATTAATGCACCATCTACATTTGGTATTTGGCAAATTTCTCTAACATTTTCTACTTTTACACTTCCACCATATAAAAGTGGTTTTGAAATCTTTTCTTTTATTGCATTATGAATATTTTCAATATCTTCATTTGTTGCAGTTACACCTGTTCCAATAGCCCAAACAGGTTCATAAGCAAGAATTAGATTTTCATATTTTGTATCAATTCCCTCAAACTGCTCGTATATATATTCTAATGTTTTAGCTAAACCTTGATTTTTAACTTCTAAAGGCTCACCAATACAATAGATAATTTTATATCCTAACTCTTTGTAGAACTCATATTTTTTAGCAATCTTATTTTGAGTTTCACCTAAAATATGTCTTCTTTCACTATGTCCAATTAATATAGTTTTAATTTCAAATTCATCAAGTTGTGTTGTTCCAATTTCACCTGTAAATGAGCCAGCTACTGTTGCATAAGCATTTTGAGCTCCAATTGAAAAAGTTGAAACTGTATCAAATAAATCCAATGAAGTTGATGTTGGGAAAACATAAACTTCATTTTTAATTTCATTTGATTTTATATAATCATTTACTTCATTTATAAATGAGGCTGTTGATTTTCTCGTATGATTTGTTTTGAAATTACTAGCGATAATTGCCATTAATTGTCTTCCTCAAGTACAAGTGCTTTAACACCTGGAAGAATTTTTCCTTCTATTAATTCAAGAGAAGCTCCACCACCAGTACTTATAAATGTCATTTCATCTTCATCACCTGTGATTCTTACAAGGTCAGCTGTATCTCCACCACCAACAACAGTAGTAGCAAATGAATTAGCAACTGCATGAGAAATTTTCGTACTTCCTTTTGCAAATTTATCCATTTCATAAACACCCATTGGTCCATTCCATAAAATAGTATTTGCATCTTCTAAAGCTTCAGAAAATAACATTGCAGATGCAGGTCCAATATCAAGTCCCATCCAATCTTTTGGAATCTCTTGAATTGTTACAATTTTTGCAATTGCCTCTGCGCTAAACGTTTCAGCTGCAACAACATCAACTGGTAAATATAGTTTAACACCTAATTGTTTTGCTTCATCCATAATTTTAATGGCTTCAGGAATTAAATCTTCTTCAACTAAAGATTTTCCAATTTCATGTCCTAATGCTTTAAGAAATGTAAATGCCATTCCTCCACCAATAATAATTTTGTCAACTTTTGGAACTAAATTATGTAAAGCTTCAAGTTTTCCTGAAACTTTTGATCCACCAACAATTGATATAAATGGTCTTTTTGGATTGTGAACAATATGATGGAAAAATTTAATCTCTTTTGCCATTAAAAAACCAGCTGCTTTATGCTCCATATCAAAATATTTTGCAATTCCTTCAACTGATGAATGAGCTCTGTGAGAAACACCAAAAGCATCATTAATATACACTTCTGCCATTGACGCTAGTTTTGCACTTAATGCTTCATCATTTTTTGTTTCACCTACTTCAAATCTCATATTTTCTAATAATAAAATTTCACCTGATTTAAGTTCTTTTGCCATTTTCATAGTTTCATCACAAATAATACTAGGAGCCATTTGTATCTCTTGTTTTAAAAGAGTATGTAATCTTTTTGCAATTGGTGCTAAAGAAAACTCTTCTTCAAATCCACCTTTTGGTCTTCCAAAATGTGAAGCTAAAATAACAGAACAATCATTATCGATACAATATCTAATAGTACTTAATGCACTTCTAATTCTTCTATCATCTGTAATATTATTATATTCATCCATTGGAACATTAAAGTCACATCTAATAAAAATTTTTTTACCAGATATATCAATATTTTTAATTTCTTGTAATTTCATCTCAAACCTTATTTATTAGCTACAAAAACGGCCATATCAATTAATCTTGATGAATAACCCCATTCGTTATCATACCAACTCATAACTTTTATCATATTTCCACCAATAACTTGTGTTAAATCTGATGCTACTATTGTTGAATTTGTATTTCCAATTAAATCACTTGAAACTAACATATCATTATCAACTGCAACAATTCCAGCTAACTCTTTTGATTTTGCTTCAAATAAAGCATTTATTTCTTCTTTAGTTGTATCTTTTTTAATTATAAAATTTACATCAACCATAGAAACATTTGGAGTTGGAACTCTAACACTTTGACCATGTAATTTACCATCAAGTTGAGGCATAATTAATTTCATAGCTTTTGCAGCTCCAGTTGATGTAGGAATCATATTAGCAGCACCAGCTCTTGCTCTTCTTTTATCTGATTTATGTTTTACATCTAAAATATTTTGATCATTTGTATAAGAGTGAATTGTTGTCATTAAACCTTTTTCAATTCCAAAAGCATCATCAATAATTTTTGCTATTGGTCCTAAACAGTTTGTTGTACATGATGCATTTGAAACTATTGTTTGTCCAGCATAAGTTGATTCATTAACACCCATTACAAAAGTTGGTGTATTATCTTTAGCAGGTGCAGACATTACAACTTTTTTTGCTCCATTATCTATATGAACTTGACACTTTTCTATTGTTAAATAAGCACCTGTACACTCTAAAACAACTTCAGCTCCACAATCTTTAGTGAATGATAACTCTTTTGCATCCCTAGTTGAATAAAGTTTTGCATTTATTTTTCCCATTCTTAAATAACCATTTTCAACTTTAACATCACCATCAAAAGTTCCGTGAACAGTATCATACTTTGTTATATACTCCAACATTTCTGGTGCTGCTGTATCATTTATTGCAACTAATTCAACATCTTCTCTTGTTGCGATAATTCTTGCAACACATCTACCTATTCTTCCAAAACCATTTATTGCAACTTTAATAGCCATTTGTTCCCTTTAAATAAATCTAATTGTAGATATTTTATCGAAAAATTGCTATAATAATATTTAAGTATATTACAAAGGTTTTAATTAGGTGCGAATTGCAATATTTGGTGGAAGTTTTGACCCAATACATACAGCTCATGTTATAGTTGTAAAAGAGGCTTTAAAGAAACTTCATATTGATATGGTAATTGTTGTTCCAACATACTTAAATCCTTTCAAGAGTAGCTTTTACTTAGATCCAGAAACTAGATTTAAACTACTAGAAAAAGTTTTTAAAGACTTTGAAAGAGTTCGAATTTGTGATTATGAAATAAATCAGCAAAAAACTAGCTATTCAATTGATACTGTGAATTATTTAAAGAATTTATATAATCCCTCAAAAATTTATCTAATAATTGGTGAGGATAATTTAAAAACTTTGGATAAATGGCATGAAATTGATAAACTAAAAGGACTTGTTGAATTTGTAGTTGCCTCAAGAAAAGGTTTTGAAAGTAAAGAAGCAAAAGAGTTTAAAAATTTGGATGTAAATATAAATATTAGTTCTAGCTCATTAAGAGATAAAATTGATTTAGATTACATTCCAAAAGAAATTAAAGATGATATATTAAATCTTCAAGAAAAAGGTAAAAGTTTTTGAATACTAGATTAGAAAACATAAGAAAAATATTAGATGACAAAAAAGCAGAAAATATAGAGATAATTGATTTAACATCAAAAGACTATATAGTTGATTATGTTGTAATTGCTACAACATTAAATCCAAAACATGGATTTGCATTATTAAACTACTTAAGAACAGATTTAAAACCAACTGGTGAAGAATTTTTAAGAGTTGATGAAGATGACGAATGGACAATTATTGATTTAGGTGATATGTTTATTCACTTAATGAGTGAGAAATATAGAAATAAATACTCTTTAGAAGAGTTTTTATCTGAAATAGCAACTAAACAATAGAATTTAAAAATTCTATTGTCCAGGTCTTAAAATTTTATTATAATTTCCAGCAGCATCTCTAGCACCACCCATATTATTTGTATAGATAGCATATCCCACAATTACAATTAATATTGTTATAATCCATTTCATTACATCTGTTCCTTAGCTTTAATTCCAAGAAGTCCCAACCCAACATTAATACTTAATGCTGCCATTGCCAACACTTTTAAATATACGTTCTGCTCATCACTACCAATAACTTTATGTTCATTATAAAATTTATGTACGCTTGAAGCCAATGAATATAAATATTCAGTAATTTTTTGCATATCTCTTTTAGTAAATGCTTCTGTTAATATTGATTCCAATAAAAGTGATTCATATACTAAATTTAATCCATCTTGATTTAAATCTGAAAAATCAACATCATTTATATCTTCAAAATTGATTTCTGCTTTTTTAAATACTTGATTTATTCTCGCATGGGCATAATTTATATAAAAAATTGGATTTGATGAATCTTGATTTTTTAACATATCAATATCAAATTCTAAATGAGTATCACTTTTTCTTGTTAAGAAAATAAATCTTAATGCATCCGCACCTATTTCTTCAGTTATGTCTGACATCAAAATAACATTACCAGCTCTTTTTGACATTTTATAAGGTTCTCCACCTTTTAATAACTGAACCATTTGAGATAAAATCACTTCTAATTTAGAAGAATCATTCCCTAAAAACTCAATTGCAGCTTTTACTCTTGAAATATAACCATGGTGATCTGCACCCCAAATGTTTATATATTTATCAAATGGTCTATCATATTTATTTTTGTGATAAATAATATCTCCAGCTAAATATGTAGGTATCCCATTATCTCGAACAACAACTCTATCAGAGTCATCACCATACTGAGTTGATTTTAAGAATATTTTTTCATCTTTTTCAAAAAGTGCACTATTTCTATCTAGGATTTCTTTTGTAGATTCCCATGAAGGATACAATGATTTTTCAGAAACAAAATTATCAAATTCTATCCCTAAATCTTTTAAATCTTTTACTATTATATCCATAACTAAATCTTTTGAGAAAAAAGCTATTTCTTTAAATCTGCTATCATCATAGATTATATCTTTACCAAATTTCTCTATAACAATATTAGCAATATCTATTAAATATTCACCTCTATAATATGTTTCTGGATATGACACTTCTTCTTTAAAAATGAAATCTCTTGCAGCAAGTGAAACTGACAATCCCAATAAATCCATTTGAGCACCAGCATCATTTATATAATATTCTGTAGTAATATCATAACCTAAATATTTTCCAACTCTAGCTAATGAATCACCAGCAATTGCACCCCTAGCATGACCAATATGTAAAGGACCAGTTGGATTTGCAGAAACAAATTCTAATAAAACTTTTTCATTTTTTGATGTTTGTTTTGCAAACTCTTCTTTATTGTTTAATGCATTATCTACTAATGATTGTAAAAAAGAAGATGATAATTTAAAGTTTATAAAACCTTTAACCGCTTCAACTTTTTCAAACATATCTGAATCAGCTAAACTTAATGCTAATTCATCTGCTATAGCCATTGGTGATTTTTTAAGTTCTTTTGCTAGGGAAAAAGCAACTGGAGTTGCATAATGACCAAAAGAGATATCTTTTGGCTTTTCTAATACAACATTTGTATTTAATTTTTTTTCAATAAATTCTTTTACTAAATTTTGCAATAGTTTCTCTTATACTTGTTTTGTTTCATTTTTTTCAGATGATGATTCTGATTTTTTCTCAATTTCATCTGCTTTACTATTTTGTACTATTTCATCTTCATCATCTTTTATAGCTTTTTTGAAGTTTTTAATACCTGAACCTAAACCTTTTGCTAATTCTGGTATTTTTTTACCCCCGAATAACAATAATACAACTAATGCTATTAATAACCATTCTGTACCACCTGGCATACTCATGATATATCCTTTTATTGATTTTGCATTATTATAACTACATAATGCTTAAAAAAATTTGTGGAGATTACTTTAAAAAGAAATGCATTAATTTGAATCCACTACCAGCTACAACTATTGTGCCAATAAGATTTAATGCAATATTTGTAAAGGCTAAATAAATTGATGTTCCAAATAAGAGATAAGATTCGATAGCAAAAGTTGAGTAAGTTGTTAATGCACCTAAAAAGCCTGTTGTCAAAAATGCTTTTAGATTTATAGAAACAGTATAATGAGAGAAATAAGCAAATAAAATACCAATAATAAATGAGCCTATTAAATTAACTAATAATATACCAAGGGGAAATTCTAATGGAAAAAATTTATTAGTAAAGTGAACAGCATATGCCCTTGCAATTGCTCCGAGAAATCCTCCAAGTCCAATTGCTAAAACCATAGACCAATTAAGAGACATAATTTTTTGACTCTTTATTAAAAGCTTCATTCATTTGTTCTTCAACTTTTTCAAACCAATCTGTATTTTTATCAGCTTGAATTGGTTCTAAATAAATTACTTTTACAATTCCTGGTGTTGCCAATAATTTTTTTGAATCAACAATATTTCTTGTATTAAATAATACTATTGGTTGAACTCTTAAATTATATTTATTTGCAACCATTTTAGCACCTGGTTTGAAACTTAACATTAATTTGCCATTACTTCTTGTTCCTTCTGGAAACATTGCAATTGGTCTTCCTTTATCTAATCTATCTTTTGCTTCTTTTAAAAGATTGATAATTCCAGCTTTATTTTCTCTATCTATGCTAATCATTCTTGGAGCTTTTATTATATGACCAAAAAAGAATAAATCAGTAATCTCTTTTTTTGCTACCCAAGCTAAATCTCTTGAATGTATATATTCCATAACTATAATATCAAGTAATGATTGATGATTCATTAAAATCATGTCACATGATTCATCAAGTGAACCTTGTGTTTCTAATTTTATTCCCAAAACAAACATTTGAAATGTCATCCACACTTTTATTACTTGATGTGTATGTTTTCTAAATATATACATAAGAACCACAGTAATTGCAACTGTAATTGAAAATTGTATTAAAAGTATTATTCCTCTAATTCTCGCCAAAACTTTCTTCCTTTATCCAACCAATAAAATCACTATCACTACCTAGAACCTTCAGAAAGCCATTCTTTTTCTCTAGTACTTCAATTTTCTGTTCATTTTCTATTTTAAAAAATACAGTTGAATTTTTAGTTGGTAATATATATACAAACGAATCTTTTTTTACTATTCCTTTAGGATTAGGTAAAAGATAAACTATTGAAATAATAAGAAATATCACAGATAATATAAGAAGTACTCTTTTTCTTTTCCAAATAAATAATAATAAAAATATTAAAAAAACAAAAACTGCAGCAACTTTTTTATACTTTTCAAAACTCGAATCATTTGGATTTAAATCTGTTTGAGTACTAACAAGTTCATTTTGCAATAATAATGGGATTATTACATCTTTAAAACTTTTTGTTTTAGTGTTATAGTATGTAATAACTAATTTCTTTTTATATATTGGAGTAACAAAATAGTAAACTAAATTCTCTTTTTCATTATAATCTTTTATACTAGAAATTGCTTGATCTTCAATATCTTTTAATTTAAAATCTTCTAAATTAGAATTAATTGCATCAACATCAATTATTGTTAAAGCTTCTTTATTATTATATTGTTTAGTTTTATAAGCTTTTAAAAAGAAATCATCTGCAATTACACCTGAAAATCTTTCATCACCTTTTCCAATATCTGAATATCTTATAGCTGGAGCAGATAATTCTGTAGAATCAATCATTGTTCCATTATTCATTAGAACAACACTAATATCTGGGAATTTAAAGTTTCCTTGTTTTACTTTAAAATAATAACTATTTTCATAAGTATCATTTGAGACTTTTCTCCAAGGATTTTTAGGGTTTAAAATTGTAATGTTTGAAGAATTTGAAAAAGTAGTTGCTAATTCATCAAAATTATTAGTAGTAATTAAAGCCTTAACTACAACTTCAAACTTTTGATTTTTGTAGACATTTGTAGGTATTTTATTATATGAAATATATAAATTTTTAGCTGCAAAAAGATTAATACATAAAAATATATTTAATAAAATTGCAAGTTTTAATATTTTTTTCATTTTAGTTTTTACAATAGGGAATTAACTCCTTATTGTAAAAAACCCTTTAACATATTTACACCATCAATAGAACCTAATAGTTCTTCAATAGCTCTTTCTGGATGAGGCATTAAACCAAAAACATTTTTTTCTTTGTTACAAATACCCGCAATATTTAATACAGAACCATTCATATTTACTAGATTTCCATCTTTATCACAATATTTTAAAAGTATTTGATTATTATCTTCTAATTCTTTTAATCCATCGGCATCAATATAATAGTTTCCATCATGGTGTGCAACTGGAATATTAACAACTTGATCTTTTTCCATCAAAGATAAAAATTCATTATCAGTATTGATTACTTTTAAAGTATGATATTTTGAAATAAAATGTAATGAATCATTTCTTTTCATAGCACCTGGCAATAATCCAGCTTCAAGTAAGATTTGGAATCCATTACAAATTCCTAAAACTTTTCCGCCCTTTGCTGCATATGATTGAACTGATTCCATAACATTTGCAAATCTTGCAATTGCTCCACTTCTTAAATAGTCCCCATAAGAAAATCCACCAGGAATTACAAGTAAATCAGTGTCAGTAGGAATATTTTTCTCTTTATGCCAAATGATTTCTACATCACAACCTAATTGTTCAAATGCATATTTTGTATCATATTCACAGTTTGTTCCAGGAAATTGTAATACTGAAATTTTCATATTAACCTACTATTTCTATATCGTAATCTTCAATAACTGTATTAGCCAAAAGTTTTTGACACATTTTTGTAACTTCTTCTTTAGCAGATGCTTCATCAGTTGAGTTTAATTCAATAATAATTTGTTTACCAATTCTTACATTTTTAACTAAATCTTTGAATCCTAATGTATCTAGTGCATGATGAGTTGCTTTACCTTGGTCATCAAGAACACCTTGTTTTAATCCTACATTTACAATTGCTTTCATTTATCACCTTCAATTTATATTTTTGCGATTATATCTAAAACTGCCTTATAGCAATTTAGAGATGAAGAGCTAAATGCTCTTCATTAAGACTATTTACTTAATCTATTAAGAATAGTTGTATATCCATCTAAAATTTTATCTTTGATAGATTGGGGAACATTTACTTCTAATTTCTCACCAGATTTTAAAGCCTTAGATTTTTCTTTCCAGTTATTTTCTTTTCCAAAATCTCTAAGAATTTGTTTATCCATTGAGATATAATTTGCAGCATCAAAATCTTCTTTTGAAATAAATCTTGAACTCTCAGGTGTTAAAACTTCATCACCTAAAACCCATTCACCTTTTGAATTAACAAATATTTCAAATTTAGTATCAACAACAATAATACCTCTATCTTCTGCAAACTTAGTAAAATCTTTGAATAATTTTTCAAGACTCGAAATAATATCAGGGAATAATTCTCTAACTTTTAAAGAAGTTAAAGGCTCATCTTTGATACCTTTTGTAGTTGGTGTAAAAATTGGCGTTTCAAATTTATGCCATTGTTTTAAACCTGTAGGTAAATTTAAGCTATATGGATCTAAACCATTTTGACAAGCATCAAAAAGTGAACCAGTTAAATAATTTCTAAAGATTAATTCAAATTGAACAATATCTCCATCAATTTGTGCTTCTAAAGGTTTACATAATTCCATAAGTTGACATCTTGGCGCAATTGCTAAAGATTGATCAACTGTTTCTGATAAAATTGCTGTTCTAATTCCAGATTCTTTTGCAAACATTGCTCCATTGTTAGAAATAGCTGTTTGAGAAACACCTTTTCCCTCAATTAAAAGATTTAATGGAATATCAAATACAGAACATCTATCACTTCTTACAAGTAATACTTTTGCTTCATCACCAGCACAAGTATAAAGATCTGCATTTTTACCAATATAAAACAGGTTATATCCTAACTCTTCAAGTTCAGGAATACCCTTTTGAGTTGTAGTTTTCTTTGATTCAGGCCAAAGTCCAAGTGCTACGATTTCACTTATTTTCATTTAGTCTCCTACTTTTATTTATTCATAATTATTAAACTTTTTAAAATTGCAATAGAAGTATTTAATTGATTATCTCCTAGTACATCTTCACCTGTGATTACTTTTTTAGTTTCATCTGCAATAACTTTTTCTTCTTTTTTTACATCATTTACTTTTTCAAGTTCTCCTTCAAGATGTTTTTTTAAGTCAGCTTCTTTTATTTTAAATGCATTATCTTCCGCTTGTGTAACTTTTCCAGCAGTTACCACAACATCTGGGGTAACTCCTACTGCTTGGATTGTTCTTCCACTTGGTAAATAATATTTTGCAATAGTTAATTTAATATTTTCACTTCTATCATTTTCAATTGGTAAAACTGCTTGAACTGAACCTTTACCAAAAGTTTTTTCACCAATAATAACTGCTCTTTTATGATCTTGTAAAGAACCACTTACAATTTCAGATGCAGATGCTGAACCTTCGTTTACAAGAACAACTAAAGGTAATTTAGTTTTAGTTTTTAATAAACTTGCTTCAAACTTCTCTTCATCATCAGGATTTCTTCCTTTTTGAGAAACAATTACTCCACTATCAACAAACAAATCAACTACTCCAATAGCTTGAGAAAGTAAACCACCTGGATTATTTCTTAAATCTAAAATAAACCCTTTTGCAGTTTTGTTAGCCGATATAATTTTTTCTAAATCTTCCGTAACTTTTGTATCAAAACTTGAAACTCTTAAATACATTAAATCTGTATTCTCAATTGTTTTTGCAAAAACCGATTGAATTTTAATTATATCTCTCTTCATTTTTATTTCTAAAGGTTTTAGTTCACCTTTTCTTACGAGAGTTAAAGTAATGTCTGTTTGAGGATTCCCTCTCATTAAACTAACAGCTTCATCTAAAGTCATACTAATTGTTGATGTATTATTAATTTTTAAAATAATATCTGAAGCTTTTACTCCTGCTTTAAATGCTGGAGTATCATCAATTGGTGAGATTACAGTTAATGCACCATCTCTCATTCCAACAGTAATTCCTAATCCACCAAACTCACCTTGTGTTTGAATTGACATCTCTTTTGATGCTTTCTTATCCAAATACGATGAATGGGCATCTAATTCTTGCATCAAACCTTTTAATGCTTTATCCACAATCTCTTGTAGTTTAATGTCATCAACATAATATTTTTCAACAGTTCCAATAACTTTTGTAAGTTTTGATAAAGACTCAAATCTTGTTTGTTCAGGAGCCACTTCCTCTTTTGCAAAAAGATTTTGCGATATAACCAATGTAAGTGTAGAAGCTAATAATAATCTCTTCATATTTTTAGTAACCTTATAAATTTATAGAGAATTATTATACAAAAAGTTAGATAAAAGTAAGATTTTATCAAAAATTTTGTACCATATCAACTACTTTTCAAAAAGGTTATAAAAATGAGTATAAAAGAAAATGTTGATTATGTTAAAACGGAGCTAAGTAGCGAAGAGAAATTTTTAGAAAATTTCGTAAAAGGTGAAAGGTTTTTTAAAAAATATAAAACATTAATCTTTGCATTTGTTGCAATTTTATTAATAGGAATTATTGCTTTTTTTATTAAAAATAGTCTTGCACAATCAAACAAAATTGAAGCTAATATTGCATTTAACAAAGTTCTTGAAAATAGTAATGATACACAAGCACTTGCAAATTTAAAAGAGAAAAATCCTCAACTTTACGATGTTGCTTTGTTTTTACAAGCAAAAAAAGATGCTAAATCTGCAGATATAAATGTTCCTTTATTAAAAGAACTATCAAAATACCAAGTAGCATTAGCAAATAAAAATATATCTGAACTAGATAATTTATCTATGCAAAATGATTTTTTATTAAAAGATTTTGCAATTTTTAACAAGGCGCTTTTTCTGACAAATGAAGGGAAATTTAATGAAGCAAAAACAGCTTTGGCATTGATTCCACAAACTTCAAAAGCCTTTGAATTAGCTAAATTACTAAATCACTATCTACTTACAAAATAAGGAAAAACTATGAAATATCTTTTGATTTCGTTATCTGCTATATTTTTATTTACAGCTTGTTCAGGAAAAAAATACTTTGAACCTGAAGATGTAAGTAGCAATATAGAATTAAATAAAGAGTCTATGTCTTCATCAATAGAATCGATGAACAAAATTGGTGCTACACTAGAAAATAAACAAATCATAACAGATAAGGGAATTTTATCTTTTGAATTACCAGAAAATTTTGAATTTTTAAATGTAAGTGCCGATGGAAAAATAATTGCTACAAATTATATTAATAAAATATTAATTGGCAATGAAGAGAGAGTTGTTAAAGATGTTGTTGTTGCTGCATCTTTAAAAGATAATAAACTTGCACTTGTTTATTCAAATAATACAATTGAATTAATTGATATTAAAACAAATAAAACTTTATTTAAAGAGTATTTACCAATTTCACTTGCAAATGATACTAGAATCACTAATCCATATTTTATGGGTGGTTTAATACTTTTCCCTACTTTAAATGGAAAAGTTGTAATTGTTTCTGCTAGTACAAATGAATCAATAAAAAATATTTCTGTTGATCCAGACAGTGAATTTAACAATATCATTTCATTAAATGTTGTTGAAAGTACACAAACTCTAATTGTTGCAAGTCCAAATAAAGTTGTATCAATTTCTCCAAAAGAGATAATTGCGAAAAGTTATGAAGTAAGAGATATTATTGTAAAAAACAATGATGTTTATTTAGCTACTATTGATGGACAAATTATCAAACTAACTCCAAGTTTAGCTGAAGTTGCTAAGAAAAAATACAAATATGCAAAAATCCATGCATTAGCATTTTCAGATTCATTATATGCTGTTGAATCACAAGGTTATTTAATAAATTTAAATCAAGATTTCACAGATGATAAAATTTATAAATTTAGTTTTGATAATGAAGAAAGAATGATTGCTATTGGAAATAAAATATATTATGGTTCAAAATATATAACTCTTCCATAATAAAATTATAAAACTAAAAAAGGGCTATTTGGATTTTCCAAATAGCCCTTTTTTTATGCCTAAATATAATTCTAAGAGAAATTCTTATTAGCTAAATATTCAACTAAAACTGTAGCATATGAACCTTTAGGAAGAATGAAATCTAAATTACATATCTTATTAGCTGCATCATATTTACAACTTATATCTCTTGGGAAGACAATAGCTTCTCTTCTATACCCTTTTTCTTGAATATATAGATCGTCATACTTCTGTTCAATTACAGAAGCCTCACCAACAGATTTGAATACTTTTCTTCCAGGAAGTAATCCTGTTGGAGTAATTTTAAAATTGTTAAAATCATTTATTATATTTGCAGTTATAACTTTCGGAGTAAAAAGTTTATCTTTTTGCAAATCTAAAAAAACATCACCATCTAAAAGTTTAAATTCATCATTTGATAATTTTAGTCTTTCAACTAACCATGCATTAAAAAAGCTACTTTGATAAGCAGCAATTAGCATTTTAGATAATTTCTTATCTTTTACTATTTCTTCACCATAAACTACATCTTTTGCTTTTGCAAGATTATCAACAACTTCTTTTCCAAATCTTTGATAACCAAAATAGTTTGGCATTCCTTCTTTGATAATTAGTTTTATGATTTTTTGAATATGATTTATATCAGCTACTTCTACATTATGAAGATTAATTTTAAATCTATTTCCTTCTAAATCACCAATATTTAGTTTCTCATTATGTAAAGTAGTATCAAGAATCTCAATCTTTTTATTTCTGAAAAGTTTTATCTCTTTGGAGTATTTTTTGGGAATAGTAATATACTGAGTTGTTGTGGCTCGTTTATCTTTAAGTCCAGCATAACCAATCTCATTTGAAAAGACATTTAAAAATTTTGCTAATCTATCAATTAATTCCCAAGTATCGCAGTTGTCTTTTTTGATTTTTAAAACTAAAAAACTACCTGCGCCAGAAAATTTTATTGGTTGTTCTTCAACTATAAAATCCTCTTCATTTTGAACAAATTTAAAATTTAAAGTTTTATCATTCTTAGGATAAAATCTTTTTATCAATGTTTAGCTCTTTTTACAAACTCATTTTCATAAACAGTTCTACACTCTGTACAAAATTTTGCAAATGGTTTTGCTTTTAATCTTCCTAATGGAATTACAACTCCACACATGTCACAAATTCCGTAAGTCCCTGCTTCTATTTTTTTAAGAGAGTCTTCTATTTGTTTTAGCTCTTCAAGTTGATGATTTGCAATCATTCCTTCTGTAAAAGAATCACTTACAAGTTCAGCATAATCTAATTCATCATTAATTTCTTGTTCTTTTAATTGATCAATATTTGCTCTGCTATTATTTATGTTTGATAAAATATTCTCTTTTCTTTCAAGTAAAATTACTTTTAACTCATCAATCTGCTGTTTATTTGGCATAGTTTCTCCTTAAATATTCGCGCAATTATATACTTTTTTACATATATTATTACTTAAATAAGACTTAATTGCCTATTTAAAGGGCTTTTTATTAATAAAAATAATCATTAATGATATAATTAAATTAGTTTTTTGTATTTTTTGTTTAACTGTTAATTAACTAAAAAAAGATAAAATACTTGAGTTCGCATAGGAGTTTATTATTACTACTTTATCAAAAAGATTTATTTTCTTTATTACTCTTCTTATTTTTACCTTTATTTTTTTTGTTTTTTTTCATGCAAAATTAAATAATAGAGTTAACTATTCCACAAAAATAAGTTCTATTACAAAACTTCCAAATTTAAGTTATTCAAATAATATTTATGAGCCAAGAATTTATGAGTACAAAGATTTTTCGAATACTCTTTTTCCTATGAATATACAAATCAATTATAGGAATTTTGTTTATGAAAAATAGTGTATTTTTTAATTTCTTGTTTCTTTTACTACTAAAACACAAATCAAAACATATTGCTATTTTTATTATCTCAATTTTAATTGTTTTTTTGATTTCTAGTGTTTTATTTATTTCTAATAGTTTAAAAAAAGAAGTTTTTTTTACTTTAGAAAATCAAAGTGATTTTATAATTCAAAAAATAAATAGCGGGAAGATTTTAGATATTCAAACTTCATGGATTGATGATTTCTCTTCAATAAATGGAGTTACAAATACTCAAGCTAGAGTTTATGGTTTATACTATTTTATGTCAGAAAATGTATATTTTACAATTATTGGAATTGATTTATTTGAAGAAAACACAAATCTAAAAGAACTTCTAAAAACTCTAAATATCTCTGATTTTTTACAAAATGATTCTATGATTATTGGAAATGGAATTAAAAAAATATTTGATAAATATCACTATTTTGATTCTTATGATTTTAAACTTTTTAACAATGAAACTACAAATGTGAAAATATTTAAAGATTTACCAAAAGAGTCAAATTTAGTAGCAAATGATTTGATAATTATGGATATAAACCTTGCAAAAAAGATTTTAAATATAAAAGAAGATGAAGCAAGTGATATTATTTTAAATGTTCCAAATAATTTAGAGAGACAAAATATTAAAGAACAACTTATTTTAAAACACTCAAATATTAGAATCTTACAAAAAGAGAATCTGAAAAAAGAGTATGAAAACATGTTCAACTATAAAGGTGGAATTTTTTTAGTTCTGTTTATAGTTGTTATATTTACTTTCATTTTGATTTTATATCAAAGATATTCAATGATTAGCTCAAGTGATAAAAAAGAGATTGGTATTTTAAAAGCTGTTGGTTGGAGTATAAAAGATATTATAAAACTAAAAATTATTGAGAACTTTATTGTGGGATTTATGGCTTTTATTATTGGAGTTATAATTTCATATATTTTTGTATTTATTTTAAATGCTCCAATATTAAAAAACATTTTTATTGGATTTTCAAATATTCAAAATGATTTTGTTTTAAATCCAAGTGTTGATTTTACAACTCTTGTAACACTATTTTTATTTTTTATAATTCCTTTTTTAAGTGCTGTTTTAATTCCTGTTTGGAAGATTTCTGTAATTGATGCAAATGAGAGTATGAAATGATAAAAATCACAAATCTAAATAAAATATTTAATGAAAATACAAAAAGAGAATTTCACGCTTTAAAAAATATCAACTTAGAAATAAAAAACTCATCTTGTGTTATTTTAAAAGGGATAAGTGGAAGTGGAAAATCTACGCTTTTATCAATTATAGGAACTTTATCAAAACCAACAAGTGGAAGTATTCAAGTTGAAAATGAAAACATTGCAAAACTTCCAGATTTGCATGCTTCAAATTTTAGAGCAAAGAAACTTGGTTTTATTTTCCAATCATATAATCTGTTTGATACATTAAGTGTAAAAGATAATGTCTCTATTGCTTTAATTCCTTTAGGATTTAATCAAACCAAAATTGATGAAATGGTTTTAAAGGCTCTCTCTTTAGCAAATATAAAACACAAAAAAGATGAGTTAGTTTATAATCTTTCAGGTGGTGAGAAACAAAGATGTGCAATTGCTAGAGCAATTGTTAATAATCCAGAGATTATCCTTTGTGATGAACCTACTGCTAATTTAGATTATGATAACTCTCTTATTTTTATTGAAAGTTTAAGAACTCTAAAAAATCTGAATAAAACGATAATTGTGGCAACCCACGACCCAATATTTGATAATCTTGATTTTGTAGATAACGTAATAAATATTAAAAATGGAAAAATTTGTGAGTGAAATACTTTTATCAAATGAGATAATAATCTATTTATTTACACAAACTATTTTATTTATTCTTCTTTTTATAGCTTTTTATTTCTCTATTTTTATAATCAAAAAATGGAATTATGAAAAAACAACATCAGCACAATATAAACTTGAGAAAACCTCATATTTAGTAATACTTATAATATTTTTTACTTTAGTTGTAAAAATATTTTTGATGCCCTATTTTGCTTATAGTTTAGATAGTTTGTCTCATATAATTCCAGGTGCTATGTGTGCAGCTGGTGTTGTAAAAGCAAATAATTATGGAGAAATATTACTGGCTTTAAAACTTATTATTCTATTTTGTATTGGAGTTTGGTTAATAATTAATAGTTTAGATTTAAAAGAAAAAACATATCCATATACAAAAAAGAAATTTATTTTTTATATTTTTATATTTTCTTTGATTTTAATTGAAACAACTCTTGATATATTATATCTGTCAAATATCTCAACAAAAGAGCCCGTAATGTGTTGTTCTGTGATTTTTGGAGCTAATTCGATTGGGAGTAAAATTCCTTTTGATTTATCAATTCCAATGCTTGTAGGACTATTTTATTTACTTTATTTATTAACAATTTTCACAAATATTCAAAAACAAAAAACATTAAATTTTATTGTAAATATATTTTTCCTATATATCTCTTATTATGCAGTTACTTATTTCTTTTCAACTTATATATATGAACTTCCAACCCATCAATGTCCATTTTGTATGCTTCAAAAAGAGTACAATTTTATAGGATATTTTATTTGGTCAACACTATTTTTGGGAACTTTTTTTGCAATTGCAAGTTTTATAGTACCTAAGTTTATAAATAAAAATTTAGATTATAGTTTTAAATATTCGATTTTATTTAATTCAATTTTTGTATTTTTATGTTCTTTTTATCTACTTAGATATTATTTTGTAAATGGAGTTTTTTTATAAAAGTTCCGTGATAATTTATAAATTAACACGGAATAGTAAAATTATTTAGTTTCTTCTTTTTTTTCTTCAGTTGCAGGAGTTAATACTTCTTCTTTTTTCACTTCTTCTGTTGTTTGAGTTTGAACTGGTGTTGTTGTAGTTTCAACTTTTTTTACTTCTTGAGTTGCTTGAGTTTCAGCAGGTGCTTTTTTTTCTTCTGTACAACCTGTTAATAATAGTAAAGCTACAGTTGTTCCTAATAAAATTTTTTTCATGGATTGCGTCCTTTTTCATATATAATTTTTATGTTCCTCATAAGAAAACATTAGTGAAATAGTACCAAAATGATTGTATATTAATTGTGTTTGAAAATAATTTTTACATTGCACAAATTGTAAATTTAGTTTATAGTTGATAGGATTCTAATTAATTCGAGCAAAGGAACAAAATTATGAACGAACAAATTGTTCAAAAATCTGCTGTAAGTTATTTCAATTCATTTTTCATATTTTTCACTATTTCAGTTATCATTGAATTACTTTATATGGGATTATTAGGTGTTATTCAAGGTACAACACTTACAATTTTAGAGTTAAGTTTATCTTTTGATAATGCTGTTGTTAACGCACTTATTTTAGTAAATATGCCACCATTATGGAGAAAAAGATTTCTAACTTGGGGTATGGTTATTGCGGTATTTGGAGTTAGATTAATTTTTCCTATTTTAATTGTTTTTTTATCAACTGAATTAACTCTTGTTGAATCGATTAGTTTAGCTTTTAATAATCCTATTGAATATGAAAAAATAATTATTGCATCACATCATATTGTTATGGCCTTTGGTGGAATGTTTTTATTAATGATATTTTTGTCATTTTTATTCAATGAAAACAAAGATGTATATTGGATAGCTTTTATTGAAAAATATGCATCAAGATGGGCAAGTATCGGAGACTTAAAAATTTTAATTGCTATTTTAACTATTGCACTTATTGGAATTTATGCACCAACTCAAATATTAGTGGAAGAAGTATTAAAAGATATTGATAAAAGTGAAATTATTTTAGCCATGATATATGGTATTTTATTATATCTTTGTATAGAGTTTTTAAGGGGAATTCTTGAAGATGATGGACAAAAACATGCCAATAAAGATGCCCAAAGCGAAAAGGAAAAAATTGAACATGTTGCCAATTCAAAACTAGCAAAAGGTGGATTAGCTTCATTTATTTATTTGGAACTTATTGATATGTCTTTCTCTTTTGATGGAGTTTTAGGAGCATTTGCTGTTAGTCAAAATATCATAATTATTATGTTAGGTTTAGGTGCTGGTGCATTTGCTGTTAGAAATCTTACAATATTAATGGTTGATAGAGGAATAGTTGCTGAATACAAATATTTAGAACATGGTGCAATGTGGTCAGTTGGACTTCTATCAATAAGTATGATTATTCAGATTTTTGTTCATTTACCCCATGGTTTAATAATTGCCTTTGCAATTATTCCAATAGCTGTAGCATTTATTCAATCTATTAGAGAAAATAAATTAAATATGTAAAAAGTTTGGATTGATTAAATTGAGAAAGTTTTTAAATATTATTTAAGAGAAATGGAGAGTTAAACTCTCCATTTATGAAGTCTGTATTAAACAGCTTCACTACCTCTTTCTTCAGTTCTGATTCTAACAACTTCATCTAAAGATGAAACAAATATTTTTCCATCTCCGATTTTTCCTGTTTTTGCTGAACCTACGATTGCGTTTATTACTGATTCTACCATATCATCTTTTACTACGATATCTATTTTTATTTTTGGTAGAAAATCTACTACATATTCAGCTCCTCTATAAAGCTCACTATGTCCTTGTTGTCTTCCATAACCTTTTACATCATATACACTCATACCTGTAATTCCAGCTTCTACTAAAGCATCTTTTACATCTTCTAGTTTAAAAGGTTTTATTATTACTTCGATCTTTTTCATTTGTTACCCTCTTTAGCTATTTTTATAGATTAAAGCCACGTTCACCGTGAACTGATTCATCCAAACCTTGACTCTCTTCTTCTTCACTAACTCTTGATCCACCAGTTAATAGTGATGCGATATAGTAAACAACTACTGTTCCAACTAATGTATAAATACCTACTATTAATGCAGATTCACATTGAACAAAAATTTGTCCTAATCTATCATCATCAGCTTTTAGTGGTCCGTCCCATAAAAGAGCTTTGTCATTAAGAGCGAATATACCTGTTGCAATTGCTCCCCATAAACCAGCAAGGAAGTGAATTCCAAATGCATCTAAACTATCATCATAACCAAGTTTTTTCTTAAGTACCGCAACACCAAAGAATGCAACAATAGCTCCAACAATACCGATAATTAAAGCACCACCAACACTAACAAATCCAGCTGCAGGAGTAATTGCAACTAAACCAGCGATAGCACCAGATGCAGCACCTAATAGTGTAGGTTTTTTATACACAAGTGCTTCAATTGCCAACCATGCAAGTGTAGCAACAGATGCAGCAACAGTTGTAGTAAGGAATGCAACACCAGCAATAGCATTAGCACCAAATGCAGAACCTGCATTAAATCCATACCATCCGAACCATAAAAGACCAGCACCAACAGCTGTTAAAATAATACTTGCAGGTTTCATTGCAACTTTTGAATAACCAGCTCTTTTACCAACAAGAATAGCAAGAACTAAACCAGCTAAACCACCATTCATATGTACAACTGTACCACCTGCGAAGTCAAGTGCACCTTCGTTGAAAAGGTATCCACCACCCCAAACCATGTGTGCAATTGGAGCATATACTACGATTGTCCAAATAGCCGCAAAAATCATCCATGTTGAGAATTTCATTCTTTCAATTACTGCACCAGATGCAATAGCAATTGTAATTGCAGCAAAAGTACCCTGGAAAGCTACGAAGATAAATTTAGGATATAATTGCCCTAAATCAACACTAGCGAACTCAGTCCAGCTAATACCATCAAGCATTACATTACCAAAACCACCCATAAATTGGTTCATAGAACCTTCAACTGTACCGAATGCAACAGAGAAACCTGCTACAACCCATGCAATGATTGCAATTGCAAAAGCACCAAATACCATTGAAAATGTATTTAAGATATTTTTTGATCTCGTCATCCCACCATAAAATAGTGCTAACCCAATTGGTGTCATTAACATTACAAGTGCTGTTGACATCATCATCCATGCTGTATCACCTGCATTAAGTACAGGTTCAGCCGCTTCTTCTGCAAATGCTAAAGTGCTAAGTAACGAAGTTGTTAAAAGCCATTTTTTCATTTGTTCTCCTTTGATTTTTTTTATACAAGAGAATTGTAACATTAGATTAGATAAAAATCACCAATCAAACTGATTAAAAAGTATACAGTATAAAATAATATTATACTATCCTATTTTTTTATACATTATATGTATAAATAAATAAAATTTCCTTTTCATACTATTTTATAAAGATATGATTGCATATTATTAATTTATAGTTTATTTAATCTCATTTAATTGTTTTGATATTTGCTTAAATAAAGGTCGTTCAATAGAGACTTCATTCATACATAATATTTGTAATTGAAGTAAAGATTCTCTTATATTTTTATCTTGATTATCATACTTTGAAAGTTTTAATAACTCTTCAATTAAACAGCCAAATGCTCTTACTTCAAATTGTTCTAAGATATTACATATTTCTGGCTCTTCTGATTCATAATATGATGCACCACCAAAATCACCTAAAATACTATTGTAATTTTTGTCTATCATGATATTGTGTGCATAAAAATCCCCATGCATAATGCCTCTTTCATGCATATGAACAGCAGCATTTGCCATTCCCTTTAATATTTTTAAACTCCCTTGAGTTGAAAGTTTAAAATCAATTGGGTAAACATCCCTAGTACAACTATCTAAACTAGGTGGTAAACCTAAATTAAAAAACGAAGAAGGTATTAACTCTAACATTAAGACATCTTTTCCTTCTGGATGGTTTGATACTTGTGCTAAAACATCAATTAGATTTTTATGCACACCCATAGAAATATTAATATCCATCTCTTCTTGTGGCAGTCCATCTGATGTCATTTCACCTTTAAATATTTTTATAGCAACTTCCTTTTCATCGTATATTGCTTTGTAAATATTTCCAGATGCTCCCTCGCCTAAAAGTTCTTTGATTATAAGTTCATTCCATTTTACTGTTTGTAATTCCATCTTAGAATCTGGATGTTTTTTACAAAAAGGATTTCCACTATATGCAAGCCACGAAAGTTTAGGCAATGATAAAAGAGCTGTTGGGAAAGATGCAAGATTATTTGCTGCAATTCTCAAAAGTTCTAAATTAAAACATTTACTCAAAGAGTCAGGCAAAAAAGTCAATTTATTACCAGAAAGCATACATTTCTGAAGTAATTTTAAATCTCCAATAGATTGGGGTAATGATGTCAATTCATTATCTGTAAGTATTAACCATCTAGTACTTAATGGTATTGAATTTTCTTCAAATATTTTGATTTTGTTATTGCGCATTCCAATCATTGATAAAACAGGAAGTTTAGCTAATATTTTTGGAACATGATTAAATTGATTATTAGACAAAAAAACTCTTTTTAGTTTTTTAAATCTATGGAAATCATCTGGAAGAGTAGACAAATTATTATCAGTTAAATCTAAAACTTCTAGTGTATCTACTAATATATATAGCTCTGTGGGAAAAGTGTAAAGTCCAGCTGCAATTTTAATGTATGTTGAATCTTTTAAATTACCTAATTCTAATTCTTTTAATATTTCCATTTTGTTACTGTATTCCTAAATTTTATTTTTAATGTATTTTACTTAATTTCCTATGCATATGCACTTACGATGCATATGTATAAGTTGAGTTCATTATGTAAAATATCATATTTAAAATGAAATTTAAAACTACTAGTTATCAATAATAAAAATATATAGTTTATTTAACCAACAGAAATAACATAGTTATCATCTACTTCAGTTACGGCAAACTCATGTTCACCACAAAATGTTTCATTTAATTCATTTGCCCAAGCTCGTGCTATTCTATGTGCACTATCTTTATCATCAAATGATTTTATTTGAGGCATATTTTTTCTTTTTGCGCATTCGCATAATTCTTCAACTACTACATGGTATTTCATAAATACTCCTTATTTTTTTATTAGCTTTCATTAAGTGTTCCGTGAGAGAATATATGATATTTAAAATCTAACATCTCTCAAATGCAATTAATTAAATTGCTTTTACTTGTTGTTTTAAATAAGAAGAGAATATTTTAAAAATTTTATTCATAATTTTGAAAAAGGTATACTATCAGTTACATTAAAAATGGGAAAAACACAATGAGAATACTTGGCAATTTTTTATGGTTTATTTTAGGTGGAGTTTTTATGGGAATTCTTTGGTGGATAATGGGTTTGATTTGTTTTATATCAATCATTGGAATACCTTGGGCTAAAGCTTGTTTTGTAATAGGACAATTTACTTTCTTTCCCTTTGGTAAAGAAGCTATTAGTAGAAAAGAGTTGCATCAAACAGAAGATATTGGAACAAGTGGATTTGGTGTAATTGGGAATATCATTTGGTTTTTACTATTTGGATTATGGTTAGCAATCGCACACATCGCTAGTGCAATATTTTGTTTCATAACTATCATAGGTATTCCATTTGGTATTCAACATCTAAAACTAGCGGCTATTGCACTTTTTCCAATTGGTCAAACAATAGTTGATAAAGAAGTTGCAGCTGAAGTTAGAGCACAGAATGCTAAAGAAAAAGTTACTCAATTAAGAAACTAATAAAAACCTTTATAAATTTTATCCCCCATGGAGTTAGTGAACTACTGAATATTAAATTGAAAATATACTTGAATCTTTAGCAAGTGTTGCAGTTGAGAATAAGATACCAATACCTACTGTATCAAAATGCTTAGGTCATAGTATTTTAAGTACCACAGATCGATTTTATCTTCAGTTTGGGAATGCAAATCAAGATGATATTAAAACACAACTTGAGAGTTTAACTGCATAAATTATAAAGGGTAGATAATTTGGTTTTTCTACTCTTTTTTTTAGCAAAAAATTAACTAGTTCCCACCCTTGATTTTTATGGGCGAGTTCGGTGACATTTTTATAAAATTACTCAAAAAATCTTAACAAAATCATAAATTAAGACATTTTTTAGGCAGAGAAAAAGATCGAAATCAGAAATATAGCCTATTTTTCGAACCTTTTGATATGTACCTCGCCGGATAAGGAATTTGGATGGATTATTTTCCATCTAAATTTATTTCAATAATAAAATTCGAGAAAGTTCCAAAATCTACAGGTTATTGAATTTGTTTTTTTAACTTATCTTTCTAGCAATTTTCTATCCACATTACTCCTTATAATATATTTAACATTTTGCAGGTTTATTACGATATCACCTTAATATACATACATTATGTACTATTATCGTCTAAATATCCACATTAAACATACATAAAAAGCATATCATAAAGTTAAAATTTATTTAAGAAGCATCTCAATTTCCAATGTTTTTTATAGTAACATCTACAAACACCTTAGTTAAAGTGTTTGTCGGCATTTTTGATATACGACACTTTTTGTGCATATTATTTGTTGTTAAGAGATGGATCAAAAGTTTTAAAAAAGTGGGTCAATTTTCAGTCAAAAAATTCACTCCATCTCTACAAGATTGAACCCACTTCTGGATCATTGACTGTTGAGACTGCTTTGAAAATCTCTTCTTTGCCATAAGTCATTTTCTTCCCTCTTTTATTTTTATAAATTGTAGCAAGTAAAAGAGATATTAGCGTTGGTTTGAATCAATAAATTTTTTTGTATAAACTCAATAAAGCAGGAAGTAAAACCAAATCCAACACTAAGGCTAAATTTAAAGCACATACCGTAACTATTGCAAAATTTATATTAGGGACAAAACTACTAACACCAAAGATAGCAAAAGTAACTGATAAAATAAAGGTTGTCAAGATCATCGCATTTCCACTATGACTTATCACATAATCTATCGCTTCTTCAAAACTCATAGTTTTTATAGCATAAAAATATTTACTAAGAAAATGTATTGTATCATCAACCGCAATGCCCAAAATAACTGCCGCACTAATCGCAACTCCAATATCTATATTAATACCCAAATATCCCATCACACCAGCGACTAAAACAATTGGAGCAATATTTGGCAGTATAAATAGTGGGAGCATTTTGAACTTTTTAAATACCAAAAACATAGCAAGAACCACTAAAAAAAGTGTCGCTGATATGGAAGTGATTAAAGTATCAGTCACATCTCTTTGCATATAGGCAAATATGGTTGCTTGTCCTTGAATATTGGCACTATAGTTTGTATTGTTTTTCCAATAGTTTTCTATCCACTCTATCATTTGTAAATCTTTTGAAGTATCTTGAATAATACTATTGATTGAGAGTCGTAAATAGCGTTGATTTATATCCACTTTGTCATTGAGTTCAAAACCTTGAGGCAAACTCATAGAATACAAAAGCAAATATTGGGCTACAAGATTTTTATCTTGTGGTAAAAACTCTTTGGCTTTAGAGTTGAGTTTTTGTTGCATCCTTGCAACTATATCTTTTAAAGAGGTGGTAAAAGTGATATTAGTATATCGCTCTTTTAAAATTCTTTCAAATTTTACTATCTCACTTAAAAACTGTGGTTCTTTTATCCCATCGTTTATTTTTGAGTCTAAAACTATTTCGTATATCATACTTCCAGTAAGATTTTTCTCTACAAAATCACTTCCACTACGCACCGTTGTATCCTCTTTAAAATATTTGATACTATTACTATCCACTTTTAATTCTTTTAATCCAAAAGCCAATAGAACAAACACTATACTAAAAAGTATCACTATTTTTTTATCATTTTTGACTATAAAATCCCCATACCCCTTGGTATTCAAAAGGTTGATAAATCGTAATTTTGGAACACTATAATCTTCTTTTAATAGAAGTAAAATAGCAGGGGCAAGAGTGATACTCAAAATAAAAGCTATCAAAGCACCACTTGTGATGGCTATCCCTAAAGTTGAAATTGGTTCAATATCACTCAATCCCAAGGTTGCAAAACCAATAGCGGTGGTCAATGATGTCATAGTAATAGGAAGCATATTGGTTTTTAAAGCATGGTAAACCGCTTCTTTATTTCTATAGTTTTTATTTTTATAATATACCCAAGCTAAAAATAGGTGCATCGAATCTGCAATAGCAATCGCACTGATAAAGGAAGGGATATTTACCGTAAAATTATTAAGTTTATATCCCAAAATCATCTGCAAACTCAAAACAATCAAAAAAGTAAAAACAATCACAATAGATGGAACTAACACTCCTATCATATTTCTAAAAAGCAAAAACAAAAGGGACACTACGCAAATAACCGCTAGTGGCATCAATACTATCGCATCTCTTTTTGATACAGTGACCAATGAAGCAGTAATCGCAGGAGCTCCAGAGATATAAAATCTATATCCAGTCATCTTCTCATATTTTTTGGTAATAAGCTGAATTTTCTCCATCACTTGTATATTTACATCTCCATCACTTCCAATAGTTGAAGAGAGTCGTAAAGCCAATAAGGTTGTTGTTGCATCTTGTGAAATCAGTTGATTCAAGATGAGATTATCTTGAAGTGCTAACTCTTTTTTAGCTTCTAAATGGGTGGTATCAACTATAAAATTTTCCACCATAATCTCATCATCAATACTTTGGATATATTGGTAGTTTGTAAGGCTATCTACTTTTTGTACCCCTTGTATTTGTTGAAACTCTTTTGTTAAATCCAAAATAATCTCTATAGGTTTTTGTCGAAAAATCCCTTGTTCATCTTTAAAAGCTACGATAAAAGTATCATCTCCACTAAATCTATTTCTAAACGCATCATACTCTTGCATAATTTTTGAATCTTTATCAAACCAGATACGATAACTTCCCTCAAATACCAAATCTTTTAAAGAGATACTTAACAATGCTACAAATATAGTACAAACTATGATGAGTTGGTATTTATAGTTATCTAATAAATTGATATAATTTTTCATAAAACCCCTTTAAAATGTGTAGGTAAGAGCTATCATACTTCGGGTATGATTTCCAAGATTTGTTAAAACAGTATTTTGTTTTGATAAGATATTTAAAATTTCGCCACTTAGTACCAATCCATCTATGATTCTTTGTTGAAACTCTAGCTTGAAAACTTTTTCACTATTGTTTCTATCAAATAAGATTCCACTTTTCACACTCGTACTTTGAGGGTCATTGAAATTAAACTTTAAAGCGACAAAAATATCATCATCATACACTTCACTTATATCGACATTTTTTATTTTTCTATCATCTTTATATTGGTATTTATAATATTCCGTATAAAGATTTATATCCACTCCCCCTATATTATAAAACCCATTTTCCATCCCAAAAGAGAGTTGCCAATAATCACTCATAAGCCTATCACTTATTACATCGGTATAACTTGTTTCAAATTTAAAAATAGTATCCCAATAAACAATATTTGATAAAAATAAAAGTTTATTTACTTTGTAAGCATAAGAGGAGATGATGGATTGATTTTGTGGTATAAAATATCGTTTATTATCATAGCCGTTTAACATCATTATTTTATTATCACTTTGCACTTTTTCATCGGTTAAAAAATTATATTTTAGATAGATTGTTGGAGAGTATCTTGAGGATTGTGTTTTTAAATTTTTATCATAATTTAAAGAGGAGATATCATAAGGATTACCAACTTTTGGATACTCTTTATTCTCTTCATACAACTTCAATCCAAGTTCAAAACTATCATTTTGGATATATTTTGTCCCACTTACAATAAAAGAACCATTTTTGGCACTTTTATCAAACGGGTCAAAGTGGTAATCTTTTTGATTAAAAATATCGGCTATATTATACCCCTCTAACTCCCCTTGAAATTTGATAATTTTTCCAAACTCTATTTTTGCATCTTCATACTCTTTTGTAAGATACAATTCATCCAGATCTAAACTTCTTTTTTGAGTATATTGATTACTATACCAATATTTGATTTTACTATTGATACTAAACTTATCAGCGATATACTCTAACTTAGTATCTCCATAATAGAGAAGTTCATTTTGAAAATCATCATAATTAATATATTTTATTGAAAGATTTGTTTTCTGTTCAATCGCCCAACAATTTACCATAAAGAGAAAAATAAGAAAAATATTTTTCATTTTAAAACCCTTTTGGTAAAATCATTTTCTTTTAAATCTGCATTGATACTATCCTCCTCCCAAATCAGCATACTTTGTTTACCATTTTGTACATTTATCATATTGATTTTTTTGATTCTGTAGATACTATCTATTTTTTGATATTCTAAAAATTCCACTTTTTTTAGCAGTCTATGTTGTTTATCAAAATACTCCCCAAATCTTGCTAGATAAGAGGTGCACTCTATCCAAACAATTTGTTTGCTATAACCGCTATTTTTATCTATTGGAACCCTTATAATCTCAAAATACTCAATACCATCTTTCAAAACTTTTTTTGCATCACTAGGATAAGTATAGTTTTTATAATTTTGAGACGATATATCTTCATAGCTAAATTCACTTGCCATAAAAGAACCAGATTTGTTTTGTGAACTAATTGTTTTGATTCTTTTTAAAGCGGGTAAAAAAAGCCATTGTTGGTCATCTTCTCCTATGATTTCATAGCTTAAAAGTTTTGTATCTTTTATATCCATTGGGTATAAAAAATCTATTAAAGATTTATCCCCCTCACTATTTTCTAGTTTTTTTATCTCTAGTTTTCGTACACTTTCATCTCCATTACTATTTTTTAATATCATGGTAGTTTTTGAAATACTACTTCCATAGCCACTCATCACTTCATAAGATTTTGAAGCCACTTCAAGTCCGCTTGTGGCATACATATATAGACTCAATCCCATAAATACAATAATATTTTTCATCACTTTTGCTCCAATAAATTTAAAAGTAAACAATGTTAACATAAAATGTAAACATTGTCAACATCAAATAAATAACACTATTTATGTTATAATCCAATATGAAAAAAAACGACTACCACCATGGCAATCTTAAAGATGATTTTTTAAAAATCGCGTTTGAATTTATAGCAAATGAAGAAATAGAAAAACTCACTCTGCAAATCTTGAGTGACAAAACAGGAACTTCAAGAAGTGCCATCTATCGACACTTTAAAAATAAAGATGAGCTTATAGAAACTATGATACTTCAAGGTTTTGATACTTTTGATAAAGCACTCTCTCCACTTTTACTTGATAGTTCAAAACCACTTCTTGATAGATTTTATGTCAGTGGGAAACGATTGATTGATTTTGCTATAGAAAACCAAAATCTTTACCGACTCCTATTTGGAAAAAGATATGCCTATATTCGACAAGAAATAATAAGTATCCAAGATGAAAATTGTAGTGGTTTTCATGCTTTAAAAACGGCTATCGAAGAGGGGCAAAAATCTGGTATCTTAAAAAAAGATGATAGCTATAGACAAAGTATCGTGATATGGGCTTCTTTACATGGATTGGCTAGTTTGATTATAGATGGTTTTATGAATATTGAAGATTTATATGAACAACTTTATGACGATATGTTTCAAAGTTTACTCGCAGGAATTGTAGCCAATAAAGTTAAAATTATCTCGACAATCCCTTTTGTGAACAAACTATTACAGCCTATACGGTACTAGATTGACTAAAGCCAATCATAAAAACTATATCTTTCAATAAAAACATAGCTCCAATTACCAAAAAACTCACTCCACTTAAAAATAGAGTTTACATTTGCAATAAAAGAACTACGCCAACCATACTAAAACCAACTGTACTGAATAAAAACTGCATATTTGCACTTCTTACAGGTACTATATCGGTTTGATCTGTCAGCAAGAAATAGGACATAAAATTATGAACAGTCTCATCCTAAACCTCTAGGTTTTGGAACATAGTCAGCCATTATGAGTTTTCAGTGTTATATAAAGTGTTCAAAAAGTTAAAATGACAAAGTTCCACAACCTTTAAGAAAATTTGGAAAAAAAAATTGAAGTTTCTTTTTAAAGCTCAGTGTAATCCAAAAGTATGAGAGTATCATTTTTTATAAGTATTAATCTCTGTAGATAAATAGATATTAACTGGCACACAATGAAAATTCAAAACTGAGGATAAAAGGAACTACGCTAGCCTTAGTTGATTAAACTAGCTTTCCAGATTAGCTGATTGAAAAAAAGAGCATATAAATTTCCCTGACAAAATCTGGTCAAAAATAGGTCTAATTTGTGAAAAAAAGTTTGAATGAGTAGTTGTATATATGGCAGACAATGTCGGATTTGAACAACGGTAGATTTCTCTACTCTATCATTCCAAGATAGTGGATTAAACCGCTCTCCCAATTGTCTGTATAAAAAAAGTAAGTTACATTATAACTCGCCGGTTATAATAACTGGTACATATAAAGTTAAAAGTCTTGTAATTCTGCCATGACAAAATCCGGTCAAAAATAGTCTAAATTGTGAAAAAAATTGATTGTTTTTAAAATGATTATTTGGATAGGAAAAGTGGAGGAGGTAGTCGGACTCGAACCAACGCATGTCGGATTTGCAATCCGAGGCATTACCAGCTTTGCTATACCTCCAACAGAAATGTATAGTCTATTTTTAAATCATTTAAAATTGAAAAAGTTTAGATGATTTGTTTGAATAATGGCAGAGGGCAAGGGATTCGAACCCTCGGAGGCTTTCACCTCGCCGGTTTTCAAAACCGGTACGATAGACCAACTCTGTCAACCCTCTACATTATAATGGTGCGAATGATCGGAATCGAACCGATACTCCGAAACCGGAATTGGATTTTAAGTCCAACGCGTCTACCTGTTCCGCCACACTCGCACACTTGTAAGTCAATTTAAAGTATGTTCTACTTAAATTGGACTGGAATTATAATAGGTTTTTATTTATTTGTCAAGATATTTTGAAAAAAATTTTGAAATTCTAATAAAATCATATATTTAATAAAAATTGAACTGCAAAAAATGTATAATCTAGCCATATAATTTATGCATATTTAAAGGATTAAAATTGAGAAGTGATGAAGTAAAAAAAGGGTTTGATAGAACACCACATAGATCATTATTAAGAGCTACTGGCCTTAAAGATGAAGATTTTGATAAACCATTTATTGGTGTTGCAAACTCTTTTATTGAGTTGATTCCTGGACACTTTTTCTTGGATAAAGTAAGTGCCATAATAAAAGAAGAAATAAGAGCAAATGGTTGTGTGCCATTTGAGTTCAATACTATTGGTGTTGATGATGGAATAGCAATGGGACATGATGGGATGTTATTTTCATTACCATCAAGAGAATTAATTGCAAACTCTATTGAAACAGTAATGAATGCTCATAAACTTGATGCAATGATTGCTATTCCAAACTGTGACAAAATTGTTCCAGGTATGATTATGGGAGCTTTAAGAGTTAATGTTCCAACAATCTTTGTTTCAGGTGGACCAATGGAAAAAGGTTACACAAAAGATGGAACTCCAATAGATTTAGCAACTGCATTTGAAGCTGTTGGAAAACATGAAGCTGGACAAATGAGTGATGAAGAGTTAAAAGATATTGAGTGTAACGCATGTCCAAGTGGTGGTTCATGTTCTGGAATGTTTACAGCAAACTCTATGAATACACTTATGGAAGCTATGGGAATTGCACTACCTGGAAATGGAACTATTTTAGCTTTAACTCCTGAGAGAGAAGTTTTATATAGAGCCGCTGCTAGAAGAATTTGTGAAATTGCACTTGATGAACAAGCTAGAGAAAAATATAAATTAACAAATATTTTAAATGAAAATGCTGTTAGAAATGCTTTTGCTGTTGATATGGCAATGGGTGGAAGTTCAAACACTGTATTACATATGTTAGCAATCGCAAAAGAAGCAAAAGTTAATTTTAACCTTGAAGATATTAATAAAATTTCTAAAAGAGTTTCGCATATTGCAAAAATTTCTCCATCTTTATCAACTGTTCACATGGAAGATATTAACAAAGCTGGTGGTGTAAATGCTGTTATGAAAGAGATGACAAAAAGAGGTGATGATATTTTAGCTGATAACATTACAATCTCTGGAGAAACTGTATTAGAAAAAATCAAAGATTCTTATATTAAAGATACAAATATTATTCACACTATTGATAATCCATATTCACAAGTTGGTGGATTAGCGATTCTTTACGGAAATCTTGCAGAGCAAGGTGCTGTTATTAAAACTGCGGGAATCACAGGTTCAAGAGTATTTACTGGAACTGCTGTATGTTTTGATGGACAACCAGAAGCTGTTAAAGGAATCATTAGTGGTAAAGTAAAAGCTGGTGATGTTGTAGTTATTAGATACGAAGGTCCAAAAGGTGGTCCTGGAATGCAAGAGATGTTAGCACCAACTTCATTAATCATGGGAATGGGACTTGGAGATAAAGTGGCACTTATTACAGATGGAAGATTCTCAGGGGCAACTAGAGGAGCTTCAATTGGTCACGTTTCTCCAGAAGCAGCTGAGGGTGGAATGATTGGATTATTAAAAGATGGTGATGAGATTCACATTGATGTTGACCAATATATTTTATCTGTAAATCTTACATTTGAAGAGATTGCAAAAAGAAGAGATGAGTTTGTACCTCTTAAAAAACCACTTAACTCTTCTTGGTTAGGACAATATAGAGCACTTGTTACAAATGCAAGTAGCGGAGCTGTTTTAAAAACTGATTTATAATAAATAGGCCTAAAAAGCCTATTTATTAACTAAACATTAACCTTTGATTGAAAAACAGTTTACACTTATACTTCATAATGTCACTATAAAAAATTAAAAAGAGGATATACAAAGTGAAGAAAAAACTTCTACTTATTTCTACATTAATTGCTACTCAATTGTTTTCTAAGACAATTGATTTCGAAATGATGGATTCAAATCCTACAAGAACTTCTCCAAATTCTACAAATGAAATTTTATCTTTTAATAATAGTATCAAAGATTCTATACACTCGATTGTTAATATTTCTGCTAAAAAACATGTAAATGATGGAGTTGAAAATATTCCTTTACAAATGTTTAATGACCCATTCTTTAAAAGATTTTTTGGTGACCAATTTGGGAATCAATTTAAACAAAATAGAGTACAAAGATCACTTGGTTCTGGAGTAATTATTTCAAAAGATGGATATATCGTTACAAATAACCATGTTGTTGAAAATGCTGAAGAAATCACAGTAACAATTGGTGATGAAACTACAGAATATAATGCAAAATTAGTAGGTCGAGATGCGGATAGTGATATTGCCGTTATTAAAATTGAATCGAATGTTTCTTTAAAACCTATAAAAATTGCAGATTCTAACTCTTTATTAGTTGGAGATGTGATTTTTGCTATTGGTAATCCTTTTGGTATTGGAAGTACGGTAACTCAAGGAATTATTTCAGCTTTAAATAAAAACAAAGTTGGAATAAACAGATATGAAAACTATATTCAAACTGATGCTTCTATAAATCCTGGAAATTCTGGTGGTGCTTTAGTTGATTCAAGGGGTGCTTTAATTGGTATAAATACTGCCATTATCACAAAAAGTGGTGGAAATAATGGAATTGGTTTTGCCATTCCAGTTGCCATGGTTAAAGATGTTGTTGGAAAATTAGTTGCAGATGGGAAAGTAACAAGAGGTTATTTAGGTGTTGCAATATCTGATATTGATAGTGAATTATCAAAAGTTTACAAACGAAATGAAGGTGCTTTAGTTTTAGATATTTCAGCAGATACACCAGCTGCTAGAGGTGGTTTAAAAAGAGGTGACTTAATCTATGCAATAAATGGTAAACTAGTTAAAGATAAGACAACTTTACAAAATACAATTGCTGCTTTTAAACCTAATGAAAAAGTAAAAATCCAGGTTGAAAGAGACGGAAAAGATATTGAACTAAACATTGTTTTAGCTGATAGAGCAACTGTATTAGATACAACTCCTGCACAAGTAAATAACAATATTTTCCTTGGTGGATTAAAACTAAGTACAATAGATAGTGAAACACAAAAACAATTTAGATTATCTTCAGATGTAACAGGAATATTAATCTCAGATGTTGAAGTAAAATCAAAAGCTGAAAAAGCTGGTTTCCAAGCTGGTGATGTTATTATTCAAATAGAAGATGTTGAGATAAAAAACTTTGCTAATGTTGAAGCTGCATTAAAAAAATATGATAAAAAATATAAAAGAGTATATGTAAATAGATATGGGCAAACTATTCTATTTATCATTCAATAAAGGATAACCAATTATTAAAGTACTTATGATAGAAGATGATTTAGAATTAGCTCAAATCATCACTGATTATTTAAAGGCATTTGACATTGAAGTAATAAACACTGATAGTCCTTATAATGGTCTATCAATGCTTAGTGTTCATAAAGATTATCAACTTATTATTTTGGATTTAACTCTTCCTGAAATTGATGGTTTAGAGTTGATTCCAAAAATTAGAGAAAAATCTGATATTCCAATTATTATAAGCTCAGCAAGAGATGATATTTTGGACAAAGTTATGGGACTTGAACGTGGAGCTGATGATTATCTTCCAAAACCTTATAATCCAAGGGAACTTCAAGCTAGAATCAAAACTATTTTAAAAAGAGTTGATTCAAATAATGAACCAAAAAAACCTGAACAAAACTCACTTTTTGAAGTAAGAGAAGATGATATGCAAATTTTATTTAAAGATACAGCTTTAACTTTGACACTTGCAGAATATGACATCTTAAAACTATTAATTCAAAGAAATCATGGAGTTGTTGCAAGGGAAGATTTTATTTACGCAAGTGATAATATTGAAGATGATTCATCTCTAAAAAATATAGATGTAATTATTTCAAGAATTAGAACAAAACTAGCAAAAATAGATGAAGACAACTCTCATATTAAATCAGTAAGAGGTATTGGATATCAGTTAATATGATAAAAAATATCTCTATTTCTACTTTTGTAAATATCATATTTTCATTGGCTTTTGTCTCTATTTTTATTACATTTGCAATGTTTTTAAATTATGACCAAGAGAAACATGAAATATCTTTACAAAATAGATATGAGTTAGTTGCTGAAAACTTTTTAAGTACTTTACAAAATCAACCAACAGCAGAATCACTAATTGCCCTTTTCAAAAAATTTAAAGTTAAACCTCTAGATGAGAGAGAAGAAAAATTAGAGATTATAAAAAATGCTCAAGAATTAACAATCACGCAGAATTATCTAGGAACTTATAGAGTTTATAAATATAATGACGATTATTTTATCTATGTTCAACAACACGGTTATAACCTAATGTTAAAAGATTCAAACCATCACAACTATAGTATTGCATTTATTATTGCTGGATTTATGGCATCTATTTTAACTTTTCTATTTTTATATGAGATTTTAAAAAGAAAATTAAAACCTCTTAAACTTTTAAATAAACAACTAATAGAATTTTCAAATGGAAATAAAGATATTAAACTAAACTATGCAAGTACAGATGAAGTAGGAACTATTGCAAAAAGTTTTAATGAAGCTATAAGTATCATAAATAATCAATCAAAATCAAAAGATTTGTTTATGCGAAATATGATGCACGAACTTAAAACTCCTATTACAAAAGCGATGTTTATTGCTGAGAGTTTAAATGATGAAAATAAAAGAGATACTTTACAAAGAGCTTTCAAAAGAATGGATGATATTATAAAAGAGTTAGCAACAGTTGAAAAACTAACTTCTAAAAATACAATGATTTATAAAGAAGATAACTCTTTTTCAAATATTTATAATAGAACTTTAGAAATCATGATGATAAATCCAGTTAATTTAACAACTGAAATTGAAGATTTTGATTTTAAAGTTGATAATTCTATGATGCCAATTGCTCTAAAAAATCTAATTGATAATGGAATCAAATTTTCACCAAATAAAAAAGCAATAATCAAAGCAAATAAAGAAAAAATAGAAATCATCTCTTTAGGTGAACAACTAAAACATGAACTTTCATATTACACAGAAGCTTTTTCACAAGAAGAAAAAAGAAGTGATGGTTTTGGTTTAGGACTTTATATTGTGAAAACAATTGTAAATTTACATGGATATAAACTAGAATACAAATACGAAGAAGGGAAAAACTATTTCATCATAAATATGATGAAATAGTTTTTTCATCAACTACTTTTCAAAAGAACCATATAAAAACTCAAATAAACCATACCAAAATAAACTCCTTGTCATATAATTAAAAAAAACAACCTTGATACAAATCAAAGAAAACTATTTTAATATATAATAAAAGGTATATACAATGTCATTATTCACATTTTTAAAAACAAAAGAAGAAAAAGCTCAGTTAAATGCAATTAATAATTATTATGGGGTTATTTCATTTAAAGCAGATGGAACAATTCTTGATGCAAACCAAAACTTTTTAGACACGCTAGGATATGAGAAAGCTAGTGAAATTATTGGAAAACATCATAAAATATTTTGTGATACAGCCTTAACAAATAGCAAAGAATATACAGATTTTTGGAATAATTTAAACAAAGGAATTGTTCAAACTTCAGAGTTTAGAAGAATCAAAAAAAATGGTCAATCTATTTTTATCCAAGCCTCTTACACACCAATAAAAGACAATAATGGAAAAGTCTATAAAGTTATTAAGTTTGCACAAGATATTACTGAGAAAAAATTAGAGAATTTATATTTTAGTGAACAAATTAAAGCCATAGGAAAATCTCAAGCTGTTATAGAATTTGATATGGAAGGGAAAATATTAAATGCAAATGATAATTTTCTAAATCTTCTTGGCTACAAATTAGACGAAGTAATAGGGAAACATCACAGCATATTTTGTGAAGAAACTTTAAAACATTCAAATGAATATAAACAATTTTGGGAAAAGTTAAATGAAGGAAATTTTGATTCAGGTCAATATCTAAGAATTGGCAAAAATAAAAAAGAAGTTTGGATACAAGCTACATACAATCCAATTATGGGATTAGATAACAAACCTATCAAAGTTGTAAAATATGCAACAGATATTACTGAGCGTAAAAAGATGATTTTTGATATTGAAAGAAATGTTCAAAAATTAACTAACTCTTTAGATAAGTTATTAAATGCTTCTGAATCAATGTCTCAAAGTGCTGAAAATACAATGAATGGTTCAAAAGAAGTTTCAATTTCTACTATGCAAATAAACCAAGCTGTTTCCGATGTTTCTGAAAAAATTGAGAATATGCTTTCATCAATTACAACTATTGCTGATTCATCAGAAAAAGGTGAAAAAATTGCATCTGAAGCTCAAAGTCAATCAAAAAGTACTACAACTTCAATGATGAGACTTAGTGAAGAATCTACAAAAATTGGAGAAACGGTTAATATAATTACTCAAATAGCATTTCAAACAAATATTTTATCTTTAAATGCAGCCGTTGAAGCAGCAACTGCTGGAGAAGCAGGGAAAGGTTTTGCAGTTGTTGCAGCAGAAGTGCGAAACTTAGCAAATAGATCAAATGACGCAGCAAAAGCAATAACAGATGCTATTACACTTATTCAATCTCTTGTAAAAAGTTCTCTTACATCAATAAATAGCATTGATAAAACTATAGAAGAGATTGCAAGTATGTCAGGAAGTATTTCAAACTCTATTCAAAAACAACAAATAACATCAAATGAACTTGCAAGTACAACACTTGAAGTGAGTCAAGCAGTAAATGAGATAACAAGAACAATGTCAGGAGTTTCGGATAGTGCACAAACAAGTGGGGAAGAATCAAAAGAGACTCTAATTGCAACAAAAGAGCTAATCAAAGTTTCATCTGAATTAATAAATACATTAAAAGCACTCAATTAAATTGAGTGCTTTTTTTCTTAAGACTCTTTAGGTCTTACATCTTTCATAACTTCAAACCAATTTCTATTAAAATTCTTCTTAATATATTTAGTCCTATGGGGCACGATACAGCTTGAACAATTTTGGTGAATATAATCTTCACCAATATATTGACTTCCATCACGTGATTTGATATTACAAACAGAAAAAAGAGTTTTTCCATCAGGTGTTTTTTCAAATCCTTCCATTTTAAATCTGAAATTTGGACAAGCACATAAATAACAATTCAAATCTTCCATATCATGGCATTTTTTATTGTCTTTATATAATGGACAAAAATCTGGCTCATTTTTTACCATATTCTCAAATTTAAAATATTCTATTACCTCATCAACTGATTTGTCAGTCAATTTTTTCATTACATTTGCATGAAGATTACCCTGTTGGATAAACCACTCTTCATAAGTCATCATAAAACTCCTAAAATTAATACAATTATTATAAAAATATCTAATCTGTATTTAAAACTTACAGCTTTTAAAACATCACTATTTTCGATATTTTCTTTTCCATCTCCAAAAAAAGGTTTATTTTTTATTTTTCCAAAATATGAAGTAGGACCGCCAAGTTTAACATTTAAAGCCAATGCAAAAGCTGATATTGGAAGTCCTGCATTAAAACTTTCATGTTTTTTTCCATATTTATAAAACTCTAAAAATGCTTTTTTACTAAAAAACAGAAGTGCAATTATTAAAGCTGTAATTCGAGATGGAATATAATTAACCACATCATCAAGTCTTGCACTAAACTTTCCAAATTTTTCATACTTATCATTTCTATATCCAACCATAGAATCAAGAGTGTTTATAGCTTTATACAAATAAGCTCCAACAAGGCCAAAACATAAAAGATAAAATAGTGGAGCAATAACTCCATCACTTAAGTTCTCAGCATAGGTTTCAATTGCTGCTTTGTTTACATCACTATTTGAAAGCGTTGTTGTATCACGGCTAACTAACATAGAGATTTTATATCTTTTATCTTCGATGTTATCATTTGCAATTACATCTTTTACAGCATCATAAAGCATTTTTGAAGACAGAGTAAATGAAGCCAATAATCCTTGAATAAAAATATTATCAATCAAGGCAAAAATAGAGACAATAATATAAACCACAAAAAGCAAAGAAAGAGTTAAAAGAAAACCTCTAAAAATAGAATCCTTATAAAACCTCTTTTCAAACCAAGAGATATAATCTCCCATAAAAATTATTGGATGTTTAAAATATTTGAACTTTTGAAATTCAGAAAAAATCATATCTACAATATATGCTATCAAAGCTACTTCAAAAAACATGAACTGACAATTTCCCTATTTTTAAATTTTTAATTAGTGATATAATTAATTTAACGCAATAGTAACATTAGTTTATTAAAAGGAGTCAAAATGAAAGTTCTACTTACAGGTTCTACTGGATATATTGGGAGAAGACTGAAAAAAAGATTACTAGAAGATAAAAATATAGATTTAAGACTCTTAGTTAGAAATAAAAGCAGTTTATCAAATGAAGTAAAAGACAATTTTGAGATAGTTCAAGGTGACACTTTTGATTTAGAGTCGTTAAAAATTGCCCTAAAAGATGTGGATGTAGCCTATTATTTAATTCACTCTTTAAACAAAGATAATTACAGAGATTTAGATAAATTATCTGCTCAAAACTTTTTAGAGGCCGCTGCTTTTTGCAAGGTAAAAAGAGTTATATATCTGGGTGGTTTGGGTGTTAAAAATAGTGATACAAGTGAACATCTTTTAAGTCGTATAGAAACCGGAGAAATTTTAAGTTCAAATAAAAATGTTCAAACTATTTGGGTTCGAGCAGGAGTTATAATTGGTTCAGGAAGTTCAAGTTTTGAGATTATTAGAAATATAACAGAAAAACTTCCAATAATGACAACTCCAAAATGGGTGACTACAAAAGCTCAACCAATTGCCGTTGAAGATGTTTTATCATATCTGCATAACTCAATATATTTAAAAGAAGAAGAAAATTTAATAGTAGATATTGGAAGTGAACAATTAAGTTATAAAAGCATGATGTTAAAAACTGCAAAAGTTTTAGGATTAAAAAGAATTATTATTCCTCTTCCTTTTATGTCAATAAATATCTCATCATATTGGTTAAATCTTTTTACTCCTGTTCCTTTTAGTGTGGCAAAAGCTTTGATTGAGGGACTAAAATCAGAAGTTGTAATTCAAAATGACAATGCAAAAAAATATTTCCCTGAGATTACTCCAATTTCCTATGAAGATGCAGTATCAAATGCAATAAAAGAGATAGAAAACGACCAAGTAATAAGTAGATGGAATGACAATTCAAATAATATTTGGGAAAAAGATGCACAAAATGAAATCTCAAAAGCTGTTTTTATAGATAGAAAAGAGATAGATATTTCAAATCTCGATGCTTCAAAAGTTTATCAATCATTTATAAGTATTGGTGGAACAAATGGCTGGTTTGATTTTGATTTCTTATGGGAAATAAGAGGAATAATTGACAAAATGATTGGTGGAGTTGGACTAAAACGAGGAAGAAGAAGCCAATGTGATTTAAGAATTAGTGATTGTTTAGATTTTTGGAAAGTTGTAGATTTAAAAGAGAATGAAAGACTTTTATTATTTGCCCAAATGAAACTGCCAGGAATGGCTTGGCTTGAGTTCAAAATCAAAGATAATAAACTAATTCAATCAGCATACTTCTATCCAAAAGGTCTATTGGGAAGATTGTATTGGTATCTTTTAGTTCCCCTGCACTATTTTGTATTTAATAACATGATAAAAAGTATAATCAAAAAGGCTAAAAGCCTTTAATTTATACTTTTTAGAATATATTCCACATCTAGTTTTTCTTTTAGTGTTCCTATAAAATCATCAAGAGTTTGTTTTTTGTACTCTTGAAAATCAAAACCTATATAATCACTTTTAATTGATTTAAAATATTTTGTTCTAAACTCATTGTTATCAAAAATTTGATGTACAAAAGTTCCTTTAAAATTTTGTTTTTCAAAAGAGAGAGGATAATTTTTGCACATTCCATGATGTATTTCAAATCCCTCTATTTTTTCACCAAATAAATCATAAGTTTTTTTCTCTAAGATTTTTTCTTTTTCAAAAGTTATCACATCAGGTATAAAAGCAAAACCCTCTTCTTTTAAAGGCTCTTCATTTTCTAGGGCATAAATATCTTCAAGTGATTTAAACATCATTTCATAACCACCACAAATGGCACAAATATCTTTTTTATAGTTTTGTATTTGAGAAAAAAGTCCTGTTTGCTTTAACCATTTTAAGTCTTTGATTACAAGCTTGCTTCCTGGAAGTATCACTAAATCAAACTTTTCTAAAGAAATATTAGAACTCACAAACTCCACAAAAACCTCATCATCTGCAATCAATGGTTCAAAATCATTGTAATTACTCATATATGGATATGCAATTACTGCAATATCTAGTTTTTTATTTCGTGGTTGTTGAACAAAGTTTGTCAAAGATGCACTATCTTCAAATCCAAGGTTAAAAGGCAAATATGGCAACACTCCTAAAACTGGAATTTTGAAATCCTCTTCTATGATTCTAATTCCCTCATCAAAAAGTGTTAAATCACCTCTAAATTTATTTACGATTACACCTATTACATTTTTTCGTAACTTTTCAGGTAGTAGATTATAAACTCCCCAAATAGAAGCAAAAACTCCACCTTTTTCTATGTCTGCCACTAAAATGATTTTTGTGTTGTATTCTGTAGCCATAAAAATATTTGATAAATCCTTATCCATTAGATTTAACTCAACGGGACTACCAGCACCTTCACAAACAACACAATCATACTTTGCATCCAAATAATCAAAACATCTCTTTACAGCAGGTTTGAGTAGGTCTAAATCCCTATAATATTCCCTAACATCTTTATTTGTAACAACTTTTCCCTCAACAATAAGCGAAGCCGAACTTCCACGACCAGATTTTAATAAAACTGGATTTAGATGATAAGAAGTTTCCACACCCAAAACCTCAGCTTGAAAATACTGAGCAATAGCAATCTCACTTCCATCATCACAAACATGAGAGTTATTTGATACATTTTGAGCTTTAAAAGGAGCAACGCTATATCCCAAATCTTGAAGTATTTTTGCAATTACAAAAGTGATTGTGGATTTTCCAGCGTCACTTGAAGTTCCGAAGATGGAGATGTTATTCATTTATTAGGATTCCTGTCTCTATGAAATTGTTGATTTTTCTCAATATATTCTCGTCATTTACATTACGATGACTTTCCAGTTTTATAATATATCTCCAATAATTCCATAACAAATTTGAATACTTTTTAGCATCATTATGTAAATCTTCTTCTTTATCCAAATATGAATATATATGATTTAAAAATTCTGATTTTATATGAAGTTCATCTTTATTAGTATTTTTTGTAGGATATAGCCCTCGAATTAGTTTTGCAGATATGTCCTCTGTTCTAAAAAAAATAGATGGCAATTCTTCATTCTTTCTCTCCTCATAAAAATCATCATATCTAAAGACTATATGATTTAATATGAAATTAATATTCACCAAAATCAAACATCTTAAAACATCATCACTTTTATCTTGAATTTTAATCCACTCAACTAAATTATCTAAAACTTGGATATAAATTCTTGCATTTAACTCTTCTGTTTCTTTAATAGTTTTTAAAATAATTTGTTTATATTTTCTTAATTCTAAATATTTAAACTTCTTTTTATTATCTTCTTTTCTTCCATAAAATATTAAATTAAACAAATCTTTAATACTTGGCTCATATTTCAAAAATTTAGATACAGATTTCTCTTTTACATTTGAAAAAATCTTTTTTTCTTCACCTTCAAAAACATCATCATTTAAAATAATTACAACTTTAGAATCAAAATTTAGAGTTAATTGAGTGATAAATCCAAATAAATCATTTAAGTCTATATCTTTTGATTTTCTTTCAAAATCATCAAAACAAATAATTGCACTTTTATTTAAATATTCAACTGTTTTTTTTATTTTTTTATTTTTTAGGAATTTTTCCAACTGCCTAAAAGAATTATCAGAAACAGTTGATAAATCTATTTTAACACCATCAATATCAATACTTTTAATAAATGACACAATTAAATCAATTGTATTTTTGGCAAGTTTTGTTCCTTTTTCTTCCAATTTAGAAGAATCTACACTTTCAAATATTTTTAAAAACACTTCATTTCTAATCTCTTCAATAGAAGTTTTTCCATAAAGACTTATATAATGATTTGGTATTTTTTTATCTTTATCATTATCATTTAAAACTGTTTGAATTTTATTTTTCCAAAAATGAGTTTTACCACTTCCCCATTTTCCTGAAAGCATAATAACTTTACCATTTGAAATATCACTTTTTAAGTAACCATTGATTCCAACTAAATACTCTTCCAATCTTTGTTGATTTGATTTTTCCATTATAAATTCCTAAACATAAATCATCTTCTTTGTCATTCCACCATCTATTACAAAATCACTTCCAGTTATAAAACCTCTATTTTTTAGTAAAAATTTAACAACATCTACCACATCATCAGGAACTCCAACTCTTCCGCTTGGATGTTGGAAATTATCATTTTTTGTAGGAAGATAGTTTTCATCTGTGTTTATCCAACCAGGAGTTATTGAATTTACTTTTACTTCTGGACTTAGTGACATTGATAAGGCGTGAGTTAAAGATGAGATTCCACCTTTTGAAGCACTATAAGCTTCAGTTCCTACTTCACTCATTAAAGCTCTTGTTGAAGAGATATTTATGATGTGTCCTTGGGATTCTTTTAAGAAACTTGCGAACTCTTTTGAGAGAATATATGGAGCTGTAAGATTTACACTTAAAATATTTTCCCACTCTTCAAAGGTCTGTTTTTCTAGGATTTTATGTGAAAAAATCGCAGCATTATTTACAAGTGCATAAAGTGAATCTATATTTGATTTGATTTTATTAATAGTTTTTAAAAGTTGCCCTTTATCAGATATATCACATTTATGAAAATCAACTCCATCCATTTTATTTTCAACTATATCTATATTTATAATATGATATTTTTTTCTTAAACTCTTAGCTATAACTCTACCTATTCCTTTTGAGGCACCTGTTATTATTATGTTTTTCATCTATACTCCAATTTGTTTATTACTAATCTTTTATTATTAAAGGGGTCAACTATTGCTTCTATTTCATTAAAATTATATTTCAAAGGAAAAGCTATTTTTGAGCCAGTTGCTGTGCTTTCTAAAATATAAAACTCTTTATCATTTATATATAATGCTTTTGAGTTTTGTAGTTTTTGCTCCATATTTACAATCACAAAAATATGTTTTGGCACTAAAACAAAATAGGCTTCATAACCTTTGACTTTTAACATTGAAATCAAAAGATTTGATTTATCATCACAATCTCCAAAGTTTTGTGTAACTACTTGTTTTGCATTTCTGGCAATACTTTCATTTATTTTATAGGGAATTGCTGTTACAAAATCAAGCATTGATTGAACTTCACAAACTTTGTTTGAAGCACAATCTTTTGTTAGATAAGTTGCTAGTTTTATGGTGTAATCATCAGTTCGTACTTGATTTACATAGGTTGCATCACCAATATCTATGAACTGATTTTTTACTATAAAAAAAGAGGAGATAATTAGATAAATCACATAAGATACAAATATTGCTGAGATTAAAAAAGAGAGATATTTTAAAAATCTATTTTCTATTAACATATCTCTTTTAAAGCCCTTTGTAAAATCTCATTTGCACTTGAACTCTTAACTGCAATTCGCACAAATCTTTCATCTAAATAGTCAAAATTTGAACAGTCTCTAACCATTATTTTATGTGGTTTTAATTTTTCTTGAAACTCTTTTGCATTTAGGTTTGAGAGTTTAACAAGTAAATAATTTGCACTACTTTCAAAAATCTCTTCGATTAAATCTGACTCTTTTAAGATATTTTCTAACTCAATTTTATTTTTTATATTTATTGCTTTTGAGATATTTTTGAAAAGCTTGTCATCTAAAGCACTTTGTAAATAGTTTGAGTCAAATTGTGATAATTTCCACATTGGCTCAAATCTTTTTAGTTTTTCAATATTTTGCTTTGTTGAAACTATTGTTCCAACTCGTATTCCTGCACTTGAATAAAACTTTGTCATTGATTTTAAAATATATAATTTATCGTAAGTTTCTAGGTATTTTATAGCTGAGGGTTTATCGCAAAAATCTAAAAAACTCTCATCAATTAAAATCGTGCAAGAGTTTTCAATCCAAGTTTGCATCAATTCTTCTAAGTCATAATATTTTCCATCAGGAGTTGAGGGATTTACAAATATTACTAAAGAGTTCTCTTTTACCTTTTCATTTATATCTTCAAATCTATTTATTGTATTTAGTTCATAGCCAAAATTTAAAGAGGCTTTTTTATACTCTAAATATGCAGGTGAATAAATGGTGCAAGAGTTTAAATTTAGATGTTTAAATAGAGTAAAAATTGCACTACTTCCACCATTAAAAAGCTCGATTTGTGAGCTTTTAACTCCATAATTTGAAGATATTTTTTCATATAACTTATCATAAGTTGGATACGATGAAATATCTAAAGTGTTAAAATCAATATTTATTTGGGGTTTTACAAAGTTTATATTTGATGATAAATCAATTATCTCATTTACACTACAGCCTAAATCAAAGGCAAATTTTTCTATTTGTCCACCGTGTTCAAATGTTTTCATAATATTATCGCTAGTCCTATATTTAAAAGTATTAATTCTGTGTGTTCAAGGGTAAAACCTAAACAATCTCCATTTACGAAGCCAAATTTGTTGTTTAAAATTTTCAAAATAAAATAAAAACTCAAAAGTGAAATTGCAAATAAAACTAAAACATTTGAGCCAATTATAAATGCAACTATCACATAAAGTAAAGCAAAGATTTTTAACTGAAATATTCCAGAGTTTGCAAAAGCTAAAGATAAAAAACTATCTTTGCTAAATTTAAAATATCCAAGAAGATAAATCAAGTTAAGTCTTGAAAAAACGCAAACAATCAAAAAAAGCAAATACTGTTTTTCATACAAAACATAAGTTAAGATTCCCACTTTTAATAAAATAAAAGCAACACCATACAAAGCACCAATTGCTCCAATAGTCGATTCTTTCATAATTTTATAGGCATCTTTTCCACTATATGAGGCAAACCAAGCATCAACCACATCAATGATTGCTTCTGTGTGGATAAATCCATATAAAGCTAGATAAACTACCGCTGATACAAAAGAGGCGTATAAAGGATTAAAGAACTCATTTAAACCAAGATTAAGGGCTATAACTAAAGAAGCTAAAATCGCGCCAACAAGTGGTAATAAGGCTAAAGTATATTTATAAGTTTCGTTGTTTATTTCCATATTTTTCACAAATACGGGAATTATAGAGAAGTATGAAAGAGCGAATAAAAAGGCATTTAATATCTGTTTCATTTTAGTCTTCTTTCAATTCCATATTTTACCTCGTAAACTTCATCACAAAGTTTTGCTAACTCTTGGCCGATAAGTCCTGAAAAATCCACAAATTTTCGTGATTCTTTATCTAAAGGAATTATTCCACATGAGACATCATTTAAAATAAAAATGATATTTGCATCAATTTGGCAAATCTTTTGGAGTTGAGTTTTTAAGGCTTCTTCACTATTTTCAAGATTATTAAAAAGCCACATAGAGACACAATCAATTAGATATGTTTTATTTGATTCTACAATTTTTACTAAATCTTTTGGCTCTTCGATTGTATAAAAATTTTCTTCTCTTTCATTTATATGTTTATTGATTCTATCTTGCATAGAATCATCACCAAAAGAGTTATCATAAGTTGCCACATAATATGGTTTTTCATCTTTTGATAATTCTAAAGCCTTTTTGATTCCAGCTTTTGTTTTTCCTGATTTTTGTCCACCAAAATAAAATACTTTCATCATAATCCTAAAAAGTTTTTAATACCAGTAAATACAATTTGAGCTGAAAGTGCAGCCAAAATAAGTCCAGTAATTTTTGAAATAACTAAAAGACCTTGTTTTCCCATCATTCTTTCAAAAACACTTGAACTATAAAGCATAAAACCTATTACTAAAACAGCACTAATTAAGGCTAAACTTCCCATAATCATAGAAGAAGTATTTTCAAAAGTAGCACCCATTACAAGTAAAATACCAATAGTTCCAGGTCCAACAATAACAGGAATTGATAAAGGAACAACAGCTAATTGGAGTACATCTTTATCCCCAACTTTTGCACTATCTTTACTCCCTTTTACCAACTCAACAGCTGTTAAAAATAGTAAAGCTCCAGCTCCTATTCTAAAAGCATCTAAAGTAATTCCAAAAATTGAGAATATATGTTTACCAAAAAATAACAATATCAAACTTGTAATAATTACTGAAATAGTCACTTTAATAGCTAAAGCTTTTTTCTCTTTTGCACTTGCCTCTTGAGTAACTGTTAAAAATACTGTCAAAGCAAAAAACGGTGCCATAATAAAGAACATTTTTAAAAATGTTGAAATAAATAAATCCATAAATAATCCTATACTAAAAATATTTTTTAATTGTATCTGTCCAAAGTTTATAAGCTTTCCCATTTAAATGAAGTTCATCATAAGAGTACTCATTTTTTAGGGTTTTATTTGGAGCTAATATCGTATTTAAATCTATAAATGTTAAATTGTTTTCTTTTGCATATTTTTTTAATTTCTCGTTTAATGCTTCAACTTTTTCATTATATTTTGCTGGTTTACTCTCTCCCACAAAAAGAGTTGATTGAATATAAACTTTGATATTTTTTTGTTGTAAATTTTCAATGATTTTTAGATAATTTGAAAAAACATAATCTACAGATTTTTCTTGAAAAAAATCATTAATACCTATCATAATAAAAGCTTGTTTTAGGTTTTTATTTACACTATCTAGTCTATCTAATACACCATCAGTTGTATCGCCTGCGATTCCTCTGTTTTGTATTAAATCATTATTTAACAACTCATTCCATAAACCACCATCGGTTATGGAATCTCCAATCATCACTGTTTTATATTTATCATTTTGTTCTAACATCTCAAATTGACTCTTTTTATGTAAATAGTATGGATCTAAATTGGCAGTTGCAAAAGCAAAACTTGACAATAAAGATAAACTAATAATTATATTTTTCAAGGTTTTCTCCTTTTAATTATCCTAAAAAACTCTCTATTTTTTTTGTAACTTGCACTTTTGTTAAACCATTAATTGCAGCATAACATAAAGCTCCACCACAACCAACACCCTCTTTTGCTTCACCTTGGTCATAAAGTTTAAGAGCAGGATGAGAAGATTCACTAAAGTCAAAATCACTTGCATAGGCATTTATAGGAAAATCTAGTTGTTCTAAAAGTGCTTTGATATTTGAGTTTTCATCTTTATTTATCCATTTTGTTGTACAAAGTGCAAGATTTGAAGAATCAATACTTCCCTCCATACTTCTTAAAACTGAATTTACCACAAGTAAAACAGCCGCCATTTGAGTTCCACCAGCAAGGACAATTTTCAGATTATTTGCCCTACTTCCAAGTATAAATCCAGCATTAAAAATAATCATATTATCACTAACACTTGAAAGAATTTCAAATAAATCACCTTTTAAATCAACTTTTTTTAAAGCTTTTTCAATTGTTTGATTTTTTATATCACTTGGATTATCTTTATATGAACTTGAAAAATATCCTTCACATTCATAAGCTAAAGCTAAACCTGTTGCATTTGCTGTTGTAGTTCCTGCTGGAATTGATTCTGACAAAATTACATAATCATCAGAAGTTTGAAAATTTTGACCAAATTCAATTCCTTTTTGGAAAACTTCTAAGGCTGGAATTTTTGCACCATCATCTATTCTGTTACTTGGTTTGATTGCAAAATTATGAATTTTAAAATAATCAATTTGTGGAACTACATCTAAACCTAAATTTAAAATCTCTATATTTGAATATGGTTTTAATTCGTGAACTGCTCTTGTTATTAGTGCAGGCGTAGGCACACCTTTTGGAGTTTGAGCAATATCTGGCATTGACCTTACTTCTTTTGTACATAAAAATTCAGCATCTAATGTTGGAGTTAAATATAATTTACCAGGAATTCCAGCTTGTGAAATATTTGGAATTTCACAAGTTTTTGTTACACTAGCACTTAATAAAAATGTGGCTTTTTTGCCTCTTAAATATTCTATAAAATCTACTTTTCCTAAAATTGTTTCAAAGTTCATTTGAACCCTTTTTTTTATAATTTTTGGGAAGTATATCAAATGTTAGATAAATGCCTATTTTATAGTAAACAATTAAAATCAAATATTTTTACTATAAAAATGAATAAATATTCACTTTTAAAACCTATTTTAAACCTTATTGTAACCTAAAAATTATATAATATAAAAAATTCATTAGGAGGATTTTATGTCTAGTCAAACAATTAAAATGATTATTCCTGTTGCTGTTTTAGTAATCTTTTGGTTTATTCCAGCACCAGAGGGTTTAACAGCTGATGCATGGCATTTTATGGCAATATTTTTTGCTGTTGTTGTAGGTCTTATTATTGAGCCAGTTCCCGCTGCTCTAATTGGATTTGTAGGTATTTCACTAGTAGCTGCGCTTGGGTTAATTGGAAATCCAAAAGAGAGTATTACTTGGGCACTATCAGGTTTTTCAAATAGTGTTATTTGGTTAATTTTTGCAGCATTTATGTTCGCACTTGGTTACAAAAAAACAGGTCTTGGAAAAAGGGTTTCATTAATTATGATTAAATATATGGGGAAAAGTTCACTTGGTCTTGGATACGCAGTTGCTTTTTCAGATTTAGTTTTATCACCATTTATGCCATCAAATACAGCAAGAAGTGCAGGAACTATCTATCCAGTTGCTTCAAACATTCCTTTGATTTTTGATTCAACACCTGAAAATGAGCCAAGAAAACTTGGAGCTTATATCTCTTGGGTTGCAATTGCAACAACTTGTGTAACAAGTTCAATGTTTTTAACAGCACTTGCACCAAACTTACTTGCAGTTGATTTAATCAATAAAGGTACAGGACATATGATTTCATGGGGAGCATGGGCTTCTATTATGTTACCACTTATGATTCCATTGTTTTTATTAACTCCTTGGTTAGTTTATGTTGTATATCCACCTACTCAAAAAACTTCTCCTGAAGCTCCAGCTTGGGCTGCTGAAGAGTTAAGAAAATTAGGAGGAATCACTTCAAAAGAACTTTTAATGGCAGGACTTGCTCTTGTTGCACTTGCTCTTTGGATTTTTAGTAAAGAATTAGGAATTGACTCAACAACAACAGCTATTTCAGTAGTTTCAATTATGGTTTTAGCAAATGTAATTACTTGGGATGATGTTATTTCAAATAAAGCTGCATTTAACGTATTTATTTGGTTTGCTTCACTTGTTGCAATGGCAGCAGGACTTAAAAAAGTTGGTGTTTTAGATTGGATTGGAAAAAGTACAGAAGTATATCTATCAGGTATGAGTCCAACTATGCTTATTATTTCAATGTTATTTTTGTTCTTTATATTACACTACTTCTTTGCAAGTACAACAGCGCATACAACAGCTCTTATGCCAATATTCTTAGCAATTGCAGTAAAACTAATGACACCTGAACAATTAATTCCTTTTAGTATTTTATTAGCGGGAAGTTTAGGGGTTATGGGTATTATAACTCCATATGCAACTGGACCATCACCAATTTGGTATGGAGCAGGATATATATCTCAAGGAAGATGGTGGGCATTAGGTGCTATCTTTGGAGCTTTATATTTAGCAGCTATTATTATTGGGGCTTTAATATTTATTTAAAAGAATTTAAAAGAGAGTTTTTCTCTCTTTTAAATAATTGTTTGGTAAACCAAAACACAAGCTATTAAAAATAGTACTACTTTTACAACTTTTCTATAACTCTCTTGGGGAATTTTATTTTTTAATTTAAGTCCTATAAACATTGCAAATACCACAACTATCAAACTACTAAATGAAATAGTTAACAACTCTTGATTAAATGAACCATGAAGAGTAAACAGAACTATTTGAATTACTTTTCCAAATAAGAAACATAAATTTGTTGATTGAATTATCTCTTTTTTTGTATGTTTTGATTCAAGGGAATAGATGATTAGAATTGAAGCCATAACATTTGTTAAACCACCAATTATTCCAGCAACCAAACCAAATACTACCATTGATAAAGTTTTCTTTTCTCTAATCCAAAACATCTGTATTTTAAATTTTTGAATGAATAGATATAAGAATATTGAAAGAGCTAATAATAATTTAAAAAGTTCAGAACTGCTATATATCAGTATTTGTGTACCAATTGCACTTCCAATCATGCCAATAAGTGCCAAGGGATAAAATCTTTTTATGGCTTGTAAAAAATTTCCCTCACTATATATACTAATAAGATTAATCAAAAGCGTTGGAATTGCAATATATAAAATAGCAGTTTTCATATCTGTAACCATTGCTAAAAGTGGCGTTGCAATCATTGGAAAACCAAAACCAATGCTTCCATGAACCAAAGAAGAAATGAAAATTATACTTGAAAAAATGATTAAAAAGTCAGTGTTTAAATCCATAATAAATCCTAAAAAATTTATTATAGAGAAATTTTATTAAAGAGCAGGTATTAAAAGAGGAAATTCCTCTTTTAAAAATTTTTATTTATAATTTCTAACAAATCTTTTGGATTTTTATATCCAACTATTTTTGAAGATTTTATTTCATTTTTGTTTTTGTCCCAAAAGATAATTCCAGGAGGTCCAACTATTGAAAACATCTTTTGTAAAGCTTTATCTTCATCACTATTAGCTGTAACATCAGCTTGTAGAAGTGTGAAATTTTGAAGTTTTTTAATAACCTCTTCATCTTTAAAAGTTATCTCTTCAAACTCTTTACAAGCCACACACCAAGAAGCCCAGAAATCTAGGAGTACTGGTTTATCTGACTCTTTGATTGCTTGATTTAACTCTTCAATGTTTTTAATTTTTTTAAAAACTAATTTTTCACTCGAAGATTGAACAGTAGTTGATGAAGTAAATTTTTCCAAAGGATTTAGAGGATTTGTGCCACCACTTACTGCTCCCACAAATAAAATCACACCTAAAAGAAAAATCACTAAAGTAATTAATTGAGCAATGATATGTTTATAAATTTTTAAATAAATTGCACTTCCTAGAAATAAAATAGCCCATAAATAGATAATTACACTTGCATCTAAAACTCTATCAAGAAGCCAAATAGCAACTCCTAACATTACAATTCCAAAAATTCTAGTAATTCCTTCCATCCAACCACCAGGTTTTGGCATAAATTTACCAGCTCCAAGTCCTATAAGTAATAAAGGAACTCCCATTCCTAAACTCATAACAAACAAAGCCAATCCACCTAAAAGTGCATTACCAGTTTGACCAATGTAAACTAAAGCACCAGCAAGTGGAGGAGCAACGCAAGGTCCAACAATTAAAGCTGATAAGAATCCCATAATTGCAATTCCAGCAATTCCTTGTTTCTCTTTTCCATCTGTAGTTTTATTTAATTTTGATTGAATACTTTGAGGAAGTTTTATCTCAAAATATCCAAACATTGAAAATGCAAGTGCTACAAAGATAAGGGCAAAAGCCACTAAAACATAAGGATTTTGAAGTGCCACTTGTAAGTTTGCTCCAAAAACTCCTGCAATTACTCCTGCAATTGTGTAAGCCACACTCATTGAAAGCACATAAACCAAAGATAAGAAGAATCCACGACTTGCTGTCATACTCTCTTTTTGTGAAGCTCCTACAATAATAGAAGATAAAATTGGAATCATAGGAAAAACACAAGGAGTTAAAGATAATAATAATCCAAATCCAAAAAATGTAATTAAAACAAATAAGAGATTTCCATCTTTTAAACTAGAGGCAATTGAATCTGTCTCATTTAATGAAACTATTTTTTGCTCATCTTTTTTAACTTCAACTTTTGAAGTTTTTGCTTCTAATGTTAATAAATATTTCTCACTAATTGGAGCATAACAAAGTCCAAGTTTTGAACAACCTTGGAATTTAACTTCTATTTCATACTGCGTTGATTCAATTTTTGATTTTAATAACTCATAAGGAATAGTCAAATTCAAATCATCAAAATGAACAATAAACTCTTCATAAGCTACTGGCTTTGGAATATTTAACTCTTTTGTAATCTCAATTTTCTCAGGTTTAGAGATAAAAACCTTAAATTTATCATCATATAAATAGATATCTTTCCCAAGCTTTAATTTAAAATCTAAACTGTCTTGATTTTTTGTGAAAGTTGGAATAAAAGCCTCATTTGGTTCTAAAAATGATTGATTTAATCCAGCAGAAAATGAATATATAAAAATAGCTAATAGTAGTAAAATCTTTTTCATTTATTATCTTAATTTAAAATTTTCTTTTGATGCTTGAAGTAACTCTTCAGAAGTTAAAACACCAACATAATCTTTTACTACTTTACCATTTTTAAAATACATTATAGTTGGTAGTCTCGAAACTCCATATTTTTTTGCAAGAGCTAATTCATCATCAACATTCACTTTGTAAACTTGAACATTATCTGGTTTTGTAATATCAAAATCTTCAAAATTGTTTGCAACAATTTTACAAGGAGGACACCATGGGGCATAAAAATCTACTATTACATTTTTATCTTTTATTTTATCTTCAAAATTATTTATATTTAACTCTTCGTATGCAAAAAGAGTTGCTACACTAATTAAAAATATTAAAAATATTTTCTTCATTATTATTTGCCTTTTATTTTTTTTTATTATATTTAATATTTGTAAAGAGTTTGTTTACATCAGATTTTATAATTTTATATTCATTCAAATATATAAGATTTTATTATAAAGTATATGTTAACATTCACTTTTATTAAAAGGAATTTTATGAATAATTTAGTTGATTTACAGCCTAAGATAGTTGAAAAAATGATTGAAGATAATATTATAATGATTGATGTTAGAAGAGAAGATGAATGGAAAAGAACTGGAATTGTAAAAAATTCTCATCTAATAACTTTTTTTGATGATTTTGGTGAGTATGATATTGAAAAATGGATGGCTGAATTTGAGAAACTTGTAACTTCAAAAGACCAAACTTTTGTTTTGATTTGTGCCCACGCAAATAGAACTAGAAATATTGGAAATTTTTTAATTGAGCAAGGTTATAAAAATACAGCTCATCTATATGGTGGTATGGCGTTATGGGCTCAAGAGTTAAGAGAAACTATCCCTTATAAGTAAGACCTTTAAGAAGCTAACTCTAGCTTCTTATTCAATAATTTCTTCATTATGCAACTCATAAAACTCACTTTGCCGAACAGCATTTTCGTTAAAATATTCTAGTTTTGTCTCCGCACTCTCAAGATTTTTTAGTTTTGCTATATGAAAAACAGCATCCCCTTCTTGAACAAGGGGAATTTCAGTTTTTCCTATAATTACCCCATCAAATAAAGCTTTTATTTCAAAACTATCATCACCCATAGGTTCATCAATAAAAGCAATGATTTCATCTTTTTTAACAGTATCACCTAAAGCTTTTATAGTTCGTAACATTCCACTCTCACTTGAACGAATCCAAGTACTAAATTTTGCAACAATAGGAGATTTAAAATCTTTTTTTCTAGCAACACTAGGAAGCATACTCATTTCTCTAAGAACATTTATTATTCCCTTTACTCCGATTCGAATAGAAATCTCATGGAATCTTAAAGCTTCACCAGCTTCATAGAGTAAAATAGGAACTCCACTATCTTGGGCAACTGCTCTTAATGAACCATCCCTTAATTCTGAATGCAAAACAACTGGTGCTTGGAAAGATTTTGCTAGATTAAAAGTGTATTCATCATCGATATTTGTTCGTAGTTGGGGAAGATTTGATTTATGAATTGAAGCTGTATGTAAATCAATTCCTAAATCACATTTACATACTATTTCATCAAAAAATATTTTTGCAACTCTACTTGCTAGTGAGCCTTTTATGCTTCCGGGGAAACTTCTATTTAAATCTCTTCTATCTGGCAAATATCGTGAAAGATTCATTATTCCATAGACATTTACAATGGGAACTAAAATCAATGTTCCTTTTAGTTTATTAAGAATACTAAGTTTTCTTAATCTTCTAATTATTTCAATCCCATTTAATTCATCCCCATGAATTGCAGCACTAATAAAAACAACTGGCCCATCTTTTTTTCCTCTTATAATATTAATAGGAAGATTCGTAGGAGTATTATAAAGTTTTGGTAATTCTAAATTTATTGTTGTTCTAGTTCCATTTAAAATTTCTGTTCCAGCAATTATTAATTTTAAGGGCATTTCTTCTTATGCTCCAATATTATCTTTTTTAATTTTTCTTTTTTGTGGATTTATTGGACATTTTGGTTTCACACTTTTTTCAATAAAAGCCATAATCTTTTCTGCAATATTTATATTTGTAGACTTTTCGATTCCCTCAAGTCCTGGACTTGAATTAACTTCCATTACAAGTGGACCTCTTTTTGAAGGAATCATATCAACTCCACAAACTCCAAGTCCCATAGCTTTGGCTGCTGCAATTGCTGTTGTTTTTTCTTTTCTATTAAGTTTGTATGCAACTGCACTTCCACCTTGATGTAAGTTTGATCTAAAGTCTCCCTCAGCACCTTGTCTTTTCATTGCGCCAACTACTTCATTATTAACAACAAATGCTCTAATATCAGCTCCACCAGCTTCTTCAATAAACTCTTGAACAAGTAAATTTACATCCATTCCATAAAAAGCATCAAGAACTGATTTAGCAGCTTTTTCACTATCAACTAAAACAACTCCAACACCTTGTGTTCCTTCAAGTATTTTTAGAACTAATGGTGCTCCACCACTTAAAGCAATAACATCTTTTGCATTTGATTTATTAGAAGCAAAAACTGTTCTTGGCATATCAACACCATTTCTTGATAGAACTTGTAAACTTCTTAATTTATCTCTACTTCTTGTAAGTGCTAAATTTCCAGTTGTACTAAACACATCTAACATTTCAAAGTGTCTAACCATCGCAGCACCATAAAAAGTTCTACTTGCTCCAATTCTTGGAATTATTGCATCGGGTGTTGGTAAAACTTTACCTTCATAATTTACAACTAATTCATTTTTCATAATTTCAATTGTACATTTTAAATAATCAATTACTCTAACTTCCCAATCTTTAGCCTTTGCTTCTTCAACTAATCTTCTAGTTGAATATAAATCTTTATTTCTAGATAAAATATAAATTCTCATTTTAACCTCTTTTATTTGGTTTTTGTAAGATATTCTTGTGAAACATCAACTAAAAAACGCTCTGACAAAAACTTTCTTCCTATTAACATTGGATATTTCATATCGGAACGATTTGTTAGGGAAACTACAGTTTTATACTTTTTACCAAAGAAAAGTATATCAACTTTTATAGAAGCTCTTGATTGTACAATCCCATTGGAACTTTTGACTCTTTTGAGTTTATATAATGGCATTCTCATTTTTTTACCATGGTAAGCGGGATGAATTTCATCTAATAATGTAAAATGCACGAATTTTTCATCATCAATAAAAATATCATCACAATGCAGGGAATTAGAATCTGCTCCAGTATCAACTTTTGCATCTAAATCAAACAGTTCTAAATCTAAAATAGATATTATTTCTCTTCTACCTATAATCTTTTTTTGTGACATAATAAACCTCTTTAAAAGGGGTATTATATCACAAAACTATTTCATAAAATTATATGAAATTTATTTTTTGCTATCTAATGCTTTTTGTAATATTGCTATTACATCTTCTAAATTTTCATAAGGAATATGTGACTTCCATTGTACATCTTGACCATTTAAAGAGATGCCAATACTTACAATATCTGCAGTATCTTTTCCATAAGGTTCAGTTACATTTGAAATTGAAATTCTTCCCTTTTTAGTACCTGAAAGTTCTAATGTTCCTAATTCAGTAATAGTTGACATTTTTAATCCTTTTCTTTTCTTTTAATTCTACAACAATAAACTTTTGTTTAATTAAAATTAAAAAATATCAGGTGCAGGTTCAGCTAAATAAAAACCTTGGAATTCATCAACACCTAACTCTAAAGCAATGTTAAACACCTCTTCAGAATGGATAAATTCTGCAATAGTTTTTATATTTAAAGCTTTAGAAAAATCAATAACTGATTTTACCATTTCATATGAATTTTTATCAGAATTTAGATTTTTAATTAATGAACCATCAATTTTTATATAATTTGGTCTAATCTTTAGAATATGGGCAAAATTAGAGTATCCTGTTCCAAAATCATCAATCGCTATTTTTATACCTTGATTTCTATATTTAATAATAAAATCTTCAAGTAAAGTATAATCAGAAATATAATCACTCTCTAATATCTCAAATACTATTCTTGATTTATTATCTCCATGAATTTTGTCTAAATTTTTATCTAAAGAGAGTATAAAATCACTATCTAATATATCTTTAAAACTTAAATTTATAGAGATTTGTTTATCTGTTTTCATTAAATCAACTAAAGCTTTTGATATTACTTGATTAGATAATTGTAAATACTGTTTTGTTTTAACTGAAATATCAAGAAATAGATATGGACTTATATAAATCGTTTCATCATTTTCATTTGTATCTTTGATTCTCATTAAAGTTTCATATTTAACTATATTTTTATCTCTATCATAAATTGCTTGGTAAAAAGGTGTAACTTTATTTTCTTCAATTGCAATTTTTAATTTTTCTCGCCAATACATAGACTTTTCAATAATATCTTTTGTATCAATATCATTATTATAAACAAAAAATGGCATATTACTTTTTTTAGCTTTTTTAAGAGCAATTCCAGCAGTTTTTATTGGTTCTTCTTGTGCTATTGAGACACCTACAGTTATATTTATAAAAATATCAATTTGTAGTTCTTCAATAAAAATAGGTCTATTTTTAAAAAGTTTTACTAATTCTCCAATAAATTCATTATATTTTGAAAATCCCATCATTTTTTTATCTGCTAAACAATATACATTTCCATATATTCTATAAATTCCTACGCTAAATCTTGATGAAAATTCACTTAAGATTTTACCAACTTCGATTAAAACTAAATTCCCAGTTGAAAATCCATAAAGTTCATTTATATCATCAAAAGAATCAATATCTATTAAAGCAATCGATACAAAATCGTCATCTTTAATGTCATCTTCAAGAGCATATCTATTTTTTAAATTTGTTAATTCATCATAATATAATCTATCTTGAATCTCTTTTGTTTTTACTTGAACTTGATCTTCAAAAGTTCTTCTATTTGTTTCAACTTGATCAAGTAATGTGTTAAATTGTGTAGCTAAAAATCCTATTTCATCTTTTGGTTTAGATCCATTATCAGGAGTTTCAGAATTTACACTAGCTTTTTGTACTTCCGAAAACATTTTATTAATTGGTGTAATAACTTTTACTGTAATAACTATCCCAATTATTGCTAAAACACCAAATAGAAGCATTGAAATATTTAAAATTAAAGAATTAATACCTTGAACAAAAGAGCTAAAATCTTCTTTATAAATAGTTGAAACTATATAACAATCTAAATTTTTATCATATTCAACCCAAGATATTTTTTTATATTTATAATTAAATTGATCATAAACTTTATTCCAATTATATTCTAGTGTTTCTCTTTTATCATAAGCATTATGGAGTTCATCCACTAATTTTTTTCCATTCTGAGGTAACACTGCACTCAATACTTCTTGATTATGAAATTCTCCACTTGGATCAAAAATAACTCTTCCTGAGGTATCAACTAAATAAATATGACCTGTTTTCCCCAAAGTGAAACTTGTTAACAATAACTCTAATTCTTTTTTTAACTCATTTTTGTTTTCAACAGTTCTTGATTTGTTATTTATTATTGAAACGACTTTATTAAACTGTGTTCTAGAATTCTCTATTTCTGTTTGAGTTAAATACTCATTTACTTTTGGCGATAAAAAAAATACAACAAAAAATAGATAAGATAATAAACCAATGATAAATAACCAACCGATTTTTAGAAATATTTTATTATTCACTCTGTCCAACTTTTAAATTAATTTATAATACTTTTGCTATTTTTTGACCATATTTTACATTTTTATTTAGTAAATCTTCAAGTTCTACCATAGATTCTTCCCATAGCATAACTACTGTTGAACCCATTTTGAAATAACCTAAACACTCACCTTTTGTTATTTCAATATTTTCATAAGTGTAAACTTTCATCTCTTTTGCATCAATGTTTGTTTCAACTCTATCTTCAAATTCAAATACCATTTGCCCGACATTTAAAGCACCCACAAAAACCATGAAGAATATTTTCCCATTGCTTTCACACTCTAAAATCACTCTTTCATTTTGTACAAAAAGCTCAAATTCTTTATTTAGATATTTTAAATTTACAGGATAAAGTTTCCCTGGAACATGAATTAGTTTTAATAATTTAAAATCACAAGGTGCATGGTATCTATGATAATCTTTTGGTGATAAGTAAAAATTCATAAAAGAACCATTTTTTACCTTTTCAAAATTTGAAGTACAATAATAAGTTAATAACTCTTCAACACTATATTCCATCCCTTTTATTTGTAGAGCAATATCATCTTTAATTTGTCCACATTGTGTGATTAAACTATCTGTTGGTGAAATAATTACATCTTCATTAGAATCTATCTCTCTTTTGATGATTAACTCTCTTGTAAATAAATCATTTAAAGATTTATAATATCTAGCATTTTTAAATTCACTCATATTTAAACCCATAAGTTTTACATAACTTGCATTTATGAATTTTTGAATAAATGATGGGAACTCTTTTTTCGCGAATTTTCCAAAATTTAAAGAGATAAGATTTGTAATGTGCATTATTTTCCTTTTTTTAATCAATTAAGTCATTATTTTATCTGTTTTTACTTCTTAAATTGCTTTAATAAAAATTTAGCTACTCTTCCAACATTAATTTATCAAATTTTTAAGGATTTTTTTATGTACAAAATAGTTGTAGCAAATCAATGTGGATGTTTTAAAAATAGCAATTTAGAAAATAATTTAACTTTTGAATCAAAAGACGAAGCATTAAGTAAAGCAATAGAGATGAAGAATTTTATGAATAAGGAATTTTGCAAAAAACATGAATTTGAACTTCAAGAGATGTTCAATAATTTTGTGATTTCGTTTTATACAGGAGCAAGAGATAACTGTTGTGGAAATGGTTGTTGCATGTAAGCAACAACTATTCTTTTGGCATTAAAATATACATTTTCCCTTTTTCTTTCATTTTTCCAGCATATGCAAAAGCATCTTCTCCATATCCCCAAAAAAAATCAGCTCGAATATTACCTTTTATAGCTCCACCAACATCAGCAGCTACCATCAATTGATTTATAGGTTTTTTATCAACAGGATTTTTTGTGCTAAGAAATACTGGCATTCCAAGAGGAATAACACTTCTATCAACTGCTAAATTTCTTTTTGCAGTAAGTTGCGTCCCTAAACTTCCTGTTGCACCTTGATTCGATTTATGAAAAAATATATAACTCTCATTTTGATTTAATATTTCATCTGCTTTTGCTGGATTCTTATCTATATATTTTTTCATACCTTGCGCTGATAATTCATCTTTACTTATATAACCTTTTTCAAGCATATAAGTGCCAAGTCCTTTAAATTTTCTTCCATTTTGTTCAGCATAACCAACATTAATTAATTCACCATTATCTAACAATACTTTCCCTGAACCTTGAACATGGAGTAAAAATAGATCAAATTTATTATCAACATAAGCTATAACTTCAAGATTTTTATTTAGATTACTCTCTATTTGTGCTCTTGAGTCATAAGGAACAAGCATATTATTAACTAATTTCCCTCTTAATTTATAAGGTTTAACTTCAGGATCATCAGATACATAATCGATAATCACCATATCTTTTGGAGTTTTATATATGGGATATTTATATCTTTTATTCTTTTTTAAACTTCCATAAAGAAGTGGTTCATAATAACCTGTAATAATTCCTTCATCAAAAGAGTCCTCATCTAAAAGTTTATATGGCTGAAAATTTATAGTAAAGAATTTTGCTCCATCAGTTTCATATTCTGCCTTTTGGCAAACATTTTTAAATAGTTCATTCTTTTTTGATTTTTTACAATCTTTTTTAAAAACATCAAGTGCGTGAGCTAAATCATCCCGATAAAAACCATCTATTTCATTAAAACCCACGGGTTTCATATTAGTTTTATTCTCTTTTACATCAGGCTTTGGAGTCAATTGTTCAGAAATTAATTCTTTTTTAGCAGAACATCCTGAAAATAATAACAAAATTGCTAAGAATAAAAATATAACTGATTTCATAAGCCGCAAGAAGATGGTAATAAATTTGTAGAATGTACTTCTTTTAATCCACATGATTCACAAGTAAATTCAACATCTTTTACCCCTGAACATCCATGACTTTGAATAATTCTTGATTTTATAATTTCTGATTTAAAAGTAGTTTGTGTTCTTTCATTAAAAAAAGTTCTCGTTTTTTCTCCACAAGTGGGACACTCACCAGAAACTAACTTTTCAATTCTTGATGTTTTTGTTTTAAAATATAGAAGTACTGAAAATATTGAGATTAGAAATAATATAAGTATTAAAAAAAGAGTTTGCATGAAGCAGAGATTTACTCTACTTCAGCGTCGATAACGTCGTCATCATCTTTTTTTGCTTTTTGGTTTGGTTGAGCACCAGCTTCACCACCCTCTTTTTTGTACATAGCTTCTGCTAATTTATGAGATTTTTCTGTTAATGCTTTTAATTTTTCTTCAATTTGTTCTTTTGAAGCATTATCGTCTTTTAAAGTCTCTTCTAAATCAGCTGCTGCATCGATAATAGCTTTTTTCTCTTCTTCGCTAACTGCACTTTCATTCTCTTCTAAAGTTTTTTTAGTTGAGTGTAATAAAGCATCTGCTTGATTTCTTACTTCAATTACAGCTTTTTTCTTAGCATCAGTCTCTTTATTAGCTTCTGCTTCTTGAACCATTTTTTCAATTTCAGCATCACTTAATCCAGATGAACCAGAAATAGTAATTTTGTTCTCTTTACCAGTTCCTTTATCTTTAGCACTTACATTTAAAACACCATTTGCATCAATATCAAATGTTACTTCAATTTGAGGAACACCTCTTGGAGCTGCTGGAATATCTGAAAGTTCAAACATACCTAAAGATTTGTTATCTCTTGCAAATTCTCTTTCACCTTGTGAAACGTGAATAGAAACAGCTGGTTGATTATCATCAGCAGTTGAGAATACTTGAGATTTTTTAACTGGAATTGTAGTTCCTTTTTCAATTAATTTAGTCATAACTCCACCAAGAGTTTCAATTCCTAAAGATAAAGGAGTAACGTCTAGTAATAATACATCTTTAACATCACCTTTTAAAACTCCAGCTTGAACAGCTGCACCAGCTGCTACAACTTCATCAGGATTTACACCTTTATTTAAATCTTTTCCAAAGAAATCTCTAACAACTTTATTTGCTTTTGGTAATCTTGTAGATCCACCAACCATAATAATTTCTTGAATTTCTTCTTTTTTCAATCCAGCATCTTTAAGTGCAGTTTTGATGTGCTCTAAAGTTTCAGTAATTAAATCTTCAGTCATAGACTCAAATTTTGCTCTTGTTAATGATTTAACTAAGTGAACAGGACCAGCACTTCCCATAGAAATAAATGGTAAGTTGATTTCTGTTGATTCAGCTGATGATAACTCTTTTTTAGCATTTTCAGCAGCATCTTTTAATCTTTGTAATGCCATTTTGTCGTTTTTAACATCAAAACCATTTTCGTCTTTGAACTCTTTTGCTAACCAATCAATAATTCTATTATCGAAGTCATCTCCACCTAAGAATGCATTTCCATCAGTTGAAAGTACTTCAAATGTACCATCACCAATTTCTAAAACAGTAACGTCAAATGTTCCTCCACCTAAATCGTAAACAAGAACTTTTTCTTCACCTTTTTTATCTAAACCATAAGCTAATGAAGCAGCTGTTGGCTCATTGATGATTCTTAATACATTAAGACCAGCAATTGTTCCAGCTTCTTGAGTTGCTTTTCTTTGTGCATCATTGAAGTATGCAGGAACTGTAATAACAGCATCAGTAACAGCTGTTCCTAAATACTCTTCAGCATCTGCTTTTAATTTTGATAAAATTTTTGCAGAAATTTCTTGTGGAGTATAAACTTTTCCACCAATTTCAACAGCTGCAGCACCATTTCTATCAACAATTTTATATCCAACTTTTGATTGAGCAGCTTTTGCATTTGGCTCATCCATCATTAGACCCATAATTCTTTTGATTGAATAAATAGTTTTTTCTGGATTTGTAATCGCTTGTCTTTTTGCTGGATCTCCAACTAAAACTTCACCTTTATCTGTGAATGCAACGATTGAAGGAGTTGTATTTTTTCCTTCTTTATTAGGGATAATTTTAGCTTCCCCACCTTCATAAACTGCTATACAAGAGTTTGTTGTTCCTAAATCTATTCCAATTACTTTACTCATTTTATATCCTTATCAAGTTTTATTTTTTATTTTAATATATATCTTTTCAAATCTATCTAGTTTTATGACATCACGGTCAGATTATCTACTTTTTACAGATTGAAACCATCGCTGGTCTTAACAATCTATCTTTTAATAAATAACCCTTTTGAAGTTCTTGAACAATTGCACCATCTTCATGCTCTGCACTATCAACTTGCATTACAGCGTTGTGTACATTTGGATCAAATTCACCATCTGTTTCAATTTTTGTAATGTTATGTTTTTCAAAAGTTGTATTGAAATTCTTAATAGTTAAAGAGATTCCCTCTTTTACTTTTTCAAGTAATTCATGTGCATCTAATGGTGTATTTGTTGATGACAGAGCTAACTCTAAAGTATCAATTGGAGCTAATAAATCTTTTGCAAATTTTTCACTTGCATAATCAATAGCTTGATATTTCTCTTTTTCTAGTCTTTTTTTAATATTTTCAAAATCAGCATGTACTCTTAAATATTTATCTTCACTATCTTTTAATTGTTGCTCTAATTTTGCTACTTTATCTTCTAAAGTTTCTTCTTTTATCTCTTCAACAACTTCACCTTGAACTTCTTGTTCAGTTGTTTCATCTTGTATTAATTCTTCTTTTGTTTCTTCACTCACATTTATCTCCTAAAAAGTTGTAATTTTTTCATAAAAATATTCATAATCTTTTGGTAATTCACCAATAACCAACATTTTTACATCTTCGTTATTGATTTTACAGTAATTACAAATTCCAATATAATTTGATGGTAAAAACTTATCAAAATATAAACCCTCTTTTAACTCATCTAAAATTTGACCTTTTAAAAAACTGTTTATAGTATACTCATCAAAATCATAATTCAAAGCTAGATTTAGAAACTCTTTATAATTAAAAATCTGAAAATCTGAATTTTGTAGAGTTTGGTTTATAGATTCATAAACCTCATAAGCACCCACATCTTTTGAAACTTTCGTAATATCTTTTAAATCTAAACCTATCATATCATTTAAAAACCTATAAAGTGCATCTGAATATTTTACACTTATTGCAAATGAAGAAAATTCTAATATCATATATCTATTTTCAACATTTAAAATATTTTTCAATACATCAGATTTCTCTTTTTTTATAAAAACAGACAGTCCTATATTTGAAGCAAAATATTCTAATGCTCGTAAATTTACACCTTTTAGTTTAAAATTAAGTTTTGTCTGCCAATACTGTTTTAAAGCTTCTGTAGTTGGAGTTCTTCCACTACTTATATGCTCTTGTGCAAGATAACCCTCATCACCTAACTTTTTAAAGTAACCTCTAATAGTCGCTGGTGAATAAGTAATATCGTACATAGATTTTAATTGAGTTGAACCAATTGGTTCTAAATGCTCAATATAAGCTTTAATAATAGATTGTAATAAAAACTCTTTTTTATCTATCATAGATTACGACCACTTTCATAATTTAGCACTCACTATCTTAAACTGCTAAAGAATTATAACCTATTGAGTCTTTATTTGTCAAGTACTTTATTTTAAATTTCTAAAATTTCTAAATTAAAAAAATGTTTACAATATATACAGTAAATGATTAAGTCCCAATAATGTTTAAGTAAATATAAATTTATTCTATGTTAAATTTTAAATTGTAATTAATATATAATTTTTACATAATTAATTTATTCGTTTCTATTGTATTGATGATATTTTATTGATATAATTATTTGAATGAAAATTACGTAATTAAAACTAAGGAGAAAAAATGACAAAATCAAGAGAAATCCCGATGGGTAAAAAAATTGCTTCAGTTGCCTTAATAGGTATGTTATCAGTTCCAGCATTTGCTGCTGAATTTATTACTATTGGAACAGGTGGAGTTACTGGAACTTATTATCCAACTGGTGGAGCTATTTGTAGATTAGTTAATCAATATAAAAAAGAGACAAAAATTAGATGTTCTGTTGAATCAACTGGTGGAAGTGTTTATAATGTAAATACTATTAAAAATGGTGAACTTGATTTTGGTATTGTTCAATCTGACATAGTTTATCAAGCAAGTAAAGGTGAAGGAGCATTCAAAGATGCTGCTATTCCTAAATTAAAATCAGTAATGGCTATTTATCCAGAATTATTAACTTTAGTTACTAGAAAAGATGCAAATATCAATAAATTACTTGATGTAAAAGGGAAAAAAATCAATCTTGGAAATCCTGGAAGTGGTAATGAATCAACAGCATTAACTTTATTTGATGAAAGTGGAATTAAAAAAGAGGATTTAAAATTTGCTGGTGCATTAAAAGCTTCTGAAATGCCAGATGCATTAAGAGATAATAAAATTGATGGATATTTCTACATGGTTGGACACCCAACAGCAAATATTCAAGATGCAGCAAACTCTGTTGATGTAAAAATTGTTCCAATTGAAGGGGCAAATGTTGATACTTTAATTAAAAAATATCCATATTTTGCAAAAGCAAATGTTCCTGGTGGAATTTATAAAGGAAATGATGCTGATATACCAACATTTGGTGTTAAAGCTGTTCTTGTAACAAGTGATGATGTTAGTGTTGATGCTGTTTATACAGTTGTTAAAGCTATTTTAGAGAACTTTGATGAGTTTAAACAATTACATCCAGCATATAGTCAAATTACAAAAAAATCTTTACTAGATGGATTATCTGCTCCTTTACATGAAGGTGCTAAAAAATATTTCCAAGAAGCTGGATTATTATAAAAACATTTATCTAAGGATTTAATTATCCTTAGGTAGCCCTTATTTTCATACTTCATTTAAAATCTATTTAAATGAAGTATGGGAACAAAATTTCACCTATAATTAAAAGGATTTACTATGGCAATTTATGAAGAAAAACCTCATAAAATTTCCCAACTTGAAGTCGAGCAAATGCACGAAACAGAAGCCGTTATTAACGAGCTTGAAGGACAAAGAGTTTTTGGCTCTCAACACTATGAATTTTGGTTAATATCTGTAATTGCACTTTTATGGTCATTATTTCAGTTGTATATTGTAATTGAACCAACAAATTCAACTATTTCTAGATCTATTCACTTATCATTTGGTATTGTTCTAGCATTTTTAATCTATCCCATGATGAAAAAACCTTACTTCTTACAAAAAATCAGATGGTTTGGATATACATTTGCAGCTATTGGATTAGCAACTGCTTCATATATTGCACTGTTTTATAATGAGATTTCATTAAGACCAGGTGATTACACAACTACTGATATTGTAATTGCAATTATCGGAGTTATAATTTTACTTGAAGCTGGTAGAAGAGTTTTAGGATTTGTATTAAGTTTAATTGCTATTATATTCTTAGCTTATGACTTTTTAGGTCCTTATATGCCTGAATTAATTATTCATAAAGGTGCTAGTTTAAATAAACTTGCAGGTCACATGTTTTTAACTACTGAAGGTATTTTTGGGGTTCCTCTTGGAGTTTCAGCTGGATTTGTATTTTTATTCGTACTTTTTGGTTCTTTATTAGATAAAGCAGGAGCTGGGGAATATTTTATTAATTTAGCATTTTCACTACTAGGAAAATATAGAGGTGGTTCAGCAAAAGCATCTGTAATTGCATCAGGATTTGCTGGTATCATCAGTGGGTCATCTATTGCAAACACTGTAACTACTGGAACATTTACAATTCCACTTATGAAAAGAACTGGATTTAGACCTGAACAAGCAGCTGCTGTTGAAGTTTCCTCTTCTTCAAATGGTCAATTAATGCCGCCAGTTATGGGAGCTGCTGCATTTATTATTGCAGAGTTTTTAGGAATGTCTTATACAGATGTTGTTGTTACTGCATTTATTCCAGCATTCGTATCATATTTTGGGCTATTTTATATTGTTCACTTAGAATCTCTTAAATTAGGTCTTAAGGGAATGAATAAAGAAGATATTCCTCCTAAATTCAAAACATTTATTCAAGGTATTCACTATTTAATACCTATTTTATTTTTGTTATTTACACTTATGGTATTAAGAGAGAGTGCAGCAAGTGCAGCTTTTAATGCGATTATGTTATTGATGTTATTAATGGTTGTGCAACATCCATTTAGAGCATATTTAGCAAAAGAGAAAATTACTAAAGATATTTTACTAAGCGGATTTGTTGATATTTTAGCAGGTATGATAAGTGGTGCTAAAAACATGGTTCCAATTTCAGTAGCAACTGCAATTGCTGGAATTATTGTAGGTTCTATTACATTAACTGGTCTTGGTCAAGTTTTATTAGAAGTTGTAGAAACTTTATCAAATGGAAATATTTTTGCAATATTAATTCTTGCAGCTATTATTTCATTGATTTTAGGAATGGGATTACCAACAACTGCAAATTATATTGTAATGGCATCTTTAACTGCACCTGTTATTTTAACACTTGCAGCTGATAATGGATATTTGATTCCTGCAATTGCAGCTCACTTGTTTGTATTTTATTTTGGTATTTTAGCAGATGTAACTCCACCTGTTGGACTGGCGGCTTATGCAGCTGCTGGAATTGCAAAAGCAGACCCAATTAAAGTAGGAATTCAAGGATTTAAATATGATATTAGAACAGCAATTTTACCGTTTATGTTCTTCTTTAACTCAGAACTATTGTTAATTTCAGGAGTAGATCCACTAAATCCTGCTAATCCTGCTGGTTGGATTTGGATTACAAATCCAATTGAAATTGCTACAATATTCTGTACTGCATTTGTAGGTATGATGGCATTCTCTTGTTTCACACAAGGATATTTTATAGCAAAAACAACTATTTTAGAAAGATTAATATTTTTAGGTGTTGTTCCATTTATGTTCTTACCTAAAATAATGGCTACACAACTACATTTACCAGGTCATTATGTTTCATATTTGATTGGTATTTCTGTAATGATAGCAATTTATCTTGTTCAAAAAGCAAGAGTAAAAGCTCAAGCTGTCACTGCATAATAGATATAAGAGGTTTTCCTCTTATAACTTATTTAGTTAAAACCTTTTCAATTATATATCCATAACCTTTATGGGAAATAATAAAATCATCATCTTTAATCTTATCTTTTAATCTTTTCATTACTGTTCTTAAAGATGAATCATTAATATTAATATTATTCCAAACCTCTTCTTTAAATCTTTCAATTGGAATTAAAACACCTAGATTTTTTATAAGTACATCCAAAATCTCTGACTCTTTTTTTGAAAGTTTTACAATTAGATTTTTATTATAAAGCTTATTATTTGTTAAATCAAAAGTATAACTATTGTTTAAAGTAATTAAATTGTTAGTTTTAACTATTGGCTGTTTATCCAAAATAACTTCTTCTTTAGCTTTTTGTAACATTTCCATCATGTTATCAATATTTAAAGGTTTAACAAAATATCCGCAAACTCTAAGATTGATTAGTTTTAATAAATCTTCTTCATTTTTATGAGCACTTACAATTATAAATCTTTGATTTGGAAAGAACTTTAAAACCTCATCAATCATCTGCATACCATTTACATTTGGCATATTTAAATCTGTTAATATTAAATCAAAGTTTTTATTATTCTGTTCATTCTCTTTTATGATTAAAAGTGCTTCTTCACCATCACAAGCTAAAATAACTTCATCAAAAATTGTATTTAAATAAAAAGCTAATGTTTTTCTTGCAAGTTCTTCATCTTCAACTAACAAAACTCTTGTTTTAAAATTTTGCATATTTTCTCTCTTAAATATATATTGTTAGATTATAGCTAAAATCATTTTAACCATTTAATCTTATTAGAAACTCAACCCCATCATCTTTATTTATTGCCTCAATTTTCCCATTCATATTCTTTTCTATAATCACTTTTGTCATATATAAACCAATCCCCGTACCTTGGTTCTCAAATTTTGTTGTAAAGTATGGTTCAAAGATTCTTTCAATAATCTTTTCATCTATATTTCCACAATTATTAAAAATTGAGATAAAAGAAGTTGCATTCTCTTTGTAAATTTTAATCTCTATAAAAGCCTTAAATTTAATGATTTTATCTTTTAATATTTTTGCATCTATTGCATTATTTAATATATTCACAATTACTTGTTCAAACTCATTTTCATAACTATCAATCTCTAAATCTTGAGCTTCTATTTTTAATTCAATTGAGTTTTTTTCCAAAGATGATTTAACTATTTTAGAACTTTGAATAATTGATTCTTTTATATTAAAAAGTTTTTTCTCTTTTGATGGTTTGTAAAAATTTCTAAAATCATCAATAGTTTGAGACATAAAATCAATTTGTAATTTTGCATTTTTAATAGTTTCATGTAACTCCTCTTTTGGAAGTTTTCCGTATGAATCTCTAATATAATAGATTAATAAATTGATATTATTTAAAGGTTGTCTCCATTGATGAGCTATATTTCCTAACATTTCTCCCATTGATGCCATTTTGTTTTGTTGAACTAATAATCTATCTTTTTCAAGATTTTTTTCAACTTCAAGTTCTACTTTTTGTTTTAATTCTTCTTCATTTATTTTAAGATTTGTTATATCATTTAAATATCCATAAAAACCTATAACATTAGAATAATCGTCTTTTATTAAAATAGCTCTTGTATAAACCCATTTTATATTTTTGTTCTTATCTATTACTCTATATATGCAAGTAAAAGAGTCCGTGTCATCTAATATCGCTTCTTTTATTACATTTTTTAACTGTTGTAAATCATCTTTATGTACAAAATCAAAGAAGTTGCTTCTGTTTTCAAAATCCTTTACTTCATATCCATAAGTGCTAATACTTTTTGATACAAATTTAACACTTAAATTTTCATCATTTTCCCATCTAAAAACAACTATTCTTCCAAACTCAGTTAATAACTCAACATCTCTCAACTCTTTTATTAATTTTACTCTGTCATCAATATTCATAGACATCATCAAAATTCTATTTGAGTTAAACTCTTTACCTCGAACTAATATCCACTTATAGTTATTGCATTTATCTTTTAATCTATATTCACAAATAAAGTGTTCGCTCTTTTTATTAATATGATTTTCATACTCTTGTATAACTTTTTGTTTATCATCTTTGTGAACTAATGCTAACCATTCATCAAAGTTTTGAACATCATTTCTTTTATAACCAAACATTTCAAGCCATCTATTTGAAAAGAATATTTTTTTTGAATTTAAATCCATATCCCACAAACCATCATTTGAAGCGATAATTGCTAACTCATATCTCTCTTTCCACTTTTTAAATAAGAGATTTCTTCTTTGCAATCTTTTATCATATCTATTAAAGATTGTATTTATAAATCTTCCAAAAACAACAGCAGAAACGATTAATAACAAAGATATAAACACCACCAATAAAAAGAAAGTTACTAGTTTAGTTTGATATTCACTCTTTATTTTTTTTATCCCTTTATTTGAGAGATTAGTTTTTATAAAGATTTTATATTGATATTTTTGGAAAGTATATGAAGAGTCATTTTTACTATCTTCCTCAAAATTTGCAATATCCTTTATATCTTCAACTTTTCCATCCATCTTATAATTTAGTACTTTCTTTTCTGTTAAATCATAAAAATATAGATACGAGTTATTTAAGGTTCTACTTTTATCAACAATAGAATCTGAAATTGCTTTTTTTGTTAAAACTTTCATATCATCTATTCTAGAATACGCCCCAATAAATAGATTTAAAAATTCAATATTTTTAATATAACTTAGTTGGATATTACTTTTTTGGTTATCAATATTGTACATTAGATTATTATCTCCAATATGTTCAATATTTCTTAACATATGCTGTTTAAATTGGTCTGTTTTGTTTTCAGAATTTGTAAGTTCAATTAAATTATCAAGAACCTCACCACCATATAAAACATCATAATTGATATTATCAAAAATCAAAAACTTAATTTTTTGTTTTGCTTCTATCTCTTGTAAATATGGTTTTAAAAGGTTTATATTAAACTCTTTTTGATTCATCTCTTTTGCTTTTATGTAACCCATAATTTCATAAATATAGTTACTTAAATCATTTTCAATATCATCAAAACCAGTACTTGTATTATATTTTATACTAGAAATATATGTTCTTAAAATATCTTTTTTATAAAAATCTTCATTTTGAAGCAAACTATCTATTTTACTTCTTTTTTCATACTCCAAAAAAAAGAAAATAGCTATAAAGGCAATTATTGATAATAAAAAAATAAATAATAAAGGGGTAAAAACAATCTGATTTTTTATATCTAAGAGAGTATAAAATTTCTTCTTTTTTAAAAACATTTTAAACCTTTAATATTTTATTTTTGCTAGATATAATCCATTTGCCTTTATTGGTGTTTTGAAAATATTTTTCTCTAATCTTAACTGTTTTTTTAAATCTTCTATGGTTAATTTTTTATCATTGATTGCTAATAAAAACCCAACCATTAATCTAATTTGAGACCTTAAATATGAATTTGCTGTAAATTTAAAAACATAAATATCTTTATACTTATAGAAACTTGTATTATAAATTTCTCTTACAGTAATATCTTTATCACTTCCAGTTTTATGAAAATATTTAAAATCATAAACTCCAATAAACTCTTTTATTGCCATTTTTAATAACTCTTCATCCACAAAAGGAACATAAGTTATAAATTTATCATTAAAAGGAGTTGTGGGTTTAGAAGTAATTATATACCTATAATCTCTCTTTTTAGCATGAAATCTTGAGTGAAAATCATCTTCTACTTTTGAGACTTTTAATATTTTAATAGAAGTTGGAAGATTTCTATTTAAAACCTCTTTTAGTTTAAAAAAATCACTCCAGAAATCTGGAACAATACAATTAAAAACTTGCCCAGTTGCATGAACTTCTTTGTCAGTTCTTCCACTTAAAACTATATTTGTTTCAATATTTATTTTTTTAAATGCAAAGAGAAGTTTATCTTCAATTGTCAAACCATTTGGTTGTTTTTGACTCCCTTGATAACAACTGCCATCATAAGAGATTACGAATTTTAGATTCATTTATTGTTTAATACTCTTTTTGTATTGTTTTTGAATACAAAATATATGTACCAAAAATCCAAATAATAGGTATTACATATAAAGCATGTAATAAAATTTTATCTCCTATTACTTTTACTAAAAAATTATATAAAACAACTGCTATTAAAGAATAAAAAACTGCTCTATTTTTCTCATATCTTGGATTAAAATATCCAAAAGTAATTACTAAGAATAGTGATATTAGAGGAAATAATGCAATTAAAATATAAAATGTCAAATCATCTATATCTATATTATTTTTAATATTCTCTTTCCAAAAAGAGTAAGAATCTGTAAAAACTCCTAGTTTACTATCAGCAATAGAATCATTTATATACATAGATTTAAAATCAATTTGATTAAACTCTTTTTCATTAATAATAAAAGCTTTTCCATCTATAAGTCTAAAACTCAAAGAGCCATTTTCATTATCTAAAACTGCTGTTTTACTAGCAATAAACTGATCCTCTTTTTTTTCTGTTTTAAAAAGTTTTACTTGATCATATACTTTATCATTTTTACCATCTATATAAATTAGCCAATCTCCAAATTTTTGTCCAAATTGACTAGGTTTTATATTAAAGTTTGCCTCTTTTTTCTTTTTATCTAGAAATTGTTTTGTTAAAAATTTAGTTTTTGGAATTAAACCCACTGAGACAATAAGTAACATTGCTGATAAAAGTAAAGTTACAGGGGCAAATATTTTTAAAATATTTATAGGATTTAAACCAAAAGAAGTTATTACTGTTAATTCATATTCTCCTGCTAATTTAGCAAGGGTAATAACTAATGATAAAAAAAATGAAATAGGCATAGTATAAAATATAATTTGAGGTATAACATAAGAGAACAGAGTAAATAACTCAAAGAAATCGAGTGTAATTATTGAAGTTAAAGATGCAATTTTTACTAAAAATACAACTGAAGTGATAAAAAATAATCCTAAAAATATAGGAAAAAATGTAATTGCTAATTGAGAGTGTAAATACTGTTTTAATTTCAATAAAAGGCCTTTATAATTGTTTCTAAGTCAAAAAAATATTCAGTAAAAAAGCCTAAAACTAAATAGGGAATAAATGGAGTTTGAATATCTTTTTTTACAAAATTTGAATAGATTGCGGGTATTATAGCAAAAAAAGCTGCTAAAAATATAGCAAATAAACCACCACTTACTCCAAGGATAATTCCTAACATTGCAATTATTGGAATATCACCCTCACCTAAAGCTTCTTGATTTTTTAAACTTTCATCTTTTAAAAGCTTTGATTTTATATTTTGTATATAAAAGGTAATTACAAAATTCAATAAAACAAAAGCTCCAGCAAATAAAAAAGCATTTTTAAAAGCTTCAATTAAAGAGAAATTCGTAGCAAAAAAAGAGAGTATAAAAACTATCAACAGTAGATAATCTGGCACTGCTTTATATTTCAAATCGATAAAGGATAAAACAATTAAAACATAAGATATTAAACACATAAAAATAAACTCTTGAGTTAATCCAAGTTTAAAAAAGAGAGCTAAAGTTATAAGTCCACTTATTAACTCAATAAAAAAATATAAAAAAGATATTTTTGCACCACAATATGAACATTTAGCTCGAAGAAATAGATATGAAAGAAGTGGAATATTATGATACCAGTAGATTAAATGGTCACATTTTGGGCATTTACTTCTAGCTGTTACAATAGATTGATTTAAAGGAAGTCTTAAAATTAGTACATTTAGAAATGAACCAAAACATATGCCAAAAATAAAACTAAATACCTCCAAATCTTCTCTCTCGTTTACTAAAATCACTTAAAATATCATCCAACTCTGACTCATTAAAATCAGGCCAATATGTTTGAGTAAAAAACATCTCAGCATAGGCATTTTGCCATAATAGATAGTTTGAAAGTCTCACTTCTCCACTTGTTCGTATTAGAACGTCAACATCACCCATTCCTGCTGTATCAAGGCAAGTTTCAAAATTTTCTTCTGTTACTTCAAGATTTGATTCATTTAGTTTTTTTATAGCTCTTATAATTTCATCTTTTGAACCATAATTTAAAGCTAATACTTGAGTAAGGCCTGTACAACTTGCTGTTTTATTTTGAGTTTCATAAATTGTATTTTGTAATGTTTTTGAAAATCTACTTATATCTCCAATAGCTTTAAATCTAATATTATTTTCTAAATAAATACTTAACTCTTTTTTTAAATATCTATCAAGAAGTTTCATTAAAAATTCAACTTCTAATTTTGGTCGCTCCCAGTTTTCCGTTGAAAAAGCATATAGGGTTAAATATTTTATTCCAATATCAGAACAATATGAAGTAATTTTTCGCACAGTTTTTGCACCTTCTTCATGGCCAGCTGTTCTATTTAAACCTCGTTCTTTTGCCCATCTTCCATTTCCATCCATGATTATGGCAATATGATTAGGTATTTTAATATCACTCATATTCTGAAAACTCTTCTTTTAATTTTTCTAAAATATTTAATGAAACATCTAATTTTGAACCTTTAAATTCATAAGAGTTATCTTTAAATATTAATTCTATATTATTATTTTCACTTCCAAAACTATTCTCTTCATTTAAAATATTTAGACAAACTCCATCAAGATTTTTATTTTCTAACATTCTTGTAGCACTATTTAAGGCTGTAGTTTCATCCATTTCTGCTTTAAAACCAATAGTTATGATTCCATCTTTTTCCAAAGATTTTAAAATATCCATATTTTGTTTTAACTCTAAATTCCAAGAAGTTCCAAGTAACTCTTTTTTTAGTTTTCCTTCTTGTGGAAATGAAGGAAGATAATCACTAACCGCTGCCACCATAAACAAAAATGGCTTTTTAAGTATCAATGTTGGAGTTGAACTATCCATTAAAGTAGGTTTTGTTAAAACCCCTTTTTTAGCAACTCTAATTGAATCAACTAAATATTCATACATCTCATTTGAACTTTCAACTTTTATGATGTGAATATCTTTTGGTAAGTTTTCATAACCTCTAGAACTAACCAAACAAACATCAGCACCTTTGTAATATAAAGCACGTGCTAAATTTGAAGCCATTTTTCCAGATGAAAAGTTTGAAATGTATCTTACTTCATCAATTTTTTCAATTGTTCCACCACCACTTAAAACAACTTTTCTATTTATCCAATAATCGTTTTTAAGTAGTTCTTTACATGTTACATCAAAGATATCAGTAGGTTCAGCCATCGCTCCATCACCAACATCTTTACAAACTAACTCTTTTGTAACAGATGAGATAATCTCATAATTGCAAAGTTTTAGCATTTTAAGACTTGCTTGTGTAATTGGATTTTTTAGCATATTTGTATTTGCAGCTGGTGCAATTAATTTCATTCGTGGATAGGCTAAAGCTGTTTGTAAAAGAAGATTATTTCCTAAACCATTTGCTAGGGCATTTATTGTATTTGCACTAGCTGGTGCTATTACAAAAATATCTGACCATTTCCCAATATCTATGTGATTATAATCTTGGCTTTTATCCCAATTTTCACTTGATTCATCTAAAACTCTATTTTGAGAAATTGCTTCAAAAGTAATTGGATTTATAAACTTTTTTGCCCCATCAGTCATAATAACTCTAACTTGCGCACCAGCTTTTATGTAAAGTCTAATAAGTTCTAAAGTCTTATAAATAGCAATTGAGCCACAAACTCCTACTAATATTTTTTTATTTTTTAATAACATCTAAAATCTTTTACTTTTTACTTGAAAAATGTTTGTAAAAGTAACCATCAATAACTTTAGCTTTTGCTCTTGTTAAATACAACTCACCTTTTTTCACATTTCCAGTTACACAAGAACCAGCTCCTATTATTACATCATCTTCAATATTTACAGGTGCCACAAATTGTGTGTCACTTCCTACAAATACATTTTTACCAATAATTGTTTGATGTTTATTTACTCCATCATAATTACAAGTAATAGTTCCACAACCGATATTTGTTCCTTCATCAATTGTACAATCTCCAAGATATGAAAGATGCCCTGCTTTTACCCCATTTAAAATAGCTTTTTTTGTCTCAACAAAGTTTCCTATGTGAGTTTTATTAAGTTCACTTCCTGGTCTTATTCGCCCCATTGGTCCAATATCACTATCTTTTACAATTGAGTCTTCAACAACTGAATTTGTTTTTATATGAGAATTTATAATTTTTGAATTTCCAAGAAGAGAAACACCATTTTCAATAATAGATTCACCCTCAATTTCCACACCCTCTTCTATATAAATAGTATCAGGTAATCTCATAATAACGCCAGCTTTCATAAACTCTTTTTTGATTCTATTTTGATGAATAACTTCAGCATCTGCAAGTTCTACTTTTGAATTTACACCTTTGAAGTTTTCCTCATTCACTGCAAGTGGTTTTAAAACTTTTCCTTGCGCTATTGCCATTTCTATTAAATCAGTGATGTAATACTCTTTTTGAGCATTGTTATTATTTAATTTTGCTAAGTTTTCAAGCAAAAATTTTGTTTCAAACTGATAAATTCCTGCATTTGCAGTTGTAACAGCTAATTCACTAGCATTTGCATCTTTTTGTTCAACTATTTTTTTAACATTTCCATTTTCTATAATTACTCTTCCATATCCATCTGCGCAATCTAACTCTAAAACAGACATTACAATAGTTGCATCTATATCAAACTTTTCTAATTCACTTGATTGAATTAAAGGCATATCTCCATTTAAAACTAAAACTTTTTCATATTTTGGAACGATTCCCATAACCGCACCACCAGTTCCTGGATAGTTTAAATGGTCTTGAATTACAAAATTTATATTTGAAAAATATTTTTCCATTTCAGCTTGAACTCTTTGTGCTTGGTGAAATAAAACTACTGTTATATCATCACTCAATTTTAAAGCCTCTTTTATTGAATAATATAACATTGGTTTTCCAGAAATCTTGTGTAATACCTTTGGAGTATCTGATTTCATTCTTGTTCCTGCACCTGCTGCTAAAACTATAATTGATTTATTAAACATTCTTTTCCTTATTATTGTAAAACTTCATTTATCTCTTTTTTAAGGTTTTCAACAACCTCTTGAACTGCTAATCGCATTTTATCATCATCAATATTACGAGATAATAATTTATCTAGCTTATTCTCTCTATCTTTAAAAAATTGTGCAACTTTTATATTTTTTGGATTTCTGTTATACATCAAAACTCCAGAAGCAATTAAAGCAATAACTAATCTGGTATGTCCAAAAATAGCAGCATAATTTAATAATGTAAATCCTGAATTATCAGGTAAATTCATATCAGCACCAGCTGCTATTAACCATCGTGCAATTTTGTAGTTTCCATGCCATTGTGTATGATGAAGTGCTGTTCTGCCATGAATATCTTTTATACTTAAATCAGCTTTTTTAGTTAAAAGTTTTTCAACTACAACTAAATCATTTGCAATTACTGCTTTATGAATTACAGTTCGGCCCTCATTATCTTGAATATCTACACTTACTCTATATTTTAAAAAATAAATTAATCTTTCAATAAAAATATCTTTTTCTTTTTTATCATTAATTTTCAAACCCTCATCAACCATATACATTAATGGGGTATAACCTTTTTTATCTTTGATATTTAAATTTATTCCATAATTTATAATTGTTTTCAAAGTTTCAAAATCATTATATAAAACCATATCAAACAAAATATTTGTACCATCTAATCTTTGAGTTTCAATATTTGGTCTAAAGGTAAGAACTTTTTTTAGTAAAACATCATATTTTTCATCACCTTTAATTAGACCCAATAAAAATGGACTAGCTTTTTTAAAGCCTTTTGTAACTGCAATTATTTCTACAATATCATCTACTACAGATTTTTCATCAAAATCTCTAGCATCAATATTTGCCCCATGAGACATTAAAAAGTCAATCATTTTATAATTAGAGTACCCTTTTAATATCTCTTTATAAATAATATTTTTATCATTTTCATCACAAACATTTATATCAGCCCCACAATTTAATAAAAATTCTACATTAGTGAAATTTTTATTTTCAATTTCCCTTTGCAGAGTTGTTTTCCCATATTCATCAGCCCTATCAATTTCAATGCCTTGCTCAATAAATAAAAAAGCTAAAGGCATATACTCTTTTTCTGCTGTAATGATTTTATATTTTCCTTCTAACTCTGATAGAAAATTCTTTTGTAAATCAAATACATATAAAAGTTCATTAATAATATTTTTATGATAATTATCAACTACATTTAAATTTATACCTTTTTTAATAAGAAGTTCTATAAGTGGAAGATTTTTAGCTCCATGTAAAATTGCATTAAAAAGTACATTTTGCCCATCTTTATCCAAAAAGTTAACATTTATTCCATGTAAAATCAACTCTGTAGCTAAGGAAATATCATCTTTTAAAACTGCTCGAAAAAGTGCCGTTTGATGGTTCTCATCCAAAACATTTATATTATTTATATTGTTTATAATATCTTTTAAAATAATTAGATTTTCGCCCTCAATGGCATCAAACAATACTGTTTTACCATAACTATCTTTTTGATTAAAATCTGCATTGTAATTCATAAAAATCTGAAAAATTTTATTATCTCCAAATAGTGCTACATCTTGAAAAATTGTTCTACCTGCACTATTTTTGTGATTAATTTCATATCCATTATCCAATAAAAATCTAATCATAACACCATCTGCGCGCTCAACAGCTTCATCTAAAACAGTTTTTCTGAAATTATCTTCAATAGTTAAATCTGCACCACTTTTTAATAAAATCTTAATAGCTTCAAGTTTTCTTTTAGCTACTAATGTAAAAAGGATTGTTTTTCCTTTTTCATCTCTTTTATTTAAATTAATACCTTTATTTATGTATTTTTGGATTTTTGTACTATCTAAATTTTCTGATAGTAATTCTTTATAAAATAAATCTTCATTGATTTTTAAAAATCCAAACACGATATTAAATCCTTATACATATTTTAGGGCTTTGAAAGTCTATAATTTTAGCTAATTTTTTATTAAATTGTTTTTCGCCTTCTTGGTCTATAATCTTTTTTGTGATTAGTTGATTCTTTTGTGTCATTTTCACGTCTTGGAAATGGTTTTGAAAAAGGTTTTTTAGAACTCTCTTCTTCAATCAAATTTCCTTTTAAAGATTTTTCAATAAATGAGTTAAATGAATTTCTTAAAATATAAGCCTTATCATGATCAGGGAAAAGATCAGGTATTTTATAAGAAAGCCATAAATATAAAGATATTTTTTTAACCTCATCTTCAACTAAAAGTAAATCCCGTTGAGTTATTGCTTTTTTAGGTAAGGTAATAGATGGTTTATAATGACAAACTTTTTTCTTAATTACACTTGCAATATAAGCTTCGTAAGCTTGTAAGATAATTGTTGATTTAGTTGTTATTGGAGCTTGTGCTAAAAGATATTTATCTTCAAGTTTTAAATTAAATCTAGTATCTACAATTTTAGCAGCTTCTATCATAGATGAAATATTTGCAGCGATAAATGGACCCGAAAAATACATATTATCAGCAAAAAACTTCAATACTTTTGTTAAAGAGTTTGTTTTTATGTGAGCGGCTAAGGCTTCAAGTTGATTATTATTTATTTTTACTTTAAAAGGTGGTTTTATAGTTTTTATTGGACTATCGAATTCAAGTCTAACATGATCTAAAACATCTCTTCTTGTTGCACCTAAATATCCAGCTTCAAAATGTCCATAACGCCCCGCACGACCTGCTATTTGAACTATTTCATTTACTGTTATTTTTCTTTTACTAACACCATCAAATTTTGTATCTGTTGTGAATAATATAGTTTTAATAGGAAGATTTAATCCCATAGCTATGGCATCTGTTGCTATTAAAATTTGGCTTTTTTTCTCTCTAAATCTTTGAGCTTCATCTCGTCTAACTTCTGGAGATAAGTTTCCATAAATTACTGAAACCGTATATTTTTTTTGAAGTTTTTGTTTTAACTGTAAAACATCTCTTCTTGAAAAAGCAATCAATGCTGTTCCATCTTCTAGCTTATCAAGAGATGTCCATTTTGGTAAAACTTTTAATTCATTTTTTCTTTGATGTTTTATAATCTCCAAATCTTCATCTAAATATGTAGCAATTCTTTTTACTGCATCAAGAGCATTTACACTTCCTGTCATAATAATTCTTTTAGCAGGACAACCAATAATTGCATTTACCCAAGCCCAACCTCTGTCATTATCATCAAGCATTTGAACTTCATCAATAACTGCCACATCCACATCTAAATCAAAATCTATCATTTCAATTGTTGAGCAAACATGTGCTGCTTCTTCGTGTAGAATTTGTTCTTCACCAGTGATTAAACTAGCATTTATATTAGAAGCTTTTAAATCTTCATAACCTTCTAATGCCAAAAGCCGTAAAGGTGCTAAATAAAGTCCAGAATTCGCTTCTTTTAATTTTTGCATTGCATTATAGGTTTTACCTGAGTTTGTAGGTCCAACATAAAATTCTAATTTTCTGTTTAGACTTCGAGCCAATGGATATAAGGTTTTTAAATCACAATTTAGTAGTGATTGTAGTTGTTGTTGCCAATTTTCTTTCATGGGCGTATTATATACAATAGAATATAATATCAGATTAAACAATAATTTGGAACAAATTTAAAGGCTATTAATGAACTGCAAATATTTTGGAATGTGTGCGTCATGTACACTTTTTGATAAATCATATGATGAACAACTCACATTTAAATTAGAACGAGAAAAAGAGAGATTTTCAAACTTTACAACTATGGATTTTGATCTTATTAAAAGTAGTGATAAGAATTTTAGAAATCGTGCTGAATTTAGGATTTGGTGGGATAAAGATGAAAATGGAGATGAAATATTATCATATGCTATGAATGATTTTAAAAAAGATATTTTAAAAATAGATTCATGTCAAATTGTAAGTACTCATATACAAGAAATTATGCCTAAACTTTTAGATTTACTTATGGAAGATTTAATCCTTTCATATAAACTTTTTGCGGTTGAATTTTTAGCTAGTTCAACAAATGATATGCTTGTAACTTTGATTTATCATAAAAAATTAGATGAACAATGGAATGAATTAGCAAAACAAATTGAAGAAAAACTTAATATCAAAGTTATGGGAAGAAGTAGAAAACAAAAAATTGCTCTTAGTTCTGATTCTATAAATGAGACCTTAACTATAAATAATCAAGATTTTAAATTTGTATATCAAGAGGGTGGATTTACTCAACCAAATACAAATGTAAATATCCAAATGATTGAATGGGTTTTAAATAATATAGAAAGCTCTTCAAAAGATTTGTGTGAACTTTACTGTGGAGGTGGAAATTTTACAATTCCATTATCAACTAAATTCAATAAAGTATTAGCAACTGAAATCTCAAAAACATCTATAAAATCAGCTTTAAAAAACTGTGAGTTAAACAATATTTCTAACATAGGTTTTATTAGAATGAGTGCGGAAGAGTTTGTACAAGGACTTCAAGAAGTGAGAGTTTTTAATAGATTAAAAGATATAAATCTTAAAGATTATAACTTTGATACCATATTTATGGATCCACCACGAGCTGGACTTGATAATACAACTAGAGCATTAGCTAAAGATTTTGAACAAATTATATATATTTCATGTAATCCCGAAACATTACATAGAGATTTAAATGAGCTTACAAAAACCCATGAAATCGTACGATTTGCACTATTTGATCAATTTGCATATACTAATCATATTGAAAGTGGTGTAATACTAAAAAAGATTAGATAATTTAATCTAACTTTAAGAAATGGTGTGCAATAATTTCAATATAAAGATTAGGGACCAATGGGTTCCGAAGAGTTGAAAAAAATTTCTCTCTATGCTTGGTAAAACAAGAAGGTCATAGGCTGTGAGTCAAATCACAATGTGTCATATTAAAAAGGATTTATTATGAGAATCAATACTAACGTTTCATCATTAACTGCTCAAGAAGCAGCTGCAAATACAGGTAAAACTTTAACAAACTCTTTAGAAAAACTTTCTACTGGTCTTAGAATCAATAAAGCTTCTGATGATGCTTCTGGTCTAGCAATTGCTGATAAATTAAGAACACAAGGTACATCAATTAATCAAGGTATTGCAAATGGTAATTCAGCTGTTTCTTTATTACAAATTGCTGATAAATCAATGGCTGAGCAATCAAATATTCTTGATACAATTAAAGCTAAATTAATTCAAGCAAATACTGATACTACTTCTGATGATGGTAAATTATCTATTGCAAAAGATGTTAATAAACTTTTAGACCAATTAAATAATATTGCTAAACAAACGAACTATAATGGTACGACTTTGTTACAAAAAAGTAGATCTTCAGCTGTTTCTCAAACAGGTTTATCATTCCAAGTTGGTGAAAATAGAGCGGATTTAATTAAAACACAAAGTATTAATTCTAATTCAACAGGTCTAAAATTAACTACACTTAAAAAAGGTGTAAGTGCTGCAGCACTAACAACTGCTGGAGCAATTGATACTAATTTTGGTAAAACAATTATATCAGCAACACAAAAATTAATTGATACTGCAATTTCAACACTGAATGGATATAGAGGGGAAATGGGTTCTACTCAAAACCAAATTGAATCTGCAGTTAGAAACTTAATGACTCAGTCTACAAATGTAAAAGCGGCTGAATCAATTATTAGAGATGTTGATTATGCAGCAGAATCTGCAAACTTTAACAAACAAAACATTATTTCTCAAGCTGGTTCTTATGCAATCAGTCAAGCAAATTCTGTTCAACAAAATGTATTAAGATTACTACAATAGTTTTCTTAAAATTGTTGGGAAAGGAGATTGGTTTCAATCTCCTTTTTTTATTTTATAACTCTTTCTAAACATATAATATAATCATCAATAATATCTTCCATTTGTTTTACAAAAATTTCTTTTATTTTTTTCACTTTCTTTTTCTCATTTTTTACTTTTAAATCATTAAAATGATAAGATAAATAAGGAACTACCATTTGAAAATAATTTGCAATTATTTGATATAAGATTGAAAATCTATTTTCAGAAACTCTTTTTGGTAAAAGAAATATCTTTTCATTAAATTCATCATAAGACTCAAAATTCTGATTCTTTATATAATTTAAAGTATGTTTTGCCTCTTTATTTAGAAATAATATTTCTTCTCTAAACTCTTTTTTAGATTCTTCTGATAACTCTGTAAATGAATTTTCTTTAAGAAATTTAGTAAAATCAGTATTTATTGAGTTAAAATTATTAAAATCTTCTATTTTTACCTCTTCTATTTTTTGAGGCACTGTACCTTCAAAAAATGCACCATGATTAGAAAGATTATAAATTATTGTGTCATCGTTCTTTTTTAATATTTTCCCTTCTGCACTTTTAATAGAACTATAAAAAAATGGTGTTGTGAAAACCTCTTCTTCTAAATTTCCTTTTACTTTTAATAAACTCTTGTCAATTATAAAAGTATCTCTATTTTGTTCTTTCTCAAGATTTAATACTTGAATAAGTGAATCTGAGGCTTTAGAATGTGATGCACCTGTTGTTTGATGTAAAGCCAAATCAAGTCCTATTAAAAATATTTGTTTCGGATTTAGATTTAATAAAAGAGCTAATACTATTTCACCAATGCTAAATCCATCAAAAACACTATTATTCATTTGAAAAGGAGTAAATATTTCAAATAAAAATAGTTTTTCTTGATTAAATTTTTTTAAAATTCTTTCATTTGTCATAACCGAAGCTAAAATAATAGTATCTTTACTGATTTTTAATACATTCTCATCATCAAATTGTAATTTTTCTAAAATATCACTTTCATCAACAGTTGTTATCATATCTATTCTTATATTATTTGATAATAGCTTTTTATATGCTGCGCCAATAGTTACAATAAAAAATTTATCTTGATTTTTCTTTATCCATTCTAAGTTTTCATCTAATGAAGGACCTGCGGCAAGATATAAAATAGGAATATTTTTAAAAATTTCTGATTTTTCTTTTATTTCATTTAATTGTAAAATTTTATATCCATTATTAAGAACTTTTGTTGTTCTATTTACATGAATATATAACATTCTTGAATAATCATACGCTGTTGGTCTCACCGAATTTAACATACTCAGAATATTATCTATATATTTATCAATATTTATTCCTGTTGATGAAAATTTTATTAAATAATTTTCTATATTTCTATGATTAATGAAGCTAGAAATTTTATCTTCTTCTTCTGCAACATTATCCATTATTGAAAAAATAGCACCTTTATTTCCAAGGATTGTATAATCTACAGTAAATAATGATAATCTAAATATCTCAAGATTTCGTTCAAGAACTAAATACATTTCAGCATCAATTTTTTCAGCTATTCTTGGTATATGTCTTCCTAAAAGAGTACCTAAAAAGATAAATTTTTTCATCTTTTTTATTTTCTTTTTTTTATTTTCTAAAAAATCATTTAAAGTATTTGAATATTGCAACATACCATTATTTGTCACAGAAATAGAATCACTTATTTTTTCATGATTAAATCTATTATCTCTATCCATTTCCATCTGGTCTTTTAAAAGAAAATATTCAGAAAGACAAAAAATTGCATCATTTTCATTAAATTCTATTTTTCTAACCAATTTATCATTTACTTTTTTTGGGTTTTTATTATACAAATATTTATCATTTACTATATCATATATGTCAAAATCTCCACTTTCCATAATGAATTCTAAGGCATATCTTTCTTTATAAATACCTTGTTCTATCATTCTAGATAATCCATCTACTCTTTGATACAATTTGTTATCATACTCACTTAAAAAAACAAGATTTGCTAAAAAAGTTGTTGTAAGTGCATTTTGTAATTGTATTTGTGCTTCTGTCATATTTTTCCTTGATTCATAATTATTTCTTTTACATAACTAATATCTCAACACTCTAATATTAGAAAAATAAATTCTCTTATTTTTCAGTAAACCTTAAACTGTCTAGTTGTGCTTTTTTATAGGATTCTATTGTACCAATATCTCTATGATAAATTTCATTTAAATAAGTGCTGATTTTACCTAAATAATTAGGTATTACTTCATTTGAGAAATCGATAAACTCTTTATTTAAATTTTCTAAATACTCAAAAATCTCATATTTACATATATAAACTGCTCCATTTGCTAAATCAGAAGGGGGATATTCTACTTTCTCGTGAAAAGCAATAGCTATATTTTCTTTATTCAATTCAACAATTCCACATGATTTTGGATTATCAGTTTTAAATAACATCATAGTAATTGGACAATCTTTATACTTCTTATGAATATTAATAAATTCTGCAAAATCACATATAGAATAATTATCAGCATGGACTAAGAGAAAAGATTCATTTTCAGTAAAGAAGTTTTTATTTTTTAATAAAGTTCCACCTGTATGTAATAACTCTTCTTCATAAATTAATGTAATTCTTTCTTTAAAAATACTATTATTCACAAACTCTTCAACTTGCTCACGTAAATAATGAGTATTAATTAAAAATTCTTTTACTCCACATTTTGTTAGATTTTCTAACCAAATTTGTAATAATGGTTTTCCATTTATAGGAACTAAACATTTTGGCATGGTATCAGTCAAAGGTCTTAATCGTGTACCTAATCCTGCACTTAACAATAATGCTTTCATTTAAAAGTTAATCTCTTTTATCAATTCATCTTTTTTTATTGGAATATTTCCTACTCGACTTACTTGAATCGCTGCAGCAAGTGAGCCAAGATATGCACTTTCCCATATACTTGCACCAACTATTTTTGCCATAGATGTAGAAGTTAAAAAAGAATCCCCTGCTCCACTTACATCTTTTGGATTGATATTTAATGCTGAAATATTATCAGTTAGCAATTCATTTTTATTTGAATTATAAATCATCACACCTTCACTTCCTAATGTAGTAAAAATATATTTAGCATCTGATTTTTCATGAAGTTTTTGAGATAAAACTACAAGTCCTGACTCAAAATCATTTATAGATAATCTAATTTCTCTCTCTGTTGGGGTTACAATATCCATATTTTTAAATTTAGCTATATCTCCAATTTGAGATGAACTTTGAGAATCTGCAACCATAAAGATAGATTTTTTTTGAGAATATGCAGTAATATTTTTAATAACTTTTTCAGTTAATACACCATAAGAAAAATCTGAAAAAATTATCAAATCATAACTTTCATTGGTATTGGAAATCCTTTTCAGAATTTTTTCTTCTAAATCTTTAGCTATATTGTGTTGTTTTAAATGATTTACTCTCAATAGAGTTTTATTCTGAGCTCTAAATCTTTGTTTTAAAGTTGTAGGTCTGGTACTATCCTTTAACAAATACGTGTTTATTCCAAGTTGAGTTAAATATTCTTGTGTATACTCAAAATTCTCATCGACACCAGCTACAGAAATATAGCTTACTTTTGCACCTAAAGTTTTTGCATGAGAAGCAACAATCGCTGCCCCACCAATAAATTTCTTATTTGAAATAGGTGTTACTACAATTGTTGGATCTTCTTGACTCATACCTAAAGCATCACAGGTTATATATTCATCAATAATTGTATCTCCAATAACCAATACATTTAAATTTGAAAACTTATTTATGTAATCAATAAGTTTTGATTTTTCTACTTTGTGTCTTTTAATAAATTTATTATCATGGGCTAAATTTAAAAAACTTGTATCAAAATCTTTTAATAAATTTAATGAAGAAAATCCTATCTCCCCAGAAGAAAAAAGAATTTTTCCTTCATAAGATTTCATTATTTCCTCTTCAGGATTATATCTATTCTCAAACTCTTTACCTTTAACTAAGATATTAGGTTTTTTTCTTTTTATATATTCCAAAACATCTTCATCTAGTAAAAATGCTTCATCTACATAGCTAGTTGCCTTTATTGATTCTAATCTAATATCTTCTTGCAGTAAATTTGTATTGTTTGCTAATTTATCAGAATTTACGCCTACAATTAAATAATTACAACTCTCTTTAGCAAATTTAAGTAATCTTAAATGCCCTGGGTGCAAGATATTAAAATTTCCATAGACAAATGCTATTTTTTTCATTTAAGTCTTCTCTTTATACGAAATTAATATGATTAGGAGGAGTTCCTGTTGGCTCTTCAAGCAAAATATCACCTTTTTTATACCCATCTAAAAACTCATTTACTTTATGTTGTAAACATAAAGAACCGCACATTGTTTGTGCATCAAAATTTGGAGAAGCTAAATGATTCATAACTTCCCAATATTTATCACCATTCACAATATCTTTGAATCTTTGTTGGGTAATGTTTCCTATATGGAATCTGCTATATCTTTCATTAAATAACATTCCACAAGGGGCAACTAATCCAGAACCTGAAATTTGTATTTGAAAGGGCGCCCCATAACATCTTTGGTAACTTCTTTTACCTTCTGTATTAATTTTTGACCATTTCACACTTACTTGATAATCTTCATCACTATATGATTCTGCTTCTTCTAAAATATGAGTTAACTGTGCATATTTTGAATAATCAACTCCTAATTTACCATCTTCACTATCACTTGTATGTTTAACAACTAAATAATCTGGTCTAATTTCTTTACCTAACTTTGCCAAAGGAATAACTTGGTCAGCATCTTCTGGCATAAGTACCATTTGCATACCTATAGTTACATTAAGATTATTTTTTTTCTTTATCTCAACCATATCTTTTATATTTTGAATTACTTGGTGAAAATGATTTTCATTTACTCCCATAATCTGTGCATATCTTTCTGGCTCTCCTGCTGATATATTAATTCTAATATATGTTAAATAAGGCAGAACTCTCTCTAATGCTTCATATCTTAAATTATATCCATGAGTTGCAGATGCCATAGAGATACCTAATTGTGCCCCTTTTATAATTGTATGTTCAAATACTGGAGAAAGGGTACTTTCCCCATCACTAACTAAAGAAATGGCTTTTACACCCATTTCTTTACAATCTTCTAAAAAAGAATCCATATGTTCTTTTGTAATATCAAATCTATCATTTTCTTGAAGCCTTGCATAACAAAAATGACATCCATAATTACAAGCTCTTGTTAAAGCCATATCAATTGTAAGAGGTGCAATTCTTTCACCTTTTTCCCACTGTTTAATTCTCTCTTGATGCCAATATATTTTTGTAGCATCTAATATATACTTATTTTCGTTTTTTATTTTCATCTATTCTATCTTTCAAGAGAATAATTACAGGAAAGTTTCCCAGTTTTTCTCTTATATAATTTTCATATTTAACTAAAAAATCATAAACATCTTTTTTATCTACAAAAAGATTAACCTCAATGGCTTGATTTTTTACACTACTAACTTCTAATCTGTCTTTAAAAACATCACTACATGAATTAACAATTTTAAACTGTTCATCGTGTGAAAGTTTCTTCCACTCAATTAATTCTGGTGATTCATATCTTTCATAATTATTTGCATCTAACATAAACTGGCCCTTCGTAATCAAACATTTTTTTTATATCATCTTTTAGTGTTTCTGAAGAAGGTGACAATATCAAAAAGTTCTTAAATATTTTTATCATTTCTATATCATCATTATCTAAACAATGGCTTCTACCTAATTTTTCAAAATAGTTATTAGCCCCAACACCAATAAGTTTTATATTCATTTTATGTTCATTTAAATCATATCTAATTTGTTCATAAGCTCTCATAACTAAAAATGGAATTTGTGAATATACAATAGGTTTTAAACCTGTTAAATACATCCCTGCACTCATACTTATCATCGCTTGTTCACAAATACCTATATTAAAAGCTCGATTTGAATGATTATTAAAGTAATCATCTAAAACAGCAAATCCCATATCTCCTACAAATAAAGTCATTTTTTCATCATTTTTAAAGTAATGATAGATCTCTTTCATCACTTCTTGTTTTGTTGATAATTCATTCATTTTCATTTTCCATTATATATCCATCTTCAGTTGGACATCTAAAGTGATGAGCTATAGAATTCTCACAAATATCTATACCCTTTCCTTTTATTGTGTCGCAAAGCATTATAGATATAGATTCATTATTTTGATTAAAAAACTTATTCATACATTTTTGTAACTCTTTTTCATCATGCCCATCTAATCTATAAAAGTTATCAGTATAAGCATTTAAAACTTTTCCTAATCTTGAATTATCTAATCCAACATCGGATACCTTATCCATTGCTTGTAAATTATTCCCATCAACTATCAGAAGTAAATTATCAAGTTTAAACCTATAAGCTAAAGACAATGCTTCAAAGTTACTTCCTTCTTGCATTTCTCCGTCACCTACAATACAAATAACTTTATTAGGAAGATTTTGCATTTTAAATGATTGTGCCATACCTACAGATATTGGTAAACCATGACCTAATGAACCTGTAGATGCTTCAATCATATATTCTGAATTATAAGTTAAGCACCCTTTTATTGAAGAGCCATTATAAAAAGTATTAAGTTCTTCATTTGGTAAAAATCCCAATTCGTTTAAGATTACATAATATGAATATGCTCCATGTCCTTTACTAAAAATTAATCTATCTCTTGTATTGTCTTTTGGATTAGTTTTATTATATTTTAAAAAATCACGAAATAAAACAGTAAGCATCTCTACGCATGATAAAGAAGGTGCTAAATGACCAGCTTTTGTATTGCAAGAGAGTCTTATAGTTTTTTTTCTTATATCTTCACTATTTAGCATTATTGTCACCCAAACATTCAAACCAATCTTTTGTAGCTTCCTTTATAGAATTTTCATTCCAAACTGGTGCTTCTCTCCATTGTTCAATGTTTTCTAACATAATTTTAACACCTTTTTCAAAGGGAACTTTTGGATTCCATCCTAAAATTTTTTTTATCTTTGAAATATCAGCATAGGTACAATCAGGTTCACCTGGTCTTTTTGGGATATATGTTTTTTCACCGCCTAAAAGCTCAACTAAATAATTTACACTGTAAGTATTATCACTACCAACATTAAAAATTTCATTTGTAACTTGAGATTTTGCTGCTGTGAAACATGCATCAACAACATCTGTAACAAAAGTAAAATCTCTAGTTTGTTCACCATCACCTACAATTGTTAAAGGTTGATTATTTAATAATTGCGCTAAAAAAACACCAAAAACGGCACCATAAGTTCCACTTGTTCTATGTCTTGGACCATATACATTAAAAAATCTCATAGAAACAATTGGAAGTTTATAAACTTGTCCCCAATGTAAAACATACTCTTCGGCTATTCTTTTAGTATGAGCATAAGGATATTCAGGTTTTACTAAACTAGTTTCAGGAGTTGGATAAATCTCTGGAATTCCATAACAAGAGCTAGATGCAGCATAAACAAATTTTTTTAGATTTTTAGATTTTTTACTTGCCTCTAAAATGTTAATTGTTCCATCTACATTTGCTTTATGATATAACAAAGGATTATTTATAGATGGAACTATATCTGCCATTGCTGCAAAATGAAAAACATAATCAACATCTTCAAAATATTCATCAAACTTTATAGAATAATCACTTATATCAGCTTTTATAAATTTTACTTTTGAGCTTTTATTTATGTTTTCTTCTCTTCCATTTATTAGATTATCAATAACTATTACTTCAAAACCTTCTTTTATTAATAAATCAACCATATGAGAACCAATAAAACCTGCTCCTCCAGTAACAATTGCCTTCATACTTTACCTTTTATATAAAATTATCATGTGAATTAGGATTTTTTAATCTCCATAAATATCTATTTACCTCATCCATTCTACAATTAATTCTACAGTTTTTAATATCTAATTCATCTTGAACAAATGATGAACAATCTTTTCTTTTTTCACTTTCCCAAATCTCTTCAAAACTATTTTTATAAATATTTCCGTAACAAAATTTTTCATCACTTAAATGTGCACTGCAACCATATACATCGCCATTTGCCGAAATGTATCCCCAAAAGAATGGAGTTGAATAACATTTTTCATATGATTGTTTTTTTTCTATATATTTTTTCATTGTATTGATTCTAAATACTACATTAAAGTTTTCATCAGAAACCTTATCTAATTCATCTTTTATATCTAACATTTTACTATAATCAATATTTTCATACTTAGTTGTTTCACTATACAAATGTTGAGAATAAGGTTTAATAACCAAATAATCTATTCCAATTTCTTTACATTTTTTTGCCAAAAGTACAGTTTCATCTTTATTTTCTGGTAAAAGTAACATTTGTACACCTAAAGTACAATTTAAATTATTTTTCTTTCTATATTCATTTGCATATTTTAAATTTTCAAAAACTTTTTCAAAATCTTTTTCACTTGTTCTATGAATTTCAGAATATGTTTTTGCACTACCTGCGTTTAAACTTACTTTTATCCAAGAACAATTTTCCATACATTTTTCTATATTTTTTTTATTTAAAGGTACAAAATTTGTTGTCAAAGAGGTATCTATTCCAATTTTTGAACAATGTTCTACAATAATATCTAAGTTTTTAAATAATAATGGTTCACCTTCTCCTGCAAACATTACACTTTTCACACCATTTTGTGCCATATTTGTCAAAGTATTTTTTAATACCTCATAATCCAGTGCTTTTTTATCATAGCCCATATAATCAAGCCCACAAAAAGTACATCTGTGATTACAACCACCATAAGGTGAAATTTCAACATATATTGGATAAATGCTTTTTTGCTTCTCCCAACTATCTGCCTCTAACCATTTACTCACCCTTGTTGGATGAAGTATAAGTTTATGAGAATCTATTGAATACGTATCACTCATTTTTTTCTTTCTCCACTATATTTAGAATTTTTTCTGCAAAATTTTTATATGTAAAAATTTTTATAAATGATTCAAATTTCTCATCATTACAATCTACAAACGATTCTAGTAATTCATCTTTAGATTTATAATATATTAAAACATCCTCATAATAAGGAGCTGTATCTTTTTCTCTACAATCATACAATATTGGTTGACAACCACAAGCAACAGCTTCTAAAACTCTTTGTTGAATTATATAATCTGCATGTGGTGCTAAAGTATATTTTGCACTTGAATAAACATTTACTAAATCTTCTCCATAAGTTAATGCACCTTTAAAAAATTTACTCACTTCAGGATAATTTTCCCATCCCCAACCATATACTTCTATTTTATATTTTTTTGATAATTCACTTTCACATAACCAAATTACACTAAAATCTCTAACTATATATGGAATAACTTTTTGTATCAAGATATCCTTATCTATATAATATTTTGCCAATATATTTTCTATAAAATTGTCATTAAATGATAGCCCTTTTTCTAGTTGGCTTTTCAATTCTTCTATCATATTTTGATCTAAATTATATGGTTTTATAATATCATTATAAGAAGAACCAATAAATACTATTTTATCCTCTCTTTTTATTTCATTATTAACTTTGAATATTTTTTCATTAATTGCAAAATTTTGTCTTTCATAAGGTATTTTTTTTCTTTCAAAACATTTATCAAAAAAACTTGTTAGTGAAAAAAAATGTTCCCTTTTTTTCTTTTTATACTCTTCTTTATCCATAATAAATGCCATAGGATCTTGAAACCAAATAAAATTAAAAACATTTTCATTACAAAATGGTAGTACTTGATTTATGTTTATTACGATATGGGGATTAAAATTATGATACTCAACAAGTAAAGGTAAATAATCACTCATAGATTCAAATTCTGTTTCATCTAAAAACATTTTTACTTCATACTTATCATTTTCTTTTAAAACATCATATATTCCTTTAGAAATATATTGCATAACTGTTGTATATCTAGAACTTGGTATAAATATTCTTAATTTTTCATCGTTAAAATCTGGATTTAGATTTAAATTTTCATCAAAATACAACTGGATTAATTTATTTCTATCTGTATTTGCTAAATTTAAAAGCTTTACTAATTGATTAGATAAAATTTGACTTCCACCTACACTAAAATCATCATTGTATACAACTACTCTAGTAGGCAATCTATATTTTGTTGTATAAAAGAAATTATAAAAATTTTCCAAGGGAACAAAAATACAATTTTCGGGTAAATCTTCTCTTTTTTCATCAGCATTGTAATAACATAATTGTTTGCCAAAAATTGTAGGATGTCCAAGCTTGACAAAATTATTCTTTTTTGCCTCTTCTATTGCATCTAAAACATTAAAAAAATAACTATCTTCACCAAATTGTTGCATGTTACCCCCTTACTTTAAAATAACTAAATATCAAATGATTTATTATACTATGGGCATCTTCTACAAGGCCATATTCACCTTTATTTGTTTCAAAATGTAAACTAATATCAGATAATGATTTAAGTTCTCCTCCATCAAATCCGGTAAGTCCTACAATTTGACAACCTTGTTCTTTTGCATATTTTGTTGCTTTTACAATATTAGCAGAACTACCACTACAAGAGATAGCCACAATAATATCTGTAGGAGATAAAATATCTTTTAGTTGCATATAAAAAACATTTTCGAAACCAATATCATTTGATATAGCATAGCTTATTGCTGAGTTATCAGATAAAGAAATTACTTTTAAATTTTTAATTTCTCTAATTTTTAACCCTACTGCTAAATCATTTGCCATATGTGAAGCAGTTGCAGAACTTCCACCATTTCCCATAATATAAATAGTTGTATTTTCACTTGCATTTAAAAGTATTTTATAAAAACTATTTAAACTATCTAAATCAATTTTATTCATCAGCTCATTTAACTGAAAAATGTAATCCTTTGCAAAATCTTTAAATTCCATTATTTTCCTTATGTTGTAGACAAAGATGAGCCAATTTAAAATCAAATTCATCATCAATATCTATTGAATTTTTTTTACCCATTTTATAAGCATAAATATTCTCTTTTAGAAAGAATCCCTTATTCTCTAAAAGTTTATCTGTTTTGCAAATATAAATTGCTCCATTTAATCTAAAATATTTATCTAAGTCCTGACTTCTTTTATTTAATACTTCCTCTTTTAAAAAACTTTTCATACTCCCATCTTCTGGCAAAGTATTACACCAAAGAGGACTATGATCCATTTCACATACAGATACAATTGCCTCTGCATTTTTTTGTTCTAAAAGTTCTATTGCTTCATCTAAATGTTTTTCACTTCTTAATGGACTTGTTGGTTGAAGTAAAACAATATAATCAAATTTTTCTAAACTATCAATAGTATGTTTAATAGCATCAAAAGTTGTAGCTGTGTCACTTGCTAATTCTTCTGGTCTTTTAATAATAGTAGCTCCATATTTCTTTGAAATAGATAATATATCTTCATCATCACTAGTAACCATTACTTTATCAATATATTTACTTTTAAGTCCAGCTTCAATACTATAAGTAATAAGTGGTTTTCCACATAAATCAAGTACATTTTTTCGAGGTAACCTTTTACTTCCACCACGTGCTGGTATTATTGCTAAAAAAGTTTTATTTTTATTCATTAAAAACTCTAAAGTATTCACTTTGTGCTTGTTCAAAATCACTCATTCTTCCTATATCTAACCAATATTCATGAATAGGAAATGAAATAACTTTTTTTTCTTTTTCAATAAAAGTATTAAATAAAGTTGGCATATCATAAAATTCATTTTTTGGGATATGCTCAAAAACTTTTGGAGAAAGCACATAAATTCCAGCATTCACAAAAAACTTTTGAATAGGTTTTTCTACTATTGATGTGATATTACTTTCTTCCACTTCTATAACACCATATGGAACTTGATATTCATATTCTCGTACACACATTGTTGCATCTGAATTAGAAAAAGAATGAAAATCTAATAAATGTGAAAAATTAACATCTGTTAATAAATCAGCATTCATCACAAAAAAAGGTTCATTTGGTTTATTTTCGATTAAACTTAAAGCACCTGCAGTTCCAAGTCGCATATTCTCTTCTACGTAATCAATATTTACACCAAAATTGCTTCCATCTCCAAAATAGTCTTTTATCATTTCACCCTTATAATTTAAACTAATTGTGATATTAACAAATCCATAATTTGCGAAGTTTTTTATAATAGTTTCTAAAATTGGTTTATTACCAACTTTTAATAATGGTTTTGGAATATCTTGTGTTAAAGGACGAAGTCTTGTTCCTAATCCTCCTGCCATCAAAATCACTCTATTTCTTTTTTTAGTTATATTAAGTAATGTAGCTAAATTTACAATATCTACTAATTTGCCCTCATCATCAACAATAGGTATTTGATAAACCTGTTTAGAAATAGCTTTTTGAATAATTCTTTCATTCGAATCATTAATAGATGCAATTGTAGGATTTTTAAAATATAAATCTTCAATAATGTCATCTAAAGATAAATTTCTCAAAAGTCCTCTTCTGATATCTCCATCACTTAAAGTTCCTAATAATTTATTCTCAGAGTCTACAACTAAAGCGATTCTCATTGCTCCACTATCAATTATTTTCAAAGCTTCTTTTATAGTTGAATTTATATTTAATTTAATTCCATCAATATTTTTCATATTACACCTTTAAATCATAAAATGATTTTTTCAATATATTTTTTAGATCTTCATTTTTAATTATTTCAATGATTTTTCTACTTGCAATTCCATCACCATAAGGATTTTCTGATTCTTTCAATAACTCTTGAAACTCTTTAGAATATAGTTTACTAAAAGATTTTAAAATAGAAGTTTTATTTGCTTCACTATCTATCACACTTTTGGCTTTTATTCTACCTTTTTGTCTATCTCCAATATTTATTGTTCCTATTTTAAAACTAGGTGCTTCCGCAAGTCCGCTTGAACTATTTCCAACTACTGCATCAACATATTGTAAAGCACTTAAATATCTTAGTTGTCCCAAAGATGTAAAACCTGTGGATTTTTTAGAATTTTTAGATACATATTCATCTATCATTTGATTAATAATTCTTCCATCTGTATCACTATTTGCTTTTGTAAAAATTATATTTGTATCTTCTAATTCATCTATCGCATTTAAAAGTTCTTGGAATTGCTCTTTTGCAGTTGAATCCTCAAGAGTTATGGGATGGAAAGTTACTAATATATTTTTTTTATTTAATTTAAAATCAATTGATTTCTCAAATTCATCTTTTGAAAGAAGTTTTAATCTTTTGATATTTTCAATACCCATTCCACCCACATTAAAAACTCTATTTGGCTGTTCGCCAAGTTGAATTACTCTATTTTTATACTCTTCCGTTGCAGTAAAATGTAAATGAGACATTTTAGTAATACTATGTCTTATTGCTTCATCAAAAGCACCTTCAGTAGTTTCTCCACCATGAAGATGAGCTATTGGAATTCTTGATATCATTGCCGTACTAACGGCACTGAATATTTCATATCTATCTCCAAGAACTACTATAATATCTGGCTTTAATTCTTCAAAAGCTTCAGCAAAAGATATTTGAGATAAACCCATTGATTTTGAGATACCAATAGCAGTATCAGAAGATAAAAGCATCTCAATTTTTTTATCTATTTTAAAATCTTTTTCTATCTCTTTATATGTTAAACCAAATTCAGGGCTAAGATGCATGCCTGTAGCTATTATCTGGAGTTCTAGTTCATCATTCGATTCTATCTCTTTCATAAGCCAATAAAGTAAACCATATTCAGCTCTAGTTCCTGTAACTACGCATATTTTTCTTTTCATATTAATTCATCTTCACTATAATCTTTTTGAGCAATAGTTCCTACTATTTCATCCCATCTCATAGGATTGATTCCATTTCCTGGTCTTTTTATTGTCATATTATTTTGGGTTAAAATTTCACCTTTTTTTATACTGCAAGAAGAGACAATAGATTTTCTAGCGATTTGCATATTTGGCATTTCACTTTTTGATGGCTTTTTTATTTGACTTCCAAGTGCTAATTCTATATTTCGTATAGATTCAACCATAGCTTTGAGCTCATCGGGTTCTAAACTAGCTTTATGGTCAGGTCCTTCCATTGTTTTATCAAGTGTAAAATGTTTTTCTATACAACAAGCACCCATAGCAACTGCTGCTATATCAACTTCGATTCCTAAAGTATGGTCACTATATCCGAAAGCCACATTAAAAGTATTTCCTATGGTTACCATTGCTTTTAAATTTACATCTTCATAAGGTGAGGGATACATAGTATTCGCATGAAGTACAATAATATTTTCTTTTTTAGTTCCAGAAAGAATAAGTACATCTAAAGCATCTTCAATTTCACCAATATCTGACATACCTGTTGATAAAATTACTCTTTTATTTAATTCCCCTATTTTTCTAAGATAAGGCAAATTTGTAATTTCGCCACTTGGTATTTTAAATATTTCTAACCCTAAGTCATTTAAAAGTTCGATACTATCATGGTCAAAAGGGGTTGATAGAAACATAATTTCTTTTGTTTTACAATAAGAAATAAGTTCTTTATGTGTATCTAAATCCAGTTCTAATTTTTTTATCATATCAAATTGAGATTCTAATTTATTTGTAGTTTCTTTTTGATAATCTGCTTTTTGTGCATTTTTAGATACAAGTTTTTCAGCTTTAAATGTTTGGAATTTAACAGCATCAGCTCCTGAGATAACAGCAGCATCTATAAGTTTTTTTGCAAGTTCAATGGAACCATTATGATTCACGCCAGCTTCTGCTATTATAAATACTTTATTCATTTTACTAAGCTCCCTGCTTTTACGAAACCACAAATTTTAATACCTTGTTTAGAAGTTGCATTACTTCCATAAAAAGTGTTTTTTGTTACGATAACTCCACCATTTAATACGCTAGCAGTTGAAATATGACAGTTATCCTCTACAACAACATCATGTTCTATTAAAGCTTTTGAATTAATTATACAATTTTTCCCAATTTTTGCATTTGCATTTACTAAAGCATTATGCATTACAATAGTCCCTTCATCTAAAAAAGCATGTTTTGAGACATAAGCAAAAGGTGAAATAATTATTGGGAAATTAAATCCAATCTTTTTTAATTTATTAAATAAGCTTATTCTTAATTCATTTGTTTGTATAAATCCTATTGTAATTATTGCATTTTTACAGTTTTTAAATATATTTTCAAAATCATCATCACAAGCGATAATTTTATAGCCAAGAACATCTTTACCTATATTATCTTTTAAATCAACTATACCCATAATTTCAAATATATTTTCTTGTTCAATTACATCAATTACACTATGGCAATGACCACCACCGCCAATTAATACTATTTTTTCTTTTATCATAATCTCACCGAACTAGGAATATTCACAACTCTCTCTTCTAAATATTTTGCATTTTTCAAATCAGTTTTTTGACAATTTTTAAACATTTCAAGCTCATTCATTAGTTTCCAAATTGGTCTTGTCATTACACCATTTTTATTTGTAAATTCTAAAAATTCATTTCTTTGATTAAGATTGTCTAATAAAATAGATTGAAGCCAATAGTTTGATTTTGAATCTTTTGGCTCAACTATAAAATTTATTTTTTCATTTGAAAAAAATTCTTTATATTCTAAAGCTAATTCCCTTTTTGATTCTAAAAATTTATCTAATTGTTCAAGTTGAGCAACTATTAGTGCTGCATTAATATTTGGAAGTCTATAGTTATATCCTATTTCATCATGTACATATTCATAAGGATGAGGGATTTTTGCTGTTGTAGTAATATGTTTTGCTCTTTTGGCCATAACTTCATCATCTGTAACAATTACTCCTCCACCACCTGAAGTTACGATTTTATTTCCGTTAAAAGAAAATGCTCCTACTTTTCCAAAAGTTCCTGTATGTTTATTTTTGTAAAACGAGCCTAAACTTTCAGCTGCATCTTCAACTAAAGTAATATTCCAAATATCGCAAATATTTTTAATCTCTTCAATTGCACAAGGATGCCCAAAAGTGTGCATGGGAACACATGCTTTTATAGTTTTTCCAGTAGTTTTATTGATACAAATATTCTCTTTTAATTCACAATTTGTTTCTAAAAAGTTTTTTAAAGATTCTGGACTTAATCCCATCGTATCTAAATCAACGTCTACAAATATAGGTTTTGCTCCAATATAACTAATTGCATTACAAGTAGCTATAAAAGTAAGTGGTTGAGTAATAACTTCATCATCTTTTTTTACATCTGCTAATAATAAAGAAATATGAAGTGCCGCTGTTCCGTTTACTGTAGCTATTGCATATTTACTTCCTACTATTTTTGCGAACTCTTTTTCGAAATTATCTACATATTTTCCTACACTTGATACAAAAGTTGAATCAATACAGTCATTTAAATATTTTTTTTCATTTCCTATAAATCTAGGTTCATGTAAAGGAATAAACTCCTTTGTATTAAAAGTTTGTTTTATAAAATCTACTATATTTTCCATACACAGCCTCCAGCGGTGCTAAAGTACATCGCTTCTTGTTTCAAATCTAAAAAAGCAAAGTAGTTTGCTTTTTTATTACGATTTTCACATTTTTCCATCAAGATATTTCCCCGTTTCTTTATGCCCAAAATCTGGAAGCATAGTAAAAAATTCTTTTACAATATCATCTTTTGTCCACGATAAATTTTCTTTAAAATTTCTAATTGTTGTTTCAAAATGGTTTAGCTTATTTTCATCAAATAAAGCTTTATTTTTAATAATACCAAGATTCTCAAATCTATTCATATCTAAAACTTCTTTGTCTGTAAAAAACTCTTCAAAATCTTTTTCTCCAGTTGTATCACTTGAAGTAAAAAAACAAGGCCATTTGCCTTCTGCTGGTAAAGTTTTAGCTAATTCCCTTGCTTCATCTTCTGTTTGACATAAAAATGGCTCATAACCTAAGTTTTCTAAATATTTAATAGCAATATCTGCAAAAGTTATTAAATGTAAATTTTCACTTAATTTTGGGAAAAATATATCTCTATTTTCTCCAAATATACAAGACATCAAACATAATTCTCCACTTTCTTGAGGCGTTACAAAATATCTTTTTATATCAGTAGGAGCAACAATTGGTTGATTTTTCTGAATTCTTTGATTAAATCCATGAAGTAAACTTCCATCACTAAAAGCAACATTTGCAAATCTTGCCATTGAAACATTTATTTCTTTTGATTTTCTCATCACAAACATTTCCATGATTCTTTTACTTGCACCCATCATATTTACAGGATTTGCAGCTTTATCAGTAGATACACAAAAATATTTTTTAGTTCCATTTTTTATTGATTGCTGAAGAGTTTTATCAGTGTTAAAAATATTTACATCTATCATTCTCATAAGAGTAAATGGGTCTTTTTCACTTCTTACATGTTTTAAAGCAGATAAATTTAAAACATAATCATATTTACCATCTGCTTTTATAAATGTATCATATTCAATACTTCCGATATCTAATGCAAAAGTTTGAAAATCTCCATCAATATAGCCAAAACTACTTCTTATATCACGAACTAATTCAACCATATTATTTTCGCTAATATCTACAACATGGAGTTTTTTAGGATTTCTTTTAAATATCTCTTTTGTAACAGCTTGTCCAATTGAACCTGCACCACCTATTACTAAAAAAGTTGATTCTGATACTTTTTTAAAAAGTTCTTTTTCATAATCATTTATGTCATCAGTGAATAATTCTTTTTCTCTTCCAATTAAATTCAATATATTATTCACAATAATATGCCCTCTTTAATGTAACTTTTAATATAATATATCTAAATAATGATTAGGTTTTAATATGCAAAATTGCTCTATTCCAGAAGATATTATAAAAATACAGAAAAAATTAGCTTTATTTGAAAAAGATTCAAAAAACTATAAAAAATATACAAAAATACTTGCTAAACATATAAAATCTTACACCATGAAAAAAAGAGTTAATTCTCATATAAAAACAATTGAAACCATAGAAAAAATCAAAAAAGAAAATATATAAAATAAAAAATATTACAATTTGTAATAAAAATCTTCAGTTCAAAAAAAACCTGCTAAAATTCCAACATAAAATACGAAGAAACCAATATAGGAAATAACATGGATGAGAATCAAAGAAAATCATTAGACTTAGCAATTAAACAAATAGACAAAACTTTTGGAAAAGGTACATTAATTAGACTTGGAGACAAAGTTGTAGTTCCAACAGAAACTATTAGTACAGGTTCTTTAGGACTAGATTTAGCACTTGGTGTTGGTGGTTTACCAAAAGGGAGAGTAATTGAGATCTATGGACCTGAATCTTCAGGGAAAACAACTCTTACACTTCATGCGATTGCAGAAGCACAAAAAGCTGGTGGAGTTTGTGCCTTTATTGATGCGGAACATGCTTTAGATGTTGGTTATGCAAAAAACTTAGGTGTTGATACTGATAACTTACTTGTTTCTCAACCAGATTTTGGTGAGCAAGCTTTAGAGATTCTTGAAACAGTAATTAGAAGTGGTGCTGTTGATTTAGTTGTAATTGACTCAGTTGCTGCTCTTACTCCAAAAGTTGAAATTGATGGAGATATGGATGACCAACAAGTTGGTGTTCAAGCAAGACTTATGTCAAAAGCATTAAGAAAAATTACTGGTTTATTAAATAAAATGAACTGTACAGTAATTTTCATTAACCAAATCAGAATGAAAATTGGAATGACAGGTTATGGAAGTCCAGAAACAACAACTGGTGGAAATGCACTTAAATTCTATTCATCGATAAGACTTGATATTAGAAGAATTGCAACACTTAAACAAGGTGAAAATTCAATCGGAAATAGAGTAAAAGTTAAAGTTGTAAAAAATAAAGTTGCAGCTCCATTTAAGTTAGCAGAATTTGATATTATGTTTGGAGAGGGTATCTCTAAAACTGGTGAATTAGTTGATTATGGTGTTAAACTTGACATCGTTGATAAAGCTGGTGCTTGGTTCTCTTATGGTGATTCAAAAATTGGTCAAGGAAGAGAAAACTCAAAAGTATTCTTAAAAGATAATCCAGAAATTGCAAAAGAAATTGAGAAAAAAATTCTTGATTCTATGGGAATTAATGATGCACTAATTAGTAGTAGCACTGGTGATGTTGAAGATGAATCTGAAATAGACGAATAAAAACAAAATAGCTCAAAGAAGGCTCTTCCTTCTTTGATTAAAAAAACTACAAAATTATCTACTCAAAAAAAACTACAAAAGCAAACAACAAATTTATTTTAGCTATAATCTATACAAAATATGAAATATAGGAGACCTAAGTGGTATTTATCGATAATGTATACGCTGATGAAGTATTAGATTCAAGAGGAAATCCAACTGTAAGAGCAACAGTTATATTAAGTGATGGTACAAAAGGTAGCGCAATAGTACCAAGTGGTGCTAGTACAGGTAAAAGAGAAGCTTTAGAATTAAGAGATGGTGATAATAGATTTTTAGGAAAAGGTGTTTTAAAAGCTGTTGAAAATGTAAACACTACAATTGCAAATGAATTAATCGGATTAAGTCCATTTAACCAAGCTGAAATTGATGCAACGATGAAAGATATTGATGGAACTCATAACTATTCAAATCTTGGTGCAAATGCAGTTTTAGGTGTTTCAATGGCTACTGCACGTGCAGCTGCAAATTCATTACAAATCCCATTATATAGATATTTAGGTGGAGCAAATGCAATGACTATGCCTGTTCCAATGTTTAATATCATTAATGGTGGCGAACATGCTAATAACTCTGTAGATTTCCAAGAGTATATGATTATGCCTGTTGGATTTGAAAACTTCAATGAAGGGTTAAGAGCTGTTGCTGAAATTTATCAACACTTAAAAAAAGTTATTGATTCTATGGGTGAAAGTACAGCTGTTGGTGATGAGGGTGGATTTGCTCCAAACTTAAAATCAAATGAAGAACCAATTACTGTAATTATGACTGCTATTGAAAAAGCTGGATATAAAGCTGGTGAGCAAGTTGCTATTGCACTTGATGTTGCTGCATCTGAATTAATAAATGAAGCTGGACTTTATGTATTAAAATCAGAAAATAGAGAACTTACTTCTGCAGAGCTAGTAGCTTATTATGCAGATTTATGTTCAAAATATCCAATTGTTTCAATTGAAGATGGATTAAGTGAAGATGACTGGGATGGTTGGAAAATATTAACTGATGCTTTAGGAGATAAAGTACAGTTAGTTGGAGATGATTTATTTGTTACTAATGCTTCAATTTTAGCTGAAGGTATTAAAAAAGGAATTGCAAACTCAATTTTAATTAAACCAAATCAAATTGGATCAGTTAGTGAAACTATGCAAACAATCAGACTTGCACAAAGAAATAACTACAATTGCGTTATGTCTCACAGATCTGGTGAAAGTGAAGATGCATTTATTGCAGATTTTGCTGTTGCTTTAAATTGTGGACAAATTAAAACAGGAAGTACTGCAAGAAGTGATAGAATTGCTAAATACAATAGACTTCTTGAAATTGGTGCAGAAATTGGTTATAGTGAATATTTAGGAAAAGAACCTTTTAAAAAATAATAATGATTAATGAAGCAAAAAATGCGTGCATATAATAAGTTTATATCAATAGTGCTATTTTCAATAGCACTCACCGTTTATCTTTCATATCACGCAACAAATGTCCTTTTTGGAGATAACTCTTTACAAGTTTATAATTCATTGAAATATAAAAAAGAGTATCTCGAAGGGGAGATTTTGAGATTGCAGAAAGAAAATGCTTACCTACAAAAAGAGTATTTTGAATTAAAAAACTTGGAGCCAGAAGAATGAAAACTTTATTTTTATTTACATTAACATCTATTTTAGCCTTAAATTTGAATGCAAGAGAAAACCCATTTGAAATGACCAATGTCTTTGAAGAAGAAGTTGGGAAGATTGTACAAATGGATGAAAAAGCCGTAAAAAGATCAATGGAAAATGCACCTTATATAAAAGAGATGCAAGAAAAAATGTCAAATGTTACAAGCCAAGGTGAAAATAAAAATAAAGTTGATGATAATACAAATAAAGTTGCTCCACCACCTGAGCAAAAAACTTATTCAAAAAAAGAAGTTGATACTCTAATACAAAAAACTCAAAAACAAACTGTACAAAAAACAAAAGAGTTCGTGAAAAAAGAAGTTCAAAAAACAACTGAACCAACACAAGTTGTTTATGTAAAACCAAGAGCTGATATAACTGAAGATGAAGCATTATTAACTAAAAATATATTACCATTTATCAAACTTGAATATAATGACAACAAGTTAATCGTTAATACGACATATCCTATTTCAAAAAAATTCTCAGTAGATAAAGAAAATAAACTTATTATTGATTATAAAGCTAAACTTGAATTCAATACAAAAACAGATACTTTAGAATCAAAAAACTTCAAAAGAGTTGCTGTTGGAAATCATAAGAAAGAAGGATATTTCAGAATTGCTATTGAATTAATTGATAAGCCATCAAAATATGATGTTACTTATATGGATGATTCAATTACTATTTCTAAAATAAACTAAACTTGTAATTATTCTAATTACTACCATTACAAGTAATACTTCTAAAATCGATGCTAAAATGAAAGCATAGTAGTATTCTTGAGTGATAGTATGATTATCATAAGCAATTGTAGTAACAGCGATTAAAAGAGTTAATGGCATTGCATGTGATAATCCTAACATAAAGAATTTATTCCAACCCATCTCTTTTACAAATAATAAAGAAGCTATTAATCTAATTACTACCATTGCAAATGTAATCAGTAATGCTTTAATCACTAAATCTAAATTTAATAAAGCTTCTATTTCTAATGATGATCCAACTGAGATAAAAAATATTGGAACTAACCAACCAAAACCAAAATGTTCTAATTTGTGAGGTAATTGTTTATTATGTTCTTCAAAAAATGTAGTAATAAAAATACCTGCGATAAATGCTCCAAAAGCAATCTCTAAATGTAGATACATCATAACAGTTATCATTAAAAAGAATATTGCCATTGAGATTCTAATATCTTGTTCTTGATGATCTTTCTCTGGCATTAAGTAATTTTTAATTTCAGGGAACCACCAAATAAAATTATGAAATAGTTTGTAAACAACCATCATTGCAAACAAGAATAATACAAATAAACTCATTGTTTTATAAAAATCAACACCAACACCAAACTCTAAAGCTGCAGAAATTGTAGTTAATGCAAAGATAGATAATATTTCACCTATAAGTCCTACAATAAAAGCTATTCTAATCCACTCTGTATCACCATACTCTTTTTTAAGTGCTGCTAATACACCAATTGAAATTAAAGGTAATATTACTATAAATATTTTACTCAAATCAAAATATAAAGTAATAAAAATGGAACATGAGAACAAAATAACATTATATAGAAGTGATTTTTTTAGCATTGTAGAAGATATTGATAAAAGTTTTTTCAAATCAATTTCTAAACCTGCTAAAAACATCAAATATAAGAATCCAAGTTTCGCAACCAAATGAAGAATTGGATGGTCAACAATAAAAGCTAAATAAGCAGCTATTGCTCCCATCATAATTTCAACTGGGATTGTAGGAAGTTTTAATAGTTTTGAAACTAATGGTGAAGTAAATATAATTAGTGATATTGATATTATTATTAGTATTTCTTCACTCATTAAATTATTCCTATTTCTCGTCTGGCATTACATGAAAGTTTTTAGCTATTTTATAGCCAAAAGATTCAAGAGCTTCAACGTCATCTTTTGGTGTTCTTCCTGTTGTAGTTAAATAATCTCCAATAACAAAAGCGTTAGCTCCTCTTTTGAAAATTTCATATTGTTCATCACCAAACATTAACTCACGTCCTCCTGCAACCATAATTTTATGAGCATTAGGAATCATATTTCTTGCCAATGTGATTAAATCAAATGCCTCTTCTCTATTAATTGTATTTTCAACAATAGGTAAAGCTTTATTTGGATGAAAAAAGTTAAGAGGAACATTCATAGGATCCAATGAATTAATAGCTTCTAACATAGAAATTCTATCTTCTTGCGTCTCTCCCATTCCAAAAATTCCACCACAAACAAGTTTTAATCCTGCTTCTTTAACATTTAAACATGTTTGGTATCTTTCATCCCAAGAGTGAGTTGTACAAATTGTTGGATAAAAATCTCTTGATGTTTCTAAGTTATGATTATAATTATCTACACCTGCTGCTTTTAGCTCTTTTAATTGCTCAACTGTAGCTGTTCCATTACATGCAATTAATCTAAGACCTAAATTAGCAGCTTTAACTGCTTTTGCAGCTTGGGCTATAAACTTAGTTTTTTTCTCTGTTAAACCAAGTCCTGCAGTTACTAAACAAAATCCAACTGCACCATTAGCTCTAGCTTGTGTAGCTTCAGATACAATTTGTTCTATACTTTTTAGTGTGTATCTTTGAATATCAGCTTTATATCTTACACTTTGTGTACAGAATTTACAATCTTCATTACATGTACCACTTTCAACATTACAAATAGCACATAAGAATATTTCTTCATTATTGTCGTTCATATTTATACTCTTCTTTCTTAAATAAATTTTCATTAATATTTTTAAAATAGCGCGAGATTATATACTCATTTTCTTTAATCTCTAGTTGCAGACACTCAATCAAAGGTTTTTCCCGTGCACACACTTCTCCAGGATTTATAAAAAGTGTATTGTTTTTATAATCTGTTTCAAATATATGAGTATGTCCAAAAATCACTACTTCACTATCTGGAGTTAAGTGATAAGGCAGATGCATTAGTTTGAATGTTGTCTCTTTAATTTTAAAATAATATGGTTCTTGTTTTATATTATATTTTGTAGATAAATTTAATAAATTTCTATCATTATTTCCAAAAACTGCCACATAAGTTAATCCCGATTCTTCTAAAAGTTCAAGATTTTTTTCAATACATAAATCACCAGCATGAACTAAATACTCGCTATTGATTTCTTTTAGAAAATCAATAACTTCTTTAGTATAGTCACTTTTTAGGTGACTATCTGATAGTATGCCAATTTTCATAATTATTTATCAGCACTCTTTTTAGCTGTTGTTTTTTTTGCCGTTGTTTTTTTAACAGTTGGCTCTTTTTTTGTAGTTGTTTTTTTAGCCGTTGATGATTTAGGAGATTTTGAATCTTTAGCAATTATTTCTAAACATTGTTCAAGTGTTAAATCATTTGCTTCCATTCCTTTTGGAATTTTGAAATTCTTTCTACCTTGTTTTACATAAGGACCATATTGACCTATTAAAATTTGGATTTTTTCTTTGTCAAATGATTTGATTGTAGATTTCTCTTTGGCTTCATCTAAATCTTTAATAATCTCTAATGCTCTATTTAAATCGACAGTATAAGGATCATCAGTTTTTAGTGAATAATATTTAGTTTTAATTTGTAAATATGGACCAAATCTTCCAATATTTGCTTTAATTTCATCCCCATTTGCATCAAGTCCTACAACTCTTGGAAGAGTAAATAAAAACATTGCTTCTTCAAATGTAATTGTGTCCATATTTAAATGGTTTGGAATTGCCACAAATTTTGGTTTTTCTTCATCATCTTTTGTTCCAATTTGAATAAATGGACCAAATCTTCCCACACGCGCACTAACTGGTTTTCCAGATTTTGGATCAGTTCCTATTTCTCGCACTTGTAAATAATCTTCTTTATTTACACTTGTCTCTTTTTCATCAATAGTTTTTTTGAAACTTCCGTAAAAATCTCTCATTACTTGTTCCCAAGCAATTTTTCCCTCTGCAATTTCATCGAACTCTTCTTCAATTTTTGCAGTAAATCCTAAATCTATAATATATGAAAAGTGATCAACTAAAAAACTATTTACAACTTCACCTGTTGGTGTTGGAATTAGTTTTTTATCTTCAGTTTTTGTTACATATTCTCTTGCTTGAATAGTTGAAATTGTTGGAGCATAAGTTGAAGGACGTCCTATTCCTTCACTTTCAAGTTTTTTTACAAGTGATGCTTCTGTATATCGTGCTGGTGGTTTTGTAAAGTTTTGTTCACATTCAAGGTTTTCTAACTCTAAAATTGTTCCAACATCTATGTTTGGTAAGATTTTTTCAGTGCTATCAAGGGCAGATTCTGGATTATCGCTACCTTCTGTGTAAGCTTTCATGAATCCAGCAAAAATAATTCTTTGACCTTTTACTTGGAATTCAAACTCTTTATTTTTTCCTGCTTCAATTTTATAAGTAGTGTTTGCAATTTTTGCAACTGCCATTTGAGTTGCTAATGTTCTTTTCCAAATAAGACTATAAAGTTTGTATTGAATATTTTCAACATGAGCTTTAATCATACTTGGTCTTAAAGCTAAATTTACAGGTCTAATTGCTTCATGGGCTTCTTGTGCACCTTTTGCTTTTGACTTGTAAACTCTTGGTTTTGGCAATGAATACTCTTTTCCATACTCTTCTTCAATAACAGCTTTAGCAGCAGTTGTAGCAACTGTTGAAAGGTTTAATGAGTCAGTTCTCATATAAGTAATTAAACCGCCTGTGTGGCCTGGGATATTACCTACATTCCCCTCATAAAGTTGTTGAGCAACAATCATTGTTTGTTTAACTGAAAGTCCAAGTTTTCTACTTGCTTCTTGTTGAAGTGTTGAAGTAGTAAATGGAGCTGCTGGATTTCTAGTGCTATCTTTTTCTTCAATATCAGTTAATTTATAAATACCTTGATTTAAAGAGTCCTCAATTTTTAATGCTTGTTCTTCATTTTCAACTTTTGAAGTTTTACCATTTATTTTTGCTAACTCTGCTTTTAATTCTGGATTTATAAAATCAGCTTTTACTCTCCAATACTCTTCTGGAATAAATGCTCTTATTTCATTTTCTCTATCAACTATGATTCTAACTGCAACTGATTGAACACGTCCAGCACTTAGTCCATATCTTACTTTTTTCCATAAAAGTGGTGAAAGTTCATATCCTACGGCTCTATCTAAAATTCTTCTTGCTTGTTGAGCATCAACTAAATTTTGATCCACATCTCTTGGATGTGCTAAAGCTTCTAAAATTGCATCTTTTGTAATTTCGTGAAATACAATTCTTTTTATAGGATTTTTTTCGATTTTTAATGCAGGAATTAAGTGCCAAGCAATAGCTTCCCCTTCCCTATCCTCATCGGCCGCTAGGTAAATAGTTGTATCTTTATTAATATGTTTTTTTAAATCGCTTATTACTTTTTTCTTATCTGTTGATACTAAATATTTTGGTTTAAAGTTATCATCTGGGTCAAAACCTAATTGAGATTTTGGTAAGTCTCTTACATGCCCCATTGAGGCCATTACTGTGTAATCACTACCTAAAAATTTCGATATTGTTTTCGCTTTTGCTGGGGACTCCACTATTACTAAATTCTTCACTAAAAAACCTTCATTATTTTTAAAGTTTGCATTCTAACATAAATAGATTATAATTTACTTGTAAATTATAATCTCTTCTTCTATATCTATATTAAACTGCTCTTTTATTTTTTTCTTTGCTTCTTCTATTAAACAAATTGCATCTTCAAATGAACCAGAACCATAATTTACTAAGAAATTTGCATGTTCCTCTGAAAAACTCATATCACCTTGTCTTTTACCTTTTAATCCAATTGCTTCAATTAATCTTCCTGCAAAGTCACCTTTTGGATTTTTAAAACAACTTCCAGCACTTGGAACATGAGGTTGATTATCTCTCATTTTATTAAACTCTTTTAACATCTCTTTGCTAAAACCATACTCTATATTGAAGACTACTTCATAAACGATAGTATCAATTTTAGTCTCTCTGTAAGAAAAATTTACATCTTCTTTTTTAATATATCCATCTTTTGTTTTAATACTATTAATATAGTTAAACATTTCCCAAGATTTAAGTCCGGCATTCATTTTAACTAAACCACCTAAATTACCAGGTAATTTTGCTAAAAACTCTAAGTTTGCAATATCATTATTTCTAGTATATGTTAAAAGTTTGCCAGATGTAGTTGCGCATCCTACAAAAAGTAAATTTCCTTCTTGCTTAATATAATCAAACTCTTCACCCAAAATTGCGAATTTCTTATTAATATTTGGGGAAATCAGAAGATTATTACCTCTTCCTATGATTTGGTAATCACTATAGTCACCTATTTCATTTATCTCTAAAACATCTAAAACTGGACCTATTTTTATAGAAGAGTACTTTTTAAAATCAATTGTTCTTATACTATTTTGCATCTATTATCTAGCTCTTAACTCTTCATACTCATTTGGAATTAAAAAATCTTCTGCTTTTATTAGATTTTCATAAAAGCCATTTTTATATCCTAACTCATACAATTTATCTAAAGCTTTATATTGAATCTCACTCATTTTAACTGAGTTATCATTTGCGTATAAATCTAAATATTTATCTAAAGTTGCTGCATCAACTCTGATTAATCCTTTTTCTAACAACATAGGTGCTAAAACTTTTCTGTTTTTATTTGCAACTTCAACTGCTTTTATTAAAGTATTTTCATAATCAATGGCACTATGAAGTGGAATTGAACGTCTTAAACACATTCCACCAAGGGGTAATGGTAAATTTCCACCGCTTAATTCCACCCAAATATCCCACATTTCACGTTCAACTTCTAACTCATTATTGTAAGTTAAAATTGATTCATGAATTAATACACCTGCATCTACAGTTCCATTTAAAACTGCATCTTCAATTTCTAAGAAATTCATATATGTAACTTTTGCATTTGGATATGCGATTTTAAATAAAAGTGCATTTGTAGTAAATTCACCACTAAGAGCCACTTTAAAATTTTTCTTTAATTTTGTGCCTTTTTTCTTTATAAGTTTTGGACCATATCCTTCACCAAAAGAGACAGCTGTTTTTAATAGGGCATAATCATCTTTAACAAAAGGATATAAAGCAAAAGAGATTGCACAAATATCATACTCACCTTTTAGAGTTGCTTGATTTAAACTCTCTATATCATCTGCAATATTTTCAAATTTTGCGTCTGCTGGAGTAACCCAACCGAACTTAATTGCATAATACATAAAAATATCATCAGCATCTGGTGAATGAGCAACACTTATAGTTTTCAATTTATATCCTTGATTTTTTCTGGTTGGATTGTAACAAGTTATGGTTTATTATTTGGTTATATAGGATTTTATTTTACAAATTGTATTCATATTTGAGTTTTTTAATTATATCAAACACAGAAGTTGCATAACTTAAACCATCATCACTTACGTACTTCCATCCTGTATTATAACTAGCCCAAATTTTTATCCAGTTATCTTTATGAACTTTTCTCCAAAAATCTATTTCAACTATTGCATTTGCTGTTGAAAAAGCTACATCGTATACTAACTTTTGGGAAAAATATCTTCTATTAAACATATTGTCTGGAACTTTTTGTCTTCTTATTACACTTTTTATATTTGATTGAAAAAGTCCATAATCATTACTTATGGGATTTACCAAATTTTTGCCAACTGATGACTCTTTTATTGCCAAAGCCATCAATGTATATTTCATGTAATTATCATCCGTTAGAGATTTAATTTTTTTTAAAATTACAATATCTGTATTTGTTAATCCTAAAGAATTAGAAAATGAAAAAGTAAATAAAAGGAAAAATAATATAAGAAGTTTTTTCATGGATTCATTTTACAATAAATTCTAATCATTTTTAATAAATGATTAGAATTCTTGAGTATTAAAACCCTGAACTTGAAACAAATGCAGAAATTATATTTAAAAGCGGATCTACTAAAAAAATTGAAATAAGTGTCAAGAAAACAGCAAATCCAACAACTGATTTCATTGGAGTTGTTGCATTTTGCATAAACTTAGTATTAACACCTTGTTCTGGATCTCTTAAAAACATATATGATACTGGTCTTAAATAGTAATATGCAGCAATTGCTGAATTTAGAACAATAATAACAGCTAATGCAATATGTCCAGCATTTACAGCACTTGCAATTAAATACATTTTACCCCAAAATAGTGCAAATGGTGGCAGTCCCGTTAATGCAAATAAGAACATTCCTAAAATTGAAGCGGTAAATGGTGATATTTGAGCAAGTCCTGAGAATTTTTTAAATGTATATGGTGATTCATAATCATTAAATTCTTTTCCTCTGTTAAGCCATAACATACCAAATGCACCAAAATTCGTAATTGTAAATAAAACCCAATATAAGAATAATGCATTTGTTGCTTGTTGAGTTCCAATTACAATAGCAGCCATTGCCATACCTGCATTTGAAATAGATGAATATGCAAGCATTCTTTTAATATCTTTTTGCTGTAAGGCAATTAAGTTTGGAATAGTCATAGTTAAAATTACAGTTACATAAAGCATTGTTTGAATAATAATATCATTTGCATGAATAAATATCTCAAAAAATCTTAATGCCACTACAAAACCTGCCATTTTTGGAACAACTGATAAAAAACCTGCCATTGCAGAAGTTGATCCTTGATAAACATCCGGAACCCAAATATGGTATGGAAATAAAGATAATTTAAATCCAATAGCCGCAAACATAAATACGAATCCAACTAAAACTAAAATATAATTAGAATAATTCTCATGTGTTAAGAATCCATCTTCAGTTAAAACTTGTGCCATTTGAGATAATTCTACAGTTCCTGTAATTGCATAAAATATCATAGAACCAAATACAAAAAAAGCAGCTGCAAGGGCACCCATTGTGAAGTATTTAATTGCAGCTTCAATTGATACCATTCTATTGTGCATTGCAATCATTGTATATAAAGCAAGTGATGATGTTTCAAGTCCAACAAATATTAAAATCAAAGAGTCAGAACTTACCATAAATTGGAATCCTGCCACTGTAAATAAATATAAGGCAAAATATTCAGCATATCTAAACTCTTGAAGTCTTAATTTTGATAATCCTAAAAAAACAAAAAGGATTGAGCCACCAATTATTATACACTGAGATAAAACTGCAATTCCATCTAATAACATTAAATCAAACATACCTCTTTGTTCACCATGGAAAGCTAAAAGAGTAAATAAGTCAAAAATTAGAAATAGTACTACTAAAATTACATAAAGTGATTTATGTTTATTTTTATTAAAAATGTCAGTTAATAAAATACTCAAAGCTCCAATAATTGCAATTGAAACTGGTGCGATTGTTCCTAGATTTAAACTTTCTAGACTTATTTTTATAGGCTCAAGCATTATTTAACCTCCCCAATAGAGTTTAAAGCTTTTAATTTAACTTTTGTATCCTCATTAACTGCTTTTATTTCCATTACTTTTGTAAGTTGAGTTACTGTTGTATTTAATGGATCTAAAATTATTTTTGGATAAATTCCTAATGCTATAATTAAAAGAACCAATGAAGAAAGTGCTACTAATTCTCTTCCTGCAATATCACTCATACCTTTATTTTCAGGTTTTGTTAATTTTCCAAAGAATGTTCTTTTATACATTGCCAACATATAAACTGCACTTAAAACAATAGTTAAAGATGCGATAAATGTTAAAATTGGAGAGTATTTAAAGAATCCTAAAAGAGATAAGAACTCACCAATAAATCCAATTGTTAATGGTAATCCTATAGATGCCATTAATACAACTGCATAAACAAGAGCAAACATTGGCATATTATGTGCTAATCCACCAAACTCTTTTATCATCTTGGTTTTTCTTCTATCGTATAAAACTCCAACACTCATAAATAGTGCTCCTGAAACAATACCATGTCCAATCATTAGATAAACTGCACCTGAAATTCCCTCAGTATTTAAAGCAAAAACTCCAAGAGTAATAACACCCATGTGAGAAATTGATGAGTATGCAATCATTTGTTTCATATCTTCTTGAGCATAGGCAATCATTGCTGTATAAATAATTGCAATTAGTCCTAGAGTTGCCATGAATCCTGAAAAATAAACACTTGCATCTGGAAATAGTGGAAGTGAAAATCTAATAAATCCATAAGTTTCCATTTTTAGTAAAACAGCTGCTAACATAATTGAACCAATTGTTGGTGCTTGTCCATGAGCTAGTGGAAGCCAAGTATGGAATGGAAACATTGGAACTTTTACGGCAAAGGCCATAAAGAATGCAATAAATAACCATAATTGTAAATCAAATGGAAGAATTATACTATTCCACTCTAATACACTAAAACTCCATGTACCTGTTGTTTGATAAAATATATATCCAAAATACAAAATTCCAATAAGCATTATTAAAGAACCTGTGAATGTATATAAAAAGAATTTAATAGCTGCATAAAATCTTTTTTCTGCTCCCCAGAATCCAATAACATAAAACATTGGAATAAGTGTTAATTCCCAGAAAATATAAAATAAAATTAAATCTAAAGAAACAAAAACCCCAACCATTGTCATCTCTAAAAACAACATTGTAATAATTAAGTTTTTTACATCTTTTTTCTCAGTTAAACCTATTAATGCAATCATCGTCATAAACGTAATCATAATAATTAGAAATAGAGAAACCCCATCAATACCAACTAAATAATTAATTCCATAAGAACTTATAAGAGGTAAACTTTGTACAAATTGCATACCTGCAACGTTTGTATCAAAATAGTACCAAAGTAAAAGTGACAATACAAATTCAACAACTGTAACAACAACTCCATATTGTCTCATAGAATCTTTATCAATTAAAAATCCAACAACTGCTGCAGCTGCTGGAAAGAATATCAACATAGATAAAATATTTTCCATTTACATAACCCCTTAAAGTACCGATAAAACTAAGGCAAAGATTAATCCTGTGATTAATCCAAGAGCCATAAGTTTTAACGATGATGATAAATTACCAGATTGAATTGGTCTTGCTTTTACACCTAGTTTATTAACAAAGTGAGCTAAGCCATCAATTGATGCATCAATTAATTTTATTTCTATTGTTTTCCATGCCCAAACTGAGAATTTATGATATGGTTTTGAAATGGCAACTTCGTAAAATCTTGGAATAAAGTATTGGTTACTTAACAATTTATAAATTGAAGTCTCTTCCCAAGATTTACTAAATCCACCGTTCTTATATTTAAATACTGCAACTAAAATACCAAATATTGCAACAGCACTTGTTACTAATATTAATATCCAAGAAGTTGAATGACTAATGTGTTCAGGTTCCCACGTTGGTAAAACTTTTGTAACAAACTCAACAAATGAGTGTTCAAACCAACCAGCAATTACAGCTAAAACTGCAAGTGGAATCATTGCAGCTATTACAAAGTTTTTAGCTTCGTGAGGATGATGTTCTTCATTTGAATAGTTTTGTTCTCCAAAGAAAATTTTCATTACAAGTCTAAATGAATAAAATGCTGTTAAACCAGCAGTTATCCATAAAATTGCCCATAAAACAATTGCATTTGAATTAAATGCAACTTCAAGAATTTTATCTTTCGAGAAGAACCCAGCAAGTGGAAAAATTCCAGCAAGTGCTAAAGAAGCAAGAGTCATAATAATTGAAGTTGCCTTCATTTTATTATGTAATCCACCCATTTTCCTAATATCTAATTCCTCATCCATAGCATGCATAACATTTCCAGCACCTAAGAATAAAACCGATTTAAAGAAAGCGTGAGCTGCTAAATGGAAAAGTGCAACCCAATAAGCACCAAGACCAGCAGCAACGAACATATATCCTAATTGAGATAGTGTAGAATAAGCAATGATTCTTTTCATATCATTATTAACTAAAGCCATAGAAGCTGCAAAAATAGCAACAAAAGCTCCAAGAGCTGCTATTGCATATCCGACTTCAGGAATTAAAGTATAAAGTTCATTTGATCTTACAACTAAATAAACCCCTGCTGTTACCATAGTTGCTGCGTGAATTAGTGCTGAAACGGGAGTTGGTCCTTCCATCGCATCTGCAAGCCATGTATGAAGTGGAAACTGTGCTGATTTTCCCATAGCTCCTAAGAATAATAAAGCACCAATCCAAACTAAAATGTTGTTATCTAAAGTTGAAATTTTTGCAAATACGATATCATATTGTAAACTTCCAATATTCCAATAAATTACAAACATTCCAAGAAGTAATCCTAAATCTCCAATTCTATTCATAATAAAGGCTTCATTTGCTGCCCATGTTGCAGATTCTTTGTGGTACCAAAAACCAATTAGTAACCATGAACAAACTCCAACACCTTCCCATCCTATAAATAAAACAGCAAAGTTATCACTCATTACTAAAACTAACATTGAAAATACGAATGCAGATAAATAAGAGAAGTATCTATTAAATCCTTTGTCGTGATCCATATATCCAATAGAGTGGATATGAACCATAGTAGAAACAACAGTAACAACAGACATCATTACAACACTTACTTCATCAACCACAAAACCAAAAGGAATATTTAAACTTCCTATTACAATCCAATCAAATAAATTTACATGTAAAGTTGTTTCTGTTGTGTAAACAAAATATAATAGATACAAAGATGCATACATAGAAACAGCTAACATAAAAGATGTAAACAATCCAGTAAATAGTGTTTTTTTCTGCATTGAAAATAGTGCAGCTACTAAAGAACCTACAAGTGGGGCAAAAAGTGCAATGTATATATATTTTTCCATAATTACCCTTTCATCCCTGCAATATCATCTAAGTTAATAGAACCTGTTCTTTTGTACCATAAAATTAGTAAACCAAGACCAATTGCAACTTCACTTGCAGCAACTGCTATAATAAAAAATGCAAACATTTGTCCTGTTAAATCCCCGTGAAATTTTGAGATTGCAGCAAATCCTACATTTACCGCATTTAACATAATTTCTGTAGAGAAAAACAACATTAAAACATTTTTTCTTCTAATTACACCAATTAAACCTATACAAAATAGAATTGTTGAGAGTATTAAATATGCATTAAGAGTCATTTAACATCCTTTGAAGATGCTGCATCAAGTCTGATTTTTTCATCTATTTCTTCTTCTTTCATTTCAGAATATGATTCATTCATTTTTTTCCCTGCTAATACAATTCCACCAATCATTGCAACCAAAAGCATGATTGCTGCTAATTCAAATGCTAATAAATATTTTGTAAACAGTACATATCCAACATCAACTGTATTTCCATATTCAGGATGAACTGGATAATTTGCTTCAATGTTTTGTCCAATAATCGGAGCTAAAAATACAACTACTAAAATTAGTGCTAACATTCCTGAAAGTAAAAATACTAATCTTGGATTTTTTATCTTCTCTTTTACTTCTGATAATGAGTCAAAAAACATCATTCCAAATGCATATAAAGCCATAATTGCACCTGTATAAACTACAATTTGAACGGCTCCTAGGAAATCTGCATTTAATAAAAAGAAAAATGCTGAGATAAAAATCATTCCAGCAGCAAGTGAACTTAATGCATATAAAGCATTATTTGTTAAAACTGTAATACTAAACATACTAATAGTTAACACTGAAAATATTATAAAAGCTATAACTTCAAACATCTAGACTCCTCTTAGTATGATAATGGTGTTTTTTTAATTTTTTTATCTGCATCTGGTGACACCGAACCATATCCATCAAATTCAAGTTGTGCACCTAAACCATTTGCTGATGTTAAAATATCTTCTTTAAGTGAGAAATGTGCTCTTTGTTCACTTGAATTTTCATATCTTCCACCATGAACGATTGCTAGTTCTGGACAAACCTCAGCACAATATCCACAGAAAATACATCTTCCCATGTTTATCGTATATTGCATTACTTCTTTTCTAGAATTTTCATCAATTCTTGTTTCCATTCTAATGCAGTTTGATATACAAATTTTTTCACAAAGTCCACAACCAATACATCTCTCTTCACCTGACTCTAAAAGTCTTAAAAGTTTGTGTACTGCTCTATATCTTGGACCTATTGGAAGTTTTTCTTTTGGATATTGAACTGTTGCCATTTCACCTTTAAATAATGCTCTATACATTATTCCAAAAGTAATTTTCATACCAACAAAAAGTTCGCCTTTTACAGATCTTGATAATACTTGTTTGAACATATCCCAAGAAGTTTTAGGATAATTATCTTCTTGAACCGTAACATATCCATCTGATACATTTCTATTTTTAAAATCGTTTAGTTCCATTCTAACTCCCTAAAACATCATCACAAAGCCAGTAACTAAAATATTTAGTACTGCAAGTGGCATTAATATTTTCCAACATAACCACATTAATTGATCAGGTCTAATATGAGGCCAAGAAGCTCTTGTCCATAAAAAGATAAAAATCAAAAACATAACTTTTAATACAATTGCAAATCCACCTGGGATAAACCATAAATCATTAAATCCACCTAAGAAGATAAGTGTAATTAAAAATGAAATTGTAAAAAGGTTAGCATACTCTCCAATAAAAAACATTCCCCATCTCATACCTGAATACTCAGTTGCATAACCAGCAACTAACTCAGCTTCATGTTCAAGTAAGTCAAATGGAGTTCTATTTGTTTCAGCAAATCCAGCAATTGTGAATAAAATAAAAGCTAATGGTTGTGACCAAATAATCCAGTCAGTAACTCCACCTGATTGATAGTTATTAATATCAATTAAAGATAAACTTCCAACCATCATAAGTGGAGCTAAAAGTGAAAGTCCTGAAACTACTTCATAAGATAAAAGTTGAATTGCAGTTCTAGCACCCCCAAGTAATGCCCATTTATTTGCACTACTCATACCACCAAGTAATGGTCCATAAAGTCCAACAGCACCCACAGACATTACAAATAAAACACCCACATTAATATCTGAAATAATTGGTCTAACTGTATATCCAAACATCTCAAATTCTGGGAAAAATGGAACAGCACTCATTGCAATAAATGCAGTTGCAGCTGTAATTAAAGGGGCCACCATAAAAATAGGTCTATTTGCATTTGCAGGAATAAAGTCCTCTTTACAAAATAGTTTAATTCCATCTGCTGCTATTTGCAATAATCCATAAGGTCCAACATTTGTAGGCCCTAATCTTCTTTGCATAAATGCTAGAACTTTTCTTTCAATATAAGTTGTAAATCCAGCAAGGGCTGAGAAAACTGCAAGAACAACTACTACTTTGATTACTGTTTCTAATATGATACTTGTTTCCATACTATGCCTTTACTACTTTTGCTTTATTAAATCTATAACTGTTAAATAAAACATTTGATGCACTGTTTTTCATAAATGTTGATACATAAGGAATATTTCCATCTATTTGAATATCAACAAAAGCATTTAATACTAACTCTTGATTATTAGCATTTATTTTTACTTTATCACCCTCAGATAATTCAAGTTTTTCAAACAAAGCTTTTGAGAAGAAAATTCCATCTTGTAAATTTTCTTTAAATTCATGGCTAATTGCTGTAAATTCATTAAATTGATTAATTGGATTTGCTTTATAAATTAAAATCTCATCAGCAGCTAAAGTGATTTTTTCTACATCTATTTGTTTTGTTGTATCTTGAGTTAAAGTATCATTTGAAGTTAATTCATAACCTCTATATTCAACTTGGTCATTTCCAAATTTGTTTGGTAAATCATCAAAAGCAAGAGCTTTATAACCTTTTTCAAGAGGAAGTTTAGCTGTGTATTCTATTGTATATTCAACATCTTCATTTAAAAGTTCATTTGCAATATCATTTAATGTATAACCTTTAAACTCTAAAGCTGCATTTGTAGGAATTACTTTTTTGTCAATATTTGTAAAAGTTCCCTCTTGTTGATTAAGTGCTGGAATATCTAAATCTGCATCACCTAAAGCTGAAAGTTCAAAATCAGCTTTTACGTTATATCCAACACTAAATCCTGATTCTTCACGTGAAAGTGTACAAATTTGTGCAACACCTAAAGTATTTGTTTGAGATGGAATGATTACCACATCAAAAGCTGAATATTTATCAACTAAACCACAAAGTTTTGCAAGATTTTCAGCATTTGGATGAGTTATTAAATCTTCTCCAACCATTAAAGAGAAAGTATCTTTTTTAACTAACATTTCATCAACTAAATCAAGGAATTTTTCATCTTTCCCAAAAGCCTCAACTAATGTTGTATATTCATACTTAACTTCTTTTGAAACTTTATTAGTTACAACTTTTTTAACTTCTTTCTCTTCACCATTTGCTTCATCAACAACTATTTCAACAACTGTTTCTTTAACATCTTCAGTAACAGTTTTTGTTTTCATTTCTTTAAATGAATCTATATACTCTTGAACTTCAGCTGGTAAATCTTTTGCAAATTTATATAAAATAAAATATAAAATTGACTCTTCAACCATCGCATCATGGTATATAAAATCTGTAGTTTTACCTTTTTTACCAATTTTTTCCATAATTGGATCAGCTAGAGGATGAAAATATAAACCACTTCCTTTATTCATTGAAACTGAGTTATTAAAGGCATATCTTGCATTTGGTAAATCTGATTTCAAATATGAACCTACAGAAATTACAAAGTTTGAATTATGTACATCTGATAGTTTTGATGAATAAAGTGATTTTCCTGAAGTTTTAGAATAGTTTCTTAAAAACTCTTGGTATCTTCTAGCATCTTCATTTACAAGGTTTGCTCCCATTTTTTGAGCGATTTTTTGTAATATTAAAGCTTCTTCATTTGTTATAAAAGAATTAAATTTGATATTTTTTGCTTTTTTAAAGGCTTCAAGTGCTTTTGCAAAAGCATCTTTATCTTTAGATTGAACTTTATTTTCAAAATCATAAGCAAATCTTCCAGCTCCATTTACAGTTGAAAAATGTGGTTCACTATTTACTCTATAAATTTTTTTAGTTGCATGTTTGTCTATTGATTCATGTTTTACATCATAATATAAAAATGCACAATCAGATGAGTGAGGATTAGCTGCTGGTATTTTTTTAAGTTCCCAAGCATTTGAAGTATATTGGAAATCATGTGAAACTAATGCTCCAACGGGACAGGCACTTATACACTCTCCACAGTTTGTACAGGCATCTGCATCATAACCAATAAGTGATTTATTAAGTTTATTCCACATTGCATAGGCATCTTTTGGCATTTCATCTTTAAATACTTTATCAATGTTATCTGAATCTCTTTTTACCGTACTAAGGGCACTTGAACCTACCATATCTTCACATACAGTTACACATCTTTCACAAACAATACATAAAGCTGGGTCATAATTCATAACTCCCCAATGAGCAGTTGGTCTGTGAATATCTTTTATACTATAGTTTTGAGAATCAACTTTCATGTATAAAGAGTAATTTTGTAATTCACACTCACCACTTTGGTCACAAACACCACATTGTAATGGATGGTTTACATCGTAAACTTCCATTATTGCTCGTCTTTCTTTTTCAATATTTTCTGTAACTGTTGTAATGTTCATATCAGCTTTAACTTTTGTGTTACAACCATATACTTGTTTTCCATCCGCTTCAACTAAACATAATCTACATGCAAGTGTTGGTGAACATCTTGTTAAATAACAAACAGCAGGAACAAATACATCGTTTGCTCTTGCCACATTTAAAATTGATTCACCATCTTTGGCTTGAACACTTTTACCATCAATTGTTAATGTAATCATCTCGCTCATTACGCTTCAACCTTTTCAATCTTTACTTGTTTATAAATATAGCCATTAAAAATATCTTCATTAATTTTTGTTTTTAGAATTGCAATTGTTCCATGTAAGTTTTCATCAATTCTTAATACTCTTTTGATTTTTTCATTTTTTGATATTACAAAAACTTCATTACCATTTGATACCTTTGCTATATTTGCAAAAGTTTGACTTGTTATTAATTCATCATTTTGTTCATCTACTAATTTGTAAACTAATGTTCCGTTAAATGATTTTAATTCTTCTAGCTCTTCTAAATCAAAATCTGTACAAGAATTGATTTTTTGCCCTAATTCTTCATTTAGAACAACTAAATTAAAATCTGAATATTTTTTTAATATTGCTAATAATTTAACAATATTTTCTACTCTTTCGTGATTTACTAAATCATTTCCAACAATTAATGTTTTAACTTTTGCTTCTTGCGAGTTTTCAAAAGCTTCTTCAAACTCTTCTTCCCCTGCACTACTTTCAGCACTAATGTAACCTAAGTCTAAATCCTCTAAAAAGTTTTTAATTTTTTCATCACAATTTGAAGCAAAACTATTTAATAATAAAGCACTAATTCCCTCTTCACTTCCAACTTCGTATTTTATTAGTTGAGAATAAAATGGTTTTAAATTAAAATTATCAATTGGATGCATATAAATAAATTTTGCACTATTAGTTTCAACAGCTTTTATAATTGAATCTTTAAGGTCTTTCTCTTCAACAAAAGTTCCAAAAGAGATAATAAAATCGCTTTTTAAAATTAGCTCTATTTTATTCATCTTTTGCACTTTCAACAGCTACAGCTTTTCTCTCATCATCCTGATGTTCTCTCTCCGCTGGTTCTGGTTTTACTTTTTTTACAACTAATGTCCAATCAACTTCATTAAACTTAATTGAGTTCATCAATGTATAACCCGCTTCATAAATTACATCGGCTGATTTTTGGATATTAGAAAAATCTCCAATTTCAAACATAATAATTGCTGTCTCTTCAGGAGCAATTTGTTTATCCATTAACTCTAACATTCTAGTGTAGAAGTCATTTTTCAAGTGTCTTAAATCAAATCTTTTCATAACTTCATCCCCTATCTATCTATTTCACCAAACACGATGTTTAGGTTACCAATAATTGTAACCACATCGGCTAATTGACATCCAACTAATAGCTCTTCTAAAATTGCTGTATGTTGAAAACTAGGAGTTCTAAGTTTCATTCTATATGCATAAGGACTTCCATCACTTACTACAAAATAACCTAATTCACCTTTTGGAGATTCAGTTGCCACATAAACTTCACCAACTGGTGGTCTCATTCCTTGAGTTACTAAAACAAAGTGTTGCATTAAAGAGTAGTTTTGAGTCATAATTTGCTCTTTTGGAGCTGAGATATAATTTGGAGAATGAGCCATTAATTGAGTATCTGACTCTTCGTACATAGGAACTAATTGTTTTAAAATTTTTGAAGATTCTCTCATTTCAGCAATACAGATTTTGTATCTTCCATAAGAGTCACAAGTATACGAAACTGGAACATCAAAATCAAGTTCAGGATAAATACCATAAGGCATCTCTTTTCTTAAATCCCATTTGATTCCAGAACCTCGTAAAATAATCCCTGAACATCCCCAATCTTTTGCCATTTCAGGAGTAATAACACCAACATTTTCAAGTCTCATTTTCCAGATTCTATTTTCAGTTAAAAGCCCTTCATAAGTCTTTAACTCTGTTTCTAATACATCTAAAAATGATAAACAATCAGCGGTCCAATTAGCTGGTAAATCTAAAGGAACTCCCCCGATTCTTACAGCACTGTGTGTTAGTCTTGCCCCACAATAGTCCTCAATTAAGTCCATTGCATATTCTCTTTCTCTAAAACAGTAAAGGAACATAGACATTGCCCCCACATCAAGAGCATGCGTTGCAAGCCAAAAAAGGTGTGAAGTGATTCTATTTAATTCTAAAAGCATAGTTCTAATAATTTCAGCTCGTCTTGGAGCTTCAATACCTAAAAGTTGCTCAATTGCTAAGGCATAACCATAGTTATTAGAAGTTGCAGCGATATAATCCATTCTATCAGTTGTTGGTAAGAATTCATTATAAATCATATTCTCAGCCATTTTTTCCATACCTCTGTGAAGGTATCCAATCATTGGTCTTGATTTAACAACTTCTTCACCTTGAAGTTCTAAAATAAGTCTTAATTGTCCGTGAGCAGATGGATGTTGTGGACCGAAGTTCACCATCATCGTATTATCATCACGCTCAAAGTGAATGTTTTCAAAAAAAGGTTTTAGTCTATTTGGTTGTTGCATATTTTCTACCTTCTTCTTTTTAAAACAACTGATTCTTCAGGTTTTAGTTTTTTCATAATTTTTGAAGTATTCTCTTCTTGATAAGAAATATTTGTCTCTGGTTCAAACTGAGAAATATCTGTATCAAATGGAACTTCATGCCCAAGTCTTGCAAATCTTGTAGTATCGTATCTATCAATTGCTGCTGGATCTCTTTGTTCAGGGCCAATTATATCTCTAGCTTCTTTTCCAAATATTTTGTCAACTTCATACCAAGAAGCTGCTTCATCACCTTGAAGTGGATATGTTTTTTTAAGTGGGTGGTCATACCAATCATCTGGCATAATAATTCTTTTTAAATTAAAATGATTTACTACTTTTACACCTAACATATCGTACATTTCTCGCTCAGACCAGTTTGCAGATTTGAAAATAGAAGTTACAGACTCTATTGCTTCATCTTTTTGTAAAAAACATTTAACTCTTAATCTTTTATGTTTAGAAATTGATAACATCTCATAAAAAACTTCATATCCATCACGAGCTGCTAAATAATCAATTGCAGAAAGTTCTATTAACATGTCATATTCAAGTTCATCTTTTAAGAAATTCATAGTTTCAACAATAGCATTTTTATTAATATTTAAAACTAAGTGAGTGTGTTCAATATAAGCATCTTTGATTTCTATTACTTTAGAGATTTTTTCAAAATCACTTGAAAAAATTTCATCTGAATTTATTTCAAATCTAGGAACGGTAGGAGAGACAAAAAATCTATCTGAAAAGTATGCTTGTTTTTGAACGTTGTCTTTTGGCGTATATTTTCTCATTATACTAACCTCTTCTTTTTGTGAGCTCTAAAAATTGATTCTTTTCTGATTTTTTGTTGTAGTGTCATAAGGGCATATTGTAAAGTTTCAGGTCTTGGTGCACATCCTGGAAGATAAATATCAACTGGAATAATTCTATCTGCACCTTGAACAGTTGCGTAAGTATTAAACATTCCACCTGTATTTGCACAAGACCCCATTGAAATTACCCATTTTGGATCTGGCATTTGGTCATATAATCTTCTCATAAATTCAGCATGTTTTTTTGTAAGAGTTCCAGCAATAATTAAAACATCAGATTGTCTTGGACTTGCTCTAAAAATTGTTCCAAATCTATCGAAGTCATATCTTGAAGCTCCCGTTGCCATCATTTCAATAGCACAACATGCTAATCCATAAGTCATTGGCCATAAAGAGTTTGAACGACCGAAATTAACTAACTTATCAATTGTTGTTAATTTAACAGCAGCTCCATTATCTTGTAAATAATTTATTTTATGCTGTGCCATTCAAGAGCTCCTTTTTTCCATGCATATAAAAATCCAATTGCTAATAAAGTAATAAAAAATATCATCTCCACAAAACCAAACCAACCTAATAATTTAAAGTTAATTGCCCATGGAAACATAAATATAATTTCAACATCAAATAAAATAAATAATAATGCTGTTAAATAAAATTGTGTTGATATACTATTTGGTTGTTTTGTAACCTCAGGTCCACACTCATACAGAGTTGTTTTTAGTTTTTCAGTATCAAGTCTTGCAATTTTTCTACTAATATATCTTGAAAGCCATACTGTTGCACCAAACGCACCAAATGTTACAATAAACATTACAAATGCACCAAAATAGGGATGTGCAAATTCCATATGTGTCATTTAATTTATCCTTTTAAAAGCTAAAAAGTTTATTTTAATCTACAAATATAATATCTAATTTGTGATAAATAGCCACTTATTAATAATGTACGCAATAATATTGTAACCTTATAAAAATTAGCTTATAGTTTAATCTTTTTCTAAGGATAAGAATGAAATTGGTACAAAAAGAAACAATAATCTAAAGTTGGATTTTTTTAGAAAAATCCAACTTTTGTTTCACCATCAAATTGACCTTTCTGTTCTTTAGTAATTTGCTCTTTAAAGTTCTCAACTCTGAATAGTGGTTCATCACTCACGGCTATTTTATAAGCTGTATTTTTAATAACTAATTCTATTTGTCCACCAGTTAATTCATGTTTTGCTAACTCTTCAATATCAAAATTTTCTTCTAAAGGTAAATTTGCTGGTATTAATTTTTTCCAAAGTTCGATTCTTTGTGCTTTATTTGGTTTAACAAACTCAATTTTGTAGTTAAATCTTCTAGAAAATGCCTTATCCAAATTCTCAAGTAAATTTGTAGTTGCTATTAGAATACCGTCGAATCTTTCGATTTGTTCAAGAAAAATATTTTGCATTTGATTATGCATTTTGTCACTACTACTTGCACTTCCTGAACTTCTTGCACTTAAGAATTGATCAGCTTCATTTAGAAGTAAAACTGGTTCTGATTTTGTTTGAGTTCTTAGTTCATAATATTTATCAAAAATACTTCTAACATTTTTTTCACTCTCACCAATGTACATAGATAAAATTTTTGAACAATCAAAACTTAATACATCTTTTTTAAGAGATTTTGCTAAAGCTAAGGCGGTTAAAGTTTTTCCAGTTCCAGCAACTCCATAAAAAATGATTTTTGCTTCAATTCCTCTTTTTTTATCTTTAATTCCCCATTGTTTTAGACGATTTATTACATTTTTATCAACTTGTTTTAAAAGTGCATCTAAAGTCTCTTTTGTTTTTTCATTTAAAATTACATCATCTAAAGATTTTGTTGTTGAGATAAGCTCAAACATATCTTGTTCTTTGATTACTGTATCAAGTTTGATTTTTCCAACATTTGCACTTTTTTTAGTTGGATGAGAAATTTTATATAAAACCTCATCTGGAATATAAAAGTTTCTATTAATCCCACCAAATGGAGTTAAAACTTCATCATAATCAATTAATGCTTTTGAAACTAATGTTGAACTCTCTTCAAGCAAACTTCTATATTTTATCTTTTCATAATCATCACTTGAGATTAATTCAATCAAAGAGTTCATATCTCTTAAACTTCCATCTCCACCAGAATATTCCTCTTTTAAAAGGGCTAAAAATAGAGTTTGTTCTTGTTCATTTAAATCATTATCTTTGAAAAAATCTTCAAGCATAATAGAGTTATTTGTAACTTTTATTCTCTCTTTAATTCTATTTTCTAACAGTATTAATTTTGATTTTAATCTATTTGAACTTGGACTATTAACATCAAAGTTTTTTCTAACCACATTTAATTGTTGAGCTAAATCTATTCTAAAAAATTGGTCTTGTAAATATTCTAGGTGGTCAGAGTAATTTTTAATTTCAGGAAGAACAAAATCATTACTTCCATTTTCTAACATTTTTAAATAAGCACTTGAAAGTGAAACACTTGAATTTATAAGCTCTAACTTTGAAACTTCACTTAATTTTACTTGGTCAAAAGATACTTGAACTAACCAACCAAACTCTAAAAGAGATTTAATTAAATCAAGTTTTTCTAAATGTTTATAAGTTTTTAAATCGTAAAACTCTCCTAAAACATCAATAACACCTAAAGTATCTCTTCCATTTACATACTCTTTAGACATATATTGTAAGATTTTTGCCTCTTCAGCTGAACATTTTAATTGTCCAAAGAAGTTTGTTTTTTCTACATTTTGCGCTTTTATAAAATTAATTACTTCTTTCATTCTTCTTTGCTTATCCTACTTATTTATTTTTTCTTTTAATTTATTATAAAATTTATCTAACTCTTCTTTTTCTTTAAAAGCTATTTTACTATTGCTATTAATTACTAGATTTAGTTGATTGATTTCTAAATTTTTTATATCTTCATATTTAAAGATAGTTGAGTTTTCATCAAGATTTACTATAAAACTATTTTTTATTTCTACAAAAGAACCATTACAAAAAGCCTTGTATGAACCTTTTGAATAAGCATACTCTTCACACTTATTTTTTTGCAAATACTCTTCAATATATGCCAAATTTGAATGGTTATAAACATTCAAAGCTATAACCACAAAAGCTATAAATAAAAAAAGTCCAATAAAAATCATTTAATCTCCCATTAAGGACAATATGATACAGCAATATGACTTAACTACTTATGAATAAAAAACTTGCTAGAATTAAGGTGATTTATAAGTAAATAAAAAAGGAATCGTATGCATAAGATAATCTCTTCTTCTTTTGCCCTAGTTACTCTTTGTCTGTTCGCCATAAGTGGTTGTTCTAATAAAAGTGAATTTATGAAAAGTTCATCTAATGAACTCTCAATTGCAGATGATTGTAGAAATACAAATAAACATTTTGAAATGGATTGTTATGATTTAATTTCTTACAAAAACTCTTTTGCCCAATTAAGATTAGGTTTAAATGCTCAGTTAAGAGGTAATTTTGAAGAAGCACTTCAAAGATTAGATATATCAAAACAAAAGGGTAATTTTTATGCAAATGCTCCTTTATCTGATATTTATAAAAGTGGATTTGGTGTTCCAATCAATGATGAATTAGCAATTAAACTTTTAGAAGAAACAAAAGATATAGACCCAATTGCTGCATATAAATTATATTTTTACTATATAGATAAAAATAAAGTTGAAGATGCCTTTGAACTTTTAAATTTTGCTGCTTCAAATGATGTAAAATCAGCACAACAAGAACTTTCTAGATTATACAAAAGTGGTGAATATATAGAAAGAGATACTGACAAATCTGATTATTGGGATGAACAATATCAAGATAAAACAAATAGCTTTACAAATAAAATTTATGGAATATAAATGTTAAAAAAAATCATTCTACCAAGCTTATCTATTTTCTTATTTACAGCTTGCTCATTAAAAATGCCTGAGTTTTCAATGCCTTCATTCTTATCATTTTCAGATGATAAAGACGCCATTGCTTTAGAAAAAGCAAATGTTTGTCAAAAAATAGAAGATATTGATAATAAATTATTTTGCTACAAAAAAATTCTAAATGAAAACTCTTATGCCCAACTTAGAATGGGAACATACAGCGTTGAGAAAAAAGATTACAAAAAAGCAGTTGAATATTTTAACCAATCAATTGACAATAAAAATGCCTATGCAAATCTTGCTTTAGCCTTTTTATATTATAAAGGTGATGGAGTTGAAAAAGATTTAGATAAATCATTTAAACTTTTACAAGATTCTAGCAATGTAGATCCAATTGCAGCTTATCAACTATCAAGATTTTATCTTCAAGGTATAAATACACCGGTTGATAACAAAAAAGGTGTTGAGTTAATTGAGTTTGCAGCTTCTAAAAATCTAATTGCAGCACAAAAAATGCTTATAAAAATCTACACTGAAGGTCTATTCTCACAAGAAAAAGATATGAAAAAAGTAAAACAGTGGCAAGATGTAATTAAAAAAGATGTAAGAGATACTAACTTCGAAATTTACAAACTTTAATAGTTAAAATTCAATATTACTTTTTTTCTAAACCATTGAAAAAAAGTTTTATTGTATCTTCTACAATGTTTTTTGTGTCATATTTTTTCAATAAATAACTCTCAACAAATCCATCTGATAACTTCTTAAAAAGTATTGCTGTATGTTTATAGTCCATATTTGAGTTTGGATATAAACCTTTAAATTGTTTAATTAAAAATTCATATATTTCATCAACTATTCCATGATTTGAAATATCTAACTTATGGAAGAAATAAGGGTCATTAGTTAAAGTTTCATCCCTATTATTATCTATTTGAATAAATATTTCATACTTACAAGATAGATATAACTGCAGATTTTTCATAGGTTCATCTGTTTCATACTCATTTAATTTATCCAAAAAACTTTGTAGTTTTAAAATCAGATATTCTAAATATAAATTTTCTTTTGAAATAAAAAGATTATAAATTGTTCCCACAGAAGTTTCAAGCTCAATTGCTAGCTGTGAAATCTTAAAATTTTTATAACCACACTTATCAAAATATGAAGCTGAAGCTTTAAGATATAAATCTCTTTTAACTTTGTTTAACTCATCATTTATTTTACTTTTCATTTACATCCATAATTTTTTTTGAATTATAATTTAATTTATATTAAAAGACTTAATGAACTCAAACTAATATTTTGAACTTAATTCAATATTAAGTAATATTGATTTAAAATCCACCTTATCTAAATATTCGGATTAAAATGAGCGCTAATAATCAACCACAAATATGTATAAAACTTCTAAGAGATATAAAAACTGATGCCTTACTTATTTATATTAAAACTGTTATTGAAGAACTTCTTGAAAATATAAAAAATGAAAAATATAAAATTGATTTAGGTTATGAAGAGTTTAATAAAGAGATTGAAAAAAATATTATAGAACTAAATAAAGAGTTAGATAAAACAATAATAAATGCTTATGAATTAAAATCTTTTATGGCATATCAACAAGCAAGACAAGTAAATCACAAACTTCTTCCCAATGATGGAGCCTTGATATTTTACTATAATACAATAGTAAAACAGATTGAAACCCAATTACTTGAAGGTGAACTTTGGATTCCGGAACAAATTGTTTTAGCACTTTTGAGTGAATGGTTACTAGAAGAAGAAAAATCAACAATTTTTTATTCTTTTTTAAATAATTTTGATTATTTAAAGCTTTTAGGATATTATGAGATTGCTAGAAATAATGAAAAAAATACTAATCTTAAATACAATATAATCAAGATGTATCAGATTTCATCTTCTATGATAAAAAGACTTAAAAATTCAAAATATAAAATTAATTCTTCGAGAAAATCCAAAATGAGAAAAAAATGAAAAACAATATTTTATCTGGTTTAACTGTTGGGATAATCGCCCTTCCTCTTTCAATGGCTTTGGCAATTGCAACAGGAGTTCCACCTCAGCTTGGATTATATACTGCCATAATTGCAGGAATAATAGCAGCTGTTTTTGGAAGTAGTAAAATAAATATTTCAGGACCAACTGCTGCTTTTGTTGTAATTTTAATTCCAATAGTTCAACAGTTTGGAGTTTCAGGATTACTAATTTGTGGACTCTTATCTGGAATTATTTTAATTTTTGTTGGTGTTTTAAAACTTGGAACTTTAATTGAACTAATTCCATATCCAGTAACCGTTGGATTTACCTCAGGAATTGCCGTTGTAATTGCAACATTTCAAATAAAAGATTTTTTTGGTTTAACTATTGAGAATTTTAATGGTCACTACTTAGATAAAATTTATTTAATTTTTAGCTCTTTTAATACCTTTAAACCATTTGAATTATCAGTTGGATTATTTACTCTATTTTTACTAATTTTATGGCAGAAAACAAAAAGTAAAATCCCAGCAGCACTTGTAGCACTAACTTTTATCACAATAGTTGTAGCTTTTGCAAACATCTATTTCCCACAACTAAATATCTCAACAATTGCCTCAACTTTTCATTATGACATAGGAGGAATAAAAGGAGATGGAATTCCACCTATTCCTTTACAATTTGAATTGCCTTGGAGTTTTTTAAAACCAGAAGAGATAACTTTAGATTTATTTTATAAACTTCTTCCCCACAGTATTGCAATTGCAGTTTTAGGAGCATTAGAATCACTTTTATGTGCAGTAATAAGTGATGGTATGACGGGAAATAAAACAAATCCAAATAAAGAGTTAATCGGTCAAGGAATTGCAAATATTATTGTTCCATTTTTTGGAGGAATTCCTGCAACTGCTGCAATTGCTAGAACTGTTGTAAATATTAAATCAGGTGGAACTTCAAAACTAGCATCAATTGTTCACTCTTTATTTATCTTAGTTTCTATAATGTTTTTATCTCCTTATTTATCATATTTGCCAATGGCTTCACTTTCAGCATTACTGTTAGTTGTTGCTTGGAATATGTCAGAAGTTAAACACTTTATAAATATCTTAAAAGTTGCTCCAAGTAATGATGTTTATGTACTTTTAACTTGTTTTATTTTGACTGTTTTATTTGATATGCAAATCGCAGTTGCTATTGGAATTGGATTAGCTTCTATATTATTTATTAAAAGAACTATTGATTTATACTCAATTGAACTTGTAAATACAAAACTAACTATTCATCCTGATATTCCTGAGAATATCTCAATTTACGATATTAATGGGCCAATGTTTTTTGGTGCAGCTCAAAATGCGTTAAAAACACTTTTAAATAATAATGAAGATACAAGTGTGGTAATTTTAAATATGCAAAATGTAACTATGATTGATATGACAGCAATGGTTGCTTTAAAATCAATAGTTGATAATTTTACTAGTAAAAATAAAAGACTAATTTTTTCTGGATTAAATGAAAGAATTTTAAAAAAATTAGTAAAAGCAAACTTCCCATTTGATGAGATAAATTTAAAAACTTTTAGTAATTTAAATGATTCGATTAATTACTCAAAAACTATAATATAAAAGTAAATCTTACTTTTATATTACAGCATCAACTTCAAAATCAAAATAGTCTTCAATATTACTTGATAAGAAATCTTTATAATCTTTTGAAAAAATCTCATAATTCAAAGGAATTATTTCATTTGCCAAACTCACTTTTTTATAATCTAAATCCAAAAGATGAGGAAATTTTTTTGTTAACTCTTTAACTGTGATTGAAGTATCAAAGTTATTGGGATCAAATGGAACTTTTGTTTTGTTTTTCATGAATTGCCTTAAAGAGTTTTTTATACTCTATACATATATCATTCCCTCAAAAATCATTTTTCAACTAAATCATAAAGTGCTTGAATTTCTTGTGCCCAAATCTCTTCATTTATTGTTTCAAGTACAAGTGGAATGTCATCCATTCTTTCATCATTCATAATAAATTTAAAAGCATCCCAACCAATTTTTCCAACACCCAAAGAATCATGTCTATCAACCCTACTTCCAAGTTCTGGTTTTGAATCATTAATGTGCATTCCCATTAAATATTGTCTACCTACAATTTGGTCAAATTCATTCCAAGTTTTATCATAAGCTTCTCTTGTTCTTATATCATAACCTGCTGTAAACATGTGACAAGTGTCAATGCAAACACCAACTCTGCTTTTATCTTCAATTTTGTCAATAATATAAGCTAAATGTTCAAATTTATATCCAAGGTTACTTCCTTGCCCAGCTGTATTTTCAATAACAAGTTTTACATCATTTGTTATATCAATAGCTCTATTCATACTTTCAGCAATATTATTTAAACACTCTTCTTCAGATATTTTTCTCAAGTGGCTACCTGGGTGAAAATTTAATCTATCAAGTTTTAAAATTTCACATCTTTGTATTTCATGAACAAAACCGTCAAATGATTTAGCCCTTGCTTCAGTTTCAGGATGACCTAAATTTATTAAATAACTATCATGTGGCAAAATATGTTTTGCCTGAATTCCTGATTTTTCTAATTCTTTAAACCATTTATCAATTGTTTTAGTGTCTAACTCTTTTGCGGCCCATTGTCTTTGATTTTTTGTAAAAAGTGCAAAAGCCTTTGCACCTATTAAAGTGGCATTTATTGGTGCGTTGTAAACTCCACCGCTAGCACTTACATGTGCTCCTATATATTTCATAATTTATTCCTATTTATCAAAAATTACGCCATTCTACAAAAATAGAACTTTAGAACTAAACTAAAAAAATATTTTATTCACTGAATTCCTAATTTAATTCATACATTACACTATTTAAGTGTCATTTAGGTACACAAATTGCATTATAAAGAAAAAATTCACTCTTTTTTATTTTGTAATTAAATGATTAAGTATAGAATAACAAATAATTTTGAAAGTTAAAGATTTGCTATATTGGGGCTATAAATTTTGGGTATTATTCGCCCATTAGCAATCAAAGTAAAAAGAACATTTCAAGCACATAGTAATTAATAAAAGGATTCAGCCTTATGGAAAAAGTGGTAATAATTGGTGGTGGATATGCAGGGATATATGCATTAAGGGAATTGGTTAAAAACAAGAATATAAAGATTACTTTGATAGATAAACATACCTATCATAATTTACAACCTGAGGTTTATGATTTAATAGCAAATAAATCTAACTTTGCAGATGTAACTATTGATTTAACTACTTTATGTATGGGATTTAATCACAACTATCTTGAATTTAAAAATTTAAAAGTTAGAAGAATTGATCAAGCTACAAAAAAAATCTATACAGAAGAAGAAGAGATAGTTGATTTTGACTATTTAATTATGGCAGCTGGTACAAGAACATTTTTCCCTACAAGTATTCCCGGTCTTAATAACGCTGATGATATTAAAAAACTTCATAGAGCAATCACTTTTAAACAAAGTTTTGAACAACAATTATTCAAAAAAATCAAAGATGAAGCTAAACAATGTGCAGATACAAGAATTGTTGTAGTTGGAGCTGGTTTATCTGGAGTTGAAATTGCTGCTGAGATGGCTTATTATTCAAATAAATTTTTTGAAAGGGGAAATTTTTCTTGTGATAATCTAAAAATTTCTCTAATAAGTAGTTCTGTAACTATTCTTCCTGGTCTTTCTCATAAACTAATAAGCATGTCTCAAGAGAGATTAAAATCTCTTGGAATTAACATCATTACAAATACTAAACTTACAAAAGTTGAAGATGGATATTGTCATTTCTCAAATGGAACTAAAATAAATCACTCTTTTGTAATTTTTACAGGGGGTATTGAAGCTTCTACAATTACATCTGAATTAGAAGATGTTGCAAAAAATGGTAGAGGACAAATAGTTGTTAATGAATATTTACAAACTGATAAATATGAAAATATCTTTGCAATTGGAGATATTGCTGAAATCAGAAATGCAAAAGGTGAAATAATGCCACCAAATGTTACTGTTGCCCGAATTAGTGGTACAGATGCAGGTAATAATGTATTAAATATGATTTCAGGAAAAAAACTAATTAAATCAAATCCAAAATTAGATGGAATTTTAATTGCTCTTGGTGGGAAATATGCTGCTGGAGACCTTTATGGATTAGTAACTGTAAGTGGAAGAATTGCTTACGAAATTAAAAAATATGTATTTAGTTCATATAGAAAACCACTATTAAAATTAATTAAAGTTGGATATAACAAGCTAAAAAGATTATCATAAGAGAGTTATCTCTTTCTTATGATAAATTATTTTTATCTCTAAAAAGTTAGGATTACTTCTTTCAAGCTTATATTTTGTATAATCTAATAATTATTTTTAATTATTTTATGAAAAAGAGCGATGATGAAAGAAAGACAGACTACCTATAAAAGACTAATATTAAAAATAATCCTTATCACCCTCACTTTTTCCCTAACAATTGCTTTTGTTTATACTCAATATATGAAAAAAGAAGCTATAGAAAAACTTTCAAAAGTTGATGCTAAAAAAACTACAGAACTTGTATTTCAATCTTTATATTCTGCAATGGAAAGAGGTTGGACAAGAGATGATTTAGAAAAAATTATTCTAAGATTAAATTCTGTTGATAAAAATATGGCTGTTAATGTTTATAGAGGAGAAGAAGTTGCTAAACAATTTGGTGATATTCAAAAAGATTTAAAAGCCAGAGAAAATGATATCTTCGTTCAAAAAGCCCTAAAGAAAGATGATGTATTAAATGTAATTGATGACTCTACTATTGAATATTATTATCCAATTATTGCAAGAGAAGAGTGTTTAAAATGCCACACTCAAACCCAAGCAGGCAATGTTTTAGGTGTAATAAATATTATGTATCCAATAGATGACTTAAAAATTTCCCTCTCATCTATTATTAACTTCTTTATTTTCTTTATAGTTTTATTCTCTATTGTAATTTTTATAGCTCTATTTATAGAATTTGATAGACATTTAGTAAAACCAATCAAAAATTTTATCACAAATATAAATTATATCTCAACCCACAAAGATATTACTAAAAGAGTTGGCATAAATAATCAGATTAAAGAAATTGATTCCATGAAAAATGTATTTAATAATATGTTAGATTCCCTTGAATACCAATTCTTCCATGATGAATTAACAAACCTTCCAAATAGAAAAAAATTAATAGAGACTCTCTCTAGTGAAAAAGATGCAATTTTAATGGTAATTAATATTGATAAATTTCAACATATAAATGATTTATATGGAGATAAAATAGGAAATGATATTATTAAATATACTGCGGAAATCATAAAAGATAATGTCTCTAATGAGGCAATTTTATTTAAACTTCATGCGGATGAATATGCCCTTTATCTTCCAAGTGAAACTATTTATGAAGATATTAAAAATATTGCGTTACATATTGCAAACTGTATCGAAAATCACACCTTTACAATCAATGATAATGAAATTTATGTGAATGCAACAATTGGTGTATCTTTTGGAAATTTATTTTTATTGAATAATGCTGATATGGCTTTAAAACTTGCAAAAAAAACAAGAAAAAAATATTTGATTTATGAACCAACTATGAAAATAGAGCATGAATATTCACAAAATCTCATTTGGTCAAAAAAAATAAAAGATGCAATAGAAAATAATAAAATTGAGCCTTTATTTCAACCAATTGTCGATGCTAAAACTTCAAAAATTGTAAAATATGAAGCATTAATGAGAATGGTTGATGAAAAAGGAGAATATCTTTCTCCTATACATTTTTTGGAATTAGCTAAAAAAAATAAACTTTATCCTAAACTTACGAAAATTATAATTGAAAAGACTTTTGAGATTTTCAAAAATAGAGATGATCAAGTCTCAATTAATTTATCGGTTCATGATATTTTAAATGAAGATGTATATTCTACAATCATTGAAAAGTTGCATGAATATAAATTAGGTGATAAAATTGTCTTTGAACTTATTGAATCTGAAGGAATAGAAAATTTTAAAGAAGTTATTGAATTTATTACTGAAGTAAAAAAAACTGGTGCAAAAATCTCAATAGATGATTTTGGAACTGGTTACTCAAATTTTGAATATATTATGAAATTAAAAGTTGATTATATTAAAATTGATGCTTCAATGATAAAAGATATTGATAAAAATATAAATTCGCAAATGGTTACAGAGACAATAATTGATTTTGCAAAAAAAATGAATATTCAAACAATAGCAGAATTTGTTCATTCCCAAAGTGTTTTTGATGTAGTTAAAAATATGGGAATTGATTTTGCACAAGGTTATTTCTTTGGAAAACCACAAAAATTAGATTAAAAAATTAAGGAGAAAAATGCATAAAAATCATTTTACAAGAGTTGGATTTATTCTAGCAGCTGCAGGAAGTGCAGTTGGACTTGGAAATATTTGGAAATTTCCATATATAGCTGGAGAAAATGGTGGTGGAGTTTTTGTATTAGTTTACCTAGCAACGGTATTTTTTATTGGTATGTCAATATTTATTGGGGAAGTTTTACTAGGAAGTAACTCAAATAAAAATGCTGTTAGTACTTTTGAAACTTTAGCACCCAAAGATAAAAAACAGTGGAAATATGCAGGATTTACTTTTTTAACTGGTTTATTAATTTTAACCTTCTACACGGTTGTTATTGGCTGGATTTTCCAATATATTTTCATTTCAATTACTGCACTACCACAAAACTTCAAAGAAGCAGAAGATGCTTTTATGGGTTTATTAAAAGAAGATATTTATACTCAATTTATTTATTATACACTTTCATTTATTCTAATTGCAATTACTATTTCAAGAGGTGTTAAAAAAGGAATAGAAAAGCTAAATAATATCTTGATGCCCTCTTTAATTATAATTCTTGGGATTTTACTTATTTATGCATTTCAATTAGATGGATTTTCAAAAGCATTAAACTTTATGTTCTATCCAAATTTCGAGAAATTCAATTCAAGTTCTGTAATTGTTGCCGTTGGCCATGCATTTTTTACTCTATCAATTGGGATGGCAACAATATTAACTTATGCTGCATCTTTAAACAAAGATGTAAATATTGTAAAAGCTTCGGCTTATGTAGTGGCAATGGATACCATAATTGCTTTAGTGGCAGGTATAATTATATTTTCAATAACATTCACTGCAGGTCAAGAACCAAGTAAAGGGCCAGGACTTGTATTTATTACTCTTCCAGCAATTTTTTATCAAATGGGAACTATAGGAATATTTTTATCTCTTTTATTTTTTATAGCACTTGCCTTCGCAGCTATAACTTCAGCAATTTCAATACTTGAACCAGCTGTTATGTATCTAGAAGAAAAAATTAATATCTCAAGAAAAAAAGCAACTTATGGTACTGCTTTTATTGCTTATGTATTAGGAATATTTGCACTTTTATCAAATACAAATGAATTTTCTTCAATGTTAACATTTGGAAGTAAAAATCTTTTTGATTGGTTTGATTTCGTAAGTTCAGCAATCCTATTACCATTAGGTGGCATAGTTATTTCAATATTTGTGGGTTATGTTTTAGATAAAGAGATTTCAAGAAAAGCTATTGTTCCACATGTTGGAGAAACTTATTATAAAATTTGGTTATTTATAACTAGATATGTTGCACCTATTTCCGTAATTGCCATAATGTTAAAAGAGCTAGGAATAATAAAATTATAATAAAAGACTAGATTTTCTAGTCTCTTATTATTTTAATTAAAATATTGTGTTCTTTATCCCTATGAATTACATCTTTTTGATTTCTTTCAAATAACTCTTTTATAAAATTATCTGGATAAGTTGATGATAAATTCTCTTTATTAAATGTCGCTAAGTCTTGACATTTAAAAGTTGTTCTACATACTTTGTCTTCATAAATCTTCATATCTAAAACAGCTGTTCCAGCGCTAAAAATTTGAACTTGTGTATACTCTTTAAATTTGTAAATAAAACCTTTATCATAAAATTTCATTTGTGGTGTTTTGATTAATATTGTGGCGCTATTTGAGCTAATTTGTGGTTCATTTGTACTAAAACATCCCGTAAAGATGAATATAGAAAAAACGAGAATGAGTAAATTTTTTATGGCTAATCCTTTGTTTTGAAAACTTTTACTATAATTATATCAAATTATATAATTAAAGGTTTTTTATTGTTAGTTCATATTTGTTGCGCAGTTGATAGTCACTATTTTTTAGAAAGAATTAAAGAAGAATTTCCACAAGAAGAGTTAGTAGGTTATTTTTATGACCCTAATATTCATCCTTATAGTGAATACAGATTAAGATATTTAGATGTTGAATACTCATGTAAAAAGTTGGGTATAAAATTAATTGAAGGTGCTTATAACCTAGAAGAGTGGTTAAAAAAAGTTAAAGGAATGGAGCATTTACCTGAAAAAGGTGATAGATGCACAGTTTGTTATGATGATAGACTCGATACTACTGTTCAAAAAGCAGTTGAATTAGGACATAATAAATTTACTACTACACTACTGATTTCTCCAAAAAAATCTCAAGAAAAATTAGAAAAAATTGGAAACAATCTTTCATCACTTACAGGTTTAGAGTTTATTTATAGAGATTATAAAGCTGGAAATGGAGCAGAAATCCAAGGTCAAAAAGTAAAAGAGAACTCTCTTTATAGACAAAATTATTGTGGTTGTCTGTTTGGTCTTAGTGCCCAAAGGGAAGCTCAAGATAAGATAATGGATGAAATGTTTAATCCAATTTCAAATCAAATATTGCCAGAGTCAATTGAAGAGAGACTTGAGCTTTATAAAAAAAGAAATGAGTTAGAAGAAACGGGAGCTGATTATAAAATCATTAAACAAAGATTTTTAAATTATAGACTTCTTGGAGCTAAAGTTATAGTTGCAAAACAAGTTCTTCCTTCATATATTTTATGTTATTCAACAATAAATAGAAATAAAACTAACGGAAGAATTGAATACTCTAAAGATGGAATAAACTACTTAAACAGAGATGAAGTTAAAATCCTTGATATTACAACTTTTAATCACTTTGCCAATACTTCATATTCAAATGTTAAAGAGCTTATGTACAATCCTCTAGACTTTAAACAAGAGTTAGAAGTACGAAATCAGATTCTAAAGAATCCATATGATTTAAGTGCAATTATTATTCTTGATGAAATTAAAAATGAGAAATATGAGATAGAAATAAACTCAGAAACTTACGAAGATATAAGAGAAGAGATAATATGAAACTATTAGTTTGTGCAATGGAAACATCATCAAATATTCACCTAAAAGAGTTAAAAAAGTATTTATCGGATGATGTTGAACTTTTTGGCGTATTTGATAAAGAGCTAGGAAACCCTTTATATGATTTAACAGCATTGGCAATTATGGGAATTGTTGATGCAGTTAAAAAACTACGATTTTTCTTCAAATTAAGGGATGAATTAGTAAGCTTAGCTAAAGATTGTGACAAAGTTTTATTGATGGATAGCTCAGGTTTTAATCTTCCTTTAGCAAAAAAGCTAAGGGAAACTTATCCTAACAAAGAGATTATTTATTATATTCTCCCACAAGCTTGGGCTTGGAAAAAAGGAAGAGTAGCAAAATTAGAAAAGTATTGTTCAAAACTTTGCTCAATCATTCCTTTTGAGAGTGAAATTTATACTGATAAAAATAAAATCACTTATGTTGGACATCCACTTCTAGATGAAATAAAAGATTTTAAAGAAGAATTATCCAATACAAATAAAATTACTTTTATGCCAGGAAGTAGAAAAACAGAAATCACGAATCTTATGCCAATATTTAAAGAATTAATCAAGAAAATCCCTAATAAGGAGTATATTTTAATAATTCCTGCAAAATTTGATGATGAATATATAAAAAAAATATATGGAGATATTTCAAACTTTACCATTTCAAGAAATGCCCATGAAACTCTTAAACAAAGTGAATATGCTTTTATTTGTTCAGGAACAGCTACGCTTGAAGCAGCACTTATTGGAACTCCATTTACACTTTCATATATTGCAAAAAAACTTGATTTTTTTATAGGAAATCTATTTGTTAAACTTAACTATGTTGGGCTTGCAAATATCTTTTTTGATAAAATGGGAAAGAAACCCTTGCATAATGAATTTCTACAAGAAAATGTTACATTGGAGAATTTATTAAATGATTATCAAAATATGGATAAAGAAGAGTTTTTTAATAATTCTAAAATATTAAGAGAATACCTAAAGAATGGAAGTTCTCAAAATGTTGCAAAGATAATTCAAAACTAATTTTTTTTTAGATATAATATAAGCCATTCAATAAAAAAATCAGGATATTATATGTTAGATATTATGCAAATTCAAGAGATTCTTCCTCACAGATACCCAATGTTACTTGTGGATAGAATTACTGATATGGAACTAAAAAAATCTATCAAAGGTTTTAAAAATGTTTCTATTTCAGAACCAGCTTTTCAAGGACATTTCCCAGGTCATCCAATTTATCCAGGCGTACTTATTTTAGAAGGTATGGCTCAATGTGGTGGTGTTCTAGCTCTTAAGAGTTCAGATTTATCAGATGAAGAGATGAAAAATAAAGTAATTTATTTTATGAGTATAGATAAAGCAAAATTTAGAATTCCTGTAAGACCAGGAGATAGATTAGATTACGAATTAGAAGTTGTTAGAATGAAAAGTTCTTTAATGACTCTTATAGGAAAAGCCTATGTTGATGGAAAATTAGCAGCAGAAGCAGAATTAAAAGCTATGATAGTTGATAAATAACAAAAATAGGCAAATATAAATGAACAATATTCATAAAACAGCAATAATTGAAGAAGGTGCACAACTAGGTGATAATATCACTATTGGTGCTTTTACAATTATTGGAAAAGATGTAAAAATTGGTGATGGAACAGTTATTCATTCTCATACGCTAATTGAAGGTAAAACAACTATTGGTAAAAATAATCACATTTTTTCTCATGCTGCAATAGGAAGTATTCCTCAAGATTTAAAATTCAATGGTGAAGATGTTGAATTAATTATTGGTGACAATAATAAAATAAGAGAATTTACTCTGTTTAATCCAGGAACTATCGGTGGTGGTTCAGTTACTAGAATTGGAAATAATAATCTATTTATGGGATATACTCACGTTGCCCATGATTGTATTATTGGAGACCATTGTATTTTTGCAAATGGAGCAACACTAGCAGGTCACGTTGAGTGTGCTGATTATGTAGTTGTTGGTGGATTAACACCTATTCATCAATTTTGTAAACTAGGAACTCAAGTAATGGTTGGTGGTGCATCAGCTGTTGCTCAAGATATTCCTCCTTTTTGTTTAGCAGAAGGAAATAAAGCAGTTTTAAGAGGTCTTAACTTAACTGGTTTAAGAAGAAGATTTGAAAATAGAGAAGATATTGATGCGATAAAATCTGCTTACAAAGAACTGTTTGAATTAGGGAAACCTCTTCAAGAAGTAGCGCGTGAGTTATTTGAAACAAGTGAAAATAAACATGTAAAAGAATTAGCTAGTTTTGTATTAAATACAAAACGTGGTATTCCTTTTAACAGAAAGTAAGATAGGTAGAAAATGAGTAAGATTATATGTGATTTTTGTGGAACAACGGACACTAAAGACAATCCAGTAATTGCTGGAGATAACGCTTGTATTTGTAAAGCTTGTGTTACAGCTGCAAATGAAATAATGAGTGGAAATCTTCCAATAGAAGAAATAGATAATAAAATCACTCCAACAGAAGCTAAAGAGATTAAAATTAAAACTCCAGCTGAACTAAAAAAAATATTGGATGAATATGTAATAGGACAAGATAGAGCTAAAAAAGTTCTATCAGTTGCTGTGTATAATCACTACAAAAGAATTTTTAGACACAATGAAATTGATGATGATACAGAATTAAATAAATCAAATGTTCTTTTAATTGGACCAACAGGTTCTGGAAAAACGCTACTTGCTCAAACTATTTCTAAATATCTTGATGTTCCTTTAGCAATTGCTGATGCTACTTCTTTAACTGAAGCTGGATATGTTGGTGATGATGTTGAGAATGTTGTAACAAGACTTGTTCAAGCAGCTGATGGAGACATCAAAAAAGCAGAACGAGGAATTATTTTCATTGATGAAGTTGATAAAGTTGCACGTATGAGTGAAAATAGATCAATTACTAGAGATGTTTCAGGAGAGGGAGTTCAACAAGCTTTATTAAAAATTGTTGAAGGTGCTGTTGTAAATGTTCCACCAAAAGGTGGAAGAAAACATCCTGGTCAAGATGCACTTCAAGTTGATACTACAAATATTCTATTTATTTGTGGTGGAGCTTTTGATGGACTTGAAGATATTATCAAGAAAAAACAAGGTGCAAATGTACTTGGATTTAATCAAGATAAAAAAGGCAAAAATGACCACGATAAAGTTTTATCAAAAGTAGAAGCAGATGATTTAGTAAAATATGGTTTAATTCCTGAATTAATAGGAAGACTTCATATGGTTGCAACTTTAAATGAAATAACAGAAGATGATATGGTTCATATTTTAACTGAGCCAAAAAATGCATTAATTAAACAATATATCAAACTTTTCCAAATGGATGATGTTAAATTAGAATTTGAAAAAGATGCACTAAAAGAGTTAGCAAAACTAGCAATTATTAGAAAAACTGGTGCAAGAGGATTAAGATCAATTTTAGAAGATATAATGTTAGATATAATGTTTGATCTTCCAAAATATAAAAATAAAACTATTACTATTTCAAAAGAAGTTGTTCTTAAAACTAAAGAACCAAAAGTAGCATAAAAAGGATATAAACGTGTTTTTAGATAAATTAATAGGTCTTTTTTCAAGTGATATGGCAATTGACTTGGGAACTGCAAATACAATCGTTTCTGTAAGAGGAAAAGGAATTATCATTAATGAGCCATCAGTTGTTGCGGTTCAAAGTGATAGACATGGTAAAGATAGAATTTTAGCTGTTGGTCAAGAAGCTAAACAGATGATTGGAAAAACTCCTTTAAATATTCAAGCGGTTCGTCCAATGCAAGATGGAGTTATTGCTGACTTTGAGATGACTGAAAGAATGATTAGATATTTTATCGAAAAAGCACACTCTAGAAAATCTTTTATTAGACCTAGAATTATCATTTGTATTCCTTATGGAATTACTCAAGTTGAGAAAAAAGCAGTTGAAGAATCAGCAATGAGCGCAGGTGCAAGAGAAGTATTCTTAGTTGAAGAACCAATGGCTGCGGCTATTGGTGCTGGAATTCCAGTATCTGATCCATCTGGTTATGTGATTGTTGATATTGGTGGAGGAACTACGGAGATTGGTGTTACTTCTCTTGGTGGTTTAGTTTTATGCAAATCTATAAAAGTTGCTGGTGATAAATTTGATAAATCTATTATTGAGCATGTTAGACAAAACTACAATTTATTTATTGGTGAAAGAACTGCTGAAAATATCAAAATTGAAATTGGAACTGCAATAAAACTTGATACTGAATTAAAAATGAAAGTAAAAGGTAGAGATAACTCTGGATTACTTTCAACTATTGAATTAGGAAGTGAAGGTGTTAGAATTGCAATAAAAGAACCTCTTAAAGAGATTGTTTCAGCAATTAAAAGTGTGTTAGAAAATATGCCACCAGATTTAGCAAGTGATATTGTTGACAATGGTGTTATTATCACAGGTGGTGGTGCATTAATTAGAGGACTAGACACTTATCTAGCTGATATAATCAAACTTCCTGTAAGAATTGCTGATGAGCCTTTATTATCAGTTGCATACGGTACAAGTCAAGTACTAGACCAAGCAGAGCTACTAAAACTAATAACTAATGCGTAAATTCATTTTTGCATTTCTTTTTATACTTGCAGGTTTATCTTATCTTTTTAAGATAGATGAACTGCTCGTTAATAAATTTACTTTTTTTAATGATATTAAGACCTCTTATATAAATAAGGTAATTAATATTTCTACAACAATTGAAAAATATTTTGATCAAGCAAATACTATAGAAAAATTGAAAATTGAAAATGGTGAATTAAAAGAGTACAAAATATTATATGCAACTGCACAAAATCAATTAAATGCACTAAAAGAATTTTTAGCAAATGTAGATATTCCAGAAAATAAAGCAAAAATTGAACTGGTAAAAGTTCTTTCATATATAAATTACAGTGATTTTACAAAAGTGTGGTTAGATAAAAAAGTAGAAGATGATTCTATTTCTGGACTCATTACAGATAATTATTCAGCGGGAATAGTTGTAAATAAAAATGGTCAAGCTGTTGGTTTATTAAATGGAAATAAAGATTGTTCTTACGCTGTATATATTGGAGAAGGAAAAGCTCCAGGAATTATTGTTGCAGCAGATACTCAAGATGAACTGCAAATAAAATTTATTCCAATTTGGGCAGATATAAATAAAGGTGATGAAGTTATAACTTCAGGAATGGATAATATCTTTTTTGAAGGTTTAAAAGTGGGAAGAGTTACAGAAGTTTCAAATCTTGCTGACATGAAAGTGGCAACTGTAAAATCTTATGTTAATGTTTTAAAGAAAAAATATTTTTATACTTATAAAAATAGTGGTCAATTTACAAATTATAATTTAGAAAAAAACAATACTAACAAAAAGGAAGATATTCCTGAAGACAATTAAAAATAAAACTCCTTTTAATAGTTAGCCATAATTTTATCTACATCACTCCAAGACAATCCCTCTTTTTTATTTTTAGCTGGTTTAAACATATTATAAATATATCTTGCAAACATATCTGTTTCAAGATTTACTTTTGTTCCAACTTTATAGTTTTTAAATAGTGTATTTTTTACTGTATGTGGAATTATTGTAAGCCTAAAAGAGTCTTCCATAACTTCATTTACAGTAAGAGAAACTCCATCAATAGTTACACTTCCTTTTGGAATAATGTATTTTGAATATTCACTTGGTAATGAGATAAAAAAATCAGTTGAATTTCCGTTTGACTTAATAGATTTGATTGTTCCTAAACAATCCACATGACCTTGAACAATATGACCTTCAAATCTATCACCCATCATCATCGCGGGTTCCATATGTACTTCGTTTTTATAGTTTTCCATTGCAAGAATTTTTTGTGATTCTGGTGAAAGCTCAACCGTAAATGTATCACTTGTAACTTTTACAACAGTTAAACAAGCACCATTTATGGCTATTGAATCTCCAATTTTTGGATTGTAAATTGCCGTTAGTGTCAAAAAATTGTTTTTAAAACTAACAACTTTTGCCATCTCTCTTATAAGTCCTGTAAACACTTAAAAAACCTTTTGATATATTTTAGGTATAATATCGAAAAATTGTTAAGAAGCTAATTTTAACTACTTTTCGCAAATTTCTTAGATAAGTGGAAGAAAACATTTATCTAAGAAATTTCCCAAATATGAAATCACAAAAAAATATATAAGGAACAATATGGATTATGATGTAATTGTTGTTGGTGGTGGTCATGCAGGAATTGAAGCCTCACTAGCAAGTGCAAGAATGGGTAAAAAGACTCTTCTAATTACTATGTTAGTAGAGCAAATAGGAGCAGCAAGTTGTAACCCAGCAGTAGGAGGTCTTGCAAAAGGTCACTTAGTGCGAGAACTTGATGCAATCGGTGGAGAAATGGGACTTTGTACTGATACAGCAGGTATTCAATTTAGAATATTAAATGCCTCAAAAGGTGCAGCGGTTCAAGGAAGTCGAGCTCAAATTGATATGGATAAATATAGAGAGTATATGAGAAAAGTTTGTCATAATACTCCTAATTTAGAAGTATATCAAGATGAAGTATCTTCACTATTAGTAAATGATAAAAATGAAGTATACGGAGTTAAAACAAAACTAACTGAACAATTCACTTCTAAAAAAGTTATCATAACAACTGGTACTTTTATGAGAGGACTTATTCACATTGGTGAAAATAGATATGATGCAGGACGAGCTTGGGAATTACCATCTAGCACACTTTCAATTCAATTAAAAGAGTTAGGTTTAAATGTTGGAAGATTAAAAACTGGAACTCCATCAAGAATTGATGCAAACTCTATTGATTTTTCATCTATGGATATGCATGGTGGAGACGTTAATCCATCACCTTTTTCTTTTAGAACAGACAAATCGAAGTTTTCACCAACACAATTTCCTTGTTATATCACATATACAAATTTAGCTACCCATGAAAAAATATCTTCAAACTTCTATAGAGCACCACTTTTTACAGGTCAAATAGAAGGATTGGGGCCTAGATATTGCCCAAGTATTGAAGATAAAGTAAATAGATTTAGTGAAAGAGATAGACATCAACTATTTTTAGAACCTCAAACTGCAATGTGTACAGAGTATTATATAAATGGTCTTAGTACATCTTTACCAATTGATGTTCAAAAAGATATGATTCACTCAATAAAAGGTCTTGAAAATGCGAAAATTGTTAGATATGGATATGCAATTGAGTATGATTATATTGACCCAACCGAATTAAAACATACACTTGAAACTAAAAAACTAAAAAACCTTTATAATGCTGGACAAATAAATGCAACAACAGGTTATGAAGAAGCAGCAGCGCAAGGATTAATGGCAGGAATTAATGCAGCACTTGCAATTGATGAAAAAGAACCATTTATTCTAAGACGAGATGAAGCTTATATTGGAGTTTTAATTGATGATTTAGTTACAAAAGGAACTAATGAACCATATAGAATGTTCACTTCACGAGCTGAATATAGACTTCTTTTAAGAGAAGAAAATGCTGATTTGAGATTATCACAATATGGTCATAATTTTGGGCTAATAGATGATAATACAATGGCAAAAGTAGAAAATAAAAGAAAAGTTATAGATGAAGCAATTGAATTTATGGCAAATGAATGGGTAACTTCAAAAAAAGAGACTTTAGAACTACTTGAAGCAATTGGTGAAGAAAAAATCAATGATAAAGTTTTACTTGTAGATTTAATCGGTAGAAACACTATTGATGCACCAAAATTTGACAAATTAGTTCCTAGTCTTGCTTCTATTGATGAATATTTAAAAGAGCAAATAATTATTGAAGCAAAATATTATAGATATATTCAAAAACAACAAAAACAAATTGAAAAAATGAAGAAAATGTTAAAAGCAACAATCCCTGAAAACTTCTCTTTCAAAGGTCTTGCTGGACTATCAAATGAAGTTATAGAAAAACTTGAAAAACATAGACCACCAACACTATTTAATGCGAGTTTAATTTCTGGAATTACCCCAGCAGCTTTGGATATTATTCATTTAAATATAAATATTAAGCAAAAAGAGGCTTAATATGCAAGTTTATTTATATGCCAAAAGTGGGCATACAGTAGGACTTGAAGCCACAAAAAGATGTGCGGCAATTGCAAATGCTTTAAAAGAGTTTGACCCAATTTTGTGTACAAGTGATTTTAGAGCAGGAGCTTTTGCAAAAGATAATCTTGGTGTTAAAAAATATGTAAACATTGATGTTGTAAGAAATCTCCATAATATTATGCATAGAAGAGATATTCTAATTTACGATACTCCTGAAGCAAATGAAGAAATGAAAGCAGATATGAAAGAATTTTGTACTTTGCTTTATGGAATAGATGAAGAGTTATCAGGAATTATAGTTGATGAATCTATCTATAAAAAAAATGAAACTCCAAATCTTGAAAAAACTATATTTTTTGGAGATGATGACTATAATAATCTTTTTTTAGAAATGATAAAAGACTCTGAAAAATTTGATATAAATCTTTTAATGGGTCACTATTTCTTTTTAGGGAATGAAAAAATATTTGTTAATCATTTTTCAAATGTAATTGATGAAGAAGAGTATGTACAAACAATTCAAAATTCAAAATATCTATTAACAACTTCTCTTCAAACTGCACTTGAATCCCTTGCCTGTGGCAATTATCCCGTATTATTTAAAAGAGTGGATAAAAGTTATGATGAAACATTAATTCAAAAATTAAATCTTCCAATTATAGAATCTACAAATTTAAAAGAATTACTCAATCAATTTGAAACAGTTATAAAAAGTTATCCAATAATCACTAATTTTAAAATCCTAAACTTAGATACAATGGTTTCTGAAATAAAAGAAAAAATAGAATTATATAAAAAGTTAACGATAATATAACTCTTGCAAATATTTAATCATAATTAAATCTTATAATTATTTATGCAAATTATAAGGTTGCTTTATATAGAATTAAAAAAAATTATAAAGGTTTTATAATGAATGAACAAAATGAGTTTTTAAATAAAACTCCTTACAGATACAGAAGATATGTTGGTTATATGATTGCCAGTATTGTTGCGTTGAGTTTACCTTTTATAAGAATTGATGGAAATCATATTTTTCTACTCTCTTTTGATAAAAAACAGTTACATCTTTTAGGTGTAGCTTTTGATATGCAAGAGTTATACTTAATGCCTTTTTTATTAATGCTTCTATTTTTAGGAATTTTTGCAGCAACTTCACTTGGAGGAAGAGCTTGGTGTGGGTGGGCTTGTCCTCAAACAATCTTTAGGGTAATTTATAGAGATTTAATTGAATCTTGGCTTTTAGGTTTAAGAAGAATAAAAAATAAACAGAAAGAGCCTGACTTATCAAAAGCTCAAAATAAAACAAAAAAAGTTGTAGGTATTATACTTTGGGCTTTACTTGCGCTAATTGCAGCATCTGATTTTATGTGGTTTTTTGTTCCACCTGAAGATTTTCTAGCTTATTTACAAGATCCAACTGAACATCTATTTTTAATCGGTTTTGTTTTAGCAATTGCGGCATTTTTAGTTTATGATGTTGTATTTTTAAAAGAAGATTTCTGTGTTTATATCTGTCCTTATTCAAGAGTTCAATCTGTTTTATATGATAATGATACATATCAAGCAATTTACTCTACAAATAGAGGTGGAGAGATTTATAATGACCATAAAGAAAAAATCATTTTTAAAGCAAAAGATTTGCCAGATTCTGCAAATGAATGTACAACATGTGAATCGTGTGTAACGGTTTGTCCAACACATATTGACATTAGAAAAGGTTTACAACTTGAATGTATAAACTGTTTAGAGTGTGTTGATGCATGTACTTCAGTAATGGGGAAATTAGGTCGTCCTTCACTTGTTCAATGGTCAAGTACAAATTCAATAAAAAATAATCTACCTACAAAAATGATTAGAAGATCAACTATTATGTATTTTGTTGCATTAGTTGTTGTTATTGGATTACTATTCTTAATGGGTGGTGAAAAAGAACATATGCTTTTAAATGTAAATAAAACAACTGAATTATATAAAGTTAAAGAGAATCATGTAGTTAGTAATAATTTTCTATTATTATTCCAAAATACAGAGTCAAAAACATTAACTTATGATTTAGAAATTGTAGATCATTCAGATATCAAAATTAAAAGATTTGAGCCATTTACATTAAGTCCTGGCAAACTTGCAAAAAAAGTTGTTATTCTTGAAACAGATAAAATTTTAGTAAGTGACAAAGTTAAAGATACACCAATAACGGTTACCATAAAAGCTTTTGCAAAAGAAGATCCAGAAAATGTTGTAGTTTACAGAAAAGCCGTATTTATCTATCCTAGATTAGACGAACTTAAATAATTATATACTAGATAAGAACTCTTCTTATCTAGTATCTTCAAGAATCCGATTAACTTACTTGTTATCAAAACTTAGATATAATCGCGAATATATATTTATCAACTATTTTATGGAGTATTTTAATGACAAAATTCATTTTTGTAACAGGTGGAGTTCTTAGTTCACTAGGAAAAGGTATAACTTCTGCTTCTATTGCAACAATATTAAAACAATCAGGCTTTAAAGTGAGTATGCTTAAAATCGACCCTTACTTAAATGTAGACCCAGGAACAATGAGTCCACTTGAGCATGGGGAAGTTTTTGTTACAGCAGATGGTGCTGAAACAGACTTAGATTTAGGAAACTATGAAAGATTTATTGATAAAACTCTAACTAAAAAAAACAGTTTTACAACAGGACAAGTTTACCAAAGTGTAATCAAAAGAGAAAGAGAAGGTGGTTACTTAGGTAAAACTATTCAAGTAATTCCACATGTTGTTGATGAAATTAAAGAGAGAATTTATGCAGCTGCTGATGACAATGATTTTTTAATTATTGAACTTGGTGGAACTGTAGGAGACATTGAAGGTTTACCTTTTATGGAAGCAATTAGATCTATTAGACATGAACTTCCAAAAACAAACACAATGAATATCCATTTAAGTTTAATTCCTTATATTAAAGCTGCTGGTGAACTAAAAACAAAACCAACTCAACACTCTGTTCAAGAGTTAAGAAGAATTGGTATTACTCCTCACATGTTAGTTTGCAGAACAGAAAGAGAATTACCAAAAAATTTAAAAGACAAATTAGCATTAGCTTGTGATATTGATAGAAATGCAGTTATTGAAGCTGGTGATGCACAATCAATTTATCAAGTTCCATTACATTTTATAAAAGAGGGAATTTTAACTCCTTTATCTGAACATTTTAATATTAAAATCAAACCAAATATGGAAAAATGGGATACTTTAGTAAAAAATATTTTAGTTCCACAAAGTGAAGTTACTATTGCATTTGTTGGAAAATATTTAGATTTAAAAGAATCATATAAATCACTAATTGAAGCTTTAATTCATGCAGGTGCTCATTTAAACACTAAAGTTAATATTCACTGGTGTGATAGTGAAAGAATTGAAGATGTTGGAGCATTTGATATTATTGGAAATTCTGATGCTATTTTAGTTGCAGGTGGTTTTGGACATAGAGGTGTTGAAGGAAAACTAGCAGCTATTAAATATGCAAGAGAGAATAAAATTCCATATCTTGGAATTTGTCTTGGAATGCAATTAGCTATTATAGAATTTGCAAGAAATGTATTAGGTCTTGAAGATGCAAACTCTATCGAATTTGATACAAATACAAAAAATCCTTTAATTTACTTAATTGACGAATTTATTGACCAAAGTGGAAATACTCAATTAAGAACTCATGAATCACCAATGGGTGGAACAATGAGATTAGGAGAATATCCATTTGAACCTGTAAAAGGAACTCATCTTCAAAAAGCTTATGGAAATGAAGAAGTTTACCATGAGAGACACAGACATAGATACGAAGCAAATCCTAAATATAAAGAAATATTAGAAAATGCTGGAATGATTATTTCAGGTCAATCTAATGGTTTAATTGAGGCTGTTGAATTAAAAGATCATCCTTGGTTTGTTGGTGTTCAATTCCATCCTGAATTCACATCACACTTAGAGACGCCAAATCCTATTATTTTAGAGTTTGTAAAACAAGCAACTAAACGAAAATAATGTCTAAAATCACAAAAAGTAGACTTTTTGAACTACTATCTGCAAGACACTTGAATAATCCTTATTCAAGACTTGCTGATCTTCCCTCTCCTGAAAAATTCAAAGATATTGATATTGCTTGTAAAAGAATAAAAAAAGCAATCTTAGAAAAAGAGACTATTACAATCGTTGGAGACTACGATGTTGATGGTGTTATTTCAACTACAATCATGTTAGATTTCTTCAATACAATTAATGTAAAAGTAAATCATATTATTCCAAATAGATTTGAACATGGATATGGATTATCTACAAAAATCGTTGATTTAATAGATGCAGGTTTAGTAATTACTGTTGATAATGGAATTTCAGCTTATGAAGCTTCCGTAAAATTAAAAGAGAAAAATATTGATTTAATAATCACTGACCATCATACTGTGGGAGCAAAAATCCCAATAGCTCTGGCAATAATAAATCCAAAACAAAAAGATTGTAACTTTGAATTCAAAGATATTTGTGGTGCTCAAGTTGCTTGGTATTTATGTGCTGCAATTAAAAAAGAGATGAACCTTGATGTAAATATGTCAAACTTCCTTGATTTGCTTTGTGTGGCTATTATTGCTGATATTATGCCTATGACTGCACTTAATTATACTATTGTAAAACAAGGTTTAAAAAAGATTAAAACCTCATCAAGAGAAGCTTTTAAAAAGTTAAATGAAATTATGTCTAAAGAGATTTTTGTTTCAGATGATGTTGGATTTTTCATAGCTCCAAAATTGAATAGTGCAGGAAGAATGGATGATGCAAGTGTTGCTTTATCCTTTCTACTTTCAAAAAACTCAAATGCTGCAAATGAATCTTTATCACTATTAGATGAACTAAATAATTATAGAAAAACCCTTCAAGAAGAGATTTCAAAAAAAGCTGAAGCAAAAACAGATAAAAAAGATAATGCTGTTATTGTTTGGGGTGAAAACTGGCATGAAGGTGTTATTGGAATTGTTGCATCAAAACTATCAAACTCTCATAAAAAACCAGCTTTTATTTTCTCAATTCATAATGGAATTGCAAAAGGAAGTGCAAGAGCAAATGCTAATATTAATCTATATGATATTATTACAAAAGCTTCTCATCTACTACTTGGCTATGGTGGACATAAAAATGCAGCAGGATTGTCTTTGGAAGCTTCTAACCTTGAAGAGTTTAAATCAATTATAAATAATGAGTTAGAAAATTCAAAAGAAGATTTACATATAGAACCTATAACTTTAGGAGAGCTAGATGTTTCAAGTGTTGATTTAGAATTTATATCTATAATAGAACAATTTGAGCCTTATGGTTTAGAAAATCATAGACCGATTTTTAAAATCTCTAATACAACTTTAGTAAAATATGATTTAATTGGGAAAGATAAAAACCATTTAAAACTGACACTAAATAGTGATGGAGTGATTTTTGAAGCTTTAAAATTTAATGATTCTAATATAAAGTTTTCACCAAATCTTGATTTAATTGTATCTGTAAGTAAAAATGAATTTAGAGGAGAAGTAACTCCTCAATTTTTAATTCAAGATATTTTATAAAACTACGTGGGGACGATAAGTTGGCTCTGCCTCTTTTTTCTTCTCTTCTTCAGTTTTACTAGAAGAGCCTTTAGATCCCTCTAAACTTAAAATTTCATCATCAATATCTGTTCTTTCATAAGAAGAAGAGAGAATATTTCCATTTCTAATATCTATTAATTTAATAAATATATTTAAACTTCTATTAGTTATTGAATAAGTTCCAACAACAGCATATTTCTCTTTTGTTAATTTATCTGCAGCAATTTTATCTTTATTTCGTGTTAATAAATTAAAACCACTTTGTCCATACTCAAACTCTTTTCCAAGCTCAATCTCTCTAACAATAATATTTTCAGAAACCAAACTATCTTTTAACATACTTGAAAGTAAAAATCCCAATTGTGATTTATTTTTCAATTTATCTAAATTAACAAAATCTGATACTAAAACAACATCTTGAGGAGATAAATTTTTTTTGATTTTACTTGCAGATTCATCTGTAAGTTTTGAAACTAAATAGTAAAAACTATTTGTTCCCATAAGTGGGTTTTTATAAGAGCAAGAAGTTAGAAAAAGTACTAAGAAAATTGAAAAAGTTAAATATTTCAATTTCCCTAAAAAATTAAATATCATTATAATTATCGTTCTTTTACAAGATTAATAGTTCTAGCTGGAGCACAATCTTTAAAGATAATACAATCATCTTTTACACCATGGATATAAGTAGCTCTTGCACTTGTAATGATTTTACCAGTAATATTATCAATTACCCTAGCATTTAACATTATCTTACCTAATTGTCTTGAGTAAGTTCCCACTACAACATAAGTATTTGGTATTTTATTTTTTAATTCGTGAGGTTTTCTAGAGATAAAATACTCACCTTCATCATTTATAGAAACTGCCATTTGGCCTCTAAACTCTGTAATATCAAAACCTCTATTTGAAAGCTCATTAATTAAACTTTCACTTACAATTCTTCCAAATTCAGTAGTTTTTTTGAACTCATCAAGTCTAACAAAAGAGGTAATTAATACGGGTTTTGTTGCATCCATTTTCTTATTTTCCAACATTTGAGCTGCTAGAGATGCAATTGTTGATTCTAATGTATTTTGTGTAGTTACATTTTTTTGCATATCAGCGGCAACTTCTAAATGTTGTTTTGTAGTTTGTACTTTGTTATACTCTTTTGAGATAGCATCATCTCTAACAACAGTACACCCAGTGATAAAAAACAACATAGAACCTGCTAATATGCTTAACTTAAAAATACTTTTAGACATTAAAAACCCCTTTTCATAATTCTTTAAATTCTATTTAAAGTTAGCTTAGATATTCTTGAATGATTATATCCTATATTAAGAAGGTTTAAGATTTAAATCATAATAATATATAATCAATAAAAATCATAAGGAAAATTTATGCCAAATATTATAATACCTATATCAAATGGATTTGAAGAAATAGAAGCAATTACAATTATTGATGTATGTAGACGTGCAGATATTAAAGTTACTATTGCAGGAGTTGAGAATTTAGAAACGATAGGAGCACATGGAATTAAAATCATTGCAGATACAACAATAGAAAATATTAAGTGCGATGACTTTGATATGATAGTTTTACCAGGTGGACTTCCTAATGCTTTTACTTTAGCCGATAATGAAAAAGTTCAATCTTTACTCAAAGAGTTTAAATTAAATAATAAACAAATTGGAGCTATTTGTGCAGCACCTTATGCTTTACATAAAGCAGATGTTTTAAATGAGAATTTCACTTGTTATCCTAGTTTTGAGCAAAAAATTAGACTTGATGGTTATCATTCAGATGATGCTATTGTTATTGATAATAATGTAATTACTTCTCAAGGGCCAGCAACTGCTATGGCTTTTGCACTTGAAATTGTAAATATTCTTTGTGATGAAAAAACATTCCAAAGTGTTAAAAGTGGTTTATTAGTTTTAGATAATTAATATATTGTCGATAAATTGTAATCAAAAGAATTTAAAATGCTTTTATGAAATACAAAAGCATTTTTATATCCGACATACATTTAGGAACTCGTTTTTCAAAAGCAAAAGTTCTTCTTAATTTTTTAAAACATAATAACTGTGAACAACTATTTTTAGTGGGAGACATTATTGATGGTTGGGCAATAAAAAGAAAATTAGTATGGCCACAATCCCACTCAGATGTTATTCAAAGAATTCTGAAAAAAGCCAGAAAAGGTACGAAAGTTACTTTTATTACAGGTAACCATGATGAATTTCTAAGACCTTTTGTTCCTCTACTTTTAGGAAATTCTTTGAATATTACCAATGATTTAGAATATGTTGGAGTAAATGGAAAAAAATACTTCGTAACTCATGGTGATTTTTTTGATTCTATTACCATGACAAAAAAATGGTTGGCAGTTTTGGGTGATTATGGTTATGACTTACTTTTACATCTAAATGCTGTGCTGAATTTTATGCGAAAAACTATTGGTATTAAAAAATATTGGTCACTTTCAAAATACATTAAAGATAGTGTAAAATCTTCTGTCTCTTTTATCAATGACTTTGAAATGGTTTTATCAAATCATGCAAAAAATAAAGGCTACGATGGTATTATTTGTGGACATATTCACAAAGCTGAAATAAGAGATATTGAAAAAATTGAATATTTAAATTGTGGTGATTGGGTTGAATCTTGTACAGCAATTGTTGAAACTTTTGATGGAGAATTTATGATAATTAATTGGTTAGAGAAAGATGCAATAGATGAAAATCCCAACAAATAATTTAGCTCTAGCCCTTGGTGGTGGAGCAGCACGTGGTGCTTTTCATTTAGGTGTATTAGATTTTTGTGAACAACATAATATTGAAATCCAAGCCTATAGTGGTTCATCTATTGGAGCAATTATAAGTGTTTCCCATGCTAGTGGAATAAAAGCAAAAGAACAACTAAAAATCTTTGCCTCAAAAGAGTTAAGACAAGCTTTAAAATTTAACTATTTTAGAAATGGTTTACTAAAAATTGATACCACAAATAAAATAATAAAAGAGCTTCTTCCAATAGAAAAACTTGAAGATATTCCAAAACCAGTGTGGGTAAATGCTTATGATTTAAAAAAGAAAGAACTGCACTATTTTAACAATGGAGATACAATTACTTTATGTATGGCATCAAGTGCTTTAGTTCCTATTTTTAAGCCCGTAAGCTATGAAGGAATGTATTTAATTGATGGGGGTTTATTTGATAATATTCCTATAAAACCACTTTTAAATAAAAATTATGATATTTATTCTGTAGATTTATTTGCTAAAGAACAACATTCAACAGTTAAAAAATTAACTACTATGAAAAAAATCAAAAAATCCCTATTTAAACAACTCCATGAAAATCATAAACACTCTGTTGAAAATACTAATTACTATTTAGGTAGTCCACATATTAGGAATTTCTCTTTATTTACTTTTCAAGAACTTGAGGAGTGTTTTAAATTAGGTATTAAAGAGGCTCAAAATCATTTTTTAGATATACTATAAATAAAAAACTAAAAAGATTTATATTATGTCTGATACCCCAAAATTTACCCATTTACATTTACATACTGAATATTCTCTACTTGATGGTGCAAATAAAATAAAACCCCTAGCTAAAAAAATAAAAAAGATGGGAATGACTAGCGTTGCTATGACTGACCATGGAAATATGTTTGGAGCAATTGATTTTTATAATGCCATGAGAGCAGAGGGAATTAAACCAATCATTGGAATGGAAGCTTATATTCACAATAGTGAAGATATAGGTGACAAAACAAATAGACAAAGATTTCACCTTTGTTTATATGCAAAAAATGATGTTGGTTATAAAAATCTAATGTTTTTAAGTTCACAAGCTTATATGTTTGGTTTTTATTATTATCCTCGAATTAATAAACAACTTTTAAGAGATAATTCTGAAGGATTAGTTTGTAGTGCGGCTTGTTTACAAGGTGAAGTTAACTGGCATTTAAATACTCAAAGTGAAAGAAATGTTAAAAATGGTGCAAAAGGATATGAAGAAGCAAAAAGAGTTGCTTTAGAATATAAAGAGATTTTTGGTGATGATTTTTATTTAGAGATTATGAGACATGGAATTAGTGACCAACATTTTGTTGATGACCAAATTTTAAGAATCTCAAAAGAGACAGGAATAAAAGTAGTTGCCACAAATGACACTCACTATTTAGAGCAAAAAGATGCCGATGCACACGAAGCTTTTATGTGTATTGCTATGAATAAACTTTATGATGATCCTAAAAGATTAAGACATAGTGTTCATGAATTTTACTTAAAATCTCCAGAACAAATTGCAAAACTATATGCTGATATTCCAGAGGCTTTAAAAGCTACACAAGAGATAGCTGATAAGTGTAATTTAGAGATAAAACTGGGAAACCCAACTCCACCAAATTTTAAATTTACAAGACAAAAGTCTGAAGAAGATAAACTAAATTTACCAGAACCAGAACTTGAATATTCCCTAGAAAATGACAAAATTCTATTTATTCATGAGTGTTGGAAAGGTCTTGAAGATAGATTAAAAATTGTTCCTGAAGAACTTCACCAAGAGTATAGAGATAGATTAGCAGTTGAAATAGAAATTATCAACAGCATGAAATTCCCAGGATATATGCTAATTGTTTGGGATTTCGTAATTGTTGCCAAAAGAATGGGAATTCCAGTGGGTCCTGGACGGGGATCAGCTGCTGGAAGTTTAGTTGCATTTTCACTAAAAATTACAGATATTGACCCAATTCCTTATGGTTTACTTTTTGAGAGATTTCTAAATCCAGAGAGAATTTCAATGCCCGATATTGATATGGACTTTTGTCAAGCAAGACGTGGTGAAATTATTGATTACGTTGTTCAACAATACGGACGTGCCAACGTTGCACAAATTATTACCTTTGGTAAACTTCTTGCAAAAGGGGTAATTAGAGATGTTGCGAGGGTTCTTGATATGCCATACGCAAGAGCAGATGCAATGGCAAAATTAATCCCTGATGAATTAGGAATAAATCTTACAAGTTCATATGAAAAAGAACCAAAAATCAAAGAACTTTGTGATGCAGATCCACAAGCAGCAAGGGTTTGGGAATATGCTTTAGCCCTTGAGGGATTAAATAGAAATGCAGGAACTCACGCAGCTGGAGTTGTTATTTCAAATGAGCCTTTATGGAAAAAAACACCACTTTTTAAACCATCTGGACTTGATACGCTAGCAACTCAATATAATGGGAAATACGTTGAAGATGTGGATTTAATTAAATTCGACTTCTTGGGTTTAAAAACCCTAACAGTTATTGAAGAAGCAAATAAATTAATTGAACAAAGACATGGGAAACGTGTAGATTTTATCACAGCTGATGTAAACGATAAAGGTGTTTATGACCTGATTCAAACTGGAAATACAATGGGACTATTCCAAATTGAGTCCGATGGTATGCAAGATTTATGTAAAAGATTAAAACCTTCAAATTTTGAGGATATTATCGCCGTTCTTGCCCTTTATAGACCAGGTCCAATGGAATCAGGAATGCTTGATGACTTTATCGATAGAAAACACGGTCGTGCAGAGATAAACTACTTTTATGATGAATTTGATGCACCACTACGGCCAATTCTTGAAACTACCTATGGAGTTATTGTTTATCAAGAGCAAGTTATGCAAATCGTTCAAACTGTTGGAGGCTTCTCACTAGGAGGTGCCGACTTAGTTAGACGTGCTATGGGTAAAAAAATCAAAGAAGAGATGGACAGACTAAAAGGTGAATTTGCAGATGGTGGAGTTAAAAAAGGTTATCAAAAATCACACTGTGAAGAGCTATTTGACCTGATTGTTAAGTTTGCTGGATATGGATTTAATAAATCTCACTCGGCAGCTTATGCCTTAGTAACTTTTTATACTTCATATTTAAAATGTTATTATCCATCAGAATTTATGGCAGCACTTTTAACTCTTGAAAAAGACAATACTGATAAAGTTGTTAAATATGTGGATGAAGTAAAAAGATTAGGTCTTGATTTATTCCCACCAGATATTAACAAATCTGATTTAGTGTTTTCAGCTAAAAAAATAGATGACAAAGAAGTTGTAATGTTTGGAATGGGTGCCATCAAAGGTGCTGGAGATGTTGCTATTAACTCTATTTTAAAAGCTAGAAATGAAGGTGGATTATTTGTAGATTTACCAGATTTTATCTCAAGAATTGATGGAAGTAAAGTAAATAAAAGAGTAATTGAATCCCTAACAAAAGCAGGAGCCTTTGATGGTTTTGGATATTCAAGACAAGCCCTTCTTAATCAAATAGAAAAAATTGTAGAAACTGTTGGAAAAGCAGCACTTGCTAAAAAAATGGCAACTGGTTCTTTATTTGGAGATAGTGATGAACTTACAAAAATCGATATTGAACTTGAACATCTTCCTGAATTTGAAGCAAAAGAGATACTTGAACTTGAAAAAGCCTCTTTAGGTTTTTATGTTTCTGGGCATCCACTTGATGAATATAGAGAACAACTTGATAAAATAAATTACACTCTTTCATCACAAATTGATGAACTTGAAGATGGAAGCCAAGCTTTATTTGTAGGAAAGATTGAAAATATTACAGAAAGAATATCAAAAAAAGGTAATAAATTCGGAATTGCAACAATTATGGATTTCCATGGAAATATCGAACTTATGCTTTTTGAGGATAGATTAAAAGAGTTAAAAGAAGATTATGATTTAAATGAACCAATAGCTTTTAAAGTAAGAATTTCTAAAGATGAAAATTTTACAAGAATGAATATTCTAAAAATTGAGAGTATCAAAGAAGCTAAAAATGAAAAAATCAAAACTAAACAAAAGGAAGTTGTTGAACCTCCTTTGACAATTGCAATTCCTTTTTCAAATGATGAAAATTTAATGTACAAACTTTTTGATATAGTGGCTAATAATCAAGGAAAAAGAGAATTAAAAATTTTGATTAAATCAAAACTTGCAGACTTAGAACTAGAAACAGGTTTTAAAGTTACTTCGCAAGTTGAAAATTTAATACAACAACTAGAAGGAGTATATATAGTAGCATGAAACATATCCTACTAACAAATGATGATGGTTTTGATGCAGTTGGATTAAAAGCCTTAATTGAAGCGTTAAAACCAGTTGCTAAAATAACTGTTGTTGCACCTGCAAAAAACAAATCAGCTTGTGGTCACTCTTTGACATTGGATAGACCATTAAGAATGGTTTGCGTGGAAGATGATTTTTATAAAGTTGATGACGGAAGTCCAACTGATTGTGTATTTATTTCAATAAGTGATTTATTCAAAGAAGGAAATAAACCTGATTTAGTAATTAGTGGAATAAATATTGGTGCAAATATGGGAGAAGATATTACATATAGTGGAACAGCCTCAGCTGCAATGGAAGCTGTAATTCATAAAATTCCAGCAATTGCAATATCTCAGGTGTGTAATGATAGATGTCAAGATATTCAAAATAACTGGGATTTTGAGCTTGCAAAAATTGTAATTGCAGAACTTGTTACTAAAATATTAGATAAAAACTTCCCATTAGATGAAAGAAAGTTTTTAAATGTTAATATTCCACCTATAAAAGCCAAAGACTGTAATGGCATAAAAGTTACAAAAGCAGGATTCAGAGAGTACGGAAATGACACCCATAGACATCTAAACCCAAGAGGTGAAGAGTATTATTGGATTGGATTACATCCATTACTTTGGAAACCATCAGAAAATAAAGATTGCGATTTTGAAGCAATAAAAGCCAATTATGTATCAATTACACCAATTATGCTTGATATGACTTCTTACAATGATATACAATCAGTTGAAAACTGGTTAACAAAATAAAAGGAAACAGATGAATTTTACACAATCATTATTAAAACATATCGACAAATTAGTTGGTACGTTAAGATCAGATGAACAATTACAAGAAATCTTAAAAAGAAAATTTACAAAAAAAGAGTATAAAATTTTTGTAGCTTTTGAAGAGGGAAAATCTATTGAAGAAATAAAAACTCTTATAAAAGATGATGAAGAAGCAATTGAAAAACACTATAAAATTGCTTGTAAAAAATTAAATCAAGAAAAATTTAAACAAGAATTAGTATCTTACGAATAAGATACTAATTTATATCATAAAACCATTTTAATATTAGAATGGTCACCTAACATTTTATAAATCTCTGTTCTATCATCGTCATTATGTACTAAAAGTTCAAGAGTATAACTTTTATATTTACCTTTACTACTAACTTTTGACTCTTTCACTTTATGTTCTCTATTTGAAACAACTTCTTTTACAGTTCCATGTACATCAATATGTTCTAATACAACTAATTTATATTCCCAAGAACATGGGTAATTTAAAACTAATTTTTCTTTACTTAAATCAATCATTATTTAAATCCTCTCTTATAAAATCACCACTTTTCCCACCTGATTTTTTCTCTAATTGAACATTAGATATAACCATAGATTTATCTATTGCTTTTACCATATCGTAAATAGTTAATAATCCAATAGAAACACCTGTTAGGGCTTCCATTTCAACACCTGTTTGCCCATTTAGTTTAGCTGTTACAATTAGTTTAAATCCAGGTAATTCAGGCTTTTCTTCCACATCACAATTTATTCCACTTAATAATAAAGGATGACACATAGGAATTAAATCACTTGTTTTTTTTACACCCATGATTGCAGCAATTACAGCTGTTTGTAAAACTGGGCCTTTTTTTGTAGTATTTGAAATAATTGCTTCAAATGCTTCATCACTCATTGTAATTTCGCCAGATGCAATAGCAACTCTTCTAGTTTCATATTTATCAGAAACATCAACCATTTTAGGTCTATTATTATCATCTAAGTGTGTTAAATTCAAAATATTCCTTTGTATTAAAAATCAATTATATTCTAATATTTGTTAAAGTTAAATAAGGATTAAGTAAACTTTAAATATAATCCACCCCTAAAATTTTAAAAAGAAAGTGGGTGATTTTAGTGCCAGGCATAAAAGTTAAAGATAGCGAATCTTTCGACGAAGCTTATAGAAGATTTAAAAAACAATGTGATAGAAATCTTATTGTTACAGAAACTAGAGCTAGAAGATATTTTGAACCAAATACAGAAATTAGAAAAAAACAAAAAATATCTGCTAGAAAGAAAATGTTAAAAAGATTATACATGTTAAGAAGATACGAATCAAGATTATAATATTTTGATAAGTTCGATAAATAGGGGCTTATGCCCTTGTTTAAGCTTTGTTTTTAAAACTCATTTCTAACCTATTTATAACCACTCATCAAAAATCATCAAATTTATCAATTTTTAACTGTTGAAAAATGTTTATTTTACTGTTGCATTTTCATTCCCTAAATTATAAAAAGCTGTTCGGTTTTTAATAAGATTTTATTTATAAATACTTATTTTATAGCTATTAATTAACTATTTTATAGTATCTAAATTAAATAAACTTAAATTGATATACAAATAATTAATTTTACTGTTCGGTTTTGTTGAATTTTTATTCCTAAAACTTTATGCTACTTTTTCAAGATGATTTTTTAGAAATGTTAATTTATATTTACTATAACTTTTATATGATTTATCAAGAGAATCAATTATATACTTTTTTCTAAATCTATCTTTTGCCATTTCAATTTTTATAGTATATTTTTCTTTTATCCATTGAGTAGAATTTTTAAAATGTTTGTTATTCTCTTTTACTATATCAAGATATTTTTTTAGTTCTTCTTTATAGTTTTTTAAATTGGTTTTTCTTGATATTTTAGCTCTTGTAACTCTTGATTTATCTTTTGCTACTACTTGAGAATAAACACCTCTTGAAGCTGTTGTAAGTACTGTATCAATTTCTTTAAATGTTAATCCTTTTGAGTAAAGGAATATAACTTCATATTGTAGTTGTGATAATTTTTTCATTTGATACCTCATCTAAAATTGATTAATAGTATTTATTTTTTCATACTTGAAAATATTTTTTCAATTTCTTTTATACAAGAAGAGTTTGAACTATCTTTAAAACAACTACTTTTTTCAGGAAGTTTTTGAGTAACTAATTTAACAAAATCAATCATTTTTTTTATATTTAGATTTTCATTTTTTGATAATTTCTCACTATTATCAATTATTTCTTTTGTTGTATCATCAATCCATACATCAGAAGGAATACAATCTTTTAAATAAGCCATTCCCCCTATCATTCTACTTGAATAACAAACAATTTTAACTTTTTGATTTGATGATAATTTTGAAAGCCAACTTATATGACCATTTTTAAATTGAGCTTGAGGATTTATAAATTGATTTTTACCTCCATATAATGATAAATAAGCATTGTTAAACATATCTTTATTTATACTTTTTATTTTTCCATCTACAATTAATATTTTATTTTTATATTTTTCATCTGCAAAAATTTCATTTTTTTCATAATCTTTTTGTATTGTATCTGCACTCACAACTGTAAAATTAATTATCTTTGAAAATATTGTTTTTCCTGAATTTATTAATGCTTTCAAATCCTCATTAATCATATTTCCATAAACTTTTTGTTCATTTTCTGATAGAGTAAAGTCATTTGAAGTATTTGCATTTAACAAAGTATTTCCTATAATAAAACTCCCTAATAAAATTTTCACTGCTGTTTTATTAAATTTATAATTTATTAACATAATAATTCCTTTTTGTTAAAGTTTTTCTAATCATTATAACAATCAAATGACTCTTTTATGACTCTTTTTGTTTTTTTGCTTAAATTTAATTCCAATAATTGCACCAATAAATCTTTTATCTTTTTCCAATATCTTTTTTATTTTCTGTTCTACTTGTTGCTTAGTCATTTAATGCCCTTTTGCTAAATCTATAATTTGTTTAAATTCGTGAAGTGGTAAAGCTAAGTATTTTATATTAGGAATAGAAAAAGTTGCTTCAATTCTGTATAAGATACCCTCTAAATTGTTTTTAATAGCCTTATTGTATATCGTGATTTTATCTATCATTAAAATATTTGTATCATTGATATAATAAGTATCTGTATAAGCTTTTATGTCTTTATCAAAATATCTTTTTAAATAGAAATGATTTTTTAATAGTTCTATGTTTGGCTTTTTCTTCATATCAAAACATAAATCAATATTAGAAATATTTTTAAGTATGGATATTATTTTGATTATAATGTTTTGAGGTGGAGGGGCTTTATGATATTGCATCATTCCAAAGATTACCATTGTAGCAATTCTGTATTTTGGTTTATCCTTGTTACTGTTGTAATAGTAGATATTATAATTTTCTAATTGATAAGCGCTTGTAACTTCATCAAATGTTAATCTCTTTTTGAGTGTAACCATTATCTTTTTATCATTCTTATTTACCTTTTTCCATTTTCCTAACTGTTCCAAATTTTCTTTTTTATGCTGTTTAGAAAAATCAATCCTAATAGTATCTATTGCAAAATCTTCATCATTATTTGAATTAAATTCATTGATAAAGTTTTCTAATTCTTGAAGTACATTCATTGTATAATTACTCTCATATTAAGAACTCCTATTCTTAAAGTATTAATTGAATATCAACATAAGCCCCACTATATAAGGGCTTTATGCTGTTTTGTTTAAATATAAGGTTAATATCTTGCCTTAACTTGATATTACTTAATAAGGGGTGTTTTTTTGAAGCTTAAACCCTCTTTTTACTCTTATATTTAACCCTAAAATCAAAGTGAGGATTTTTTTCTAATAGCTTATTTTTAATCCTTGATACTGTTGATAATATACTCATTGATTGAGGCTCTAACTCACAAACTGAAAAATCACTATAAAACTCTTTTAAATACTCATACATAATCAAAGAGTTTGAAAAATCCCCTCCAAATTTTTTAGGATTAGATTTTATTTTCTCATAAGTCCATCTATAAAGTTGATTTCTTAAGAAGTTATCCATTTGTAACTCCCTAAGCCGTTTTAACATTTAATTCAGTTAAATATTTAATAATAGACTGTAAAGGATAAACTATTGTTCCATTTTTTCCTGCACTATCTAATTTTTTATAAGATGGTCCAATACCTGAAGCCCTTAATCTGTATAGCGTAGCGATTGAAACACCCAAAATTTTTGAAGCCTCTTTTTGGCTTAACTGTGCTTTTTTATATTCTTTAAACAATAAACTATAAAGTTCTTTTTGTTCATCTGTTAAAGATTTCATTATTTGCCTTTTCTATCCTTTCAGATATAAGCCCTTAGCCAAAGGGTGGCTGTATGTAATTGAATAAATTTTTACAATACAAACAAAGTTGAGTTAAGTTCTTGCAAGATTTCTCAACTTGTTATGATGTAAATATATTTGATTTTGATTTTTTTTTCTTGGGATTTAACCTCAAATATTGAGGTTTGGATTATTTAGATTTTTTAGTAAAAACTTTATTTAAAATTTCATCATCAGTTAATGTAGGATATTCATTTCTTAATTCAGTTAAAAATCTTTCCATATAATTGATTACGCTAATATCTATCTTCTTTTGTTCTTTTACTAAAGATGGAGCTTTTTTTATTGAAAAGATTTCTTCTCTAATATCTTCAAAAATAGTATTTATATCTTTTTCCTTTATTTTAAATTCATTTCTCAAATAGTTATATTGATATGCGAAAATTGAACTTAACCTTTGAGGGTATTTAATCTGTATGTCTTTTCCTATAAAAGCTTCCTTGTACTTATTAGTATTTGAAATAAAAGAGTTTAAGTCATTATCAAAATTTGACTCTATCCCATTATCTTTAAATCTAATATATTTTTTTGAATATTCTATTTCTTCATAGATATAGTTCAAAATATAATTAATCTCTTCCCTAAAAAAAACTTTATCTTCCATATTTTCTTCATATTCTTTAAAATAGTTTATATAGTAATCATAATAGTCTTTCATTTGTAAAGCCCCTGTATTGCATTTCTTCCATTTTCGGGGCTTAATTTTGCATATCGTAAAGTCTGTTCTATCTTCTTATGATTCATTAGTTTTTGGATTGTAAAAATAGGTATTCCATTAATTGCAAGATGTGAAGCGAATGTATGTCTAAATGTGTGAATTACTACCCTGTTTTTTCTATCATCTGTTGATAATCCACTATTAAACAATTTATTTAAAATAGGTTGTATTCTGTTTTTGATAGGGCTTTGATTCAGTTTTACATCGTGTTGATTTTCATAGCTTATAAGATAATCATTTGCTTTTAATTTTAATAGATACTCTTTTAAAACTTCTATTAAATCATCTTGTAAAAATCCTGTGTAGGTTGTTTTAGTTTTAGTATTGTAAAGTGTAATAGTTCCATCATTTAAGTTAATATCTTTTTTTTGCACTAATAGGATTGTTTCAAATCTTCCACCTGTTTGAAGTGATAAATCAATAAATAGTGATAATAAGAAATTATCTTTAAAATGCTCTTTTAGTTGTTTTATCTCATCTGTTGATAAATATCTCTCTCTATCATTATCAACTTTTAACCTTTTAACTCCATTACAAGGGTTAATAAGCTGTAAACTGTGTTCTTTTATATTATGATTAAAGATTGCACCTGTAAGCTCTCTAATTGTATTTACTGTTTGATTCTCTCTACCTTTTGCAATTACATCATCTAAAATCTTTTTTATCATATCTTTTGTAATTAAATTAATATCTTTATTTCCTAATAAAGGCTTAATATGAAGATTATATTTATTGATTCTGTATTTATCTACATTTTTATCTTTAAAATAAATTTGTGCTAAATCATCATAAGTTGTAATATTTACTTTTTTCTTATTTGCTATTACTGTAATATCTTCCCCGTGATTCATTTTTGATATTTGTTCGTTTCTTAGAGTAACTGCATTTATTTCTCTAAATCCCTCTGAATATTTACCAACTTTTACCCACTTTAATTTATTATTATCATTCTTATCTTTATAATTAAAATAATAGACTTTATCTCCATTTTCTAACTCATTGAAATAAACACCTGTTTTTTTTGTTTTAATCATAAATAGCCTTTTATATTTCTAACCTATTTCTAACCATATAAGTTATAAATTGGTTTTAATTGATTTAACTTTGAGTTTATTATATAATAAAGAAATTCGATTGTAAAGGCTTTTGAGAGAGTTTGATTTAACTTTAAGAAACTTGAAAAAATGTATTTATAAGAAGATACGAATCAAGATTATAAGATCTTTGATTTGTAAAAGCAAAGCTCTATTTATAGGGTTTTGTTTCTTGCATAACTAAAAAAATACTTCTACTTATTTTATTCGAACTGAAGATTTACTTCAATTCAAATTGAGAAACATACTCATTTTCCCGATAAATTATTTTAAAATTCCATTTTCCATTTTCCCTACCATCAATATATCGATAATCATAAGCTGAACTATCACCTGCTGGTATAATCATCTCTCTTGTTCTTGAAATTTCACCTGTTGGGCTAATCCAATTAATAATTATTTGTTGTTCTTTATCATCTCTAATTATTTCAAATTTACATATAATAGAATTTTCATCTTCTAAAATTAAACAATCAACATTCGGATCGTAAGGAATATTTTGTGTCATTTCTTGGTTAATTGGCAGATTATCTTCTGCAAATAGTACATTAATAAGTAATAAAAAAGAAACTATATTCTTAATCATTTTCCTCTCTTTCTTCTTCAATATTCATATATTTCATTAAAATATATTTTATAGGTGCATAAAATGTTGTTATTGATACTATTGCCAATATAAACTGAGCGATTTTAAAAAAACCACTATCATTACCTAATGTAAATAACACTAAATAATAACTTATAAGCATCGAGATTATAGCACAAATTATTGCACTTAAAATAACCATAGTGTTATATTTCATTTTTTTTCCAAAGTGCTTCTTCATTAATATTAGGTCTATTTTCTAATACTTCAAAAGGAGTATATGCCTCTTTATATCCCATTGAGAAATGATCTTTAATCCAATATCCTAAATAAATATAAGGAATATTTAACTCTTTTGCAATTTTTATCTGAGCTAATATAGAAAATTTTCCAATAGATAAATCAGCATAAGAGTGGTCATAATAACAATAAATTGCAGAGATTGATTTTGGCAAAATATCAACTAGTGCAACACCAATTAATTTGTCATCTTTAACATATAAAAACTCTTTTGCAAACTCTTCTTTAGCTTCAACATAAGATTTTAAATAATCCTCTGGTTCAATTGGAGTATATGGCCAATCTTTTTTATCATTCATAAATTTATGATATTTATCATAAAGATTCAAATGTTCCATTGTAATCGATGGTGGCCTGATATAAAGTTTCGTATCTTTGTTTTTTGCAATTACTCTTTTTTCAGATTTAGAGAATTTATAATTAGCCACATCAATTCTCATTGAAACACATTTGTTACAAAATTTACATTCTGGAACAAAATGCATTCGTCCAAATCTTCTCCAACCTCTTTCCAACATATTTTGATAAGTAGAAGCTGAACAAGCATAAATATATTTATATCTAATATCAGATATCTTATCTTCAAAATAAGAACAATTCCTATTCTCTTCTAAAAATTCAATATCTGGGTTTTGTATTTGCATAATTATTCGTTTATTTTTTCTTTTATCTCTTTAGCTATTGCAGAGATTCTTTTAATTTTTTCATCATTTGATAAACTATCATCAATAATATGTTTTACAAATGCACTTCCAACAATAACACCATCAACACCAATAATTTTCTCTTTACAACTTTTTTCATCTACACCAAAACCTATATATAAAGGTGTGTTTGAGTATTTTCTTACATTTTCAATTACTAAAGATAAATCCTCTTTTTGACCACTTCCTGTAATTCCTGCATAGGCAACCATATAAATGAATTTTTTTGAATTTGATATTATAGTTTTAATTCTCTCTTCGCTATCCGTTGGTGCAACAAAAGAGATATTTGCTTTATTGTATTTTGCAAATAATGGCTCGAATGTTTGTGCCATTTCAAAAGGAAGATCTGGAATAATCGTACCTTGAATATTATATTCATCAGCTTTTTGAAGTATTTTTTCCATTCCATAATGATAAAAAGGATTCATGTATCCCATCCATAAAGTATCAATATCTTTAGCAATTTTTGAAGAAACTTCAAATAAATCTTTCAATTTAAAACCATTATTTAAAGCTATTAAATTCGCTTTTTCAATAACGGGTCCATCTGCAACTGGATCAGAAAAAGGAATACCTAATTCTAAAGTATCAACTCCTGCTTCTTTCATACTATATGCTAAATCAATTGTAAAATTGTTATTAGGAAGTGATGATGTAATATAGCCTACTAATTTTTTCAAAACAGTTATCCTATCTTTAATTTTGAATTATTCTATCTAAAATCTACTTTTAAACTATTAATTATAACTTTGTATCATTATTTATATCTTTTTTATTTTTTTTAATTATTAGTCTAATAATTCTTTGAATATTAATAAAAAATCTTGTAGTGTATGTAGTTTCAGTGTTTTCTATCTCATTACCTAATTTAAAATTTATAGCTTCAGATTTTTTCATAGATAAAACTTGAGAAGGGAAAACGCTCCTATGCCCAGTCATTAAGAAAGCAATTATTATCGAAATAGCTGCATAATGCCCAACATCCATGCCAAATAATTCCACAGACATTATCATAGCTGCGATGGGAGCACTTGTTGTTCCTGCTAATACACTTACAAAACCAAGAGCTGCAAACAGTGGAATATATCCATCAACTATGTATCCAAAAAAGTTTCCACTTGTTGCACCCACATAAAATATTGGTGTAATTACCCCTCCACTTCCACCAAAAGCAAGAGTTAAAGAGGTAAAAATTGTTTTTAAAATAAAAGTATACCAAGGGATATTTTCATGAATCATCGCATCTGAGGACAAAGCATCTTTTATGGTATGAAAACCTAAACCTAAATATTCGTCACCTACAATTAAAGTAAGTATAACAATAATTATTCCACCAAGAAATGCTTTTAAAATATAATTTATTTTTATCATTCCAATATACTTATGTAATCCACCCAAAGTTGTAATTATAAAATCTGCAACTAATCCAAAAAATATTCCACCTAAAATTACTTTAGATATTAGCACATAATTAAAATCAAAATTAGAAAAGAATGCAATATAAAAATATGTATAATTAATTCCAAACATTTTTGCAACAAAGAAAGCAGAAAATCCAGCAACTATTGATGGTAATAAAATATCATACATTAACCCACCAACGATTAATATTTCAACTCCAAAAATTGCTCCAGCAAGTGGTGTTCCAAAAACAGAAGCAAATCCTGCACTAATTCCACAAATAACAATCTTCTTTCTATCTCTATTTGAAAATCTTAGTTTCATAGCAATAAATGAAGCTAAAGAAGCTCCAATTTGAGCACCAGGCCCCTCTTTACCAACAGAACCTCCCGCAAATATTGTTAAAACAGTTGCAAAAAGTTTTGTAGGAACAACACTCAAATTTATTTTTCCAGAATTTTTGTGAATTGCTTCAATAACTTTTTCAGTCCCATGCCCTTGCGCACTTGGTGCAAATTTCTTTACAATAAATACAGTAATTGCCAATGCAAAAGGAAGTGTATAATAATAATCAAAAGGCAATAAACCCCTTGATTTTTCACAATACTCTAAAAGTTTTAAAAATAAAGATACTACAACTCCAATTAGAGCACCAATTAATGATGATAAGATAATCCATTTTGTAATACTTGCAAACATAATAGTTTGCTCTGCGAGATGTTTTTGAATATTTGTTCCATTGTTCATAAGAATACTTTTTATTAGTTTGGATGAGTTTTATATAATTCATTTTAACAGAAGAGGAATTTGATTATTCTTTAAATAGAGAGTTTTTATTCCAAATATATAAATTCTTAATTTAAAAAAGTAATAATTTGATATAATCAATGTAAATATTAATAAATTATAGGAAAATTAAATATGAGTATTATAAAAAATGATTTTGAGAAAATGAACATAACAAAAATTAAAAATTCTAAAAATAATAAAAAACTAACAGTAATTACAGCTTATGATGCACTTTTTGCAAAACTATTTGAAGAGATAGCTGACATGATTCTTGTAGGTGATAGTTTAAATATGAGTTTTGCAGGTAAACCAGATACATTATCTGCAACACTTGAGCAAATGATTTACCATACAAATGCTGTTTGTACAGGAGCTCCAAAAGCTTTTGTTATCACAGACATGCCATTTGGTACTTACATAAATAAAGATGAAGCTTTAAAAAGTTGTATTGAAGTTTATAGACTTACAAAAGCTTCTGCTGTTAAAATTGAAGGTGGAGCAGATAAAGCAGATATTATAAAACATTTAACATCAAATTCTATTGCTGTAATGGGACATATTGGATTGATGCCTCAATATGTTCGAAGCGAAGGTGGATACAAAGTTAGAGGGAAAACACCACAAGATGAGAAACAACTAATTGAAGATGCAATTGCAGTTGAAAAAGCAGGAGCCTTTGCAATTGTTGTGGAGGGTGTAATGAGTAATGTTGCAAAAAAAATAACTGAAGCTGTAAATATTCCAATAATTGGAATTGGTGCGGGAAATGTAACTGACGGACAAGTTTTAGTTTGGTCAGATATGTTAGGTTTCTTTGAAGAGTTCAAACCAAAATTTGTAAGACACTATCTAGATGGTGCTTCATTAGTAAAAGATGCAGTTAATCAATATAGAAATGATGTTCAAGATTCTTCATTTCCTTCACGTGAAGAAGAGTATTAATATAAATGGAAAGATTAGTAGAAGTTGAGTCAGTATCTTTTGAAGAAGATAACACAGAAATAAGTTTAAGACCATCAAATTGGGATGATTATATTGGTCAAGAAAAAATCAAAAAAAATCTTAAAGTATTTATTGAAGCTAGTAAAAAAAGAAAAGAAGCCTTAGATCATATACTTTTTTATGGACCTCCAGGACTTGGTAAAACTACACTTTCATATCTTATCTCAAATGAAATGAATACAAATATCAAAGTAACTGCTGGACCTATGATTGAAAAAAGTGGTGATTTAGCTGCAATTTTAACAAATCTTGAAGAGGGTGATATTCTATTTATTGATGAAATACATAGACTCTCTCCAACAGTTGAAGAGATTTTATATCCTGCAATGGAAGATTATAGATTAGATATTATTATTGGCTCTGGACCTGCTGCTCAAACTGTAAAAATTGATTTACCAAGATTTACTTTAATTGGAGCAACAACAAGAGCGGGAATGTTATCTAATCCTTTAAGAGAGAGATTTGGAATGCATTTTAGAATGCAGTTTTATAATCAAGATGAATTATCCAAAATTATTCAAAAAGCAGCAGTTAAATTATCAAAATCTTGTGAAAATGATGCAGCATTTGAAATTTCAAGAAGAAGTAGAGGAACGCCAAGGGTTGCACTTAGACTTCTAAAAAGAGTTAGAGATTTTGCTGAAGTTGAAAATGAAAATTTGATTCATCTATCAAGATGTAAATATGCATTAGATGAATTAGGTGTAAATGAAAGTGGTTTTGATGAAATGGATATAAATCTTCTTGAATTACTTGTTTCAAATAGAGGAAAACCAATGGGACTTTCTACAATGGCAGCAGCTCTTAGTGAAGATGAGGGAACAATTGAAGATGCAATTGAACCTTACTTACTTGCAAATGGTTATATTGAAAGAACAGCAAGAGGAAGAATTGCTTCATTGAAAACATATGAAATGTTTAGATTATCTTATCCAAACAGTGAAAAATTAGATGATGATTTACAACAAGGTAAACTATTTTGAAACCAGCCTATTTCTTAATTGCAATTGCAATTGTGATGATTTTTTTTATTATAGAACTTTTTAATCCATTTATTAAAGCAATTAGTGTCTCTATTTTATTAGCAGTTGCCACAAATTCCTTTACCCACTTATTAGAAAGAAAGTTAAAAAGTAGAATTATTGCCAGTTCTATAATGACAATAGGCTTAGCATCAATATTTTTTGTTCCAATATTATATTGTATTTTTTCATTTGCAAATTTCTTTAATCATGTGAATCAAGAATCACTAATAAATACATTAGATGGAATGAAAACTTATATACAAAATTTTTCATCGAACTTAACATATTTAAAAGATTTAGTAGATAATGTAATTAGTAAAATAGATGTCGGGAAAATCGCTGAAAACATGTTCTCACTAGGTGCTTATTTAGGGAAAAATTCTGCAAAATTCATGATAGATATTGTAATGATATTAATATTTTTCTTTTTCTTTACATTATATTCTTCATCAATAGTTTTATTTATAAAAAATTTATTACCAATAAAAAAAGAAGATTCTATTGTTTTATTTTATGAATCATCAAATGTTATGACTGTTGTTTTATATTCTATATTAGTGACAGCAATATTTGAAGGTTTTTTATTTGGTTTCTTTTTAACATTCTTTGGTTATGATGGATTATTGTGGGGAGTATTATATGGATTTGCATCATTAATTCCAGTTGTGGGAGGAGTTATTATGTGGATTCCTATTGCTGTTTATGAATCAACAACATCATTAACAAATGCAATAATAATTGCTGTTTACTCTGTTTTAATGATTACCGTAATTGCAGATACATTTATAAAACCAATGATAATAAAATACATAAATAAAAAAGTTGTAAAAACACCTACAACAATAAATGAACTTTTAATTTTCTTTTCTATTGTTGCAGGGCTTTCTACATTTGGTTTTTGGGGGATGATAATTGGTCCAGCGATGGTAACATTTTTTATATCTATAATGCTACTATTAAAAAAATATAGCGAAGATTTTAAAGATAATGTATCCTAAATAAAGGATACATTAAAACTATTTATCACCACTCTCTTTAGCTCCACCATAAGATGAAATTCCATAATCTAAGTTGGCAACAGATTTAAATCCTAAATCTTTCATTATTCGTTGACAATAAGCACTTCTGCTACCACTTAAACAATAAACTACAACTGGCGTCTTTTTTTTACTCATAATTGGCTCTAAGGCATCATAAAATGATGTAGTTGGAATTAAATAATCTGTTCCTTTAATTCTATTTGAAACCCATTCCATCCACTCTCTTGTATCTACTAAATTAAATTCAACAAAACCTAAATCCCTAGCTTCTAATAAAGATTCTAATTCAATAGAATTAATCTCTACTTTTACTAATAATTTTTCACACTCTTCTTTTGTTAATCCTCTTGAATGAGTAGCAACGGCATCATGTAAATTATTATCTTTAGAAATTTCTAAAGCTTTTTCTTCCGTGCAAAAAATTCCACAGTGACATGAACCTTTAGTTGGTATCTCATTTGTTAGTGCAGGAGTACATGGGCAAAGTCTATTTTCAGTTGATTCTTGTTCTTGAGCAGTTTGTCCAATTACCATAAAACATGGACAAAACTTTTTACCATAAATCATTTGATTTCTTGTAAGTCCCATTTGAATTGATTCATTCACTTCAGAATCTGGGTTATAAACTAAATTATGCTTAGAAATCACATCATCAGTAAATTTCTTTGTTAACTCTAATTCATTTATAAATTCTTCACTATTCGTATCTATTTTTCTTATCATTTAAAATCCTATATTATTATAAAAAAGAATAATAGTGTAATAATGATTAGATATGCATATAGTGAATTTTATTTAAGTATTGATAAGTATAAATCTTCGACTTTTTTCCTAGCCCATGGTGTTTTTCTAAGAAAAGTTAAACTAGATTTTATTGATGGGTCACTATAAAAACATCTTATATTAATACGATTAGATAACTCATCCCATCCAAAATGCTCAACTAATGAATTTAGTATCATTTCTAATTTAATACCATGCAATGGATTATTTGGCTGCTCTATCAATTTGAATTCCTATTATATTTTTTAAAGTAGGATTATACAGAAAAAGTAGATAAAAGGAAAGAAGCAACCGAGAATAAGGATACAATAAAATATAAGCATATAGAGCAAGGGGCTGGAAAGCTCGCAAACGGACTTGAACCGATAACCTCTTCCTTACCATGGAATTGCTCTACCGTTGGAGCTATGCAAGCTAAAAGAATAAAAAAGGAACTAACTGTTAGATAGATAGAATA
>JAQTXA010000011.1 GCA_028689025.1 Aliarcobacter sp.
TCCGATTACTTGTGCCATTGTGTACTCCTAGTTTTTATCTTAATATCAGTATATAACTAATCCTTAAGTAAAATCTATTGTACTTGGGTGTAAATTTTTAAACTATTTAGTGATTGAACAAAAGTAAAAAGGCTAGTCTATTTGATACATTAAATTTTTCATATATATTTTTTGTATGTGCTTTTACAGTTCTTATTGTAATATCTAATTGTTCTGAAATTTCAAGATATGATAATTTTTTCAGAACTAACATGGCAACTTCTTTTTCTCTATTTGATAAAGATTTCAATTTTTCATCTATTGCATTAGGATTTGCTTCATATCTCATTCTTTGTACAGTTTCATTTATAAACTCAGGATATAACCAAACATTCCCATCAGAGACACTACTTATAGCTTCTTTTAAATGAATATCATCCATCATTAGATTTCCATAACACTTTATTCCCAAAAAGATTAACTGTTTACCTTTTTCATAATTAGGTGTTGAATCTAAAATCATTAAATAAGCATTTTGTTCAATTAAAGAACTCAATAATGAAAAATCATCTTCACACTCTTCAATATTCATTATAATTATTACAGACTCTTTTTTAGCCTCAAAATATAAGTTTTCATACTCACTTATAACAATGAATGAATAAGAATTCAACAATTTTTTATATCTATCTATTAGATTCAAATCTTTGCTATAAACTATAATTTTCATGTTACTTCTCCGTGAATGTATATTGTTTAGCTCTTAATATTGGTTTTAAAATATAATCCAATATTGATTTTTTTCCCGTTAGAATATCTACATTAACAACCATACCTGGAATAATAGGAAATTCTTTTCCATTTTTTTCAAGATGATTATTTGATGCTTGGATTTGTAATTTATAAAAACTCTTTTTATCTTCATCTGTTTCAGTATCTGCACTTATTTTTATAACTTTACCATTTAATCCACCATAAATTGCGTAATCATAAGCAGTAAATTTTACTTTTGCATCTTGATTATAATATATAAAAGCAATATCAGAAGGTTTAATTTTTGTTTCAATTAATAATGTTTCTCCTGTAGGTACAACTTCAACAAGATTATCTCCTGGCTTTATAACTCCACCTATTGTATTAAAAAATATTTTTTGTATAATACCATCGTCTGGTGAATATACATTAGTTCTTTTTACCTTATCTTTTAAACTGTAAATACTTGCGTTTATTCTTTCAATTTCACCCGTAGATTTATTTAGTTCTTCTTGTGCTAATTGTTTAAATTCATCTTTTACATCATGAAGTTTATTTTTAGCTTCTTCAACTGAAGATTTGATTTTATTAATTGAGATTCTAACACCTGATAACTCTTTTCCTATATTATTAGCCTCTCTTTTTAATTTTAAAAAGTCTGTATTTGATCTAACTTTTTTTTCAACAAGTGGTGCAGCTATTCTTAACTCTTCTTGAATTAATGAAAATTCACTTGATAAATAATTAAGACTACTATTTGCTGATGATAAGTCATTTTCTTTTTGTATTAATTGTTCTTTTAATACTATTGTTTCATTTTCTAATTTATTTTTATTGATGTCATACAAACTTTTTTCTAAATTTAAGTATTGTTGTAAATCTTTATTTTCATTATCATCAATATTAAAATCTTCATCATTTATTTCAGCTTTTAATCTCATAATTTTTGCATTTAATTCTAAAGCTTTTAATTTAGTTGATTCATAATCAGCAATTGATTTTTGATTATCTATCCTAATAAGAATCTGATCTTTTTTTACAATATCACCCTCTTTTACTAAAATCTCTTCAATAATTCCACCTTCAAGGTTTTGAACCATTTTATTTTGACTTTGGGCAATTACTTTTCCCTCACCTCTTACTATTTCATCAATCTTTGCAAAGTATGACCATGTAATTAATGCAATTACAGTAACTATCCAAAACCAAAGAATTAATCTAAATTTTTTGGGACTTTGTTCAAGAATAGCAGAACCAATACTATTCATAAATTCATAATCGTCTCGGCTATAGTTATATTTATTCATCAGTGTAACTACCTCCTTGTGATAAAGTTTTTATTACCTCATCTTTAGGTCCATTAATGTATACAGAGTGATTATTTAAAACAATAACCCTATCAGCAATTTCTAAAAGTGACATTTTTTGAGTAACTAAAAACATAGTTTTATTTGGAAGGTTTAATTTTAAATTATTTAAAACATTATGTTCTGTTTGTCTATCCATAGAATTTAAAGGTTCATCTAAAAGTACGATAGGATAATTAAATAAAAAAGCTCTTGCAATTCCTACTGATTGAGCTTGTCCACCAGATAATCCTTCTCCATTTTCTCCAATTAACATTTCATATCCTCTAGGATGAGCATTTGCAAATCTATCAACGCATGCAATTTTTGCAGCGTTTATCATCTTTTCATCATTTACAAATGATGCCCTAAAAACAATATTATCTTTTAATGTTCCATGAAATAAAGAGACATGTTGAGAGACATATCCTATGTTTTTTCTTAAGTTTGCTGGATCAATTTGAGACAGATCTACATCATCTATTAATATAGATCCCTCTGTAGGTTCATATAATTTTAAAATTAATTTCAAAATTGTACTTTTCCCAGAACCAATTCTTCCTAAAATTGCCACATGCTCCCCAGGATTTATTACAAAAGATACATTTTTTAATATCTCAACATCTGTATTTGGATAAGTAAAAGATACATTTCTAAATTCAATTTTTCCTTTAAAATCATGATAAGAAACAAAGTTTTTTTCTTTAGGTCGCTCAACTGGTCTATTCATAATATCATTTAATAATCTATATGAATTTGCAGCATCTTCGTAATTTGTTATTAGTCCTGCTGCTTGTCCCATTGGGGCAACGGCTCTTGAACTCAGAATAACAATAGCAATTAATCCACCCATTGTTAATTCAAAATCTTGTATTAAATAAACTCCGGCTACAACAATACCTACAGTGTTTAATTGAATTAATAATGAAGAAAAAAATGGAATAAAAGCAGCTAACATTCTTGAATATAAACCATCTTTTGCTATTTTTCCACTATTTTCTTCCCAATCCCATTGAATATTACTTGAAGTTCCTAAACTTTTTAAAGTCTCAAGATTATTTAAAACTTCTATTAATATAGAATTCTTTTTTGAAGATATTTCACTTATCTTTTTTATATTTGTTTGAATTGGTTCTCTTAATATTATTGCAGTGATTAAAATAATTAAAGAGACTAATAAAGGAATTAAAACTATTACTCCACCAATATAATAAATTACAACCATAAAAATTATTGTAAAAGGTAAATCAATAAACGCAATTAATGTAGCATTGGTAAGAAAAGCACGAATCATGTCAAAATTTTTTAAATTATTCGCAAAAGCACCAATTGGTTTTGGTATTTGCTCAAGTTTTAAACCTAATATTTTTTCAAAAATAAGTGAAGACATAATTACATCACTTTTTTTTGCAGCAATTTCTAAAAAATAACTTCGTATTAATTTTAAAAAAATATCCAAAGTATAAACTAAAAAAATACCACCAGCAAAAAACCACAGTGTTTCAATTGCATTATTTGGTATTACCCTATCATAAACATTCATAGTAAATAAAGGAGTTGCCAAAACAAAAAGATTTACAAGAATAGATGCAAAAATAACATCCACATATATACTTCTTGAATATTTCAATGTGCTCCAAAACCAATGTTTGTGGTCAAGATGTAAATTTCTGTCAAACTCACTATCTTTATAATTAAAACTTTTTTTAATTAATATGGCATAACCTAAATACTCATTTTCAATAGTTTCTATGTCATGCCATTGTTCAACAATATCACCTGAAAGCTCAGAAATAATTTTTACCTTTTTCCTGTCATTAGAAAAAGAATCTAATAAACAAGAATTTGAATTTGACAATAAAAGAATTACGGGAAGTTGAAGATTTGAAAAATCTTTTATATCTCTTTTTACAAATTTTGTTTTTAAACCTGCTCTATTAGCTGCTCGTGAAAACAGACCTTTAGAGCTAGAAACTGAGAATAATTGAGGGTTTTCTATCCCTTTTTCAATGGGGAGTCCAAATACTAATGATGCTTTACTATAAGGTTTATAATAAAACTTTGTATAAGTTACAAGACTATCAAGTAAGGAATTAAAACCTTCTTCGTTTTCAAACTCTTTCATTTTCTCCCCAGCAAAAAAAGTTACACTTTTTTAATTATAATTTTTATAAAAATTTTTTACAGTTTCTATATTTTCAAGGTAAGGTTTATTCCCCTTAACAATTACAGGCATTTTTGATAATGCTTCATAAGCACTTTTTTTATCTTCATAAACATTTGAAACAACTTTATAAAGTTGTCTTTTATGCTCTTGAGTTACATAGCCTAAAACCATTGAATTATCAGATAAATTAGCACTTTTTATAAAATTATCCACTTCTGCTTTTGATGAAAAAGTTGCTAAATTGATTACAAAACCATTCTCTTTCTCTAAAAGTGAATTTATATTAGAATTTTTTTCTAAATTTTTTATTGAATTTGTTACAGGTACATTCTCAATAACTTGTACTTTTGATTCACTACAACCATACATATCAACTTTAAATCCAGTTTGTGTATTGTCACATAAATCTTTACTATCATCTATTCCATCTTTATCTCTATCCATTGCACCTAATTGTAGAGACTCAGGATTTGTTACGCCTTCTAATCCAGCATTAACCGGTGAATAATATTTTTGTGCATCTGTTGAAAACAAACTATTTACTAGCTCTCCCATAGCATCAAGAACTCTATATTTTGCAAATAGTAAATCATACCTTGCATTGATAATTTTACTTCTTGAAGAGATATAATCATCCTGCGCTGTTAATAAATCTATTAAAGTTCTTGTACCATCTTCAAATTCCGCTCTATATAAGTCAAGTGTCGCTTTACTTTGTTCTTTATAAGAGTTTAGAAAAACTAATTGTTTTTCTATCATAGTATAAGCTGACCATGATAATTGAAGACCTTCAACAATTTGTCTTTTTATCTCTCTTTGACCTTCATATTCTTGCATTACATTTAATTTATTTTTATTAACATTATTTATATCAGCATTACCTCTATATAAATTTTGTTTGAATACAACTAATGCAGTGTAATTTCTATTATGATCTGGTGTATCTCCAGTATTTCTATCAAAGTTATAAGCAAACTCAAAATCTACAGTAGGTGAGAAAACACTTTTACTCTGTCTTAAAGCAGCTTTTGATGTTTTTATATTGTATTCTGATACTATCATTGATGGATTGTTTTCAGTAGAGTGAAGTGTAGCTTCATCTATTGTTGCTGGTAATTTAGAGTTAAAAGTAGGAAGCGATAATTCACCTTGGTTAACTTTTTTACCTAATATTTTTCCTAAATTAAATTCTGCATCCATTAAATTATTTTCTTGAGTCAAAAGATTAAATTCTGCTAATTGTAAACTTGAATCAACCTTTTTAACATCTGATAATAATCCTGAACCACCATCACTTAACTGTTTAGTTTTATTTAAAATATCTTGTGTTAATAAAATATTTTCTTTTTCTAAAGTATGTAATTCTTTAAATCTAAGGACATTTAAATAATTTTTTACAACATTAAAAGCAATATCATTTGTTTTTTCAACATAGTTATAAGCAGCTGCCATAACTCTTGCTTCTTCATATTCTATTTTATATTTTGTTCCAAAACCTTTAAATAAATTTTGAGTTAAAACCAAAGAATTTTGATACATGTGATATCCATTTCTACTAAAAGCCGTACCAGTAGAAGGGGGTCTATCATAATTATATTTATAACCCAGTTTACTTATTAAATCTAAGGTTGGGGCATACTCTGATTTTGCAATTTTCAAATCATAAATAGTTTTATCATAATTTTTAAGTCGTTCTAAAACCACAGGATTTGTTGTAAGTGAATCATCTAAAGCCTCATTTAATGTTAACGCATTTAAATTTACACTGGCTACTAAAGACACTATCAAACTTGAATAAATTATAGCTTTCATAACTTTCTCCTTTTGTACCGTTATTAGAAAAGTTTACAACTTAAAATATTAAATAAATATTAAAATAAATAATTAATTAATGAAATATAAACAAAAAATCAACAAATAAAACTTACTAGAAACTTTCCATTAAATAGTCGTATATATGAATAAAAGAGGAGTTAAAATTATAAGAAAATAAAATAATATAGTATCAAAAGTGACACTATATTATTTAATAAATCGTGCTTCTATTTCTTGAGCACTAAGTTCTAGATTTTTTTCATTTAAAAATCCATAAAAATAAGTATCATTTTCAGTTGAAAGTTCTATTACTAAGATATTTTTGTCAGGATAATTTTTAACAAATTTTTCTATAGCTTCTTCTGCAGAATTATTCCAAAATTTTTCAATTTCATCATTATTTCCAATATCACAAAACAAACAATCCTCACACATTGAAAATAAATAATTTCCTGCACCTTCATATATTTCAAAAGAGTCATTATCATTATCTAATTTTTCATTTGTAAAAGGGCAATATAAATTAACTTTTCCACTACTCTTTCGCTCTATTACAACCTTGTTCATGGTTATCCTTTTTTTATTGGAATTATACTATTTATTAAATTATTAATAGTAAAAACAATTAATCTTTTGAAGTTTGATTTTTACCATTATGTTTTGATTCATACATCAGCTTATCAATTCTTTCATAAATAGAATCTGCATCATCATCTTCTTTTACTTGACTCAAACCAATACTTATTGTGATTCTTTCATTGTCAATTATATTCATATTAGAAACACTTGTTCTAATTTTCTCAGCTACTTCAAAAGCTTCATCGATTAAAGTTTTAGAAAAAATTATAATAAACTCTTCCCCTCCAATTCTAAATAATAAATCAGTTTTTCTAATATTTAATTTTATTTCTTCTGTCATCTCTCTCAAAACTTTATCACCAATATCATGACCATACGTATCATTAATATTTTTGAAATTATCAATATCATACATTGCTATACAAAAAATACTATTATATCTTTGGTATAAATCAAATTTCTCTTTTATTCTTTCGTTAAAAGCTTTTCTATTAAATATATTTGTTAATTCATCATGATAAGCTTGTTCTTTTAGTTTTTCATGAATTTCATGTAATTCAGTTATGTCTCTACTTATACCTAAAACACCTTGCTTGTCATTTTTTTTATATTGAAGCGGTATCATTTTTGTTTGAAGAAGAATTTTTTTATCTTCAAAAATAACCCACTCTTCATTAATTAATATTCTTTTTGCTTTAATTACTGATAAATCATTTTCACGAAAATGTTGAGCATATTCTTTTTCAAAAAGTTCAAAATCATTTTTTCCTATAATTTCTGATTCTTTTTTCCCAATAAATCTTTCAAAGTTTCTATTGCATCCAAGGTATCTAAGTTTACAATCTTTAAAAAAAATCAAATCATCAGTAGTGTTTATTACTGTTCTTAGTAAACCTTTAATTTGATGATTTTTTGTTAGAAAATAAATTATAAGTAAAAAAGCAAAAAATAAAAAAGCCATTATTAAAAAAATTAATTTCTCTTCTTGATGGGTAAGTTCAAAAGTCATTGTTTTATGTGGATTTTCATCATAAATAAATGCATTTATATCCATATCACTATTTACTAAACCAGCTAATTTAAAAATATTTACAGTATTTTCTAATTTTCCTTCATCAATATGTCCAATATCTTCGTCATTAGCATAAGCCATTTTTTTTAAAATTTCACCCTCTTTTATTAGATGAATTAATAATTTATTTTGAGTATTATATTTATTAAATATAATTTCAGCTGTTTCTCCTATATTTTCAAAGGCATATTTCCAACCTTTAATAGTTGCATCATAAAAATCTTTTGTAAGTTTTGGATTATTTTTTATAAATTCAGATGATGTAAAAAGAATATCATTGTAAAAATCAAATCCAAAATCTTTAGGGTGAAATATTTTATACTCTATATTTCTATCTTTTAACAAAATAGGTTCATTTGACATATATGATGCCATAGCATCAGTATTCCCATTAATTAAATCTTCTATATTAAAAGAGTGTTTTTGTCTTATAAAATCTGTCTCTCTTAATCCATTTGCACTTAACATTGCTAATATTGATGCTGAGTTCACTGCATTATCAGTTATCATAATCTTTTTGTTTTTTAACTCTTTTACACTATTTATATTTGAATCTTTTCTCAATAAAAGCATCAATGGTGATTCTTGAAAAATTGATCCTAATGCAATAACATCTGAACCATTTATTTTATCAATCAATAAAGAAGAACTACCTACCGCAAAATCTGCTTTTTTAGTTTCTATCATTTCAACTAAATTTATATTTGAAGTAATCTCTTTAATATCAATATCTATGCCCACTTCGTTATAAAAGCCTTTTTCTTTAGCAATATAATATCCAGCGAATTGAAATTGATTTAACCAATTTAGTTGAAGTGTAATTTTTTTGTTAGTATTTGCAGATAGCAAAATTGAAATAGAGATTAAAATTAGTAATATTTTTTTCATAATCTAACCCTTTAAAAGTCATTTATAATAAATCAATCCAAAATTTAATAGTATCTAAATAATAACATAAAAATATAATTATAATCTGAGGAGTATGAGTTGTTTTATGAAAAATTAGGAGAGATGAGAAAGTTTAAAAACTTTCCCATTCATTATCGTCAGATTTATTAGAAGCTATTTTAGTCTCTTTTATTTCTGTTTTTTTATGTGATACTTTGTGTGTATTTACATCAGAAGAAGAACTACTATTTTTTGCAAAACTTCTTTTTGCTTTTACTTCATCTTTTCCAATAAACTCTTTAGCATTTGCATTACTTACAACAAGTTTTGCTATTTCATCTGTTATTACTGCCACATTATGAGTTTGTGATGCTACTGCTGCATTTTGTTGTGTTTGTTGATCTAGTTGTGTTACTGCAGCATTTATTTGCTCAATTCCGCTAAGCTGTTCTTTACTTGACATCTCTATATCTTGAATTAGGTTTATTGTATTTGTAATATTTTGATTTAATTCTACATATCCCTTTATCATATGATTTGCAATATCTTTACCTTGATTCGCTTTTTTTGTTGCATTTTCTACAATACTTTTTATCTCTTTTGCGGCTTCTGCTGAACGAGATGCTAGATTTCTTACTTCTGCTGCAACTACTGCGAATCCTTTTCCTGCTTCTCCGGCTGTTGCTGCTTCAACGGCTGCATTTAGAGAAAGTATATTTGTTTGGAATGCTATTTGATCAATTATTGAAATTGCATCAGTTATTGCATTTACTTGTACATTTATCTCATCCATAGCAACTGTTGTTTGATTTGCCAGTTTTTCTCCATCTTGAGCAGATTTTGTTACACTATTTGAAAAACTTGCCATCTTTTGAATATTTTGCGTATTATTTCTTATATTTGATGTGATTTCTTCTAGGGCTGCTGCTGTCTCTTCTAAAGATGCTGCTGCTTCATTTGAGCTTATATTTAATTTATCTACATTTACAAGTAAAATATTTGAACTCTCATCAAGTGTTAATCCATTTGATTTATTCTCTACTAACATTGCATTTATTATGTCTGCTAGATTATTTAAACCAACTGTTACATGACTACTACAACCTTTTATTCTATGTGTAAAATCAAGTTTTGCATATTTTTCTAAGGCATAACTAATATCATTAATATTTGTACAAACTCTTAATTGAAGACTTTGTAACATATCATTAAATGAATTTTTCAACTCTTCTAAACTCTCATTCTGAGTTGTTTTTTCCATTCTATGATTTAAGAATCCATTTTTAACTTCAACTACTACTTTTTTTACATCTTCAATAAGTTCATGGTCTTGAATTATTAATTTCTCAGTTCTTTCAATATTTTGATTTACGACTTTTGCCATATCTCCAAATTCATCTTTTGAAGAGTCATCTATACGTGTTGCTTTTGTTGTTTCTTTATTTAAATATCCAAAAAATGACAATAATCCATCTTCAAAATTTGTTAAAGAATTTCCTATTTGTCTAACTAATATTATTCCAATTATAATCCCAACAAGAACTCCAATAATTGACATTGTGATAATAATAAAAAGTGTTGAATTTGATTTGTCAAAAGTTTGTTTTGAGTTTAAGAAAGCTTCATTTACCTGTGTCTCTTTTAACTCATCTACTAAAGTTGCAAGTTCTAAAGTACTTTTATCTAACTCTTCCATTACAAGATCACCCTCTTCTTTATTGTGACCATAACTTGAAACCATTTTTTTACCAGTTTCAAAAAGAGCTGTTGCTTTTTCTTTCATTTTATTTACTTTTTCTAAAGCAGCTTGATCATTTTCAGCTTTATACATTTTTTCAAAATGACCCATATTAGAGATAAATTTATCATAAGCTTCTTTAGCTTCTTTTATTACTTCTAAATCCTGAGTTAAAGAGCTATCTGTTAAAAATTGTTGCATTTGACAACTTTGAAATTTTGTATCAGCAGCTATCATTGCCATTGGCACAGACTCATTTGATGTTTGCTCACTAATAGATTTTACATCACTAATATTTGAAATTGATAACAATGATGTAATAATAAAAATCCCCAGAATACTACCTATTCCATACACTAACTTATGTTTAACTTTCAACTTCTCTCCAATTTTTAAGCCATATTAAATTACGACTAGTTATAATATATATACAATTGTATAATAATTCAGATGAAAAAAAGTATTAAATTAGTAATTTAATAAATAATTAATTTTTATATATTATTATTAATCTGTTGCTTCATGAATAGCTTCTTTTGTAGAGTCATAGGCTTTACCTGTAGTTTCCTTTGTTACTTCCCATGCATCTTTACTGTCTTTTTTAATACCATACCATGTAGCACAGCCTTGAAATAAAATTATTAATATAATTAATAGCATAGTTTTTTTCATAATAAACTCCAATTTTTTTAATATTATACTTATATCATTTTTTATCTCAGAATAAATTAAAAACAATATTTTAGGCTTAATATGATTTTAGATACAATTCCAAAAAAATTTAGGACTATTATGAGTGAACAAATAGAAACATCTTTATGCCATATTGCAAAATTTGCACCTTTTAACGATATTAGTGGCGCTTCTCACTTTCCAATTTATAACACTGGGACATTTGATTTAAAAAAACAAACTGGTGATAAAATTTATGATTACACAAGAAGTGACAATCCAACAAGAGAAGTTTTAGAAAATCTATTTACCCATGTTGAAGGTGGAGCTGGATGTGTTTGTACGCACACAGGAATTGCTTGTGTATCTTTATTATTTGAAACTGTTTTAAAAGCAAACTCTCATATTTTAGTGGAAGCTGATTGTTATGGTGGAACTTTTAGATTATTAAAAATATTTAAAGAAAAATATAATATTACTGTTCACTTTGCAAACTTTTTAGATTTTGAAATGTTAGAACATATTTTAGCAACTAATCCTATTGATTTAGTTCTTTGTGAAAGTCCTACAAATCCAGGTTTAAAAATCATAGATTTAAAACAAGTTGCTGATTTATCTCATAAATATAATGCTTTATTTGCAGTTGACAACTCACTTGCTACTTTTATTTCTCAAAGACCTTTAGAGTTTGGAGCTGATTTTTCTTTATTTTCAACTACAAAATATATTTCAGGTCATGGAGCTGTAGTTGCTGGGGCAATAGTTGCAAAAACTAAAGAGTTATCAGAACAAATTCACTATTATGCAAATGCTCACGGAAGAAGTCAAAATCCTATGGATGTATTTTTAATAACTCTTGGAATTCCAACACTAAAAGTAAGAATGATTGAACATGAAAAAAATTCAATTTTAATTGCAAAATTCCTAGAAGAGCAAGATTACATAGTTAAAGTTACTCATCCAGCACTAAAATCACACCCTCAATATGAGTTGGCAAAAAAACAGATGACTTATATTCCAGGTCTATTTTGTGTAGATTTTAATAGTGTTGAATTAGCTGAACAGTTTATTGAAAAAACAAAAATTTTTGGGGAAAAATGCTCTTTTGGAAGTCCTGATAGTAGAGTTGAAATCCCTGCAAAAATTTCTCATGCATCTTTTTCAAAAGAAGAACTTGCAGCCATTGGGATAAGTGATAGTACAGTTAGATTTTCTATTGGATTAGAGAGTGTTGAAGATTTAATAAATGATATTAAACAAGCAGTAAAAAAGTAGAAATATATAGATGAATACAACAATTTTTACTCCTATTCCTTGTGGAGAGACACTACCTATTAATAACATTCATGCAGTTTCTGTTTCTATGCCAGAACTTCAAGATGTTATTGATTATGAAGAACAAACTCCAGAAATTTTAGAAAAAATAAAAAGTGCATATCCAAGATTTGTAATGCACCCTTATTTAAAACTTTTGGCAACTTTTATAAAAGAGAAGTATAAAATTTCAAATGCCTATGAAGTTGTACTTTTAAGCTCTCAAAAAGCTGTAGATGTAGTAAGTTGCAAATATTTTATTCATAATAAAATAGAGATAAATGAACCTTTTGGAGTGATTTTAGTTCAAAATGGAACGTCACAACTTCAAAAAGTTTTAAAGTTTATTCAACATGTGGGATATAACTTATCTTCAAGATTAGCAGAAGATTATCTATTTGATATTGGTTTATTAAATATTAAACATCAAGAAAACTTAGATGATGAAAAAATTGCCCTTGATAATGTAATTTCCTCACTTGCCAGTGCTTATTGTCAACCTAAAGAAAATATTTGTTTAACTCCCTCTGGGATGAATGCAGTTTATTGTGCATTAAGAGGATTAAGAACTATTCAAAATAAAAATGGAAAAACAAAACTAATTCAACTTGGTTGGTTATATTTAGATACTATGAATATAGTTGAGCACTATTTTGATGAAAATAAAATATTTTATGATATTAATAATCTTGATGTTGTTGAAGATTATTTAAAAACTAATGGGCATACAATTTCAGCAATAATTACAGAAATCCCAACAAATCCCCTACTTCAAACTGTAGATTTACCAAGATTAAAAAGTCTTTGTTTAAAATATAATATTGTTTTAGTAATAGATGCAACCTTTGCAACACCTTTTAATATGGATTTAAAACCTTATGCAGATATTTATGTGGAATCACTCACAAAATTTGCAAGTGGAAATGCTGATATTTTAATGGGTGCAGTTATTTTAAATGAAAATTCAAAAATATCTGTGATTTCTCAAGAGTTTTTTAAACACGCTGATATGCCATATATAAAAGATATTCAAAGACTTAGTTTTGAAATAAGAGATTATGAAAAAAGAATGAAGACTATTTCTCAAAATACAAAAAAATTGGTGGAATATTTTAAAACTGCACCTTTTATAGATGAGATTTTTTATTGTTTAAATCCTAAATATGCTTCAAATTATCAAAAACTAATGATTAATGAAAACTGTTATACTGGAATAATTTCTGTTACTTTTAAAAAAGATTTTGAAGAGATTTATAATAAATTAAATTTTGCAAAGGGACCAAGTCTTGGAACTGAATTCACTCTTTTAATGCCATATACTTATCTTGCTCATTATGATTTAGTTACTTCAATAAGTGGCCAAGAGTTTTTAAAAGAAATTGGACTTCCTATAAATCTTCTTCGTATTTCTGTTGGTTGTGAAGATATAAATAAAATTATAAATGAGTTTGAAAAAGCAAAGTAAAGAGATAAATAAGAGTATCATTATAGAAATCAACATTAAGGATTTAAAATGACTAAAAATATAGGAACAATTGATAGAATTATTAGAATTGTTGTAGGTTCAGTTATTATTATTTGGGGAGCAATGAATAATAGTTTATTAGGAGTAATTGGTCTAATTCCACTAATAACAGCAGCAATTGGATGGTGTCCATTATACTGCCCTTTAAAAATCAACACAACTTGTGATAAAGATAATTGTAAGAAATAAAGAAAAGCTAGTTAACTCTAGCTTTTTTAAAAAACCAATTTATACCCTAATCCATACTCAGTGATTAAATATCTTGGATTTGCTCCATTATCGCCCATTTTTATTCTTATATTTTTTATGTGATAATCAAGACTTCTATCACTTTGAATAATTGAAGATAAACATTTTAATAAATCATCTCTTTTTACTACACTGTTTTTATTTTCAATTAAATATTTCAATATCTCAAATTCTGTTTTTGTAAGTTTCAAAGAGTTATCCTCAAAAAAAATCGTACCGTTAATCAATTGAAAAACTTTTTTCTCTATTTTCTCTACAAAAGTAGAAACATTTTTTATATGAACCCAAATTCTAGCTTCCAACTCTTCTGGATCAATTGGTTTTACCATATAATCAACAGCACCTAATTTAAAAGCTAGGAGTTTTGAACTCTTTTCAGAATAGGCACTTACTACAATTACAGGTATATTGATTTTATTTTTATTTAAAAAATTCAACACTTCAAAACCATTAAAATCTGGAATATTTATATCAAGAAGAATTATTGAATATTTCTCAAATTTTATATTTGAAATAGCACTTGTAACAGTGTTTACAATATCTATTTTAAAACTATACTCTTCTAGAAAATCTTTTATTAAACTAGCTGTAAATTCATCATCTTCAATTAACAAAACTTTATATACCATTATTTTCTTTCACTTACTCAGATTACTCAGATTTTACTATTGTTTCCCTTATGTTAATATTGTATTATTACAAACATCCAAAATAACTATACAAAAACTTCCTTAGGAAAAAAATGAAACATCTATTTATTATTTTTATTATTTCATCATTTTTATACTCAAATAATTTAAAATCAGTATCAATACAACTAAAATGGAAACATCAATTTCAATTTGCTGGCTTTTATATGGCTAAAGAGTTGGGATTTTACAAAGATGTTGGATTAGATGTTCAACTTAAAGAGTTTGAAAAAAATATTAATATGAGTGATGAAATAAACAATTATAAAAGTGATTTTGGAATAGATGACTCTTCTTTAATATATGATAAATTAAATGGCCTAGATATTGTTGCCCTTTTCCCTATATTTCAAACTTCTCCCATAACTTTAATTTCACAAGAAAATTTTGACACATTAAGCTCTTTAGCAAATAGAAATATAGAATTTTCAACAAATGAACTTACAAACGTATCAATAAAAGCCATTTTAAAAGCAAATAATATAAAAATAAATCAAATACCACATACTTTTTTTGTTAATGATTTCATTGCAAAAAAATCAGATGCAATTATTGGTTATTTATCAAATCAGCCCTATTATCTTGATGAAAAAAATATAAAATATAATATTTTTAATCCAAAAGATTTTGGTTTTGATTTTTATGGAGATATGATTTTTACTTCAAAAGAGTTTGCAAAAAATAATCCAAAAATTGTAAGTGATTTTATAAAAGCCACAAAAAAAGGTTGGGAATATGCCTTTGCTAATATTCCACAAACTATAGATTTTTTATATAAAAATTATAATCCTCAAAATAAATCAAAAAGCTCTTTACTTTATGAAGCAAATGTTTTAAAAAGTTTAAGTGGTTTTGGTGAGAATTTTGGAGAATTTAAAGAAGAAAAAATAAAAGAGATAGGAAACATAATATCTCTGTTATTTCCACAAAAATATAAAAATACAAATTTAGATGATTTTATTTGGGATGAAAAGAAAGAATTAATAAACTACTATAAAAACAGTTATATTAAAAACAATGATACATTTACTGTTTGTATTCATAATAATATGTTTCCTATAGATGGAGTAACTAATGGCTTACCAAGTGGAATTTCAGGTGATATATTAAATAAAATAGCTAATCAATTTGACTTAAAGTTACAAATACTTCAAGCAAAAGATATTGAAGATTACCTGCAAAATGTCATATCAGGGAAGTGTGATATATTATCTATCACAGCAGAAAATGCCTATAAACAATATGAAATAATAAATAGAAGTGATCCCTATTTAGAATCAAATGCAGTTATAATCACAAAAATTGATAAACCATTTATAGAAAGTTATAACTTTTTAGAAAATAAAAAATTCGTTACTAGATATAAAGTATTTGAAAACTATTTATCCCACTTCTATCCAGAAATAAATATCACAGTAAATACCAATATTGAAGATGCCATGTCAGAACTTGAGAATAATGATATTGATGGATACATATCAGATAATATTACAGCTGATAGTGTTATTGAAAAGTTTGGATATGGGAAATTTAAAATATCAGGAATTTTAGGGATTAACAAGCCATTGGAAGGTGCTTTTGGTGTAATAAATAGTAAACCTGAACTCTTGGAAATTATTAATTTAGGACTTCTAGATTTTAATAAAAAAGAGCTAGAACAGATAAAAGAGAAGTGGAAAATATCAAGATACACTACAATCGTAGATTATAGTTTAGTTTGGGAAATCATCTCTATTTTTATTATCATTTTAATTTTTATAATATTTTTTTTAGTAATTTTAAGAAGACATAACAAAGAGTTAAATGAATGGTTAGATTCAACTATTGAAGGAATTGCAATTTTTGAAAATGGTAAATTAATAAAAGCTAATAAACAACTATTAACAATTTTAGGTTATGAAAAATTTGATGAAATTTATGGAAAAACACATTCTGATTTTATTGCGCCATGGGAACATCATATTATAAAAGAAAAAATAATATCAAATCAAGAACCCTATGAAATGACATTTATAAAAAAAGATGGCACTAAGTTTGATGCTTTAGTAAAGGGTCATCAAATGAGTGGAAAGAATTTAAGAATTAGTACAATTATAGATATTAGTGAGCTAAAGAACACCCAAAGAAAACTAAAAAAATTAAATATAAATCTTGAACAAAAAGTTAATGAGGAGATAGAAAAAAATAAGAAACACCAAACAATAATGTTTCAACAATCAAAACTAGCAGAAATGGGAATGATGCTAAATATGATTGCTCATCAATGGAGACAACCTTTAAATAACATCTCATTAATTGTAAATACGATAATTTTAAAACAAAAAAAAGAGCAATTAAATCTTGAGAGTTTAAATAAATTTAAGAATGATTTTCAAAAACAAATAAATTATCTCTCAAATACAATTGATGATTTCAAAAATTTCTTTAAACCAAAAAAAGAGAAAGAACATTTCAAAATAAGAGACTCTATTCTAACAACATACTCATTGGTTAAACCAATATTTGATAAAAATCAAATTCAATTTAATTTTAATATAGATTCTCAAATATCGTATTATGGACATAAAAATGAATTTTCACAAGTAATATTAAATATTATAAATAACTCAAAAGATGCATTAATTGAGAAAAATATTGAAAATAAATTAATTGATATTTTTGTAAATCAGAATTCAAAAGATTTAATAGTTACAATAAAAGATAATGCAAAAGGTGTAATAGAATCTGATTTAGAAAAAATCTTTGAACTATATTTTTCAACTAAACATAGTAAAAATGGTACAGGTCTTGGCTTATATATGTGTAAAATTATTATACAAGAATACTTCTATGGAGTGATAATTGCATATAATAAAGATGATGGTTTAGAAATAATAATTAAAATTCCTATAATGGAGTAATTAATCTAAAAAATAACCATTAGAGAAAGTATTATGATGGAAATGATAGCAGAAATGAAAACTAAAAATAAGTTATTAATGATTATGTTAATAGCTCAAATTGGTTTTATTAGTATTGGAATTGCAGGGATTAATACTCAAGACACTTCAATAATAATTGTTTTAAATATTGTGTTTGGTATTCTATTAGCGCTTATCAGTTTTTTATTTAGTCGCTCAATTGTTAATGGTTTAAAAAACTTCAATGACTCTTTTGATGAATTTTTAAAATTCATCTCTCTAAAAAATAATAGATATATTCCAGTTATTGTAAAAGGACATGATGAAATTTCAGAACTTCATAGAAAATTAAATAGTATCTCTATTGAATTTGATAATAAATTAAAAGATGATATGAAAGTTTTGGGTGAAATAGTAATCACTATGGATAGAGTTGAACAAGGAATTTATGGATGTAGAATAAAATCTCAAACCTCAAATCCAATGCTTACAACACTTAGTCGAACTATAAATAAAATGTTAGATGGTGTTGATGAAAATATGAGAAATTTAGTTAACTCACTTGAATTATACTCAAAAGATGATTTCAGAAATCAATTAACAATCAATCCAAAACTAAAGGGAGAAATGCTAAAAGTATTAACAAGTGTTAATTCTTTAGGGAAAACTTTTGCCTCAAATGCCCAAAAAGATTTAAATAATGGACAAATACTTGCTCAAAACTCTATAAATATGTCTAGTTCAGTAAATTTATTAGTAAAAAAAGCAAATGAACAAGCTAGTTCATTAGAAGAGACAGCTGCTGCAATTGAAGAGATTACAAGTATCACAAGAAATAATTCACAAAATGCCCAAAAAATGTCACAACTTGGGAATATTGTTCAAAGTGCTGTAACCAATGGACAAAAACTAGCTAGTCAAACAGCCAATTCTATGGATGATATCAATTATGAAGTAAATTCAATAAATGAAGCAATAACTATTATTGACCAAATTGCTTTTCAAACAAATATTCTTTCACTTAACGCAGCTGTTGAAGCTGCAACTGCTGGAGAGGCGGGAAAAGGATTTGCAGTAGTTGCAGCAGAAGTGCGAAACCTTGCAAATAGAAGTGCAGAAGCAGCACGTGAGATAAAAGGCATCGTACTAAAAGCTACACAAAAGGCAAATGAAGGGAAAAACATAAGTGACATAATGATTAAAGATTATGATGAGCTAAATTCAAATATAACTCAAACTATTCATATTATGCAAGATGTTAATACCTCAAGTCAAGAACAAATGGTAGGAATTGAGCAAATCAACTCAATGATTAATTTACTTGATCAAGTAACCCAAGAAAATGCGAGCCAAGCAAATAATGTAGCCTTAATTTCATCACAAACTCAAACAATGGCTGAACAACTTGTAAACGAAGTAAAAAATAAAAAATTTTAATTACTAAGGAAATATAATGGAAAAAGAAACAATATTAGATGAATATACTTTTTTAGTAAGTGAAACTGACGAAAAAGGATTAATCAAATTTGCGAATAATGATTTTTGTCAAATAGCAGGTTTTTCTTTAGAAGAATTAATGGGAAAACCTCATAATATGGTAAGACATAAGGATATGCCAAAAGTTGCATTTAAAGATTTATGGGAAACAGTAAAAAAAGGTGAAATTTGGACAGGTTATGTAAAAAATGCTACAAAGAGTGGTGGATATTATTGGGTTTATGCAACTGTTTATCCCTTTGAAAGTTGTGATGGTACGGCTGGTTATCTAAGCTGTAGAAAAAAAGCTTCTGATGAGGAAATTGAACTGCATGAAAACCTTTATAAACAATTAAAGAGCAAAGAATTATAAATAAAATAATTATTTTATAATTTTGCTCAGATTACTCAGATTTAACTCATAAACTCCTCACATTCATACTGTATACTTTTAAATATTGATTCATGTCAAGAATTTATTATATTAATAATATTATAATAAACAAAAAAATAAAAAAGGTTGTCAATGTTTGGTTATATGTCTAAAAATGAACTTAAGTTAATTGATGAATATTTTCAACAATACATTAAATTTACCCAATACAAACAAAATAAATTTGATTATATTGAAAAAACAGGAAATAAAGATTTAGATGAACTTTTTTCTAAATGGAATAGTCAAATAAAAGAGACTGATGCCTCTATTAAATCAGATATTAATGTAATTGGTGAAATTGTATTAACATCAGATAAAGTAAATCAAGGTATATTTAAATGTAGAGTAAAATCTTCTACAAAAAATCCAATGATAGCAACTCTTAAAAAAACAATAAATCAAATGCTTGATTCATTAGAAGATAAAATGCTTAGATTAGAATCAACTCTAAATGCTTATGCATCTGATGATTTTAGAGCTACAATAAACATAGAACCAACACTAAAAGCTAGAATGTTAGCTGTTATGACAAGTATTAATAGTTTAGGTGAAACTTTAGGTGATAATGCAAGAAGTAATTTAACTAATGGTGAAACTTTACAAAACAATTCTCATAAAATGAGTGCTTCAATGAATAACTTAGCTACTAAGGCTAATGAGCAAGCTGCATCATTGGAAGAAACAGCTGCAGCTGTTGAAGAGATTACATCAATTACTAGAAATAATACAATTAATGCTTCAAAAATGGCTGAACTTGGACAAACAGTAAAAAATTCTGTTGCAAGTGGTCAAACTTTAGCTCATGAAACAGCTAATTCAATGGAAGAAATCCATAAAAAAGTTGCCGCAATAAATGATTCTATTAATATCATTGACCAAATTGCATTCCAAACAAATATTCTTTCTTTAAATGCAGCTGTAGAAGCAGCAACTGCTGGAGAAGCTGGAAAAGGATTTGCTGTAGTTGCAGCAGAGGTTAGGAATCTTGCATCTCGTTCAGCTGAAGCTGCTAAAGAGATTAAAAAATTAGTAGAAGATGCTAATACAAAAGCAAATCAGGGTAAAAATATATCAGATTCAATGATTAATGGTTATGAAAAATTAAATGAAATTATTTCACAAACTATTAATATAATTGAAGATGTAAGTTCTGCTTCTAAAGAGCAAATGCAAGGTATTGAACAAATTAATTCTGCAATATCAATGCTTGATAAAGTTACTCAAGAAACTGCAAGTGAAGCAAATCACACTGCACAAATTGGAGTTGAAGTAGAATCACTTGCAAAACAATTAGTTAATAATGCTAATAGCAAAAAATTCAATTAAAAAACTAAAAAGGATAATTTATGGCAGTAGGACAAGAAACAGTATTAGATGATTATGCATTTTTAGTTAGTGAAACAGATGGCAAAGGAAATATTTTATTTGCAAATGAAGATTTTTGTAAAATAGCAGAATATACAATTGATGAATTAATAGGAAAACCACATAATATGGTAAGACATAAAGATATGCCAAAAGCAGCATTCAAATCTTTATGGGATACTGTAAAACAGGGTCAAATTTGGACTGGTTATGTAAAAAATGCTACAAGAACTGGTGGATATTATTGGGTTTATGCAACTGTTTATCCATTTGAATCTTGTGATGGTTCTAAAGGTTATATGTCTTGTAGAAGAAAAGCCTCTGTAGAAGAGATAAATGCAGCAATTCAACTATATAAAACAATGAACTAAATTTTATTTAATAACTAAAAAAGACCAACAAATAAAAACTATTTCAAAATAGATTTAATTTGTTGGTCAAACTCAAAATTAACACATTCTCACTATCATTTCATAAATGGTCATAAAATTAAACAAAATAATATACTCTTTTTATTTACAACCAGTCTTCTCCTACTAGTTTTCTGAAAGTAACTCTAATGTTTAACAAGACTTGACCATTTTTATTTATATAAATTCTTATTTACAAAATAGCAGTTATCCAAAAATGAACTATCTAAAATATAAAATATTAATGTAAACATTAATATAAAAATTAAAATCCCATAAATGTAACTATTTTTTGAAAAACTTTTAAAAATATCTCTATCTTTAAATTTCTTTGTAATCAAAGATGTTTTATTAAATTTTGTCATTACACTTTCACATGCAACTTCACAAAGCCCACATTGAACACATCTTATATCAAAACCAGCTTTTATATCAAGGTCATCAATAGGACAAATTTTCACACACTTTTCACAATTTATACAACTCTCTTTATCAAAAAATTCAAATGTTTGTTTTTTTTCTTGGGGTAAAATTGCACTTATAAAAAAGTATGGACATAAAATTGAACAATACCATGCTCTGAAAACTAAAAAAATACTTGTAAATGCCGTAGTTAAAACTCCTACTAAAATTGAAGCCATATCAAATTTTGTAAAATTTAAAAACAAATCAAAAGCTGATGTAAAATATGAAATTGTTGAAAATGCTAAAACAAAAGCCATTGATAAAATCGTAAAAAAAAGTATAAAAGGATTTTTAATTTTCAAAACAATAATAGAAGCAATGGACGAGGGACAAAAATATCCACAAAAAAATCTTGAAATTGTTAAGTTTAATCCTAATAATAAACCAATAAATAAAGAAACAATTATATAAATTAGTTGATGGATTGAAGCATCAAAAGCCATAAATAAAAACTCAAACCTATGAAATTCAAAGTTAAACATTAATAAATGAACATTATCAAAACTTAGCCATGGAAAAAGAACATACAAAAAAAGTGTGATAAGTAACGTTGGTGCTAAAATCTGTTTTTTTGCCATAAATCTATCCTTTGTTCTGGTGGTAATGTGCCATTTTCATATAGGTCATTTTTGAGATTATTAATTAATCTACTAATAAAAGCTTCGTTAAAAGTGTTATATTTTTTCACAAGTTCACTTTTTTTATCAAAAACAAGAATATAAGGAACACTTTGAGTCACTCCAAACTCTTTTGAATCATTAAGTGAAATAGAGATAAGTTTTAAATTAGCAGTTTGAATTATTGAACTTGGTATATCTTCATCAACAAAAAATAAAGTAACAGAAATTTCACTATTATTTTTAGCTAAAGAGAGTAAATAATCATTTGTTTTAATACAAACAGGACACCACAAAGTTACGAAGGCAACTACATTTATTCTATTCTTTTCTAATGACTCAAATGAAAAAGAGGTGGCAAAAACCACCTCTTTTAATATTACAAATAGAAAAAAAATTTTAACTATTCTCATTTATTAGCATCTTTTAAAGAAAGAATCCAATCTACAAGTATTTGGGCTTCTTCTGCTGACACATTTTGTGCAGGCATAGGAATAACATCATATTTATTTACACTTCCATATTGGATTGAGTGAATTAAAACATCTTTGTTTCTCTCTTTATTTGCAACTTCATTATATGAAGGCCCAACTAATTTTACATCCACGGCATGACAAGCTAAACACCCTTTTGATTCAGCTAAAATTTTTGGATTTGTTAAATCAAGTGCTGGTTTATTAGCCATCTCTTCTTTATATTTTTTATACTCAGCAATTGAAGCATTCATAAACTCTGATGTAGCTTGAGCTTGAAGGGCAAGTGGTTCTGCAAAAGATACAACTCTTACACCCTCTCTTGTAGTTGCCATCAAGAAAATTGACAATAATACAAGTGCAATAATTCTAAGAGCTGATTGAGAAGTTACAAGCTCATCATTAAATTTATTTAATACATATAAAAATGCAATAATTAACAATATTGAAGAGATAAATGGTAAATAAATAAATCCAGTATGCATTAAAGCTTCACTAATTCGAGCTGTAAATACAAATGGTAATAAAGGCATTACCACAATATTTAAAGGAGTTGAAAGTAAAAACCATTTTTTACCTTGACTTATTGCAATTTTCCCAATTTCAACATCACCTTTTTTTACCCATCTAGCTCCAATAAATATCATAACAACACCTGTTGCCATAAATGCTGTTAGAAAGAAGTTTAAAAGTCTAAATCCAGTAACTGGTGTAAACATAATGTCCCAAATATTATTTACAGTTGCAAATAATTCTGGTTGCATATAAAGATTTGTCATTGACATAAATACAAAAGGAAGTGTAAAAAATGCTAAAACAGCTGAAATTCCAATTGTTATGTGAAAACCTTTATGATTTTCTAAAGCATGCCAAGAAAATTTATACGCATATGAAAGTAAAAAGGCAATAATATTTCCATAAATAATATGTAAGATATGCGGACTAACTTTTAAAATCGCAGTATAAAAGAATCCTGTAAAAAGTACAGAAATTACAAGTAATGGAGCAACTCCCCATAAAGCACCCATATTTTCAGACACCGTTGTATAGTTTGTCATTCGATAAGCAAACTTATCATAATTAGAATCTTTTTTAAATACTCCCATAATATTATAAATAACAGAAGCAGTTGAAGCTCCAATTAACATATAAATAAAACAAATATGAACAACAAAAACTATAATTCCTAAAATACTAAAAAACTCTAAAGGTAGCCCTAAAGTTGGTGTAATTAATGGAATATCAAATGGTAATTTCCAATTCATTTTATAACTCCTTTAGTATTTAAAGATTTAATATAAGCTGCAAGTGCGTCTTTTTCAGCTTCTGTTCCTACAAATGGAGGCATATACGGTGTTCCAGCACCTGGAAGATTGTTTAACCTATTTCTAATTGCATCATGTGACCAACCTGTTGTTAAGAATTTAAGTCCATTAATACCATTTTGTGTGTGACAGATTCGACACTCTATTTGGAAAATTGATTTCCCAACTTCTAGAATATTTGATTTGTCCTCTTTTACAACTTTTTTATCTTCATCTAAAAAAACTGCATGTTTTAAAATACCAACTTTATTTAAGTAAGGTACATCAGTTGTTCTAATTCCATTAGAATACATATAGTTATAAATTAAAAATGGTTTTCGTATAAATTCTCTAACTCTTTCTTCATATCCCCAAAGTACTAAAAATCCTGCAACCATTAAACTAGCAGCAAGATATGGCATTCTTTTTGGAGAAAAATAAGCAATAATAGTTGTAATAACAATTGAGCCACCAACACCAATAGCCATCAAATACATTAAATCAAATCTATCTGCAAAAGCTCTAGTCATTACGGCTGTTGGAATCATTGAAAGTGCAGCTGCTGGAATTTCTGTGTAATACCAATATCCAAAAATAGCACTTATTGGCACTGTAATCATCATGATTGTTGCTAAAAACTTAACAAGTCTTGCTTTTGCTTCTTTATCCTCTTCATTTTTTGAAAAAGTTGCGATTATCCAAGTCCACATGATTGCAAGAGCTGCTGCAAATGCAATTGATGTAAATGTTCTAAATGCAAGTGATGGCCACCAAGTTGGATTAAATAAAGCATTGTTGTAGTTTACATTCCCAGGGTAAACTTCAGGGTCAACCCAAGGTTGTCCATCAAAATTTGGAGTAAGCATAAAAGCTAAAATAGCTGTAATAATAACCATAGTTAACCATGAAGAAATAGCATAATAAACACCTATTCTTACAGTTTTAGCCCTTCCCTCAGGCGTAACTTGATTTTTCTTCCAACTCATAAATAGTAAAAGTAAAAGTACAACTTCAAAGTTAAATACAATCCACTCAATAAACCATTTCCAAAAAAACACTCGAATCAATCCACCTATTGCATTTGGACTTAAAATATTCGCATGTATCCACATACCAACACCTGTTAATGCTCCAATTGAAGTAGATACAATAAAGAAAACCATAACAACTTTAAATGTTAAATTATATGCTGCCATATCGTTTTTTTTATTTGCCCACCAAGCCATTGCTGCTAATACAACAGATCCACCAACTGCTCCTCCATGAGATACAAAAACATGTATAATCGCATTTATTGCCATTAACATTCTTTGACCTATAAAAGGCATCTCAAAAATGGGGTAATCAAACATACCCAAATCCTCCCTATATTTTTATTTGCTTGTGCAGATGCTATTTTAATGCTACTTTGTTAATTGTTCGTTTGTAATTTTTTATTATTTTAAGAGGATTAAGAAGTTTATTTAATATTTATTTTGTAGCCATTTACTCGGCTTGAACTTATAATATCATTACCTAAAAGTTGTCTGATTTTATGAATATGAAAACGAATTACTCCCATTTTAGAGTTACTATTTGCAGGATAAGCTCCTTTTTCTAAACTTTGCGTAGAAACATAATATCCTCTGAATTTCAATAGATAATCTAATATTAATAAAGCTTTATCACCTAAAATTATCTCATCTTTATTTTTTAATACTTTTTTATTAAAAATCTCATATTTAGTATTGTCTTTTAAATTTATAGAATCTGTGTAAACTTTGTATTGTCTTCTAATAAGAGCTTTTATTCTTAATATAATTTCATCTTCATCAATATTTCTAATCACACACTCATCACAACCAGACAAAAAAGATGGTTTAATTATATTGGGAACAGAAGCTATTACCATTTTCATAGTAATATCTTTATAATCATTTAAAAGTTGAATTAGTTGAAACCTTGGGAGTGATTTTTCATTAATATTTATCAAATACAAATCATACAAATTATTATAAATGCACTCCAAAAATTCACTATTATTACAGCAAATATCCACATGAAAATCATTACTTTTTAAAATTTCAATAATTTGAGAGATTGAACTATTATTACTTTCTAAAACTAAAATTTTTACGGCTTTCAATGTTTTCTCCAATTTTACAATGGGAACATTTTAGAGAATATCTATTAATTATCTGTTAGTTTAATAAGATATAATCCCTAAATTTATTTAAAGATTTAAAATGATTAAACAAGCACAAAAAAACAATATTTCAAATATTTCAACTCTGATTTTAGATGCAATTCATAATATTGCAAACACCTTAACAGGTGAAGATGAAAAATTAAAAATCTTAGAGACTTTAGACAAATATATATCTATGGAGATAAATAGATTAAGTTATACAAATATCTGGCTTTATGAAATAGAAAATCAAACTGTGGGACTAATCCTAGCCTACAATTCAAATGATGTAAAAAAGCTAGATAAGCCAATTTTAGAACATCTAAAATCTAAAAATATTTTCCTAGACTCTTTTGATAAAGAGTGTTTTGAAAATGAGTTTTATATTGATACTCTTAGTGTTAATGAAAATTTTCAAGGAAAAGGAATAGCAAAAGAGTTATTTGTTTTTATTGAAAAAAAAGCTAAAGAGTTAGGATTTGAAAAAGTTTCACTTTTAGTGGATTTTCAAAATCCCAAAGCTCTAGCTTTATATGAAAAAATTGGATTTAAAAAGAATACTGTTTTAAAAGTATCAAACCATCAATATCATCACATGATAAAGATGATTTAAAATACTCACTGTAAAAACTTAATATATTTTATTATTTGTAGCTATTTGCAATTTGTTTAGCGCTATTAAGAAGATTCTCACTCCAATTTAAAGCTAATGGGTCAATAGAAATTACTGTAGCTTGAATATTTTTTGAAATTGCTAAGGCACTTTTTTGTGAAAATTGAGGAGAGCTAAAAACTATTTTTATATTATGTTTTTTTGCTTCATCCATTAAATCAACTAATTCAGCAGGTTTTGGCTCTTTTCCTTCAATCTCAATTGAAATCTCTTCTAAATTATATTTCTTAGCAAAATATCCCCACGATGGATGAAATACCATAAATGCTTTACCTTTATATGGTTCTAAAATTGTTTTAATATTTTCATCTAAAACATCTATCTCTTTTAAAAACTCTTCATAATTTGTTTTATAAAAATCTGCATTTGAAGAATCAACTTTTGCCATAGTTTCATAAATATTTTTTGCTTGAATTTTCACTAAAATAGGATCCAACCAAACATGTGGGTCTAGACCTGAATGGTCATGTTCTTCATGGTCTTGTTGTTTTGTATCACTATTTTTTTCATTTTCATCATGATGTTCATGTTTAGCCATTTCCATTTTTTCTATACCATCTGTTGAATCAACAAACAGAGTATTTTTTGCACTTTGTTTAAATTTATCCAACCAAACTTGCTCAAACGAAACACCCGTATAAAAATAAACTTTTGAAGCTACTAAAGATTTCATTTGAGAAGATTTTGGCTCATAAGTGTGTGGTGAAGCACCTGGTTTTACCATAACATTTATATCATATTTGTCTTTTACAATTTTTTCAAGAAAATATTTTTGAGGTAAAATACTAACTGATAATTCTGGTTTTGATGCGTGTAGAAATGATATTATTGTTATAAAAATAAATACAATTTTTTTCAAGATTAACTCCTAATTCTATTTTTTGCAACTTGGTTGCGTTGTGGAATTCTAATTGATTTATACTTTAATGCAACTTAGTCGTAAAAGTAAAAAGTAAGTTTAAAATTAAATTGCTATAATAAATACTATGGATAAAATCACAAATTTAACAAACTTTACAAATATCAAACTAACAAGTGCCCGAAAATCAATTCTGGAATTGTTAATTAACTCTAATAAACCATTATCTTATGAAGATATGAAAGATAATATTTCTATGGATAAGGCAACTTTTTATAGAAATATAACCATTTTTGAAGAAGAAAATCTCATTAGCTCTTTTGAGTCAAATGATAAAAAAAGATATTTTGAAATCAAAAAAAACCAACATTCGCACTTCATTTGTTCTTCATGTTCAAAAATTGAATGTATTCATCAAAAATTAGAATTTAATCTACCAGATTACAAAATTGAAAATATCATTATAAAAGGTATTTGTAAAAATTGTTTAACAAAGGAGAATATATGATTAAAAAGTTTTTAATAATTGAAGATTTCATATCAAAAGAGGCATTAAGTGGTGTTCTATTATTTTTAGCAACCATTGCAGCAGTAATTTGTGCAAATTCTGTTTTTGGACAAGAGTATTATAATTTATGGCATATGCCCTTAGGTGTTACGCTTGGAGATAAAACTATTTCAATGACTTTAACATATTGGATTAATGATGGTCTTATGGCTTTGTTTTTCTTAATGGTTGGTCTTGAAATAAAAAGAGAGATGGTTATTGGTGAATTATCATCAGTTGCAAAAGCCTCTTTCCCAATTGTTGCAGCTCTTGGAGGAATGTTAGTTCCTGCATTAATTTATGTGGCACTAAATCCAAATAATTTTATAGGTTTTGGTATTCCGATGGCCACAGATATTGCTTTTGCTTTGGGAATTTTAATGCTTTTAGGTGCAAGAGTAAATCCTGCATTAAAACTATTTTTAATGGCTTTAGCAGTTGTTGATGACTTAGGAGCTGTTTTAGTTGTTGCCACAGTTTATACAAGTGAAATAAAGGCTGAATATTTTTTACATGCTGGAATTGCTTATGGTTTGATTTGGTTTTTAAATTATATAGGTGTTAAAAAAATATTACCTTACTTAATCTTAGGACTATTTTTATGGATATTTATCCATGAAATTGGAATTCATGCAACAATCGCTGGAGTTTTATTAGCTTTTGCAATTCCTATTAGTTCAAAAATTGATGAAAAACAATTTATTGAAAAAACAAGAGAATCTGTAGATGATTTTGAAAAAAACATAGACACTATTCCTATTTTAAATCATCATCAAATAGATGCCCTTGAAGGCATTGCCCATGGATATGATAAGGTTCAAAATCCACTTGTAAAACTAGAACATAATCTTCATGGTTTATCTGCATTTTTTATTATGCCTTTATTTGCTTTTTCAAATGCAGGTGTTTTAATAGACTTTTCAACCGTTTCAGCAAATCTAATGATAGTTTTAGGTGTTGTGTTTGGATTAATTTTAGGAAAACCAATTGGTATTTTTGGATTTACATTCCTTGCAACAAAACTAGGAATTATCAAAAAACCAAATAACATCTCTTGGTATGATGTTCTCGTAGTTGGATTCTTGGGTGGTATTGGGTTCACAATGTCAATTTTTATCACTCACCTTGCCTTTGCAGATGAAACAATAATTGCAGCAGTTAAACTTGGAGTTTTTGGAGCTTCATTTACAGCAGCTATTATTGGAGTAATTCTTATTCTATTAAAGAAAAAAGCGTAAAGCGCTTTTCTCTTTTTTCTAAATAAAAATATTTTTCTATTAAAAATTACATATTTATTATACAATTCCGTCACAAAAATTACAAAAAGATTTTAAATGACACAATCAAACAAAAATATATTTTATTTCATGATGGTTTTAGCAATGGCAGGATGGGGAGCATCTTGGGTAAATGCTAAAGTATTAAGCTCTTATATAGATGAGTATCAAATGATGTTTTTACGAAACTTCTTTACAATTATCACCCTTGCACCTATTTTAGTAATCACTAGAAAGTTTTTTTATACAAATATCAAAAGTCTTATTTTAGCTTTTATTGCAGCTCTTGTAATGATTGCTTATTTAAAATTCTATTTTTTAGGTGTTAAATTTGGAACGGCAAGTCTTGGTGGAGCCTTAGTTACAACACTAATTCCCATAAATACTTTTATGTTTATGGCTCTATTTTTTAGTAAAAAAATTCTAAAAAAAGATATTTTTGCACTAATACTTGGAGTAATAGGAGTTTTAACTATTTTAAATATTTGGACTTTTTCTCCTGAGCAAATATTTACTATTCATAATATGTATTTTTTAATTGCATCAATTTTATGGCCGATATTTACAATTATTAGTTCAAAATCAACAAAAACTTCTCCTTTGGTTTTTTCATTTTACATGTATGTTTTTATGACTATTTTACTTTTGATATTTTTTGTGGAACCTACAAAAATGCCTTATGCAAGTTTTGATTGGATTTTTTGGGCAAATATCTTATGTGTAGCGGTAGTTTCAACAACTTTTGCAACTTCAATTTATTTTATAGGAATTGAGAAATTAGGAACAAATGAAGTTAGCTCTTTTATTTTTTTAGTACCATTTTTTGCTATAAGTTTAAGTATTATTTTTCTGAAAGAAGAAGTAAATATCTCTATTATTATTGGAACAATTTTAACTTTAATTGCTGTAAAAATATTAAATAATATTAAAATATTTAGAACTTTAAAAAAGTAGTTTTTTAAGCTACTTTTTTAAATAGAAGATAAACTTATCTTGGATATGAACAATTATTTATATCTAAACAAATTCCATTTATATACTCAGGACAATCTGTTGCTAACCATACTATTGCTTTTGCAACCTCTTCTGCTGTTGCAAATCTTCCAGTTGCCACAGTCTTTTTAAACTCAGCTTTTCTCTCTTCTGAATTATCTTTTTGCATATCAGTTTCAGTTGGACTTGGAGCTACACAATTTACAGTAATTCCATAAGCTCCTAACATTTTTCCATATATTTTTGTAGCATTTATTAGTCCAGCTTTTGCAATTCCATACCAAACATCTGGATGTCCAATTTGTCCAGCAATTGAAGCTGTATTTACAATTCTTCCATATTTTTGTTTTTTCATATGCTCACAAAAAATATTCATTAATTCAACTGGCGTATATAAATCCACATTCATAATGTGTTCACGCGCTTCTTTTGGATAGTTGTTATAAGTATATTTTGGTTGCATATATCCAGCATTATTTATTAAAATATCTATATCCCCTACTTCTTTAGCAAGTGCTGGTAAAGCATCTACGTCTGATAAATCATACTCAATAGCCGTTACATTTTTAACTCCAACTATTGGACAAGTATCAAAATCACGAGCCACAATAATAACTTCATATCCGAATTCTAACATAGCTCTTGAAACCGCTAAACCTATTCCTTTATTTCCACCTGTTATTAATACTCTTTTTGACATTATTTTTCTCCATTTGTTAATGCTTAATTATATATGTTCATTGATTTTAATCATCTTAATATAATATATTTATGCTAGAATATGCCTATATTAAAGAATTAGGATTAAACGATTTACAAAAATGAAAAACAGTTATTAAATATTATTAAATTTACTCCACCAATATTTATCATATCTATTTCCATCATTATTACATTTTTATTATCTTTAGACAAACAACATGAACTTGAAAAAGAAAAGATTTCCATTAAAAATGAATATTTAAAAGAGAATAAAGAACTTGTTATGAATGATGTTGAAAATTTATATGATTTTATTATTAAAACACAAGCAAAAACGGAAGAAAAACTCAAAGAAAATATCAAAAATAGAGTTTATGAAGCTCAAAATATTGCTATACAAATCTATAATGAAAATAAAGATACAAAAACTAAAGATGAAATAAAAAAGATGATAAAAGATGCTTTAGTTAATATTCGATTTAATGAAGGTAGAGGATATTTTTTCATCTACTCTTTTGATTATGAATGTATTTTATTACCAATAAATAGAAAATTAGAAGGTACTAGTTTTTATAATTTTCAAGATTCAAAAGGAAAATATTTAACAAGAGATATTATCACTCAACTTATAGAAGAGAAAGAGGGATTTCAAAATTGGTATTATGCTAAACCTAATGATTTAAAAACTGAATATAAAAAAATCGGATTTAATATTTATTTTGAACCTTATGATTGGTTTATCGGAACTGGCGAATACGTTGTTGATTATGAAAATACAGTGAAAAAAGAGGTATTAGAATATATTTCAAGACTTGTGCCAAATAAAGAAAACTATTTTTTTGTTCTTGATTATAATAAAAAAACACTATTTCATGTAATAGATAATTTAATTAATCAATCAGCACAAAATGTGCCAAATGTAGAAACTAATCATATTTTCGATGATATGCTTTCAATATCAAAAGAAGGAGCTGGTTTTCTAACTTACAATTACAGACCTAATGATAAATTCTTGACAAAAACAAGTTATATAAAAGGTTTACAAAATTGGGGTTGGATTATAGGAAAAGGTTTTTACCAAGATGATATAAATGAAATTATTAAACAACATACAGATTTATTAAATAGAAAATTTCATGCAAAAGTTATAAATATAATATCAATTGCAATTATTCTAACAATAGTATTATTAATCATTTCAATTTATATTTCAAAACTACTAGAGAAGAAATTTGCAAATTATAAAAGAGATATTGATAACTATATTGATAAAAACACCGAACAACAGCATATTTTATCTCAACAAGCAAAAATGGCTGCAATGGGTGAAATGTTAGGAAATATTGCTCACCAATGGAGACAGCCACTTTCAGTTATAACTACAGTTGCAACTGGAATGAAGTTACAAAAAGAGTTTGATTCCCTTGATGATGAAACTTTTGATAAATCCATTGAAAACATTACTAATTCAGCTTTATATCTATCTGATACCATTGAAGATTTTAGAAACTTCTTTAGAACTGACAAAGAAGAGACTGTATTTAATGTAAAAAATGTTTTTGAAAAAGTTTTTAAATTAACTGATGCCCAATTTAAAAACCACGAAATCATTTTTATAAAAGATATAAATGACTTTCAACTATTTGGTTTTGAAAATGAGTTTATACAGGCTTTAATAAATATTTTAAATAATGCAAAAGATGCTTTGGAAAATAAACCTAATCCTAAATTAATTTTTATTTCTACATACAAAAATGAAAACATGGTGATTATTAAAATAACTGATAACGCAGGTGGAATAGACGAAGAGATTATTGACAAAGTTTGTGAACCATATTTTACAACAAAACATCAATCAAAAGGTACGGGAATTGGACTTTACATGACTGAAGAGATAATTGTAAAACATATGCTTGGAAATCTTCTAATCAAAAATGTAGATGTAACTTATGAAAATAACAGTTATAGAGGTGCTGAAATTACTATTGAATTACCAATAAATCAGAATATTTAAGTTATTTCAAGGGCTTAATAAAATTTACTTTATGATAAAATCTTTCACTTTAAAAATAGGAATTAAATGATTTATAAAAATGAAAGTCAACTATTAAATATTATCAAATTTACTCCCCCAATATTTATTATCACTATTTCCATAATTATTACTCTTTTTTTATATTTAGAAACACAAAATGAATTGGAAAAAGAGAAAGTTTCTATTCAAAATGAATACCTTGAAAAAAACACTGAATTAGTTAAAAAAGATGTTGAAAATCTATATGAATTTATAATAAAAACTCAAGAGAAAACCGAAGGAAAACTTAAAAAATCTATTAAAGATAGAGTTTTAGAAGCCAATAATATAGCTTATAGAATTTACAATGAAAATAAAGATACAAAAACTAAAGATGAAATAATAAAAATGATAAAAGATGCTTTAGTTGATGTTAGATTCAACGATGGTAGAGGTTATATTTTTATTTATACCTTTGATTATGAATGTATTTTATTACCTGTTAATAGAAAAAATGAAGGATTAAGTGTTCGTGATTTTCAAGATTCAAATGGTATGTATTTAGGAAAAGCAATAGTTAATAGTTTAAAAGAGAACGATGAAGCTTTTTTAACTTGGTATTATCCAAAACCTAATGAACCAAACTCTTCTTACAAAAAAATTGGATTTAATGTTCATTTTAAACCTTATGATTGGTTTATAGGAACTGGTGAATATTTTGTAGATTTTGAAGAGATTGTAAAAAAAGAGATAACAGAATATTTATCAAATTTCAAAACCCATAGAAACGACTATTTCTTTATTCTTGACTACAATAATAAAAGATTATTCCAAAAAATCAATGACTCTTCAGATAAATCTTTTAGAGATTTAGGTTCACACCATGATATAACTTTATTTGATTATATTGTAAATAGTGCTAAAAATAATGAAAAATTTATAACGTATGATTACAAACTTGATAATGTGCCTTTAACAAAAACAAGTTATATAAAAGATTTACCTAATTGGAAATGGGTTATTGCAAAAGGTTTTTATCATAATTATGTCGATGAAATAATAAAAGATAAAACCCAAGAACTTAATGCAAAATTTAAACAAAAGATTATGAATATCTTATTTCTTGCTTCAATTTTGACTATTGTTTTATTAATCATTTCAATTTATATTTCAAAACTACTAGAGAAGAAATTTGCAAATTATAAAAGAGATATTGATAACTATATTGATAAAAACACCGAACAACAGCATATTTTATCTCAACAAGCAAAAATGGCTGCAATGGGTGAAATGTTAGGAAATATTGCTCACCAATGGAGACAGCCACTTTCAGTTATAACTACAGTTGCAACTGGAATGAAGTTACAAAAAGAGTTTGATTCCCTTGATGATGAAACTTTTGATAAATCCATTGAAAACATTACTAATTCAGCTTTATATCTATCTGATACCATTGAAGATTTTAGAAACTTCTTTAGAACTGACAAAGAAGAGACTGTATTTAATGTAAAAAATGTTTTTGAAAAAGTTTTTAAATTAACTGATGCTCAATTTAAAAACCATGAAATCATTTTTATAAAAGATATAAATGATTTTGAACTATTTGGTTTTGAAAATGAGTTTATACAGGCTTTAATAAATATTTTAAATAATGCAAAAGATGCTTTAGAAAATAAAGCCAATCCTAAATTAATTTTTATTTCTACTTATAAAAAAGAGAATATGGCAATTATTAAAATTACAGATAATGCTGGTGGAATTGACGAAGAGATTATAGATAAAGTTTGTGAACCCTACTTTACAACAAAACATCAATCAAAAGGTACGGGAATTGGACTTTATATGACTGAAGAAATTATTGTAAAACACATGAATGGAGCTTTAATATTTAAAAATATTGATGTGATTTATGAAAATAAAAGTTTCAAAGGTGCTGAAATCACTATTGAACTTCCTATTAATCAAACCACTTAATCTGCTCCCGTAAACTAACAACTTCACCTATTACAATCATAGCTGGAGTTGGTAATCCTTCTGATTTTTCTACAATATCATCCAATGTTCCAACTACTACTTTTTGCTCTTTTGTTGTTCCTTTTGAAATTACAGCGCAAGGATAATCTTTTCTTTTTCCCAAAGAGATTAATTTTGAAGAAATTAATTCAATATTATGGTATCCCATTAAAAAAACAATTGTTTCATCATTTAAAAAACTTTCCCATTCTATTTGAGAAATCTTTTTCTTTGGATTTTCATGTCCAGTTACAACTCTAAAAGAAGTTGTTATTCCCCTATGGGTTACTGGAATTCCTGCGTATGCTGGAACTGCTATTGCTGAAGTTATCCCTGGGATTATTTCAAATTTAATATTTCTATCAAAGAGGTAAAGAGCTTCTTCACCACCACGACCAAAAACAAAAGGATCACCACCTTTTAGTCTTACTACATTTTCATATTTAAGTGAAGCTTGATAGATTAATTCATTTATATCTTCTTGAGGAAGAGTATGTTTTTTATCTTCTTTACCAACATAGATTAAATCACAAGATGGTTTTACCATCTCTAGAATTTCTGGGTTAACTAATCTATCATAGATTAGAACATCTGCATTTTGTATTACTCGAACTGCTTTTAATGTTAGTAGTTCTACATCTCCAGGTCCTGCGCCTGTTAGGTATACTTTTGGCATATTTTTTCTCTTTATTTTTATTTTTTCATTGAATTTAATTGGCTAAATAGTTCATCTAATATATTCTCTATATTTGTTGAATAAGCTAATATATTTTTTTCATCTCTTTGTTTTATTGCTACTCCATAAGATAATAAATCACTATCTAATTGAATAGTTTTCTCTCTTATTTTTGATAAATATGATGAATCATTTTTATCTCTATTTTCATATTTTTTAATAAATAAATTTATATTTCTTCTATTTTCAACATCTATATCTATATCTTTACTATTGTTATTTACTTGATTTAAAATAGCTTGTTTATATTTTGTATAATCTATTTTTACATTATTTATCTCTTGAACTAAATCAAAATCAGATATTCTATTTTCCACAGTTTTGTCATATTTATTTAAAGATGCAGCTTTTATCATACTAATTGCCACTTCGTTAGTTTGTGTTGCTAGCTCTTTTGTTTTAGTTGCCATATTTGCATTTTCTTGAGTTATATGGTCTAGTCTATTCATTGTTTCACTTATTTGTGAAATATTTTGCATTTGGATTTCATTTGATTTGGCAACATCTTCAATAATCACAGTATTTTGTTCAATCATTGAAGCTAATTTTTCAAAACTATTTTTCATATCTTGAGAATAATTTTTACCATCTATTGATTTCTGACTTGCAACTTCAACTAAATTTTTTATCTGTTTTGCTGCATCTGCACTTCTATTTGCAAGATTTCGAACCTCAGCAGCAACAACGGCAAATCCCTTTCCAGCTTCTCCAGCAGTTGCAGCTTCAACTGCTGCATTTAAAGATAAAATATTTGTTTGAAAAGCGATTTGATCGATTATTGTAATTGCTTCTTGAATCGCACTTGTTGAGTCATTTATCTCAAGCATTGATTTTTCAGTATTTTCAACTAATTTAATTCCATCATTTGCATAGTTTTTTGTTTTTGTGGCAATCTCTAACATATTTTTAGCTTTTATAGAAGTATCTGCAATATTTGATGTAATCTCAGCAACAGCTGCACTTGTCTCTTCAAGTGATGCTGCTTGATTAATAGTTGCATTGTGTAAACTGCTCACTAAAGTTAATAATTCATTAGATTTTTCATCTAACACATAACCATTTTTATTTATCATTGCTAAAAATTCAGATACATTTGTTCCAATCATATTTAAACATCTTAAAAGTGTATTTACAATTGCTCCAATATCACTTTTATCAGCTTTTATCTCAAAATTTCCATTTGCATAACTTAAGGATGTGATAAATGAATTAACAATATTTTCTCTTAAAGAGTCAATCATATGATTAAAATTATCTTTTAATTCATTAATATAAACATTATTTGCTTCCCCATTAATTCTATAAACTAAAAAACCTTTCCCAATCATTTTTGATACAAATTTCGCTTCATTTATAACTTCATTATCAATTGCAAGTCCATCTTTTATTTTTTGTATATTTTCATTTAACTCTTTTGCCATATCACCTAAATGGTCATTTGATTTTAAATTTATAACATCAAGATTTTTTTCTGTTGAAGTAAGATAGTTAAAAAATCGACTAAGTCCTGATTTTATTGTTAATATTGAGTTATTAATATTATTTGAAATAGATACAAACAAAAAAAGAGTAATGAAAATTATAAATAGTATGAAAGCCAGTGTAAAAGTTGAGTTGATATTAGAATTATCTTCTAATATTTGGTTTAAGTAAAGTGCTGAAATCAGTAAAAAACCTAAAAAAGGGAATGTTATCAGAAATATTAATTTCATTTTTAAACTAATCTTATCCAATAAACTTTTCATTGTTAAATCCTTTTAATTATTATGTCTAAGCATATTATGTAAGACTCATCTCCTATTTCAAATTTTCTAGCAAATGTCTTACAAATATTTCCTGTTGCGTATGAAATATATTTATTACTTAAATATATTCCTTGTTTTGACTCTAAAGTAATGTAGTAATACTCTTTTAGATAGTGTTCATCTCCATTTTTTGATGGGCTAAATCTATCATTGATATTATTAATTACCGTATCATGAATCTGTTTTGATGACTCAGCATCTATTAAATAAATTGCTTCTAAATCTATATGATTATCTAACTCATCAAACATTATCTCTTTAGCATCATTTATATTGCTAAATTGTTTGATAATCTTATTTGAAACTAAATGGTAATTATTTACTAAATCTCTTTTTTTATTTATTGAATTAAGTGTTTTTCTTCTAAAGATACTTCCAATTTCCACAATAATTGCTATTATTTTATCTACTAAAAAAGTATCCAATTCAAAAACTGGTCTACAAAAGTAGTACCCTTGGAATAGATTAATATTTGATTTCATAGCAAGACAAATTGCATCTTCATCTTCTACACCCTCAGCTAAAACCCTAATTCCAAGGTTATGACTCATTTTTGCAATTGATTTTACAATCTCTCTATTTATATGGTTATCTTTTGTATTTTTAAATAAAGATTTATCAATTTTTATCAAATCTGGTTTTATTAAATTTATTCTATCAAAAGTAGAATTTCCCGTTCCAAAATCATCTAAAGCGATTGCAAACCCCAGCTCTTTATAATAAGAGCAGAACTCTTCCAAAGCTTTAGTATTTGAAATCTCATCCTCTTTTATCTCAATAATAAAATTTTTATAAGGGATTTCAACCTTATCTATTGTTTCTGTAAAACAATAGTTTCTATCTTCCCTATCAAAATTATTTATAAGAGAAGATTCAAAATTCAAAAATAGTACTAATTCATTATTTTCTAAATAATAGCTTTTAAACTTTTCAATAGATTTATTTCGTGTCAAAACATCTAACTCTAAATTTAGGTTTGCATCAATTGCTAATTTAAAGAGTTCATAGGGAGGGATAACCTCACCTTTATATGTACATCTTGTTAATGCTTCAAATGCATATAACTGTTTTGATCTTATTGACACTATTGGTTGAAAATGAATTTCAACCAACTCTTCTTTTATTATTTCTTCTATCATCTATATTCACAACTTAATTATTTTTTTGTGTATTATAGAGGAATTTCTATTTTTTACTCATCATCTTTTGCAAATTTTTTATACAGAAAGTCTAAAATTGCCTCTCTACATCTTATATACTCTTTATCACTTTGTAAGGCAACTCTATCTCTTGGTCTTGGAATATTAACTTCAAGAATCTCACCTATTGTAGCTTCTGGGCCATTTGTCATCATTATTACCCTATCACTTAAAAGTACAGCTTCATCAATATCATGAGTAATGACAATAACTGTATTTTGAACACTTTGTTGTATTCTCATTAAATGCTCTTGCAGATTTGCACGTGTGAGTGAATCTAATGCCCCAAAAGGTTCATCCATTAGTAAAACATCTGGTTTAATAGATAGTGCTCTTGCAATTCCAACTCTTTGTTTCATACCTCCTGAAATTCCCCCGGGAAACTTATCTTTTGCATGGTCAAGATTTACCATTGAAACAAAGTGCTCAACCCTTTGTCTTAACTCTTGTGAAGTTAAATCAGGCATCACTTTTTTTACTGCCATTTCAATATTTTGATAAACAGTAAGCCAAGGAAGTAGTGAGTGATTTTGAAAAACCACAGCTCGCTCAGGACCTGGTCCTGTAATCTCTTTATTATTTAAAATAATATTACCTTTTGTTTGTGCATCAAGTCCTGCAATCATATTTAATAGAGTTGATTTACCACAACCACTATGTCCAATAATTGAAACTATTTCATTCTTTTTAATATTTACATTTACATCAACTACAGCTTTGTACTCTTTTCCACCGGGAAGAGGAAATGTCTTGTAAATATTTTCTAATTGTAAAAACTTATCATTACTCATCTCATCCACCTTACATTTTTTTTCTATAATCAAAATAATCAGCTATTTTTTCCATTAAAACATCTAACATAAAACCAACAAGCCCAACAATAATAATACCAATGATAATATTGTGATATGCAAGATTGTTATACTCATCCCAAATCCAAAAACCAATACCAATACCACCTGTTAACATTTCAGCTGCAACTATAACTAACCAAGCAATTCCTAAAGATAGTCTCATTCCTGTAAAAATATAAGGAACAGCAACTGGTAAAATTATTTGAAACACTTTTTCTAAAGGAGAAAATCTTAAAACTTTTGCAACATTTAAATAATCTTCACTAACACTTTTAACTCCCAAAGAAGTATTTATGATAATTGGCCAAATTGATGTTATAAAAATTGTTGACATTGCAGTATTGTCAATATCTTTAAATGCAAATAACAATAAAGGTAACCAAGCAAGTGGCGAAACTGGTTTTAAAATTTGAATAAAAGGATCAAGTGCATATTGAATATTTTTACTCATACCAACCATTAAACCAACAGGAACACCCACAATTACAGCTAATGCGAATCCCCCAAATACTCTTTTTAAAGATTCAAGTACTTGCCAAAAAAGTCCTTTGTCATCTTTATTAACCACATAAAAAGGATCACTTAATACTCCTTTTAATGTCTCACCATCACTTGTAGTTCCACCAAATGCATAAATATATGTATCACTAGGAGTTGGGAAACCACTAATTAATACAGCAATTCCTGACCATACTTGAATTATAATTACCAACACTATTAATGGTAAAAGTATCTTTTTTATTGTCTCTTTATTCATCATTTTTCCTTTTTTAAATTTGCCTTTTAAAGTATCGATTTTAGATAAATACTTAAAAAGGCAAAGGCTTTAAAAGCCTATTCCTTTTTAAATCTTAAACTTATTTTTTTGTTACATATTTTGGATCTGCACAACCAGCTGGTCCATATGGACAAACATATGAAGGCTGTTTAGTTGTAACCGTCCATTTATTAACTTTCAATAACTCTTCTTTTGAAACAACGGGAGCTGTAACTGCAAATGTGTCATAAATATATTCAACAGCTTTGTTTGGATCCCAAACTTTTCCATCTAAGAATTTGTTATATTCATCAACACCATCTTTTTTCCAAGGAGACTCAGGAAGTGAATATCCAACCTCTTTTGCAACAACTTCAAATAAATCTGGTCTATAAACTTTTTCAATTGTAGCTTTCATATCAACAGGAGTTGTTAATTGTCCCCATCTATACATTTGAGTTATAAACCACATACCGTGTGAATAGAATGGATATGCTGCATAATCATTTGCAAAAACATTAAACATTGGATTTTTACTATCTACACCTTTTGTATAAAGGAATGTTCCACTCATTGATTTTCTTAAAACATCAACAGGTGCTTTTACATAAGAATCTTGAGCAAGGAATGTAATTGCTTCTTCTCTATGTTCCCAAGATTCATCTAACCACATTTGAGCTTTTAATACAGCTCTCATAACAGCTTTTGTAGTTTCAGGATTTTTTTCTACAAAATCAGCTCTTGCTTGTAAAACTTTTTCAGGATTATTATTCCAAATATCATAATTTGTTACTAATGCTCCCCCCTGACCTTTTTCAACAATTCTTGTATTCCAAGGCTCACCAACACAATATCCATCAATATTTCCAGCAATTAAATTTTGTGGCATAGTAGGAGGTGGAAAAGGTTTGATTGTACTATCTTCATCTGGTTTAATTCCACTTGCAGCCATCCAATATCTTAACTCATAATTATGTGTAGAAACGGGATGAACCATACCAAAATTTAAAGGTTGATAAGAGTTACCTTCGATTTTATGTTTTTCGTCAATATATTTTTTTAAACTATCAGCAGAAACTGGTCTTTCATCTTGTTTAAGACCATATTTTTCCATCTCACCAATAATTTTATTTCCAAATGTAATTGCATTTCCATTTAAATCTAAAGACATTAATGCTTGTAAATTTGCATCTCCATTAATACCTAATGTTGCAGCAATTGGCATACCAGCAAGTGCATGAGAATAATCATATTCACCAGATATTACTTTTTGTTGGATTCCTGGCCATCCACCACCCTCTTTTGCAACATCTACATCTAATCCCTCAGCAGCAAAGAAACCTTTCTCTTTTGCTATTACTAATGGTGCACAGTCAGTTAATGCAATAAAACCAATTTTTAATTTTGTTTTTTCCGGAGCTGCTAATAATGAACTAGCAACTAATGAAAGACCTAAACCAATTTTTAATACCTGTTTAAACATTTTTTCTCCTTAAATATTTATTGATAGGAGAATCATAACACAGAAAATTTTCATAAGATACAATTTTATTGTTTAAAATTTATACATAATAAACTTAAAATTACATTATATATAATTAAATTAAATTAATTAACTATATATTTTCATTTTAATTAGTTTATAAACTTACAAATACATTAAAAATAGTAATTGAACATTTTTTATACAATTTAAATATCTATTACTATTTTTAACACTATATAATTAGATTAAATAAAGGGTAAGGAGATATAAATGTCTTTAAAAGAATTAAAAGGTCAAGGACACTGGCCAACATTATTAGCTGCATTTTTGTATTTTGATTTTAGTTTTATGGTTTGGACAATGTTAGGCCCATTGGCAACTGAGATTTCTGAATCATTAAAAGCAACTCAAAATTTTATTATGAGTGCTGATGAAAAAGCTACACTTTTAGCCGTTCCAATTTTAGCAGGTGCAATTCTAAGAGTTGTATTAGGTTTTTTTGTTGATAGAATTGGTGCTAAAAAAACTGCACTTATTTCACAAACAATCGTTGTAGTTGGTCTATTTTTTGCTTATTATAGAGGTGAAAGTATCACTTATAATGAGTTATTAATGGTGGCATTTGTTTTAGGTTTTGCAGGAGCTTCATTTGCAGTTGCACTTCCACAAGCTGGACAATGGTATCCGCCTAAACTTCAAGGTGTTGTTTTAGGACTTGCTGGGGCTGGAAATATTGGTGTTGTTATTGACTTTTTGTTTGCTCCAAAAATTGCTGAAATTTGGGGATGGCAATCGGTATTTTTAGTTGGTGCTGTTTTATCTGCTTGTATATTAGTTACATATATGTTTATGGCAAAAGATGCACCTTCAAATGTTTATAAATCAAATCCTAAAAAATTAAAAGATTATGGAAAACTTTTAAAAGATAAAGATACTTGGTGGTTTTGTCTATTTTATGCAATTAGTTTTGGTGGATTTGTAGGATTTGCAGGATATATGAAAGTATATTTAATGAGTACATACAAAGCTGAAATGGCAACTTTTGGACTTGATATGTTAGCTGAGCCAAATGTAATGGTAATTGCTGGATATTTTGGAGCTTTATGTATTTTTGCTGGGGCTGTTTTAAGACCAGTTGGTGGAGCAATTGCTGATAAATTAGGTGGAATTAAATCATTATATTTCTTTTATGGAACAGTTTGTTTATTAGCTATAATTAGTGCAACTTACACTCTTCCATTTTATATTGCTATTTTTGTACTGTTTTTAATCATGGCAAATCTTGGTATGGCAAATGGAGCAGTTTTCCAATTAGTTCCTCAAAGATTTGGAAAAGATATTGGAATTATGACAGGAATCATTGGATGTGCTGGAGGTCTTGGTGGAACTGCATTAATCAAAACTTTTGGTTGGTCAAAAGGTGCATTTGATGGATATGCTACTGGATTTATTATTTTTGCGATTGTTGTATTTATAGCAATTTTAGGAATTTCATTGGTAAAAACTAGATGGAGAACTACTTGGGGAGTTCAAGCGGGTGGAAGAATATAAAAAGAGATTTTCTCTTTTTATATTCAAATTAAAGTTTTAGAATAAGATTTTAATTTGAATATATATTTTAAGGTGTTTAAATGAGTAAAAACAACATAAAAACTTCAGGTTTCTCTCTTGCTAAAAGAAAAGAGTTAACAGGTGATGATTTTTATGAGATTAAACAATTTGATGATATGACAGTTGCTGTTGTATGTGATGGAGTTGGAAGCGCCCAAGAAGGTGCAATGGCTGCTAAAAAAGTAACTCAACATATAATAAATAATTTCAAAAATATTCCAAAAGTTTGGAGTATTGAAAAAGCTATGAAAGAGTTTATAACTTCAATAAACTCAATTCTTTATGCCCAATCTATACATGAATATGAAAGACCTGAATATGTAACAACTCTTACGGTTTGTGTAATTAAAGGAAATCGTTTATATGGAGCAAATGCTGGTGATAGCAGGATTTATCTTTTAAGAGATAATAAATTAACTCAGCTTTCATACGACCATAATGAAGAGGGAATGGCTGGTGTTTTATCAAATGCTGTGGGAATTTGTGAAAGTGTTGAGATATTTTATTTTGAAAACAATATCCAAAAAGATGACAAAATTCTAATGTGTAGTGATGGTTTGTATTCATTAATGAGTAATGATACTTTATTAAAAAATATTCCAAATGGTGCATATCAAATAGTAAAAAAAGCTAGTTTTTTTGTTGAAGATAATCTTCCAGATGATACAACAGCTGTTATATTAGAAATTTTAGAAGCAGACCCAATTGAATTAATGAAAAATCTAAATCTTGGAATTCCTGAAAAGCTAAAAAAAGGTGACATAATTGATGGTTATGAACTAACTCTTTCTCTAATTCAAAATAACAGAACTTGGGTTTGCAAAAAAAACAATCAAGAGTATGTAATAAAATTTGCACCCTATGAAGCCATAGAAAATGAAGAGATTTTAGATTTATATATAAAAGAGGCATGGAATGCAAAAAGATTAAAAGCTGGATTCTTCCCAAAAACTTTTATTCCAAAACAAAGAAGTGCAAGATATTATCTAATGACAAAATTAGATGGAATAAATCTAAAACAATATCTCAAAAAAAGAAATTTATCAATTGATGAAGCTATAAATTTAGCAAAAACACTTATCTCAATGAGTGAATATCTTTTGAAATTTAACCTTGTTCATGGGGACATAAAACCTGAAAATATAATAGTAATACAAAGAGATGGGAAAAAGATTTTTAAAATAATAGATTTTGGTTCAATCACAGAGATTTTTTCAATCACAAATAAAGCAGGAACTCCCTCATATTTAGCACCTGAAAGATTTAAAGGAAGTGCAATAAATGAAAAAACAGAAATTTTTTCTATTGGAGTTACTTTATATCAAGCCTTAACGGGGAAATTTCCTTATGGAGAGATAGAACCTTTTCAGAATCCAACTTTTGGAACAGCAAAAAAACCTCAAAAATTAAATAGCAATATTCCATTTTGGTTAGATAGTTTAATATTAAGAGCCATTAGTACAAAAGAGGATTTAAGATATTCAAACTATTCATATATGAAGTTTGAGCTTGAATATCCAAATAAAGTAAAACCTTTTTTAAGTGAAAACACACCTTTATTTGAAAGAAATCCAGAACAAACTTATAGAATTGGTTTTATCATCTCTTTTATAATTAACTGCGTACTTTTAGTATATGTTTTAAAATAAGTTCTTATCCATAGCTATATTTTTTGGTTCACCAAAATAGTAACCTTGTGAGAAATCAACTCCAAGGTCATATAAAATATTAAAGATTTCCTCATTTTCAACAAATTCAGCGATTGTGATAATTTTTTGTTTTTTTGCAAATGAAACTATTGTTTCAACAACATTTCTACTATAAGAATCTTTTGCAATATTTTTAACAATACTTCCATCAATTTTTAAAATATCTGGTTCGAAGTCCAATAATCTCTCAAAATTTGAATATCCAGCACCAAAATCATCAATTGCAATTTTAACACCCAGTTTTTTTACACGTTTAATAAAACTTTTTATAACTTCAAAATCTCTTACAACCTCATCTTCTAGTAATTCAAAAACTATTCTTGAAGTATCATCTTTATACTCTTCTAAAAGAGAATAAAGTTTTTCTCTTGTTTCCTCTTTTTCAATATCTAAAGATGAAAGATTTATTGAAATTTTTGTAGTTATATGTTCTAAAATCTTAAATGAATTTTCTAAAACTCTATGAGTTATTTTGTTGTAATAACTTCCTTTTTTAGAAATATCTAAAAAAGCATAAGGAGATAATACATTCCCCTCTTCATCCACAAGTCGAACTAAAGACTCATATTTTTCTATTAATCTAGTTTTATTATTAATTATTGGTTGAAAATATGAAACTATTTTATAATTATCAAGGGCTATTTTTACCATTTTGATAACTTCCATATTTTTTTTAGCTTCAATGTGATCATGTATTGATGAATCATTTGCATATTTTATTAACATTTTTTTATTTATTGCTTCATCTAATCCACACTTAGCATCTTCATATAAATGCTCTTTTCCAAAAGAGTAACTTACTATTATGTTTAAGTCATACTCTATTTCATCAACTATCAAAATTGATTTTCTAATATTTTTTACAAAAATTTCAAGATAATCACTTATATTTGTTTCAGAAGAAGCAAAGTCAAAAAAATCAGCTAAAAGCGCATATCTACCATTTCCTATATTGTAAATATTTTCAAAAACATAAGAATTTGGTAAATAAGATAACATATTAAAAGCAAACATTTTCTCTATTTTATCTACTGTTAAAATATTATAAAATCTATCAAGAATTTCAAAATCCTCAATTTGAATTAAAATTAGTAAAAATAGATTATTAGATTCAATTTTATCAATTAAATGTTTTTTATCACTCATGATTGTACGTACATTACTTCGTACACTCACATATTCAAGTATATCCCCATTTAAATCTAAAATTGGTTTGATTGTTGTTTTTATATAGTATGTTTTGCCACTTTTTGATAAGTTTTTAATAACACCTGACCATTCTGTTTTTTTGTTTTTTATTGTATTCCATAAATCTTTATATACTTCTATTGGATTATCAGGATGTTTTACTAAATTATGAGATTTACCGATTAACTCTTCTTTTGTATATTCAGAAGTTTTACAAAAGTTTTCATTAACATAAGTAATTATCCCATTTTTATCAGTTTTTGAAATAATAGAATTTTTATCTACTAAATCAGTAAATTGTTTTTGAATTCTTAAATTCTCTTTTTGTTTATTTATTTTCTCTTTTTTCTCTCTACAATTTTCTATAGATTTATATAAAACTTCTAAGAAACTATTTTCACAAAAAGGAGGAATTAAATAACCATCTATTTTTAGTTCAATTGTTTTTAAAAAACTCTCTTTATCATCATTTTGAGAATAAATAATTGTTACAATATTTTTTTTGATTTTTTTGATTTTTTTAATTAATTCAAAACCATTAAGTTCTGGTATTTCTATATCTGTAATTACAATTGAAAATTTATTTTTACCAAACTCTTTAAATGCATCAAGACCATTATCAACATATACAACTTCTTTAAAAAAGTTTTCAAAATATTCTAAGTTATTATTTTTATTATTTTTATCTTTCACCACATAAAGAAGATTAAGTGTTTTGCAAAAAGAACTTGTTTCTTCTAACTTTTCAGCATTCATTTTAATCCTTAATTATTAAAGTTATAGTTATATCATAATTGAATATATTTTTAACTTACTTAAGTTAATCATTAAATTATTTTAAATACATACAATCTTACACTTTACATGCTAAAATCAATAAATACTCTATATTTAATAAAAAATCTTATAAAATTGTATATTTTTAAGACAATTCTACTTAAAATTACATTAATTATTATTGTATACTCATATATAAATTATACGATATTTTATGACAGGATTAAAAATGATTAAATCAGTATGCGGTTATTGTGGCGTTGGATGTGGATTAGAATTTGAAGAAAATAAATTAATAGGTGACGTTGTATATCCCACAAATGAAGGAAAACTTTGCTCAAAAGGAATATCTGAACTTATTAGTATTCAAACGCCTTCAAGATTATTAAGACCAAAAGTAAGAGATGATTTAACACAAGAGTTCAAAGAAACAACTTGGAGCAATGCCATAAATAAAGTTGCTACAAAAATAGCACTATCTCCAAAGGAAAAAGTAGGATTTTATCTTTCGGGTCAGCTTTTAACGGAAGATTATTATATTGCCAATAAACTAATGAAAGGTTTTATTGGAACTAATAATGTTGATACAAACAGTAGAACTTGTATGTCAAGTGCTGTTGTTGCATATAAAAAATCTTTAGGAGCAGATTATGTTCCAGTTCGTATGAATGATGTACATGATGCTAATTTACTTATTTTAGTGGGAGCAAATACAGCAGAAGCCCATGTAGTTTTTCATAATAGAATCAAAACTGCAAAAAAACAAGGTCTAAAAATTATAGTAATTGATCCTAGATTTACAGATACTGCAAAAATAGCTGATTTATTTCTGCCAATAAAACCAGGAAGTGATATTGACTTTTTTAATCTTGTTTCAAAAAGAATTATCGATGAGGGTTTAGTTGATGAAAAATTCGTAGAGGAAAAAGTTAATAATTATGAGTTACTAAAAAATAAATTCAAAAGAGTTCCAGTTACAAAAATGCTAAAAAGAACAGGTTTAAGTGCCGAACAATTCGAAGAGTTTTGGCAGATGTACAAAGAAAATGAAAATATCATTACAGCTTGGACCATGGGAATAAATCAATCATCTCAAGGTGTTGATAAAAATCTTGCTATTATAAATACTCACCTTTTAACTGGGAAAATATTTACAAAAGGAAATGGACCATTTTCACTAACTGGTCAGCCAAATGCAATGGGAGGAAGGGAAGTTGGTGGACTTTCAACAATGTTGGCTGTTCATCTAGGATTTGAAAAAGAGTCAGTTGATAAAGTAAAAGAGTTTTGGAAAACTACAAAAGTTTCAAATATTCCAGGACTAACTGCCACTCAAATGCTTGAAGCAAATCTTGATGTTTTAATTATCTGTCACACAGACCCAATTTATCATCTTCCAAATAGAAATAAAATGGAAGAGCTAATGAAAAAAATCCCAATGGTTGTAGAAATAAATGCCTATGAAAATTCTGAAACAGCAAAGTTTGCTCACATCAGACTTCCTGCTGCTCCTTGGGGAGAAAAAGAAGGAACTCAAACAAATCTTGACAGAACAATCACAAAACAAGAAAAACTAACAAGAACTTCAATAGATTGTCTTCCTGATTGGGAAATTTTCCAGCTTATAGCTCAAAGATTAGGCTATAAAGAAGCCTTTAATTTTACATCTACAAAAGAGATTTTTGAAGAGTATCAAGAAATGACAAAATTAAATCCACATCTAAATATCTATGAAGCTTCGTATGATAATCTTTCAAAGGAACCATTTATTTGGGGTGAAAAAATCAGAGAAAACAGAGAATTTCTAACAAAAGATAAAAGAGCAAACCTATTTTTTGTGGAAAATAAACTCCTAAGTGAAAAAACAAATCTAAAATATCCTCTGACACTACTAACAGGAAGAACAAGAGACCAATGGCACTCAGGAACAAAAACAAATCTTCCAAGAACTCTATTAAAATATAAAGAGTTAAATTTTTGCGAAATTCACCCAACAAATGCAAAACAGTTTGGAATTCAAGATGGAGATACAATAAAAATCTCATCAATAAGAGGAGAGATAGAATCAAAAGCAATTCTTACAGAAGATATAAGAATCGACACAATTTTTATGCCAATAAGTAATAGAGAGATAAACTATCTAACACATGATTTATACGATAAAGACTCAATGCAACCTGATTATAATCATAGTGCAGTTAGGGTTGAGAGGGTTTAAAAGAATTTAAGTAAGCCAAAATTGACTCAAATAGTTTGAGTCAATTCTCAAATAGTCTATATTTAAGCATCTTCATCTTTAATTACTAATTGCTACTCCATATAACAAATTATAATAATTAATACTCATCATATAAAATACAAAAATATAATTCACCCTATTTTCTTTTTAATCAATTTCTACCCAAAAATATTTAAAATTTAATGTAAAAGTAAGTTTATATAGACTAATTACAGATTATAAATAACATAAATATATTAATTTAATAAATTTTAATTAAAAATTAAGATTATTGAATATTTTATATACAATTTTTTTAATCATAAAAGAATTCTTTATGCAATAATTATTTAACGTAAAGAAAAGGATTCAAAGTGAAAGAAAAACTAGTAGTAATCGGAAATGGGATGAGTGGACTTCGAACCATCGAAGACCTTTTAGAAATAAACAAAGATAAATATGACATCACTATTTATGGTGAAGAACCTCATGTAAACTATAATAGAATCATGTTATCTTATATACTTTCACAAGAAAAAACTTTTGAAGATACAATCATCAATCACCAATCTTGGTATGAACAAAACAATATCACTTTACACAAAGGCGATAAAATTGTATCAATAGATAAAAATAGTAAAACAATCAAAAGTGACAGTGGAAAAACTGAATCTTACGACAAACTTCTAATAGCAACAGGTTCAACTGCTTTTGTTCCTAAAACAAAAGGAAGTGACCTTGAAAATGTAATTGCTTTTAGAACAAAAGCCGATGTTGATGCAATTATTAGCACTATTAGAAAAGATAAAACTGCCGTTGTAGTTGGTGGTGGACTTCTTGGACTTGAAGCTGCTTATGGAATTGCAATGCATGGAATTAAAACTATTTTAGTTCATAGAAGTGGAAGTATACTTTCTCAACAACTTGACTCAACTGGTGGAAAATTACTTCAAAAAAATCTTGAATCTTATGGAATTGAGTTTAAATTAAACACAACTATCCAAGAAATAAGTGGCGATGGTATTGTTGAAAAAGTAAGTTTCACAGATGGTGTTAGTGTTGAGTCAAACTTAGTAGTTTTTGCAACTGGAATTATTCCAAATACAGCACTTGCTCTTGAAGCAGAACTTGAAACAAAAAAAGGAATCATTGTAAATGATTTCCTAAAAACTTCTGATGATTCTATTTTTGCCATTGGAGAGTGTGTTGAACACAATGGAAATACTTATGGTTTAGTTGCACCTCTATATGAACAAGCAAAAGTTTTAGCAAAAGTTCTAGCAGAGAAAACAACTGAGGGATATGAGGGTTCAACTTTATCAACTAGACTTAAAATCTCAGGTGTTGATTTATTTAGTGCTGGTGATTATTTAGGAGATGTAACAACTGAGGATTTAATTTTACTTGATGAAAAAGCGGGAATCTATAAAAAACTTGTAATCTATGAAAAAAAAATCATAGGAGTTGTTCTTTATGGAGATACAACTGATGCTTCTTGGTATTTAAAACTCCTAAAAGAACATACGGATATTTCAGATTTAAGAACAAAAATTCTATTTGGAAAATCAGCAATATCAGGAGATAGCGGTCATGGTGGAAGCGATATAAACAGTATGAGTGATGACGAAGAAGTTTGTGGATGTAATGGAGTTTGTAAAGGCGACATTGTATCTGCCATCAAAGATAAAGATTTAAAATCACTAAGCGATGTAAAATCTTGCACAAAAGCTGGAGCTTCTTGTGGTTCATGTCTTGGATTAGTTGAACAAATTTTAGTTAATACTTTAGGTGATGAATATAACGCTATTGAAGAGGGAATTTGTGGCTGTACAACACTTGGACACAAAGATATTAAAAAAGTAGTTGATGATGGTGAATTTGAAACTGTTTATGACGTTTTTAAATCATTAGAGTGGAAAACGCAGGAAGGTTGTTCAAAATGCCGACCAGCAATAAACTACTACTTACTTGTAAAATATAATGATGATAAATATAAAAATGACAAAAGAAGTGCACTTGTAAACGACAGAATGTACGCAAATATCCAAAAAGATGGAACTTACTCTGTGGTTCCTAGGATTTGGGGAGGACTTACCAGTCCACAAGAGTTAAAAGATATTGCAGATATTGCAGTTAAATATGATGTTCCAACTGTAAAATTTACAGGTGGTCAAAGACTTGATATGTTGGGAGTTAAAAAAGAGCAACTTGAACCTATGTGGAAAGATTTAAATGATGCTGGTTTTGTATCAGGTCAAGCTTATGCAAAGGGTCTGAGAACTGTAAAAACTTGTGTTGGAAATACTTGGTGTAGATTTGGAACTCAAGATTCTATGAATATGGGTGTGATTATTGAAAAACTAACTTGGGGATCTTGGACTCCACACAAATTTAAAATTGCAGTTTCAGGCTGTCCTAGAAATTGCGCGGAAGCTACTATAAAAGATTTAGGTGTAATTGGAGTTGATTCTGGTTGGGAAATTTCAATTGCTGGAAATGGTGGTATAAAAGTGAGAGTTACTGATTTCCTTTGTAAAGTGGAAACCGATGAAGAGTTATTAACTTATGTAAAAGCCTTTATGCAATTTTATAGAGAAGATGCTTATTACCTAGAAAGAACAGCTCATTGGGTTGAAAGAACTGGATTACAATATGTAAAAGATGTGATGTTAGATAAAGAAAAAGTGGCTTATTATGCTAAAAGATTTGAAATATCACAAAAATCAGCACAAGTTGACCCTTGGGCAAAAGCAATAGAAGATGGATTTACAAAAGAGTTTAATTCAATTGTTATAAACCCAGAAGAATCTCATAGTTTTGAAGCAAAGGAGCAAATTTAACATGTCAAAATGGTACAAAATCACAGAAATTGAAAATATCCCTGAAATGGGTTCAAGAAAAGTAGAAATTGGTGAAACTGAAATCGCAATTTTTAAAACAAGAGATGGTTCAATCTTTGCTGTAAACAATATCTGTCCACACAAAAAAGGAAAACTAAGTGAAGGTTTAGTTCATGACAAAATAGTAACTTGCCCTTTACACAACTGGGAAATAGATTTAAAAACAGGACAAGCTTTAGGAAATGATAGTGGCTGCACGGGGGTTTATGAAACAAGAGTTGAAGAGGGAATTTTATATTTAAATCTTTAAAAATCAATTTCTCCTAAATAAAATTTTGGGAGAAAGAATTTTTTAATCTAGTTAGCTCTAACTAAATCCATAATTCTTTTTCTTTCATCTGATTTACAATTTATAATATCTCTTTTACTCTTTGAATTTATAAAACAATTTAATGTTCTATCCAACAACATAACTCTATCTTCTAAATTATCTTGTCTTGCTAAATCAATTCGTTCATAGTATTTATTTATTAATCCATCTTTTTCTATTTCTAAATCATATATATTTACTTCATTTGCAAATATATTTGAACTAATAATAAATAATATTATATTTCTTCTCAATAAAGGCCTTTTTTTGGCGTATTTTATCAAAAATTTATAAAGATGTATTGAAAATAACTCTTTCATGTCCTATTTTCTAATATTCCTTACTATTTTTTGTTCAATTTTTTGAAGAAATCTTCTTTCGATATAAATGTGCTATAATCAATTTTAAGCAGAAATAACACTCTTTTTAATTAAATATCTAAAAGGTAACTACTATGAAAAAAGATTATTTCTTACGCTGGATTGGATTTGGAGTTTTCGCACTTATAATTTGGTTATTTTTCCCTTTTTTAAAAAGTTTTTTTGTAGCATCACTAATGGTAATAGCTACCTTTCCCCTATTCCAACTTATTGAAACAAAAATTAAACAATATGAAAAGTTAAAAACATTTGCGCCTGTAATTTCTGCTGGCATTATTACATTGATAGTTTCATTAATTGTTTTCATGCCAATAGCAATATTTTTATTTAATCTTCTTAGTCATCCTACAGATAGCATGACAATCATTCTATCTTTCGTGGATAAGATTGATATTTTGAGTAAGCATCTTCCATCTTATTTAGAGTGGATTAGAACTCCTTTGGATACTATAATTCCGATGATAGTAACTAGAAAAGACGAGATTACTGGCTTTCTTGCAGGGTGGCTTGGAAATGGATTAAAAAACTTTATGCTAATGTTAGGTGATATGCTAATGATTGTTATATTTTTCTTCTTTTTAACTTTATACAGCAGAAGACTTATTTTATTTTTTATGCCTATTATTCCCCTATCACGTCCACTCAAACGAGATTTTTTTAAAGAGATGACAATTATGGTATCGGTTGTTTTCTATACATTAGTAGGTGTGATGATTGCACAAGGATTAGCATTTGGAATTTTTATTGCTTTTTTTGATGGCTATAATGCCTTATTACTTGGATTTATAGTAGGTATTATGTCAATTATTCCAGTTTTTGGAACGGGGATAGTTTGGATTCCAATTGCCATAAATGAGTACCTACAAGGGAATATCTTTAATGCACTTATTATCGCTATTTATTCATATACAATGATGTCATTTTTCATTGACAATGTTGTCAAGCTTCTCATTTTAAATTTTATAAATAAAAAGTTAAGCAAGAACAAACATCGTATCAATGAATTTATTATATTTTTTGCCATTGTAGGTGGATTGGCAACTTTTGGGTTTTGGGGATTTATCTTAGGACCTGCAATTATTGCACTTGCAATTACAACTCTTATGACTTTCCGCAAAACCAATCAATTAAGCCTTAGGCAGGAGAAAACCCACTTAGATAAAAATTAACTTTTTATGCTAAGTGTTTCTATCTCTTTTTGAAGTTTATCAAGTTTTTTAACGAGGTGTTTAATTTCATTTTCTTTGACTTCATCAACAATTCCACCATGTAAGAATTCTTGTGCTGTAGATTGAAATACTTTCATTAATTCTTCAAGTTTCTCTTTTGCTTTATTAACTACTTCTCCATAATCATCTACCAAAGTCTCTTCAAGAGCGTTGATTTTTTTTGAAATTTCATCTTTATTTTTGTAAACATAATATGCACTAATACCTGTGATTGCTGCACCGACTGCAAAACCGAATAGATTACTTTTGTTCATGTTGTCCTCTTTTATTTTTGGATTTTTATTAAAAAACTGAGAAAATGCCTTAAACGCAAGAGAGGCATTGGTTAGTTTAACGATACCATTAGTTAAGAGTTGACTTTCATTTCCAACCTTTTCTATCAAATCACTACTCTCTTGAGTGATTACAGAAATATTACTTGAAAGAATAGAAAGTTTATCTTGCCCAAGGGAAATAAAGGCATTTACTTTATTCATAGTTTTACTATACTTAATAGCAGAGAAAATAATCATTCCAGTGATAATTACCATACATATTGCAATAATTCCTAAAAATATAAGCTGTTGATCAATCATTTTGTACCCCTTATTCATCACCATGATTATTTCAGTGTACTCTTATTATTGGATTCACAGCTTAACATTTTATAATCTACAAAATGACTCTCTTTTTAATAAATTAGAAACAATAAAAAACAACTTTTTTCTTCCTATTTTTCTAATAAATTCTCATATTTTTTATCAGTTAAAAGTTTTAAGAAAGCAACAATTGCTTCTATTTTTCTATAACTTAACTCTTTTGCTTTCAACTCTTTTATAGAAATTGTGTCTTTAACTTCTGGTTCATCCCAAACTTTTTTTGTTTCTGGATTAATAGTTCTTTCTTTATTATTATATTTATCATAAAACTCTATAACAGTTTTTAAATCAGAAAACACACCATTATGCATATATGGAGCTGTAACTGCCACATTTCTTAAAGTTGGAACTTTATATTTTCCCATTTGTTTTTCATCTTTTACAGCTGGATTATTTAAAAGTCCTTTATCTAAATCTTTTACACCATTTTTTGCTCTAAGTGTTTTATTTTCTGGTGTTCCAATATTATGAAATTCATAATTCGTAAAAGTTTCACCCTTTTCATCTTCGCCTTTTAAAACATGACAAGAGGCACAAGAGTTGTTGTTATTAGAGAAAAATATTGATTTTCCTAAATCCTCAAGTGGTGTTAAATCATATTCACCTTTTAAATATCTATCATATTTAGAATCAAATGGTGAAAATTCATCTGTTCTTTCAAATACTGCAATTGCTTGTGTTAAAGCACCATATGCTTTTTCGTCGTTTTCTAAAATATCATTTCCAAAAAGAGTTTTAAATGAATTTACATATAATTCATTCTCTTTGATTCTATTAATTACCTCTTTTTTATTTGTCATTCCCATTTCTGCTGGATTTAATGGTGGACCTCCGGCTTGCTCTTCTAAAGTAGCTGCTCTTCCATCCCAAAATTGTCCACCAATGAATTTTTGTTTTTTCTCATCAAAATGAAAATTAGGTGAAAATTTAGCATAAGAAGTAGTTGGAGCTTCCCTATCTCCGATTGATTTATTATCATCACCCATTGATGCCATTTTTGAAACACTATTATCTCTATTATCTGTAAATCCACTGTTTGGATTGTGACAAGTTGCACAGGCTTGTGTTCTATTATTTGATAAGTTTTTATCAAAAAACAAAATCTGCCCTAAAGCCTCTTTTGATAAACTATCACTTGCACTTAAACTCATACTTGAAAACGCTAAAAACATTGCCACTACTAACTTTGAACCTCTCATTAAATCCCCCTATTTTTTAATAAATTTCTAATTGGTCTAAATAATAAATCTTTTAATGAAAGATAATCTTTCATCTGCTCTTTTCTTAAACCAAATTTCATAACTTTTACACTATTTGATAAACAAAGTGTGCCAAAAACTCTGTCCCAAATAGCAATATAACCACCGTAATTTTTATCAAAATGTTTACGACTGTGGTGTATTTGATGCTGTTTTGGCGAGATAAACCATTTCTCTATAAAACTTCCATATGAAAATGGCACATGAGAATGTCTCAAATTTGAACCAAATATAGAAAATATAAAAAGAAAAACATTAACTCCCAAAACCATATAAATATCTATCATTGCACCAAAAAAATAGATAAAAACTCCCGTAACTACTCCGATACTCAAAGAGTATCTAAGCCCAAAAAGAAAATTTTCAACTGGATGAACCCTATAAAAAGTAACTGGTGTTAAAACTTTTGCACTATGATGAATCTTATGAAATTCCCATAAAAAAGGAATAGTATGCAAAAATCTATGAAGCCAATATCTTGTAAAATCGCTCACAATAAAAATTGAAACCGTATACATAAAAATAATCATCTCATAAGAGAAAAAACTATTTTCAAAATAATCAAACTGCGAATATAAAAATTTATTTACACTAAAAGCGATAGTTTTTGCACTTATAATAAAAGGTACTAATAATAAAATATTTATAAAATAAGATAAAAAAAAGTAGTAATAATCTAGTTTTGCACTAGGATGTAACCACAATTTAGAAGAGGTAATTACTCTAGAATTTTTTTTACTTATATAAAAATATATAATTGTTATTAATACTGAACTTAACAAATAAGCCCAAAAAAGTCTTTTATTTGGGTCTATTAGATATTCAAGTGCAAAAAAATCTTTCAAATTCTAATCTCCATCCGCATCTAAAATTTTTGCTGTTACACTTAATTGTCCAATTAAAGAAGTGTAATAAGCATTGTGTAAATCTTTTGCACTATTAAACAGCGCTTTTGCATTTGTAAAATCATCAAGAGGTAATTTTTTTAACTCATCTTGAGTCTCTTTAATTTTGTCAATAACCATTAAAAGCTCAACTGATGCACCTTTATTCATAGCATATGAAGCAAAATCATAATATTTATTTTTTTCAACTATTTGTTTATGAGCTTCTAAAATTGCTTCAATTGCTGCAAATGAGTTTTTACTTAAAAAGTATTCACCTCTTTCATTTTTAGGGTCATTTTTAAATTTACCAGCATTTCCACTTGGATTCCCTATTCTCCACTCTTTTAATCTATATGAACTAGCAATTAAAGTATTTATTACTAAAGAATTTTCCCATTTTTCATCTTTATTAGGTTTTGTTAAATATGTTTTATAAACGCCTTTTATCTCTTCTAAGTGAGAAATCATTGAGTCTAAAATAGCAACACTTAACTCTTTTTCTCTTTTTGAAATATCACTATCATAAAATAAAACATACTCTAAAGCATTTATTGTTTTAAAAGAGTTTTTAAATAAAGCCCTTTTTACCTCATCATTTGATTCAACAACCCTTTTCATTTGAGTATTTAAATCCTCTTTTAAATTATTGTAAACATCCATATATCTTGGAGTATCAGCGTAATTTTCATCTAAATCTCCTGCAATATAAAAAGCTTCAATTTTTTTCCATGACTTTAAAAAATTTGTAAAATTCTGTGCATTTACATCTTTTTGTAAAATCTTTCCATTATCTATTGCCTCTTGAACATTTGGTATAGATACATTTTTGATAATATTTACAAGTACTCTTTCATTGGCAAAAACCATACTTGAAAACAACAACACTAAAAACAACACTTTTTTCATCATAACTCCTCTAAAAATTTAAGTAACTTTTCTCTTTGCTCTTTTGGTAAATTCATATAATTTTCTTTACTATTTTTTGCTTCTCCACCATGCCACAAAATTGCCTCTTGGAAACTTCTAGCTCTTCCATCATGTAAAAGTCTAGGTTTCTCTTTATTTATTTTTTCATGAAGTGCAAGTCCCCACAAAGGTGCAGTTCTCCACTCTTTTTGAGTTGCTTTAAATTCAACTCTTCCATCACTTAAATCTTCACCCATATCATGAAGTAAAAAATCAGAATATGGAAAAACTTTAAAACCTTTTTTTGTATCAAAACTACTGATATGACACTTTGAACATGAAATTTGTTCAAATATTTCTAATCCTTCTTTATACTCTTTTGTAATTTTTGGAGTATATGCTTTTATATTTTTTAAATAATAAGCAACAGCATCAAGTCTCTCATCTGGCAAATCAATAGCATCTTTTGCTTTTGGTGCTTCATTACAAGCTTTTTGAAAAGAGGTACAATTTTCATTTGGAAAAATTGAAGTTGTTAATCCCATATCATTAAAAGCTGCCCCTGCAACTTGCTCTTTTAGAAAAGCTACACTTGCTTTCCAAGTATATTTACCCAATTCCTCTTTTTTTGTAAGATTTGAATAAACCCAATTTGCACGTCCATATATTCCATCATCATTAGCATCATTTTCATCAACATTTTTTAAAATATCTTCATCAGAAATCAGTGTTATTAAACCCATACCATTTAGTGATGGAGCTAATCTATATGAAACATTGCTGTCTTTTTCTAATGCTCCATAATTAAGATTTACCAAAGAGTATTTTGGTTTTAATAAAACTTGTTTTTCACCATCAGGTAATATTACTTCAAGTTCTTCAAAATCTATTTTTATATTACCTTCAAAATCTACTCCATGAATTCCATTAATAGCTAATTGATTCCCATAAACACTATCTGGAACAAACCCTTTATATTTTAAAAACTCTTGATGCTCTTTTGATTCATTTGCTTTTATAGATAATCTAGCAACTAAAGATCTTGAAGTAAATCCATCTTTATTAATTAGATTTCCTCTTCCATTTGATGGATGACAAGAGATACATGTATTTGCATTAAATAAAGGGCCTAAACCATCTCTTGCTGTGGTTACACCAGGTGCTTCAACCCATGGAATTGTGAAAAAACTTCTACCTAATATAAATTTGTCATACTCTTCATCATTTAAATTATTAATAGGTTTTAAAAGAGTTGAATTATTTTTATCATTTGATAAATAAATAGTATTATTTTCAACGGCAAAAAGCCCTGTAGCAAATATTACTACAAGGCTTTTAATTATAAAAACTTTTTTTAACAAATTATAATTTTGTTTCATCAGGATTTGTAACATCATTTTTACTCAAACTAATTTTATTAGCAGCTGCCACATTTACCATCTCATCACCTAGTTTTCTCAACTCATTTTTAAGTTTTACAATAACTTTTGATTGAGGACTTTCTGGTCTAATTTGATAATCAAAATGCTCTTTTGTTTTAGCAACTTCATCTATACTATGGATTTTTTCTTCAATAGATTTCATTAAAGCTAAAATTCTCTTTTTAGTTGGAGCATCAACAGCATCCAATAAAGAAGCACCATATTTTTTACCTTTATATGTTGCTGTTAATACATTTTTAAACCCTAAATAATCATTTACAATGTCTCTATGAGTATTATCAGAGAAACAAGAGTGTTCATCCTCTTCACTTGGAGTTAAAACAGCAACTGCGATTCTTTCATTTGCAAACTCAGATTTTACAAAAACACCAAGTCCGGCAATGATTTGTTTTAAAGCTTGTGCTGATTCTATATTTTTAGAAGCATTCTCACCTGTTAATTGACCTTTTATAGCCGCTTGATATAAACCTTTTGTTCCATCAAGCTTTTTTTCCCAAGCTGATTTTATAGTTTCTAAATCATCAACTAATTTTTCAGATGCGGCTTTTAAATAATCAAATCTTCTAAATGCATTTTTATCAGTTGTAAAATCTGTTAAAGGTCTAAGTCCAGCACTCATAGCTCCTGGAGTTACACTATCATTCAAGAAGTTTGCATAATCTTGATCTTGTCCCCATAATAAAAATTCAATGGCATGATAACCTGTTGTTACATTTGCATCTCCACCATTTTCATTTAAATCACTAATAGCATCAACTGTAATTTTTGTAACATCAACCTCTTTTGATTCTTCTCCACCTGGATTAAACTTTCCAACAGTGTCAATAATATTTCCAGAAGTTAATTTACCATTAGCATCAATTGTATAATCAATCATATTTTCATCAAGTGGCCAAGCATTAATTTGCCCTTCCCTTGCACCATAAGCTTCATTTATCCAATCATCTTCAGAATCTACAGGACCATTTGAAAGTCTGAATGCTTCTGATTGACCATATGATTCCCTTGAAGCTAACCAAGCAGTTTTAGCTTTATCCAAATTTTCTTGAGTTGGTTTTTTTGAGAACTCATCAATTGCAGTTTTTAAAGTCTTTGCATCTTTTAAAGTATCACTATAATTATCTAAAGCGATATTAGAATAAGCATCTAAAATAGGATTAACTTTTGTTCCTGCGTAACTTGATATGGCAGCAGCTGTTACTATAGATAAAGAGACTATTACTTTTTTACTAAAATTCAACATTCAATTCCTTTTTTAATTTTAATATTAATTATCATTAATGAATTAAAGCGAAAAGAAACTTTTGTTTTTCTTAAAATTGATAATAATTATCAAAAGTAATATTGAAATATAAATATTTTTATGGATTGTTGTGTTTTATTTGTAGTTGAGATTTATGTAGAGCTGTAAAATAGAGTATAAACTCTATTTTACCATTGATTTTATATCATCAATTAATTGTTTAGTTTTTGCATCATTAGCATTTTTACCTAGAACTTTATTTAATTTTTCTTGGATTTTATCTTTTTTCTTTTCAAGTTGTTTGTTAATTTGTTCTTTTAATAAATCTTTTGCATCTAAAGAAATCTTAGGATTTGATGTATCACCACTTACTTTTACAGCAAAAGTTTTTTCTTTAATAGTTGTATCTATTTTTGCATCAACTAAATTTTGTTCTAAATCTAAAACAGAATCTTTTGTTGTAATTTGAGTATTTTGACTTTTCATAATTAAATTAGAAGTTAAAACCTTATTATCTATTTGACTATCTATATCGAATGTTTCATAAACCTCTTTTGTTAAATCACCTTTCGTTAGTTGATTGATTAAAAGAGTGAAGTCATTTTCTAAGAAATGCCCATTTAATAGTTTTCCAGTTAAATTACCTTTTTTAACTAATAAATCATAATCTAATACAAAATTTGCTTTTGAATCAAATATTTTTGAATAATCTAACATATTAGATAATTCTTGAACATCAATATTTTTTAAATTTGCTTTTAATTTATCATTTTTCAAATCAAAATCAAAAGTTCCACCTAAAGTGTTTGAATTTCCAATTACAGAAAGATTATTATCTTTATTTGAAATCTCTCCATTAATATCAAGTTTACCTTTTAAATTCATTTTTGTAATATCTTTTAATTTTTCTAAAGCTGGCATATTTAATAAATAATCACTAATAAAAGAATTTCCATCAAAATCATATACAGCTTTTTGAGCTGTTAAATTACCCATAGTTGTTTCCACATAAGCTTTTGATATAGCTTGATTTGGAACTAAATTTGTATCTATTTCTAAATTATAATTTAATTTTTCTTCTAAAGTTTGTTTAAATACCACATTTGCAACTTCATTAACTATTGAACCATCATCAATTTTAGAGATTATTGTTCCATCAAGTCTGTTTAAATCTGCATTTTTTATGTTGGCATCAATGTTTAAATTTCCAGTTGAATAAATAGGTTCATTTATTACTTGTAAAAGTTTTTCTAGTCTTGCATTTTCAACAGAAAGTTTTACATTTGAAGGTTTAAAGTTAATAAATTCAGCATTATACTTTGTAATCCCCTCTAATACATCTGAACTTCCTTCAATTTGAATTGTTTGATCAAAGGCTTTTAAATTACCATCTGTTAAAAATTCACCATTTAATTTTTTAGAAATAATTCCTTCTAATTTTGATAAATTTTTAATATCAATTTTGTAATCTGTTTTAATATTATTAGTTGATAAATCTATAGTAGTTTTGTTCATAGAAATTTCACCTAATGAACTATTTAAATTACTTTTGATCTCTGCCTTATTTGGTGTCAAAATTGCATTTATATCACTTTGAAAATTTATAGCCGATTGAAATCCTTGATTGAACTCACTATTTATAATATCATTATTGATTTTTCCATCAATAATTTTAGCAATAATCATTCCATCTAATTTTGATAAATTCGCATTTTTAATATCTGCATGAATTGTTAAATCACCTTTTGCATATTGAGGTTTATTTAGTAATACTAATAAATCTTCAATTTTTGCATTTTTTACTTGAACATTTATATTTTTTGGTTCAAAATCTTCTAAATTAAAATAGTATTTAGTTTGACTTTGTGCAATATCTGAAACACCTTGAATGATTGCTTCTTGTTCATTACCAATAAAAATTCCACTTGTTACTAATGGACCTTTAAACTCTTGTTTAGTTAAGTTCTTTAATGTAGATAACTCATTAATCTTAATATCATATTTTAAATCTACACTCTTTTTAAAAAGAGATAAATCTCCAGAAATATTTATCTTAGAGTTATCATTTATAGAAGCATCGAAATTTAAATACTTTAAAGTTAAAGTAAAATCATTAACCTTTAATTTAACATCATTTTGCCCAGTATTAATCTTCTTTTCAATATAAGAAGAGACTACACTATTTCCATATTTTGTAAATAATATTCCGTATACAGACACTAACACAAGAACAATTATTAGAGTAAGTGATAAAAACAATTTTTTCATTCGCAACCTTTTTTTCGATAATTGGAGAGATTATATCAAATTTTAGTAAATAAAAAGAAAACAATGACTTTTAGCTTTTTTTTATTTTTATTGGTATATAATCACGCCACTCGAAGTATTAAGTAGGGATACGCAAGCCGAACAGACTTTGAAAAAATAAAATATTAAGGAATATAGAATGAAAAAAATCGTTCTTTTAATGCTAGCTATCGCTGGTTTTGCATTTGCTGCTGATGAAGCAGTTGTTAATGAAACTTTAAAAGCATACTCTGTAGTTGCTGCTGGAATTGGATTAGGTCTTGCTGCACTTGGTGGAGCTATTGGTATGGGTAATACTGCTGCTGCAACTATTGCTGGTACTGCTAGAAACCCAGGTTTAGGTGGAAAATTAATGACAACTATGTTCATTGCTTTAGCGATGATCGAAGCACAAGTTATTTATGCACTTGTTGTTGCTATGATTGCATTATATGCAAATCCATTTTTAGGGTAATCTTTAAATCTACAGATTTAATAAAACTCTAAAGGTCAAGAAGTTTTCTTCTTGACCTTTTTTTTTGTCCAAATTCTTTAAATACTCTTTTCGCCACTTTTATACCTCTTTGAAATGCTATAGTTTTTCTTAAATTAAAATTCAAAAAGGATTTATTATGAAAAGTAGCACTATAAAAAGTAAAATTCTTACTCTAATACTGTTTAGTGTCTCTATATCTTTTCTTATATTAGGTTTCTACAATGCTTATAACAATTATAATTCAGAGTACAATTTAATAAAACAAAAAGAGTTAGATTTAGCAAATGAAACATCTAAGTCAATTAACAATTATCTTCAATCAAAAATAGATATAGTTGAAGCAGTGGCACTTGAAGTATCAACTTTACCCTTAGATGTGAAAAGCAATGAAATAGTAAATAAATTACGTTTAGGTAATTTATCTGGGAAATTTTCTGGATTATATTTAGGAATTGATAATGGTAATTTTTTACAATTTGATGGAAGTTTTAGAACACCACAAACCCATGATTATGATTCAAGAGCCAGACCTTGGTATAAAAAAGCTGTTGAATTAGATGGAGCAGGAGTTAGTGAACCATACATTGATTACAGTACAAAAAAATTAGTTATCTCAGTATCTGCCCCAGTAAAAAAAGATGGGAGAATAGTAGGTGTTATTGGTTCTGATATTTCTCTTGATACAGTTGTAAAAACAGTTTTAAATATTAATCTTGATGAAGAAGGTTTTGCATATCTTATTGATAATTTAGGGAAAACCATAGTACATAAAGACAACAAACTATTTAATACTCAAAATAAAATTTATGAACAAATAAAAAGTAATGATACTTTACATTTTGATGAAGCTTTAGATGAAAACAATCCTCAATTAATTGCTTATAGTAGTATTAATATTACAAATTGGAAATTAGTTATTCAACTTGATAAAAAAGCAATTTCTAAAAAAATAAATTCTAACTTGATTAAAGAGATATTCTTATATATTCTTTTACTTATTATTATTTTAGTAATTTTATTTTTTGCACTTGTAAAAATATTAGCTCCATTAAAAACTCTAGAAAATGGATTAAACTTCTTTTTCAGATATTTAAAAGGTGAAGAAGAAAATATTAATAAACTAAACATACATACAAATGATGAATTTGGGAATATGGCTCAAGAGATTGATAAACAAATGGAATTAATTTCACAAAATCTTAATGATGATAGGGAATTAATCAAAGAAGTTAAAAATGTTGTAAATAGAGTAAAAGAAGGACATTTAGATTTACAAATAAAATATGAAACTTCAAATTCATCATTAAATGAACTGAAAAATATGTTAAATGATATGATTCAAACTATCAAAGCTAATGTGAATGAAGACATTAATAGTATCTTAGCTTCTTTGGAAAAATATGCTAGTTTAAATTTTGTAGATGAGATAAAAAATCCTACAGGTAATGTGGCAATTGGCTTAAATAATTTATCAAATATTATAAATCAAATGCTTCAAGAAAATAAACAAAATGGATTAAGCCTAGATGAAAGTTCAAAAGTTTTATTAGAAAATGTAAATATCTTAAATAAAGCATCTAACGAAACAGCTGTTTCACTTGAAGAAACAGCCGCAGCCTTAGAAGAGATTACAAGTACAGTAATAAATAACACTGAAAGAATTTCAACAATGACAAATCATTCAAATGAGTTATCAAACTCAATAGAAGAAGGTCAAAAATTAGCAAGTATTACAGTTGAGTCTATGGATGCTATAAATGAACAAACACAAGCAATAGCAGATGCAATTACTATAATTGATCAAATTGCATTTCAAACAAATATTCTTTCACTAAATGCCGCTGTTGAAGCAGCAACTGCTGGAGAAGCGGGTAAAGGTTTTGCCGTTGTTGCAGCAGAAGTACGAAATCTAGCATCTCGTTCAGCAGAAGCAGCCAAAGAGATAAAAGATTTAGTTGAAAATGCAACAAGCAAAACAAATAGTGGTAAAAAAATTGCCGATGATATGATAAAAGGTTATGTAAAATTAAGAGAAAATATTTCTAAAACAACAGAAGTTATAAAGGATATTTCTATCTCTTCAAGTGAGCAAAGAATAAGCATTGAACAAATAAATGATGTTGTAAATAGATTAGATAGACAAACTCAAAGTAATGCCTCAATAGCTTCACAAACCCATGATATAGCAATTAATACATCAGATATAGCAAGAACAATTTTAACTACAGTTAATGAAAAAAACTTTAGGAATAAATAAATTTATTCCCTCTTTTTCAATCATAATACTTAATCTTATATGAAGTATTATGATTGTAGTATTTCACCCTATTTTTTGCGGTTATGGTGGAACGGTAGACACGCTACCTTGAGGTGGTAGTGCCCTATGGGTGTGCGAGTTCAAATCTCGCTAACCGCACCACATTTTATACAATTTTACTATTATCTCTTCATACCAATTTCCATTTAAAACCTATATTTTAATAATCTCTAATAGAAATTATTTAAGGTGCAATTAACTCTTTTTTATAATATTCAGGATCAAAAACAAATACAATAGATGGGTCATAGATAAGTTTTTCTTCATCTTTTCCAGGATAAACAACATGACTTAAGAAATGTTTGATTGCATTAATTCGACACCTTTTTTTACTATTTGTATGGACAATATACCATGGGGCATAAACAAAATCTGTTTTAACAAACATAGTATCTCTAGCAGTTGAATAATCATCCCACATTTTTTGTGCTTCTTGGTCAATGGGGCTTAGTTTCCACTGCTTCAAAGGATCATCTTTTCGCGCTTCTAGCCGTTCCTTCTGCTCTTTCTTTGATATATCAATATAATACTTAAAAAAATGCATACCATCATGGGTAAGAAGATGCTCAAAACTACCAACTTCTTCTATAAAATTCTCATATTCATGTTCATTGCAAAAGCCCATTACCCGCTCGACTCCCGCACGGTTGTACCAACTACGGTTAAAAAATACAATCTCACCTGAAACTGGAAGATGGGGAACAAAGCGCTGAAAATACCAAGCTTCATTATCTCGAGTAGAGGGTTTTCCTAAAGCTACAGTTCGAACTTCCCTCGGACTTAAATGTTCACAAAATCGTTTGATTGTTCCATCTTTTCCTGCTGCATCTCTTCCTTCAAAAATAAGACAGACTTTTTTACCATTTGCAATAACACTTTTTTGAAATTTAACAAGTTCTATCTGTAATTCATGTAATTCTTTTTTATAAATTTTTTTATTCATTATATTACCTCGATTCCCATATGTTTGCGATAGTATCGCAATACTGCCATTTTAACTGCATCATTAAAAACAAACCATATCAACGCATATACCCAAGCAATTGCTGCCCATCCCCATCCAATTGGAGTCATAAGACCAAATCCATAAACAGCAATGATTGTCCCTAAAACACGGCTAGATAAAGTTGCTATAAAAAGACTCCATGATGGATATGGACGTTTCCAAAACCAGTCATCAATACGGGTGTTGTAAATTGTTCCATGACCTGCAATAACTAGTTTGGCAAAAAAGAGAGATTGTACAAACTCAAGTGGAAGTTTCCATTCAGACATCACAAGCCAAAAGAGTAAAAATGAAGAAATAACACCAGCCATTCCAAGCCAAGATGAAAGAATCAGAATCTCTCTCATATCCCATTTTACAGGAGCTTCTCGCACTTTAGTACGGTCATAAGCGATGGCTAAAATTGGGATATCATTAAGCAGTGCTAATACAATAATCATTAATGCAGTAACTGGATAAAATTTGAAAAATACAATTGCTAATGTCATAAAAATTACAATACGAATTGTTTCAGCAATACGAAAAATAGTATAACTTTTCATCCGCTCAAAAGTAATACGAGCAATGTTAATGGCATCTACGATGATATGAAGTCCAGGAGCCATTAGTACAATATCAGCAGATGCACGTGCTGCATCAGTTGCGCCACTTACTGCAATACCACAGTCCGCTTTTTTAAGTGCTGGTGCATCATTTACACCATCCCCTGTCATTCCTACAATATGACCCTCTTTTTGAAGTTCATCTATAATAAAATATTTATCTTCAGGATAAACCTGAGCAAAGCCATCCGCTTTTTCAATTAGTTTAATAGCTTGTGATTCATCTTTTTTAATACTCTCTTTAGAAAGTTTACGAACATCTTCAATATTATTCCCTATTTCCAAAAGAGTTGAGATATAAGTTGCAACGGCTAAATTATCCCCCGTAATCATCTTAATATCTACCCCTTTAGCTCTAGCTGCTGCAATAGCTTCACGAGAGTCTTCACGTGGTGGATCAAATAAAGGAATAAGTCCTGCAAAATAGTACGACTTTTCCTCTGGCTTTTTATACGCCACCCCAAGAGTTCTAAATCCATTATAGGCAAAGTTTTCCACTTGTTTATAAGCTTCAGATTTATCAAAATCTTCTTCATTACAAAGCTCAATAATTACTTGGGGAGCCCCTTTTGTAATAATAAGTTCATTTTGATTACTATTAAAAACTACGTGTGCTTCAGTATATTTACTAACAGGATTAAACGGAAGAAATTTTTTGAGAGTGTAGTCACTTAGTTTTTCATAAAGATTATGTTCTTGAAGATAGGTATAAATTAGTGCTTCAATAGGATCACCATTCTCCTCTTTACTTGAGAGTGCTGCGTATAAAAGTAGTTCATCTGTATTTTGCAATCTAGCAACATAAGGCTGTGAAATACTCATTTTATTCTGGGTCAGAGTTCCTGTTTTATCAGAACACAATATGTCCATTCCAGCAAGCTCTTCAATGGCAGCAAGACGGCTGACAATTGCCTCTTTTTTGGCAAGTAGTGAAGCACCAACAGCCATTGTTACAGTTAAAACAGCAGGCATTGCAACTGGAATTGCAGATATCATCAAAACTAATGCAAATACCAATAACTCCATTGCTGGCTCACCTCTAAAAAGTCCAACAGCAATTATTATACTTATCATAACTATTGTAAGTAATATCAGAAAATTTCCAACTGTTATGACCATTTTTTGGAAACGACTTTGTTCTTGTTTTTGTGCTTTTGCTACAAGTTCTACAGTTTTCCCAAAATAAGTTGATTCAGCAGTTGCAGTAACTACAGCACTCATTTCTCCTTGGGTAACAATAGCATTTGCATAAACAATAGCACCCGATTCATATTGTACAGGAAGAGATTCTCCTGTTAGAGCAGATTGATCGACAAAAAGAAAACCATCTTTGTCAAGAAGATTAGCATCAGCAGGAATAATATTACCACTTCTAAGTTTGATAACATCATGTGGGACAAGTTCACGAGAGGGAAGATTAACCCACTCTCCATCACGTAGTACAAGTGCCATTCGAGCAAGTTTTTGCTTCAATACCTTTATAGCACTTAGTGCTTTAGATTCTTGATAATAATCCACACCACTATTTACAAATAGCAATATAAGAATAATAGTGAAGTCTTCCCATCGCTGGGCAACCGCTGATAGTACAACTGCAATTTCAATCATCCAAGGAATTGGTCCCCAAAAACGCCGAAACAAGCGATGCCAAGTAGATTCTTCATGTTCTGCTATCTCATTATAACCATATTGTTCACGCTGTTTTTGGGCTTCTTCTGTACTTAATCCACTTGTTACATCTTCTTTATCCATCGTATCTTCCTTACAGATTAACTGCTAAACTGACATGAAACTCTAAACTAATGATCTATTTAATCTTTCAAAACCTTCATTTATTTTTATTAGAGAACTATCAACATCACCTTTAATTTGCTCCCAAGAATTTTCCATTTCAACATTTATCTCTTTTACCCTATCCATCATTTCATTAGCCATTGTTTCTAGACTTTCAACATCTTTGATAAAATCTAAACGTTCTACATCTGAAAGAGATCTGATCTTTGTTTTAAGCTCCACTAATTTTTCTAGTGCAAGATCCAATTCTTTTTCAATCTCTTGTTTGTATGTTTCTATTGTGCTCATAATATTTCTCCTATGTTAATTAAAGTAGCCATAAATAATAAGAGTTTATCCCCTATTATTTGGAATCAATCGGTTTTTTTCTCTATATATTTAGCCCCATCATTGACTTTTTCTTTACTCCATTCAGCACCAGTAGCTGTATCTTTTTTTACACCTTCCCATGTCTCACAACCACTAGCCATTAGTACAACAAACAGAAACATCATAAATGTTAAAATCTTTTTCATTTAATATCCTTTTACCTCATCAATATTCTCAGGATTTTTTTTTGCATATGCACTAAGGGAATCCAAACTCTTTTAAATATCTTTTTACGGTAATTTATAGCCGTCGGCCTTTGATGATACGAACTAAAATAACTATAAATGCAATAACTAAGAGAATATGAATAAATCCTCCCATCGTGTATGAACTAACCAGTCCTAGAATCCAAAGGATAACTAGAAGTAAAGCAACAGTTTCGAGCATAATATTTCTCCTTGTTGTTACTAAGATTTTATAAGGAATATTTTCCTCTAAAACTTATGTTGTAAAGCCTTAATGAATTTTTACGAAAAAGATAGATGCTAATAATAAAAGTAATAGCACCAAAATATACTAAGTCATTACTTTATCTATTTGAGCACACATAACAACTTGTGTTAATATGTAAACTAACAGAATCAAATAACCTGATAAGCCCAGACTACAAAACCAATAATTTTTATTGAATTTTTGTACTTGAATAGTATTGTAGATAACTTCACTATACAGCAATATTTCTTTTTTAGGGTTGGAAATGAAATAATTTCATTTATTGGAAAGATAATAGAAAATTAAGATTAGAATTTATTCTATAAATAACTATAACACGAAGCTTTTATTTACTTTTCATTACTATTCTTAAGTTACAATACAACTTTTAATTATACAATCCCACAAAAGGAAAATCTTTGAACAATTCATTTAAAATTCTCTTACTCTCTATTATATTCCCAATTTTTGTTCTGTGTGAAAATATACAAACTACTCCAATAAAATTAATAAATAAAGATTTACCAACTATTGATGAAGAAGTAACGCAAATACCAACGAAAACTATTGAAGAACAAATCGATGAACAAAACACAATGCTTCAAGATGTTATTAAAAATATAAATAATGAATCTTATTTGGCAACACTTCAAAAAAAAGATGAAGATGACAATGAAATATTTTTTTTAACAAATAGAATTAATGCAAATAATATTCAAAGAAATACTTTAGCAGTAAAAAGAGATGAATTAAAAATAGCCACTATTAACGAACGAGTTATCTATGAAAAAACTCTAAGAGATTTAATTCAAGCAAAAGAAGAGTTCAGAGATATTACATATTATCAAGAAATTTTATTAAAAAGTATAAATGCAATAAAAAATTTCAACATGGATGAATATACTACTTTATATGAAGAAGAATTAAAATACAATAATAAAATATCCACTGAATATACAGATAATTATATAGAATTATATAATCAAAAAAACACTCAACTTTTTATACTTCAATATTTATACAATAATATACAAAAGTTTCGTAGCTCAAATTTTTTCATTGATGAATTTAATCTTCAATACATTATAAGTAAAATCGATACCATAAAATGGATATCTTTTATATCTTCTTTTACATCTTATCATCTAAATTTTTCACTGGGAGAGATATTTGTTGTTTTATTAATTATTATATTTTTTAGGTTACTAAATCGATATTTAATAACTTTGATTTCAAATTTTATTTTAAAACCATTTATGAAAAGTGAAGATATTCATAATGAAAATTTCCTTATCCATTTAAGAAACGCTATAAATTCCCCACTAATTTATAGTTTGTATCTTTTTTCTGCGCAAATTTCAATGTTAATTTTAGTAAAAGACCAACTTCTAATAAATCAAATTATGCCTTGGATAAATACAATTTATATGTCTTTAATTACATGGGCAATTTATTCAATGTTAAATAGTAGCATCACTATTTATGCTCATCATTTACTTGAAAAATATCATAATGTTAGAAAAGAGATGATAATTTTTATTCTAAGAATTATAAAAATCATTCTTATTTTAGTTGTAATTTTATTTTTATTTACACAACTAGGAATTGATATAAAAGCAATTGCAGCTTCACTTGGAGTTGGGGGTATTGCTGTTGCTCTTGCTGCAAAAGATACTTTAGCAAACTTTTTTGCTTCATTAAATATTATGACGGATAACTCTTTTTCTCAAGGTGATTGGATTAAAACAGATGATTTTGAGGGAACTGTAGTTGATATTAGAATGAGAACAACAAGAATTAGAACCTTTGATAATGCAATGATTACAGTTCCTAATACTCAAATTGCAAATGCTCATATTTTAAATTGGTCAAAAAGAGTAATTGGAAGAAGAATTAAAATGTCACTTGGTATTACTTATGAGAGTAAAATGAGTGATATTGTAAATTTAAAAAATGATATTTTTGACATGTTACTTTCTCATCCTAATATTGCCACAAATAAAAACATAGATATTTCAAAAACAAAAGCTTTTGAAGCTATAAAAACAGAAGATTTAGAGGGAATTAAAAATACACTTTTAGTTTTCATCGATGAATTTAATGCTTCATCTATTGATATTTTGGTTTACTGCTTTTCAAAAAGTCCCAACTGGGAAGATTGGCTTGATACAAAAGAGGATGTTATGATTGAAATAGCAAAATTAGTTGAAAAAAATAATTGCGCATTTGCCTATCCAACACAGGCTATTGTATTAAGAAAAGAAGCGAAAATAGAAGCATAAACTTCTATTTTTCCACAAGTAAATCAGCTTTTGTTTTTAATGTTTTTTTATATAAAAACTCTTTTTCTCTATCTGTGAATTTTTCCTCTTTTTTTGTCTCTTTAGGTTTAATTTCTTTCTCTTTTTTAGGCTTTTTATTTTCAATATTCTCTTCTTTTTTAAACATTGTCAAAAGAAGATAAACTGAAAAAACAATATTAAAAATAATAACTGCCCATTTTGAAATAAGTGCAATTTCTAAATAAGCCAGTTTATCTTTTAATTTTAAATACTCAACAACATCTCCATATATAGCATTTGCAAAAAATGCAATTATCAAAAGTAAAACTATAAAAATAACTCTTCTTCTAAATTTGAATAAATAGTACCAAAAAAGTGCTGATTTAACTTGTTTAAACATTATATATCTCTATATAAAAAAATTAAGCCCAAGAGCTGCAAGTGCAACTACAAGGGATTTAGTTTTTAAATCATCAATTATTTTTCTCTCTTCATCGGCAATTATAATTTCAAGTTGTTCATCACTATAATCATCAAATGTTTTATGATTTTCAACAAGTCTTGCTTTTGTAGCTAATATGGCTCTTTCTCGGATTTTTAAATTTATTGCATCTTTTAATTGTTTACTTTTGATTTTTGGATAATCAAAAGCTTTTGTAGCATTTTCACTAGCAATAGTTAATAATTTACTAGAGTTCTCTTTTAATTTATCTTTTATACCCATTAGTTTATTTCCATTAATTTTTTTATTTATTGTAGCACTTATCTATTAATGAAAAATTATAGGTTTCCTGATATTTATAAAATATATTCCCATCTAGGATACAAAGCAGCTATATTTTTCATCTCATCTATTTTAATTACGTTGATAATTCTAAATCTTCCACTTGACAAAAATGCTTTTATTTTCATTTTGAGTTCCTTGATTTTAATTCTTAAATTATATTTAATATAAAATAACAATATACTTAAATAATATATCTATTTATATATTATTTATTAATTTATGATATACTTTTGCATACTATTTGGTGGAGAAAGATGGAAAAAGATAATTTCAAACTATTATTGAAAAAAGCGGACTTTAATAAACGAACTTTTTCAGAATATTTAGGCTTAAAATATCAAAGTGTAAATTCATGGGGAAATAATGGGCGAAATGTGCCTTATTGGGTTGAATCATGGTTAAATTTATATATTGACAATAAAAAATGCAAACAAATAAAAGAGATTTTAAAAGATAGTGGTGTTTGTAAATAAAATGATTTTTTAGTCAAAAAAAGCTATAGAAAAGCCTTATTTAAGCATATTCTACATAAAATACCCAACTTTATACAAAGGATAAATATTGGAACCGCAATATGAAAAAATTATTGTACTTCTTATTGTATTCACAGCATCATTTCTTACATGGAAGATGGTAAAAGATTTTTATATAACAAAATTTCATAGAGTTTTTGCACATTTAATTGCGGTTATGACTTCATCTTTTATGTTACTATCTTCAATGTTTTTATTTATGCCAAAAAACTATCAAAGAGGCGTTGGTCCTGAAGTAGAAATAAGTGTTACTAGTATTGTAACAATAGTTGTTATGTTAGGTGTTTTATATTTATTTTTTAAATTTGTACCTAATAACAAAAAATAAATTTTTTAATTAATTAAATAAATAGGAATTATTATGCAAGCATTTTTAGAAGAAGCTAAAAGATCTAGCCGAATCATTGCAAATCTTAGTACTGCTGTTAAAAATAGAGTTTTAAACGAAATGGCAGATGCTTTAATTAATCATTGTGATTTCATAATTTCTCATAATGATAAAGATATGAGTGAAGCTAAATTATATAATTTAAGCGAAGCATTAATCGATAGATTACTTTTAACAGGAGATAGAGTTAAAGATATGTCTAATGCAATAAGACAAATTGCATCTCAAACTGAACCAGTTGGAAGAATATTAGAAGGTTGGATAACAGAATCTGGTTTAAATATCCAGAAAGTATCAATTCCAATTGGAGTAATTGGTATTATTTATGAAAGCCGTCCTAATGTAACAAGTGACACAGCAGCTTTATGTTTTAAAAGTGGAAATGTTTGTGTTTTAAAAGGTGGAAAAGAGGCTGAGCATTCAAATAAAGCAATTGCAATTGTATTAAGAGAAGTTCTTGCTAAAAACAAACTACCAGAACAAGCAATTTCACTTCTTCCTGATTCAAGCAGAGAAGGAGTTGCAAAACTTATAAAACAAGATAAATATGTAGATTTAATTGTACCTCGTGGTGGAGAAGCTTTGATTAAATTTGTAAGTGAAAATTCATCAATTCCAGTTATAAAACATGATAAAGGAATTTGTCATATTTATGTGGATAAAGATGCCGCACCTGCAAAAATTATAGATATTGCAATAAATGCTAAATGTCAAAGACCAAGTGCTTGTAATTCAATGGAAACTCTATTAGTTCATGAAAATATTGCTCCATATATTTTAACAGGACTTGAAGATGCATTTCATGAACAAGGAACAATTTTAAAAGGTTGTAGTGAAACACTAAAATATATAAAAGCAATTCCAACAACACTTGAAGATTATGATACGGAATATTTAGCTAATATATTAAATATAAAAATTGTTAAAAATGTAGATGATGCAATTCTTCATATTAGAAGACATGGTTCAGGACATTCTGAAGCTATTTTAAGTGAAAATTACACTACGATTAATAAATTTTTAAATGAAGTTGATTCAGCTTGCGTTTATGCAAATGCAAGTACAAGATTTACAGATGGTGGAGCTTTTGGACTGGGTGCTGAAGTTGGTATTTCAACAAATAAACTTCATTCAAGAGGACCTATGGGAATAAATGATTTAACAACATTTAAATACAAAATTTATGGTTCTGGTCAAGTTAGATAAGTTCACAATTAGGAGAAAAATGTCGAAAAAAATATATTGTATTGCTTCATTTGAAGCAAAAGATGGGAAAGAGAAAGAATTAATAGAAGTTCTACAATCTCTTGAACCTAAAACTATTAGAGAAGATGGATGTATTCAGTATGTTGTTACAAAACAAATAGCTCATCCAAATGCTACAGGCAAATCTTTTCCAATAGTTTTTAACGAGATTTGGGAATCAAAAGAGGCTTTTGAATTACATTGTAATAAACCATATATTACAAACTTTTTTCAAAATCATTGTGTTGATACTAATGGTCTTGTAAAAGACTTTAACGTTTGTGTTTACACAGATGAAATAAACTAGAGAAAAAATCATGAAAAAAATAACATTAACGCTGTCAAGCTTAGCAATCGTCGTACTTTTTTGGTACATTTTAGGAAACTTTTTTGGTTTAAAAGATAATTCAAGCTCTTTTTCAAAACTTCAATGTGTATCATATGCTCCATTTGGAAAAGATGATTCTCCATTTATGATGGATAAAGGTTTAGTAATTTCTGAAGATTTAATCAGAAATGACCTACAATTACTTTCAAAATATACAAATTGTATTAGAACTTATTCAACTGTTGGATTAGAAATGATTCCAAAAATTGCTAGAGAAAATAATCTAACAATGCTTATGGGTGCATGGGTAAATGGAGATGAAAAACCAACAAGAAAAGAGATTGATACATTAATCAAACTTGCAACTGAAAATAAAGATATTGTAAAAGCAGTTATTGTTGGAAATGAAGCTTTATTAAGAGGTGATTTATCTGATAAAAGACTTTATGAATATATAAAAGAGGTAAAAACTGCACTTCCTGATACAAAAGTTACTTACGCAGATGTTTGGGAATATTGGCTTAAATATCCAAATATTAGAGAAGTTACAGATTTCGTAACTATTCATATCTTACCTTATTGGGAAGATGATCCAATGGAAATCAATAGTGCAATTAAACACCTTGCAAATGTAAGAGAAGAAGTTGAAGCTATATTAAAAGATAAAAATATTTTAATTGGTGAGACAGGTTGGCCATCTGAGGGAAGAATGAGAGAAGATGCACTTCCAAGTAAAACTAATCAAGCAATTTTTGTAAGAGAATTTGTAAAATTAGCTCAAGAAAAAAACTGGAATTACAACATAATTGAAGCTTTTGATCAACCATGGAAAAGACAAAGTGAAGGTGCAGTTGGTGGATATTGGGGATTCTTTGATAAAGATAGAATTGATAAACATGTTTTTGCTGGAGATGTTTCAGATTTTCCAAACTATAGATATTTAGGATTTGGTTCTATTTTACTTGTTTTAGGATTTTCATTATTACTAAGAAACTCTACTATTTCAAAAAGAAAACTAGTTTTATTTACTTTTATAAATACATTATTTGCAATTTTATATATGCTTCAAATGGAGCAATTTAATATTACTGTTAGAACAAGTGGTGAAATTGTTTGGGCTACATTAGTACTTCTTACTCATATTTCAATTTACTATTTTGTACTTTTACATATAGCACGAGATACAAAACCTCAAATTATTGGAATAAGAGAAATATTAAAAGAGAAACATCTCAATTCAGATACTTTACCAATGGTAATATTCTATTCTTCATTTATTTTTGTATTAATTTCAACAATAATACTTGCCTTTGAAGGTAGATATAGAAATTTTGAAGTTTATATTTTTGCAATTTCAGCAATCTCTTTTGTTTTACTTTATGCAGGAAGATTTGCAAATATGGAATTTAGAGCCTTTGAAAAATTGTCATCAATAATTCTTTTAATCACAGCTGGAATCTCTTTTTATAATGAAGGTTCTTTAAATATTTTCTCAAATGTTTGGATTATTATTGCTTTAACATTTACATATATTTTATTTAGAGGAAGTAAAAATAGTTCACTTAGTGAATTAAAACATCTTGTTAAATATATTGCTATCTTCTTTATTTTCTCTATTGCTCTTAGATATGGAATTATTGCGGACAAAGATATTATTGCTCAATGTCATGTAAATGAAGATACATTACTTTGTGGATTTAAAAATGAGATTGGATATTGGGGATATATTGGAGTATTTGGAATTATTGCCATTTGTTTATCTGCTCTAACTTTATTCATTAAAAATAAAAAGTTCTCTTTAATTGCCCTATTTGCATCTGTATTTGCTATTATGATGTTTAACACTTATGTGGGTTCGATTGCATTTATAATAGTTATTATGATGTTGTGTAAAGAAGAAAATCTAAAAGCATTAAACTCTTAAGTTTAGGCTTTTAGATTTTAATAGTTTGTACTAAATTTATATTTTAAATATAAAATTTAGTACAAAAAAACTTATTTAGTATTAACTTTCCCTGCTTTTTTCATCATATCTTCCATCATTTTTTCTTGTTCTGGAGATAATTCAGGTTCTTCAGTAGTGCCACTTAACATATCATCTACTGCTTTTACAGGAAATGGTGGTAATTTAAACTTATCATCTTTTATATCCACATTAAAAACAGCTAATTTAGCCTCTTGAATTTGAACAACATCTAAAGATTTACTAACAAATTTTAAAGGTACTGTATTATAAATCCAAATTTTGTCTTCACCTAATTGCCAAATGTCACATTTATAACCTAAAATTGCTTCTGAACCAATTTTTTTAGCTCCCATAGAAGTTAATGTTTCAGCATCTTTTAGATTTAAAAGTGGATTCTCTTCATCTGGAACTAACTCTTGTTGATAAACAACTTGGTCGTTAAAATCAACATTATAAATTTTAGTTCCAACTATTTTTGTAATATTATGTTCTTCTTCATTGTCACCAAGTACAGCTTGTACAATTTTTTCTTCAGTTAATTCTACTTTTCCAAAATCTTTAAAGTATAATTTACTACTACCACTAACAGTAGCTTTACTTCCCATAACATTACCACCACCTGCGATTTCATACTCAACAATAGCTGATTTTAAATCATATCTATTTGTCTCAGCAAATAAACTCACAACACCACATAATAAAAATCCAAAAATATATTTTGATTTTCCCACTGTTCTATCCTCTGTCTAAATTGGCCGAATTATACATCTAATCCTTTAATTATGCAATAGATTTTTATAAATCAATACCACCAAAAGAACACCATATTCCTTTAATATACAAAAAACCAAAGGAGTTTCCATGTCTTATTCTAAAAAAAGATATTTTATATATGCTTCATTAACACTATTTATAATGTTAATGCCTTTTATAACAATCAATGATAATCATCTATTGTTATTGTCTTTTGATAAATTACAGTTCCATTTTTTAGGACTTGTATATAGTGTTAGTGAACTTTATGTTATGCCATTTTTACTTATGTTTTTATTCATAGGAATTTTTGCCCTAACTTCAATGTTTGGAAGAATCTGGTGTGGATGGAGTTGTCCTCAAACTATCTTTAGAGTTATTTATAGAGACCTAATTGAAAGTACTATTCTTGATTTAAGAAGAATTAAAAACAAACAAAAAGATATTGATTACAGTAAAAAATCAAATCAATTTAAAAAATATATTGCCGTTCTTTTATGGTTTGTGATTACTTTAATTATCTCTACAAATTTTATGTTATATTTTATTCCATCTGAAGATTTTTTTGTTTATATTCAAAATCCAGCAGATCATAGTTTTATGATTATTTTTATTTTAACTGTTGCCCTATTTTTGGTATATGACATAGTTTTTATGAAAGAAAATTTCTGTGTTTACATCTGTCCATATTCTAGAATTCAATCTGTTTTATATGATGATAATACAAAACAAGTGAGTTACGATTACAACAGAGGTGGAAAAGTTTATGAGAATAATGTTAAATCAATTTTCAAAGTAAAAGAGTGGAGTAAAAATGAAGAGTGTACAACTTGTGAAGCTTGTGTAAAAGTTTGCCCAACTCATATTGATATTAGAAAAGGTTTACAAGTTGAATGTATAAACTGTCTTGAATGTAGTGATGCATGTGCAAGTGTTATGGGGAAATTCAATAAAGAATCTTTAATTAATTGGGGAAGTACAAACAAAGTAATTAACAAAAAAAATGTATCAATTTTTACTAAAAAAAATACAACATATTTTGTCTCACTATTTTTATGTATATTCCTAGCTTTCTATTTTTCACTAGAAAAAGAGAACTTCTTAGTAAATGTGAATAAAACAACGGAGCTTTATAGTGTAAAAGAAAATGGTGTTATCTCAAATAACTATATTTTAACTGTTCATAATACTCAAGATAAAGATTATACTTTTGATATTAGACTGCTTGATGACAAAGATTTCAAAATAAAAAGATTTGATAGTTTTGAGTTAAAAGCAGGAGAAAAAACCAAAAAGGTTCTCATTTTAGAAACAACTGAAGATTTCCAAAAATTAGAGAAAAAACCTTCTAAAATCAAAATAGAAATCTTTACAAAAGAGAATGAAACAGTAAAAATCCAAAGACAAATCGCTTTCTTTTATCCAAAAAACTAAAGTGCTTTTTCAATAAAGAGGGAGAATAAAACGCCCTCTTTTTTGTTTTCAACAAAAATCTTTCCAGCAAAACTCTCTTCAATAATCATTTTACAAAGATACAAGCCAATTCCAGTTCCCTCTTCTTTAGTTGTAAAATATGGCTCAAATATTTTCTTTAAGTTTTTATCTTTTATTCCGCCACCATTATCTTCTAAAGCGATTATTACCTCAGCTTGATTTGCAGATATATTTATTTTTATTTTTGGGTTTTCTATGTTTTTTAAAACATCAATAGAGTTTGAAATAATTGCAATTAAAACTTGTGAAAGTTCACTTTTTACCCCAAAAATCTTAATCTCTTCATAAACTTCAAACTTTGCTTCTAAAGTTATATTATTAGTTTTTAGATCAGCACTTAATATTGTTGTTGCATTCTCAACGGCATCTTTAACACTAAAAAGCTCTTTTTCTTTATCTTGTGTATAAAAATCTTTAAAATCATCTATTGTTTTTGATAAAAATTGTAACTGTTCATTTGCTTGTAAAACTTTTTTATCAAAATACTCAATATCCAATTTTTGAGTATTAAATCTTTTTTTTAGATTCATTAAAATATATGAAATATTATTTAAAGGTTGTCTAAATTGATGGGTTATATTTGCAATCATTTCTCCTGATTTTACGAATTTTGATTGTTGTAAAATCATCTTTTCAAAACTTTTATTTTTATTTTTTAAATCATTATATTTTGAAGCTATTGAAGTTGTAAAAAGCATCGCTTCAATTGCAAAAACTACAAGAACAATATCAAGATATCCACTTTGAACATAAAAATTCTTAAAATCAAAAACAAATAATAAGATACATAACACAGACCAACCAATAACATAAATAAGTGTGGGTTTAAATCCCTCTTTTAGATTAAGAATAATTGAAACAAATAAAATTGCATAAATAATAGTATAAGGAATATATTCAAATAAAATATAGTGATAAAAAGCTGTTAAAATCACAACATTTAAAAGTAAAGTATTTATAATAAGTTCTTTATAATTTGTAATTTTTGGGAAAAACTTTCCCTCATAAAAGTTCATGGCAAAAATCATTGCACTAAGACTTGCAAATACTAAAGATAACTCTTGAACCAAAACTGCAATATTAAATAATTTACTGTAAGCTACAATATAAACCAAAGAAAAAATTTGCATAAAACAGTAACTTATATAAAAAATCTCTTTTGAATATATATATCTAATAAATGTATATATTATTGTCATTATTAATATACCAAAAGTGATACCATAAAAAAGAATGAGATTTATTTCAGACATCTATTTTATAACCACTATTTGTAAGATTTAAGATAAGATTTTTAGGGATTTTAGTTTTTAGATTTTTAACTAATGTTTTTAAAGCATCTTTAGTCATAACGCTATCATTCCAAACATAGTTTTCTATCTCTTCATAACTTACATATCTATTTCTATTTTTTACTAAAAGCTCTAAAAAAATTAGCTCTTTTGCTCTTAGTTTTACAATTTCATTTTCTATTACTAAATTTTTGTTAAACATATCAAAATATGTATCTTCTTCCAGTTTTATGATATTTGACTGAGAATTTTCCAAACTATCCACACATAAAAACAAAGCTTCTTCAAACTCTTTTTCACGTACTGGTTTTACTAGATATTTTACAAGTCCAAGTTCAATTGCTTTTAGTAAATAATCCTTATCACAAAATGCTGTGATAATTATGATTTGAGTGGCTTTATCTTTTTGTCTAATTCTTTTTACAAACTCTAAACCATTTAATTTTGGCATTTGAATATCTGTGATTATAATATCTGGTTTGTGTTTTTCATATAATTTCAAAGCAATAAGCGCATCACTTGCTTCATAGATTTGCTCAAAAAAGTTTTCTAAATACTCAATACCATTTTCTCTTGCAATTGCATCATCTTCAACATACAAAATTTTTATATTTTTATAGAATTTTTTTATCATTTGAAATTATATCTTATATATGATTATGATAGAATTCCGCCATGAGAGAATATAAAACCCAAACAAAAGAGATAATTTTAACTACAACATTTTCAACTCCAATTGGAGAAATGTTTGCTGCTGCTTCAAAAAAAGGAATTATAACCTTGGCATTTTTTACGCCTTTTAATATAGAAGCAAAAATCCAAGTTTTAAAAAATACCTTAGATGCAGATGTAATTCCTGGTAATTGTGAAATATTTGATATGTTAAAAATACAATTAGAAGAGTATTTCAAAAAACAAAGAACAACTTTTGAAATCCCTTTACAATTAATTGGTTCACAATTTCAAGTAAAATGCTGGAAAGAATTACTTAATATTCCTTATGGAAAAACAATATCATATAAAGAACAAGCTATAAAAATAGAAAATGAAAAAGCTTCAAGAGCAGTTGGAAATGCAAATGCACAAAATATGATAGCACTACTTGTTCCTTGTCACAGAGTGATTACAAGTGATGGAGAGCTTGGTGGATATAATGGTGGAGTTGAAAAAAAAGAGTTCCTATTAAAGTTAGAAAATGATAAATAAAACTATTTTTAGACAATATGATATTAGAGGTATCGTAAATGAAGAGTTGACCTACGAAAACTCAAAACTGATTGGATATTATTTAGGTCTATATATAAAAGAAAAAGTTCAACAAATTCCATATATTGTTGTAGGTTATGATGTACGAACTCACTCAAATATGTTATTTGAAGCCTTAATTTCTGGACTAAATTTGTCGCAATGTAAAGTTTTAGATATTGGACTTGTAGCAACTGGTGTAAACTATTTTGCCTCTTATCAAGAGTTTTTAATAGACGATAAAAAAATAAAACCAAGTGCATCAATTATGATAACTGGAAGTCACAATGCAAAAAAGTATAATGGCTTTAAAATAACTATAAATAATGAACCATTTTTTGGAGATGAACTTTTAGCTTTATATTATAAAATCCTAGAAAATCAAACTATAAAAATTCCTGATAATTTTACTTGCATAAAAACAGATGCAAAAAGTTTATATATAGATTATATGCTAAATCAATTTTCACATCTAAAAGATTTTAAAATCCCTTTTGCTATTGATTGTGGAAATGGTGTTGCAAATACAGTTTTATGTGAGATTTTGGATGAATTAAATCTAAACTATCAAGGTTTACATTTAATTCCTGATGGAGAATTTCCAAATCATCATCCAGACCCAACAAATGAAAAAAATCTTGAAGATTTAAAAACTCTACTAAAAGATGATTGTAATTTAGGATTTGCGTATGATGGAGATGCAGATAGAATTGCCGTGTTAACACAAAAATACAATATCAAAGGTGATATGTTAGCCCTACTTTTTTCAAAAACTATGAAAAATCCAGTGATTATTGGTGAAGTCACCTATTCTCAAAATGTCTTTAATGAAATGAATCAAACTTCTAAAACCATTATGGATAAAACAGGTTATTCAAATTTAAGATTAAAATTAAAAGAGTTAAATGCTGATTTAGCAGCAGAAGTTTCTGGACATATCTTTTTTAATGATAGATATTACGGTTTTGATGATGCAATATATGCTACTTTTAGAGTATTAGAGCTTTTATATAAAGGAATAAATTTAGATAAAGAGTTAGATAAACTTCCAAAAGTTTATACAAGTTCAAATATTGAAATTGAAGTTTTAGAAAATAAAAAGTTTTTAATCATAAAAAATATAGAAAAAAAATTAAGTGAAATCCAAAGAGGTTTTCCAATTATCAAAGATATTATAAAAATAGATGGCCTTCGAATCAATTTTGAGTATGGTTGGGCATTGATTAGAGCTTCAAACACAAATGCTTTGATAATGACAAAATATGAAGCCACAAGCTTTGCCACAGCTATGAGTTACAAAAAGGCTGTAGAAAATTTAATATATGAGGTAATAGATGAAATTAATAGCACTACAAATTAAAACAACAAATTTCCAAGATAATTTGACACACTTAAAAAAACTTATAATCTCTTGTGAAAATGATTCTCTTATTTTAGCTCCTGAATTAGCTCTTAGTGGATTTTCATATGACAGAATGAAAGAAGCTGCTGATTTTTCTTTAATTGCAATAGAAGAGATAAAAGAGTTAAGTATAAATAAAACCATTGCTTTAACATTTATAAAAGAAGAAAATGGAAAATTCTTTAATACTTTGCATATTTTTCATAATCAACAAATTATTCATACTCAATCAAAAGTAAAACTTTTTCCTTTAGGAGATGAACTTGAGTATTTTTCTGCTGGAAATATTGATGATATTAAGATAATTGAGATAAATGGTTTAAAAATTGCGACATTAATCTGTTTTGAACTTAGATTTCCAGAACTTTGGGGGAAAATAAAAGGTGCAGATATTATTTTAAATCCTGCAATGTGGGGATTAAAAAGAAAAGATCATTATGAAACTATCTCAAAATCTCTGGCTTTAGTAAATCAATGTTTTGTAATAGCTTGCAATAGTGCAGATGATAATATGGCAAAAGGAAGTGCAATAATAAATCCATTTGGAATTGTAAAAAAAGATGATGAAAAAGAGATAATTGAAGATTTCTTTGATTTAAATGAGATAAAAAAAGTTAGAACTTATATAAATATTGGTTTAGATAGATAATTTAGTATTGATTAGAGATTTTTTCTCTAATCTACTTTTAGTGAATTTCTTATTTCTTCCAAACTCACTCCGTTTTTTTTAGCTAATAAAGCTAATCTTGTAATTCTTCTAATATGTGTTGGAATCACTTTATACGTTGTAAAAGTCGTTGCTTTTACACCTATCTCTTCTGCAAATTTACCTTGTGAAGAGAAGCCAATTTCTTTGATTATTTTTTTAAATTCTTTCTTTTCCAATGTCTTTCATTCTTGTCAAATTTTTTTGGAATTATAATGATATGAAGCTAAATAATATATTAATTCAACCCCTAAAAACAAGCAAATTATAGTAATATTTGACAAATAATCTATTTTCAAGTATAATCTCCACCTTAATTTAAGAAAAAACAAAGGAGAAGACTATGAAGTTAAAAATTATTTTATTAACTCTACTATTGATATCTAATGTTTTTGCATCAGATTTTGACATAAAGAACCTAACACCACAAGAGCTTAATACTCTAAAAGAAATAAAAGAACATGGTAAAAAAAACGGTTTAAGTTACTCTTTAATGGCAATTGCAATTAAAGAATCTGGACTGGGTAAATACCTAGTAAATGTAGATACAAAAGATTATGGCATATATCAAGCCAATATAAGAACTGTAATTAGCAGAGAAAATGCACAAGATACTTCATGGAACAGAAATGTTCTTGCTATGAAACTTATAACTGATTTTCAATTTGCAACAAAAAATGCAATTGATGAACTTACATATTGGAAAAAAGTTCATAATAATGACTGGACAAAAGTATGGAGCAGTTACAATGGTGGATGGAGATACAACAGCGATGCTGCAAGACAATATTCAAAAGATATAGCTTCAATTATTCGAGAACTTAAAAAAGTTGACGTTTAATATTTTTTAACTAGGTTTATCCTAGTTATATTAATTCTCTCATATTAAAATACGAAAAAAAATACTCTTACTTTTATAAACTCAAAACATATCAATTTATACCAATACTTATTTGATAATAATTTTAAATTAAGAATTTATTTGATATTATTTCAATAATGATTATCAATATAAAGGATTTAAAATGATTAATTGTAACGATTTAAAAAATAAAAATGACTTAGTAAAACCAACTGGTTGCACTTGCTAAAATAAAAGGGTTTAAAATGAGTGTATTAATAATAGGAGGAGATCAAATTTCTCAAATCTCAACTATGCTAGAAAGTTTAGGTGCAAAAACTATAAATCATTGAGATGCAAGAAAAAAATCTTCAGCTCCAAAGAAAAAAGTTCCACAAGATACTGATTGTATTGTAATGATAACCTCATTTTTAAATCATAATACAATGCTTAAATACAAAAATGAAGCAAAGAAAAAAAATATTCCTTTTATATGTTCAAAAAGATCAATTTCTTGTGTATATGAAGAATATGTAAAAATTATGGGTATAAAAGATTGTAATAATTGTTATGCAAATTGCACAGGAGTTTCAAAACTAACTAAAAGTATAAATGATAAAAGAGATATTTTATAAGTGTAAGAATAAATTAAGAAAAAATCTTAATTTATTCTTGGCAAGTTTCACAAGTTCCATATAACTGCATAGAATGACTAGTAATTTTAAATTTATTTTTTTTAGCAATTTTATCTTGTCTTTTTTCTATTTCATCATCAATAAATTCAATAATTTTACCACAAGCTGTACAAATTAAATGATCATGATGAGATTTACAATTACTCTCATATTTTTTACCATCTGTTCCAAAAGTAATAGAAGTTATTAAATCTACATCCTCTAAAAAACTAAGTGCTCTATAAACTGTTGCGATTCCTATATTTGAATTAGCATACTTTTTTTTAATTTCATTATATACTTCTTCTGCAGTTAAATGTTCTTTTGCAAGTAATAAAATACTAAGAACTATCTCTCTTTGTTCTGTATATTTTAATCCCTTTTGTTTAACAATTTTTTTTAATTCATCAATTATTTCTTCATTACTATTTTCATTTAACATTCAAATACACCCTTAAAAATTTTATAGCAAATTAGTATATCTAAAGTTAACAAAAAATTACAAATATTGTTTCTTACTATAAATTAGGTATAAGCAAGTATAATTATATTATAATAATCATTATTAATCTTGTAAGGCTAGCTATGACTTTGAACCAACTAAAAATTAATGAAAGTGCCATTATAACGGCTATAAATTGCGATGAAGTTTTAAAAGACCGATTGTATTCTTTTGGAATTATAAAAGGAGTGAAGGTTCAAATAGTAGAATTAACACTTACAAAAAGTACAATTGAGATAAAAATAAACCAATCTAAAATGGCTTTGAGACTAATTGAAGCTTCTAAAATTGAAGTTGCTTATGAAAAATAAAATAATAAGAATTGCACTAGTTGGACAGCCAAATGTTGGCAAATCAATGCTTATTAATTCAATCTCAAATGCTAGATTAAAAGTAGGAAATTTTTCAGGTGTAACAGTAACTAAAGAACAAGTATTTTTAGATTACAAAGGTTTTCAACTTCAAATAACTGATCTTCCTGGCGCATATTCTTTAAATGATTATACTATTGAAGAAAAAGTTACAAAAGATTTTCTAGATAGTAATGAATATGACATAATATTAAATGTTCTTGATTCAACAAATCTTCAAAGAAACCTTCTCTTAACAGCTCAGCTTTTGACACTTGATAAAAAAATGATTATTGCTTTAAATATGACAGATGAAGCCCAAAAAGAATCAATTACAATTGATGAAGTACAATTAAGTAAAATTCTTGGAAAACCTTGTATAAAAACAAGTGCTGCAAAAAAAACTGGAGTAACTAAATTATTAGATGAAATTGTTTTTAAATTTCAAAGTGAGAAAGTTCCAAATAAACGATACTTTTCAAGTGCAATAGAAGAAGAGATTGAAAACATCTCAAATGTATTAAAAGATAATCATTTTGAAACAAAACATACTTATAGACATATTGCTTTAAACCTATTAAAAGAAGATAAAAATATTTATAAGATATTTCATGATGAACCAATTTGGACAAAAATTCAACCAGTTTTAAATGAATCATTCGAACATTTATTTATCCATTTTAATACAAAAGATATAAAAGATATTTTTAATGAAGAGAGATTTGCATTTGCAAAAGGTGCTGTTACAGAGACTGTAAAAGAAAAAAAATCTATTAAAAAAACATTAACTGAAAGATTTGATTCGATTTTAATTCATAAAATTTTTGGCTTGCCAATATTCTTATTTCTTATGTGGCTACTATTTCAATTAACTTTTGAGATAGGAAATATTCCAATGGATATGATTGATTCATTCTTTGCTATGGTTATAGATAAAACAAAAGAGATAATGGGAGACAATCAAATTTCCTCAATTATTGCAGATGGTGCAATTGCGGGAGTTGGTTCAGTAGTTTTATTTGTTCCCAATATTGTTATACTATTTTTTGGAATAGCCTTATTAGAAACCACTGGATATATGAGTAGAGTTGCATTTTTATTAGATGGATTCTTTCATAAATTTGGACTTCATGGAAAATCATTTATTCCACTTGTAACAGGTTTTGGATGTTCAGTTCCTGCTTATATGGCTGCTAGAACATTAAAAAATGAAAGAGATAGATTATTGACACTCTTTATTATTGGTTTCATGTCTTGTGGTGCTAGATTGCCAATATATGTACTTTTTGTTGGAGCTTTTTTCTCTGGGCACAATCCTGGAAATATTTTATTTATCATATATATAAGTGGTGCAATTTTTGGTCTGTTTGCTGCTAAATTTTTAAAAATAGTAGTATTTAAAAGTGAAGATGAGCCATTTGTTATGGAAATGCCAAAATACAGATTACCTTCATTTAGATTAATTTGGCATACAGTATCAAATCAAGCAAAAATGTATCTGAAAAAAGCAGGTACTTATATTTTAGCTGCTTCATTATTAATTTGGTTTGCAAGTAATTATCCTAAACATTTAGATATAGAAGAATCTTTTAATAAAAAAATTGAATTAGTACAAACAGATGAAGAGAAAACGACTCTGAAAAATGAGTTATCTCAATATAATCTTGAACACTCATATCTAGGTTATGTAGGTAAATATTCTGAGCCATTTTTTGCACCTTTAGGATTCGATTGGAAAATGACAATTGCATTGGAAACTGGTTTAGCGGCTAAAGAGATTGTGGTTTCTACACTATCAATATTATATGGTTTAGGAAGTGATAGTGATGAAAACTCTGATAGTTTAGTTGAAAAAATAAAAACAAATATTTCATTTGCATCTGCAATATCATTTATAGTATTTGTAATGATTTATTTACCTTGTTTAGCTGCATCAATGGTTTTTGTAAGGGAAGCAGGAAATTGGAAATATTTAGTATATTTATTTGTTTTTACAACTGCAAGTGCATGGATACTTTCTTTTATTTTTTATAATATTACTAAATTTTTAGTTGTTTAATTAAATATAAGCATAAAGTTAACAAAAGACCAAATCTGTGAGATAAGATTGTTTAATTGAAATAAAAAAAGAGAGATAGTAATTTTAGGGAAGATAGTTTATCTTCCTTCTTATTACTTAGATTTAAGCATTGTACCTGTGTTTATTTGAATTCCTAAGATAAAACCATTTTCTACTATATAAGATTTAGTCTCATCCAATTCATCTTTTATAATATATACTTCATGACTATCTATTTTCTCATGAATGTAATTTAATACACTTTCCATTTTTTTCCTTAATATAATAAAGTTTAACATCATATTTGATTTAAGTTACAAATAGGTTGCAGAAGTATTAAATAATTAAGAACAAAGGCTCAAAGAAGCACAAATAAGACAAGGACATGGAGCTCGCAAACGGACTTGAACCGATAACCTCTTCCTTACCATGGAATTGCTCTACCGTTGGAGCTATGCAAGCTAAAAGAATAAAAAAGGAACTAACTGTTAGATAGATAGAATAA
>JAQTXA010000027.1 GCA_028689025.1 Aliarcobacter sp.
TCAGTTGGCGCTTCTGTTGGAGCTTCTGTTGGAGCTTCAGTTGGAGCTTCAGTTGGAGCTTCTGTTGGTGCTTCAGTTGGTGCTTCAGTTGGTGCTTCCGTTGGAGCCTCAGTTGGTGCTTCTGTTGGTGTAACATCTGTATTAGTTAAAGAAGTAGTTAATTGCTCTGTAACAACATTAGAACTTGCATTTAATTGAGTTACACCAGCATTTGCATAAGTACTTTCAACTGTTCCTGCAACATCTTGAGCTAGTGTAACATCTTGAATTTGTACATCTTGAATATTATATTCACCCGTTTGAAAAAAGTTTTCATCAAGAGCGATTGTAGCAGGACCTTCAATAGTTATTTCTCGACCATCATCAAATGTTAATCTTACAAAATCACTAACTGATAAAAGACCACCATTATCAGAGACGAAATCTCTTTCTTTTAAGATCTCTTCCCCATCATTTAAGGTAACTAGACCTCTTAAATCTGATATTCTTGCTAAAGTTGCCATGATGAACTCCTAATTTATTTTATATAAATATATTACATTAAATTTTAGAGCTTGTAAATTATACTTTGGTATAAATTTAGAAATTTAAAAGAGGAAAAAAGGCTTTTTAATCTAAAAAAGCCTCTTCTGATATGAATAGTTCAGTAGTTGGGATAGAGTAATTTTTATTTAAATTATAAATATCTATTAAGAAATATTTATTTACTCTATAAGATGATTCAATAATAGTTCCTTTTTTTAAAAGTAGTATTTCTTCACCTTTTTTATCATAAATAATTGCATTTTGTTTCATTAAAAAAGCGGTTCTTTTAAAATCATAAACTTTTTTATCTAAGTTTTTTAGGAACAAATATTTATCTAACTCTAAAGTTGGTTCTAATAGTTCAATTTTTATATCATTTTTTCTTAAATTAGTACTATCTTCAATTAGTGGAAAATCTATTTTGTCTTTTTTTGCAATAATAATGACAGTAAGTTCATCATTTAGTTTTTCTATTTTTGACATTCGTTTTTCTAAATCATCAATTTTTTTATTAGCTTCTAAAACTGTCAACATTTCAGATTCATTACTATTTGTATACATACAACCACTTAAAATAGTTGCTAATAAAATAGGTGAAAAAAATTGGATTATATTTTTATTTTGCACTGAGTTTCTCGATAACATATTCTTTTGTTCCAGTAAGTGCAGATTTTCCATCTTCCATTACAATAATATGGTCTGCTAAAGATAGCAATGAAGTTTTATGTGTAACTAATATCATAGTTTTTCCTTTTAAATACTCTTTTATATTTTTCATAAATTGAGCTTCACTTGATGAATCCATTGCACTTGTAGGTTCATCAAATAAAACAATAGGATAGTTTTGTAAAATAGCTCTTGCAATTGCAATACTTTGTCTTTGCCCACCTGAAAGAAAAGAACCTCTTTCACCAACTGGCATATCAAAACCTTTTGGATGTTTATTAATAAAATCCATTACTCCACTAACTTGAGCTGCTTCAATAATTTTTTCATCATCTATATGGGGAACTCTGTAAACAATATTTTCTTTAACTGTACCATTAAAAAGTAAAACATCTTGAGAAACATAAGCTATATTTTTTCTTAGCTCCGAAGGATCTAGTTGTTTTATATCAATATTATCAATTAAAATTGCTCCATCATCAGGAACATATAGTGCTAAAAGCAACTTTTGAATAGTTGATTTTCCTGAACCAATTTTTCCAATAATTGCGAAATGTTCTCCTGCTTTAATTTTGAAACTAACATTATTTAAAGATGTTTTGTCAGAATTTGGATAGGAAAAATTAACATTTCTAAATTCAATATTTCCTTTATATTCTGGTCTATTAACAAATTTTTTACCTTGAGGATGTTCAACTGGCATATTCATTATTTCATCAAGGGCATTATATGAAACCCTAGTATGATGAAAAGTAGATAATAAACTAGCAACTTGTCCCATTGGAGAAATAGCTCTTGAAGAGATAATTACAACTGCAATTAAAGCTCCCATTGAAAGCATTTTTTCACCTATTAAATAAGTTCCCACAATAATAATTGCAACAGTATTTAATTGTAATAAAAATGAAGTTACAGTTGTAATTGAAGCTGAAATGGTTTTTGAACTAATACTTTTATCTGCGATTTTTGAAGTAGCTTCTTCCCATTTCCATTGAGAATATCCTGTTGCTCCTAATGATTTTAAAGTCTCTATTGAAGAAAGTGATTCAATTAAAACCCCATTTTTCATAGCTGAAGCATCATATGATTGTTTAATACTCTCTTGTAATTTTGCTTTTGCAAAATATGTATACATTAAAATAAACATAATAATTGTAACAGGAACAATAACTAAAACTCCTCCAATATAGTAAATACCCAATAAAAATATGAAAATAAAAGGTAAATCAATAAGTAGTGAAATTGTTGAAGCTGTAATAAATGATCTAATACTCTCAAACTCTTTTAAAATATTTGCCATTGAACCAACAGATGCAGGCATTGATGACATTTTTAAATCTAAAACTTTTTCAAAAATAAGTGAAGAAGCAATGATATCAGTTTTTTTACCTGCCGTTTCTAGGAAAAAAGTTCGTAAAAATTTTAAACCAACATCAATTCCATAAACTACAATAACTCCAATAGCTAATATCCATAGGGTATCTTTTGCATCATTGGGAATAACTCTATCATATACATTCATTGTAAAAAGAGGTGTTGCTAAAACAAAAAGATTAATTAAAAATGAGGCAATAATAACATCTCTATATGTTGAACGAACAATTTTCATTGTTCCCCAAAGCCAATGAGACTCTTTTACTCCTCCAACTGCTGTTTGTTTATCATCAAATCGTAACTCTCTTTTTAAAAGAATAGAAAAACCAAAATAATAGTTATTAAGTTCTTCAATCGTTACGCTACTTTCACTATCTTCAGATTCTGGTAGTAATATTCTTGCATTATGCATTTCATCATCAAAACCTAATAAAATACAAGCTCTTAGTTCATCTTTTGGAGTTTTCCCATTTAATAAAACAATACAGGGAAGAATCAAAGGATTTATATCTTCAATTTTAGTTTTTAAAACTCTTGTTTTAAATCCAGCTTTTGCAGCAGCTCTTGAAAAAAGTGATTTAGAGCTAAATCTTGAGAATAAAATTGGAGTATTTCTTCCTTCTTCTATTGGAAGTCCCGCAATTAATGATTCTTTTGAATAAGGTCGACCACTCATTTTACAAAAAATTGCAAGACAATCTAAAATAGGGTCTTGAATATATTGCGAAACTTTTATATCTTTAAACATATCTTCTTGCATTTGTTAGACCTTATTTATCATTATATTTTTTGTATAAATTTTGTTTTATATAAATTTTTTCAATTCTTGGTTTAGTAGCTTTTAATTTAATACTAAAATTTTCTAAAGCCTCTTTCGCTTCATCATAGCTATTAAATATCCCATACATTACTTTGTGATATTGTTTATCTTGTCCGAATAAAAATGCAAAAGAATCATTACTAATTTCATTTGAATTAATGAAACTTTCACTCTCTTGCATAGTCACAAAAGTAGCTAAGTTTATTGTATATTTATCCTGAGGTGAATTTAAAAATCTATCTTTAAACGAGTTGTTATTTGTTATAGTAACTTTATTTTCTACTACTTCTTTTTTAGCTGGAGTTGTATTTAAATATTCAAATTTAGGTGCTTCTTTACTTAATGCTTCATTTTGTAAAGTATTATATGAATAAACTAATCCCTCAGTATTATTTTTTACAACTTTTTCAATATCCACTTGTTTTTGATTGTATCCCCAAATCTCTTCTCTTTTATCACTTAAAATTTGCTCAGATAAAATACCTAAAGCTTCAAGAACTTGAAAATGAGCTAAAAGTAAATCATAAGTTGTAGAAATCGTACTTCTTTTTGTAGAGATATAATTTAAGTGAGCATCTATAACGCTTCCTAAGTCTCTTGTTCCTAAATAAAACTCTTGAAAAGTTGTATCTAAAACTAGTTTTCTAGTTTTTAAAAAAGCTTCAAGACGAACTAATTTTTCTTGATTTAAAATATAACTATTCCAAGCAAGTCCTAATCTATTCGAAATTTCTTGACTACTTCTTTCAACTAAGATTTTTTTCTCTTTTACAACTTGAAGAGATTTTTTGTTATTTGCAAAATCTCTACCACCATTATATAAATTAAGTGCTAATTCCAAACCAACTTGGTATTGATTAGATACATCAACACCATTTTCTCTATGTATAGCATCATTTAATTTATAATTTCCTACTAAATTAATATCAGGTTGAAAAGCTTTTAAATCTCGTTTTTGCTCATTCATAGAGACTTTAACATTTTTAAGAGAAACCAACATTGATGGATGGTTAACAAGTGCATAATTTAAGGCTTCTTCTTCAGAAGAGGGCAAGTTATAGCTAAATGTAGGTTTAACCATTTCTGAAGAGTCAAATTTTTCTTGAACATTATTGTATAGATTTTTCATTGTATTACTAAAACTTAATTTATCTATTGCTAAATTAACATTACTCTCTTCAAGATTACCTTTTGCTCTTTCAAATTCAAGTTTAGTTCCAAAACCTCTTTCAACTTTTCGTACAGTTTTATTATAAATATCTTCACTCATCTGATATGATTCACTTGATAAGCTAATCATATCTTTTGTTCGAAGTACATTAATATAATTTTCAATAAATGTTAAAGCTAAACTGTTTTGAGCCTCTTTTAAATAGTATTCAGCACTTTCATATCTATTTTTTTGTAACTCTTTTTCATAATCAGATTGAAAACCATCATATAAGGGTTGTGTTAATTTTAATGAATATTGATCAGCAGCAATGGCATTACTATTTTGTGGAGTGTAAGAACTAGGTGAAGTTCTTGTATTATTGATTCCTCCAATTATATCTAAAGTTGGATATTTTAATCCATTGGCCATATCAATATCGTATTTTATTTTTTTAAGTTCATTTGCTCGTATTTGAACTTCCGGATCATTTTCTAAACTTTTTACAAAACCCTCTTTCAAAGTAAAGCAATACGAATAATTAGTAATAATAAATAATAGAATAACTGTTTTTTTTAGCAAATGACTCCCCAATTAATAATAATTCAATAAATTTTTAAGCATAATATCATAGTAAAGTATATAAAAAGCTTTTATTATAGTTATTTTATCTAATAAAAATGGATTTAAATACCTATAATCTTGTTATTTTATGATATATTATACAAATAAAATAAATAAAATAATTTTCTAGGAAAAATATTGGCTGAAATAAATAATAATATTATTAATGATGAAGAAAAACTTGTAAAGAGTTTTAGATTTCAAAATAGAGAATTGCTTGATAATTATGTTATCTTGGCAACAACTGATATAAATGGGATTATTAAACATGTAAGTACAAATTTATGTAAAATATTTGCATATAAAAGCTCTGAATTATTAGAAAAACCATACTCATTTTTAATTTCAAAAGATTCAATCAGAACTTTTGAAATACAATTTGAGGATGCAAAAGTTAATAAAAGTATTTGGAAAGGAGAGATGAAACACTCTTCTAGTAAAGATAATGTAATTTGGACAGATACAATTATTACTCCTCTTTTTGATGATCATCATGAATTAGTTGGTTTTATTTTAGCAAGTAGTGATATTACTCAAGAGAAACGACTTAAAAAAATCAATGAAGAAAACTTATTAAAAAAGAAATATGACGAAAGTATCTTAGAATTTATGCCAAGTCTTAGTGCTGCTGTTTTACTTAAGAATGCGAGTGGTTTACATAAGGTTTTATGGATTATTACATTAACAGTTTTATTATCATTAATATGGGCTTATTTTTCAAAGGTAGATGATATTGTAAAAACTAGTGGAAAAATTATTACTACAACAAATGTTCAAACAATCTCAACAATTTATTCAGGAAGACTAGAAGCAATTTATGTAAAAGAGGGAGATTTTGTAAAAGAGGGTGATATTTTATTTCAAATGTCAACTGATGATGCAAGATCAGATTTTGAGAAAAAACAACTTGAAAAATTAGCAGCTCAAGCAAAAATTAATCGGCTTAATGCAGAAGCAAATATGCAAGAAATAGTTATTGATCAAAATATTTTGAATCTAGAACCATCTTTAATGAATAATGAAATTATTCTATTTGAAAGTAATAGAAGTAAACTTAATACAACAATAAATATATTAAAAGAACAAATTAAACAAAAAGAGAATGAATTAAAAGAGAATGAAGATAAATTATTAATTTCAAAAAACAATCATCAACTTTTGTCTAAAGAGATAGATATTAAAAAAATATTAGTTCAAGATAGAATTATTTCTGAAGTAGATTTTCTTCAACTAAAAAGAAGATACAATGATGTTGATTTAGATTTGAAAAAAACAACAACAATGATTCCTACAATTAAATCTGCAATAAAAGAACTTTATGAAAATATTGAAGATGCAAAAGGTAAATATAGAAATGATGCTAAGAATGAGATAGTAACTGTCTATTCAGGACTTCAAAAAGTTGATGAAGAGATTAATTTATTAAAAGATAAAATTGACAACTCATCAATTAAAGCTCCTAATAATGGTACTATTAATATCATAACTATTAAAACAAAAGGGGAAGCAATATCTCCTGGAAAAATTTTAATGGAAATAACTCCAGAAACTGAGTATGTATTAGCAGAAGCAAAAGTGACACCTTCTGAAATTGGATTTTTATATGAAGGCATTCCCGTTAGATTAAAACTTCATGCTTTTGATTTTAGTTTATATGGTGGATTAATGGGTGAAATTAGTTATATATCTTCTGATACTATTTTAGATGAAAATACAAAAGAAGAACAATATATTATTCATATTAAATCTTTACAAAAACATGTTGGAGATAATGAAAAATTAATTATTAGAGCAGGGATGACTCTTGATGCGGACATAATTATAGGTAAAAGAACTATCTTAGATTATATTTTAAAACCTGTTTTAAAAACACTCCAAATAGAAGGAAAATAAATGACAATTTTATTATATTCGAAATCTAATTTTATAGTTGATGAATTAAAGAAAGAACCTACATTTACAAAAGATTTAGTCATTGTTGATTCTTTTATTAATTTACAAAATAAACTTAAAGAGGATAGTGTTGATATTGTTCTTTATCATATTGAGGAATCTTTAAATGAGAGTGAAAATATTTCTATTTTATTAAAAGATTTTCCCCTAACACCGTTAGTTGCTCTCTCAAATAATCCAGATAATTTAGAAGGTTGTCGTTTATTAAAGATGGGCTATAAAAGTTATTTACACTCTTTTTCAAATATTGATATTTTAAAAAGTGCTATAGAATCAGTTTTAGGTGGAAATATTTATGTCTATCCAAAACTAATGCAGTTTTTAGTTTCAAATGCCCCAATAACAGCTAAAAAAAGTATTAATTTAGATGAATTAACATCTAAAGAGTTAAATATTTTACAACTTGTTTCTGAAGGTTTTTCAAATACTAAAATTGCTAGTGAGTTAGATATTGCAGAAGTTACAGTAAAAAAACATATTAGTTCTTTGTTTAAAAAACTAAATGTTCAAGATAGATTGTCTTTGGCTTTGATTCTTAAATAGTTAATAAAGGGAAATTTATCCCTTTATTTTGTATCTGGAAGAAGGTGATGGAATTTAGATTTCCATACCATTTTCTAAGATGATTTTATTTCTTCCATTCTCTTTTGCTTGATATAAAAGCATATCAGCTTTTTGTAGAGCATTTTCATAAGTAGGATAATTACTTCTAATTGCAACTCCAGCTGAGAAAGTAACTTTTATTTTTTTATCTTTATATAAAAAGCTATTTTCAGTAACTATTGTTTTTATTCTTTTTAAGAACTGTAATAACTCTCTATTTAGATTAAAGTGAATAATTGCTACAAACTCTTCTCCACCATATCTTCCAACCACATCATGGTCTCTTACACTTTTATTTAGAATTTTCCCAAAAGTTGATAATACAACATCTCCACACTCATGTCCATAAGTATCATTTAGTTTTTTGAAGTAGTCTAAATCAAAGAAAACAACTGCATATTGAGTTTTAATTCTTTCATAAGCACTTTCTACTTTTTTCATCTCTTCACTGAAAGCTTTTCTAGTTAGTAATCCAGTTAAATGGTCTTTCATATTTTCAGTTTTTGTTCTACTTAGTTCTTCTTCAAGAGTTTTAACTTTTTCTTCAAGTTCTTGAACTTTTGTTTTACCTGATTGAAGTTTATTTGTAACTGTATCCATCTCTTTTTCAATTGATGTTGCAGCATTTATAAGTTCATTTTGAAGTCTTGTGAGAGCTTCTAAACCATCTTCTTGAATATCAATAGATTCAATTTTTTCTTTGATATTAAGTACATTTTTTGAGCTTGAACCATTACTTGAAATTGCTTCATTTAAATACTCTTCCATTAATAAAACAAGTTTAGAAATATCAGAAGTTCGCTCAATTACAACTCTTTTATCTCTTTCAAATCTTTTATTTATAAAATCTTCAATTTTGTCTTGAATCTCTTGAATAAATAAAACATTAGGCTCTTTTTCAATTTTTGAAAATAATTGATCTATTTCATCATCTGTTTTTGGACAAATAGATGGTAGAACAGATTGTTTAATTAAAGCTGCTAATTGAAGAACATTTTGGGGACAAACTCTTTTTAATAAAAGAGGTATTAATCTTTCTGGTGAGTCAATATTATTTGACTTTACTTCACTTTTTTCTTCTTTGCTTAATTGATTTAAAATATTCTCAAACTCTTTACTCATGCATTGTTTCCTAAATATGATTTTTTTAAATTACCCTAAAAGCTTTTTTACCATTTCATTAATTCTTTTTCCATCTGCAACACCTGCAAATTTTTTAGTTGCGGCTCCCATAACTTTTCCAATATCTTTCATAGAAGTTGCTCCAACTTGAGAAACAATCTCTTTCATTCCAGCTTCTAATTCATCATCACTTACTTGTGTTGGAAGATATAACATAAATACGTCAACTTGAGCTTGTTCTTGCTCAACTAAATCATCTCTAGAAGCTGCTTTATATTGAGAAATTGATTCTTCTCTTTGTTTGATACCTTTTTGAATTAATCTAATAACATCTTCGTCATTTAAATCTTTTCTTTCATCTACTTCAATTTGTTTAATCATAGTATTTATAGATCTAATAGAGTCTCTTTTTACTACATCTTTATCTCTCATTGCAGTTTTTAAATCTTCTTTTAGTTGTTCTTTTAAACTCATACAAATCCTTATATTTATTATTATTTTATTAAATTATATCTTTTTAAGAATTAAAGCTTTCTATTAATTCTTCTAGTTCTAAAAATCTTTCGACTTTTTGGTCATAAATCTCTTTTGTATTATCAAGTTCATTTGACATAGCAACAATACCTTTTTGCTCATAACATTTCGGGTTCATCAAACAAGTATTTATTTCTTCTAGTTTTAATTCTAAATCTTCAAGCTCTTTTGGCAACATATCATACTCTCTTTGATCTTTATATGATAGTTTAGTCTGCTTTTTAATTACAGGTGCAATTTTTTCACTTGTAGCTTCTTTTGCTATTTCATTTACAAGATTATCTAATTCTTTTAACTCTTTTTCTATTTCAAGATATTCACTATATGGTTGGAAACTCTCCATTATATGACTATTTCCTTGGAATACAAAAAGTTTTTTTGCAATTTTATCTACAAAATATCTATCGTGAGATACAAAAATCAAAGCACCTTGGAAGCTTTGTAAATACTCTTCTAAAATATTAATTGTTGGAATATCTAAGTCATTTGTTGGCTCATCTAGGATTAAACAATCAACTTTTTTTGTGAAAAGTAGGGCAAGAGCAACTCTGTTTTTTTCACCACCACTTAAAACACCAACTTTTTTATCAAGATATTCTCTTGGAAATAAGAAGTTTTTTAAGTATCCAAAAACATGCATGTTTCTTCCATCTTGAAGAACAACTCTATCTCCACCATTTGGACAAAAAGTCTCTAATAGATTTCTCTCATCATCCAAAGATTCCCTTTGTTGGTCGAAATATCCTATTTCAAAATCACCTTTTTTAAATGCTCCACTATCAATTTTCATTTTTTCCATGAAGATTTTAAGTAGTGTTGATTTTCCACTGCCATTGGGACCCACAATAGCAATAGTATCTTTTTGTAAAATTCTAGTCGTAAAGTCTGTAATTAGTTTTTTATCACCTAAACTTTTGCAAACATCGTCAAGTTCATAAAGCATTTTCTTTTTATTTTTTTGATTATCTTCTGTATTAAAAGATTTTTGTTCCCTTTGAAGTTCTAGTGACATTTTTCTAATAGCTGCTGGATTTGAACGAGCTTTTTGTTTTAAATCAAAATACTCTGATTTTCTTCTTTCATTTCTTTTTCTTCTAGCCGTTACTCCATGTTGCATCCAATGAGCTTCTCTCTTTACAAGTCTGATTAGATTGTCATGGTCTTTTTGAAGATTTTCTAATAGTTGTTCTTTTTGCTCTAGATATGAAGAGTAACCACCATTGAATTTTCGTAAAACTCCACCATCAACTTCAATAACAGTCGTTGCAATATTATCAATAAAATATCTATCATGTGAGATGAAAAGTAGGGTGAAGTTGTTTTTTAAAAGTAGTTGTTCTAAAAACTCAACCATATAAACATCAAGGTGATTTGTTGGCTCATCTAAAAGTAAAATATCTGGTTTTTTAAGTAATAGTCCTGCAAGACTAACTCTTCTTTGCTCCCCACCACTTAGAAGATTTACATCTTTGAACTCATACTGTTTTAGTTGAAATTCAACTAAAACTCGTTCAATCATATTGTCTAAATCCCAAGCATTATGAAAGTCAATAAAGGTTGCTAATTCACTTTGTCTTCTTATTAAATCTTCATTCTCATAATCAGTTGTTAGTCGATTTGTAAGCTCTTCGTATTCATTTCTTGCTTGTTTTAATTCAGCTAATTGATCCTCAATTGCATCTCTTACATTTAGATTTGCTTTGAATTTTGGTTGTTGGTCAAGCATCTCTATTTTTAGAGATTTATCAATAGCCATTTCACCACTATCAGGCTCTGTTTGTTTCATAATTATTTTAAAAAGTGTAGATTTACCTTGTCCATTTTGACCAATTACAGCAACTCTTTGCCCATGGTTTAAAGTAAAATTTGCATCTTTTAAAATAACTTTTGTGTCGTATTGTTTTGAAATGTTCTGAAGGTCTATTAAAGCCATATATGTTTCTTCTTCTTTATATAATTAGGATTTATTTTTGTTAGTTTAAATATTAATATACCTAAAAATCGGTTAAGGTTTACTTTTAGAGGGATTTCGTTTAGTTTTATACTTATTTCATATAATTAAATAAATAGTGAACAAATATTAAATAGCAAATAAGTTTAAATTAATTTTAAGAAATGTATAATTGTAAAAATTAAGGAGTTTCTTATGCAAATTCAAAATAGTACAAATGTAGCAGTAAGTGCTTTTAAACAAAACTCAAATCTGACTGTTGACAAATCAAATCAAGAAGAAAAAACAAAAAGTAAATCTTTAGAAGAAACGATAAATGATTCAGCTGTTAGTGTTGCAATTTCAATGAATGCACAATATATACTAATGGCAATGAATTCTTCGTCTTTAAATCAAGATAATACTTTAACACAAGCTAGTTTAAGTAGTAATCAACAAGATGTTTTAGATTTTTTAAGTGGAAAAGAGACACAAAGTGGAATGAGTCTTAAAAATATAGGTTATGAAGGAAAACCAATTACTGAACTTACACAAGATGAAGCAAAAGATTTAGTAAGTGAAGATGGTTTTTTTGGTGTAAAACAAACGTCTGATAGAGTATCAAATTTTGTATTTAGTTTCTCAGGTGATAATCTTGACCTTTTACAAAAAGGAAGAGATGGAATTGTTCAAGGTTTTGATGAGGCAAAAAAACTTTTTGGAGGAGAACTTCCTGAAATTTCATATAAAACTCAAGAAAGAACATTAGCTTTAATTGATGAGAAGATTAATAGTCTAAAAGGGGAGTAATAAAAACTCTTCTTTTATTTAAAATCATGTCTAAAAATAATATTAAATCCTTGTTCTTTAATGAAATTTTCACATCTTTGAATATAAATATCATAAATTTTTCTATTTTGATATTTAGAATTTAAATCTTGAAATAGTATTAACGCTTCATTTAATTTCTCTTCTTCATACAACTTAATTGCATTTTCATATATTTCTAATTCATCAATATTTTCTTTAAAATCTTTTTCTAAGCAGATAACTTCCCATAATTTTATTGCTTCATCTTTGCCTTTTACTTGAACAAAATCTAAATATCTAAAAATATATTTTTCTTTTAATTTATCTTTATTATTTTGAGAAATAATTAATTTTGTTCCATAAAATTTGCATAAAGATTCAATTCTTGAACCTAAATTTATAGTGTCTCCAATAACTGTATAATCACTTCTTCCGATACTTCCAATTTCACCAACTGTTGCAATTCCAGTTGTTATTCCTATTCCAATTTCAATAATTGGAAGATTATTTTTAATTAATTCTTTATTTAAAATCTCTAAATAATTTAGTTGTTCCAAGCCACTTAATACAGCTTTATCCGCATGATTTTCTATCTCAAAAGGTGCATTCCAATAAGCCATTATTGCATCACCAATATATTTATCTATAGTTCCACTGTTTTTTACAATTATTTCACTCATAGGTGTCATATATTGATTTAAATATTTAATTAGAAGTTCTGGTTTATTGATTTTTTCAGAAATATTTGTGAATTTTCTTATGTCACTAAAAAATATAGTTATCTCTTTATTTTGCGCTTGTAATTGGTTTGAATCTAGATTTTTAATTAACTCTTCCATAACATTTTTAGAAACTTTTGAAGCAAATTTCTTTTTAATATCTTCTCTTTTTCTTATTTCATAAAAATATCCAATAACTAAACTTAGGGTTCCAGAAAGAATTATTGTAATAATTGGGAAAAATGTATTTATTACAATTCCCACATTAAATAAAATGTAGTAATTAATATAAAATAGTGCAAATAATAAAGCTCCCATAAAAAATGGTGTTAACCAAATAGGAATTTTTCTTATTATAAAAAATGTAAAAAGTGTTAATAGTAAGATTAATACAATATTTAAACCATCAACCCATGAAGCTTTATATAAAAAATCTTGAGCAATAATATTATCAATTGCATTTGCATGAACTTCAACTCCTGGAAATATAGCTTCAAAAGGTGTAGCTCGTAAATCCATTAGTGCAGCAGCTGATGTTCCAATTAAGGCAATTTTATTCTCTACATCTTCTTGTTTGAAGTTATTATTATAAATATCAACAGCAGATAAATATTTAAATGTTTTCTCTTTTCCTCTAAAGTTTATTAATAATCTTCCATATCTGTCTGTAGGGATTGTTAGTTCATCTAACTTGATATTATTAACTCCATTTTCATTATAATTAATTAATATTTTTTTAACTCCAAGGGCAATTCTAAGTGTCTCCAGAGCAAGTGATGGATAAATTTGCTCATTATAAGAGATAATTAAAGGAACACTTCTGATAATTCCTGAATCATCTGGAATATTATTGAAAAATCCACTTGAATAAGAGCTATCTTGTAAAATAGGAATATTTAGAATTGAGCCTTTTGCTTCTAATAGATAATTTTCCCCCATTTGTTTATTTTTTTCTATAAAAATAGTTTGAATAGAAGGAGCTTTTTTATTAATATAATCACTATTTGAGAATTCAAATTGATAACCAAGAATAGTAGGAGTATCTGCAATTGTTTGGGCAAATTCTAAATCATAATTTGGAACAACATCTTTTTTTATATTAAATTTTTTAAATATATTATGTGGTGAACTTCTATCTTCTTCAGCAAATACAATATCCAGTCCAACTATTGCAATATTTTTATCATTTAAATTTTTCAGAATTTTTGAAAGAATATCTCTAGGCCATGGCCATTGACCCAATTGTTGTAAAGATTTTTCATCAATATCTATAATTAAAACACTATCACTTTTAGGTGCTATTTCTCCTCTTATTGTAAACATTGAATCTCTTAATCTATCATCTAAAGATTGAAGTATAGAAGGTGGAAAAATATATACAAAAACTATTAAAGTTGCAATTAAAAAAGCTATAAGAAAATTGATATTTTTAATCATTTTCTAAATCTAATTGTTCTGGATTTAATGCCTCTTTAGAAAATTGTTTAAATATATCATGATTAAAAAAGAATTGTGTTAAATCTTTATCTAATTCACCTTTATCAGACATATTTTGTAAAATATTTTTAACAGTAGATAATTTCATAGCAGCTTTATATGGTCTATTAGATGCTGTTAAAGCTTCAAAAATATCTGATAAAATCATAATTCTATCTTCTAAACTAATATCTTTTTCACTTAATCCTCTAGGGTGTCCCATACCATTTAATTTTTCATGATGATTACAAGCAATATTTAAAACATCTTTATATTTTTTTGGGAAAGGTAATCCTGAAATCATATCTAGTGAAAGTTGTGCATGATTTTTTATGATATCAATCTCTTCTTTTGTTAAAGTTCCTTTTCTTATTGAAAGATTATAGTATTCATCAGAGCTAATTAAAGGAGTGTCTATATTATCTTTTTTATAAGTTAATTTAGATATTTTTTCTAGTTTTACAAGATCTTCATCTCTCATAAATTCTTCACCTAAATTTACTCTTTTTATAAATAATGTATAATCATTTAACTCATCTATATTTTTATCAAATTCCTCTTTTGAAATTTGTTTTTTTAGATATTCAATCTCTTTATCTTTTTTAATAAGTTCAAATCTTTGTTCAACTAAATGGATTCTATCATAGATTTTTTCAAGTTTTGTTGCCTTATCAAGTACATGTTCTGGCATAGAAATTTTTCCAATATCATGCATCCATGCAGCAAGTGCAATTTGTTTATAATCATTTTGACTATATTTTACATCTTTATAAATCGTCTCATCATTATTAATTGCATTTGCAATTAATAGAGCAATTTTTTCAACTTTTAATATATGATCTTTTGTATATGGAGACTTAGCATCAATTGCTTTTGCAATAGTTGATACAAATGCATTTACGAACTCTTCTAAACTAGCAATTAGTTGCATATTTGTAAGTGCCATTGCTGCTTGTGATGCTAAAGAGATGATAACTTTTTCATCTAATTTATCAAAACTTATTATGTCACCATTTTTCATTTTATTAATTAATTGTAAAACACCAATAACATCATTTTCATGGTTTATTAAAGGAATAACTAACATAGATTTTGAACGATATTTTGTATTTTCATCAAATTCTTTTGTACCTTCAAATTTATATTTTGTTGTTTTATAGACATCTAAAATATTAATAATTCTTTTTTCATTTGAAGAAACTACCGCAACCATTTTATTATTTAATGTTCCATCTTCTAAGTATATTGGCAAACTTGGCCAAATGGAACTATCTTTTGTATCATTTAGTTTTATGTTTAGAGTACTGTTTTGTACTACTTTAAAATCAAGACTTTTTTCATCTTTTGATTTTATGTATAAAGTTCCCGCATCAGCATTTGTAAGTTTTCTAGTTAGTGTTAAAATATCTTCTAATAATTTTTCTTTATTATGTTCTGAAGTAAGTGCTAAATTTATTTTCATAATCTCTTCAAATTTATGTTCACTTAATAAATTATTTTCAATATTTCCAGTTTCAATATGGATTACATCACCTTCTTTTAATATCTTTCCATGATGATTTAATAGTTTATGTTTTTTAATATCATTTAATAACTCTTTTTTATAAGTAGGTTTTAAATGATAAAAAAAGATAGAAATATCTTTTCTTTTTAAATCTTGAAGTTGTTTAGCTATTAAAGAGGGGGTTAGATGTTTTGTTAATTTTGCTAAATCTTCTAATTTATCTGGAAATGAACATTCAATTATTAAAGACTTAATATTTTTGTCATTATTTATCTCTTCCCAAAGTGTAGGATTAATATATGTATCACCACTTATTATAAAACTTTGGTTCTTTTTTGTAATCATATATCCACATGAACCAGCAATATGTTCAGCGTGAATAGCTTTTATTGAATAATTATGAATATTTATAGTTTCATCTATTTTAATGGGTTTTAGAATTAGTGAAAAATTATTACTTTTAACTAATTTTATTTTTGTAAAATCAGGCCAAATTTCATCATTAAATGAGTGTTTTTTAAGTACATTAATAGTCTCTTCTAATGCATAAATAGTAAGTGGTGTAGTTCTTTCTTCAAAAAAGGTTTCAATAATAAAAGGTAAATCAGCAATATGATCTGCATGAGAATGGGTTAAAAAAATATGATCTATCTCTTTTGCTTCATCACCTAAAGCATTTAAAATATTTCCAGCATCAACAACAATATCTTTAAATATTTGAAAAGAGGTTGTATTTTGATTTTTTGCTTTACTTCCACTTGCCCCTAAAACTTTTATATAATTCATGAAAAACCTTTGATTTAATCATGAATTATATCAAAAAGAGCTTATTCTTTAGTGTTTAATATCATTAGCTTTAAAATCATCATAAGGATCCATATGAATATTTATAATCCAATCTCTATTTAAATCAAGCTTTTCAATTTTGTGTTCAATAGAATCACTAGCTTTGTGTGCTTCCATAAGAGTAATAAGGCAGTTAAATACTAAATGAACTTCAACAAAAGTTTGATTTGCGGCTTCCCTTGTTTTTAATAAATGGTAAGTATTTACTTTGTCATTTTGTTCTATAATTGTTTTTATTTTAGAAACAATCTCTTCATCAACTGATCTATCTAATAAAACTAAAATACCATCATGTATAAGTTCATAAGCAGAATAAATAATATATAAAGCAATTCCACCCCCAACAAATACGTCAATGATTTCATATCCAGTAAGGCTTACTAGTATTAAAGAGATTAATACAGCACCATTACTAAATACGTCTGTTTTATAATGAAGAGCATCTGCTTTAATAACCATTGAATTGGTTTTTTTCGCAATATAACTTAGATAAAGAACTAATGAAATAGTAATAACCAAAGATATAAGCATTACAATTATTGAAGTTTCTAATAATTGAGAAACTTCATTACTCATAGCTTTTTTAACAGCTTGATAAAGTAAAAAAAGACCAGAGATTGTAATAATAGTACCTTCAATAACAGAGGCTAAGGCTTCAATTTTTCCTCGTCCATAGTTAAAAGTTTTATCAGCTGGTTTTTCTGAGTTTGAAATTGCAAAGTAGTTGAATATTGATACGAACATATCTAGAACAGAGTCAATGGCAGATGCAAGAACTGCAACTGAACCACTGGCAAATCCAATAACGAGTTTTATTAGTGTAAGTACCGCTGCAACACTAGATGAAACAACGGTAGCTTTTTTTTGAGGAGTCATTATTTGTTTTCTACAAACTCTTTAATTCTTTTGATACCCTCTTGAATTGTTGCTAAATCTGTAGCAAAAGAGAATCTAACATAACCTTCAGTTCCAAAAGCAAGTCCAGGAACTAATGCTACACCTTTTTGTTCTAATAAATCAGCACAAAATTTCATAGAATCATTTGTTACTTCTTGAATATTTACAAAAAGATAAAATGCACCATCTGGATCGATAGTTGATAATCCTTTTATAGCATTAAAAGATGCAACAGCGATGTTTTTTCTTTTTTCAAATTCAACTCTCATCATTTCAATTGTTTCATCAGCATCACCTTCAAGTGCAGGAATTGCTGCATATTGAGTCATAGTGTTGATATTTGAAGTAACTTGACCTTGAAGTTTAGTTAAAGCTTTTGCAAGTGTTGCATCAGGTGTTGCAATATATCCAAATCTCCAACCAGTCATTGCTACTGCTTTACTTAAACCGTTGATTGTAACAGTTCTATTGTACATATCTTCAGATACTTGTGCAGCTGCTGTAAATTTTTTACCGTTATACATAATTTTTTCATACATTTCATCAGATAAAACGATGATATCTGTACCTTTTAAAACTTCTCCTAACGCTAATAGCTCTTCTTTAGAATAAACAGAACCCGTTGGATTTGAAGGAGTATTTAAAAGTAAAATTTTTGTTTTTGGCGTAATCGCTGCTTTTAATTGTTCTGGTGTGATTTTGAAATCTGTTGAATCATCAGTTTCAATAAATACAGGAACACCATCTGAAAATTTTACTTGTTCAGGATATGTAACCCAATAAGGTGCTGGAATTATAACTTCATCACCATTTTCAATTAATACTTGAAATAGGTTAAATAATGAATGTTTTGCACCATTACTAATAACAATACCATCTAATTTATATTCTAAACCGTGGTCTTTTTTTAGTTTGTTAATAATTGCTTGCTTGGTAGCGATAATACCCTCAACTGCTGTATATTTAGTATGTCCATCATTAATAGCTTTAATAGCTGCTTGTTTAATAATTTCTGGAGTATCAAAGTCAGGTTCACCTGCACTAAAACTTAGTATATCTTTACCTTGAGCTTTAAGCTCTCTACCTAAGGCAGTAATTGCCATAGTAACCGATGGAGACAGTGTTTCCATTCTGTTTGCAATTTTCATTAGCATTTCCCTCAATAAAATTAACATTATATTTTTGATATAATAGTGCGGGATTTTACCAAATAATTACTTAAGGAAAAGTTTGAGCTTCCAAATTGAAATAAATCAAAGAATAGTAACCGTTCAGTTAGAGAAAAAAAGAAACATAAAGCATGTTTATCTAAGAGTTTTAAACCCAAATCTAATTCAAATAAAAACAAATATCTACTATACATTATATGATGCAAAAAATTTAATTGAAAAAAAAATGGATTGGATAGAGAGTTCTATTATAAGACTTGAAGAAAAAAACATAAATGAAGATGAATTTTTATATTTAGGTGTTAGAAAAAAATTAGAAGATTTTAAAATTAAAAATATAGATAATTTTTACAAAAAAGAGATTTTAAAATATTTACCCAATCTAGTGGAAATATATGCAAAAAAAATGAATCTATTTCCTACTTCAATAAGATATAGAAAAAATAAGAGAACATGGGGCTCTTGCAACTATCAAAATGGTTTAAATTTTAATATTTTATTAATGAAATTTCCCATTGAACTTATGGAATATGTGATTATTCATGAATTAGCTCATATACAACATAAAAACCACTCAAAAAGATTTTGGGATTTAGTGGAAAGTCATTGTCCAGATTATAAACAAAGGGAGAAAATATTTAAGAATTTTTTATAGTTTCTCTTATTTTTTCAAATTTTTTGAATAGATATTCATCTTTTGCTTTATTTTCAAAAATACCATAAGCTCTCTCCTTATATAAGGGAGCAGGGGCTTTCTCTACTTCTTTTTTTTCAATAACATTTGTAATAAAAAATCCAATATCTTCAACATTTGCAATCTTGAAATTTTTTAATAATGATTTTATATCTGCTTTGTTATACTCAAATTCCATTTTATAAACAGGATGGGTTAATACAAAAAAAAGTGTTTGATTTTTTACATAAGCAAACTTTACTCCTTTTTTTAATTTCAAAGGAAGAACTTCTATAAACTTTTTTATTAAAAAAGATGTATTAATCTTACTGAATTCAGGATTATTTTTAAGATGACTAAGTATTTCATTAATTTTTTTCATGGGCTAATTATAGCAGGTTTTAT
>JAQTXA010000028.1 GCA_028689025.1 Aliarcobacter sp.
TTACAAATCAGCTGCTCTAGCCAACTGAGCTACACCAGCATCCACAAAATGGTGGTTCGAGACAGAATCGAACTGTCGACACAAGGATTTTCAATCCTTTGCTCTACCGACTGAGCTATCGAACCCATGCAAATTGGAGTGAGATTATACAAGTAAATTTATTAATTTTAACTTAAAGAATGTACTAAGTTTTTAAATTCATTTCCTCTATGTGCATATGACTTAAATTGGTCCAAAGAAGCAGCAGCAGGTGATAACATTGCTACTGAATTTTCTTTTAAAACTAAATCTATTTTTTCAACTGCAACACTCAAATAAGTACAACTTACAACATTAATTTTGAATTCTTGACAATATTTTACAATTTTTTCTGTGTTACTTCCAATTGCATATACATTAATGTGCAAATCTTTTATATTTTCAAAAAGAGGTACTAAGTTTGCACCCTTATCATCTCCACCCAAAATAATATGTATATCTTTCTCACTATATGGAACTATTGCATTGATTGTTGCATCTACATTTGTAGCTTTACTATCATCAATCCACAATCTATTTTTGCTATCTTTAAACTCTTCAACCTTATGTTTATCAATTATAAATTGATTAATTAATTCATAATCTATCTCATCAAATATAATTTTTCTTACTGCAATTGCTAAAATAGCATCTAATAAAAATGGTTCTTTAAACTTGATTTTTGATTTATCTATTTTAAAATGTTTACACAAATCATCACTATTTTTATAAGTTATAACATGTGCATTAGTTTTAAAATCTTTAAATTCTGATGGAACTATTGCTATATCATTTTCGTTCATTAATGACAATGGTTTTAATTTTGCATTTTTATACTCTTCAAAAGAACCATGCCAAGTTATATGATCTTCAGAAATTGGAAGTAAAATATAAATATTTGGTTTTGTCTTATTTGTATAATGTAAGGTAAAAGAAGATGTCTCTAAAATCCAAATTGGTGCATTTTCATCTAAATGACTAAGTGGGACACCGATATTTCCACCATATATAGAACCATACTCTGTTAATAGATGTTGACACATTTGAGTTGTAGTTGTTTTACCATTTGTTCCTGAAATCCAAATAGAAAATGGCATTATTGAAGAAAATAAATCATAATCACTAATTAAATTTTTAGAATTCATAATCATATTATTATATGGGGGAATTCCAGGACTTACAACTGTGTATTCATTTGAACTTATATCATATTCACTAAAATCATTGTCATCATACAGTGTTGCATTAGGAAATTTATCTTTTAATGCAAGTGCAGTAATTCCTTTTCCTAAAATTCTAATTTTTTCATTATTTATAATCATTTTTTATTCTTTATCTGATTTTTAAACTTAGTAATGCAATTAGATTTGTCATAAATGAAATTATCCAAAATCTAACTATAATTTTATTTTCTTTCCATCCCTTTTGCTCAAAGTGATGATGAATAGGAGCCATTAAAAATACTCTTTTTTGTCTTAGTTTGTAAGATCCAACTTGTAGGATTACTGATACTGTTTCTAAAACAAAAATAAATCCTATAGCTAATAATAGTAATTCAGATTTTGCAACTATAGCCATATATCCCATAAATGCTCCAAGAGGCAAAGATCCAGAATCCCCCATAAATATCTCAGCTGGGTGAGAATTAAACCATAAAAAAGCAATTAATGCTCCGCAAATTGCACTTCCCATAACTGCTAATTCTCCTGCAATTTGGATATTTGGTAATAATAAGTATGAAGAAAATATTGCATGACCAGTAACATAAACTAAAACAGAAAGTGAAACGAATGCCATAATTGAGGGTACTGTTGCTAAACCATCTAAACCATCTGTTAGATTAACTGCATTTGATGAAGCAACAATAACTAACATCCATAACACAATTGCAAAAATTCCCATATCAAATAGTGGTAATTTATAAAAAGGTGTATATAACTCTGTTGTGTGTGCATAATAATAAAGTGTATAACCTATTACAAATGCACATATAAATTGTAATACAAGTTTTGCTCTTGCACTTAGGCCAGCAGAATTTTTATCTTTTGATATTTTTGAATAATCATCTTGCATTCCAATGAATGAATATAATGCCAATGTTAATAATCCACCAACGATATAAAAGTTATTCAATTTTGCAGTTAAAAGTGTCGCTATAATTGTTGAAAAAATAAAAACAACTCCACCCATTGTTGGAGTACCTACTTTTGCTTGATGTGCTTGAGGTGCATGTTCATAAATTGGTTGAGAAGCTTTTTTTGACTTAGCCCATTTTATAAATTTTGGCATTAAAAACATTGTTAAAACAAAAGCAATAAAAAAACTCATTCCAGCTCGAACTGAAATATATTGAAAGATGTTAATCTCTAAATGTCTATATAGCCAATAAAACAAACTTGAACCTTCATTTTGATATAATTGCGCGATTATATTATATTATACTTTTTAAAAGGTTTAAATCATGACAAATAAAACATTACTTATAATAACTGATGGAATTGGACATAACTCTTCAAAAGAAGATAATGCCTTTGCATCTGCAAACACTCCTACATATGATAATTTATTTAAAAATTCTCCTTATTCACTGATTCATACTTATGGAAAATTTGTTGGTCTTCCCGATGGACAAATGGGAAATAGTGAAGTTGGACACATGACTATTGGAAGTGGAAGAATTTTATATCAAGATTTAGTAAAAGTAAATATAGCTATTGAAAATGATACATTAAAAGATAATGCAATTTTTAAAAATATTTTAAATGAATCTAATAATATTCATTTAATTGGTCTTTTAAGTGATGGAGGAGTTCATTCACATATTGAACACATAATTGCAATGGCAAAAATTGCAAAAAGCTCTAATAAAAAAGTTTTTATTCATATAATCACTGATGGAAGAGATGTTGCTCCCGATTGTGGAAAAACTTATGTTGAACAGATTCTTGCAATTTGTGATGAAAATATTAAAATTGCAACAATTGCTGGAAGATATTATTCTATGGATAGGGATAATAGATGGGATAGAGTTAAAAAAGGTTACGATGCAATGGCATTTGCACAACCTTCAACTTCTTCTGATATTTTAACTTATATTAATGACTCATACAAAAATAGTATATTAGATGAATTTATTGTTCCAACTGCTTTTGATGGATATGATGGAATCAAAGAAAATGATGGAATAATATTTTGTAACTTCAGAAGTGATAGAATGAGAGAAATTTCATCTGTATTTGCAAATAAAAATTTTAGTGAATTTCCTACTTTTACTCAAAAACTAAATCTAGCAACTATGACTCAATACGATAAAAATACTCCAATACCAGTATTATTTCCTAAAGATTCACCAATAAATACTTTAGCAGAAGTAATTTCAAATGCTGGATTATCTCAATTACATACTGCTGAAACAGAAAAATATGCCCATGTAACTTTCTTTTTTAATGGTGGTGTTGAAGAGCCTTTATTAAATGAGACAAGAGTATTAATTCCATCACCTGCAGTTGCTACTTATGATTTACAACCAGAAATGTCAGCACCTGCTGTAGGAAGTGCTGTACAAACTGCGATGGAAAATCAAACTGATTTTATAGTTGTAAATTTTGCAAATGGTGATATGGTTGGTCATACTGGCATTTTTAATGCAGCTGTAAAAGCAGTTGAAGCAGTTGATTATGAACTTGGACTTATTTTAGAAAAAGCTAAAGAGTTAAATTACAATGTAGTTTTAACATCAGATCATGGAAATTGTGAAATGATGAAAGATGAAAATGGAAATACATTAACTAATCATACAGTAGGAGACGTTTATTGTTTTGTTATTGCAGATAATGTTAATGTTGTTAAAACTGGAAGTTTAAATAATATTGCACCAACTGTTTTAAAACTTATGAATTTAGAAATCCCTCAAGAGATGGATGAACCATTAATATAAAGATAAATTTTGTTAAACATTAATATAAATAAATTAGAAATAAAAAGCAATGAAAAGAGATTAGTTAATATATCTTTTGATATTACAGATTCAACAGCTTTAATTGGAGAGAGTGGAAGTGGAAAATCATTAACCCTAAAAGCTTTATTGAATCTTCTTCCTAATTCTCTTGAAGTAAAAAAAGATATTACTTCTAATTTTGGATTAAACTATAATTCAATTGGATTTATTCCTCAAAATCCTTTTACTTCACTCTCAACAATGACAAAAATTACTAATCAATTTTTTTGTAGTGAAGAAAAAAAAGAGGAAGTTTTAAATTTAGTTGATTTAGATAAAAGTGTATTAAAAAAATTTCCTTCGCAATTAAGTGGAGGACAAATTCAAAGGGTTGTAATTGCAATTGCTTTGAGTCGAGATATAAAATTACTTTTACTTGATGAACCAACAACAGCTTTGGATGAAGAGAATAAAAACAATATTATAGATTTATTAAATGAGATAAAAAAACGTTTGAATATATTAATCCTTTTTGTAACCCATGATATAAACTCAATAAAAGGTATTTGTAAAAATATTATAATACTGAAAAATGGAGAGATTATTGAAAAAGGTTTAACAAATGATATATTATCAACACCCAAAGAAGAGTACACAAAGAGATTAATTAACTCTACATTTAAAAATAAAATTTTTAGGACATAAATATGATTAAATATATTTTCGGTTTATTTGTTATTCTAGGCCTATCAGCAGCTGGATGGCTATACAATTTATATGATGAAATTAAACATGATGTGGATATTGTAGTAAATTATTCTCCAAAACAAAGTACTCAATTTTTTGATAAAAATGGAAAATTAATTGCAAATACTTTTAAAGAAGAAAATAGAGAGTATGTAAAATATGATGACATCCCAGCAAGAATTATTGAGGGATTAGTTGCAATTGAAGATACTCAATTCTTTGAACATCATGGAATTAATCCAGATGCAATAAGTCGTGCAATAATAAAAGATATTAAAGCTGGTGGATTTGTAGAAGGTGCAAGTACTTTAACTCAACAATTAATTAAAATGTTAATTTTAACAAGAGAAAAAAAATTGTTAAGAAAAGTAAAAGAAGCACTACTTGCTATTAGACTTGAAACTGTTTTAACAAAAGAGGAAATTTTAGAAAGATACTTAAACCATGTATATTTTGGACATGGTTATTATGGAATAAAAACAGCAGCAAAAGGGTATTTCAATAAAGACTTATATGAATTATCATTAAAAGAGATGGCGATATTAGTTGGACTTCCTAGAGCTCCTAGTTTTTATGACCCAACTAAAAATTTGAAAATTTCACTTGCACGTGCAAATCAAGTTATCACAAGACTTAATACTTTAGGTTGGATCAATAATGTACAGTTTGAAAATTCAATGAAAGAGATTCCAGAAATATTTAATCAAACTTTGACAAAAAACAAAGCTCCATATGCTGTAGATTATGCAATTAGTTTATTAAGTACTGATATTCCAGATATTTTATATGGTGGTTATAAAGTATATTTAACTATAGATTTAGATGCTCAAGAGATAGCACAAGAGAGCCTTAAAAGTTCTTATGAAGATGCATTAAAAAGAGATTTAGATTTTAGAAAAAGTGAAAAAAAACCTGATAATGATACTTATGTAAAAGAGTTGAATGGAGCAGTTATTTCAATGGAAAGTGCAACAGGGAAAATCTTAGCACTTGCAGGAGGAATTGACTACAATCAATCAGTTTTTAATAGAGCTTTTCAATCAAAAAGACAAGCAGGAAGTGCAATTAAACCTTTTTTATATCAAGTTGCATTAAACAATGGCTACAATCCAGCATCACAGTTAATAGATATTTCTAGAACTTATAATTATACTGTTGGTGGTGTTGAGAAAAAATGGCAACCTAAAAATTATGGTGGTAAATTTGAAGGAATTGTGAGTCTTAGAGATTCATTAACACAATCAAGAAATTTATCTACTTTAAATTTAGTTACAGATGTTGGTCTTCATACAGTAACTGAAGAATTAAAAAACTTTGGATTAAAAGATGTACAAGAAAATCTTTCAATAACATTAGGTTCAATGAGTGTTTCATTAGTTGAATTTAGTGAAGCTTATAGTATGTTTTCAAATAATGGTACACAAGTAAAACCATATATTATTGAACAAATTGTAAATAAAAGTGGTCAATCATTAACTTTTGAGCCACAAACAAAAGAATTACAAAAACCTGAACAAATATATTTAATGACTTCAATATTAACTGATGTTGTAGCAAAAGGAACTGGTAAAGCAGCTCAAGTTCCAGGAATTGAAATTGCAGGGAAGACAGGAACTACTAATGATAATGTTGATGCATGGTTCTGTGGATATTCACCCTCTATTCAGACTATCATTTGGTTTGGAAAAGACAACAATACACCAATGAGAAAAACAGAAACTGGTGGAAAGATTGCAGCTCCTGTTTTTGCAACTTTTTATAAAAAATATTTAGAAATTCATCCTGAAATTCCTAGAAATTTTATAATGCCTCAAAATGTTTATACATCAGAAATAAATGGTAAAAATGAATTTTATACTGATATATCACCTATTCCAGATGAAGAAATTCAAGTACAACCAGAGAATAAAAATGGTGAGGTTATGGAATTTTAATAGTACAACTAATATTTATTATTTCATTAATTTAAAGGCATAAAAAAAGGGTAAGTTTAAAACTTACCCTTTTTTATTTTACTAAATTAAATACTAACAAGAATACGTAGTTTTTAACTCAAATGGAGTAGGTCTTGCTTCATTAGGCCATACTTGAGTTTCAAATTTATAATGTTGGTATGTATCAACCATATCTTTTGTAAATACTGGTTGTAAGAAATCATTATCTCTAACTAATGCTTCTAATGCACCTCTTAAAGTATGAGGCATTTGAGGAATTCCTCTTTCTCTAATTTCATCTAAAGGTAATTCATATAAATCGTCATCCATTGGTCCAATAGGTTCAAATTTGTTTTTAATACCATCTATTCCAGCCATTAACATAGCAGCAAATGCTAAATAAGGACAAGCAGTTGAATCTGGGAATCTCATTTCAACACGAACTGCTTTTTCACCAGCACCGTAAGGAATTCTACAAGATGCAGATCTATTTTGTGAAGAGTAAGTTAAGATTGAAGGAGCTTCAAATCCTGGAATTAATCTTTTGTAAGAGTTTGTTGATGGATTAGTAAATGCAGCAACTGCTCTAGCGTGTTTAAATACACCACCTACATAATGTCTAGCCATTTCTGAAAGATTTCCATATTCACCTTGTTTGTAGAATAAGTTTTTACCATCTTTCCAGATTGATTGGTGTACGTGCATTCCATTTCCATTATCACCATAAAGTGGTTTTGGCATAAATGTAGCAGATTTACCATTTAAATGTGCAACCATTTTGATTACATATTTTAATTTTTGAACATTATCAGATGCTTCAATTAAGTCACCAAATACAACACCTAATTCATGTTGACCTTGTGCAACTTCATGGTGTCCTAAAACAACTTCTAAACCAACTTGTTCTAATACTTGCATCATTTCAGCTCTTAAATCAACACCTGTATCAATTGGAGCTACTGGGAAGTAACCACCTTTAGTTCTAGCTCTGTGACCCATGTTTCCGCCTTCAATATCAGCAGCATCATTCCACTCACCATCTTCAGTGTCAACTCTATAGTATGATTCATTTCCTTTATCAATGATTTTTACATCTTCAAATACAAAGAATTCATTTTCTGGACCAAAATATGCAACATCACCAACACCTGATTCACTTAAAAAAGTTAATGCTTTTTTAGCAATAGATCTTGGACATTTTTCATACATTTCATTTTTGTAAATGTCATAAACATCACAAATCACAATGATTGTAGAATCAGCTGTAAATGGATCTAAAAATGCTGTACCAACATCTGGCTTTAATAACATATCTGATCTATGAATTGGTTGCCATGCATCAATTGATGAACCATCAAAAGGCATTCCGTTATCTAATTGAGAAGCACTAACTGCACTCATCATATAAGTTACATGGTGCCATGTACCTTTCATATCAGTAAATCTAAAATCTACAAATTTTACTTCGTTTTCTTTACAATAAACAAAAAACTCTTCAGTATTATTAACAAACTTTCCCATAGGTTTAACTCCTTCAAAATTATTTAGAACATTTTACCTAAATTACTATAAAATAAAATAAAACATATTGTATATATTATAAACAACTATAATAAAAATATTATATATAATATTTTTTCACAATTGAATAATTTTTCTCTCTCTTTGCTCAAAACTAACACATTGTTTATAACCAATCTGCTTTGCAAGTAAAAGTGCTTCTTCATACATAAAACCAACTTGATCTACACTATGTGCATCAGAACCGAAGGTTATATCAATTTGCATTTCAAAAGCTAACTCCAATAATTGTTTTGATGGATAAGTCTCATTTATTGGTTTTCTTAAACCAGCTGGATTTATTTCTAAAACCATATTTGACTTTTTTATTTCTAATAAAGCATCTTTTGCTAATAATCTTATATCTTTTTTTGGTAAAAATTTAAACACTTTTATTAAATCTAAATGTCCAACAATATCAAAAAATCCAGTTTTTGCCATTGATTTTATTGCATCAAAATACTCAACCCAAATAGTATCAATATCTTTTGATTTATAAACTCCAATGAATTCAGGATTATCAAATCCCCACATATCATTTTTATTTTTTAAAAAATGTACTGAACCTATTAAATAATCAACATTTGCATTTTTAATTTCGTCTAAAATATAACCATCTAAATAATCAACTTCGTAAGCTAATAAAACTTTTATTTTATCTTTATACTTATCTTTAACTTCCATCACCCATTGCTCATATTGTTGTCTTTGAGAAATATCCATTCTATATTTTGGATCGTAATTCATTGGTGCATGATCAGAAAAGCCATATTCAGTAATTCCTAATTCTATTGCTCTTTGAACATATTCTTCAACACTTCCCGTCGCATGGTTACATAATGTTGTATGATTATGTAAATCTATTCTCATTTATTATCCTATTTTTAAATTAAGACAAAATTCCAGCACCACTTATTGCTGTACTTCTATCTTTTGCGTAAACTCTTTGTTTATTTATAATATCATATTTCCAAATTGGAGCTTGTGCTTTAAAATCTTCTACAAACTCATCAATTAATTCTAAAGCAACTCTTCTTTTAGGACTACAAACAGCTGCAACATATGAACTTTCATGATTAAAAACATCTCCACGACTATGTGCCATTAAAACTATTGCATTTTTCTCGTTTGCTTTTTCTTGCCATTTATCAAACCATGAATTTAAAATTGGTTCATAAATATCAAAAGATAAACCCTCAATCTCATTTTCATCCCTTACAACTCCTACAAAAGTAATTATTGCTCCAAAGTTTGAATTTCTATATTTGTTATACCAAGAATTTGTAATTTTTTCAACTGCTAAACTTCCATCAAATATTTGTAAGAACTCTTTTCTATTTTCCATCTATTCAGCCACCACAAACAGGAGGAAGTAGTGAAATTCTATCACCATCTTTTAATTCAATATTTTTTGAACTTATTAAGGTATCATTTACGGCAACGGCACAAGTATCAAGCCAAGTTGACACATCCTCATCACTTTTTAATATTTCACTTAATTGTGATAAATTATTTATATCTAAATTTATACTCTCTTTATTTATTGGTCCTAAAAATTCAATTTTAACCATTTTAACCCTCTCTTATAATATTTGTATTACCATATCAAAAAAATTTTACCATAATAAGGACAAATATTTTATGATATTTGCTAAAATAGACTTTATTAACTTACTTCCATTTCATATATTTATCAAAAAAAATATACAATCATCTCAATTAAAAGCAAGTATAGAATATAAAAAATCTTACCCTTCAGTGATAACACACAAATTTAAAACTAGAAAAGTTGATAGTGCTTTTATATCTTCTATTGCTTCAAGAAATGAGAAATATTTAGATTTTGGAATTGTGGCACAGGATGATGTTTTATCTGTATTGTTAATCCCAGGAATTGAAGAGAGTGATTATCAATCAAAAACTTCAAATGCACTTGCAAAAGTTTTAAACTTAAAAGGAAAAGTAATAATTGGTGATAAAGCACTTAATTTTTACCATGAGAACAGAGATTTAGAAAAAATAGATTTAGCAAAAGAGTGGAAGAATAGATATAATCTGCCTTTTGTTTTTGCAGTATTGTGTTTTAATGCAAATAAAAAACAATTAGAAATGTTAACAAAAAATTTCAACAAAAAATATATAAAAATTCCCCAATATATACTAGAACAATACTCAGTTAGAAGTGGTGTTTCAAAAAAACATATTCTTGAATATTTAAAAAAAATTGATTACAACTTAGGAATAAAAGAAAAAAGAGCATTAAAACTCTTCTTAAAATTAACAAAAGAAAAAGGATTATTATGACAGTTTTAGATTCCATTATATTAGGAATTGTAGAAGGATTTACAGAGTTTTTACCAATATCATCAACAGGACATATGATAGTTGTAAGTGAATTTTTAGGACTTGAACAAACAAGTATAAACAAAGCATTTGAAGTAATTATTCAATTTGCTGCAATTTTAGCTGTTGTATTAACTTATCCTTCAAAATTTACATTTAAACATATAGATTTATGGACAAAAGTTCTTGTTGCATTTTTACCAATAGCAGCTCTTGGTTTTTTGTTTTCTAAACAAGTTAAAGCTATGTTTAGTATTGAAATAGTTGCTTGGATGTTTATAATTGGAGGAATTGTTTTTTTAATTGTTGAGAAATTTTATAAAGAAGAGACAACCCACACTTTAGATGTTGAAAATGTAACTTATAAACAAGCAGCATGGATTGGATTTGCTCAAATTTTTGCGTTAATTCCAGGAACTTCAAGAGCAGGTGCTAGTATTATTGGAGCTATGTTAGTTGGATTAAATAGAAAAACGAGTGCTGAATTCTCATTTTTATTAGCATTTCCAGTTATGTGTGCAACAACAGCTTATGATATATTAAAACATCATAATGAACTTTTTGATGGGGCTAATTTATTAAATCTATCTATAGGTTTTGTGGTTGCTTTTGTAGTTGCTTTTTTAACAATAAAACTATTCCTAAAATTCCTAGAAAAATTTACTTTCGTAGCTTTTGGAATTTATAGAATAATATTTGGAGTTTTACTTCTTATTATTTTCTAAAATAATATTCATAATTAAAGAGATAGCATTTGGATTAATTGAACTAATTAATTCAATGCTTATTTTGTGAATATCAGAATTAATAGCTTTAAAAAAATCCTCTTCATTTAGCTCTTCTTCTCTTTTTAAAAAACATAATCCCTTATCAAATAATGCTTTTGCATTATAATATTGATGATCACCAGCTGCATGTTTATAAGGAATAAAAAAAGTTGGTAGTGAATTTGCACATAATTCCCATAATGTAGAAGCACCTGCCCTACTCACTGCAAAATCTGCACTAGCCATTTTACTTGGAATATCTTTCGTAAAATCAAAAACATCTGCTCTAATATTTAATTTTTTATATTCAGCATTAACTCTTTCAAAATCATTTTTTCCAGTTTGATGAATAATTTTTATTCCCATTTCATTTAATCTAGGAGCTACTTTTAAAGCAAAATCATTTATACAAATTGCCCCTTGAGAACCACCAAAAAATGCAATAGTTTTTATTTTATCCCTAACTCTAGCACTATTGAAAAACTCTTTTGCAACTGGATAATCTCGAACTAATGAGTTCTCATCAAAAGAAGAAAAAACTTCAGTAGCAAACTTTGATGTAATTTCATTTAATTTACCCATTTTTGAGTTTTGTTCATGTATATATAATTTACAGCCAAACTTTAAAATAGATGCAAATGTTGCAGCTGCAGCTGAAAAGCCACCTACGGAAACAACCGTTTTAACATTAAATTTTGAATATATATTTAAACAATATAATGTTTTTGAAAATATATTTAATAATGAAAGAACTTTTCCAAAAGAACTTTTATTAACCACACCTCTTGTATCTAAAAAAATTGCTTTTTTTAATCTTCTATCATTTTCAAACCAAGCTTTATCTTGACCATTTGAAGAACCTATAAAAATAACACTAATACCTCGATTATGGAACTCTTCAATAAAAGCATCTGCAACTTTTAAATGTCCACCTGTTCCACCACCTGTAACTACAACTGTTCCACTCATTTACGTTTAACCTCTTTTTTTATCGGCTCTTCATCTTTTACTGATTTACTAATTGATAATACTAAACCAATAGCTATTGCCATTGAAAGCATTGAGGAACCTCCATATGATAATAGAGGAACAGCAATACCTTTTATTGGAATCATTCCTGATATACCATAAGAATTGATTAAAAAAGCAATAATTATCATTAATGCAATTCCTAGAGTAAAAAGGTGATAAATTTGATTTTCAACTCTTCTACTAATTTTAAATATTCTCCAAATTATTAAAAATAGTATTGTTGAAAATAACATTAATCCTGCTAGTCCTATCTCTTCAGTAATTCCTGCAAGTACGAAGTCAGTGTGAACTTCTGATAAAAATCCAACTTTTAAATCTCCTAACCCAACACCTTGTCCAAAAAAACCACCATTATGAATTGCATTTAATGAGTGAGAAACCTGATAAGGTTCAGGTAAATCATCAATTCTAAGATAAGTTTCTGCCCATGAAGGTAATACTGAAAGAATTCCATCTTGAACCATAGCCCACCAAGAGTGTATCCTTTGAATTCTATGTGGAGCAACAATAATTAATCCTATAATACCTGCAATTCCTATCATACCTAAAGCCAAAAATATTTTAAATGATCTATTTGCAAAAATCAGTAAAACTACTAAAATTATCGCTAATAAAACAACTTGACCTAAATCTTTTTGTAAAAAAGCAATTACAAATACAACAATAAAAAAAGTGAAAAAATATGGAGCTAATAGTAGAACTTCTTCTATTAATCCAATTTTCTTTGGTTTATGAATTACTTTTCTATGGAAAGACCAAGATAAAAAATATATAAATCCTATCTTAAAAAATTCTACAGGAGCTAGTGAAAATCCAGGAAGCCTAAGCCATCTATTTGCACCTCCTGATTCAGTAACCAAAAAAGATGGCAAAAAGGGCATCACTATCATTAAAAGGAAAAATACAATAAAAAATGACATACCAATTTTTTCAACAATTTTATCTGGATCTATTAAAGAAAAATACCACATAATAAAAATTGCAACAAGACCTACAAATCCTTGTCTTAAAAAAAAATGAAATTGATCATACCCAAAAAATTCCACTGTATAAATGGTTAGAGAATATGAAAAAATTATGCTTGAAATAATCAATACTGACACCAATATAAACAGTGGGTAATCAGCTTCTTTGTTATTTAATTGATTGTTATTTGATTTAATATTAGTTTTGTTAAAATACATTTCTCATTATATAATAATATGGATAAATATGCATTCAAAAAAAATCGAAAAAGTTGATAAAACAAAAAAAATTGTAATTTTATTTTCTTTCATACTTTTGTTTTTATTAATTTTGTTTTTTTCAGTATTTAGAACAATAACTGAAAAGCGACACATGCCCTCTTTAAAAGGTGAAAAAACAGAATTATCAGTACGTGGAGATATTATCAGTTTTGATAATTTCAAAATTGCCTCTTCAAAAAAAGTCTATAAAGCGATGATTGATACAAGGTATTTAGACCCATTAAAAGAAGAACTCTTTTTAAATTTATTCTCAATTTATAGTGGTATGGATTACAAATCAATAAAAGAAAAATTAATTGAGGGTAAAAAAAATCCTGGTAGTTTAGTTCTTTCATATAGTATTGATTCTAGATCTGCTAAAAATCTAAAAGAGTTAGCATTCAAACTAATACAATTAGATGTTTTTGAAGCTAAACAAATTAATGGTGTGAAAATATTAAGAGGTTTAACAATTAGTGAAAGTGGAGAAAAAAGAACATTTTCATATAATGATACTTTAACTCCTGTTGTTGGCTATATTTCAAAATTTGAATCTGAATTAGGTAAAACAAAAGTAAATGGAATTAAAGGTTTAGAAAAAAATTATAATAAAGTACTAAATCAATCAAAAGATGGAATTTTACAAGGAGATAGAGATGTTTTATCATATATCTCATTTGATAAAAATTCATTAATTAGAAAAAGAATTGACGGTGCAACATTAAATTTAAATATTCCATTAAAACTTCAAAAGAACAATGAAATTACATTGGATATGTATAAAAAGAAACTAAGTGCTGATGAAATTATTGTAGCTGTTATGGAAAATAAATCTGGTAAAATTTTAACAATGGCTTCTTCAAATAGATTCAATCCCGAAAAAATCGCAAAAGAAGATATACCAAATCTAAATGTTAATGCAATTGAATATCAATTTGAACCAGGTTCAGTAATGAAACCAATTTCAATATCTATTGCCATGGATAAAAATTTAATAAAGAAGAATGAAAACTTTTATGCTTTTAATGAGGGAACAAGAGCTGCATCAGGTGTATTTCCAAAAGGTGCATATAAAATAGGTAGATTTACTATTAAAGATGACCATGAATTTGCTAAACATAACTTATCTGTAGATGATATTGTAATGTATTCATCAAATATTGGAACACTACAAATTGCACAAAAGTTAACTGGACCAGAATTTTATGAGGGAATGAAAAGATTTGGATTTACTAGAAAAACAGGTATTGACTTGCCCTATGAAAAAAAAGGTGTAATGCCTAAAGTTTGGCAATTTTCTGCTGGTGATAAAGATAAAAAAGATAATGTTTTCAAAGCAACAGTATCTTTTGGACAAGGTATGACATCTACTTTTATCCAACTAATCAAAGCCTATTCAACATTTAACAATGACGGCTATATGATTACACCAAGAATAGTTTCTCATCTAACATATGATAATAATCAATACAAAGCTTATGATGATAAACCAGAAAAAATCATCTCAAAACAAACAGCAGATGAAATGAAAAGACTTCTAATTAGAACTGTAGAAGATGGAACAGGAAGATCAGCAAAAATTAGTGGTTTAGAAATTGGTGGAAAAACTGGAACTGCACAAATAGCCCGTGGAGGAAGATATTTAAAAGAGTATATTTCTTCTTTTATTGGATTTGTAAATGATGATCGTGGTAATTCATATACAATTGGTGTTACCGTAATAAACCCTATCTCAACAGGAGTTAACTGGTACTACCACTACGCCGCATCTTCAGCTGTTCCTGTATTTAAAGAGATAATACAAAATCTAGTTAAATTAAACTATTTAACACCAAAAGACAGTATACTTTTTGACAAAAGTATAAAAGACGATATAATTCCAGATACAAATTTAAAGGATTAAAATGTTCGGATTCAAAAAAGAATTAAAAAAATATAATTTAACACAAGAAGAATTAGCAAAATTTGGCTATGCAAAAATCACTACAGATAAAGGAGTAATTTGGATTAAACTGTTTAATCAAGAGACTCCAACTGCTGTATCAAATTTTGCAACTTTAGCAAATGATGGATTTTATAATGGATTAAACTTTCATAGAGTAATTCCAGGATTCATGGCGCAAGGTGGTTGTCCAGAAGGTTCTGGTGCAGGTGGTCCAGGATGGTCAATTGAGTGTGAAACAAAAGCTGAAAAACAAGTTCACAACAAAGGAAGTTTATCAATGGCTCACGCTGGTAAAAATACAGGTGGAAGCCAATTTTTCATCTGTTTTGTACCTTGTCCTCATTTAGATGGTGGTCATACTGTATTTGGTGGAATTGAAGAAAATGATGAAGATAGTTTTGCAGTACTTGACTCAATCAAACAAAAAGATAAAATCGTTTCAATTGAAATTTTAGAAAAAAGAGATTAATTCTCTTTTTCTAAATCTTTGCAATATTTTCCTCTTTTTTTGTAGTTTTTTAAATTCTCTTCTCTTTTAATATTATCTTCTATCTCTTTTATAAATTGAATTGACTTATGAAATTCACTTTTTTTATACCCATACAAACCATAAATATTTTTTGCTTTTTCCATATGCTCTTTTGCTTTTTTACACTCTTTTAAATCTTTATAAATGCACCCTATATTTAAATATGTTCTTGCTAATTCTGGATGATTTTTATCTAATATTTCTTCATTTAATTTTAAAGCTTTTTTTCCAAAATCCAACGAAGTATTATATTTTTCTAAAGTACGATATATCATCGAAATATTTCCATAGCTACGTGCCAAAAATATATGATTATTATCTAATATTTCTTCAATTATCTTTAATGCTTTTTTTGAATATTCTAATGATAAATCATTCTTTTTTAGTTTACTATATATCAATGATATATTTCCATAACTAATGGATAAAGAAATATAATTCTTATCTAATATTTGCTCATTTATTTTTAAAGCTTTTATTGCATAATTCAATGATAAATTATATTTTCCCAATTTCTCATATACTATGGATATATTATTCCAACTTATTGCTAAGTCTATATTTAAATTTTCTTTATTTTCCCTTATGCTTATTACTTTTTTATGTATATCTACAGCTTCATTATATTTTACCAATTCATTAAGAATAACCGCTTTTAAATTCAAACCTACTGCATATTTATTGGTTTCTTTCCCAAACAATCTTTCTCTCAATTCTAACATTCTATCTTGTATATCAAAAGCCTTCTCATACTTCGCAAGTGAATAATACAAAAATGTTAAAGAGTCATTTAATCCTATTATATACTCATCTTCATATTTCTCATAATCATTTAGAAAAGATTCTATAATATGAATATAATAAATCAAACTATTGGCATTTACAACAGAATCATCAGGATTAATAAAATCTGAAACTCTTTTAAATATAAGCTTAACTTTTTCATAATCTAATTCTTCTTTTCTTTTTAGGTACTCTTTTATAATTTGATGAAGTTTAAAACTATTTTCTTTTTTATCTAACCAGCCATTTTTCTCAAGTTTAATTAATTTATTTTTTATATTTTCATCATCAAAACATTTTTCAAATACACTAATATCAATCTCTAGTGATGGAAAAAGTGAAAGCATCAATAGCAGCTCTTTTAAATCCTCTTTTTTTAAGCTCTCATATTGTCTATTAAAATTATCTTCTAAATGCTCTTGAAATGTTTTTTCATCATCAATATCTATATCTTTTAGTTTTTTCTTTTTTAACTCTTCAAGTGTAATAAATCCATTTCTAAGTGACTTTGCCGTTAGTTTTATAAACAATGGATGATTTCCCAAATACTCTTTTACAATATCACCTATCTCTTCATCTGTGTTATAGTTTAATTTAAGTAAATCTATTGCATCAGTATCATTTAAAACATCTAAATTTATCTGATTTATTTCATCAATATTTTTAAGTCTTGTAGTTATTAATAAATCAAAATTATGATTTAAAATTTTTAGTTTTTCAAAATCCTCTTTTGATTCTAAATTATCAAGTATAAAAAGATTTTTACCACTTATATTTTGTAATCTTTTTATAACCGTATCAATTGTACTATCTTTATCAAGTTCAAGTTTTTCTTTGAAAGAAGTTATCATCAAACTTTCAAATGTAGTTTTTTCTGAAATCTCTAAAAATATAATATTCTCATATTTATCTTCATTTAAAAACATATATTTTCTTACAATCTCACTTTTTCCAACACCACCAATTCCATTTACGATTAAAGTTACATTACTCTTTTGTAACATTACATCAATTTTTTCTAAATCCTGCTTTCTACCAATGAACTCTCTATAACACTTGGTTTAATAGTCCAATATCTATCAATATCTCTGATTTGTTTTTTCTCACTTATTTCAACAGAATTATGTGGTATTAACTCTTCAATAAGTTTTGGTAAATCACTATGTTTTTTATAAGTAATTAATTTTATATTTTCACCTAAATTACTTATCACTTTATCTTCTTTTATTATCAGATAATGATTTCTTCCATATCCACCATATAAATCCAATATATCTTTTATAACATTAGCCATATTATCTTCATATCCAAATCCAATAAATAAAAGTGATTTTGTAGTAACTAATGTTTTTAAAGTATGAAGTTGAGAATTGACTTTTATATTGTCATAAAGCTTTTTATAACTCTCACTTGTAAGTATGATTGAATCAATATTAGATTCATGCCCATGTATATTCCAAACCGTTGGTTTTGTTAGTTCATATGAAACAACTTGAGAAAGCTTAAAATTATTATTTAAATATAAAGCTTGTACATTATCACTCTCACATGCTTTTTCTAAAACACTATCATAGTTTGTTGTGATTATAAATTTTGAATTTAACTTCCAAATATTTCTAGCTAATATGTAAGATTTTTTGTCTATTGAATCATAATCAGTTGTAATCATTTCTTCAAGCTTTTTAGAATAATCTATTTGATTTGAGAATTTTTTTATTTTATCTGCAATTTCTAAATAATCAATATCTTTTAATTCAAAATATGAATCTATATGCTTCTTATCATTTTCATCAATTATAATAGTTGATAAAGTCTTTAGTAAATTTTTCCAGCTTTTAAAAGGTGATTTATTATCAGTTCCTTTTAATATTACAGATTGTGAAACACCAGCTCCAACAAAAGGAATTACTTTGCAATTTTCAATATCTTTTTTCAAACTCTCTTTATTTGCTTCATTTAAACTGTCACTCAAAATATAACCTTAATAATATAATAAAAGATTATACAAAAATAATATTAAATAATTGGGAAGAGATAAATAATAAAGCATAAAGAGCAATAGATTAAACGTGGAGCTCGCAAACGGACTTGAACCGATAACCTCTTCCTTACCATGGAATTGCTCTACCGTTGGAGCTATGCAAGCTAAAAGAATAAAAAAGGAACTAACTGTTAGATAGATAGAATAAAGATTATA
>JAQTXA010000029.1 GCA_028689025.1 Aliarcobacter sp.
ATAAATAGTAGTGCAAGAATTTTTAAATTGGACAGTTGATACAATCAGGGAAGATAGATTAATATCTCCTTGGTTAGAAGAAAAAAAATATGAATGGACACCATTAGTATCTAAAAATATTTTCAATCTATTAGAAAGAGGTTTTTCTATAATTGTAATTACTGATAAAGAGAGAGAATGGTTTTTAGAGTATATTTTAGCAAATATTAATTCTCCAAAACTAAATAGACCTTTTTTACCATATTATGATTTTAAATCATTCTATAGATATATGGATAGTGTAAAATCTGATGAAGATATTTCATATATAAAAGATATGTTAAGCATCTCTTTTCCTAATGGATACTGTTTTTGGTACATAGGAAGAAGTCAAGATGTAAGAGCAACTATTCCAAAAGTCTTAAAACACTCTTTTTTATGGATTTTTGATGAAGAAAAACAAGATGCTTTTAATCTAAAATCAAATGATGAAGCTTTAGATATGAAACTTTTACAGATGTTTAGATTGTATAATAAATCAGTAAGTGCTTCTTTATTTGCTGAAATAAATGTAGAAAATTAATAGATGAATTTCATAGATTATTCATCTATTTTAATAGTTAATGATATAGATGCAACTTTAAATGAGTTATTACCAAGCTACCCTATTCATTCAACAAGAGTTATTAAAAATGAAGAGAAAGAAGAGTTTTTATTAATTCAAGCAACTTTGGCTATAAAAGAGGCTTATATTGCAACAAGTGAAAAAAAGTACATTTTTTTATGTGGAAGTACATTTAGAAAAGAGGCTCAAAACTCTTTATTAAAGATTTTAGAAGAACCACCAAAAAATGTCATTTTTATAATAATTACAAATTCAAAATCATCATTATTACCAACTATTTATTCAAGATTACCATATAAATATCTAAAAAAATCTATTTTAAAAGCTGAATCTTTATTGGATATAAATAAATTAGATTTAAAAGACATATACAATTTTTTAAAAGATAATCAAAAAATTTCAAAAAATGAAGCAAAAGATATTGTTGAAACAATTTTAATAAAAGTTAACAATCAAAAAATTAAGCTTTCAAGAAATCAATTAGAGTTTTTTTCAAAAGCTATAAAACTATTAGAATTAAATTCACGACCAATAAATGTGCTAACTACCCTACTTTTATCTTTGGCTAATCAAAAAAATAAACATTAAAAAGGTTTTATATGCAAACATATAAAATATCAATCAATGACACTAAAAATTTTTATAAAAATTTGGGTTGTGACAGTGGTGGAATTTCAATTTTATCTAAAAAATCAAAACTTCATACTTTGTATATAAAAGATTTACATGTTGGTGCTGCAAATATTTTAAAACAAGATGCTTTATCTATTGGTGCTGATTTAGCAGTTCCAAGTGGAGTGATAATTGCAAAAGATAAATATGTAGATGCTGTTTTAATTGGAACTACAAAACATTTTGAAACTCTGTCTAGAAAAGAATTAGCTCAGCCTTTTGGTCTAAAAGAGTTAGCTAAATCATTAAAAGATTATGTTAGAGAAAATGATTTTAAAACTAAAATAATGGGTGTTTTAAATGCAAATGAAGACTCTTTTTTTAAAAATAGTAGATTTGATAATTCACAAGCAAATTTGAGAATTGAAAAAATGATTGAAGATGGTGCTAATATTATTGATATTGGCGCAGTTTCAAGTAGACCTGGAAGTATTACGGTTGAAGAAAATGTTGAATTGGAACGAATTAAAGATATAGTTGATACGATTTATAAAAATAAATATTATGAAAAAGTTGATTTTTCTATTGATTCTTATGCTCCAAAAGTAATTGATTATGTTTTAAATCATGGTTTTAAAATTGTAAATGATATTACAGGTTTAGAAAATGATGAAGTTTGTAAAATTGCTTCAAAATATGATGCTCAAGTTGTTATCATGCATATGCAAAATGACCCTACTTCAATGCAACAAGAACCTTTTTATGAAAATGTGATTTTAGAAATAGATGCTTATTTAAAAAATCAAATTGAAAAAGCTCAAAGTTTTGGAATAAAAGACATTGTATTAGATGTTGGAATCGGATTTGGAAAAACACTAGAACATAATTTGTTATTACTAAAAAATTTAGAACATTTTTCTCATTTTGGATATGAACTTTTAATTGGTGCAAGTAGAAAATCTATGATTAATATGATAACTCCAGCTTCTATTGAAGATAGACTTGCAGGAACCTTAGCTATTCATTTAGAATCGATTAGAAATGGAGCTTCAATTATTAGATGCCATGATGTAAAAGAGCATTTTCAAGCAATTAAAGTTTATGAAGCAATAAATAATATAAATTAAAAAGAGATACTATATTTATAGTATCTCATGTAAAGTATTAGCTTTTTTCATCCACTTTTCTAAATCTTCATAATTCTCTTCTTCAACCATTTTTCTAGCATTTTGTAATTGACTTTCAAATAAATCAATTGAAGTTAAAAGATTTTTTCTATTTTGTTTAAAAATATCTCCCCACATTCTAGGGCTTGATTTTGCAATTCTACTCATATCTTTAAATCCACCAGCAGCAAGGGCAATAATTGATTTTGGATCTTCATGACTCATAACTGTATTTGCTAAAGAAAAAGATAAAATATGTGGTAAGTGAGACATATAACAAGCATGAATATCATGTTGATTACTATTCATCACAACAATTCTCATTCCAATAGCTTGGAAAATCTTAAAAGCTCTATCTTTATATAATTCAGTGTTATCTTCTAAATCACAAAAAACAACTGTTTTACCTTCATATAAATCATCAATAGCAGCTTTTGGTCCTGATTTCTCAGTTCCAGTCATTGGATGTGCTGCAATAAAGTTTTTTCTAATTTTTAATGGAATATTTTTTACAATATACTCTTTTGTAGAACCCATATCAATAATAGTTGTATTTTCATCTATATCTAAAAAATCTGGAAACATTCCAATTATTGCATCAACTGGAATTGCTAAAATTATAACATCTGAAACTTTTTTTAATGTTTCTAAATCAACTAATTCATCAACTAAATTTAAATCTAAAATATCTTTTTTATTTTTTTCACTGTTTGTAAAACCATAGACTTTTTTCGCAATACCGTATCTTTTTACAGCTTTTGCTAAAGAACCACCCATCAGTCCTAAACCAATAATTCCTATATTCAAAATATAACCCTTCTAATAATTTGAAATAAGATTATATCTTAATATTTATATAAACTATATTTAGCTATATTATTGACCTATAATGAAATTAAGGATAGTTGTGAAAAATAAAGTCGTACTATTTTCTTTAGCTTGTGCAGCGGCACTAAGCGCAGATACAATAAAATCTATAGAATACAAAGATGTAAATAAGTTATCTCCAGAAATTTTAAATGAAACATTAGCAATGAAAGTTGGTGATGAACTTAATAAAGACAAGCTAAATACTGCATTACTTAAGTATTATAAATATGGTTATTTTGATGATATTAAAATAGAAAACAATAATGGAATTTTAAAATTTATATTTAAAGAAAAACCTTCAATATCAAGTGTTGACATAAAAGGTTATAAATCAAGATCAGAAGATCTTGATGCAGTAAGAAGTGCAATTAACCTAAAAAAAGGTGTGATGTACACAGAAAAAAGAGTTAAAGAAGCAAAAGTAAAACTTTTAAGTATATTACAAAGTGAAGGTTTTATAAATTCTGTTGTTGAAACAGAAATAGAAAAAATTAATGATCAATCTTTAAAAGTTACTTTAAATGTAAATAAAGGTGATGAAATAATTATCAAAAAAGCAAATTATCATGGTTCAGATAATTTAGAACAAAATGATTTTGATCTAGTTACAGCAAATAAAGAAGTTGAATTTGCTTCTTGGTGGTTTGGACAAAATGATGGTGAAGTGAAAATTGATCAGTTAAAATATGATGCAAGAAGAATTAATGAATTATATTTTGAGAAAGGTTATTTAGACGCTCAAGTTAAAGAACCTTTTTTAGATATTGATTTTGCTTCAAGTCAAGCTAAATTAGACTTTTTTATAACAGAAGGTGCAAAATATACAACTAATAGTATAAAAATTTATTTAGATTCTTCTATTGTTGACCCAGAAACAATTTATCCTGAATTAAAATTAATCATTGGTAATACATTTAATATTAAAAAATTAAGAGCAGATCAAGAGTATATTAGAACACAAGTGGCTGATAAAGGTTATGCTTTTGTTGACGTAAAATTTGATTTAGTAAAAGATGAAAAAAATCAAAAAGTTGATGTTGTTTATAATGTAATTCCTGGAAAAAAAGTTTATATAAATGACGTAAAAATATCAGGTAATACAAAAACTCTTGATAGAGTTATAAGAAGAGATGTTTATTTAGCTCCAGGTGATTTATATAACTTAACTGATTTCAAAAGCTCAACTAACAAATTAAAAAGATCAAGATTTTTTGAAAGTGTAGTAATTGAAGAAAAAAGAGTTAGTGATGAAAAGCTTGATATTATAGTTAAAGTTACAGAAGCTGCAACTGGTTCATTAATGTTGGGTGGTGGATACGGTTCTTATGACAAAGTTATGGTAAATGGTTCTATTAATGAAGTTAATATGTTTGGTTCAGGATTAGGTTTAGGGCTTAGTGTAGATTTATCAGCAAGAAGTAGTAGATTTGAAGTTAGTTTAAGAAATCCAGCAATTAACGATAGTGATTATAATGGTGAAGTTGAAATTCATAATAGTAAAGCTGAGATTAATAGAACTGTTTATGATTCAACAATAGATACTCAAGGTTTCTCTGTTGCTATTGGAAAACAAGTTGTTAGAGATTTATATGCAGGAGCTAGATATAAACTGGATTCAGTTGATGAAAGTTATAGTTATCTTTTATCAAGTACAGTTCCATTAGCTAGTCGATATCAATCTCAAACTTATTTATCAAGTTCAATAACTCCTTATTTAAATTTTGATAATACAGATGATTTTTATTTTCCAAGAGAAGGTTTAAAAGCAGGAACATCACTTGAGTATGCTGGAGTTGGTGGAGATTCTAAATATTTAAAATCAACAACTTATGGTAAATATTTTTATTCACTTGAAGATTTAGCTGAGCTTGATTGGGTTTTAAGATTAAAAACTCAAATGAAAATTTTAGTTGATAATGGTCAAATAAACCAAGGAGATTCGTTATACCTTGGAGGAGCAAAAACATTAAGAGGATATAAATCTTATGCATTCCCATCTAATAATGATGGTTATAAAACAGATCCTTATAAAAATCTTTGGGCAAATTCTGTAGAAATGAGTTTCCCATTAGTTCCTAGTGCAAAAATGAGATGGGGATTATTCTATGATTATGGGATGATAGGTCAAAATACATTTAGTGATATAAAAAGATCTGGAACAGGAGCATTACTTGAATGGATTTCTCCAATGGGACCATTACAGTTAATATTTGCAAAAGCTCTTGATGCTCAAGCAACTGATGATACTTCAACATTTGAATTCTCTTTAGGTTCAAGTTTTTAATGGTTAAAAAATGAATATAGATATAAGTAAAAGATTAACAAATAAAGATGCATTAGATTTAATAACAAATGCCTCTTTATTAGAGTTAGGTGAATTAGCAACAAAAAGAAAAAATGAACTTCATCCCACTAAAACAACTTCATTTATAGTTGATAGAAACATTAACTATACAAATGTTTGTTGGGTTGATTGTAAATTTTGCGCTTTTTATAGACATGGACGAGATGAAGATTCTTATGTTCTAAAATTTGATGAAATTGATCAAAAAATTGATGAATTATTAGAAATTGGTGGAACTCAAATCCTTTTTCAAGGTGGAGTTCATCCAAAACTAAAAATTGATTATTATGAAGAATTAGTTGATCATATTCATACTAAATATCCCCAAATTACTATTCATGGGTTCTCTGCAATTGAAATTAAATATATTGCAAAAGTATCAAAAATTTCTATTTTGGAAGTTTTAAAAAGATTACAAGTTAAAGGTTTAAGCTCAATCCCAGGAGCTGGTGCTGAAATTTTAAGTGATAGAGTAAGAGATATAATTGCTCCTAGTAAAATGGATAGTCTTGAATGGATTGAAGTTCATGAACTAGCGCACTCAATTGGTATGAAAACAACTGCTACAATGATGTTTGGAACGGTTGAAACTGATGAAGAGATAATTGAACATTGGGAATTACTTAGAAATCTACAAGATAAAACAGGTGGATTTAGAGCATTTATCATGTGGTCTTTTCAAGGGGCTAACACTCAACTAAAAGCTGAATTTCCAGATATAAAACCTCAATCTTCAAATAGATATTTAAGATTATTAGCAGTTGCAAGACTTTATTTAGATAATTTCAGAAATATGCAAAGCTCTTGGGTAACTCAAGGTTCATACGTAGGTCAATTAGCTTTAAAATTTGGTGCAAATGATCTTGGTAGTACTATGATGGAAGAAAATGTAGTAAAAGCAGCAGGTGCTGCAAATAGAATGAATCAAGAAGAGATGATTAGACTTATAAAAGATATAGGTGAAAATCCAGCAAAAAGAAATACAGCTTATGAGATTTTAGAAAGGTTCTAATTTTGAAAAAAATAGAATTTTATTTTTTATTCATAATTGTAATATTACAAGGAAGTTTAATGGGTGCTACAATAAAGCATATTGATATAAAAGGCGTACAAATACCTGTTATTTTTGAAGAACAAAAATCTTTACCAATATTAAATCTACAATTAGTTTTTCAAAACTCAGGATATATTCAAGATAAAGATAAAAGTGGTTTAGCCTCTTTATCTTCAAAACTTCTAAATGAAGGAACTAAAGAGTTAGGTGCTACAAAGTTTGCTGAAGAATTAGAAAAAAATGCTATTTCATTAACAACATCAAATGGTTTTGAAACATTTGTTATTGAATTATCAAACTTAAAAGAAGAGTCAAAAAAAGGTGTTGAACTTTTAACTTTATTAGTAAAATCACCAAATTTCACTCAAGATACTTTAAAAAAATTAAAAACTATGCAAATTGGTTCTTTAAAAAGAAAAGAGAATGATTTCGATTATATTTCAGAAAAACAGTTAAAATCTATGCTTTTTAAAGGAACTGCTCTTGAAAATCCAGCTTCTGGAACAATTGATTCTATTTCTAAAATAGAATTAAAAGATATAGAAAATTTTGTAAATCAAACAGTATGTTTGGAAAATTTAATTATAGTTGCTGGTGGAGATTTTGATTTAAAAGAGTTTGAAAAATTAATAACTCCATTTTTAGAAACACTAAATGTTGGTAAAAAACTTGGATTAGAAAAAATTAATTTAGTTTCTAAAAAAGAGGAAAAAACATTAATAAAAGATACTCAACAAGCATATATCTATTTTGGTAGCTCTTTTAATATTGACTCTAAAGATGAAGAGAATTACAAAGCAAAAGTTGCCTCATTTATTTTAGGTGGTTCAGGTTTTGGTTCAAGACTTATGGAAGAGATAAGAGTTAAAAGAGGACTTGCATATAGTGCTTATGGTTCAATTGCTATAAATAAATCTCATTCATATTTTAATGGTTATTTACAAACTAAAAATGAAAGTGCAGCTGAAGCTCAAAAATTAGTTAGTGAAATAACTGCTGAATTTGTTAAAAATGGTGTTACACAAGATGAGTTAAGTGCTGCAAAAAACTTTTTAACAGGAAGTGAACCTTTAAGAAGTGAAACTTTATCTCAACGATTAAATAGAGCTTTTACTCTATATTACAGAGGTTTAGAACCTGATTATTCAAAAAAAGAGCTAGAAAAAATTCAAAATTTAAAACTTGAAGATTTAAATAATTATATTAAATCACATGATGAAATAAATAATTTAACATTTTCAATAGTAAGGAAATAATTTTGTTAAGATTTGCACCAAGTCCGACAGAAGATATAAACATTAGTAACTTAAGAGTTGCTATATTTAACTATATTGTATCAAAACAATTAAATGAAGATTTAATAATAAGAGTTGAAGATATAGATGTTGAACGAAATATTGAAGGAAAAGATAAAGAGATTATTGAAATCTTAAATCTATTTTCAATTGAATATAAAAGTATTGTTCATCAAAGTGATTCTTTAAAATATCATCAAAAAATGGCTCTACAATTAATGACACAAAAAAAAGCATATGCATGTTTTTGCTCAGATTCAAAATTAGATGAATTAAAAGAAGAATCTATTAAAGAGGGAAAACCATTTAGATATGATGGTTTTTGTGAAACTTTATCAGATGACACAGTTTTAAATACAAATGCACCATTTACAGTTAGAATTAAAAAACCAGAAGAAAATATCAAATTTATAGATGTATTGAAAGGTGATTTTGATTATGAACCTTTTGATGTGGATTCATTTATTATTTTAAAACAAGATAAAACACCAACTTATAACTATGCTTGTGCTGTTGATGATATGATTATGGATATTTCTATTGTAATAAGAAGTGAAGACCATCTTTCTGATACTCCAAAACAAATTCATGTTAGAAACTCTTTAGGTTATAGAAAAGAGATAAAATATGTTCATCTACCAGTTATTATAAATGCAATAAGTGGTGAAAAAATGAGCGAAAAAGATAATGTAAATTCTGTAAAATGGCTAATAGAAGAAGGTTTTTTACCAAGTGCTATTGCAAATTATTTAGTTTTAATTGGAAATGAAACTCCAAGTGAAATATTCACTCTTGAAGAGGCAATCTCTTGGTTTAAGATTGAGAATATTTCAAATAGTTCTGCAAAATTTCATATTGATGAATTAAGGTTTATTAATAGAAAACATCTTGAAACAATTGATGATATGAGACTTTCTAAAATTTTAGGATTTGCTGATACTGATATTGGGAAACTTGGAAAACTATTTTTAGAAGAAACAAGTACAATAAAAGAGATAAAAGAAAAAATAGACTTGATCTTTGCTCCTAAAACATCTTGTAAAGGTTTTGATGAAGAGTTTAATAAATTAAAAGAGTGTTTACAAAAAGCACCTTTCTTTAATAATTTTGAAGAATTAAAAAAACATATAGCTGAACAAACAAATTTAAAAGATGAAAAGTTATTTAGTCCATTAAGACATATTTTAACAGGTGCTGATACTGGACCAAATATTTCAGATATTTATCCATTAATTAAAAATTATCTAGGAGAAATCGTAAAATGATAGATGCATTATTAAATTCTGTATTTACAGTTGTATTGAGTATTATATTTTTATATAAATGGGTTATTATTATCTCTGCTATTTTATCTTGGGTTAGACCAGATCCATATAATCCAATAGTACAAATGCTTTACAGATTAACTGAACCTGCTTATGCATTTATTAGAAGATATATTCCTACAGTTGTTGGTGGAATGGATTTAGCTCCAATAATTCTAATTTTCGCATTAATTTTTCTAGAAACTTTTTTAAAAAGTATACTTTTCTAATATATGAAAAAAATCTTATTATCCCTTAGTGCCACATTTTTATTTAATATCTCTGCAAGTAGTTCTACTACTGAAGAGATGTTTCAAAAAGATTTTAAAGTAACTTTAGAATGGTTAGAGCAAAAGCCTAAATCATATGCAAAAGATTTTTTTATTCTCCAATATTTAGCCCAAGATGATATATCTTTTGATGATGCTAGAGTTGCTTATAGTATGGCAAATGAAGCTAATTCTAATGTTAAAAAAATCTATAATAAAAAATATAAAATAATACCTCCTGAAGAACTAAGATGTTATAAGGCTTCAATTCAACAACTTAAAAATGAAGATTCAAAATGTATTGCTTTAGGATTATCATTAAATGAAGCTACAGAAATTTCAAAAAGTGATTTGAACTTTTTTATAAGTAAATTAGATCCTTACCCTACTTTAAAAAAAGATTTGCAAATAATTGCAGCAGATAATCCTTTTTATGCTCTAATTAATTCAGATATGGATAGATTTTTTAGATTATTCTTCACTTTTAAAAAAGATTACAGAATTAATTTTTTTAATAAGCCTTTAAATCCAGAATTTATAAATAAAATCTCAAAAGATAAGAATTTTGAAAGATTTCTTCGATATGTTGTATATGAAAATGATTTAAGTAATCTTCAAAAATCACTATTATCACTAAATAATTATCAAGACATTGATGCAGATAATCTATTCTCATTAGGAATTAATGCAGTAAATAATAATAATACAAATATTGCACTAAAACTTTTTAATGATGTTAGTAATAAAGCATATCTAAAAAATCTTAAAGATAAATCTCTATTTTGGATCTATTTATTAAGCCAAAATCAGTTATATCTTCAGGAATTGGCTCAGAGTTGGGATAATAATATTTATTCATTATATGCAAAAGAGTTATTGGATTTAGAAATTGATAATATTGAGTATAAAATCCCTCTTTCAAATAAAAAATCTTCATTTGATATATATGACCAATTTGAATGGATAAAAGTTCTAGAAGATACAAAAAAGAATTTTGATGAGCAAAAATTAGCAAAATATGAAGATTTATTTAGTGATGAAATTACTTTAGCCCAACATGCTTTTGTTTTAGAAAGATACACAAAATATAAAAAACAATATTTTATTACTCCATATAGAGATACTATACAGAATTATGATATTGACAAACAAGTTTTAATTTATTCAATTGCAAGACAAGAGAGCCGATTTATTCCTTCATCTATTTCATCTTCATCTGCACAAGGTGTAATGCAAATAATGCCATTTTTATCATTTGATATCTCAAAAGATTTAAATGATGATTATAATATTTATGAACAATTTATTCCTGATACTAATATAAGATACGGAAGTTATCATTTAGATAGTTTGATGAAACAATTTAATAACAATCCTTTATTTATTGCATATGCTTACAATGGTGGAGCTGGATACACAAGAAGTCAATTTAATAAAGGTTTATTTAGTAAAAAAGGTAAATATGAACCTTTTTTAAGTATGGAATTAATATCTTTTGCAGAGACTAGGGATTATGGAAAAAAAGTTTTAGCTAATTATTACATTTATAATAATTATTTAAATAGTAGAAATAAAATAAAACTTTCTACTATTTTTCAAAGTTTAGTTGTGCCGAACTAGAACTTTGATTTTTTAGTTTTAGTGTTAAATTATAACTATCTTGAGCAATGAATTTTACTAAATAGTAATTTCCCCAGTTGTTTTTTAGCATTAAACTTTTGAAATTCTCATTATCTTTTTCAACTTTTTGTGTTGAAATAGCATCTATTCCATTTAATAAAAATGAATAATTATTTTCAAAAATATCTTGAGATTCTTTGTCTGCAAAATATACAGATACTAAAAACAGCTCTTCATTTGAGTTAGATATTTCTTTATCAATTTTGTTTAAATAGGTAGCCCAAAATATTACTTTTACTTCATTATCTTTTAATATATCTGTTTTTTTTGTATATTGAATGCCTTTTGTTTCAATCTCATCTTTTTCAAAATATTTAAATGCGTTATTTTTAGAACTGCAAGAAATAAAAAAAAGTGAAACAATCAAAAGAAATAATATTTTATACATAAACTCTCCAAAGCTTTAAATGGGGCTTATTGTACATTAATATAACTTTAACGTAACATAACAGAAATATATAAAAGTCTAAAATCTATACAAAGAAGTTTTATTTTGTTTTAAAAATATTGAAATTTCAATAAAATTAATGTATCCTACATACGAAAATAATTATTTACATAAATTACTCTAGGTAATAAAAAATAAATTAAGAAGAGTTATAAATTATGAGATTCAAATTATCTGAAAAAGAGTATGAAAATTTATTAAAGAAAAAAAATATAAAAATAAATGGCTATTTAAAGAGTAGTTTAAGAAAAAAATCTCCTGAAATAAGTTATAAAAATTTTATTAAATCTGATTATATGTTAGATTCAGATTATATGTTTTCAGAATATATAAAAATGAAAAAAACAAATAGATATAGACCTAAAGTAATAATTTTGCAAATTCTATTAAATTTATTATTAATAACAATTGGTTTTTATTTTTTTAAGCAAGACTTATTATTTGAAATATTTTTCATTGCTATGATTATGTTTATAAATTGGTTTATTGTTTGGATTTATTCTTTAATTTCAACCTTAAAAAATAGTTTTAGGAAAAAAAGTAATAAGCTAATATGGTTACTTTTACTTTTATTTATACCAATTAGTGCTTTTTTCTATCCTGATTTTAAAAATACGCAAATAGAATAGCTGTATAAAAGATAAAAAAAGTTAATTTCTACTATTTAAAATTTGACCTAAAACAATTTTAACAATCATTTAGATAAAATCCACTTTATGAATAAAAAAAGATTAGTAGTGGCCTTTTCAGGACCTTCAAATAGTGGTAAAACAACAGCTATTGTAAAAGTTGCAAGTATTCTTAATGATAGTGGCTTCAAAGTATGTATTATTAAGCATGATCCCAAAGATAAAGCTATTTTTGATAGAGAAGGAAAAGATTCTTTTAAATTCTCTCAAACAGGTGCAGATGTTGCAGTGGTAAGTCCAAATAAAACAACTTTGTTTAAAAAAAGTACATCTACCATAGATGAAATGATTGAACTATTTCAAGATTTTGATTATCTATTAGTTGAAGGATTAAAAACTCTTGATTTACCAAGAATCTCTATTTTTAGAGATAGATTAGATGAAAGTTATTTTTGTGTTTCAAATGCAATTGCTTGCGATGAAACAATAAATAGCAATGAAATTCCTAGTGACTTAGATATATTAGATTTAAATAATCCAGAAGAGATAATCTTATGGATTAATAAAAATGCAAAGAGAGTATAAAAATGCAAGAAATTATTAAAGCAATTGAAGAATCAGCGATTAAAATTAGAGATTTAATTCAAACTGGTGATACAGGTAAAAGTGAACATGAAAATTCAACTGGTGATACTCAATTAAAACTTGATATTGCAAGTGATGAGATTATTGAAGATATTTTTAAAAAAATCCCATCAATTAAAGCAATTGTAAGTGAAGAACAAGAATCAATTGTAAATTTAAATGAAAATGGAAAATATTTAATTGCTTACGATCCTCTTGATGGTTCATCTTTAGTTGATGTGAATTTATCTGTTGGTTCTATTTTTGGTATTTATGAAAATGAATTTAATGCTGCAAATATTGTTGCTTCTGTTTATGTTGTTTTTGGGCCAAGAGTTGAAATGGTTGTGACTATTGATGATGTTAAAATGTATAGACTTTTAAATAATGAGTTTAAATTTATTCAAAATATTAAACTAAATGAAAAAGGTAAATTAAATGCACCAGGTTCAACACAAAATTGTTGGGCACCTTTTCATAAGCAACTAATTGATGATATTTTTAATGATGGTTATAGATTAAGATATTCAGGTGGTATGGTTCCAGATTTACATCAAATTTTATTAAAAGGTGGAGGATTATTTTCATATCCTGGAACTAGTGATAAACCAAAAGGAAAATTAAGACAACTATTTGAAGTATTTCCTTTTGCCTTAACTTATGAAAAAGCTGGTGGTGGTGCAGTTGATGGATTTAATAGAGTTTTAGAAGTAAAAACTACTCATATTCACGATACAACACCATGTTTTTTTGGTTCAAACAGTGAAATAAAAAGAGTTTTAGAAGTTTATAGTAAAAATGTCTAATCACGAAGATATAGTTATTGATGAATGGGATATAAAACTAGATAATATGATAGTTGAATTAAAAACTTGTCAAGAATCAAACAGTTTAAAAACTTGTTCTGATTGTGATAAGTTTTTTGAATGTGAATTAAGAAAAAAATATGTAATTGCCGTTTATGAATCTATGAATAAAGGTGCTGGCGGTGGATTTGAATTTTAATATAATTATAAAAAGAAAAAGAGGTAACAATGGAAGAATCTTGTAAAAATGTTTATATAACAACACCAATTTATTATGTAAATGATGTAGCTCATATTGGTCATGCATATACTACAATTATAGCTGATATGCTAGCTAGATATTCAAGATTAACAGGTTTAAATACTTTCCTTTTAACAGGAACTGATGAACATGGTCAAAAGATTGCTCAAAGTGCAGAACTAAGAGGAAAAACACCAAAAGAGTATGCAGATGAAATTTCTGGAAAATTTAAAACATTATGGGATGATTTTGATATTACTTATGATAAATTTATCAGAACAACAGATGCGGAACATAAATTAGGTGTTCAAAAAGCTTTTGAAACTATGTACAATAAAGGTGATATTTATAAAGGTGAATACGAAGGTTTTTATTGTGTATCTTGTGAAACATTTTTTACTGAAAAACAGTTAGTTGATGAACAATTTTGTCCAGACTGCGGAAGACCCACTTCAATTGTAAAAGAAGAGAGTTATTTTTTCAAATTATCAAAATATGAAGATAAACTAATTAAATGGTATGAAGAGAATGAAGATTGTATTTTACCTCGAGCTAAAAAGAATGAGATTTTAAACTTTGTAAAAGGTGGATTAAGAGATTTATCAATTTCAAGAACTTCTTTTGACTGGGGAGTTAAATTACCAGAATCAATGAATGAACCAAAACATGTTATGTATGTGTGGCTTGATGCTTTACTGAACTACATTACTGCTCTTGGATATGGAACAGATGACAAAAACATGAATTTTTGGCCAGCAAATGTACAACTTGTTGGAAAAGATATTTTAAGATTTCATGCTATTTATTGGCCAGCATTTTTAATGTCTTTGGATTTACCTCTTCCAAAACATATTGCTGCTCATGGTTGGTGGACAAGAGATGGTGAAAAAATGTCAAAATCAAAAGGAAATGTTGTAGACCCAAAACAAGTAGCTGATGCTTATGGTCTTGATGCATTTAGATATTTTTTATTAAGAGAAGTTCCTTTTGGACAAGATGGAGATTTTTCTCAAAAAGCTTTAATTGATAGAATTAATTCTGATTTAGGAAACGATTTAGGAAACTTATTAAATAGAATCTCTGGTATGAGTGGAAAATATTTTGATTATAAAGTAAGTTCAAAAGACGTTGAAAAATTCCATGCAAAAGAACTTGCTGATGTAAATGCCATTTTAGATAATGTAGAAGCATATATTTTTAATATGCAAATTAATAGATATTTAGAAGATTTATGGAGAGTATTAACAATTGCGAATAAAGCAATTAATGATTATGAACCATGGAATTTAATGAAAGATGGAAAAACTGATGAAGCTATGGCTTTAGTTGCTTTAATTACAAATATTATGGCAAAAGTTGCCCTACTTTTAGATGCAGTAATGCCTGAAAAAATTGCAAAAATAGCAGAATCTTTAGGAATGAAAATTGATACAGCAACTTATAACTCTTTAATTAAAAACAAATCTTTATTAGAAGATACGGTTATTACAAAAGTTGACCAATTATTTCCAAGAATTGAAGAAGTTTTATTAGAACAACCAAAAAGTTCAGATATTACAAAATCAGAGTGTGAAATAAAAAATGAAAAAACAACTGAAGCAATAATTGAAGATGATAATTTAATTACAATTGATCAATTTTTTCAAACAACATTAAAAATTGGAACAATCGTAGAAGCTGTAGAAGTTCCAAAATCAGCAAAACTTTTAAAACTTCAAGTTGATTTAGGTGAAGGAAGAAACAGACAAATTCTTGCTGGAATTAAAGAGTATTATTCTGCTGAGGAGTTAGTAGGAACACAAGCTTGTGTTGTTGCAAACTTAAAACCTGCAAAATTAATGGGAATGTTAAGTGAAGGTATGTTGATGGCTGCCAAAGATGAAAATGGTTTATCACTATTAAGACCAGAAGCACCTAAAAAATCTGGAACAAAAATAAGCTAGTGCAAATCACATCTATTTTAGATATTATTGATGGAGAGTTATTAAATTCCCCATCAATCTCTTTTATTTATTCAATCAAAACAAATGCAAACAAGGTTAAAGAAGGCGATTTATTTATTGCTAAAGATTTATATAGTGTTGAAATAGCCGTAAAAAATGGTGCATTTGCAATTATTTCAGAGATAAATTTTCCAATAATTGATAATGAAATTGCTTGGATAAAAGTAAAAGATATTGAAATTAGTATTATTAAACTTATTAGGTATAAATTATCCATTTTAAATTTAGATGCTTATTTTTGCGATAAAGTTGCTTTCCAATTATTTAAACTCTATTCTATAAATTTTTCAAAAAGTATTAAATTAATACCAAATAAACTAGAAAATATATTTAAAAATATTGATGAAATAGAAAATGAAAATATAATTATCTCTTCCAATCAAGATACTTTAAATAAAATTTATCCAAATAACAGAAATTTTAATGATATTTCAACTAATTTAGTAATAGAAAATTTAATTGAACACTCTTTATTTGAAACCTCTTTTTCATATAAGGGTATTTATTTTTCAAAACTAAAAATTTCTAGTTTATATTTAGCTCAATTTTTAAGAGTTTATAATTTTTTGGATGGAAATTTAGATTTAGGAAAATTAAAATTATTTTATAATCTAAAACCTCTTTTTATAGATAGAAATTTCAATTTAATTGAGTTTGGTAAAAGTGATAAATTTATTATCTGTCAAGATATAAAAAGTTTATATGATAATGAAATTTTATATATAAAAATAAAATATAAATATGCAAAAACTATTTTTATAACATCTGAGTATATTGAATGTTTAAAAAAAGATGAACAAATTATTATAAAAGAACTAGATGAATTAAAACCAATTTTGAAAAAATCAAAGTTTAATGCAGTATATTTAATAGGTTTTAACTACAATCAAGTTCAAGAATATTTTTTACAAAGTGAAAAAACTTTAACTCTATTTTAAATTAGTAAACCATACCAAAAGAGCTTATAACTTTTCCCAATATTTCTAATTCATTTTTATTTAAAATTTGAGATGGATAATCTTTATTATCAGAAATAATATCTAATTTACCATCTACTCTTCTTTGAATTCTTTTTACAAATAAACCATGTGTTGTTGTAAAGGCATAAATTCCATCTCTACTAACATCGTTTTTTGTTTTGTCAATAAATATTATATTATCACTATTTAATGTGGGTTCCATTGAATCTCCTACCACATTAATTGCATCAATATTTTTAAGATTTTCTTTCCCACCCAACATATCTACAAAATATGTTGGCAATTGTAATGATTCATAATTGTCTTCAGCTTCATAAGCACCACCACCTGCACTAACGGCAACAGCAGGATAATATTTAATCCAATATTTATCTGTTGTATCAATTAATGAACCAGGATTTTGATCATATAAAAGCCAATTAATTGATATCTTCTTTTTTGCACAAAAATTTAAGATATTTGAAAAAGGAATTTTTCCTCTATTTTTCATTGTTGCAAAGTTTGCTTGACTTAAGTCCAATGAATTAGCAACATCTTTATCAAATACTTTACCATTTTTACCATCAGCACTTAAAATATCTTTTAATTTTTCAATAATATCATCAACAATCAGCATAATATCTTCCTTTTTTTAAGATTTAAATAATTATATTACAAAATGAAATATTTTTCAAGTATTTTAATAAATTTATATAGAATTTGAAATATTTTACAAAGAAGGATTCAAAATGACAACTAAATTGATGAAAACAAAAGCAGATATAATAAAAATGTTAACTAAACTTGATAATTTCATTTATGAATTTGGAGAAAAAATATTATAATTATTTAATCTTGGTGAAATTTACAAATTTTACAAAATCAAATGAAAATATAAATATTACTAAAGCAACTTTTATATATTATTACGTTGACAATTACAGATGGTAACCATGGAGAGTATTATGGAAATAAACTTAGTAGCAGAGTCAATAAAATTCATGTTTTTAGGGATGGGAGTAGTATTTTCATTCCTAATAATACTGATATTTGTACTAAAAGCACAAGGAGCAATACTAACAAGATTTTT
>JAQTXA010000030.1 GCA_028689025.1 Aliarcobacter sp.
TGTAAGTAAAGAAGGTCAGCTATATGACAAATCGAACATTTTATTAATGCATGCGATGGGTCCTAATGTAGCTGGTGTTATTGGTTCAGCAGTTGCGGCTGGTGTACTTTTATCGATATTTAAATAATTTATTTCTCTATAAAAAAAGCCCCTGTAGATTAAATTCTATGGGGGCTTTTTTATAAATATACACTAGCAAAATATTAACTAATATACCTTTTCAATATCATTCTAAAATTAATCAAAAAGTTCACTCCAAAAAGACTTTTTACGATGATGATTTTGATTATATGAATATTCTTTGTGCTGATTATGTGATGATGAACGATTTTGATTATATAAATTATTTGTAGCAGGCTGACTTTCTGAACGTTCAATAATTTTATCAAGTTCTCCTCTATCAAGCCAAATTCCTCGACATTTTGGACAATAATCAATTTCTATTCCACTTCTTTCTGATAATATTAATGATTCTGAAACACATATTGGACATTTCATATTTTTTCCTTATTATTAAATTTTATTTTATATCTGCTCTACAAGATTTTTGACAACTATCACATATATCATAGCAAGGTTCATGATGAATTAAAATACTACTTTCTCTGAACAAAATTTGTATATCATTTTCAATTTTATCAGCAAGGGTATGAGCATGATCAATTGTATGATATTTACAAACTGTTAAGTGAAAATCTATATGTCGTTCTGAACCTGCTTTTCTAGTTCTAAAATTGTGAAAATCAATAAAATGTTCTTGATGATTTTCAATTTTAGTTATAATTTTTTGCTCATCTTCTTCAGATAAACTTGCATCTAGAAGTGGTGCAAAAGACTCTTTTATTAATTCCCATGCAGCATACATTATTAACATTGCAACTGCAAGTGCAGCTAATGGATCAAGCCATTGCCAACCAGTAAGATACATTCCACATAAACCAACCATTACACCTAATGAAGTATATACATCTGTTTTCAAATGCATAGCATCTGCTTTAAGAGCAATAGAATCTGTTTCTTCACCTACTCTTTGAAGATGTCTAGAAATAAAAAAGTTCACAATTGAAGAAACAGCCATAATAGCAACGCCCCAACCTACAAATTCAACAGTGTGAGGATTATAAAACTTTTGAATTGCTTCATAAGCAATCCAAAGAGCAGCTATTAAAATTAATATACCTTCTATAGTTCCTGAAAGATTTTCTATTTTACCATGACCATATCGATGCTTTTTATCTGCAGGGTGAGCAGCTTGTCTTACCGCAAAAAAAGCAATAATTGCAGCTAATAAATCTAATGAAGAATGAATCCCTTCAGAGATAACTCCGACTGATCCTATTGCTAATCCAATTGAAAGTTTTCCAATAACTAATGCCGTATTGGAAATTACTGATAATTTGGCTGCTTGTTCTTTTACATTTGTTGATTTCAAATAAAATCCTATTTAATATTTTTTTGGAATTGTATATAAAAAATGTCAAGATTGACTTGACATTTAAAAGTTATAAAATGATGATTCTTATGATAGTAATTTTTACATTGGCTATATTAATTTAAAGTAAAGAATTTTGTAAGGTGCAAGTATAGGTTTATAGAAGACGAATTAAATAATCGTTCTTCTCAGAAAAATTATCTGCTTAATTTATTGGAAAGTATGTATTTGTCTTTTGAATGGGTAAAACAATTTGGATTTGTAATTTAAAAAAGTGGTACTCCCAGTACGATTCGAACGTACGGCCTACGCCTTAGAAGGGCGTTGCTCTATCCAGCTGAGCTATGGAAGCAATTTAAAAGTGTTTAAGTCAAAAAAGCCTTATACAAAAAGTAAAACTACTTCTTATATAAGGCTTTTAAAATGGAGCGGGAGACGAGACTCGAACTCGCGACAGTCTGCTTGGAAGGCAGAAGCTCTAGCCAACTGAGCTACTCCCGCTCAATAGTGGTGCGGATGAGAAGACTCGAACTTCCACACCGTGAGGCACCAGATCCTAAGTCTGGCGTGTCTACCAATTTCACCACATCCGCAATAAATTTTTTGAAAAAATGTCTAGTTGGTAATCTAAACCAAAAAAAGTGGTACTCCCAGTACGATTCGAACGTACGGCCTACGCCTTAGAAGGGCGTTGCTCTATCCAGCTGAGCTATGGAAGCAATAATAAAAAAATGGGGTAAGTAATGGGGCTCGAACCCACGACCCTCTGAACCACAACCAGATGCTCTAACCGACTGAGCTATACCTACCACAGGTTAAAAATAAAGTGGTCGGGGCGAGAGGATTCGAACCTCCGGCCCCCTGGTCCCAAACCAGGTGCGCTAACCAGACTGCGCTACGCCCCGACAAAATATTTTTGAAGTTTCACAAAAAGTGGACGGAATTATATTAAGTTTTTTAATATTTGTCAAGTCTTTTTTGAAGAAATTTCAAAAATTTTTGAAATTTCTTCAAATTTATCAAAATTGGATTAATCCATCAATAGGTGAACTAGCTGTTGCATAGGGTTTTTTAGGGATTCTTCCCGCTTTATAACCCATTCTTCCTGCAATTACTGCATACTTCATAGCTTCTGCCATTAGTATTGGATTTTGAGCACAAGCTATCGCTGTGTTAGTTAAAACAGCTTCTGCACCTAATTCCATTGCAATTGTAGCATCACTTGCACATCCAACACCTGCATCAACAATAACTGGAACTTTTACTGCATCTTTGATAAATGCAATGTTGTATCTATTTTGAATTCCAAGTCCTGAACCAATTGGTGCAGCAAGAGGCATAATTGCATCAGCACCTGCATCTTCTAATCTTTTTGCAATAATTGGGTCATCATTTGTGTATGCCATAATTGTAAAACCCTCTTTTTTTAGAATTTCACAAGCTTTAATTGTTTCTATTACATCTGGATATAAAGTTTTAGCTGCATCACCAATAACTTCAAGTTTAATAATATCTATTCCTGTAGCTTCTCTCATTAATCTAAAAGTAGTAATTGCTTCTTCTGCTGTAAAACACCCTGCACTATTTGGTAAAAGTTTTACATTTGTGTCTTTAAAGTAATCTAATAAATTCTCTTCATTTGGATTCATAATATTAACTCTTCTAATTGCAACTGTGATTAATTCACTTCCACTTGCAATTGTTGCATCTTTTGTAGTTTGAAAATCCTTATATTTACCACTTCCAACGATTAATCTGCTATTAAATTCATAATTACCTATTTTTAAAATATCACTCATATTGTATTATCTCCTATAAATTTTAAATATTCTTTACTTGCATTTGTAATATCTAATTGAATAATTTCGGGCAAATCATAACTATGTAATTCTTTTATTTTGCTTTTAACTTTTTCAAAATTTTCTTTTATTGTTTTTATGTTTACTAGGGTTTCACTCTCGCAACAAAATTCATTATTCCAAGAATAAAAAGATTCAATTTCACTTAATTGTACACAAGCTGCAAGTTTCTCTTCTATTAGAACTTTTGCTATATTTTTCGCCTCATCTTTATTTGAACAAGTTGTTTGTATCAAAACTATATTCATAATTTTCTAATCTCCTCTACTAAATCAGACGGAATTAAAGAGTAGTTGTTTTTTTTATAATTTCTTGAAGCTATTGCATGGGCTAAGCTGGCTGTTATGGCTGAATCAAGAGCTTTATAGCCTTGAGCTAAAAGAGAGCCAACAAGACCGCTTAGAACGTCTCCACTTCCACCTTTACTTAAAACGGCACTTCCAAAACTATTTACAAATAATTTCTCATTTTGAGAGATAATCACATTTGCACCTTTTAACAAAAGTACTACTTTGGGATATTTTTTAGAAAACATTTCTACATATAAGAATCTATTATTTTGTAATTCACTAACATCAATATCTGCAATTTCACAAAGTTTTAAAAGTGAAACAAACTCTTTTGGATGGGGAGTTAATACTACTTCTTGATTTAATACTTCGCAAATTAATTCATCGTAAAATAGATCTGCATCTATTATTTTTGCAACATCTTTATTAAGTAATCTTCTTATCTCTTCAGTTTCATATTTTCCTAAACCCATTCCAATTGCGATTGCTGTACAATTTTCACTAACAAAATGAGTTTGCATAATATGATAAGGTAAATCTAAATTTTCATGGCAAACCACACTCACAAGTCCAGCTCCAAAACCAAAAGCAGCTTTTGCAGCAATTATTCCAGCACCTTTTTTACAACCAGCAACTACATTTAAGTGTCCATAACTTCCTTTGTGAGAGTTTTTCTTATTTCTAAAAGGTAAGTTCATATCACTTTCATCTAAGAGATATTTATTTGAATCTATTTCATAAAGATTTCTTTGAATTCCTAAATCTGCAACTATAATTTTTCCAACATAATCTTTTGCAACATCAGTAAAAAGTGAAGTTTTTAAAGCACCCATTGTAATTGTTACATCTGCTTCAAAAGCTGTTGATTCAACTTGTCCAAGAGTATTTATTCCACTTGGAATATCGCAAGCTATTTTTATAGAGTCATAAGAGTTTAGAGTATTTATTAGATTTTCGTAGTTTTTGCTTAATGGTTTATTCAAACCTGTTCCAAATATACAATCAACTATAACATCAGCATTTGAGAGTTCATCAACTACATTTACGTCTAAAGATTGGGCTCTTTGTAGTTGCAGTTTTGCCATTTCTGAATTTGCACTTGAGAATAAATAGAGTTTTACATCAAATTTTGTGTGAAGAAGTCTAGCTAGTGCAATTCCATCTGCACCATTGTTTCCACTTCCACATATTATTAAAATTGATTTACAAGAAGAGTGATTTTCATTGATATACAAAGCCATACTTGAAGCGGCATGTTCCATAAGTAAATCTTCACTTAGTAAAAATTTCTCGTAACATCTTTTGTCTAAAGAATTAACCTCATCAAATAATTTCTGCATTATATATCCTTTATTTTCTAAATTTCCAACCATCACTTTCTAAAATAGTTTTTATTTTCTCTTTTACATCGCCTTGAAGTTCAAGCCACTCTTCGTTTATAGCTCCACCACAAGCTAATTTTTTCTTTAAAAGTTTTAATACTTCTTTTTTATCATCTTCACTTATATTAAATCTTCCAACCAAAGTAACTGGTTTTCCTTTTCTTTTTTCAAAAGTAAATACTAGTTGATGTTGATTTTTTGGAATGATTTCATTTGAAGATTTTGCTGAGTTTTTTTTATCTTCTTTTGTTGTATCAAAACTATTACCATCTAATTTTGCGCCCATTGAAAAAGCTAATTTATCTGCTAAGCCCATATTAAATCCTTGATTCTTGATTGTACATCAATATCATTTATCAATATAAAATCATTTTGTTTATATTGTTCAACTGCAACTCTTCCAATCATTGCTGCATTATCAGAGCAATATTTTAGTTCACTTAAATACAAATTTGTATTATGTTTTTCACATAACTCTTCAAGCTGTGAACGTAAATATATATTTGCACTTGCCCCACCAACGATTGCGAAGTCTTTTGGAACACTTTGTTTAAATAGTTTTTTTAATTTTTGTATAATATGAAGAACTGCTGTTTTTTGAAAAGAGGCACAAATATCATATTTATCTTGTTGAGTTATTCCACCCTCTTGATTTTCAAGTTTTTCAATTTCAAGTCTAACTGCATTTTTTAATCCTGAATATGAAAACTCGATTTTTGGACTTTGTCTAAGAGGAATTGGTAAATCAAATCTATTTTCATTACCTTTTAAGCCATACTCTTGAACTACTGGACCACCAGGATATCCAAGTCCTAGCATTTTTGAAACCTTATCAAAACTCTCTCCAAAACTATCATCCATGGTGCTTGCAACTACTTTCATATCATTTAAACTATTTGCTTCTATGATTTGAGTGTGTCCACCAGAAACCAATAAAATAGTCATAGGTAAGATTTCATCTTTTTCAATAAATAGTGAATAGATATGACCTTTTAAATGATTAACAGCAATTAAGGGAAGTTTTAATGAAATTGCTAGTGCTTTTGCCATTGTTACACCTTCCATTAATGTAACTGAAAGACCAGGTGCATTTGTAACAGCGATTGCTTTTAGTTTTGGAAAATACTCTTTGCACTCTTCTAGAATTTTTGGAAGTGCTTCTATATGAAGCCTAGCTGCTAGTTCTGGAACAACCCCACCATAAACACTGTGTTGAAGTTCTTGAGATATTTTTTTGTGGTAGATTAGTTTGTTTGTTTCTATTTGAGTGATAGATATTGAGCTATCATCACAAGAGCTTTCAATACTTAAAATCATTCATGCTCTTTATTAATTTCACATTCATCAACTCGTTTTATCCAATCCAATGCACAATCAAGTTTTCCAAAACCAGAGGCTGCATTTATATGTCCTGCATTTTCCATGATTTTCATTCCAATATTTAGTTTTGATTGAAGTTCAATTGCTTCTTCAATACTCATATATGGATCATTTGTTGAAGCTGCCATTATTATCTCTTTGGCTTTTAAATCTTTTGCAATTGGATATGGGAAAAAAGTTTTTGCTTCTTCAATAGTTCTATTTCTTGAAACGGGAGCTACTAACATTAATTTATCAAGTTTAATATCGAGTTCATCACAAGTGTGAAACCATAAAATATTTGCTAATGAGTGACAAACTACAATATCAGGTTTAAAATGATTTAACTCATTTTTTAAGAAATCTTTCCACTCATCTAGTTTTGGATTTTCTCGACTTGGGAAAGCAGGAAATGAAACAATATAATTCTCTTTAATTAAATCACTTGCTAATTGTGCTTGCCAATGGGGAAAATCACTTCCACCTAAACCATGAAGTATTAAAACTCTCTTACTCAATTTTTAATCCTTTTAATAATTTCTAACACACCGTACATATTTTTTTGTTTTTCTATTATCATAATATGGTGTTCCACTTACAAAATGCATATAATCTGCGTTATACCAAAATGTTCTCCAATGAGCCGTAGAGGCCCAATATCCATCTGGAACATTATATTTAAAAGCGTAGTTTATATTTGTTTTTATGTTTTTTTTATAAACAATTTCTTCAAACTCATCAATATGTGCTAATCGCCAATCTGAGAAACCAATAAAATTAAGCTCTTCACAATATTTTTTAGCTTCATCATGATTCATTAAGTTTTTAATAACTGATATATCATCAACCCACATTAATCTAGATTCATCGTCTAAAACTACTTCTTTAGAACCATCTCTATAAATTTTTGCGTCAAGTAATGATAAAAAAACGAGTAATAACAATAGGTATTTCATTAGTAATCCTTTATATTGGATACTTCAAACTTCCCTCTTTTAAGTGCTGATTCTACATTAGCATCAAGCAACTCAATATCTATTTTGTAGTCAGTTTTATAAACTAAACCAACTAACTCTTTGTGAGAAGTTTTCTCTTTCTCTATTGTACTATGTTTTTTCCATTCATCAAATTTTTCTTCATACAATTTTGTTATATCTTTCTCAAAATTATTTCTAGAATAAATAAAATATATAACCATAATAAGAAGTATTCCAAAAGGTATTAATAAATCAAGCCCCACAGTAACTTCTTACTTCTTTATCTATTTCAAATATCTCTTCAATTGATGTTGCTTTTACGTTATTAAATTTATTTATTGCATTTAATGTAATTTTTGAAACATCTAAAAAACCAATTTGTGAATTTAAAAATTTTGCAACTGCAACTTCATTTGCAGCATTTAAAACAACTCCCAAATCAAGATTATTTAATATATCATCTTTTATTTCCCAGATTGGGTATCTTGAAGTTTCTATTTTTTTGAACTCTAAATTTGCTACTTCTACTAAATCAACTGGTTTCAAAATTGGTTCATCACAAACCCCTAATATTGCATAAGCAATTGGAAGTTGCATAGAAGCATTTGCAATGTGTGCAGTTGTACTTCCATCAGCGAAATTTATAAAAGCATGAATAAGTGATTTTGTTTCGATAATGGCATCAAGTTTTCTAATATCAAAAAGCCAAGCAGCTTCCATTAGTTCAAACATTTTGTTTGTCATTGTTGCACTATCGATTGTGATTTTATTTCCCATTGACCAATTTGGATGAGCTAAAGCTTCTTTAATTGACACATTAGCTAACTTTTCAAGGGGATAATCTCTAAAAGAGCCACCACTTGCAGTTACTAACATTGAATCAATTTTTTTATCTTGTAGTAAATACCAAAGTCCAAAGTGTTCACTATCAATTGGTTTTAGCTTTGTTTGGTCTATAAATTTTCCAGCAACTACAAGTGATTCTTTATTTGCTAAAGCAATTTTTTTACCACACTCGATAGCTTTTAATGTTGGTTTCAAACCTAAAAATCCAACTAAAGCATTTACAACAGTTGAAGATTCACTCTCTTCAATTGCTTCTAAAATTGCAGTTTCTCCAAAAGATACATTGTTATGATTTACTAAAGAAATATCTTCAGCTCTATCAATAACAACTCTTTTTGGTTTAAACTCTTTTATTTGTTGATTTAATAACTCGATATTTCTTCCAGCTACTAAAACCTCAACATTTAAGTTGAATTTTCGTGCGATATTTAATGTGTTTACACCAATAGAACCTGTACTTCCAAGAAGTATCAAATTACAACCCTTAATAACACTAACATCACAATTGCACCGAATAGGTATCCATCAGTTCTATCTAAAACTCCACCATGTCCAGGAAGAATTGTTCCACTATCTTTAACTCCAGCTTCTCTTTTTAGGTAACTTTCAAATAAGTCCCCAAAAATTGATGCTACTGATACTATTGCAGATATAATCAATGCACTTACAAAACTAATCCCATTTGTTGAAAATAATGTTCCTAAGATAACTGCAAAAACAACTCCACCAATAACACCTTCTATAGTTTTATTTGGACTAGTTTCACAAAATTTTGTTTTTCCAATACTTTTACCTACAAAATAAGCTCCAATATCAGTACTTGCTACAATTACTAATAACCATAAAAGAGTCATTGTTCCATATTCACTATATAAAGTTAAAAGGAATAGAAATGATGCAGTTGGGTATAAAAGAGGTAAAAACATATGTACATTTAATGTTTTTTTATACGCCAATTGAGAAGCATAAGCAATTGCTACAATAAAAACCAAATCTTCTGGTTTTGGATAAAAATATGCTGCAATCCACAATAGTGATGTATAAACATAAATACTATCACTTTTTAGACTATAAAGTTTTTTTGATTCTGAAATTGAAATCAATAACATGATTCCAAAAACTAACCAAAATATAAAATATGAATCGATATAACCTATTGCTAGCATTGATACAAATAATACAACACCTGTTTTTATACGAGTTGAACTCTCATTTATTATGTTTAACATTTCACGGAACCTTAAATTTAAAAGTTTGAGATTATACTAAATTTTGGCTTGTTATTTCTAAAGATTGAAATATGTTAAGGTATTTAATTAGAATTTGTTTATTTTATCTACAAAAGCTAAATTCAGAAAATGAATTTAGCTTTTTGTTTCCTGATTATCTAACAAGTCCACCCATTGTTTCTCCATTTTCACTTGAAAAAGTATGCGTTTTAACTATATCTCCATCAAATAGAATAACTAAACTTTTTTTAGTATCATTAGTTCCTTTTACAAACCAATTTACAACTGGAACATAATTAACACCTTTTTCAACTCTTAAAGTATGGTCATATTCCCATTTTTCAAGTCCATTATTTAAAAAGTCAATTTTCCCTGGTCCACCAAGTTTTGATTTAACTTCAGTTTTTGTAGAAACTCCATTTTTAATAACAGAATCAATATTTTCATTTGTTACTTCTTGAAGTTTTTCATTTCCAGTTTTAACTGCGCAACCTGTAAATAATACAGATGCAGCCAAAATAGAAATTACCAAAATATTCTTTTTCATGTTTTCTCCTTAAATTCTAGAACGAGAATATTATACAATTCAAGATGACTCACAAATGACTCTTTTTAACTTTTTGATAAGAAATTACACTATTTTTAAATAAAAGATTTTTTAAAATTACTTTTTTACTCATATTTGATACTTTATTAAATATGAGTATTAGTATTTAGAAATATTCTATAAAATCATTTTACTAATTTTATAGAATATTAATAAAAATTATAATAACCCAGAAAGAGATTTAGCAATACCTCTTGAAAGTTCTACTTTTGCATCTTCAAATTGTAAATTTACTTGATTTGCTGTACTTATTACTCTTGTTCTATAAATTTTCCATTGAACATCATTAGTATTTACATTTTGGCTAACTGTTGATGATGTTCCTTGATCTGAATAATTTTCTTCAGATTGAACTATTTTTTCATTAATCGCTGGTCTTTGTCTAATTTCAACATCTGTTACCATTGAATAATAAATATCTTTTACCATTGTATCAGCAAGAAGTCCTGCAACTGCACCAATAGCTGCACCAACACCTAAATTACTACCTGAACCTCCAGTTGCTGCTGAAACTCCAAGACCTAATAATCCACCACCAAATCCACTTTTTAATGCACTATCAGAATCAGTTCCATCTACTTTTCCAATTTGTAAAACATTTGCTTGAATCATAAAATATGCTTCTTCTGGATCTTTTACAACTTTGAATCCTTTTGATTCAAATGCTCTTTTTATTTGGTCTTCTATTTCAATATCTTTATCAGTTGTATTTCTTACTTTTACATAAACTATCTGTTTTTGAGGAGAAACTGGTTCTAGGAAAATTGAATCACTCATTTTAGTCTGAACAACTAAATCTCTTTTTTCAATAGCAGTTGATGCTGCACCACAACCTGAGATAACTAAGCTTATAAATAAAGCACTTAAAACTAATAAACCTAATTTAAAAATATTTTTCAATTTTTTTCCTTAAAATAATTTTCGACATTCTACAAAATTAATCATTTAAAATTGTGTAATTTTAAAATCATATTTTAACTACTGTTGTTGTGTATGGATTATATAACACATTCGCACCCGATTGAATTTTTACATTTCTTCTTTGAGTAAAATCAACTTCATAAGTTCCGCCAAAATCAACTGAAAATTTTGCACACAAAATTGCTGCTTGATTTATAACACTATCAGGGATAATTTTTTTGCTATTTTGAACAATAACATGACAAGATGGTCTATCTTTTAGATGAAACCAAAAATCACTAGCTTTTGAATTTTCTAATAAATAGATATTTTCCCTCTCACTTGTTCCTAACATTATTTTAAATCCCTCAAAATAAAAACTCTCACTTGCTTGAGCTTTTTTAGTTTTAATTTGATTTCTCTCTTTTTTTGGAGATAAAAATTCGCACTCCTCTATACTATTTGCATTATTAATATTATTCATCAATCTTAATAAAAATTCTAATTTTTCATCTAAATTATCTTTTTCTAAAGAAATATTTAAAGCTTTTTGTTTTGCTCTTTTTGCTTTTTTAAATAAATCATTTGAATATTTTGAAGCACTAGGCTTTTCTTCTAAATCAATATCAACTTCTATTCCCTCATAATTAAAAACTTTCAAACTCTTTTGATATGGTTTAATATTATGAAGATTTGACAAAATAAGATTTGCTTTTTCATAAAGCATATTTGATTCAATTTCTAATTCCTCTTTTTTAGGTAAAGAGTCTATAGTTTTTTTTAGTTTTTTTGCTTTTTTATCTATTTGAGAGATTTTTTGTTTTTTTACATTTTCTAAACTTTGTTTCTCTTTTTCTTCATAGATTTCATATAAATACTCTTCAATATTAGGAACTTCATCAATTTTTGGAATGAAAGTTTGTTTTGGAATCTCATCCAATTTTATTCCAACCTTTACAACTCTACTTGAAGAAAATTCATCAACATGTCTTAATGCTTCAATAATTATTCTATTTTCATCTAGAATTATAATATTTGTATGTTTTCCTGTAAATTCTAATTGAAGGATTGTTGTTAATTTTTTATATGATGATGAAGAATTTACTCTAAAGTTTATGATTTTATCATCATTATATAACTCAACACTCTCTATTTTTGAGTTATTAAATCTTTTTTGTAAAGCAACATCAAAGGGTGCATTAAAATCTTTTTTTGAAGATAAAATTTTTTTAGATTTAAAGATTGTACTATTTCCTTTAGTAATATCAATATAAACTATATTTTTATTATTAAATTCAATTATAATTGTATTGTTGTCAATTCTCTTAATAAACTTAATATTTTGGGCATTTGTTGATAGATAATCAACTATCTGTTTTAATAAAAAATGTTTCATGATTGTTCACTTTATTGTAATATTTTCTAAGAGTTCTTTTATATACATTAGATATAATGATATTAAATTTTTATTAGGAGTATAACATGAAATTATTAAAAGTTATCATGGCTGGTTCATTACTATTAGGAGTTGCCGCAACTACATTATCTGCTGATGCTGTAAAAGGTCAAAAATTATTTATCAAATTACTAAAAGGTCCTTGTGATATGAATGGTGCAAAATTTGCTGCAAAACACTCACAAGAAGAGTGGAAAGAGCTAAAAGCATCTGGTAAATTTGAAGCTGAAGTTATCAAGATTTGTCCAAAAGTTAAAGCTGGAGATTTAAGTGAATCAATACAAGAACATATTATAGATTTCTCAATTGAATTTGCAAATGATTCTGGAAATGTTCCTTCTTGTTAATATAAGTTTAATTTATAACCGAGTCTAGTAATAGAGAATCCTCGTTTAGTGTAATAGATTGTAAAAAGGAAAAAATATGAGAAAAAGTTTAATTGCGATGTCTTGCGTTGCAGCCTTTGCAACAACATCATTTTCAAGTGATGTAAATACAGAAATGTATAAACAGATTCAAGCACTAAAAGCTCAAATTGAAGCTTTAGAAAAAAAAGTTGCTGCACAAGAAACTGTACAAACACAAAAAGTTGAACAACCTGCAGTTACAGCAATAGATGAAAAAAGAATAGAAAAAATAGAAAAAAAACTTGACACTGTTTCAAAAACTGCAACTGCTGCAAAAATTCAAAGTGGAAATGATAATCTAAAATGGGATGTTGATTTCAGAACACAAGTTGACAATATTCAATATAAACTTGCAAATGGTTCAAAAGCAAAAAATGATGCATTATTAACAAATAGATTATGGTTAGGTATGGGATACAAAGCAGATGACAACTCATCATTTCATGGAAAGCTATCTTATAATAAAGCATTTGGAGATACAGCCAATCATTCTCAATCAAATACAAATCCAGGATATGCAAACTTTGACTGGGTTACAAATGAGAACGCAACTGATAATACTTTAAAAGTAAAAGAAGCTTATTGGCTTTATACTCAAGAAAAATTATTTGGCTCAGATATTCCTTGGGCAGCATCAGTTGGTAGACGACCTTCAACAGATGGATTACCAATAAATATTAGAAATGACCAACAAGCAAACTCTCCATTATCACATGTCGTAGATGTTGAATTTGATGGTTTTTCTATCAAATTTGATACACAATCACTTACTGGACTTACTGGTTCTTGGTTTAAAATTTGTGGAGGAAGAGGCTTAACAAATGCTAAACCTCGATTTGATATGTCTGGAACTTCTTATGCTACGGATAATACAAAAAATGTTGATGTTGATATGTTAGGCTTTATCGCTGCTCCATATGACAATGGACAATACTCTGTTCACATGAATTATGCTAAAGCTTGGAACTTAATTGGATTTACACAAGCAGATATGTATGATGGAAATAATAGTAATAATGCATTCGTTGATTCTGGTGATATTCAATTTGCAACTATTTTATTCAAAACAGAAGGTATTGGAAATGGAATTTCTGACTATTTAGATAATACAACTGCATTTGCTTCATTTGCTGGAAGTGAAACAAGTCCAAGTGATAAAGGAATGTTAGGTTCACTTAATTCTGAAACTGGTACTTCTGTTTGGTTAGGAATAAATGCACCATGTCCTATCACACCAGATAGCGCAAAAATTGGATTTGAATGGAATAAAGGTAGTAAATACTGGAGATCTATGACTTATGGTGAAGATACTTATGCTGGAAGTAAAATAGCAACTCGTGGTCAAGCTTGGGAAGTTTATAGAACTCAAAAATTAACTAATGCTTTAAGTTTTGGAGTTAGTTATGTATTAATGCAATATGATTACACTGGTTCAAACTCATTCTTCGGATATGATGGAAAACCTAATGCGATAAATAGTGCTGAAGCTATACAAGCAGGTGCTGTTAAAGAAGCGCAGGATGTTAGAGCTTATATGAGATATAAATTCTAATATAAAAATAAAAAGAGGTAACTCTCTTTTTATTTTTTAGTTTTATTTAAAATCATATTTATCAAATTTATAAATTACTTTTTCTGCAAGTTCAATCATTTTTATATTTAATAATTTAAATTCTTTATCTTTTATCTCAACCAAAAATTTATCATAAACATGAGAATAAGGATAAATAATAAAATATATATACTCTTTTGATTTAGATTCTTTATTTAACTCTTTAAACCAAAGGGCAAGAAGTGAAAAATAGAGCATTGAGGGGTTAAACTCTTCATTTTGTTTTAGATTCTTTGATACTTCTTTATTAATAAAATTGTATCCATCTAAAATTGCTTTAATTCTATAGTGTTTTCTATTTTCTAAATAGTAATTCTGAGGGAAAGTTACATTTGAAATTTGCTTTAACATATCATTTCCAATGCTGTTAAATCCTTCAATTACATCTTTATCAGTAATATACTTTTCTATATCACCTTTATCTTTGTACGATAGAATCAAGTCTTTACAAAATAACAATAAGCTTTCTGTTTTTATTTTTGATAAGTTTAAAATCATACTTAATTGTAACGAAAATTTACTAAATTAAGTTATATCTCAATTAGTTTAAGTCACTTTGAGGTAAAATAAACGTAATTTAATAAATAATTAAGAAAAAAAGGAAATTATTGGAACCTATTGGTATATTAAAAGATGGTCAAGTCTACGACCTTCAAACTGCTCTGGCTTTAAATATCCAAGGAGAAGAGATTAAAGCTGATGATTCAAAAGAATCTTTAGATATTTTAAGACACTCTTGTGCACACATGATGGCACAAGCTATCAAAGAACTTTATCCTGAAGCTAAATTCTTCGTTGGACCTGTTGTAAAAGAAGGTTTTTACTATGATTTTAAAGTAGAAAGTAAAATCTCAGATGAGGATTTACCTGCTATTGAAAAAAAGATGAAAGAAATCGCAGATAGAAAACTTCCTATTACCCGACATGAAACTACTAAAGAAGAATTTTTTGAAAAATTCAAAAATGATGAGTTAAAACAAGCTGTTCTTAAAAATATCAAAGATACAACCTTAACAATATATAAACAAGGTGATTTTGAAGATTTATGTAGAGGTCCTCACTTACCAAATACAAGAATGATTAGAAGTTTTAAACTAACAAGAGTTGCTGGTGCATATCTTGGTGGTGATGAAAAAAATGAAATGATTACAAGAATTTATGGAATTGCATTTTTTGATAAACAAGCTCTATTTGATTATTCAAGAATGATAGAAGAAGCAAAAAAAAGAGACCATAGAAAACTTGGAACTGAATTAGAACTTTTCACATTCAATGACGATGTTGGAGCTGGTCTTCCAATGTGGTTACCAAATGGTGCAAGATTAAGAAGTAAACTTGAACATCTTTTATATAAAGCTCATAGAGTAAGAGGTTATGAACCTGTTCGTGGCCCAGAAATCTTAAAAGCTGAAATGTGGAAAATATCTGGTCACTATGCAAACTATAAAGAGAACATGTATTTTACTACTATTGATGATCAAGAATATGGAATCAAACCAATGAACTGTGTTGGTCACATTCAAATCTTTAAAAACAATTTAGTTTCATATAAAGATTTACCAAAAAAACTTTTTGAATATGGTGTTGTTCATAGACATGAAATGTCAGGTGCAATGCATGGATTATTTAGAGTTAGAGAATTTACTCAAGATGATTCACATATCTTTTGTACACAAGATCAAATAAAAGAAGTAATTTTTGAAGTTCTTGAATTTGTTGATGCACTATTAAAAATGTTTGATTTCAAATATGAAATTGAAGTATCAACAAAACCAGAAAAAGCAATTGGTGATGATATTTTCTGGGAAAAAACAACTGCAGGTATTATGGATGCTTTAAATGAGAAAAATATTTCTTATGAAATTGATGAAGGTGGAGGAGCATTTTATGGTCCAAAAATCGACATTAAAATTTTAGATGCAATTGGAAGAAAATGGCAATGTGGAACTGTTCAAGTAGATATGAACTTACCACAAAGATTTAATGCTGAATTCATTAATGATAAAGGTGAAAAAGAACAACCGGTAATGATTCATAGAGCAATATTAGGTTCTTTTGAAAGATTTATTGGGATTTTAACTGAACATTGTGCTGGTGAATTTCCATTTGTTATTGCACCTACTCAAGTTATTTTTGTACCAATTGCAGATACACATGTTGAATATGCAAAAGAGTTACAAAAAGCTTTAGTTGAAGATGGTATGGATTCTAAAATCTTTAATATGAACGAAAGTTTAAATAAAAGAATTAGAATGGCAGAAAAAGAGAGAGTTCCAATGATAGTTGTTATTGGAGATGAAGAAGTTGCTAATAAATCTGTTGCATTAAGAAATAGAAGAACTAGAGAACAATCAAATATGAGCAAAGATGAGTTTATATCTATGCTGAATGAAATATTAAGCGGGAGCAAAATTTGAGTAAAGACAAAAGAAAAGACGATGTAATCATGAATGAAATGATTACAGTAAAAGAAGTGAGATGTACAGGTGATGATGGTACTAATTATGGGATAATTAGTACAGCTGAAGCACTTCAAACTGCCGATAGCTTAGGTTTAGACTTAGTTTTAATTGCTCCTGATGGAAAACCTCCTGTTGCTAAAATTATGGATTATGGTAAATTTAGATACCAACAAGAAAAAAAGAAAAAAGAAGCTAAAAAAAATCAAAAAGTTATTGTTGTTAAAGAGATAAAACTTTCTGTTAAAATTGCTGAAAATGATGTTAACTATAAAGTAAAACATGCAAGAGAATTTCTTGAAGAAGGAAATCATGTTAAGTTTAGAGTTTTCCTAAAAGGTAGAGAAATGGCAAATCCTCAATCAGGAGTTGATGTTTTAAATAAAATATGGCCAATGATTGAAGATTTAGCAGTTATGGATAAAGAACCAAAACTTGAAGGAAGATACGTTAATATGATGGCTCTTCCAAAAAACTAATACCTTTACTCTCTTAAAAAAGAAGAGCTTAGTCTCTTCTTTCTATTTTAATCCAAATAAAAATCAACTCTTAAACTTAAAATAAGTAGAATTTAAGTATAATCCAAAACTTTTTCATGTATATGAAAACGCAAATTTATAAGGAGGATTCTTCAATGCCAAAAATGAAAACTGTTAGTGGCGCTTTAAAAAGATTTAAAGTGAAGAAAAACGGGTCAATTAAAAGAGGTTCAGCTTTTAGAAGCCATATCTTAACT
>JAQTXA010000012.1 GCA_028689025.1 Aliarcobacter sp.
GGATTTATAATAAATGTAGTTCTAACAACTCCCATAAACTCTTTTCCCATAAATTGTTTTAATTGCCAAACACCAAAATCTTCACACATTTTTTTACTTTCATCAGATAAAAGTGTAATTGTTAAATCTTTAGCTTCAATAAATTTTCTATGTTTTTTTGTATCATCAGGACTCACCCCTAAAATAACAGCATCTAAATCATCAAAAGAAGAGTGTTTATCGGTAAAATCACAAGCTTGTGTTGTACAACCAGGTGTTAAATCTTTTGGATAAAAATATAAAACAATCCATTTTCCTGCTAAATCTCTCGAGCAAATTTCAACATCATCTTGATTAGCAGCACAAAAACTGGGTGCTGTATCTCCTATTTTTAACATAATAGAAATCCTTTAATTTATTTTTTTATTGCTATAAATGTTGCAAAATTTACCCATTTGAAAATAGTTTCACAATGGCTAAATCCAGCATCTAATATCATTTTTTTATTTTCTTCTTCTGTATATGGTATTAATACATTTTCTAAAGCTTCTCTTTTTTGAGAAATTTCAAATTCAGAGTAACCTTGTGTTTTTTTGAACTCATAATATTCATCAATTGATTGTTTATTTAAAGTTGAATTTGAAGAGATAACTTTTTCACTAAAGATAAAAATACCTTTTTCTTGCAAAGAATCATATATCTTTTTAACTAATTTTTCTCGCTGAAGTGGTCTTATAAATTGTAAAGTGTAGTTTGAAAGTATAAGTTTTGCATTTTCATAAGAAACATCATGTAAATCTGCATTAATAAGTTCGATCTCAACTCCAAAAGCTTTTGCTTTTTTTGCTGCTCTATTTAGCATTGCAGTTGAATTATCAATACCTATTAATTCTAAATTGTCTTTGCAATGTTTACTAAGTTCTATAAGTGTTGAAGCAGTTGAACATCCTAAATCGTAAACTTTATCATTCTCTTCTAAAAAATTGCATGCAAAATTTATTGATAATCTTTGCATCTCTTTATAAAAAGGAACTGACCTGTTTAACATATCATCAAATACTGATGCTACTTCTTCATCAAATTCGAATTGTTTTGTAATTGATTTTTTAAATACTTTATCTACCATAGATATATTTTATCTAAATGCATATTAATAAATATTAATTTGATAAATATTTATTTATTTGAAGTAATTTTTAGCAGATTCTATATCATCTAAAATTTGTTTTTTTAACTCTTCAAAGCTATCAAATTTTTGATTATCTCTTAGTTTTTCATAGAATTTTATTTGTGTTGTATAGTTACTATTTTTAATATCTTCATCAATAATATGAGTTTCAACTGCATAACTTCCATCTGTTGTAAATCTATGTCCTAAAAAAGTAATTGAGTTATATTCTTCCTCATCTAAAATAGTTTTTGTAATGTAAACACCTTCTTTAGGTAATAAAAATTCATCAATTTTTAGATTTATTGTTGGCACAAAACTTTTAGTTCCTAATCCCTGACCTTTGATTTGATGGCCGTAAATTTTGTACTCTTTTCCTAAAAGTTTATTCGCCATATTAATATTGCCATCTTTTATATATTCTCTTATTATTCTTGAATGGACAGCAACATCATCGATTTTTATCTCATCAAGAACTAAAACTTCTCCATTAAAAAGTTTTTTAAGTCCTTCTATACAATATCTTCTATTTTTCCCAAAACAAAAATCAAAACCAACAACTATTTTTTTTAGATTTGGAAATTCTTGTTTAATTAATTTAATAAATTCATCACCTTCAAGATGTTTGATATTTTCTAATACATAATAATAAATTGGATAAGGGCTATACTCTTGTCTATATCTTTTGGGAGTTAGGTTTGCATATCCTGATTCTATTGAAACAATTGCTCCATGTTCATCCAAATTTTTGAAAAGTTGTTGATGGGCATAATGCATTCCATCAAAACCTCCAATTGCTATTGAAGTTATTGTATTTTTATTTACTAAAATAGAAGAGCTCTTCTTCATTTCCATCTTTCCCTTGTAATTTACTCATGCTTGAGTATTTTAATTTCCAATTTAATGCAAGTGTTGTATTTACAAATTTTTCTCTTGCTTTTATGATGGCATTTTTATCTTTTACCACACCTTTTTTATCTCTTTTTACATTAGTTCCAACTTCAAACTGAGGTTTAAAAAGAATGATAATATCTTTTGAAGCTAAACGATTTATATCATTTAAAATATTTAAAATAGAAATGAATGAAACATCACAAGTTACTATTTCAAAAATTTCATCACTTTGAAAGTTTCTAATATCTGTGTTTTCAAAAAAAGAAATATTAGGATTGTGTTTGATTCTTTCGTGTAGTTGATTTGAACCTACATCAACACAAGTAACTTTTTTTACTTCATTTTCAAGTAAAATTTGCGTAAATCCACCAGTACTACTTCCAATATCTAGGGTATTTTTATCTTTTAAATCAAAATGTTTTAATTCTTGTAAAAAATATTTTAGTTTGTAAGCAGCACGTGACACATAAAAATCATCTTCTAAAATCTCAATTTTGTGATTTTGCTCAACATTAAAAGAGGGTTTTGATATAATCGCACCATCAATTTTAACTTTTTCTGATTTTATTAATTCACAAGCTTTGTTTCTGCTTTGAATGTTAAAGGTTTCTGTTAAATATAAATCTAATCTCATGGAGGCAATTATAGTTGAAGTTTGTTCAAAAAGAGGTTAGCTGTACTTTTGAAGAAAAAAAGTCAAAATTTATAGCATATTTAATGCCCTATGAAATGTTCGATGTTGTAATGAAAAAAGTAAGAGAAGAACATCCAAAAGCAAGACATTATGTTTATGCTTATAGATATTTAAATGAGTTTGACCAAATAGTAGAAAATAGCAGTGATGATGGAGAACCAAAAGGAACAAGTGGAAAACCAAGTCTTACAGTGATGGCAGGAAATGAGCTTATAAATACAGCAGTAATAATAGTGCGATATTTTGGTGGAATAAAACTAGGAACCGGAGGATTAGTTCGAGCTTATGGGGATAGTGTAAATGAAGTTATTAAAATAGCTGAGTTTAAAGAATATGAAAAATTAATAACTAAAACTTTGGTTTGTGATTATACAGAACTTTCAAAACTAGAATATTTACTAAATCAAGAAAATATAAATATAAAATCAAAAGAGTTTTCAACTCAAATAAATCTAATAATTGAACTCACATCTGAACATTTTGAGCTTTTAAAATCTTTACTTTCAAGAAATATTTCAGTATCATAATAACTAATTAAATTATTTAATATAATTTTAGGAGTTTTTATGAAATTGAATAAATTGTTTTTTCTTGTTATTCTAACTTTTAACTTATTTTCTAATGATGAAATAAATATAAATTTCAAAGATTTAAAAATAATGGATTTTATCAAAATCACTTCTAAAATTTTAAATAGAAATATTTTAATAACACAAGAGATAGAAGGAAATGTAAATTTTGTTTCAAATAAACCTCTAAATAAAAATGAATTAATTAAAATATTAAATTATGTATTAGAAGATAAAGGTTATAACTTAGTTTTTAATGATGACATTTATAGAGTAATAAAATTAAACAATGAGCTTCCTCTTCTTGATAATAAGATTGATTCAACAAAAGATGAGTTTATTAAAAAAGAGATAAAAATATTTCCTCTTAAAAATATAGAAGCAAGTAATATTATAAAAATAGTTGATTCGATAATTAGTAAAAATATTTATGTAAATCCCAATAATAAACCATTAATTTCTATAGATGAAGATTCTAATTCAATTATTGTAAAAGCACCTATTGAAGAAATAGATGAAATCAAACTTTTATTAGAAGAACTAGATGTGGAAAAAGCTCAGGTTTACGTACAAGCTAGAATTATAGAACTTAATGATGAGTTAGTAAATCAAATAGGAGTTACTTATGGAATATTTGCTGGAAGTACTAATAATAATGGACTTACAACTTTTTCTTCAAGTTTAAATAAGGGGAATATTCCTAAATTTTCTGTTGATGGTTTAACAATTCCAGATATTACTTCAGGTTTAGCATTAGGGGCAACTTTGAATTTATTGCGACAAAATGGAGCTTTAGATATTGTTTCAGAACCTTCTATCCTAGCTGTTAATAATAAAGAGAGTTCAATTTATGTGGGAGAAACAATCTCTATTAAAACATCTAGTAGCGTTACAGATGGTGGAACTACAAGAGAAAACTTTCAAAGGGAAGATGTTGGATTAACTTTAAAAGTGAAACCAAGAATTTCAAATGAAACAAAAGTAACTTTGGAAATAAATACTATTTTAGAAGGTGTAAAAACTACTCAAACTGTAAGTGGAAATGCAGATACATCAAAAAAAGAGGTAAAAACAACTGCAATTTTAAATAATGGTGAAAGTGTTATTATTGGAGGTTTAATAGAAAATAAAACTGAAATTACAAATCAGAAAGTTCCTGTTTTAGGTGATATTCCCTTATTTGGAGAACTTTTTAAGAATAGCATTTCTAATAATAAAAAGAATAATTTAGTTGTAATTATAACTCCATATTTAATACCTAAAACAAAAGACATTACTTTTATTAGAAACAAATTATCTGAATTAAAAATGCTTGAAGATAAATATTTAGAAGATTCATTGATAAAATTAAAAGAGAACTCTTTAAAAAAGAGAGTTCAGGATAAAAATAGGAAAGAGAAATTAAAAGAGTTAGATAAAGAAATCAAAGAAGTTGAACTAAATTCTAATATAAATAATCATGAAAAAAGAGTAAAAGAGATTTTAGGATATTAGAAGTATTAATTTACGAAATTCATTAATTTATCATTTAAAACTAGTGATGAAATTGTACTTTTAGGATTTGTTGAATTGACGATTTTATTACAATCTACACATAAAATTATGATATTTTCAAGATTATAACCACCACCGTCTTTTATCTCTTTTACAAAATTAGTATGAGAATCTTTTAAACTAAGAGTATTTCCACATCTATTACAGCATTTGTTATCTCTTCTCCAAGCAAACTCTTTTCTTTGTGGCCAATCACTTGGATATTTTGGATTTGATATAGATTTTTCTTCATAATTTACCCAAATATTTTCTCTTGAAATAGTACTTTGAGTTTTTTTAGAATACTGAAAATTAAAAAATTGTTCAACTACATTTTCAATAATTAAAGTTTCCCTAAGTTCTAAATTTAATTCATTTTCTGTTTTTTCTACAATAGAGTATTCAATATTGATTTTTGGATGATTTGTTTGCATATGTAATTTTAAATCTTTTAAAAATAATGGAAAGTTACCATTATTTTTATATTTAGCAGAAAATATTTTTTCTCTGTAAATATAAAGTGGAATTAAACAAGCTATTAATAGACTTGCAAGTATTGAAAAATCTGCACCTAAAACCAAAATTTATTCCTCATATTATTTCAGGATTAACTTGATGTTTAGTCAAAGTTGCAGAAGCCTCTTTATGATTTCCTGATGCTAATTTTTGTAATTCATTTTTATGAATAATTGGAAGGATAACTTCTCTTCCACAAATTTTTTCTAATTGTTTTCTATTGTAATCAAAAATATAAAAATCTTCATTTGTATCTACAAGTAAAAAATCAGCATTATTGTCAAAAGCATCTAATAAAATAGTTGCTGCAACATGATAAGTTATCATTGGATTTTTATTAAAAGTGTTTTTTGCTAAATCAAGTTTCATAGAATCAAGTTTTAAAATATTTGCATCTAACTTATTTAATAACTCTAAAGTCTCTTCAGAATCTTTTGAAGGATAATAAGCAATATTAAAATCTTTAAAATCATGTTTTATTTCATAATCTTCTTCAAATTTTCCAAAGTCTAAAATCAAAGTTTTATTTACTCTAAAATTTTGTTTTTCAAGTGGCTCAAATTGATTTAAATTATCTTGAACTGTTTGAATTTTTTCTTCAATACTTTTATCAAAATTGTAAATTCTATTTTCTAAACTCGTATGATATTGTGAACCTATCTCAACACTATCAAGAGCAAGAAGTACATAATTTCCAAGTGCTGGATTTTTTTGAACAATATCATAGGCTAAAATTAGGATTGCATCACCAATATAATCACTTTTATAGTTTAGAGTATTTGAAGCATAGAAATATTGTTTTAATTTTAAATATTCGATTTTATCTTCTGGTTGAACTAAATCTTTTAAGATTTTGATTTTTTCTTTGAAGTCATTATCATCAATTAGTAAATCATCATAAGCTCTTCTAATTGAAATAGGCTCAATTGTAAGATCTTTTCCAAAGTTATTTACAACTTCTTCTAAAGTAATTGAAGCTTTTACAAAAACTCCATTTATTACTAAATCAAAATCAGCAGAATCAGTAAATCCTAATCTTGCACTTTTATTTATTGTATTTAAAATATCTAAAATATTTTTTTCATTTTCAGTTTTTAAAAAATGTTTTGTGTAGTATGGTAAATAATCAGAGTTTTTATCAAATTTGAATAAAGAAATTTCTAGTTTCATTAATAACGTACCTTATTTTATAGTTGGATAGATTTTATAGAATTTTTACTTAAAAAAAATGATAAGTAAGAGATTTTCCTGCTTATCATTTATAAACTATGCTATTCAGTAAACCTTTTTACATCAGCACCAATAAGTGAAAGTTTTCCTTCAAGATTTTCATAACCTCTATCAAGGTGATAAATTCTATGAATATTTGTTTCACCTTTTGCTACAAGAGCTGCAAGAACTAACGCAGAAGAGGCTCTTAAATCTGTAGCCATTACATCTGTTCCGTTTAAAGTTCCAGCTTTTCCATTTATAGTTGCAGTGTTTCCATTTAGATGAATATCAGCTCCAAGTCTTAAAAGCTCACTAACATGCATAAATCTATTTTCAAATAGTCTTTCATCAATTGTACTTGTACCATTTGCTTGAGTTGCAAGTGCCATAAATTGAGCTTGCATATCAGTTGGGAAACCTGGATACTCTGTTGTTATAATATTCGCAGGTTTGATTTCATCTGTAGGTAAGATTGTAACACTATTGTCATCTTGTAATACTTCAAAATTCATCTCTTCTAGTTTTGAAATAAGAGCTTCTAAGTGTAGAGGAATTACTTTTTTGATTGTTAGTTTTTGATTTCTAATAGCAGCTGCACACATATATGTTCCAGCTTCAATTCTATCAGGGATTACATCAAAAGGTTTTATATCTATTAACTGTTGTCCTGTTCCCTCAATTATAATTTTTGAAGTTCCAATACCTTGAATATTTATTCCTGAATTTGCTAATACTTCACAAAGTTGCACAATTTCTGGCTCTTTTGCTGCATTTATAATAGTTGTTGTTCCATGTGCAAGGGCTGCTGCCATTACAGTGTTTTCAGTTCCACCAACAGTTACTTTATCAAAAACTATTTTTGCACCTTTTAAACCATTTGGTGCAGTAGCTCTTATATATCCATGTAAAATCTCAATTTTTGCACCCATTTGCTCTAAAGCTTTAAGATGTAAATCAACTGGTCTTTGCCCAATTGCACAACCACCTGGAAGTGAAACTTCACAATGTCCAAATCTAGCAAGAATTGGCCCTAAAACCAAAATAGAAGCTCTCATTGTTTTTACAATATCATAAGTTGCTGTTGTATTATTTATTGTTGTTGTATTAATTTTTGCAGTATGATTATCTTTTTCATAAGTTCCACCAAGTTTTTTGATTAGCTTTAAAAAAGTGTTAATATCAACTACATCTGGTAAGTTTCCAATAGTTATTTCATTTTTTCCCAAAATAGTGCAAGCAATCAAAGGAAGGGCTGCATTTTTAGCACCTGATATTTCTACGCTTCCTGAAATATCTTTTCCCCCAATAATTTTTAAGTATTCCATGTTTCCCCTACGAAGTATTTATATATATGGTTAATATAATATCTAAAATAAGCTTTAAGATATGGAGAGTTCAATAATCTATCTTTAATAGGATTGTAAATACAATTTACTTTTAGAACAAGGGATAAGAATGGAAAATCAGGTTAATAAAGGCGTACAATATATGCTTTTTGCCTCTTTATTATTTGCTTTTATGGGCGCTGCTGCAAAAGAGTTAACTGATTCAATGAGTTCAGTTGAGGTTGTATTTTTTAGAAATATATTTGGAGTTCTTTTTATTTTAATATCGATTTATAAATCTCCATTAAAACAAATTGGTGGAAAATTTTGGTTGTTGGTTTTTCGAGGACTTGCTGGATTTATTGCCTTACTTTTTTTCTTTTACAATATTTCACAAATACCTCTTGGTGAAGCTATGACTTTTTCAAAAACATCTACAATTTTCACAGCTGTATTAGCTTATATTTTTTTAAAAGAGAAGTTAGGAATAAAAGGTTGGTTTGGTGTTTTTGTGGGTTTCATTGGAATTGTATTTATTACAGAATTTGATGGGAGCAGTTTAGAAAAGAGCGATTATTTAGGAATATTATCAGGAGTAGGAGCTGCACTTGCTTATACTTCTGTTAGGGAACTGCGAACCTATTATGATTCACGAGCTATTGTTTTATCTTTTATGACAATAGGAACAATTGGGCCTTTATTATTGATGATTATAGGAAGTGTTTATACAAATCCCAATTTGGATTTTATGTTAGGCACTTTTTCTATGCCAAAAGTAGATGATTGGTTATATATAATATTATTAGGAATTTTTTCTACTTTTGCTCAAATATACATGACAAAAGCATACTCTTTTGCAAAAGCTGGAATTATTGGGACAATCTCTTATAGTAATATAATTTTCTCAATAATTTTAGGACTTATTTTAGGGGATAATTTTCCTTCTATTTCGATTGTTTTTGGTATACTATTGATAGTTTTGAGTGGATTTTTAGTTTCAAGTAAAAAGGGATAAGATGGAGTTGAGTTTAGAAGAGATTTTTTGGATTTTGTTTTTTGTAGTAATTGTTGCTTGGTATATTCATGATAAATATGTTCAAAGAGAACATCAATTACTTGTAAATTATCCAATAATTGGAAGATTAAGGTATTTATTTGAAGAGGTAAGTGAGCCTTTTAGACAATATTTTGGTGATGAAAAATTTTATGAATCAAAAGATAAATTGGACTGGGTTTATAAAGCAGCTAGAGATAGACCAAATTATGCATCTTTTTCTCCTGCACAACCTTTGCCACAACCAAAGTTTATGATTAGACATGCAAATATTGTTTTAAATGATAATGAAGTTGAAAATGATTTTGAAGTAATGTTTGGGGAAAGACGAAAAAAACCTTTTACTTCAAAAAGTATAATAGCAAGATCTGCTATGAGTGATGGTTCTATCTCTCCTGAAGGAACAAGAGCTTTTGTTCAAGGTTCATTTATTGGGGGATTTCCAATAAATTCAGGGGAGGGTGGAGTTACATCAAACTTTTTTGTTACCCATGAAAATTATGATGAATCTTATATGAAAATAGTTGATAGTAATAATTTCTATAAAAATATTAAAAAAGTAACTAAATTCTTATTTAATGGTGCACTTGCAGCTGATGTTTATAGAAAATTAGTTTTTAAAAATGATCCAGAAGCCGAAACTTATATTTTAGATTTAAATAAAAAACGATTTTATAGACCAAATTGGGATGCGCCATTAGAAGCTTTTCCAAAAGAAGTTCCATCTGACATGCCTGATATTGTATTTCAAATTAGTTCAGGACTTTATGGTGCACGGGATAAAAATGGAAATTTTGATGCTGATAGATACCAAAAAGTGATGAGTTTTTGTCAAATGACAGAGATAAAACTTGCTCAGGGTGCGAAACAAACAGGTGGAAAATTATCAGGGCAAAAAGTAACTCCTGCAATTGCATACTATAGAAACGTTGAAGCATATAAAGATGTTTTTTCACCAAATAGATTTCCTTTTGCTAACTCAATTGAAGAGTTATTTGATTTTATTGGAACACTACAAGAGTTATCACAAAAACCAGTAGGTATGAAAATAGTAATTTCAGATAAAGAAAATATTGAGCCATATGCAAAAGAGATAAAAAGAAGAGTAGATGCTGGAATTGATGCTTATCCTGATTATATTACTCTTGATGCTGGAAGTGGTGGGAGTGCAACTGCTCCTTTAGAAATGATGGAAAGAGTTGGTTTAGATGTTAGAGATTCTGTTTATTTAGTGGATAAAATTCTAAAAGAGTATGGAATTAGAGATAAAGTTAGAATTGTTGCAAGTGGAAAGATATTAACTCCTGATGATATTATTATTGTAATGAGTCTAGGAGCTGATTTCTTACAAATTGCCCGTGGATTCATGATGAGTGCTGGTTGTATTCGAGCAAGATATTGTTCAGGAACTACAGGACGACAATGTCCAGTTGGACTTGCGACTCAAGATAAGAAAAAAAGAAGAAAATACTTTGTTTTCAAACATGCTACTTATGTTGCAAATTATCATAAAAATCTTTTAAAAAATGTAAAAGGTTTATTAGCAATCATGGGATTAAAAAATATAAAAATGTTAGACCAGCATAAATTACTTTTTGTAGATAAAAACTCAAGGGTACATGACAATCTTGATGAGGTATTTAGAAGAAAATTAGATTTAGGAAAAGATAAAGGAGAATAAAATGAATTTAGACAAGGTAATTTCTGGTTTTTTTATTATTTTAGCAATGACTCTAAATTTCGGTTTTTTTTACGGAGATATGCATATAATTGAGAGTCACAGTAAATATGAACTTTTTGCTGCAATTATTGTAAATTTAATTGCAACAATTTTAAAACTTGGGGACAAAACACAATTAGGTTCAGTTTTATTGGCAACTTCATTGGTTGCAGATATTCAGTTAATCGCAGCTGCAACTATCTGGACAGTTGCAATTTATTCAGCTGGTGTTGATAATTCAATTTTAGGAATGGTTGTCTCTTTATCAGGTGGAGCACTATTAGCAAATGTAACTTCAGTTGTATTATATGTAGGCGATACAATAAAATCTAAAAGATAAAAATAGGTAATTAATTTGAGAAACAACTCTTTATTTATAATATTACAAAGAATGAGAATACCTTTTTTGGTAATAATTATAACTTACACTATTGCAATTATTGGATTGATTCTAATTCAAGGTGTAGATGCAGATGGAAATCCTTATAAGATGTCAATTTTTGATGCTTTTTATTTTATCTCTTATACTGCAACTACAATTGGATTTGGGGAAACCCCTTTTGCATTTACTTATCCACAAAAAATTTGGGTGACTTTTTCCATATATTTAACTGTTCTTGGTTGGTTTTATGGAATTGGTTCATTAGTTTCATTATTGCAAGATAAACTTTTTATTCAAGAGATGCAAAGAACAAAATTTTTAAGACAAATAAAAAATTTAAATGAGAGATTTATTATCGTTTTAGGTTATAACCAAATAACAAAAAAAATCATCATAAAAGCACTAGAACAAGGTGTTAGAAGTGTTGTTATTGAAAAAGAAAAAGAAAGAATAAATGATTTAATACTTGAGAATTTTACACCAACGGTTCCTTCTTTAAATAGTGAAACATATACAGTAAGAGTTCTTGAAGCAGCAGGTATAAAAAAAAAGAATTGCAAAGCAATTGTTTCATTATTTGAAGATGATGCTTTAAATCTCAAAATTACTTTAATTGCAAAAAGCTTAAATAAAAATGTAAAAGTTGCAGTTAAATCAACAACAAAAAATCACACAGAAAATCTAAAAGATTTAGATGCTCAAATTATAGTAAATCCATTTTCAATTATTTCCTCAGAAATAAATATGGCTTTAATCGCTCCAAATCTATTTAAAATTGAGAAATGGCTTTATAAATTAGGACATTTGAATTCAAGTTTGCCACTTTTTCCTAAAGGACTATATATTATTTGTGGATATGGGCGGATGGGAAAAAAGATTTTTGAGAAGTTAAGTGATAATAGTAATATTGAAGTTAAATTAATAGAGATAAATAAAAATAAAGATAACGAATTTACAAAAAATGAGATTTCCCATTTAGTTTTTGGTGATGCAGATGATAAAGAACTCTTAATAGATATTGGTGTAAAAGATGCCGTTGCTATAGTTGCAGCAACAAATGATGATACAACAAATTTATCTATTTTAGCAACAGCAAAAAAATTAAATCCTATGATAATGACTATAGTTAGAGAAAATGATTTAGCAGATGATTTTTTATTTAAAAATGCAAATATTGACCATATTTTTACTCCTTCTAAAATAGTAGTAAATAAAGTTACAAATGCATTGGTGAATCCACTTAGCGATATATTTTTAAAACAAATTATTAAAAAAGATAATATTTGGGCTTCAGAACTTATTAGTAGACTAGTGCGTGAAATAGATGAAAGTCCACTTTTATTAGAGTTTGAAATAGGCGAATTTTTTGCTCCTGAGATTTGTGCCCATTTATCTAATAAAGAAACATTATCTTTAAGTATTTTTGCCACATCTCTTTATAATCACAAACAAAATAATAATGTTGTACCTTTGTTACTTCAACGAGAAAATGATATAATACTTACCCCAAGTTGGGAATATGAGATAAAAATAGGTGATAAACTTTTATTCGCATGCGATGCACATGCAAAAAATGATGTGGAGTATATCTGCCAAAACAATTATGAATTTTATTATGCATTAACAGGTAAAGAAAAACTAAGAATATTTAAAAGGAATTAAATGAAAATCTTAACAGGACCATGTGTACTAGAAGATAGAGATACAGTTATGAGAATAGCTGAAAAATTAAAACCATTAAGTGAAGATAAAAGAGTTGATTTTTATTTTAAAGCTTCATTTGATAAAGCTAATAGAACAAGTATCAATTCTTTTAGAGGTCCAGGACTTGACGAGGGATTAAAAATATTTCAAGAGATAAAAGAACAATTTGGTTATAGATTAGTAACTGATATTCATGAATCATATCAAGCAGCACCTGCTGGTGAAGTAATTGATATTTTACAAATTCCTGCATTTTTATGTAGACAAACAGATTTATTAGTTGCAGCTGCAAAAACACCTGCAATTATTAATATAAAAAAAGGACAATTTTTAGCAGCTGATGCTATGAAACATCCAGTTGAGAAAATTTTAAATACAAGAGGAATAACAGAAGTAAGTTATGAAACTTCTGAAAAAGCTGGTGTTTGGCTTTGTGAAAGAGGAAATACGTTTGGATATGGTGCTTTAGTTGTTGATATGAGAAACTTACTTTTATTAAAACAATATGCTCCAGTTATTTTTGATGCAACGCACTCTGTTCAAATTCCAAGCACTGGTGGAACAACAGGTGGAAACTCTGCTTTTGTTCCATATATGGCAAAAGCAGCAGCAGCTGTTGGTGTTGATGGATTCTTTTTTGAAACACATATTGACCCAAGCATCGCACTTAGTGATGGGCCAAATATGCTTAAAATTGAAGACTTATATAAAACAGTTAGTGATATTTTTGCAATACAAGATGCTTTAGGATACCAAAAATAAGGCATCCTTTCTTGATGGGTTGCTGTGCCAGTTTTTGTGCTAAACCCATCAAAATTCTTATCTAAGAAAGCTTCTTTCTTAGTTCTTTGAGTTCTAATATACTTTGTAATGATAATAAGTGATTGAACTTGATCTATGACCTAATACAGGTGAAATCAAAATTGTATCTTTCATAACTACACCTTAATACTATTTTGATATAAAATAGTATTAAAATTAAGTCATTTATTTATCTTGAGAGCATCAAGTTATAACTATTAAAGTTTCGCCAACATAATTAGAATAAATGGAACATGGTATTTAGGAGCACCCACAATATCAAACATTTTACATGTTACCCCTGCAAACTTTAAAATATCATCTTTTGTATATTCATGATCGTATGCATTATTAAGTAATTCTAGAGTTTTTTGTGATACTTCTTCAAGATTATCACAATTAACATTATCCTCATCAAGTGTTTTTACAAATTTACATGCATGAGGAAATGTTTCTAATAACTCTTTTAACTCTTGTTCTTCAATACCTTCTAAAAGTTGTGAGTATTTATGGAAAAAATCACTTATCTCTTGAAATTTACAAACCATATGATTCCTTTGTGTTTATTTTTTAATATACAAAAAGTGTACCATGTATTTTGGCTTCTCAAATGACAATATTTAACAAGAATATAGCTTTTTTATAAATTTCTAGAAAGTACCATTTTATGGTATTATTTTTTAAATTTAAAATATTGAATGGTATTAACCATTTTAAAGATGCTTTAGGATATAATTAAAACATATATACATATTTTTGGAGAAAATAAATGAAAATTATTGAAGGTAATTTAAGATTAAATGGTAGTGAAAAAATCGCTATTATCAACGGAAGATTTAATCATATTATAACTGATAGATTAGTTGAAGGTGCACAAGATGCATTCAAAAGACATGGTGGAAATGAAGATAATTTAGATTTAATATTAGTACCAGGTGCTTTTGAAATTCCATTTGCTTTAGAAAAAGCACTATCTAGCGGAAAATATGATGCAGTTTGTTGTGTAGGTGCAGTAATCAGAGGAGCAACTCCTCATTTTGATTATATTTCAGCAGAAGCTACAAAAGGAATTGCAACAGTTGGAATTAAGCATGGTGTTCCTGTATCAAATGGTGTTTTAACTACTGATACAATTGAGCAAGCAATTGAGCGAGCTGGTTCAAAAGCAGGGAACAAAGGTGCCGAAGCAATGGTTACAATAATAGAAATGCTAGATTTATATAGCGAAATGGGGAAATAATTTGGCAACTAGAACACAAGCTAGAGAGTCTGTAATTGGTTTATTATATGCTTATGATTTAGGTAATGAAGGAATTGTAAAATTTGTAGATGAAATTTTAGAAGACAAAAAAATCAGAAATCAACAAAAAGAGTTTGCTTTAAAACTTTTTAATGGAACAATAGAAAATATAGAAAGTATTGATAAAGAGATTATTGTTCATTTAAATCAAGGAACTTTAGAAGATATTGGTTCCGTTGAAAAATCAATATTAAGACTTGCAGTTTTTGAAATCTTATTTGAAGATTTACAAAAAGCTATCGTGATAAATGAAGCAATTGAATTATCAAAAAGATTAGCTAGTGATGGTGCTCCAAAGTTTGTAAATGGATTACTTGATAAGATTGTAAAGGCTTAATTTATGAGTGAATCAATGAAATTATGTATATCTTTAGATTTGCCAACTGCAAAAGAAAATTTAGATTTAGTTGAACAAATAAAAGATTTTGATGTTTGGTTAAAAGTAGGTTTTAGATCATATATTAGAGATGGAAAAAAGTTTTTAGAAGATTTAAAAGCAATTAATCCAAATTTTAAAATATTTTTAGATTTAAAACTTTATGATATTCCAAATACAATGGCAGATGCAGCAGAAGAGATTGCTAATTTTGGATTAGTAGATATGTTTAATGTTCATGCAAGTTCTGGTGTTGAGGCTATGAAAACTGTTATGGATAGAATCAAAGATATTCCAAACAAGCCTTTAGTATTAGCGGTTACTGCACTTACTTCTTTTGATAATGAAAGCTTTAAGGCTATTTACAATGAAGATATAAGTGCAAAAGCAACACAGTTTGCAAAAGATACTTATTCATCTGGTGTAGATGGAGTAGTTTGTTCAGCATATGAAAGTTTAGATATTAAAAATAATACTTCAAAAGAGTTTATTACTTTATGTCCAGGTATCAGACCATTTGGTGAAGATAGTGGCGATCAAAAAAGAGTAGCTGATATTCCATTTGCAAAAGAAAATCTAGTAGATTTTATCGTTGTTGGAAGACCAATATATAAAGATGTTAATCCAAAAAATGTAGTTGAAGAGATATTAAAAAATATTTAAATATCTCTTTAGACTTTTAAGTATGTTTTAAGTGATGTAGTACTATAATTTCCATCCTGATTTTAAGAAGTTAAAATTACGGAAAACTGCGGACAGTTGGGTGAGCTGGCTGAAACCACCTCCCTGCTAAGGAGACGTGCTGGTAACGGCACCGAGGGTTCAAATCCCTCACTGTCCGCCATTATTATGGGTTATTAGCTCAGCTGGTTAGAGCACTCGGCTCATAACCGAGTGGTCGAAGGTTCGAGTCCTTCATAACCCACCACTATTTTAATTAATAGTTTTCACTTTTTGTGATTTTAAAAATGTGTTTCGATACATTTTTATGCGGGAGTAGCTCAGTTGGCTAGAGCTTCTGCCTTCCAAGCAGACTGTCGCGAGTTCGAGTCTCGTCTCCCGCTCCACTATTAAATAGAATTGGTAATACTATTTAATTTTTATTAATTTTACCAAAAGTGATGCGGGAGTAGCTCAGTTGGCTAGAGCTTCTGCCTTCCAAGCAGACTGTCGCGAGTTCGAGTCTCGTCTCCCGCTCCACTATAATCTGAATAGATTAATCGTTCTTTTATTTATATCGCGGAATAGAGCAGCTAGGTAGCTCGTCGGGCTCATAACCCGAAGGTCATAGGTTCAAATCCTATTTCCGCAACCAATTTTTAGATGTCAAGGTAGCTCAGCTGGTTAGAGCGCTGGTCTCATAAGCCGGAGGTCGAGGGTTCGAGTCCCTCTCTTGACACCATTTCGAAAGAAATACGGCGCTGGTGTAGCTCAGTTGGTAGAGCAGCTGATTTGTAATCAGCAGGTCGGGAGTTCGACTCTCTTCACCAGCTCCATATTTAAACTTTATTTTCTTGGGGTATCGCCAAGTGGTAAGGCAACGGTTTTTGGTACCGTCACTCGAAGGTTCGAATCCTTCTACCCCATCCACATAACTTACTTATTATAAAATCTAATTAATACTTGATACTGTTAATTTTTTACAACTAATCGCGGAATAGAGCAGCTAGGTAGCTCGTCGGGCTCATAACCCGAAGGTCACAGGTTCAAATCCTGTTTCCGCAACCAAATCTTTCCTCTAAAATGGAAAATTATTCATATACTATATTTAACGCGGAATAGAGCAGCTAGGTAGCTCGTCGGGCTCATAACCCGAAGGTCATAGGTTCAAATCCTATTTCCGCAACCAACTTTTATAGGCTTATTAGCCTCCTTTCCCTATCTCAATTTTTCTAAAAAATACAATAAATTTTATTAATTTCAGTTAATGTATTAATGCAAAAATACTAACATTTAAATGATGATTTAAATGTTTAATAACGGAATTTATACTGTAATCTTTTTCTTCTTGAATCTTAATAATATAATCTTTTTAATTCCGCTACTTCATAATTCTTTTAAAATATATTTTAGATACAATATAGTGAATTTAACAAAAGAGGAAGTTTCATGAGTGATAGATTACATGAAATAATTGGACAAATAGGTGTTTTACACAATCAATTATTAGAGAATAAAAAAATAAAAGATGCAAATGAAGTATTTGAATTTATAAAAAATTATGATAAAGATATACAAAAACATTATTTAGATTTATTATTACAATATTATTTCCAGAAAAATGATTTAAAAAATTTAAAAGAGTTATTATTAGTTGGTGCAAAATTTGATATTAGATTTGAAGATGTTAAAGAGGCATTTTTAAATATAAAATCAGAAGATGAAAATGTTATAGAGTTTATGGAAGATGCAGTTGTTTTTATAAAAGAAAAAATCAATGAAGTAGATTTAAAAGATATTTATAATTATTATACAAATAACAATCAATTACAAGATATGTTGAATTCTTCAATAGAATTAATCAAAAGAAATAGATATGTTTGTGTTTATTGTTTTCATAATTTAGAGAGTGTTTACGGAAAGTTCTTTTTAAATAAAGATTTATTGGAATCTCTAAAAAGAGATTTACCATATTTGTTAAAATAAAGATATAAAATGCCTCCTTTTGAGTTTGTAATACCTACGAGTTTTTTATTTCTTCCTGCAAATTTTTCTTTTGTGTCTTTTTGTTTTTTTATAAGTTTCATTACTTCAAAAATATTTAAAAGTGTAATAGTTTTCTTCGTATTATTAATCTCATTATTAAGTATTGCTTATGGTGATTTATTTTTAAAATATGTAATTAAAAATTATTATGAATTAACTCAAATGGATTCAAAAATATACATATATCCCACAAAGAATGATGGACAAAAAATTGATAGTTTATCAATTTCAAGTATATATGCTCATCCTCTTAAATATTCAACAACATTAACTTCTATTGAAAAAGATGAAATTAGAGTTATTCACGAAAACTATGTGGAGAGATTTATAGATATAACAACCTATGCAAATAAGTATAATAAAATTGTTTCAAATGTAGAAAGAGTTAGTTTAAATAATAATAAGAATTTCAATAATGATGAAAAGGCAAGATTTTTAATAGAAAAAAATACTAAAATAACTTTTTTCTCTGGTGTTTATTCAGAAGAAGAGTATAAGTTTATTGATACAACAACCAAATATGTTTTAGCAACAGCATTTAAAATATCTTTTTTAATAGATAATCATAAATTTAGAAATAGATATTTATATTGGGGAAATGAAAAAGAAGAGGAGTTTAATCCTTCATCTATTCAGAATTTTGACAATATTTATAAAAAAATGTTTATAGATGATTTAAGAGGGAAAGTTAGATAATTTGTATTTAATTATAATATAATTATTATATAATTATTATTCAAGAATATCAAAAAGGAAATCCATGAAAAACTTTTCTATAAAAAGTAAATTATTGGTTATAGTGATAGCTACTATAATTCTTGTTGCTACAATGATAGCTTTAAAATCTATATATGAGATTAATAATTTAACGAATCAAAATATAGAAGAGTATAAGCAAAATGCTTATAATAATGCAAATGAAGAATTAAAAGCATTTACAAATTTTGCAAAAAATATTGTAGTAAATCTTTATAATCAATCTTTACCTGAAAATGTTAAAAAGAATGTAGAAGATACTTTAAAAAATCAAACGGATTTTTTATTTACAGTTCTTACTAGAGTATATGAAGAGCAAAAAGGAAAAATTTCTGAAGCTGAATTAAGAAAATTATTGCTTGATACAATAGATGCTGTTAGATATGGTGAAAATAAGGATTATTTTTTCGTTTATGATGAAAATTCAACTATTTTAAAACTCCCAATTAGTCCAGAAAGAGAAGGAACTAAAAATACTCAACCTTATATAAAAGATTTTATTGATACAGCTTTTAAAAAAGGAGAAGGATTAGTTCCCTATGCACAAGTGGTAAAAGATAAACCTTCTAGACAAAAAGTGTCTTACATAAAATTATTTAAACCATTTAATTGGGTAGTCGGAACAGGTGCTTACATAGATAATGTTACAGATGCTCTACAAAAAAAAGCATTAGAAGATGTATCTCATCTTAGATTTGGTAAAGATGGATATTTTTATATTTATGATTATGATGGTGTAAATATAATGCATCCTATAAAACCTGATCTTGTAGGTAAAAACTTAATAAATTTAAAAAGTAAAAATGGTGTTTATTATATTAAAGATTTAATTGAGGTTGCCAAAAAAGGTGGTGGAATTGTAACCTTTGATTTTGAAAAACCAAATGATAGTAAATTATATGAGAAAATAGGCTATTCAGTAGGTTTTGACGAATGGAAATGGATGATTGGAACTGGTGCTTATACTGATGATATAGAAAAAAATATTGAAGTTATGAAAACTAATTCAAAAGAGAAAATAACTTCAACTATTTTGGGAATTTTACTTATTGCATTGATTGTGTCAATTATTATAATTTTATTTGTAACATTTTTTATAAATAGAGAGATACTAACTCCTTTAAATACTTTTGAAGTTGGACTATTAGATTTCTTTAAATATCTTAATAAAGAGACAAAAAATGTTGAGAAAATCACAATTAAATCTAATGATGAAATTGGGATAATGACAGAAATTGTTAATTCAAATATTGAAAAAACGAATAAGTTAATTGAACAAGATGAAAAATTAATTAACAATGTTAAGAATGTTGTTTCAGAGATTAATAAAGGTAATTTAAAAAATAGAATAGAAGCTAAAAGTGATAATGAAAGTTTAGAAGAGTTAAAAAATATTTTAAATGAGATGTTAACTCTGATTTCTGGAAAAATCAATGATGACTTAATAGTTATTGATGAAGTTTTAAATGAATATAAAAATGTTAATTTCACAGTTAGAATAAATAACCCTCATGGAGTTGTTGCAAAAGCCCTTAACTCTTTAGCTGATACTATTAATCATATGTTAGTCGAAAGTAAATCAAATGGATTAACCCTAGAAGAGAGTTCAAATATTCTTCTTGCAAATGTTGATAAATTAAATGTAAGTTCAAATGAAGCAGCAGCTTCTTTGGAAGAAACAGCAGCAGCAATTGAAGAGATAACAAGTAATATTAGAAATAACACAGAAAATATTGCAAAAATGGCTACTTATTCAAATAGTGTAACAAAATCTGCAAATGATGGTGAAAAATTAGCAAATCAAACAACTCAGGCAATGGATGAAATTAATGTACAAGTTAATTCTATTAATGAAGCAATTTCTGTAATTGATCAAATTGCATTCCAAACAAATATTCTTTCTCTAAATGCAGCAGTAGAAGCAGCAACTGCAGGAGAAGCTGGTAAAGGATTTGCAGTAGTTGCAGCAGAAGTGAGAAACTTAGCATCAAGATCAGCAGAAGCAGCTAAAGAGATAAAAAGTATTGTTGAAAATGCAACTACAAAAGCTAATCAGGGCAAATTAATAGCTGGAAATATGATTAATGGATATAAAGAGTTAAATCAAAATATTACAAATACAATAAATTTAATTCAAGATATTGAGATGTCAAGTAAAGAACAACTTACTGGAATTGAGCAAATTAATGATGCCGTAAATCAATTAGATCAACAAACACAAAAAAATGCTGCAGTTGCCTCTCAAACTCAAGATGTAGCAGAAATAACAGATGAAATTGCAAGATTGATTGTAAGTGATGCAAATGCAAAAGAGTTTATGGGTAAAAATGAAGTTAGAGCAAAAGAGATGAACAAAAAAAGTAATTCTTTATCATCTAATGTAAAAATAGCCCAACCAATACAGAAAAAGAAAATAGTTGAAGAGAAAAAAAGTTCAACTAAAAAATCTGATGATTCAGAGTGGGAAAATTTTTAAAATATGAAAAGGGAAGTTTAAATAAAACTTCCCAATTCATCACCTAAATAAGCATCTATTTTTTTTATAAAATCTTCAAAAGATTGATTTCCAGTTTTATTAAAAACTACAATCTCTTCTCCAAAATCATTTTGAATAAAATGTTCTTCTTTTAAAACTTTTTTATATAGTTTTTGCAAATCTTCTTCGCTTTCATCTTTGTTAAATAAAAACCAGTTTGCAGTTGAATCTTCGATTCTAATAAGTCCATAAGTTTTGTTATCATCAATATAATCTTGTATAGTTCCATTTTCAAATCTTGCACCTACAACTAAATCATTTTCATTTAGAATCATTTCCATTTTTTGCCTTTTTAATTATTAAAAGGATTATAATTAAACCAAAGTTAGCATAAGATTAGTTTTTATCTACTATAAGGTACAATTTCAAAAATTTCAAAAGGAAATAGTATAAAAAATTTTAAAAAAGTACATATCGAAATCACAAATATTTGTAATTTAAAATGTACATTTTGTCCTCCCAAAATTCAACCAAATGGAATAATGAGCTTAGAAAAATTTGATGATTTAAATGCTCAACTAAAACCATATACAAAAGAGTTAGCTTATCATATTGTTGGTGATCCATTGGTATTAACAAATTTAAATGAATATTTAAATATTAGCCTAAAACATGATTTAAAAGTAAATATTACAACAACTGCAAATAATATAAATGAAAAGCACTACTATGCACTTATGAATCCCACAATTAAGCAAATAAATTTTTCAATAAACTCATATAATGCAAATTCACACAAAAAATCACTTGATGAGTATTTAAATCCAATTTTAGATTTTGTTAAATTTGCCCAAAGTAAAAATCATGAATATTTTATAAATTTTAGAATCTGGAATTTAGATGAAGAGAAAAGTGCAAAAGAGTTTAACAAAAAAGTATTTGATAAAATAAATCAAACTTTTAATTCAAATATAGATATTGATGAAGTTTATAATGAAAAACCAAAGAATATAAGAATAGCTAGAAAAATATTTTTTAATTTTGATGAGTATTTTTCTTGGCCAAATTTAGAAAATGGAATAGTTTCAAAAAGTGGATTTTGTTATGGATTAGATTCTCATTTTGGAATTTTAACTAATGGTGATGTTATTCCATGTTGTTTAGACCAAAATGCTTGTATAAATCTTGGAAATACAAATACTACACAACTGGATGATATATTAAATTCTCAAAGAGTAAAAGCGATTCAAAAAGGTTTTAAAAACAATATTTTAGTTGAAGAACTTTGCCAAAAGTGTGAATATCGAACAAGATTTGATAAATAGGAAAAAAGATGAATGAAATTGAAATTATATTAAAAAGTGTAAAAGATTTTTTTACAAGCTCAATGCTAAAAATTGCGCTTGTACCATTGATTGTTACCATGATTATTTTATATATGTTATTTTTTACAGCAGCTGATTTTGGAATTTCTTCACTTCAAGAAATTGCACAAGCTTCTCAAAATGGTCAAGAAGTAGTTATTGATGAAAATGCTCCATTTTATTTTGTTTGGATGACATATTTAATTGTATTTTTATTTAAATACTCATTTACTTCATGGATTGCTGGTTTTTTATTTTATACTATTGGAACAGTGATCGTTTTACAAGCTTCTGTAGTTTTATCAATTATTGTAATTGGATTTTTAACACCAATGATTTTGAAAATTTTACATAGAAGATACTATTCTCATCTAGAATTAAAAGGATATGGAACTGTAGTTTTATCTATTTGGGTTTTAGCAAAAAGCTTATTTATGATGGTTTTTTTATTTTTAATTCTAATTCCTGTTTATTTTGTGCCAATTTTAAATGTATTAGCTTTTTCTTTGCCTTTTTACTATTTCTTTCACAAGCTTTTAAATTTTGATGTTTCTTCAACAATTTTAAGTAAAGAGCAATTTAAAACAATTTATAAAGCAGAAGGAAATAATTTTAGACTTAGAACTTTATTTTTATATTTTGTTTCAATGATTCCATTTGCAACACTTTTTACAGCTGTTTATTACATAATTTATTTAGGACATGCATATTTTACAAAACTTGATGAACTAACTAAAAATGAGTTAACAAAAGATGAAGTAATTAAACCAGATTTTATAAAACTTGAATCTAATGCAAAAAACTAAATTTTTAGCTCACAGAGGTTTACATTTGGGAGTTGAAATTCCTGAAAATTCTCTTTTAGCTTTTAAAAATTCAGTTGAAAAAAGTTATGGTATAGAACTTGATATTACAATTTCAAAAGATAATCAAATTGTAGTTTTTCATGATGATACTTTGGATAGGTTGTGTAATGTAAGTGGAGATATTGAAGAGTTTGATTACTCTTATTTAAAGAGTTTAAATCTCTATAAAACTAAAGAACAAATACCTTTATTTAGCGAAGTTTTAAAAATAGTAGATTCAAAAGTAGAACTATTTATTGAAATAAAAAAACATAAAAATATTGGAATTTTGGAAAATATTTTATCTTCTTTATTGGAAAATTATAGAGGTGAATATTCTATTTGTTCCTTTGAAAAAGATATATTAACTTGGTTTAAAAAAAATAAAAATTCAATCAAAAGAGGTCTGATTTTTGAACCACTAAATAAAAAATTCCAAAAATACAATAAACTTATTTTTTTATATAAATATTTTAAAATAAAACCAGATTTTATCTCTTTAAATTATAGTTTGTTTAATAGTGATATTCTTAAATTTTGTAAGAGAAAAAAACTCTTTATTTCTCTTTGGACAATTGATTCTTCTGAAAAATATCAAAGGGTAAATTCACAAGTTGATGCCTTAATTTTTGAGAAAATTACTCCTTAGGGTTTTTGTTTTGAAGTTTTTGTGTGAAATATGCCAATAAAACCACCACAAATATGATAATAATAAATGAAAATATTTCAGATTCTAAGTCACTCAAATCCTATCCTTCTTTTTATTTCAGTTTATCTAAATTCAAATAAAAAATATTAGAATAAATTAGCAAAATGCTATTTTATATCATATAATCAAAATATTTGCTGTATATAATATATACCAAAATCATAAAAATAATGGATGTTTTATCTGTATAATGAGGCATTATATAGATTCAATATTCTACGTATTTAACTATATTTAAACTAATTTATTGTATATTATCCAACTTTACTACGGGATATAAAAGATTAATATAAAGGAAAATGATGGGGTGCAATTTAGACTTACTAACTTCTTTTAAAGATAATTGCGGGTTTGGTTTAGTAGCTGATATGAAAAACCGACCAAGTCATAAAAATTTAGAAGATGCAATAACTTCACTCGAAAGAATGATGCACAGAGGTGCAGTAGCGGCCGATGGTAAAACTGGAGATGGTTCAGGTTTATTATTATCAATGCCAGACTCATTTATGAGAAAAATAGCATTAGAAAAAGGTATTGATTTACCAGAAATATATGCTGTTGCTATGATTTTTACAAGAGATTTAAAAAATATAGATGTTTTTACAGAGTTCTGTGAAATTAATGATTTAAAAGTAGTACTTACAAGAACAGTTCCTGTTGATACTACAGCATTAGGGCAACAAGCACTAGAGAGTTTACCAGAAATTATACAAGTGTTTGTTGTTCCAGGTACGTTAATGTCATCAAAAAGATTTGATGCAATGCTTTATTTAACGAGAAAAGAGTGTGAACACAAATTAATAAATGATAAAGATTTTTATATTCCAACATTTTCGTCAAAAGTTATAGCCTATAAAGGGCTAATTATGCCTACGCATATTAAGAATTTTTATATTGATTTAAGAGATGAAGATTTTAAAATATCATTCTCATTATTTCATCAAAGATTTTCAACAAATACGCTTCCTTTATGGAGATTAGCACAACCTTTTAGAGCAATAGCTCACAATGGTGAAATTAACTCTGTTGAAGCAAATAGATTTAATGTTGAAGTAAAATCTGAACAATTAAAATCAGAAATCTTCTCTGAAGATGAAATGAAAAGATTACTTCCAATACTTCAAAATGTTGGTTCAGATTCTACATCTTTAGATAATATGTTTGAATTTTTATTAGCAAATGGTGTAGATTTCTTTAAAGCTGCAAGATCACTTGTTCCTGCACCTTGGCAAAATGCTCCTCATATGGATTCTGATTTAAGAGCTTTTTATGAGTATACAGCAACTGCGATGGAAGCATGGGATGGACCTGCTGCTGTTTCATTAACTGATGGAAGACATATTGGATGTTTAATTGATAGAAATGGATTAAGACCTTCTAAATATGTTATTACAAAAGATGACAAATTATATATCACATCTGAATATGGAACATTAAAAATTGAAGATGATAATATTTTAGAAAGAGGTAGATTACAATCAGGACAAATGATTGCACTTGACCTTAAACACGGAAAGATATTAAAAGAAGAAGATATTAATAATTATTTAAAATCATCTCAACACTATTCAAAATGGTTAAATGATGATATGGATTATATTCAAGAATATATTGAAGATACTTTTTTAAATGTAAAAGATTATAAATTAGAAAACTTAGAAAAGAAACAAAAATTCTTTAATATTACTTATGAAGTATTGGACCAAGTTATTGAGCCAATGGCAAAAGAAGGAAAAGAACCAGTTGGTTCTATGGGAGATGATACTCCTTTAGCTTGTTTCTCTCAAGTTAGCAGAAATTTTACAGATTTATTTAGACAAAAATTTGCACAAGTAACAAATCCACCAATCGATCCATATAGAGAAAAAGTGGTTATGTCATTAGAAACAGGATTTGGACAAGTTCATAATGTTTTAGATGAAAAACCAGAATATGCAAGAAGATTAAAAGTAACAAGTCCAATTTTAATGAAAGAAAAATATGATGTTTTATACTCTTTTGGAGATGAAAAATCACCAAGATATGATGCATATTATAAAAATAGAGTATTTACTACAACATTTAAATCAGATTTAAAATTATCTTTAGAAAAATTAGCTTCTTATGTAGTAAAAGCTGTAAAAAAAGATGGTGTTTCGGTTGTTATTTTAGATGATAGAGCACTAAATGATAATGAAAAAGTAATTCCAGCTGCTATGGCTGTTGGTTTTGTTAATCAAAAGTTATTAAAAGAAGGTGTTAGACATAATGTTTCAATAGTTTCAATTACTGGAGAAGTTTATGATCCACATATGGCAGCTGTTTTAGTTGCATTTGGTTGTACCGCAATTTATCCTTATATGATGTATGCCTCAACTGTAGCCTTTTTCCAACGAGAAAAACCTACGAAATATGAATTACAAAAATTATTAAAAAATACACAAAAATCTGTTAATGCTGGTTTATTAAAAATCATGTCAAAAATGGGTATTTGTACAATTGCATCATATAGAAATTCAGGATTATTTGACATCATTGGTTTAAGTGATGAAATTGTTAATGACTGTTTTACAGGTGCGCATAGTGATTTAGCTGGTTTAGAATATAGTGATATTGAAGAAAAAATCAATAAATCTCACCATAATGCATATAAAGAAGAGAATACTATTTTCCCACTTGATTTAGGTGGATTTTATAAATACAGTAATGGTGGTGAATACCATGATTATGGTCCAGCTACAACAAAAGCTATGCATAATAAATCAGCTTCTAAAAAAGAAGAGTTAACTGATTTTGATGGATTAAGAGAATTAGTAAAAAATAGAGATAAAAAATTTATTAGAGATTTCTTTGAATTTAACTCAGATAGAACTGCAATTGACTTGAGTGAAGTTGAAACTAAAGAAGATATTTTCAAAAGATTTGCAACTGCTGCAATGTCTCTTGGATCAATTTCTCCTGAAGCTCATGAAGCAATGGCAACTGCTATGAATACTATTGGTGGTATGTCAAACTCAGGTGAGGGTGGAGAAGATTCAAAAAGATTTGGAACAATTAGAAATTCAAGAATTAAACAAGTGGCATCAGGAAGATTTGGTGTAACACCTGCTTATTTAAGAAGTGCTGATGAGTTACAAATAAAAGTTGCACAAGGTGCAAAACCAGGTGAAGGTGGACAATTACCAGGACATAAAGTTACTGCTCTTATTGCAACACTTAGACATACGGTTCCTGGTGTTACATTAATTTCACCACCACCACACCATGATATTTATTCAATTGAAGATTTAGCTCAATTGATTTTTGACTTAAAACAAATTAATCCATTAGCTAAAATTACAGTTAAATTAGTTTCATCAATTGGTGTTGGAACAATTGCCGCTGGTGTTGCAAAAGCTTATGCTGATAAAATTATTATCTCAGGTGGAGATGGTGGAACAGGAGCTGCTCCTTTAACATCAATCAAACATGCTGGTAATCCTTGGGAAATGGGTCTTTCTGAAGCTCATAATGCTTTAAAAGCAAATAAACTAAGAGAATTTGTACATGTTCAAACAGATGGTGGATTAAAAACTGGTCTTGATGTTGTAAAAGCAGCAATGCTTGGTGCTGAATCTTATGCATTTGGAACAGCTTCATTAACACTACTTGGATGTAAAATTTTAAGAATTTGTCATACAAATAAATGTTCAGTTGGAGTTGCAACTCAAGATGAAACATTAAGAGATCACTTTACAGGTACAGTTGAAAGATTGATTTCATACTTTACATTTATAGCTGAAGATGTAAGAAATATTCTTGCATCATTAGGTTATAAAACAATTGAAGAAATAGTTGGAAGATCTGATTTATTAAAAGTTATTGATGATAAATTTGCACAAAAATTCGATTTCCAAAATATCTTAAGAAGAATTGATGGAATTGATACTTGTCAAAAAGCAACAAATGCTCCTTTTGATGATAATAAATTTGAAAAAGAGTTATTAAAAAAAGTTCACAGAACTATTGAAAATCCTAATTCACCAATAAAAGTTAATACTGAAATTTCTAACTTAAATAGATCTTTTGGAGCATTAATTTCAGGAGAAATTGCAAGATTCTATGGAGACAAAGGTTTACCTGAAGATTCTATTATTATTAATTTAAAAGGTATTGCTGGTCAATCTTTTGGAGCTTTCTTATCAAAAGGTATGAATTTACATTTAGATGGTGCAGCAAATGATTACGTTGGAAAAGGTATGAATGGTGGTAAAATCATTATAAATCCTGTACACCAAGGTAAAGATTTTGCAGGTGCTGGAAATACATGTTTATATGGTGCAACTGGTGGAAAACTTTATATTAGAGCTGCTGTTGGTGAAAGATTTGCAGTTAGAAACTCTGGATGTATTTCTGTTGTTGAAGGTACAGGAGATAATCCATGTGAATATATGACAGGTGGAATTGTAGTTATTTTAGGAAATACTGGAATTAACTTTGGTGCAGGTATGACAGGTGGTTTAGCATTTGTTTACGATCCAGAAAAAACTTTTGTTGATAAAATGAATCAAGAATTGATTGAACCAGTAAGAGTTGATACAGATGATACAGAAAGAGAAAGATTATATTTAAAAAGATTATTATTAGACTATTTACACGAAACTCAAAGTGAAATAGCTGAAGGAATCTTACAAAACTTTAGAGCAGAAATTAGAAATTTCTGGATGATAAAACCTAAAAATATGACAGTGTTACCACTGGATCCGGACAAGGGAGATTAATAGTATGTTAAACTTTACAAAATTTGAAAGAATTAATCCTGAAAAAAGGGATGTACTTCAAAGATTAAAAGATTTTAATGAGGTATATCAAGTATTTGGAAAACAAAGAGCAACTGAGCAAGCTGATAGATGTATGCAATGTGGAGATCCATATTGTCATACAGGTTGTCCATTAGGAAATTACATTCCAGCATGGTTAAAACAAACTGCAACTAAAAATCCAGATATGGCTTTTGCTTTATCAAATCAAACGTCTCCTTTTCCAGAGATTTTAGGAAGAATTTGCCCTCAAGATGTTTTATGTGAAGGTGCATGTTCTTTAAATACAGGTCATGGTGCTATTTCAATTGGTGCAATTGAAACTTATATTTCTGAAGACGCTTTTGAAAAAGGTATGAAACCTAAATTTACTGAGCATAAAAATGATAAAAGAGTTGCTGTAATTGGTTCTGGGCCTGCTGGAATTTCAGCTGCAACTTTCCTTTTAAGAAAAGGGTTTAATGTTGAAATGTTTGAAAGAGCAGATAGAGCTGGTGGACTTTTAATGTATGGAATTCCAGGATTTAAACTAGATAAAACTACTGTTGATAGAAGAATTAACTGGTTATTAGAAGCTGGAATGAAACTACATACTAATTGTGAGATTGGGAAAGATAAATCAATTTCAGAACTTGAAAAAGAGTTTGATGCAATATTTTTAGGTATTGGTTCAACTTCAAGTAATGAAGTAAAAATTGAAGGTGAAAAATCTTCAAATGTTCATTTTGCAATTGATTTTTTAACAGGAATTCAAAAAAGAAATCTTGGTAATAAAAATGCACAATATATTAATGTAGAAGATAAAAAAGTAGTTGTAATTGGTGGTGGAGATACTGCTATGGACTGTGTTAGAACATCTGTTAGAGAAGGTGCTGAAAGTGTTAAATGTCTTTACAGAAGAGATGAAGCAAATATGCCAGGATCTAAAAAAGAAGTTGTAAATGCAAAAGAAGAGGGTGTTGAATTTGTATTTAATGTTGCACCTAAATCTATAAAAGTTGAAAAAGATTTAGCTGTTGCAGTTGAATTATATGAAACTACTATGAGCGAAGCAGATGCAAGTGGAAGACAAAAAGTTGTAATTAAAGATGGAAGTGAATATTTAGAAGAAGCTGATATTGTTATTTTAGCATTAGGTTTCTCTCCTGAAGTTCCTACATTCTTAAAAGAGCTAAATGTTGAAACTAACTCTTGGGGTGGAATTGTAATTGATTCTTCATTCAAAACTTCAAATAAAAAAGTATATGCTGGTGGAGATTGCCGAAGAGGTGCTCACTTAGCTGTAACTGCTGCTGTTGATGGTAGAGAAGCTGCTAAAGCTATTATCAAAGAGTTATTATAATAAATGAATAATCTTACAGCCTCTTATAAAAATAGTTTTATAGAGGCTGTAATTCTTGCAAATAAAGAACTACATACTTACATAAATAAAAATCTATCTTTAAATGATTATGAATATACAAATACCACTGGTTTTGGTGGAGATAATTCTTTAAAAATGGATTTAATAGCTGAGAATATTTTTATAAAATATTTAGCAGAATTTGGAAATATATACTCAGAAGAGTGTGGATTATTAAATACAAATAAAGAGTTTACAATTGTTATTGATCCTTTAGATGGAAGTAATAATTTTTATTCTTCTTTGCCTTATTATGGAACTTCAGTTGCCCTACAAAAAGATGGAGTTGTAATAGCTGGGTTTGTTACAAATCTTATATCAGGAATTATTACATATAGAGCTTTTGAAGGTGAAATTAACTATTTTTCACTTCTAAAAGATAGAGAAATTACTCCTTTAAATAGCAATAAAACTAAAATTTCAGTTTTTGAAAGAGCCTATGAATACCCTCAAATTTGTCAAAAGCTACATGAAAAAAAGATGAAGTTTAGATCTTTAGGTGCTGTTGCCTTATCTTTATGTGATGCAAAAAACTATGGTTTTGTATTGTATTGTGGGCAAATAAGAGAGTTTGATGTAGCTGCTGCTTTATATATTTGCAAGAATTTATTCATTTATAAAACAAAAGAAATACTGCTTATATCGCAAAATAAACATATGTTTGATTTAGTTAAAGAAATAATTAATGAATTTTAGGTTATAACTCCACCATAAATAAATTATACTAGGGAAAAATTATATGTCTTTAATTATTACTGATGAATGTATCGCTTGTGATGCATGTAGAGAAGAGTGTCCAAATTACGCTATCGAAGAAGGTGATCCAATTTATGTGATTGATTCTGATAGATGTACAGAGTGTGTGGGACACTATGAAGAGCCTTCTTGTATTGAAGTTTGTCCAGTTGACTGTATTATAATTGATCCAGATAACCAAGAAACAATGGAAGAGTTAAAGTTCAAGTATGAACAATTAATGGAAGAAGAAAATTAATGTCTAAAGTAACAACTATTATCGACATTGGGTCTAACTCAATGCGAATGGTTGTACTACAAAAAAGTAGCAGATTCGCATTTAACTTAATAAATGAAACGAAAAGTAAGGTAAAAATATCTGAAGGTTGCTATGAAAATGGTGGAAACCTACAAGAAATTCCTATGCAAAGAGCATATGAATCTTTGAAATCTTTTTTAAATATATCTAATGCCTTAAAATCAAGAAAAATCATTTGTGTTGCTACGTCTGCATTAAGAGATGCACCTAATTCAAATATATTTATTTCAAGAATCAAAAAAGATTTAGGATTAAATATTAAAGTTATTGATGGTGAAAAAGAGGCTTATTATGGTGGAGTTGCTGCGTTAAACTTACTTCATGATGACACTTTTGTTACAGTTGATATTGGTGGTGGTTCTACAGAATTTTGTTTTGTAAAAAATGGAAAGATTGAAAAATCAATATCTTTAAATATTGGAACTGTTAGAATAAAAGAACTTTATTTTAATAAAGAAGATATTGAAGGTGCTAAAAAAAATATTTTAGATAATTTGAAAAGTATTTTTAATTTAGATGTAGAAATTCCAAAAAAAGTTGTAGGAATTGGTGGAAGTATTAGAGCATTATCAAAAATGATAATGACTAATAATGAATACCCTTTAGATATTTTACATGGATATACTTATCAAGTAAAAAAAGAGATCACATTATTTGAAAAAATAATTGAAGCAAGAAACAGTGATGAATTAAAATCATTAGGTGTAAAAAAAGATAGATTTGATACTATAAAAGAGGGTGCTTTTATATTTAAAACTATTTTAGATGAACTTTCTATATCAGAAGTTGTAACTTCAGGAGCAGGAGTTCGAGAAGGTGCATATTTGAGTGATTTGTTAAGAAGTTCTAATCATAAATTTCCTGCTAATTTTAATGTTAGTGTTAGAAATTTACTTGATAGATTTGAAATTGATCAAAAACAAAGTGCCTTTATGGGAAATAATGCAGGTAAAATATTTGATATATTAAAACCAATGCATAATCTAGATAATAAATATAAATCATTATTAATTATTTCGTCTAAACTTCACTCTATTGGATCAACTTTGAATTTTTATAAATCAAATGATAATGCTTTTGATTTTATTTTAAATGGTCTAAATTATGATTTTTTACACACTTCAAGAGTTGTTGTAGCTCATACAATTAAGTTTTCAAAAAAGTCGCTTCCAAATAAATCAGATATTTTAAAATATGAAGATCTTTTACCATCACTTAATGTAATGCAATGGATGTCTTTTATGATTTCATTAAATATTGCAATAAATCACGATTTTTCAAGACCAAAAGTCTCTTATGAACTTCAAGATAAAGTACTTAAAATAGTTTTATCAAATAACTCATTTTTAATCCAATCAAATATTGATAAGTTAGAGAGTCCTGAAGATTTAATTGTAGAGTTGTAATTGTGAAGAAGATAATTTATCAACTTTTTATAGTTGTTGTTTCCATCCTCAGATATTTACCAAAATCTTTAAGACGTGGTTTTTTTAGATTTATAGCATATTTAGGATATTTGTTTGCAAGAAAAACAAATAAAATTATTGAAACGAATTTGAATTTTGTATTTGATAACAGTCTATCTCAAACTGAAATTAAGGAGATACAAAAATATTCTTATTTTAATATGGTTTTGTGGGCACAATCTTTAATTGAAAATTTAGATGTCACAGATGAAGAGTTAAAAAATAATGTAAAAATAGAAAATGCTCATATTATTGAGAATTTAAAGAAAGAAGGTAAACCTTTAATTTTTATCTCTGCTCATTATGGGAATATCGAGATGCTAAGCCATTATATTAACAGGTTTTTTATTCCTGTATATCAAGTTGCAAGAGAATCAAATTTCGAAGAGATTGATGAATTTATAACAAAAGCTAGAGAAACATCAGGAAGTAAGATTATTTTTAGAGCAGGTGCTATAAAAACACTTGTAAAAGCAATGATAAAAAAAGAGGCTGTCTCTTTAATAATTGATCAAAATATAAACTCAAGAGAGGGTGAAGAGGTTGTTTTTTTAGGAAAAAAAGCATATCAAACATCTTCAAGTGCCAGTTTAGCAAGGAAATTTGGAGCTTATATAATTCCAATTGCTGTTTTTAATCAAGATAATTACACTTATAAAATAAAAGTTTATGAACCAATAATTCCAATAAAAACTGATAATGAAAAAGAAGATTTAAAAAATATTTCTCAATTGGAAGCTAATGCAATATCTGCTATAATTTACGAAGATAAAAAACAATGGTTTTGGCCACACAAAAGATTTAAAAGTCATTATAGAGAGATATATGAAAAGAATTCTAATAATAAGTGATGGGAAACCAGGTCATTTAAACCAATCGATAGCTTTTTGTAAAATTAAAAATATTAGTTATGATATATTAGAAGTTAAGTTTAAATCGAAATTTTACAAACTTTTATCTTATCTTTTTGATAGATTTGATTTTTTTACAGACGCTTTATTTGAAAAACACAAAGGTTATTATCCTGAATTTTATGATGCAATTATAAGTACGGGTTCAGGAACTTATTATTTTAATAAATTAATAGGTCAAAAATATAATAAAAAATCTATAGCATTAATGCTTCCAAAATCTTACAAATACACAAATTTTTATTATATTGTTGCTCAAGAACATGATCATCCTATTTTGTTAGATAATTTATTAGCTATTCCTTTAAATTTATCATATACAACTCCAAAAGGTTATATTGAAAAAGTTGATGATAAAAAATCATTAGCTATAATAATCGGTGGAGATAATGGTATTTTTTCTATGAATTATTATCTAATAAAAGAGAAATTAGATAAAATTTTTGAAGAGTTTCCTGATTATTTGAAATATATTACTACATCAAGAAGAACTTCTTTTGAAGTTGAAGCTTTGATTGACGAATATGAATTTGATTATAAGTTGATTTATTCAAGAGAACCTAACATAAATCCTATAGGAGATTTTATTGCAGTTTGTGATGAGTTTTTTATAACTATTGATTCAACTTCAATGCTTAGTGAAGTACGAGCAAATAGTGATGCGAAAATTAATATAATTGAATTAGAATCAAAAAAAGAAAACACAAAATATCATAAACTAGCAGCAATCATAAATGACATGGATGAAAAATTAAATTTTGTGAAATTATTAAGAAAAATAAAAATTTAAAAGAAAAAAGAATCATAATTTAAGGAAAAAAGTTGAATAAAAAAATTTGTATAATAGGCCTTGGATATGTAGGTCTTCCATTAGCTCATGCATTTAGTAAAAAATATCAAGTGGTAGGTTTTGATATAAATAAACCAAGAGTAGATGAATTAAATTCAGGTTATGATAGAACTTTAGAATTAACAAATGAAGAGGTTAATGAATCAATTTCTAATGGTATGCTTTATACAACTAATATGGATGAGATTAAAGATTGTAATATCTATATAGTTACTGTTCCTACTCCTATTGATTCTTCAAATAGACCAGATTTAACTCCTTTAATAAAATCTTCACAAACTATAGGAAAAGTTCTTAAAAGAGATGATATTGTAATTTATGAAAGTACAGTTTATCCTGGTGTTACAGAAGAAGTTTGTGTACCTGAACTTGAACGTGAATCTGGAATGATTTTTAATAAAGATTTCTTTTGTGGATATAGTCCAGAAAGAATTAATCCAGGTGATAAAGAACATACAGTTACTAAAATTCTTAAAATAACATCTGGTTCAAATCCTGCCATTGCAATTGTTGTTGATGAACTATATAAATCAATTATAACTGCCGGAACTCATAAAGCAAGCTCAATTAAAGTTGCTGAGGCTGCAAAAGTAATTGAAAATACTCAAAGAGATGTAAATATTGCACTTATAAATGAATTAGCTCTAATTTTTGATGCTATGAATATAAATACAAATGATGTAATTGAAGCAGCCGCAACAAAATGGAATTTTATTAAATTAAAACCGGGACTAGTTGGAGGACACTGTATTGGTGTGGATCCATATTATTTAACTTATAAATCTGAAGAGTTAGGCTATAAACCTAACTTAATTTTGGGTGCAAGACAGATAAATAATGGAATGGGTAAATATATTGCAGAAAAAACTATTAAACTTATGATTAAAGCTGGAAAATTAATAAAAAATTCAAATATTTTAATAATGGGATTAACTTTTAAAGAAAATTGCCCAGATATTAGAAATACAAAAGTGGTAGATATTATCTCTGAATTAAAAGATTATGGTGCAAATATTGATGTTTATGAGCCTTGGATAGATGAAAAAGATAAAAATTATTATGATTATAACTTTGTAGAAAATCCATTTGAAAACTCAAAAAAATATGACTCAATTTTGGTAGCTGTTGGACATGATAAATTTAAATCATTAAGTCAAAAAGAGTACGATAATATAATAAATGGTGAAAAAATTATAATTGATGTTAAAGGAATTGTTCCTGAACCTTCTTGGAAATTATAATATATGAGAATTGTGCAGTTATTACCTGAACTAAATGAAGGTGGAGTTGAACGAGGTGTTGTTGAACTAAACCGAGAATATGTTAAACTTGGAATTGAATCATATGTTATTAGCGCAGGTGGAAAACTTGAAAATCAAATTAATCTTGATGGCGGAACTTTTATAAAATTTGATGTTTGTAGTAAAAATATTTTTACAGCGTTTTCAAGAATAAATAGACTAAAAAAGATTTTAAAAGATTTAAATCCAAATATTATTCATGTAAGAAGTAGAGTTCCAGCTTGGCTTGTCTATTTTGCAAATAAAAGTTTAAAAATAAAAGTAGTTAGCACTGTTCATGGTTTTAATAGTGTTGGTTTTTATAGCTCAATTATGCAAAAAGCAGATGCAGTTATATGTGTTAGTAATAGTATAAAAGAGTATATTCAAAAACATTATCAAACACCAGAGTCTAAAATAACTGTAATTCCAAGAGGAATTGATTTAGAGCTTTTTAATCCAAAAAATATTGATGATATTTTTATAGAAAATTTCAAAAAAGAGTTTAATTTAGAAAATAAATTTATAGTTTCAAGTGTGGGAAGAGTTACTCAATTAAAAGATTATGAGACTTTTATAAAAGCAATTTTAATAGTAAAAAATGAACTTCCAAATATTGTAGGTTTAATAGTTGGTGGGGTAAGAAGTGATAAGGAAGATTATCTGAACTCTTTAAAAAAATTAATAAAAGAGTTAGATTTAGAAGATAATATTATTTTTACAGGAAGTCAAAGTAGAATTGAGCAAATCTATGCTTTAAGTGACGTAGTAATTAGCAGTTCAAAAAAGCCAGAGAGTTTTGGACGTGCAGTTGCTGAAGCAATTTGTATGAATAAACCAGTAATTGCTACAAATCATGGTGGTGTAAAAGATATTATAATTGAAAATGAAAATGGTTTTTTCTTTGAAGTAGGAGATGATAAAGAGTTAGCTAATAATATTTTGAAATCAAAGAAATTAAGTTTTGATGGATATAATTATATTTCTAATAATTTTTCTTTGAAAAATATGTTAGATAAAACTATTGCTGTTTATAAAAAAGTTTGGAGTTAGAAATTTGAATATATTAATGGTAAGTCTTGATTATCCACCAACAGTGGGAGGAATAACAGCCCATGTTTATGAGTTGTCACAAGCTTTAAAAAATATTGGATGTAAAGTTAGTGTTGCAACAAAATTTGTTGATGATAAACAAAAAGCTTTTGAAACTGTAGATGGAGTTGATATTCATAGATTTAAACTTAAATTTATTGGATTTTCTTATGGTCTTCAAATTAATAACTTTTTAAAAAAACTAATCAAAAAAGAGAAGTTTGACATTATTCATATTCATGGAATGAGACCTTTAGAATTTTATAATATCAAAGAGATTCCTTTAGTTTATACAAATCATACATCTGGATATTTGAAAAGAATAAAAAAAGGTGGATATAGAATTGCACTTTTAAAAAGATTATTTAACAAACCAAAACTATTTTTAGCTCCAAGTGAAGAACTTCTTGATGTTCCTTTTGAGTTTAATGCAAAAAAAGTATTTATATCAAATGGTGTTATTTCTGATAAATTTACAAGAAATATTGAAGTTCGAAAAAAGATAAGAGATGAACTTGGAATAAAAGATAATGAAAAATTAGGAATAGTTACAAGAAGAATGGTTTGGAAAAATGGTGTTAATTTCTTAGCCTTAGCAACAAAATATATAAAAAATCAAGATTTAAAATTATTGTTTATTGGTGATGGTGAACAGTATAAAGATGTGAAATCTATATTGGAAGAAAATTTTAAAAATAGATATATTTTATTGGGTTCAAAAAAACATGATGAAATCATAAACTATTATAGTGCAGCTGATTTATCAATTTTGCCATCTCTTATGGAAGCTACAAGTATTAGTGGACTTGAAGCGATGGCTGCTTCTTTACCATTAGTTGGAACTAATGTTGGTGGAATTCCAGTTATTATAAAAGATGGAGAAAATGGTTTTTTATGTGAAAGTGAAAATCCAGAGGATTTAGCATTGAAAATTGATAAACTTCTTGATAATGATATTATTGAAATGGGTAATAAATCAAAACAGATGGTTGATATTCATTTTGATTGGATTGAAATTGCAAAAGAGACTTTAAAAGAATATAAGGCAGTTTTATGAAAAAAGTCTTATTAATATTCGGAACACGGCCAGAAGCTATAAAAATGGCACCACTTGTAAAAGCATTTGAAAAAGAAAAAAATATTATCTCAAAAGTTTGTGTAACAGCACAACATAGAGAGATGCTTGATCAAGTTCTTGATATGTTTGATATAAAACCTGAATATGATTTGAATATTATGAAACCAGGTCAAGATTTATTTGATGTAACTACTAATGTTCTTTTAGGATTAAAAGATGTATTAAATGATTTTAATCCAGATGTTGTTTTGGTTCATGGCGATACTACAACTACAAGTGCTTCTAGTTTAGCTGCTTTTTATAATAAAATAAAAGTAGGACATGTGGAAGCAGGTTTGCGAACTGGGGATATTTATAGTCCTTGGCCAGAAGAAGCAAATAGACAAATAACTAGTGTATTAGCAAACTATCATTTTGCACCAACCTCGACAAGTGCTGATAATCTTCTAAAAGAAAATAAAAATCCTAATGATATTATTGTAACTGGAAATACAGTTATTGATGCTTTGTTCTTAGCATTGGATAAAATAGAAAAAAATGATGATTTAAAATCTAAAATCATAGATTCAATAAACTCACAATATAAACTTCAAGATGATAAAAAAATAATACTTGTAACTGGACATAGAAGAGAAAACTTTGGTGAAGGATTTATAAATATTTGTGAAGCTTTGAAAACTATAGCTATAAATAATCCTGATATTGATATAGTTTATCCAGTTCATTTAAATCCTAATGTACAAAAACCAGTTAAAGAAATTTTGTCAAATACATCAAATGTATATCTAATTGAACCTCTTCAATATGAAAGTTTTATATATATGATGAATAAATCATACTTTATTATTACAGACTCAGGTGGAGTTCAAGAAGAAGCTCCAAGTTTAGGGAAACCTGTTCTTGTAATGAGAGATACAACTGAAAGACCAGAAGCAGTTGATGCTGGAACTGTAAAACTGGTTGGAACAAATAAAGAGATAATTATCAAAGAAGCGCAGAATCTTTTAGATAATAAAGAAGAATATGAGAAAATGAGTAAAGCCCATAATCCTTATGGAGATGGTAATGCTTGCAAAAGAATTGTTGAGTTTATTAGGGATGTAAATTAGTATGAGAATTTTACATGTTGCGAATTTTTCAATTTTTAAAAATGATGCTGTTTTTTATTCTATGGATAAAAAAATTTCAAATGGTTTAATACGAAATGGACATTTTGTTTCTGATTTTAGTTACCGAGATATTTCAAAAATAAATAGAGTTCTTGGATTAAAGAAAGTTGGTATAAATAAAATGATTAGGTCTCTAATTATTTCAATTGACAATTTGCAACCTGATTTAATTCTTTTAGGACACACTGAATTAATAAATGGAGAAGTTTTATCTTTCATAAGAGAAAAATATCCAAAAATAAAAATTGCTATGTGGTGGGTTGATTGGCTTAAAAATCTTGCATCTATTAAATCAAAGATAAAATATATTGATGTTTTATTTACAACTACAGGAATTAAAGATTTCCCAAATATTGATTTTGAGAATAAAAATTTGAAAATTTGTTATATACCAAATATGTGTGACAGTTCAATCGAGTCATATAAATCTTTTGAAGAAATAAGTTATGATAGGGATCTGTTTTTTGCTGGAAGATTGGACAAAGAGAGAGAAAGTTTTATAAATAGTTTAAAGACATCATTGAAAAATATTAAATTTGATATTTTTGGAAATACAAAAGATACTGTTTTATTAGGAAATAAATTTTTACAAACAATATCAAAAAGTAAAATATCATTAAATCTTAGTCGAGACCACGAAACTTCTTTATACTCTTCAGATAGATTAATTCAATTAATGGCAAATGGAACAATGGTAATATCAAAAAATATTCCAGATATTGAAATTTTATTTGACAATGATGAGATAATACTTTTTGATGAAAAAGAAGAGTGTTTAGAAAAAATCAATTACTATTTAAATAATGATGAAGAACGAAAAAAAATAGCTAAAAAGGGATGGGAAAAAGCTCATAACTCATATAACTCAACAAGAGTAACAAAATTTATGATGGAAACAATTTTTCAAGAAACTTACAGCGAAGAGTATGAATGGAAAAATCAAATTATAAGTAGTAATAAATAATGAAAAAAATATTAATTATACGATTTACTTCATTAGGTGATTTAGTTACTCTAGAACCAACTTTTAGGGCTTTTAGAGAGTTTTTTAAAGATAGTGAAATTACATTCTTAACATCAGGAATAGGAAAAGGTTTATTTGCTGATAGTGGTTATTTTGATGAATTTATTGTACACAAAAAGTTTTTAGAAACAGTTTCGTTACTTAAAAACAAAGAATATGATTTAGTTATAAATTTACAATGTAATAGACCTTCTCATTTTATAAATCTTACTGTTTCAAAGAAAAAAGTTATAAATAAATCTTTTAATCTATTTCAAAAAATATTTGGTATAAAAGTGCCATCAAAATCTGCTTCTGAAATGATTAAATTAGCAGGATTTGATGAAAAAGTTGTTGATGAGTATTTTAAAAAAGATAAAGGTTTTATAAAATTACCAACTTCTAAATCAGAATTATTTACAAAAAATGATGAAAAAAAAGTTATTGCAATTTCAACAGGAACAAGTGAACGATGGCTTAGTAAAAAATGGGGAATAGATAATTATTCTGATTTAATTGGAAAGTTAATTGAAAATAATTTTGAAATAATTTTAGTAGGTTCTTCTTTAGAATTAGAAGATTCAGAATTTTTATTAAAAAAATATCCGCAAATTAGAAGTTTTGTAAATAAAACAAATCTAACTCAATTAAAAAATTTATTAGCAAATGTTGATTTCTTTATTGGAAATGACAGTGGACCAACCCATATAGCAGCAGCAGTTGGAGTTAATACAATTACAATATTTGGTTCAACAGATATTAAACATTGTGTTAAGTTTATGCCATATACAGGAATACATGAATATTTAAAACCAAGTGAAGATATAAAATGTCACCCTTGCTATAAAACAAAATGTCCAACAAATATGGAATGTATGCAAAGTATAAAAGTAGAAAATATAGTAGAAAAAATTAGGATAATGAATGATTAGTTTATTAAAACAACAAAATATTTTTATATTCTTATTGTTTTTATGGACCGTTTCAATTCCATTTAAAAATGCTATATATCAAGGAAGTATAATAACCTTAATAATATTTTTTGTAATTTATATTATTAAAAATAGAGATTATAATAATTTTAAAATATTATTTTATAAATATAAAGATTTATTTATCGCTTTTTCTTTGATAATTTTAAGTATGACAATTTCAAATATAATAAATGATGTTTCAAAAACTGAAGCTTGGCATTTAGAATTTAGTTATATTTATAGATATGCATTTATTTTTATAATTTTAATTTATTTTTATTCTAAAAAGTTTTTCTCAAAACAATTATTTGTAACTTTTGTTTTTATATCATTGGGGATTCAAGGTTTAGATGGTGTATTTCAAAGTATAACAAGTTATGATATTTTTAAGCATAATATTGGAAATTTAACAGATGGTTTAAGTGGAGTTACATTTAATAGGAATATTTTTGGTTTTTTTGTTGCGTTAGGAGTAATATTGTCATTTTTTTTAATAAGGAAAGATAATATTTTTAATAAAATAAATTTTATAGTTTTTCCATTTTTTATAATTTTTATCTTTTGTACACTGTTTTCTTATTCAAGAGCGGCCTGGGTTTCTATTTTTATAGCTTTTAGCTTTTATATAATTATGAATTATAAAAAAATAAATATTAAATATATTTTTATTTCTGGAATTATTTTTATAATACTATTTTTTATAATTTCTAATGTAGATTTATTACAAAATAGGTTTGAACAATTACTTAAAGGAGATTCTTCTCTTAGAAATGTAATATGGCTTAATGCAATTGAATTAATAAAAGAAAAATTAATTTTTGGATGGGGATTAGATACTTGGAAAAATTATGGTATGAAAGAGTTTGCAGGTGTTCATAATATTATATTAGAAATACTATTTTTTATGGGATTCTTTGGACTTTTAGCTTTTATATATTTTTTCATATTAGTTATAAAAGAAATTTTTAATGTAAAAAATTATGTTTTGTTAACATTTGTTGTTTTTATGTTGGTTGTAGGGCAGTTTGATCATAGTATAATTACAGGAAAAACATATTTATCGCCCATGGTAATTTTAATGTTTTTTGTATTTGTCTACAGAGTAGAAAAAAAGGAGAAAATTGCATGAAAGGTATAATCTTAGCAGGAGGTAGTGGAACAAGACTCTATCCAATAACAAAAGGTGTTTCAAAACAACTTGTTCCAATCTATGATAAACCAATGATATATTATCCCCTTTCAGTTTTAATGTTAGCAGGAATTAAAGAAGTCCTAGTAATAACAACTTCCCAAGATCAACAAAGCTTTATAAATCTTTTAGGTAATGGTACTGATTTAGGAATGAGATTTGAGTATATTATTCAACCAAGCCCAGATGGTTTAGCACAAGCATTTATCTTAGGAGAAGAATTTCTTGATGGTGATGATGTTTGTTTAGTTCTTGGTGATAATATTTTTTATGGCCATGGCCTTACAAAACTTCTTGCACAAAGTGTAAAAAATGTAAAAGGTGAAAATAAAGCAACAGTATTTGGTTATTATGTAAAAGATCCAGAAAGATATGGTGTTGCAGAGTTTAATGATAATGGTGATGTAATAAGTATAGAAGAAAAACCAGCTGAAGCAAAATCAAACTATGCAGTTGTTGGATTATATTTTTATCCAAAAGATGTAGTGAAAAAAGCAAAAGAGGTAAAACCTAGCGATAGAGGTGAATTAGAAATTACAACTTTAAATGAAATCTACCTTCATGAAAATAGACTAAAAGTTGAACTAATGGGAAGAGGGTATGCTTGGCTAGATACGGGAACACATGAAAGTTTACTAGAAGCTTCTTCTTTTATCCAAACTATTGAAAATAGACAATCACTAAAAGTAGCTTGTTTAGAAGAAATAGCTTATGAAATGGGATATATTTCAAAAGAAAAATTATTAGAATTAGCAGAGCCGTTGAAAAAAAATCAATATGGACAATATCTAATAAATAGAGCAAATCAACCAAGAAGAGTAATCTAATATGCAATTCACAAGAACAAGAATTCGTGATGTAATAGTAATTGAACCAAAAGTACATGGTGATGATAGAGGATACTTTGTAGAAACTTTTAGAGCAGATAAATTAGAAAAATTTCTTGGTTTTAAACTAAACTTTGGACAAGATAATGAATCTAAGTCCTCAAAAGGAGTTCTTAGAGGACTTCATTATCAACTTCCTCCACATGCACAAACAAAACTAGTACGTGTAATTCAAGGTAGAGTTTTAGATGTTGCAGTTGATATTAGACGTAACTCACCAACATTTGGACAATATGTAGCTGTTGAATTAAGTGCTGAAAATAAAAAACAAATGTTAGTTCCAATAGGCTTTGCTCATGGATTTGTAGTTTTGGAAGATAATACAATTTTTGCATATAAAGTTGATAATTACTATAGTCCAGAATGTGATAGGGGAATAGCTTTTGATGATAAAGATTTAAATATAGATTGGATTTTAGATAAAGAAGAATTAAAACTGTCACCTAAAGATACTACTCAACCAAAATTAAATGAAACAAATGATTTGTTTGAGTTTGGAGTTGATTATTATGCCTAATAAGAGAAAGTAATTGCTTTTTAATAGCTACGAATTCATATTTGCATTTCTGCCAATAACATTTTTCATATACTTTTACCTAAACCATAAAAGATTGACACAAGCCTCAAAAGGGTTTTTAGTGTTTAGCTCACTATTTTTTTATTCTTGGTGGAATATTGCATATTTGCCTTTGATTTTGATAAGTATGCTCTTTAATTATGTAATAGGTAATAGTTTAAATAAAGAAATAAAAGAAAATAAAAAAACTTTTTCAAAAAAATCAATTTTGATTTTTGGAATAGTAGCTAATGTGTCATTGCTAGGATACTTTAAATACGCAGATTTTTTTATAGAGAATTTTAATTTAATGTTAAACTCAAATGTAAACCTTTTACATTTAGTCTTGCCTTTAGCAATTTCTTTTTTTACTTTCCAACAAATAGCATATTTAGTTGATTCATATAGACAAGAAACAAAAGAGTATGATTTTTTAAATTATGCACTGTTTGTAACTTTTTTCCCTCAATTAATTGCAGGACCAATAGTTCATCATAAAGAGATGATGCCTCAATTTGCTAATAATAGAAATATGGTAAAGAATTATAAAAATATAGCTCTTGGAGTTTTTATATTTTCTCTTGGTTTGTTTAAAAAAGTAGTAATTGCAGATACCTTTGCTGTTTGGGCAAATACTGGATTTGATACAGCAATAACTTTAAATCTTTTCGAAGCATGGGCAACAAGTCTCTCTTATACATTCCAATTGTATTTTGATTTTTCAGGATATACGGATATGGCAATAGGTATTTCACTGTTGTTTAATATAAAACTACCTATTAACTTTAATTCTCCATATAAAGCAAGAAATATACAAGATTTCTGGAGAAGATGGCATATAACTCTTTCAAGATTTTTGAGAGATTATATTTATATTCCATTGGGTGGGAATAAAATATCAAGCTTTAGAACATACTCAAATCTTCTAGCTACTTTCGTAATAGGTGGATTTTGGCATGGAGCAGGGTGGACATTTTTGTTCTGGGGATTTCTACACGGAATAGCACTAGTAATTCATAGACTTTGGTCAAACCTTGGATTTAAGATGTGGACTTGGTTAGCGTGGTTTATTACTTTTAACTTTGTAAATGTAGCATGGGTATTTTTTAGAGCAAAAGAGTGGGATGATGCGGTTAAGGTTTTAGGTGGGATGATTGGGCTTAATGGCGTTGTTATTTCGGATAAACTTTCAAATAAATTAGCATTTTTGGTTGATTATGGAATAACTTTTGATGTAGTAACTAAACATATTCATTCTGGAAATAAAAGTTTAACTTGGCTTTTAGTTGGAATATTTTTTATTTTATTTTTCAAAAATTCTATGGAAAAAAGAGATAGTTTTAATCTAAATTATAAAAATTTATTTTTAGCTTTTATCTGTTTTGTTTATAGTATTTTATGTTTAAATAAAATTTCTGAATTTTTATATTTTAATTTTTAAAAAGGTATTTTCTGAAAGCAAAAAAATGGTTGAATTATTTAATTGTTAATATTATTCTTTTTATATGTTTTATTGTATCTTTTAATTGTATTATAGATCCTTTTCAACATTATAGAAAAGCTACTATATATACATTTGATTATTCTGGAAATCAAAAATATTTAAATCCAGGATTAGCTAAAAATTATGATTTTAATTCAATTATTATTGGTACTTCGATGACTGAAAATTTTACTTTAGATAAAACAAAATTTTTTATGAATAAACCAATTAAATTATCAATTGCTGGAGGTAAAGCATATGAGTTTAAACAAATCCTTGATATCGCTTTTTCAAATCATGAAATAGAAACAGTATTATTTGGATTGGATATATACTCTTTTTTAAATGCTAAAGAATCTTATAATGATATACCATATTATTTATATGATAATAATTTTTTTAATGATTATAAATATTTATTGAATTTAGATACATTAAAAAGATCATTTAACGTGCTTCTTTCGAAAAAAAATAATATAAATGAAAGTGAAGATAATTATAATCATATGTTTGAATGGCAAGACAATTATCAAAAAAATTTCAATTTAGAAAATGTTATTAATAATTGGGAAAATCGTGAGACAATATTTAAACATAAAAAATCTTTTTGGGATTTAAAGCAATTAGAAAATAATTTTGATAATAATCTGTATAAAATAATAGTTGAAAATAAAAATAAAAAATTTATTATATTTTTCCCTCCTTATTCAATTTTAACCTATAAAGATTGGCAAGAAAAAGAAAGTTTAGATACAATATTGGAATTTAAAGAATACATGTACAATAAATTAATATTTTTAGAAAATGTTAATTTGTATGATTTCCAAATAGCAAAAAATATTACTCATAATTTAGGTAATTATAAAGATATTACACATTATTCTCAAAATATTAATTTTTGGATTATTGATCAAATATATAATGGTAATTTTCTTTTAAATTCTGGAAATAAGAATAAAATCGAAATAGATTTTAGACAACAAATAAATCAATATAAGATAAAATTTTAAGAATTATTAAAGGTTTTTAACAATAATGAATATTTTAATAACAGGTTCAAATGGACAGCTAGGAAATGAGATAAAAGAGCTGTCACAAAACTACTCTTACAACTTCTTTTTCACAGATAGAACAAATCTAGATATTACTTCTAAAGATAATATAAAATCTTTTTGTCAAATTAATAATATAAATGTAGTCATTAACTGTGCAGCATATACAGCAGTGGATAAAGCAGAATCAGATATAGAAAATGCAGATTTAGTAAATAGAAAAGCTGTAAAGAAATTAGCACTAGTATCTCAAGAGTTAGATATTAAATTAATTCATGTATCAACTGATTACGTATTTGATGGAAGAAATTTTAAACCTTATATTGAAGAGTTTCAAACAAACCCACAAGGTGTTTATGGAAAAACAAAACTTGATGGTGAAAATGAAATGAGAGATATCAACCCAAAAAATTCAATCATCATTAGAACTTCATGGGTTTATTCAAGTTTTGGAAATAATTTTGTTAAAACTATGTTGCGTTTAGGAAAAGAAAAAGAGTCTTTGGGAGTAATCTTTGATCAAGTAGGAACTCCTACTTATGCTAAAGATTTGGCAAAAACTATTTTAGATATTCTTCCTAAAATCAATAATGAAAAAGTAGAAATATATAACTATACAAATGAGGGTGTATTGTCTTGGTATGACTTTGCAAAAGAGATAATGAAAATGGCAAAATTGAATTGTAAAATAAATCCAATAGAGACATTTCAATATCCAACGCCAGCAATCAGACCACATTTTTCACTTTTAAATAAATCAAAAATAAAATCAACTTTTAATATAGAAATACCATATTGGAAAGATAGCTTAGCGGAATGTTTAAAAACAATGGGAGAAAAAAAATAGATGCAAAATAAAAATATATTATTAACAGGAACAGCAGGATTTATAGGTTCAAATTTTGTACCATATTTTTTAGATAAATACCCAGAATATAATCTAATAAACCTAGATCTTCTAACATATGCTGGAAATTTAGAAAACCTAACAGAATGTGAATCAAATCCAAGATATAAATTTATAAAAGGTGATATCTGTAATAGAGAATTAATAGAATTTATTTTTTCAGAACATGATATTTCTGGTGTTATTCACTTTGCAGCTGAATCTCATGTTGATAACTCAATTAAAAATCCAGGTGTGTTTGTCCAAACAAATGTAAATGGAACATTTACTTTAATTGATGTTGCATATAAGTATTGGATGAATAAACCGTTTGAATATAAAACTAAATATCAAAATTCAAGATTTCATCATATTTCAACTGATGAAGTATATGGAACACTAAGTCTTGATCCAAAAGATTTATTTACTGAAACTACTCCATATGCACCAAACTCACCATACTCAGCTTCTAAAGCATCTAGTGATATGATTATTAGAGCTTATAATGAAACCTATGGAATGAATACAGTAATTACAAACTGCTCAAATAATTATGGACCAAAACAACATGATGAAAAACTAATTCCTACGATTATAAGAAAAGCACTTTCAAATCAAAATATTCCAATCTATGGTGATGGAAAAAATATTAGAGATTGGTTGTATGTTTTAGACCATTGTAAAGGTATAGATTTAGTTTATCATAATGGTAAAAAAGGTGAAACTTATAATATTGGTGGAAGAAATGAAAGAACTAATTTACAAATAGTAAATACTATTTGTGAAATACTAGATAGTAAAGTTCCCTCAAAAACTTCATCTTCTTATAAAGAATTAATTACATTTGTAGAAGATAGAGCTGGACATGATAGAAGATATGCAATAGATGCAACTAAACTAGAAACGCAACTAGGATGGAAAGCTGATGAGAACTTTGATAGTGGGATTGTTAAGACTATTGAGTGGTATTTGAATAAATATAAAAAAGTTGGATAAACTATGAAAACATTAATAATTGGTAAAAAAAATATGCTTTTATGGCCGGAAAATTTAAGCGAAGCATTTATTCAAACTAATATAGAAAATAAGATTTTATTTTTAAATGAATTGGGTTTTACTGAAGATTTAAAAAGGAATATTTTTAAACTAGTTTCTAAGGACTTAATGTATGCAAATATTAGTAAGATTATTGATACTGAAATAAAAAAGTTTCAACCTGATTTAATAATTGTAATAAGCCCTTTTATGTTTAATGAAAAAGTTTTTGAATGTTTAGATAATTTTTCAAATATAATTAAATGTGCTTGGATTGGAGATAGATTTACACCTTTACATAAAAATATAGCTAATAAGTTTGACCATCTTTTTTACACAGATTCTTTTTTTTTAGAAGATGGAAAAAACTTTAATTTTCCAAATGGGAGTTATCTTCCTTTAGCTGTTAATGAAAATAGATTTTTTGATAAAAATCAAAAAAGAGAAGAACGATTACTTTTTATTGCTTCTTATACCAAACAAAGAATGGAATTTTTAAAACAGATAAATTCTATTTATTTAAAACTTATTGGCGCTAAATGGCAAAAAGATTATTTGAAAAAACATACAGAATATGTAGATAAAAATATAAATATAAATCAAGTTGTAGAGGAATATAATTCATCACAATTTATTTTAAATATTAAGCATGAACATAATGTTGTTAATGGCTTAAATATGAGAACCTTTGAATCAATTGCTTCAGGAGGATGTCTATTGCAAGATTATGTTAAGGATATTGAGATTAATTTTGAAATAAATAAAAACATATTAGTTTATAATAATATTGAAGAATTAAATGAATTGATATTAAAAATGAGAAAAGATAAATTGACAATGAATAATTTAATTAAAAATGGTAAAGAATTAGTTTTAAAAGAACATACTTATAAAAATCGTGTTAATAAAATATTAGAGCAGTTTTAATGATAAAAGAAATTAAAAAATTCATAAAAGAACTAAGAAAACCATATTATACAAATAAAAACAAGAAATATAGAAAATATGATATTGGTGATTATACTTATGGTAAACCTAAAATTTATGCAGAACCTTCATTATTTAAATTAGGTAAGTTTTGTTCTATCGCAGATGGGGTAATTATTTATGCCGGTGGTGAACATCATCATGATTGGATTAGTTCATATAATTTTTCAGCGAAATTTAATTGTACATCTTGTACCACTTCTAAAGGAAAAGTTACAATTGGAAATGATGTATGGCTAGCTGATGGTGTTTTGATTTTATCAGGTGTAACTATAGGAGATGGAGCAGTTATTGCTGCAAGATCAGTTGTAACCAAAGATGTTAAACCTTATGAAATTGTTGGTGGAAATCCAGCTAAACATATAAAATTTAGATTTAATGAAACACAAATTGATGAATTATTAAAAATAAAATGGTGGGATTGGGATATTGAGAAGATTAAATCTAATTTTGATTTAATTTTAAGTGATAATATTGATAAATTTATCGAAAAACATAAGGAAAAGTAATTGCTCTTCAATAGCTACGAATTCATATTTGCATTTCTGCCAATAACGTTTTTCATATACTTTTACCTAAACCATAAAAGATTGACACAAGCCTCAAAAGGGTTTTTAGTGTTTAGCTCACTATTTTTTTATTCTTGGTGGAATATTGCATATTTGCCTTTGATTTTGATAAGTATGCTCTTTAATTATGTAATAGGTAATAGTTTAAATAAAGAAATAAAAGAAAATAAAAAAACTTTTTCAAAAAAATCAATTTTGATTTTTGGAATAGTAGCTAATGTGTCATTGCTAGGATACTTTAAATACGCAGATTTTTTTATAGAGAATTTTAATTTAATGTTAAACTCAAATGTAAACCTTTTACATTTAGTCTTGCCTTTAGCAATTTCTTTTTTTACTTTCCAACAAATAGCATATTTAGTTGATTCATATAGACAAGAAACAAAAGAGTATGATTTTTTAAATTATGCACTGTTTGTAACTTTTTTCCCTCAATTAATTGCAGGACCAATAGTTCATCATAAAGAGATGATGCCTCAATTTGCTAATAATAGAAATATGGTAAAGAATTATAAAAATATAGCTCTTGGAGTTTTTATATTTTCTCTTGGTTTGTTTAAAAAAGTAGTAATTGCAGATACCTTTGCTGTTTGGGCAAATACTGGATTTGATACAGCAATAACTTTAAATCTTTTCGAAGCATGGGCAACAAGTCTCTCTTATACATTCCAATTGTATTTTGATTTTTCAGGATATACGGATATGGCAATAGGTATTTCACTGTTGTTTAATATAAAACTACCTATTAACTTTAATTCTCCATATAAAGCAAGAAATATACAAGATTTCTGGAGAAGATGGCATATAACTCTTTCAAGATTTTTGAGAGATTATATTTATATTCCATTGGGTGGGAATAAAATATCAAGCTTTAGAACATACTCAAATCTTCTAGCTACTTTCGTAATAGGTGGATTTTGGCATGGAGCAGGGTGGACATTTTTGTTCTGGGGATTTCTACACGGAATAGCACTAGTAATTCATAGACTTTGGTCAAACCTTGGATTTAAGATGTGGACTTGGTTAGCGTGGTTTATTACTTTTAACTTTGTAAATGTAGCATGGGTATTTTTTAGAGCAAAAGAGTGGGATGATGCGGTTAAGGTTTTAGGTGGGATGATTGGGCTTAATGGCGTTGTTATTTCGGATAAACTTTTATATAATATAAAAGTTTTTAAGCCAATAATTGCAAATAATCCAGATTTATTTGGTAAATTGATTTTTGGTAGTACACCTTTTTCTTTTATTATTGCTGGAATTCTTGTGGTTTTATTATCAAAAAATGTTGTTGAATATTCGAAAATATTTAAATTTAATTTGATAAGTTTATTATTTTTAATAACATTATTTATAGGAACAATCTTGAATATGTCAAGGGTTTCTGAATTTTTATATTTTAATTTTTAAGGATATTTTGATGATATATAAAAAGTTTAGCAAAATATTTTTTCTAGCTATTTCAATTTTTGTGATTATAAATTTAGTTATTTGGAATTTTTTTACAAAAGACATTTTGACAAATAATTCAGATAAATATACTGGTGATTTATCAAGAATGTCCTATCTATCTCACTTGAATTTTGAAAGAAAAGATTTACGTACTTTAGATAAAAAAATGTTAGATACAAATAGTTATAACATTGAAGATATTGATATGATAACCATAGGAGACTCTTTTTCAAATGGTGGAGCTGGTGGTGAAAATAAATATTACCAAGATTACTTAGCAACAAAATTAGATTTAAATATTTTAAATTTATACAATCTGCCAAACTCAAGAAACTCTTTAGAAACGATTGTATATTTATATAATAGTGGTTTTTTGGAAAAGACAAAAGTTAAATATATTTTAATAGAGTGTGTTCAATGGGGGATTATTGATAGATTCTCATTTGATTTAGATACATCAAAAACAATCTCTATGGATGAAATCAGAGAGATTTACAAATTTAATACAAAAGATGAAGAAAAAAGAGAAAATCTTTTACCAGATGTTTCATTTATAAATACTGGAAATTTTAAATTTATTGCTTATAATATTTTATATAATTTTTCAGATAAAGCATTCTTTTCTTTTGTTCATAAATTTAAATTAAATGACTATTATTTTTCTTTAGAGAATAAAGATTTTATTTTTTATAAAAATGATGTAGGATATTTAAGAAAAATTAGTGAGGACAATTTAAAAACTGTTAATCACAATCTAAATTTATTATCAAATCTTTTAGCAAAAAAAGATATAAAACTTATTTTTATGCCAGCTGTTAACAAATATGATTTGTATTATCCTTATATTGTAAAAAATAAATATCCAAAAGATTCATTTTTTGATATTTATAGGAAGTTAGATAAAAACTATATTTTTGTAGATACAAAAGATATTTTAAGTAAAAAAGTAGAAGAAAAAGAGAAAGATATTTTTTATATAGATGATGCTCATTGGAGTTATAAAGCATCAGATATAATTACAACAAAAATAGCAGAGGAATTGAATTAATATTTATATTAACTCAATTCATCATCAACAATCTGACAAATAGTATGCCCAAATAATATATGCATCTCTTGGATTCTTGGAGTATTATTTGAAGGTACAATAAGATTTATATCACATACTTCATTCATAGCTCCTCCATCACGCCCCGAAAATCCTAGCGTTTTACAACCTAACTCACGTCCAAGTTTTAATGCTGAAACAATATTTTTACTATTACCACTTGTACTAATACCAATAATTAAATCACCTTTATTTGCAAGTGCTTCAACTTGTCTATCAAAAACTCTATCATATCCATAGTCATTCCCAATAGCTGTTAATGCGCTTGTATCTGTTGTTAATGCAATTCCTGGTAATCCTCTTCGCTCACTTTTATATCTACCTGTAAGTTCAGCTGCAATATGTTGAGCATCTGCTGCACTTCCACCATTTCCACATAAAAGAACTTTATTACCATTTTTTAATGTTTCTACAACTAATAAAGAAGCTAGTTCTAGCTTTTCAGGCATAGTTTCAATTGTAAGATTTATAACTTCTAGATGAGATAATAATTCATTTTTAATTGTATGTTTCATTATTTTGAATCCTTTGGATTATTTTAGTTGTACTTTTTCCATCTACAAATTGAACAAGTCTTAACTCTTGAGCTATATCTTGCCCAACAACATCTTTACCTTCGTAATCCCCACCTTTTACTAAAATATGTGGTTGCACTAATTTTATTAGTTCATAAGGTGTTTCTTCTTCAAAAATCACTACATAATCAACTGATTCTAATGAAGCTAAAATATAAGCTCTATCATCTTGTGTATTGATTGGTCTTGTTGGCCCTTTTAGTTTTTTTACTGAACTATCAGCATTTAATCCTAAAATTAAAATATCTCCATAACTTTTTGCTTCTTCTAGATATTTAACATGACCTGCATGTAAAATGTCAAAACATCCATTTGTAAATACGATTTTTTTGCCTTTAGCATGAAGCTTTTTAGCTAGTGTTTCAATCTCTTCAAATGATTTAATATGAGAAGATGAGTTTGATTTATTTAAACTTGATTCATATTCATAAATTTCATCAAGAGTTGCAGTTGCACTTCCTATTTTCCCTACAACAACACCAGCTGCAAGATTGGCAAATTGTATTGCATCATCAATTTTCATATCATTTGCAATTGCAAATGCAATAGAAGCAATTACCGTATCTCCAGCTCCTGTTACATCATAAACTTCTCTAGCAACTGTTGGTTTTATTCTAAGTTTATCATCAAAAATTGCAATTCCACTTTCACTAAGGGTAATAAGTGAAACTTCTAAATTACATTCAATTTTTAATTTTTTGATGGCTTTTTCTAAAGTTTCATTATCTTTAATAGTTATTGATGTGGCTTCAATTGCCTCTTTTTTATTTGGTGTTAGAGTATAAGCACCTTTGTATTTACTATAATCTTTACCTTTTGGATCAACAAAAACTTTTATTTTATTTTTATTTGAAATAGAAATAATCTCTTGTGTTAATTTTGTTGTTAAAATGCCTTTTCCATAATCTGAAAGTATAATAACATCGTAATTTAAAATATTTGCATTTAATTTATTAACTATCTCTTTTTCACTATTTTTTGAAATATCTTCAATACTTTCATTATCATATCGAAGAACTTGTTGTTGAGAAGCTATTAAACGACTTTTTTTAGATGTTTTTCTATTTTCTTCAATGATTAGCATATTTGATTGAACTTCGATATCTTTTAATAAACCTTCAAGTTCACTCGCTACTAAATCATCTCCTACCACGCTTAAAACATCTACTTTCGAGCCAAGTGCTCTAAGGTTATTTATAACATTTCCAGCTCCACCTAAAACAGAACTCTCTTTATCTATATTTACTACTTGAACAGGAGCTTCTGGTGAAATTCTCTCACATTTTCCCCATAAGTAATGGTCAATCATTAAATCACCAATTACTAATATTTTAGGATTTTTATTTTTAAAATCAATCATTTATTTAACTTCTTCTTTGAATAATCTTTTTATTTCAGAGATATATGCTCTGATTCCATCTTCCATCTCAAATTTTGGTTGATAATTAAGATTTTCGATAGTTAAATCAATATTTGCTTGGGTAAAAAATTGATATTGTCCGATAAATGGATTTGGTATATACTCTTTTCCATTGTCAATTTCTAGTTCATTCTGTAAAATATTTACTATATCTTCGAAACTTCTAGCTTTCCCTGTTCCCACATTATAAATACCAGATTTTTTAGGTTTACAAGCTTTGATATTTGCTTGAATAATATCATCTATATAAATAAAATCTCTAAGAATTTTATCACTACCTTCAAAAAGTTTAGGTGTTAAACCTTTTAAAATTTGATGCCCAAATTGAACAATCATAGAAGCTGTTTTATTTTTATAAAATTCTCTTGGACCATAAACATTAAAATATTTTAATCCAACAATAGAAATATCTAAATCTTTTTTTAGATATTCATAAGTAATATTATCCATCATAACTTTTGAAAAACCATAAGCATTATTTGGTGACTCATATCCCACTTCAAATCTATCACTATCACCATAAGTAGCTGCACTTGATGCATAAATCATATTGGCTTTGTGATTGATTGCAATTTTTAATAAATTTTCATAAGCATTAACATTTGTTTTTATCATTAAATCTTGCTCGCTAACTGTTGTATCCGAAATAGCGGCTTGATGAAAAATGTAATCAAATTTATAGTTTTTTTCTAAATTTTTTAATAATTTTTTATCGTTTATATCTCCACTTATTACAATGCCTTTAAAACCTAAAAGATTTTTAAAATGACCAAAGCTTTTTAAATTTCCATTAGAAAAAGTTTCACCACTTCTAAAACAATCTAGAACTATAATTTTACATTTAGGATAATTGTTTTGAAAATAAAATGCAAGATTAGAACCTATAAATCCAGCTCCACCCGTTATTAAAATACTCTTTTTATTAAAATTTATATCAGTATACTTCATTATTAACCTTAATTTTTAATTATGTTTATTGTATCTATTAAATTACTTGCAATATTTGAAAATTCAGAATTATTTTTATCTTGTGAGATTAATATTTTATTTAAAATATTTGCATTTATTGCAGTTTCTATATCACTTTTCTTATCTCCAATTAGCCAAGAATTTTGTAAATCTATATTAAAGTCATTTAAGGATTGTTGAATCATTCCTATTTTTGGTTTTCTACAATCACAATTCTCATCAGGAGCATGAGGACAATGATACACTTTTAGTATATTTACATTATTTTTTTTAAATTCATTTATCATCCAATTCGTAAGTTCTTGAAAATCATTTATTGAAAAATATCCTCTTCCTATTCCTGATTGGTTAGTAATAATAATAATTTCATAACCTAAATCTGTAAAATATCTACAAGCATCAAAAACACCATCAATAAATTCAAATTTTTCAATTTGGCTTACATAACCATAATCATGATTTATTACACCATCTCTATCTAGAAAAATGATTCTTTTATTTAAATTTGAAATGATAAATCCTTTATATTTAGCTCTTAAAATATTATCATAAAGCACTTTTGAGTATAATAAAATTATTTTGTAATTAGAAAGTACCAATGACAAAAACAACAATTTCATATAAAACAAAAAGTATTCTAATAGAAGAACTTTCAAAACAATCAAATATAGAGGTTTTAAAAGAAGGAAATTTCTTTATAAACCTTTTTTCAAAGAAAAAATATGCAGATGTATATTTTCATTCAGGAAGTTTAGATGACAAATCTATTGAAAATATCAGAAATTCAAAAATTACAATAACAAATACTTTTGCTTCAATGAATCAAATAATAGCAAAAACTAAAATTTCCCATGAAAAAATAAAAGTAATTTACCCAAGTATAAATGTTGAATATAAAAAAATAAAAGAGGTAAAATCAAAAATTTGTGAAGAGTTACAAATTGATTTAACAAATAAAATTATCTTTTTTACTGCTAAAAATATAAAATCTTCAGGTGTTAAAGAGTTCTTAGATATTTGTTCTTCTTTGACATACCAAGATTTCAAAATTATAATTGCAGCTGAAAAAAAACAGATTGCAGCTTTGCAATTTCAACTTCCAAAATATCAAAAATTACAAGATAGAATAGTTTTACTTGAAGATTATGCAAATATTAATGATTTATTTTTAGCTTCTGATATATTTTTATTGCCAACTTATAATAAATCTTTTTCAACAAATATTTTAAAAGCTATGTTTTGTAAGTGTGTTGTTTTTTTAAGTATAGATAATGATGCAAAGGAAATCTTAGATGTTTTTGCTTCATTGGATAGTCCCACAGATTCAAGTGCAGCTTTTAAAATTGATGCAATTTTGCAAGGTGAAAATGACTTAAAGAAGATAAAAAAACAAAATAGAAAATTGGCTTTAGAGTTTACACTTGAGAATAATTTAGTGAAAATTAATCATATACTAGAGAATGTTTAAATTTAACTTAAGAAAAATAAGATACAATACGCAAATATTTTTCACTATAGAAGGAATACAAATGTCAAGAAGATGCGCAATATCTGGAAAAGGACCTATGTCTGGAAACAACGTAAGTCATGCTAAAAACAGAACTAAAAGAAGATTTTTACCAAACATTAGAACAGTTAGAGTTACACTAGAAGATGGAACTACAACTAAGTTAAAAGTTTCTGCAAAAGAGTTAAGAACTCTTAAAAAACACTCATAAGAAGGCTCTAGAAAAGTGCTTTCATGAGCATCTTTACTAAAGTAAAAAAGGCTATTGGCTGGGAAATAAGAACAGCCAAACCTCAATACGATTTAAATCCCTTAATATATTCACAATTAAAACCTTTTAGATTACCATTAATTCTAATTCAGTCTGTAATGATGATAGGAACATTAGGTTATGTTTACATTGAAGATTATTCAATTATGCATGCCATTTTTCAATCAGCTTATACATTTACTACAACAGGATTTGGTGCATTAAATGAAGCAAATTTCAGTAATCAAGGAATTGTATTTACTGTATGTTTGATGTTAGCAGGTTTTGCTACTCTTACTTTTTCTGTGGGTATCGTAATTGATGTTATAGCAAACGGTTCTTTATTAGTATTATTACGGGAGAGAAAAATGCTTTATAAAATAGCAAGATTAAGAAGACATTTTGTGATTTGTTATCATAATGAATATACAGCGCAACTTGCTCGTCAATTCAGAGAAAATCATATTCCTTTTGTTGTAGTGGATCCAAGAGAAGATCTTGAAGAAATTGCTAAAGAGAACAATTATCCATATTTTGTAAAAGAAGAACCTTATAAAGAGGTAGCTTTTTTAAAATCTCATTTAAGTTCTGCAAAGGGTGCTATCTCTTTATCAAAAAATATTTCAGATAATATTACTCTAATCGCATCAGTTAGACTTTATGAAAAAGAGTTAGGAAGAAATCCTTTTTTAATTATTTCAAATGCAGAAACACAAAATGAAAAAATCAGACTTAAAAAACTTGGAGCTGATAAAGTTGTAGCAACTCCATCACTTATGGCAAAAAGAGTAAGTGCTATGGCCATAAGACCTGATATGGAAAATGTTCTTGATGAATTTTTATATAAAAGAGATACTCCAATAGATATGGAAGAAGTTTTTGTAAATGAAGATTCATGGGTAGTTGATAGAGAGATAAAAGATTTACATTTAAGAGATAGATTAAAAGTTTCAATTATTGGAATTACAGAAGTAAATGGAAAGTTTATTCAAATGCCAAAGGGAACATTACCAATAAATGCAAATTGTAAATTATTGTTGGTTGGTTCTCAAAAAGGTATTGTAAGAGCGAAAAGAATTATAAATTTAACTAAAAAACCAGAGGATATATAAAATTATGTTTACTATTTTACCAATCAAAGGCTATATAGATCAAATAGATGGATTTTATTGTGATGGAATTCATGCAGGACTTAAGCCAAATGGAAATAATGATTTAGGATTTATCTATAGTGATAAGCCATGTACTGTCGGAGCTATTTTTACAGAAAATAGATTTCAAGCAGCTCCATTAAAACATTTTTTACAATATGGCGAAGATTTTAAAACAAACTTTGTTTTAATAAATTCAAAAAATGCAAATGCACTAACAGGAAAAAAAGGTATTGAAAATATCAATACACTATTTTCTCAATTAGATTTTGGTTTAGTAAATCCAATTATGAGCTCAACTGGTGTTATTGGAAATCCATTACCTATTGAAAAAATTGTTGCAGGTGCAAAAAGATTTGATTTAAGTTCTAAAAATGGTGAGAATCTTAGTCGTGCTATTATGACAACAGATGCGTATCCTAAAACTTGTATGTATGAAGTAAAACTTGAAGATGGAACTTCTTTTAAAATAGGTGCCGTTGCAAAAGGTGCTGGAATGATAAATCCAAATCTTGCAACAATGCTTTGTTTTATTTGTACTGATGCTGCTGCTCCTTATGCTGACATTATGGAAGCTTTAAAAGTAAATAGTGAAACTACTTTTAATGCAATTTCAGTTGATGGTGATACATCTACAAATGACACAGTAATGGTGTTATCAAATGGTAATTCAAATGCTTATAATAAAGAAGCATTTAGAGAAGTTTTAAGACTTGTTATGCATGATATGGCTATGTTAATGGTAGCAGATGGTGAGGGTGCAAAAAAAGTTGCTGCATTTGAGGTTATAAATGCTGTTTCAGATGAACAAGCTATGATTGCTGCAAAAGCTTTATCAAATTCATTATTAGTAAAAACTGCACTTTTTGGAGAAGATCCAAACTTTGGAAGAATTGCTTCAACTATTGGTGCTTCAAGAATTGATTGTGATGATGAGAAATTAGTAATTTCTTATAATGATGTAGTTGTTTTTAATAAAGGTGAAATCTGTTTTGATGCAACAATTGAAGCAAAAGCTGCTGAAGTATTAAAAAAAGATAAATATAAAATTATTTGTGATATTGGTTTAGGTGAAGGTAAATTCACAGCTTATGGGTGTGATTTAGGTTATAAATATGTTGAAATTAATGCAGATTATAGAAGCTAATAAATAACTTTTTACAAAAAATTAAGTACTTAGATAGTATAATCCCAAAAAATTAAATACATAGGATGCAAAATGTTTCACGAATACAGAGATGTAATTACAGAGTTAAAACAAAAAGATGGACACTTTCATAAACTTTTTGAAAAACATAATGAGTTAGATGATGTTATTGCAAAACTAGAAGAATCACATGCTGACCAATTTGAGATTGAAGCTAAGAAAAAAGAGAAGTTAAAGTTAAAAGATGAAATTTACTCAATGATTGTAAAATTTAAGGGTGAAAATTAATTTTTTAGTTAACTAAAAAATTTAAGGGGATGAAAGTTTAGGCTTTTGTCCCCTTTTTTTATATTTTTATTTTTATAAATTTTATTACAACTTATGCTAAGCGCATTTTAGATATAATAAATCAATTTTATATTACAAAGGCCTTTTTTTATGGAAAACCTTTTCGAAAATCAAGATATTATAGACATAAATATTGAAGACTCAGTTAAAGCTTCTTATTTAGATTACTCAATGAGTGTTATTATAGGTAGAGCATTACCAGATGCAAAAGATGGTTTAAAACCAGTACACAGAAGAATTTTATTTGCAATGCACGATTTAAATATTACTTCTAAATCTGCTTATAAAAAATCAGCAAGAATTGTTGGAGATGTTATCGGTAAATATCACCCACATGGTGATACTTCTGTTTATGATGCACTTGTAAGAATGGCACAAACTTTCTCAATGAGAGCACCACTTGTAGATGGTCAAGGAAACTTCGGTTCTATTGATGGAGATAGCGCAGCTGCTATGAGATATACAGAAGCTAGAATGACAAAAATAGCTGAAGAAGTTTTAAGAGATTTAGATAAAGATACTGTAAACTTTACTCCAAACTATGATGATACTATGAAAGAACCTTCAGTTCTTCCAACAAGAGTTCCAACTTTACTTCTAAATGGAAGTGAAGGTATTGCTGTTGGTATGGCTACAAAAATTCCTCCACATAATATTACTGAATTATTAAATGCAGTTTTATACACAATTGATAATCCAGAAGCAACTGCTGATGAATTAATGCAATTTATTCAAGGACCAGATTTCCCAACAGGTGGAACAATCTTTGGTAGACGAGGTATTATTGATGCATATAATACAGGTAGAGGAAGAGTTAGAATTAGAGCTAAACATCATATTGAAACAAGAGGTAAAAAAGAGATTATTGTTCTTGATGAATTACCTTATCAAGTTAATAAATCAAGGCTAATTGAACTTATTGCAAACCTTGCAAAAGATAAACAAATTGATGGTATTTCAGAAGTTAGAGATGAATCTGATAGAGAAGGTATTAGAGTTGTAATTGAACTTAAAAAAGATGCAATGAGCGAAATAGTTTTAAACAACTTATACAAATCAACTCCAATGGAAACTACTTTTGGAATTATTCTTTTAGCTGTTTATAACAAAGAGCCAAAAGTATTTACATTACCTCAATTATTAACTGTTTTCTTATCACATAGAAAAACTGTAATTATTAGAAGAACTATTTTTGATTTAGAAAAAGCAAAAGCTAGAGCTCATATTTTAGAAGGTTTAAAAATTGCTTTAGACAATATTGATGAAGTTGTAAAAATCATTAGAGCAAGTGCAAATGATCAAGAAGCAAAAGATAGTTTACAAAATAGATTTGGTTTAAGTCCAATTCAATCTCAAGCTATTCTAGATATGAGACTTGGAAGATTAACTGGTCTTCAAAGGGATAAATTAGAAGCTGAATATCAAGAATTAATGATTTTAATTGCAGAACTTGAATCTATTTTAAAATCTGAAGAGAAATTAAATGAAATCATTAAAGAAGAATTAACTGATATTCAAGAAAGATTTGCAAGTGATAGAAGAACTGATATTGAAGACTCTTATGACGAAATTGATATTGAAGATTTAATTCCAAATGAGCCAATGGTTGTTACAATTACACATAATGGTTATGTAAAAAGAGTTCCAATCAAATCTTATGAAAAACAAAGACGTGGTGGAAAAGGTAAAGTTGCAGTGACTACTCACGATGATGACTTTATTGAGAAATTCTTTGTAAGTAATACTCATGATACTTTAATGTTTGTTACAAATATGGGTCAATTATATTGGTTAAAAGTTTACAAAATTCCAGAAGGAAGTAGAACTGCAAAAGGTAAAGCAGTTGTTAACTTAATTAACTTAAGACCTGATGAAAAAATTATGGAAATTATTCCAACTCCTGATTTTGATGAATCTAAATCTTTAGTATTCTTCACAAGAAATGGAATTATAAAAAGAACTTCATTAAGTGAGTTCTCAAATATTAGATCAAATGGTGTAAGAGCGATTGTTCTTGATGATTTAGATGAAATTGTAACAGCAAAAATTGCAGATGTTGAAACTCAATATTTAATGATTTTCACAAGCATGGGACAATGTATTAGATTCGAAATTGAAAAAACAAGAGATCAAGGAAGAAGTACAAGAGGAGTTAGAGGTATCAAGTTTAAACATGATATTGACTTCGTTGTAGATGCTGATGTTGTAAGTAATGAAGAACAAGAACTTTTAACTGTGTCTGAAAAAGGTATTGGAAAAAGAACAACTGTCGAAGAGTATAGACTTACAAATAGAGCAGGTTCTGGTGTTATTTCTATGAAACTATCTCCAAAAACTGGTAATGTTGTAGGAGAAGTTTTAGTTGATGATACACAAGATTTAATGTTATTAACTTCAATTGGAAAAATGATTAGAGTTGATATGCAATCAATTAGAAAAGCTGGAAGAAATACAGCTGGTGTAATTATTGTAAATGTAGATAAAAATGATAAAGTTGTATCAATTGCTAAATGTCCAAAAGAGGATGAAGAGATAGAACTAGATGAAAATGGAAATATTATTAGATATACAGAAGATGGTGAAATCTTAGAATCAATTATAATTGATCATGAATCAAATAAAACACCAACTTTATTAGATGTAATAGATTTAGAAGATGATAATTTAGAAAAAGGTGAGGAAGAATAGAAAGATGAGAAAGTTTAATGTTGCAGTTGTTGGAGCTACTGGTGCAGTTGGGGAAGAATTATTTAGAGTTTTAGAAGAGTATGATTTCCCTATTAATAAATTAATACCCTTAGCTAGTTCAAGAAGTGCTGGTTCAAAAGTTGAATATAAAAATAAAGAGATTACAGTTTTAGAATTAACTGAAACTTGTTTTGAAGAAAATGATGTTGAAATTGCATTTTTTAGTGCAGGTGGAAGCGTTTCTGAAAAATTTGCAAAATTTGCAGTAGAAGCTGGAGCTGTTGTAATTGATAATACAAGTCACTTTAGAATGGATCCAACAGTTCCTTTAGTTGTACCTGAAGTAAATCCAGAAGATATAGCATTATGGAGAGAATCAGGAATTATTGCAAACCCAAATTGTTCAACTATTCAAATGGTTTTATCTTTAAAACCTCTTGATGAATTATATGGAATTAAAAGAGTTGATGTTTCAACTTATCAAGCAGTTTCTGGTGCTGGAAAAACTGGTATGGAAGAACTTGTAAAACAAATGCAAGCATTTTTCTCATTTACACTAGATGAAGCAGAAATAAAAGCTTTTCCACATCAAATTGCTTTAAATGTAATTCCTCAAATTGACGTTGCTACGGATAATGGATTTACTAAAGAAGAGATGAAAATGGTAAAAGAGACTCAAAAAATTATGCATAAAGATATGCAAATTGCAGCAACTTGCGTAAGAGTTCCAGTTCTAAGATCTCATAGTGAATCAATTACAGTTACATTTAATGATGGTGTAGATGTTGATTTAGAAAAAGTAAGAGAAGTATTAAATAACTTTGAAAATGTAGAAGTTATTGATGATTTACCAAATAAAAAATATCCAATGCCAATTATTTCAACAGATACAGATATTACATATGTTGGAAGAATTAGAAAAGATATTTATGCTTCAAATATGATTCACTATTTCAATGTAGCTGATCAAGTAAGAGTAGGGGCTGCAACAAATGCAGTAAGAATTGCTCTTAAATGGGCTGACCTAGAAAATAACATCTAATGTTAGAAAAAATCTTTGAAAATGTAATGTGGAAAGCAAGACTTTTTGTCTTACTTCCCGTTATTTTTGGACTTATTGGAGCTATAATACTTTTTGTTGTAGCTTCAAAAGATATTTTTGAAGTTCTGACTTATACGTTAAATGTATATTTAAATGGATTACATCCTGAAAATTTTCATGAAGAGATAGTAAGTAAAATTATTGGGGCAGTTGATTTATATCTAATTGCTGTTGTTATGTTGATTTTTGCATTTGGTTTATATGAACTATTTATCTCAAAAATTGATGCAGCAGAAGAAACATCAGCTGGAAATAATATCTTAGCTATTAATTCACTAGATCAATTAAAAGATAAAATTGCAAAAGTTATTGTAATGGTTTTAATTGTTAGTTTTTTCCAAAAGGTATTGCATACAAATTATGATGGTGCATTGCAAATGTTATATTTTGCTTTATCAATTGGAATATTATCTGTAGGACTTTACTTTTTAGGTAAAGTTGGAAAACATTAAAAAGGTAAAAAATGTCAAAAATCTTTGTTGATGCATGTTTTAGAAAACCAACTCCATATACGCCAGTTTGGATGATGAGACAAGCAGGAAGATACCTTCCTGAATATATGAAAGTTAGAGCTCAAGCTGGAAACTTTTTAAATCTTTGTCATAATCCTGAACTTGCTGCTGAGGTTACTATTCAACCACTTGATATTGTAGGTGTTGATGCTGCAATTTTATTTTCAGATATTTTAGTAGTTCCAAATGAAATGGGAATGCACCTTGATTTTATCAAAGGTGAAGGTCCAATCTTTAAAGACCCAATTGTAAATGAAGCTGATGTTGATGCTTTACTTGGTGGAGAAGCAGCTGCTGATAAATTAACTTATGTTTATGAAACAATTAAAATTTTAAAACAAAGATTACCAGAAGATAAAGCACTTATTGGGTTCACAGGAGCTCCTTGGACGCTTGCTACTTATATGATTGAAGGTCAAGGAACAAAAACATATAATCTTTGTAAAAAGATGATGTATTCAAATCCTGAACTTTTACACAAGATATTAAAAAAAGTAACTGAAGTTGTAAAATTTTATATGGAAAAACAAATTCAATCAGGTATTGATGTTGTTCAAATTTTTGATTCTTGGGCATCTGCAATTGAACCTTCTATGTATGATGAATTTTCATGGAAATATATGGTTGAAATTTCAGAATATTTAAAAGAAAAATATCCACACATTCCAGTAATTATGTTCCCAAAAGGAATTCCAGCATTCTTAGATAAAGTTTATGGAAACTTTGATGTATTTGGTGTGGATTGGGGAACTCCTATGGCACTTGCTAAGGAAAAACTAGGAAGTAAGTATGTACTTCAAGGGAATATGGAGCCATGTAGATTATATTCAAAAGAACAAACAACAAAATGTGTTGAAGCTTTACAAAATATAATGCAAGGTGAGGGACATATCTTTAACCTTGGACATGGGATATTACCAGATGTTCCAGTTGAAAATGCGATTCACTTTGTAAAAGAGTGTCAAAGAGTAAGTAAAAAATAATCTAATCAAAAATAAGTGAGAATTCTCTCACTTATTACTATCAGAAAGAAAAAATCATGTCATATTCAAATTCTATTATTTTTGGACCAATTCCCTCAAGAAGATTTGGTATATCTTTAGGTATTGATTTATCTCCAGGGAAAAAACAGTGTAATTTTGATTGTTTATATTGTGAATTAGAAGGCGCTAAAACAGTTGATAAAATGGATGAATATCCAAGTGTTGAAAATATTATTAACGAGATTAAAAATAGTTTTAAAACGCATCCTAAAATAGATGTTATAACACTAACAGCAAATGGTGAACCAACTTTATATCCCAAATTAGACGAACTGATAAATGAAATCAATAAAATCAAAGCAAATACAAAAACTCTAATTTTATCAAATGGAAGTACCATATATAAAAAAGAGATTTATGATGCTCTTTTAAAAATTGATATTGTAAAACTATCACTTGATTGTATAAGTGAAAAATGTTTCAAAAAACTTGATAGGGTAAATAGTAGTGTTGAAACACAAAAAATTGTTCCTGCGATGATAGATTTTTCAAAACAAACAAAAAATGATTTAGTATTAGAGATTTTATTTGTAAAAGATTTAAATGACAAAATAGAAGAGATAGCGTTGCTTAATGAAGCGATAAATCAAATTAAGCCTAAAAGAGTAGATATAGGTACAATCGACAGACCACCAGCTTATGAGGTGAAACCTGTAACTTACGAATTTTTAGAAAATGTTGCTAGTGAGTTTAAAAATATCAATGTAAATATTGTTTATAAAAATAGACCAAAATCTATACAAACATACTCAGAAGATGAAATAATTAAGATGTTAAAAAGAAGACCATTAACCGCTGAAGACATAGAAAATATGTTTGATAATCAATCAAAAACAACTTTAAATGACTTAATAAAAAGCAAGATAATAACCATTGTAAATAGCAGTGGAGTTGAATTTTATAAAAATTTACAGAAATAGTTTTTCTGCCTTGACATTAAAGCTTTTTTTTACTATAATTCCAACCCATTAAAGATGAAGTCAAAATCCGGCATAGCTCAGCGGTAGAGTAGATGACTGTTAATCATTTGGTCCCAGGTTCGAATCCTGGTGCCGGAGCCATAACTTCTTTTTTAATGTTTAAATTTATAGATTCCGGCATAGCTCAGCGGTAGAGTAGATGACTGTTAATCATTTGGTCCCAGGTTCGAATCCTGGTGCCGGAGCCATTTATAAATTTTCAAAAAATAAAACCTTTTTAAGTTCCGGCATAGCTCAGCGGTAGAGTAGATGACTGTTAATCATTTGGTCCCAGGTTCGAATCCTGGTGCCGGAGCCACTTCAAAGAAAATCCCATAAAATCGACTTTATAGAATTAAATTATCCTTAATGTGCCCAAATTGTGCCCAAAATCATCTTTTCTTTATAATATTTCCTACAGTTCAATGAAAAAATATTTAATATAAGCATTTTTACTTTTAAAAACAGATGTTTTAACTTGTGCCCAAAACAGTTCAAAATAATCATTTTTTGTGATTTGAGTCATGCTAGAAATATCCTATTATATAGGTGCTTGTAGTTAAAAAATTGATTGTCTGTGTGTGCCCATTAGCTGTGCCCATTTTGAAATTTTTATAATAGAAATTGAGCTCTTTTTACATTCTCTCTTTTAATATATCTTGCATATTTAGAAAGTGTCATTGTTGAGTCTGTATGACCGAGCATATTTGAAACCCAAAGAATATCTTCATTATGTTCTATCATAATAGTTGCAAAAGTATGTCTAGTATGATATATAGGTCTATATTCAAAACCACAATTTTTTAGAAGTTTTCTCCAATGGGTTTCTCTTATTCTTTTAATATCATAAAAATGTTCATCTTTATCATTTAAAAATACATAGCTCTTTTTATTTCCAGTAACTTCAAATTGGGTTTTTAGATAAGGGTGTAGATAACTTATAATATCAATAACTCTCATACTATTTTCAGTTTTAGGAGTTGATATTTCTCCCATTTTTATAGCTCTCGTTATTGATATTTCATTCTTTTCAAAATTAATATCACTCCATCTAAGACCAATCATTTCTCCGCTTCTCATACCACTAAAAAAAGCAAGTGCCAAAAAGTTTTTTATTTGTCCTTCGGCATTAGATATTAATAGTTTTATTTCATCTAATGAAAAAGGTTTAATTTCTACTTTTTGTGCTTTAGGAACTCTAACCATAGTTAAGGGGCTAACATTTACAACACCATCTTTTATTGCATCAGAGTACATTGTTGTAAATATAGTTCTTAGCGTTTTTATTCTTCTAGGACTTAAACCTTTTTCTAATAAAGAGTTTTGCCATAGTTCAATATCCGATGGTTTAATTTCATTTAAATATTTCTTCCCAAACTTTTCTTGAATATGATTAAAGTATCCATTATAGTAATCTAAATGAGTTGATGGTTTTCTTCTTGATTTATGTATTTTAAATGATTTTTGAACAAATTCATCAACAATAGGTATTTTTATTTCATTTTTAAAGAACTCACCTGAATTCAATTTATACTGAATTTCAGGTATTAATTTTTGTTGTGCTAACTTTCTATTTGTCTTTGTATCAATTAAATCTAAACTACGTTTATATCTTTTTGATTGATGATAAAATGTTATCCACAATGTGTCGTTTCGACTGAATAAGGTCATTGTTTTCCTTTCCAACTACCCAATCATCAATCGCAACTCTATCGAACAGAATCTTACCAGTTTTTTTATAAAAATGTAAATTTTCAATAAAAGCATCTTCTTTTAATTTGTATATTCTATCTTTTGAATATCCTAAATATTTTGCAGTCTCATTTGTATTTAGCCATCTTTTTACTTGGATTGAAGATAAAGATTTTTTTATTGTTTCTATGTCTTGGGCTATTGATTTAATTAGATTTATATTTTCCATATCAATCATCTTAGTGCCTCACTCGAACTAATATCAAGCAATAAATTTCTCTTTTTAGCTTCATTATAAGCAACCGTATAAATCTGATTATCTCTTATTGATAAGTGTTGTTTCTCACTTGTTTTATCTAAGTAAACAAGTAATTCATAATCAGATAAATTAGCAACAGTTTCAGTTCTAAGAGGTTTAATTAATTCTCCACTATTTAACAATCTAAAGTTCTCTTTTTTATTTGTATTTTCATCTACAATATCAACTTCAATATAATCTTTTTTTAGTTCTTTTTGCGTAGTTGTTTTTTTAAGAGATTCTTTTGCTTTAAAATATAAACTTGTTAAATGTTCATCATCTAAAGTTAGATTATTTATATATGCTTTTCTAATTAGTGATATATATTCATATTCAAATTTATTTTCATCATAAACAGATATTTTTCTTTTTAATCTCTCTAATGGAATTACAGTTTGTAAAAACTCTTTTAAATCATATTCATTTTTAATCTCTTCCCATAGAGGATGAGTTTCTGCTTGATATTTATTATTTATAAGTCTTTCATTTGATACTGAATCAACATCTAGTAATCTAATATCATCCATAGCACTTTGAAAAAGATTTTTAGCATTACATAGTAAATCATCTATTGTATTTATGTTATATTGTTTTAAATGACCTCTATTCATTTGAAACTCAATATTAAAAATTGTTTGTTCTAAATCAAAGTCATTATTTAAAAAGTATTCATTCATAACTTCAAATTTTTTAGATTTTTTTAGTTCCAATGATTTATTATAAAGCCTTAATTTAAAAGGCTCTTTTCCAACATATAAAGTTTGAGTTGTATTTGCATCTCCAATTTCATTAATAGTGGAATATTTTCTTTTTCTAGTGCTAAACATATCTTTTTTTACAAATGAAAAATCATATTGTATAAAGCAGTTTAAATCTGCTCTTGTTACTGGTATATAATCGCTTATAACTTCTTTTAGAGAGTCTTTGAGTAATTCAATAATAGAACTAATACCAAAAGTATAAATACCATTTCCTTGAAGCTGTACTCTAATATCATTTAATCCTCTGTTTTTATATTTATCTTTAAATCCAATTCTAAAAAATTCATTTGAATCTTTAAACCAATAAAAGCCCTCTTGTTTTCCAAGATAAGATAATTGAATATCATTTATTGATATTGTTAAATCTTTATTCTCAAATTCAATATCTCTTTTTTCAAACTTATCTTTTATCTCTTCTAATTGGTCAAGAATTTCTAAAAATAAATCATCATAGTTTTCATTGGTTTCAAAGAAGAAATAAAGTGAATCAATACCAAATGTTTTTTTAATAACATCCATCTTTTTTCCTTTTGAGTGTTTTAGTAAGGGGTATTACTAAATACCCCTTTTCTTTTTTATTGTCACGAGAAAAATAAAACTTTTCTTCGACGGCGCTCAGACAAAGTTTTATTTTCTCTTAGACACCATAGAAACTAAATTGTTTTGAAATGATTCCTACTTCTACGGAAACCTCTTTTGAAATCTTGTCTGTATAAAGATTTATTTTTTCATCTGGAATGGAAATAGTTTGTAAATCTTTAACTAATGTTCCATTTGCTCTTTTACTTTCTACTAAAATTTGTAATTTAGCTTTTACAGGAGTAGCTAAAGTTTCTCCTTGTTTTTTGTAGGTTGTTGCTGGAATAATATTTAAAAGTAAACCTTTTAAAGTAATCATTTTTTATCCTTTATGGATTTATCTATTTTTATAATTATTAAAATAGAAAGCTTAGTAAACGTCTTTACTGTTATATAAATTTATATGACTAACTAATTAGTGATGGAATTATTGCATAGAGAATTTTGAGATTAGGGGAATAATTTTAGGGTTAAAAAAGTAATTTATTTTTTTTTCGGTAAAAAACCGAAAAAGTTCAAAGAGTCCATTTTATAGTAGTATTCTAATAAATCATTAAAGTAATAATGTGTATATTTTCTTTTTAAAAAGTTTGGAATAAATATCGGAAATAAGTTCTTTGTTGTAGTAATAAATCTAAAAATCTGTTTTTTTTGTTCTTTTGCTAGTTTCGTATTATGCTCGAATAGTGGAAAATTATAAACTAAATTTTTAATATATACTTCTTGTTCTCCAATTTTATTAAAATTTGAATAGTTTTCATCTAAATTAAAACAAGCAGTAATTAATACAGATACAATTTCTTGAAGTTCTTTTTCTTCAAATTCATTTTTGTAAATATCATAAATTTGAATAGCAACACTTTTATAAATTTGTTGATTGGTTGCATGTCCAACTCGATAAAATTCAAATAGATTTAATAGTAATTCAAAAATATCTTTTTCATCTTTTTTTACATTTAATTCTTCTAATGAATTTAGACTGAATATTAAGAGATAAAAATTAAAAAATAAACTTTTATCTCTTTTCAATTTTGCCAAAAGTCTTTTAAAACGTATCTCTTTCTTTGAAGCAGTTAATGAAAGTTTTTTATATCCTTGTTCTTCCAATAATTTAGTATATTCTTTAACTAAATCATCTAATGATGCAGAACTATTTTTTTCATAGTAAGCAATTTTTCTATTGTCTTTTGAAACTTCTTCTAATTCATTAATGGCTTTTTTTGCTGATTCAATAATATTAAAAATATAACTTATTGTTTGGTAATTATAGTTATTTGTTTTTATGTCTTTAATATAAACTAGCTCTTTTGCAATTAGTTGGTTAAATACTTTATTGTATTTTTCATCAAAGTAATTATCTATGTTAAAATTTACTTTGTAATAGTTTGGAATTTGTTGTAATAATTCTTTATGTTCTAAAGTTACATTATTTAAACTATATCTTATAAATTTAGGTTTGAATTTATTTAAAATAGGAATAAATAAATTTATTAACAATAATAATGGAAGAGTAAATAAATAATGAAAAATTGATTTAATAAATATTCCTTGAATGATATGATATGATTGTATAACAAAGTTATTTATAATAAAAGAAAAAAGGATGATTTTATGATTAGAGCTTTTTTATCTCATTCTAGCTCAGATAAAGATTTTTATGTACGTAAAGTTGCTGAATGGCTAGGTAAAGATAATATTATTTATGATGAATTTACTTTTGAAGAAGGTGAAAAAGCATTAGATGAAATATTAAAAGGATTAGATAAGACAGATTTATTTGTATTGTTTTTATCTAATAATGCGCTTAACTCTGATTGGGTAAAAAGAGAAATTACAGAAGCAAAGAATCGACTTAATGAGTCGCAAATAAGTAAAATTTTCCCAATTATTATAGAAGATGGTATAACTTATGAAGATAAAAGAATACCTCAATGGTTAAAGAATACTTATAACATTAAGCCTATCAAAAGAGCACAAGTTGCTGCAAAAAAAATACATAATAAATTACGTGAAATTAGTTGGACTAAGCATCCTCAACTTAAAAAAAGACAAAATTTATTTGTAGGTAGAAATAGTGAACAAGAGGCATTTGAAGAAAGAATACATGATTTTGACAAGTTAAAACCTTTAGTAGTTATTGCATCTTCAATTCCTGGGGTAGGTAGAAGAACTTTTTTACATAAAGCATTAGTTAAAACAAATATAACTGATTGTCCCCATCAACCTTCATCTATTTTTTTAGATAGAAATGTATCTATAGAAGATTTTATTTTAAAATTAAATGATTTAGGTTTTATAGATTTTGGAAATAAATTATTATCTTTAAGTGATAAGAGTATCGATGATAAAATTGAATTAATTCATCAAATTATGAATGCAACTTATGAAAATAAAGAGTTAATCTATATTGTCGATGATGGATGCTTAGTTAATTATGAACGAAAAGTAACTAAATGGTTTGAAGATACAATTATGACATATGAAAAAAGTAACTATCCTATCTTTTGTATAGCTTCAAGATACCAGGTTAATTTCTCTAATCGTCCTAATGGTGATAAATTCTACTTTGTTAAGTTAAATGAATTAAATCCAAATGAAAGGAAAAGACTATTCTCTCAGCTACTAGATATATATAAAATTGATTTATCTAAAGAAGATTTCAACATGGTTTTAGAATTATTGTTTGGATTTCCTGAGCAAATAATGTTTGCAGTTGATTTGATTAAAGAAGATAACTCTCCTATTGTGAACAAATTGAGTATATTAACAAGTTACAATAGTGATAAAGCAGCAGTAATTTTAAATAAATATGAAAAAGATGATAAAACATTATCTTTTATAAGATTATTAGCACAATTTGATATTATTTCTTGTGATTTTATTTTCTTAATTGTAGATGAAAAGATTTATTTTCCAATACTTGAAAAACTTGTATCAGAGCATGTTTGTGAATTAATTGGTATTGATGGTGAAATAATTAGACTCAATGATATTATAAGAGATTATATAAAAAGAAATAAAATTGAATTAGAAGTTGAATATAAAACAAAAATAAATTTATTAGTTAAAAAATTAGTTGAAAAAGATGATATATTTGAAAGAGATTCATCTGAATACATTTTTGCGATGAAAGAAGCTTTAAGAACGGGAATATCGATTGATGAAAGACTATTAATACCATCACATTATTTAAGATGTATGAAAGATATGTATTATAATAATGGTAGTTTAGATCGAATTATTGAATTAGCAGATATTATTCTTCAGAAAAAAGATAATTTGGAAGAGTTTGTATTACAAGATATCCGATATTATTTGTGTTTAGCTTTGGCAAGAAAGCAAGATGGTAGGTTTTTATCAGAAGTGCAATTTATTAGGGGAGATGAACATCCTTTTCTTTTAGGGTATTATTATAGATTAAATGGACGATATGATGATGCTTTAACACAGTTTAATATGATTAAAGATGCTTTATATGTAGGTTCAAGATGTAAAAGAGAGATAGTGCAAGTTTATGTTCAATTAGGGGAATATGAAAAAGGATTAAAATTTGCAAGAAAAAATTATGAAGAAAATAGAGGTAATCAATTTCATACACAAGCGTATTTTAATTGTTTAATAAATTCTGAAAATCCTAAAGAAAACGATGTAGAATTAAAATTATTGATTCAAAATTTGAGAACTATTGATTCTGAACAATCAAATGAAATGGCAGATATAGCAAATGCAATGTATATTGCTAGAGTTGAAAATAATAAAATAAAATCTTTTGATTCAATTAGTGATACCGTTAATAAATATCCTGAAAATCATTATCCTTTATTGTCTCAGTGTGACATCGCTTTAAAGTATATGGATTTAGAGAAACTTGAAGAAGGTATTAAAAAATTAGATAATCTTAAAAAAGATAGAAGAGTTTCTTCTAAAACGTTAAATAAGTATAAATCATATCTTCTTGCATTGCAAGGATACTCAGATGATGCAATTAATTTAATTGCTAATGATTTAGCTAGATACCCAGAGGAAAGCAAAAATAAAATTATTACAAAATTAAAAGAATTATCTTTAATAAATAATAAATAAATATTATTGAATAAAGTATCAGTAGAATAATTTAGAATTCTATTAGTACCTTTCAATTATTAAAAATCAAAGAAGAATTAACTTTAATAGTATTATGATTCATTTTTAGGCATAAAAAATAATGTAAACTAAGCAATTTTAGTTTTTGTGCCCAAATTGTGACCAAATATAAATAAAATTATTAAAAAATTATATAGTGATAGAGTTACGATGTCCGATAAAATAGTTGTTCTTAGTTTTTTATTTATATTTAATTAATTCCTGGTGCCGGAGCCACTTCTTTTTTTAATCAACAAAAAATCAATTTATTCAACAACCTTAAAATTAAACTATTCCAATAATTTTCAATGAATTAAAAATTGCTAACATATCAAAAATTAAAGGAATATATTTTTATTATTTATGTTTGTAGTAATTAAAAGTTAGGAGAAGATAATAATGACAGTTGAAACTATTAATAAAGCATTAGATGAGTTATATCAAGATAAACTAAATAAAAATACTATAAGAAGTAAATTTAATGAAGATGAACTCTTGGTTCTTTCTGCTCCTTTTTTAATTAAGGTTCCTATTTCATATACAAAATCTAAAAAAAGAGTTTTGTATATCGGCAAAGAAACAAATATATGGTGGGGAAAATTAAAACACTATATAGAAATTGAAGATTCAATTAATATATTAAAAAAACGATATTCAGCAGAGTTTGAGGGTGGAAAAGTACCTTCATCAAAAGATATAAGCGTAAATAAATCCTATGAGGCAAAAGCTTGGAAGAATAATGCCTTTTTTTCAAAGTTCACTTTTTTTGAAAACGAAATAGAAGATAGCACAATTCTGTGGACAAATCTTCTTAAGGTTGACAGTGGTGAAATAGGTTACTCAAAGAATAGCATAAATGATGAAAGAGTTATAAAGTTATCCAAAGAGATATTAATAAAAGAAATTGAAATATTAAAGCCAGATGCCATTATCTTTGTAACCGCAACAAGTACCAATTTAGCAAAATATGATACTGCTATCAAAGATACTTTTAATAACTCATTTACTCATTCTAAAGTGATTAAAAGTAAAGAGTTTTGGATATTTGAATACAATGGTATAAAGTGTTATAGAACCTTACATCCACTAAGTTATCAGTATAAAGAAAAAGCAACAAAATATGATTATTATAAAGATATTGCAGAAGATATAAATAATGGATTTCAATTCTTTACTAGTAGAAATAATCAATTTTAATGAAATCACTAAATCGTTTTGGGTTTATTATAACTATGCCCAATTTTATTTAAAAGAGGATTTTTTTGATTGATTTGATGCAAACTAAAATAGGTGGAATGCAAATTAATAAAGAGATTGTTAAATTTACAAAAAAGATCAGTGTTTACCTGATCTTTTTTTATGCGTTTAATTGTTGAGCCACAAGCTCATTAACAACTTGTGGATTTGCTTTCCCACCAGTAGCTTTTAATACTTGTCCAACAAAAAAGCCTAACAGTTTTGTATTACCTGCTTTAAATTTTTCTACATTGTCTGGATTTTTTGAAATGATTTCATCAATAATAGGTAAAATAATGTTCAGATCACTTATTTGTTCCAGTCCTTTATCTTCAAGTATATCTTTTGGTTCTTTTCCTGTTTTAGCCATTTCTTCAAATATTTGTTTTGCAATTTTATTTGAAATAATTTCTTCATCAATCATTAGAACAAGTTTTGCAATTTGAGTAGCTTTAAATTTTGGTTCAGCTGTTAATCTCTCTTTTCTCTCTCTAGCTACTTCGTTTACTAATATATTAGCTAGATTGACATGATTAATAGGCAAACATAGCGCATCTTCAAAGTAATCTGAAAGATACTTGTCACGAGCTAAAATATTAGCTACTTCATTATTTATCCCATTTTTTATGAAGTAAGAAAATGATGCTTTTTGCTCTTCACTCATAGGTGCAACTTCACCAATAATTTGTAAATTTTTAGTCTCTTGTTTAGGTGTTACTTCAATTTTAGCTATATTTTCAACTACTTTTGTTTTTTTAGCCCAAGAGTCTTTTAATCCTACGATTTTATTAAATACTGGTTTTTCATCTGTATAATCAATTGGATCAGCATAAAAATACCCTTGTCTTTCAAATTGGAATCTAACATCTGCTTTCTCAGTGATAACAGCTGGCTCAACAAGTGCATTTTTAATAATGTGTAATGAATCAGGGTTTAAATCTTCTAGTCCATCAGGAGCTTCGCAAGAGTATAATCTGTCATATAGTCTTACTTCGATTTCTTTTGCTTGCGCTGCATCAACCCATTGGATTGCACTTTTAACTTTTATACCACTTGTATCTGAACCACTTTTTGAAGTAGGGTTATATTCTGCTTTTATCTCAACAATATTTCCATTTGCATCTTTTATTATCTCTTTACAAGTAATAATATATGCATGTCTTAAACGTACGGGTTGTTCAAGCGTTAGACGATTATAATCTTTTGGAGGATTTTCTTCAAAATCTTCTCTTTCAATATAAATAACTTTTGAAAAAGGTATTTTTCTTGAACCCTCTTTTGGCACATCATGTGGGTAATATGAAGCTTCAATCTCTTCACTTCCTTCATAATTTTCAATAGTTACTTTTAGTGGCTCAAGTACACACATAACTCTTGGTACTTTTGTATTTAAATCATCTCTTATGCAAAATTCAAGTTGAGAAACATCAACCATTGAGTTTGCTTTTGCAATTCCAATTTGGTCGCAGAAGTTTAAAATAGACTCAGGTGTATAACCTCTTCTTTTATATCCAGCAATTGTAGGAAGTCGTGGATCATCCCAACCATTTACATAGTTACCATTTACAAGCTCTAAAAGTTTTCTTTTACTCATAACAGTATAATTTATACCTAAACGTGCAAATTCGTGTTGATAAGGTCTTGGAGGAACAAGATTAAGTGTATCTAATACCCAATCGTAAATATCACGATTATTTTCAAATTCTAGTGTACAAATAGAGTGAGAAACTCCCTCAATATAATCAGATAAACAATGTGCAAAGTCATACATAGGATAAATACACCATTCATCTTGTGTTCTAAAATGGTGTGCATGTCTAATTCTATATAAAAGTGGATCTCTCATTTTCATATTCGCTGCACTCATATCTATTTTGGCTCTTAGAATATGTTCTCCCTCTTTAAACTCACCTTTTTTCATTCTCTCAAGTAAGTCCAAGTTTTCTTCAATAGAACGCTCAGCATAAATACTTCTACGACCAGCTTCATTAACAGTTCCTCTGTATTCTCTTATTTCTTCTTCATTAAGACTATCAACATAAGCTTTACCCATTTTAACAAGTTCAATAGCATAATCATATATTTTAGGGAAATAATCAGAAGTGAAATATACATTATCATTCCAGTCAAAGCCAAGCCATTTTACAGCATCTTTAAGAGCTTCAACATATTTTGTGTCTTCTGTAGTTGGATTAGTATCATCCATTCTAAGGTTACAATAACCATTATAATCACGAGCAATACCAAAATTTATGCAGATAGATTTTGCATGTCCTATATGTGGAAAACCATTTGGCTCTGGAGGGAATCTTGTAATTATTTCTTTATATTTGCCAGACTTTAAGTCCTCGTCAACTATTGTACGTAAAAAATCTTTGTGCTCACTCATTATTATTAAACCTTTGATTGTGAAACTATTATTAGGCTTGTATTTTATCAAATAAGTGCTTTAAGTTTTAAAACTCTTTATATATAGTTAAATATGATATAGAATCATTATATATGTAGATTTAAAGAAAGATACAAAGAAACCCAATAAAAAGTAAGCAAAAACCTTAAAAACCGTAAAATCCGAAACATTAAGCCAAATTTAAGCCCTAACCCCTTGACAAAGAGATAAAAACCTATTATAATTCCCGTCCAATTTGACTGAAGCGCATCAAACGAAAGAATGATAGAAAGCGTTGCAATCGAAGCTGGATGATCTTTAAAATAATTATAACG
>JAQTXA010000013.1 GCA_028689025.1 Aliarcobacter sp.
CTTGTGAATCTGAAAAAATAAAAGGTGCAAAATAAAATACGAAATCAATTTTTCTATTTTCATCGAATTTGATAACTGAATCTAAATATTGCTTAGATGTAAATTTATTCTGATTAAAAAATATTTCAATAGGCAATTCACTGTTAGCTTTAAATGTATTTTTTCTATCATTAATTAAATCTAAAGTATCTTTTAGTTGATCAATATTATTCATTTTTAAATAAGTAAAACTTAAAAGCCACAAAATTTTATCTACTGTATTTGGATTAACATTTTGTTCTTTTGCTTTTTTTAATAATATACTTGCTTTTTCATAATCTTTTAATTTTAAATAGATCAAACCTTTCTTTAAATCAGTAGGATAATCCATCGTATTTAAAACTTCTAAAGCATTTTCATACTCTTTTAATATTATATAAGTATCTGAAAGCATTCTTTTTGAATGTTCAGATAAATTTTTAAATTTTTTTGAAATTTTTACAATAGTATCAAGATATTTATTATCTTTTGAAATTTGATATAAATAATAACATGCTGCCATATACGGAAACGTATGAATATTTATATTCTCTTGTTTTTCATAAATTTTATTCAAATAAACAATTGCATTATCTATTGAATTCATTTTATAATAAGCAATTCCCATATTCAAATATGAAGGCACCTCTAATATCTTAGAAGTTTTTTCAAAAAGCTTGATTGCTTCTTCATATTCATTTTTACTCAAGTGTAAAACAGCTTTATTAAAGTCAATTTGTAATGCTAAATTTTCTTGGGATTTTTTTAACTTCTCAAATTGAAAAATTATTTCGGGTTGAGATTCAATTAAGTCATCTTGCGCATATAAACTATAATTGATAAATATTGTAAATAATAATAATTTATATACTAATTTCATTATACTTTTAAAACCTAAACCATTGCATTTACTTGAGCATAAAGCTCTTCATTTCTTTTTTGTAATTCATCTAATTTATTTTTTAAATTTATATTCTCTATTCTTAACTCTTGCAAGTCATCCCTTGCAACCTGTAATGTACCTTGATTAGTTTTTAAAGTATTAGCACTTATTTTTACTTGTTTTTCATACCTTTCAATTAAAGATTCAAATTTAACAATTTCTTCTTGTATAATGTTTTTTTCTTCATTTACTTTTTTATATAAAGATTTATATACATTAGAACTTGAAAAAAAGTAGAGTAACAAAACTCCAAGTACAACTATTAATAAAAAATTTTCCAAACTTGTCCTATTTAAATATAAATAGAGTAAGTAAACTTACTCTATTTAAGAGATTATCTTTTAAGATTGATTAAGGTATTTAAAATGTCATCAGATGTAGTAATTGATTTAGCATTTGCTTCAAATGCTCTTTGAAATACCATTAAATTTACTAAACTCTCTGATAAATCTGCTGTACTTAATTCTAACGTTTTTGATTCTACTTTTGCTGTTTTATTATTATTTAAATTATATATTGGATCTCCTGATTCATTAGTTTTTCCTAATAAATTATCTCCCATTGGATTTAATCCTCTATTGTTATTAAATACAGCAATTGCTACTTGACCAACTGCAAATTCAGCTCCATCTTGCTTCATAGTAATTAATCCTGTACTATCTACTGAAAACTCTCCAAATGCTGAATCTGAAATTCCTAAAGTATCTAATCTTAGTTGTAAACTTCCTTTTGAAGATGTTTGATCTACAGTATTAACTATTTCTATAAATTCAGCACCAGCTCCTTTTCTTCCTGAGTAATTCCCATCTATTTCTAATGGGATTGCATTTCCAGTGGTTACTGCCGCACTATTTAATGTACTTCCTGCTGAGAAATTAATAGTTGAGCCGGAAATTGTAAATGTAGTAGTTAATGCCGTATTAGATAAAGCTGCAGTTAAACCAGCTATTATCTCAGATAAAGTTGCATTTAAATCTGAAGTATATGAAACAGTTGCTGTAGTTGATCCATCATTAATTTCAAGGGTATAAGTTGTGTTATTAGCAGCTAAAATATTACTTACTGAAGTATCTGTTGCATTACCTGAAATAGAACCACCATCATCTATAATTTTTAAACTTCCATTAAATTCAACATCATAATTTGAATCTAAAGTTTCTACCACTAAATGTTCATTTACAACTCTTGCAGAAACATACTTTGATAAACTTGGATTCGTATTTATCCCATTAACTAAATCTTCTAATGTAGTTGCATCTAATATCGAAGCACTTAATGCTTGAGGAGGAGTTCCACCATCATTTGGGATTGGAAGAGTAAATTCTTTCTCTTTATCGTAAATAGTTATTCCATAAGAATAATCTTTTGGAATATTACTTTCTAAATCCAATTCTGTTTTTGTATAAACATCTTGCTGTTTACCTGTAATCAATTTAGACAAGGCATCTCGTGATGTTTCTAATGCAGCAACACCTGAACCTTTGGCTGCATTTGTAGTTGTTTGATAATTCCCCTGAATAGTAGTACTTCCTGATACCTCTCCCACTTCAGATATTATAAATTCTTTACCTGGTATTAGTGATTTTATTTGGATAATTCCCTTTAACATATCAACATTTTTAGTTGAAGGGTAGAATGCATCACCACTTTCTAGTACATCAGAAGATGCTCCCATACTTGGATCTTCCTTAACCATGGTAGCCACAAGTCCTGGAATTTGAGAAATTTTATCTGCTAATGCTTTATATGTAGCAATTTTACTTGCCTCAACATCATAAGATTTTACTGCATTACTTTTGAATGTTTCTGCACTACTATTAGGATCTGTAGTTCCAAAATTAATAGATAACGTTGTTCCATTATTTGTTATCACAGATCCTGTTGTTCCCCCAGCTAAGCCTGCATCCTCTATTGCCTTTTGAAGTCCATCTAATATTTCAGGAACATCTGCTGTTGTATCTGAATCATAATAAACTGTTGTACCAGAAATTGTAATCGAATATCTTGTATTATTTTCTGCTGTTGGTGTAACTGAAGTAATATATGGATCTAATGGTACTCCTGTTCCACTATCTATAGATGATAAATTTCCAGTATCTCCAGATTGTAACAATGAAGTTTTAAAATCCTCACTTGCAATTGTTGGTATATAATTTTGAGATATTTTATTTCCATTAATATAAGCATATATTTGATCTCCATCTTTACCAATAACAGAATCACTGCCCGTTTTAAAATTAATTTGTGAAGTTTGAGATATTGATGTTGAAGAAGATGCATCGGGCTCATCTTTTAATTTTTGTAACCAACTCGTATAATCCTTTATTGCTTCTTCTACATCTGATATTTTTGAAGATTTTGTTTTCTCTCCATCTCCACTAAATACTGTTATTGAATCAGATTTTGCTGTTGTTGTATAATCTGTTGCTTTTGCAGTAATTGTCTCTACATATGTGCTATGATTTATTATTTTTGAACTTAACAATTTTGTATAATCTGTTGTAAATACATTTACATTTGGATTTGTACTAGTTACATCATTTTGACTATCAATTGCAGTCATCATCCAACCTTGCACTTCATTCCCGGCAGCATCTTGAAGGGTCCCATTATCTCCCATTCTAAAATTCCCTGCTCTTGTATAAAGTGTCTCAGCAGCTCCTGCACTTCTTGTATTTACTACTGTAAAAAAACCATCACCACTTAGAGCCATATCATAATTTACACCAGTTAGTTTTAAGTTACCTTGCGTATAAAGTTTTTCTGCATCAAGTACTTTTGATCCCTTACCAATTCTATCTTGGTACATTTGATCTGCAAATGAAATTCTAGAGGCTTTATAGCCTATAGTATTTACATTTGCTATATTATTTGATTCATTATCTAAAGCTTTTTGTTGTGACGATAATCCTGAGATTCCTGTCCAAAGTGCTCCTATCATGACTTATCCTTTATTTATTAAGGTTATGAACTTAAATGTTCATATATCAATACTAATATAGTACTAATATAAAAACACTATTTTTTTAATTCAATAGCTGTTTTTAATAGATCATCGGAAGTTGTGATCGATTTTGAATTTGCTTCAAATGCTTTTTGATATATAAGTAATGCAGTTAAACTATTTCCCAAATTTGATTTACTTTGTTCTAATGCACTTCCTACTAATTTATTTAATTTACCAGCATACTTTGCACTACCAGATTCACTAGTTGCACTATATAAATTTCCCCCTTCTGGAGATAAACCTTGCTCATTAGTAAAAGCTGCTGTTTGGATTTTCCCAACAAGAAATTTATTTTCTCCATCTTTTACATACACTATTCCATCTTCAATCACAACATCACCAATACTATTTGATAACTTTAAATTAGATAAACTTAATTGCATATTATTTAGATTTAAATTTTCTTGTCCTGTCAAATCAATTTTACTATCAACTTCTAATAATTGAGCTCCTGCATTCCCCAGTACAGATTCTAAAGCTGCTTTTGAACTATCTACGGCACCTTTCCCCGTACCTAATTTTGCTTCTGTAACATTTAAAGGAACTACTAGATTTTTATTTATTTCAGCTAAATCAATTTTAACTTCTTTTCCTGGAATCAATGAATTAATTGTTAATTTTCCTGAACCATCAATAGAAGAACTTAATCCTTGTATATTGGAAATTTTGTCTGAAAACTTTTTCAATGTTGTTTGAATATCAGTATCAAACTGTTGTTTATATACATTACCATTAATAGTAATATTTATTACATCATTTTCATTTACTAATCCAGTTAAATAATTTGAATAATCTACAGTGGTCATTTGAGAAGTTGAAGCTGTTGATGCTAATGTTGAATTTGAAGCATACAAATCAAGCTTACTTTTATAATCAGCAATTAAAGCATCCACATCTGAAAGCTTAGCTGATTTTGTTTTATAATTATTACCCGTAGTATCTGCAAAAATATCATCCGTTGCAGATAAAGTATAATCAGTAGATTTAGCATTTATTGTTTCTAAAAAATTAATATTATTTACTGTTTGAGAAGCTATTGTTCTTGAATAATTATCTGTGAAAGATGTATTCGCAGGAGTAGATACTGAACTTAATCCTAAAACATTCATATCATTCTGAGTTTTTAAAAATCCATCTGGCGCCATTTTAAAATTACCAGCTCTTGTATAATAATTTTGTACAGTACCATCTTGTTTCGTATCTCCAATTATAAAATATCCCTTACCTTCAATAGCAACATCATAAGTATCACTTGTAAACTTTATTCCACCTTGTTGAGACATTGCCTTTGTTACATTTTGAACATTTACACCTTTACCATATCTATTTTGATACATCATGTCTTCAAATGTTACTACATCTTCTTTATATCCTACAGTATTAACATTTGTTGCATTATTAGATTCAACATTTATTGCTTTTTCAAAAGTATTTAATCCTGAGATTCCATTCCATAATGCACTTATCATCTTATTTCCTTAGAATATTTTTGTAATATTTGAAAATGGTAAAGTTGTTAACTGATCTGAATAAACAGGAACAGTAACACCAGCTAAAGTATATTTATTATTAGTAATTTGTTCATTATTTGAATCTAACACTGTTAATTTTCCATCACTAACTAAAGGAACACCTGGACTTGTTAATACTATTTTATTTCCTGTTTTATTTCCCTTATCATCAAGTATTTCCCCTGCTGCATTATAATTTACTACTACACTTTTTGTAGCATCTGTAGAGTCAGGAATAACAACTCTATCTTCTAGATATAATATTTCTTGAGCTTTAACTTGAATCTCTCCATCAATATTTTCAACAGATCTAACAGTATAAGCCTTTGTAGTCCCACTGCTTCCAATATTACCATCTTCAATATTTTTTCCAATTATTCCAGATGCATTTGATAACGAAGATTGTGTAAATGCTGTTTGCATAGATTGCATTGCTTTTATCATCTCTTGATTCGTATTCATTTGTGACATTTGCATTTGAGTAGAAAGCATTTGTGCAGAATCCATTGGTTTTGTCGGATCTTGTAATTTTAATTCTTGAATCATTAATTTTAAAAAATCATCATTAGTTAACTTATCATTACTTATCGCTGTTGTATAACTATTTCCATCTATACCAACGCTTGAATTTACTTCAACTGTACTTGCCATTTTAATCTCCTATATCATGTGTTCTTCGAAGAAATATCGAACTACATTATCTGAATCCATAGAATCTTGAACTCTAACCGCTAACTTATCATCAATTACAATAATGTCACCAGTTCCAATGATTCTTGTATTTACATAAATTTCACCACCAGTTCCAGCGGCTTTATGTAAAGAAATTATATCTCCATCACTTAATTTAAGAAATTCAGAAACTGTTATATTTGTACTGCCTAACATAACATCAACAACTATCTCAGTATCGACTAATAAGTCATAATCTCTTTCACTAATTTCCATTTTAATACTTTATTTGTTATTTGATAAATTATATCATAAAGTTATAGTATTTAATAAACATTTTATTTTACTAAATAATCAAATCAAGTGAATCTAACATTGAAGATACTTTAGATTCAATATTTCCATCAAAATTTCCAAGATCACTTGCAATTACTACACCACCAGCTGTTACATTTGCATCCATTTTTAATTCAATAAAAGCCTCTAAATTTAATTGATCTTTTAAAACCTCGTAATCTTTTGGATTTAAATGTATTTGTACTTTTGATGCCGTTTTTATTTTATCTAAAAGATGAGTTATTGTCTGTTTAGCAATTTTTGATGAATTCTCACCCACTTCAATACTTATAATTTTTTGAGCTATTGATATAGATGTTTTTAATAATTTTGTTTCCATTTGAAAAGTTGCTTGTTCAAAAAATGCTGCATAGTGTTTCAAATCTCTAATAGCTTGGATAACTTGGGCATCTATATCTTTCCCTTTTATTCCATCACTTTCTATATTTGCAACTTTTTGTGATATTTCATTTAATTTTAAACTTAAATTCCTAACTTCAACAAGTACAGGATCTACTCGACCATTTATTTCTCTATCATCTAAAATTGAATTTGAATTTGCAATTACATTATTCTCTACTTGAGAATTAATAAAATTACCCAATTCATATTTTTGAACTTCTTCATTCTTGCTTAATATTTTTGCGCTAGAATATACATTATCAGCCATTAACCATTCTCTCTCTCAATGATGCCATCTTCCATCATTTTTTGTGCTACATCTAACATTTTTCTTTGAGCGGCTTCAATATCTTTAATTTTTACTTTATTTGACATTTCAAACTCTTCTTTAAATCTATCTCTTGCTCTTTGAGACATTGATGATGTAATTTTTTCCATGTCTTCTTCTGTAGCATTTTTCATAGCAACAACAACATCTGCAGTTTCTATACCTTGTAATATTTTCATTATATATTCAGATTCTAGATTTAATAAATCTTCAAATACAAACATATTTTCCTTTATTTTTGTTGCTAAAGAAGTATCAATACCATTAATATTTTTTAATATATCTTGGGCTTTTGGTCCTAATTTATTTAACATATCTGCCACAACTTTTACTCCACCAACATCAACTATAGATGATAATAAAGATTCTAATTTTTTCTCTAATACAAGGGAAATAGTTCTTACAACATCTGGCGAAACATCTTTTATTGTAGCTATTTGAATAGTTACTTTTACTCTAATTTCTTCATCTAACTGCATCAATACTTCAGATGATTTATTAGGATCCATATGAGATAATATAACAGCGATAGTATGTGGAGATTCATCTTTAATAAAATCACTCAATTGTTTTGGATTTATCCCATCTAAATATGAAAAGGCTTGAGAAGCTAACTTCATTTTTGATAATTTAGCCAAAACCTCATCAGCTTCATTTTTTCCGAGAGATTTATATAATATATCTCTTGCAAAATCATATCCACCCGAATTAATAAAACCTTTAGTTCTAGTATATAAATGAAACTCTTCCAATATTGATAAAGATACTTCTTTATTAATTGATGTTATTTGTGTAATTGCAGTTGATATAGTTTCTACAGTTTCTTTAGGTAAATGTTGAAATATTTTTACTGTTGACTCTTCTCCAATTAGTACAAAGAATCTAGCAACTTTATCTAACATTGACATTCCTTTCAGAACATCATTCTCTCTTTTAGGACTTTCAGCCATTGTTTAACACCTTTTTATTTAAAAGTACTATTACCTTCATTTAATAATAATTCAATCATTCTTGCAATTTCTAGTGAATTATTATTTATTTCTTTATCTAATTCTTCAATAAATACTTCATATCTTGCAGCAGATTCTTCATCTAACCCCTCAATATTATTCAATATTTGACTTTTAACTTTTGATTTCAATCGTCCTTGTGCAGTACTTGCATCAAATTCATGTTCATAATCAGTTAATAACATATCTTTTACTAGATTTTCATCATTGCTATCAGCATTCTTTCTAGTACCATCTCCTAAAATTACAACTTCATTATTAACAATAAATTTTTTATAAAAAATAAATAGTAAAACTGCTGCAATTATATATTGAATATACTCACTAAAATCTCTTAAAATAGATTTTATCATTGCTAATGTATCTGTAGACTCATCACCAACTATAATTGCATTACCATTTGCATCAACAGTTTGAGTAACTTGTTCAATTGGTTTAACACCAATAAACTTAAAATCTTTTACTGTGATTTTATCTCCTCTTGTTTTATCGTAACCAATTGTATCTTGAACTACAGATTCTAATGAAGCTATAAATTCATCTTTATTTGGAATATCTTTTAAAATAGAGGAATCAAATGTCACAGCAGCTGTTATCCGCTTAATATTTGTATAATTATTATCTTTTTGTGTAACAATTTTTTTAGAAATCTCATAATTTGTAACAGTGTTTGTACCTTCATTCTTTGAGGCAATATTATTACTTGCATTAGTATTAGCTGGTGCTTGAATATTACTATCTACACCTGCAACACCATTTGTATTAGATGGCATTCCTTGTGAATTTGAGCTATTTTCTATTACTTGTTGAGATCTAATGCTTCCCTCAGGATTATAAATTTCTTCTTCAACATCTTTTTTTACAAAATCTAAAGAAACTGTTACTTTAGCTACGACTCTTCCCACTCCAACAAAAGGTTCTAACAATGCTACTACCTTTTTTGAGTAATCATCTTCCAATCCTTCTTTATATTTATTCTGAGTAGTTGACTTTTGGTTATTTATCTCATCCGGAGTTTGTTGAAGTAAACTACCATCTTGGTCAATTAATTGTATATTTTCCTGCTTTAGATCAGGTACAGCAGAAGCTATGAAGTTTTTAATCCCATCAATCTGCTTTTGTGTTAGAAAAATACCTGGTTTTAATGAAAGCACTGCAGATGCAGTTGTATCACTTTTCTTTTCGGTAAAAATTGTTTCCTTTGGAATCGCAATTTTTACACTTGCTCTTAATACACCAGTAAGCGATTCTAATGATCTAGATAATTCACCTTCTAATGCTCTAAGATATTTTACTTTATTTTCAAAATTTGTAGTACCTAGAGATGATTTCTCAAATATTTCCCAGCCTACATGTTGACTTGTTGCTGCTTCACTGGTAACTAATTTAATCTTAGCAATATTAATAAATTCTTTTGATGTTTTTAATGTTAAACTATTTCCTGTTCCACTAACTGCAAACAATATTCCCGATGCTTCAAGTTCATCACTTGCTAACATAACTTGTGACTTGGTTAAGTTTGAAGCAATTGTATAATTTAATTTTTTATCTTCAGCTTTAACACTTGAATAAACTAATAGACCAACTAATAATATAAATAATAAAGAAAAACCTCCAATTATAACTGCTCGTTGAGCTGTATTTAAATTGTTAATAAACTTTAAAAATTGATCCATATATTATTTATCCTAATTAATTTTTAGATGAAGATTCAATAACAGATTTGAATAAATTAGAATCTTTTCTTATTGATGATTGAATTGCGTCATATAGTATCTTGTTTTTAGACATTTCACTCATTTGACTATCTAAATTAACATTATTGCCATCATTTTGTTCTTGTAAGCCTGGCACTTCTAATAACTTTGGATTTATATTAGACAAATTATTATCAATTGAAGATATGTGTTTTGAATTAGTTTGTCTCATTTTTAAACTATTAACCTGCAAGTTTAGTTCATCTTCAAAAACTAGCTCTTTTGTTTTATAATTTGGTGTATTTATATTAGCAATGTTACTTGAAATAACTTTTTGCTTTTCAGCTCTAAAATTTAACTGTTCAAAAAGTTTATTTGTTATGCTACTAGCTTCCATTATTTAGTATTACTTCCTATTTTTTCTATCAATGCACCATTTAGATCATCTATTGTTTTAACGGCTTTTTGCGCTTGTTCAAATCTTCTATTTGCATCTATTAGCTCAACCATTGCACTAACAGAATTAACATTTGACTTTTCAATTGCACCTGTGACTATCAAATTTTCATTATTTTCAAATGTTTCAATTCCAATAGTATTTTTTGCTAAATAAGTATTATCACCAGTTTTTTCCAAATTCTCATAAGATATTTTGACAACACCAACTTGAGATGCAGTATCTGTATCAATAACTATTGGCTCGTTATTAGCATTTAAAACATTATTTCCATTTGAATCAACTAGAAAATTATCTAAATTTTTAAATGCTCCATCTCTTGTATATGCTATATCACCATTTTGATTTTGTATCTTAAAAAAAGTGTCAGGATTACTCAAGGCAAAGTCTAATGCATTTCCTGTCATTGCAATAGGACCCATTTCAGTATTTATGAATTTTGAATCAATTTTTGGTATATTATTAGTTACTTCATTTATTTTTGTTGGTGTAGTATTTTGTTCTTGAGCTCTTTGTAAATAATAATTAAAAGTAGTTTCAGAGGTCCCTTCTTGCTTAAAACCATTAGTATTTATGTTTGCTAAATTATTACTAATTTGATCTAATCTATTAATTTGATTTATCATTGATGCGGCAAGTGGGTAAGTACCTTGATTCATTAACTACTCCTTATTATTTATTTGTTATGAGAAAATTCAGCAATTAATTTATCTAAATCATCACCTATTAAGTCATCTGTGCTATCACCATGAATATGTTTAGCAATAGCTACATCTTTAGTTGCACCATCATCTTCAAATAAATTATTTAAATATGAAGACAATTTTCTAATAACAGACATAACTCTTTCAATTTTTTGTCTATTAATATCATTAAATTGCATTAATTCCATAGCTTGAAAGATCTCAGAATCTTCTGAATTAATTAAACTCTTTATACTTTTTAATGACTCTGATACTTTATTAGTATTTGATAAGTGTTCATTAAACACTTTTATATTTGGAAATTTGCTATTTAATGTTGAAAGCAAATTAGCTTGCGTAGTAAAATATGACTCGAAATCTTTTATATAATTTCTTAATTCATTATTATTATCAAGCGTCAAACTTAAAACATCAAATATTTGAGAAACTTTTTCTTCAGAATCATTTGCAACTTGACTTAATTGATTAACTACTTTTGTATCTTTTTCAGCTGGGAAGGGGAATATTCCTTCTTTTATCTTAGTATTAGTCCAATCATTTACTATCTCATCTTCACTTCTATCTGGTTTCTTTTCAGATTTTTTCTCTACAACAACTTCTTTTTCAGGTTCAGAAATAATCTCTTCCACGGGAGAAGATGTATTCTCATTTGCGTTCTCTATTTCACTTAATAATTTTTCGATATCAGAACTGCTAACACTAGCAGTAGTTGCTTTTAATTCAACAACATTCTCTTCTGTTTTCTCATTATCAAATTTGATATCTTCTTTTAGACCTTCTGTTTGAGATAATAACTCCTCAATTTCTTGAGTATTAACTGCAACAGTTTCATCTTCAGCCTCAACATCATCTTCAATATCAAGTCCATTCATTAAAGCTTCAATCTCTTCTTGGCTCATACTCATGATAATACCTTATATTATTTTTTTAATACTCCGTCAAGCTTCTCTTTTAAAACTTCCGCGTTAAATGGTTTTACTATATAATTATTAACACCTGCCTTTAACGCAGTAATAACTTCACCTTTCCCACCTTCAGTTGTAATCATAATGATAGGTGTCTTTTGGTGCATACCTTCGCCCCTAACTTTTTTAACTAGTTCTAGGCCATTCATATTAGGCATATTCCAATCTGTTAATATAACATCATAGCGACTTTCACCAAGTAATTTCCATGCCTTTACACCATCTTCGGCTTCATCGAAACTATCTTTAGTAAATCCTAATTGCATAACCACATTTCCAATGATTCTTCTCATTGTAGAGCTATCATCAACTATTAGAATTCTCATTAAGTATCCCTTTATTTATAAATATATTCAATTTATATGCATTATATATAATTTGTTTTAAATTTACACTTAATGCATCAAAAAAATAATCTCTTAAATTTATCTAAATTTAATTAATCTTAAAATATAATAAATATATGCAACTTTAAAGGATATACCGTGATTAGAGGACTCTATACAGCAGCAACAGGTATGAACTCAATGCAACATCAAATTGATGTGACATCAAATAATATAGCCAATGTTAATACTACAGGTTTTAAACAAGATAGAGCTGAATTTCAAGACTTAATGTATGAATCACTAAATTATACTGCTGGTCAAACAACACAAACAACTATTAATCCTACGGGTATCGATGTTGGGCTTGGAGTTAGAGTTTCTGGTATTCAAAAGAATTTTACAGAGGGTGATTTAAAACTAACATCAAATACTCTAGATTTAGCTATTCAAGGAAAAGGATTTTTTCAAATAACATTGCCAAGTGGTGAGACAGCTTATACTAGAAATGGCGCGTTTAAATTAGATAATCAAGGTTCTATCGTAAATTCAAGTGGTTATCCACTAAATCCAGAAATTGTTGTTCCTGACAATGTTACAGATTTATCTATTGCAAAAGATGGTACAGTTACAGCAACAGATCCGCAAACAAGTGCGACAGTTGACTTAGGCCAAATAACTGTTGCAGACTTTATAAATCCAGCTGGTCTTACGCCTTTAGGTGATTCTTTATTCATGAAAAGTGATGCTTCAGGTGATGTTTTAGAAGGTAATCCAACTGAAAGTCAATTTGGAAGCATTCAACAGGGTATGATTGAATTATCAAATGTGAAGTTAGTTAATGAAATGGTTGATTTAATTACAGCACAAAGAGCTTATGAAGCTAACTCAAAAGCAATTACAACTGCAGATGGAATGCTTGATACAGTTAATAGATTAAAAAACTAAAGTAATTAAATAAAATTTATGAATTTAGAAGAATTAAAAAAACTTCGCGAAGAAAAATTTTTAGCTCATAAAAGAAAAAAACGAGAATATTATTTAAAGAAAAAAGAAAAAGAAGTAAAAAAAGTTTATGATTATGATAATGAACTTAATAATGACAATTTTACACTTACAATAAAAGAAATAATTAAAGCTCAAAAAAATTATTTAGACAATAGAAAAGATATAATAATTACAAAACTAAATACTTACAAAGAGAAAAAAAAAGAGTATTATGAGCTTAATAAAGAAAAAAGACTTGAATATGACAAAGAGTACAGAGAAAAAAGAAAAGAAGAGCTTAAGCAATATAGAAAAGAGTATTATAGAAAATTAAAAGAAAATAAAAGTTTAAAAGAGTAAAAATGGCAGATGATAACAACCAACTAGATCCTAATAATATAAATTATACAACTAATTCTTATGGTTCAAATAGTGAAGAAACAAATGAGGAAGATGTTGATAATAATTTGGAAGAAATAAATGAATCTCCAATTGAATTAAATGAAGAATTTATAAAACCAAAAAAAGCACTTCTCCCCCAAATATTAATAGGAATTGTTGCACTTTTACTTTTACTCTTGATTATTGGTGCAGTACTTTACTTTAGTGGTTTTTTTACACCTAAAGAAATAGAAAAAGTTGAAATAAATGAAGTAACTCCTCTAGTAGAAAAAATTGAAACAAATGAGAATAGTTATAAATTTGATATAAAAGATATCAATTCTAAAAAATTGAATGAACAGCTTGCAAATTTAACTAGCAAAAGTATAAATAATGAAAAAATTGAAGAAGTAGAAAAAAAAGCGAATGAGAAAAAACTATTTGAGGAACAAAAACAAAAAGAAGATGAATTATTAAAAAATCAGGAAAAAGAGCTATTAGAACAAAAAGCACAACTTGAAGAAAAAAAACAAGAATTAGAAAAACAAAAAGCAGAGCTTGAAGCGATGAAAGAGCAAGCAATACAATTAAAAAATGAACTAACTAATACTACTAAAAATGATACTGAAGAAACACCTAATCAGAAAATAGGAAAAAATATTAATTCAAAAGATACAGATATAAGTAATGAAAATAATAATTCAATAAAAAAAGAAAATAATAGTAGTTTCCTATTATTCATTAGTGTTGCAAAAATAAAAGGCGTTTTATATAAAAAATACTTAGATAAAATTGTTGCTGTAAATCCTGATATTAAGCTATGTAGAGATGATGGGAATAGAATTGAACTCTATTATGGACCTTTTGAAAATAATGAAGATAGAGCTAATTTATTAAGTAAATTAATTAGTAATAAATTTAATGAAGCTTATGAATTAGAATTTACACAAGAAGAGTATGATAAAAGATGTAACTATTAATTTAAGAGTTTTCTAAAATAATTAGTGAATCTTTTACTTCTATTTTTTTATCATTGATATTTATATTTAAAATGTATTTATCAAACATATGAGGTATTAAGAATACTTTTGCATGACCTTTTTCAATAAGTTCATCAGAAGTTTGAATTTCTAAATAATCATTTAAAGGATATCTTTGTATCTCTTTAACCTGACCTAATAACAAATCATTTTCATAAACGTTACAAGAGATTAAATCAAACCAAAAGAATTCATTCTTTTTTAATTTACAACTCTGTTTTGTTTGCTCAATGGTTGAATATAGTTCTTGATTAGTCAGTTTTTTAGAAGTTTCGAGATCATCAAAATTTTCAAATTTTATTAATTCTCGAGAAGTATTATATTCAGCTACTTTTAGTTCTAATTTTTTATTAGTTTTAAAAACAGCACCTTTTTTAAACTGTTCAGGAAAATCTGTATCCATAAAAAGTCTTAAGTGACCTTGTAATCCAACAGCTTTTCCTAACTTAGCTACAAATATATCATTACTATTCATAGACAACTATTTCACCACTACTTGTATTTTATATGAAATACCATCTTTTGCTTTACAACCATTTGCCATAGTTTTTAAAGCATTAATCATATTACCATTTTTACCAATAAGCTTGCCAATATCAACACTGTTTACACTAATAATAATTTCAGCAAAATTATCATCAATTAATTCTTTTGTAATAGTAACATCCTCAGGAACACTTACAATTAGTTTTGCATAGTTTTCTATAAATTTAGTAATCATATTATTTTCTAATTATAATTATTTAGAAGCTAGTTTTTTAACTTTTTCAGAAGGTTTAGCACCAACACTTAACCAATAGTTATATCTTTCTTCGTCAATTTTTAATACTTTTGGCTCAACTACTGGGTTGAAATAACCAATTGATTCAATCCAACCTGAATCTCTTCTTTTTCTTGAATCTGTTACAACGATTCTATAAAATGGTTTTTTGTTTCTTCCCATTCTTGTTAATCTAATTACTGTCATGTTTTCTTTCCTTTTTTTTAATTATAGTATTGAATTCTGAACTCCAAAACAAAAGTTAAAAGTTCACAGCTCAACACTATTAAATTTTCTATCTTGGGATTTTTGGCATCCCACCAGGTCCCATTTGAGACAACATATTTTGTAAACCTTTCATTCCGCCCTTAGAAGAAAGTTGTTTTGCCATTTTAGATGCATTCTTAAATTGTTTAAGAATTTTATTGATTTGAACCTCAGAAACTCCAGAACCAACTGCTATTCTTTTTTTTCTGCTTGGGTTCATTAAATCTGGATTTTCTCTCTCTTTTGGAGTCATTGAACCAATAAGAGCTTTGATTCTTTTTATCTCAGCAGAGTTCTCAAAATCCATATCTTTAATAGGTCCAGCCATTTGTGAAAGACCTGGAATCATTCCAATAATAGACTTCATTGAACCTAATTTACTCATCATTGATAGTTGATCTAAAAAGTCATTAAAATTAAATTCACCTTTTTTAATCTTTTTACTAACTTCTTTTGCTTTTTTCTCATCAATAATTGCAGAAGTTTTTTCAGCAAGTCCTTCAATATCTCCAAGACCTAATAATCTTGAAACAATTCTATCAGGAATAAATACTTCTAAATCTGGCATTTTTTCACCAGTTCCAATAAATCTTAAAGGAACTTCAACTTGATTAGCAATAGAAAGTGCAACTCCACCTTTTGTATCACCATCATATTTTGATAAAATAACTCCATCTATTCCAATTTTTTCTTTAAAAGTAGTTGCCGTTTTTGTAGCATCATGTCCAGTTAGTGCATCTGCCACATAAAAGATTTCATTTGGATTAATTGCATCTTTTACATTTTTTAATTGAAGCATTAACTCTTCATCAATTGCTAGTCGTCCAGCTGTATCTATTAATAAAACATCATAATGTTCTTTAATAGCTTTCTCTTTAGCTGCAAGGGCAATTTTAATTGGATCAATTTCGGCATCATCAAAATAAATATCAACTTCAATTTGAGCTGCTATTTGTTTTAATTGCTCAACAGCTGCAAGTCTTTGTAAGTCACAAGCTGCTACTAAAACTTTTTTCTTTCTAGTTTTTAAGTAGTTTGCTAATTTACCTGTTGTTGTAGTTTTTCCAGAACCTTGAAGTCCTGTCATTAAAATTGTTGTTGGAGGTGTATTTGAGAAAACAAAACCTTGATTTCCAGGAACTGTTAAAAGTTTTGTTAATTCACTTTTTAAAGCTCTTAAAAATGAATCTTGTCCAATACCTGCATTTTTTGTTTGTAGTTCAATAGCACTAATAAGTTCTTTTGTAGTTTTATGATGAACATCAGCTTTTAATAAAGCTTTTTTTAATTCAGCTGTAGCTTTTGTTAAAGCTGCAACATCATCTTGATGTCTTATTTTATTAACTGCATTTCGAATTGAGCCGGTTATTGAATCAAACAAAGTAAATCTCCACAATTTTTAAATTGCGTGATTTTACTTTAAATATACTTTATTCTAGATTAAATTACGAAGTGAGTTTAAGTAAATTTTTATATTTGTGTTTTTAATAAAACCCTATTTATAGGGATTTATTAAATTGTTAAACTTAATTATGAATTAAAGTCATACACTCTGAACTCTTTTGGTTCAGGCGATTCAAAAACATAATCAAAGATTTTAGTTACTTTTGAGTGAAGTAAAACTCTATTTATATTAGAAGCTGTTCTTCCATAAATTCCATCTCCAATAATTGGTAATCCCACAGAATTTAAATGTACTCTAATTTGGTGAGTTCTTCCAGATTCAATAACTACTTTAACTTTTGATTTATTACCTTCAACTAAAACAGGGTAAACTGTACTTTTTGCAGGTTTCCCTCTTTTTAAATCAATTTTTGATTTTGCCATTCCTCTATCTTTTGTTGTTAGAATTGGTTTATCAATCTCAATTTCTTCAACAACTTTACCTTCAACAATAGCTACATACTCTTTATAAACTCTATTTTCTTTGAACTCTTTAATTGCTTTTTTCTGAAAATCTTCATTTTTTGCAAACATCATTACACCACTTGTCTCTTTATCAAGTCTGTTTAATAAAATTGCACCTTCATATTTTTTAGCAACATCATCAGCAGTCAAAAATGCTGGTTTATCTACTACTAAAATATCATTATCTTGAAAAATTACTCTTATTTTTGAAATCTCTTTGATATTAAATTTTGTATCACTTCTAATTTCACCACGTGCTATTAAAACTTTTTGTTCACCAACTTTTACAACACCTCTATCAATTAACTCTTTTGCTTTTGAGTTTGATATATTTTCTTGTAGTGCTAATAGTTTATACGCTTTATCATAAGTTACAGCCATCTGTTTATCTCCTTTATTATAGGTTCCATTGAACCTGCTTTTGTTAGAATTGGTTTATCTAAATTTTCTATATTATTTAAATAATCACCTAATTCATCATTTTCTATTAAATAGTAATTTTTTATGCAATCAAAAAGTGATTTTTGATTAAATATATTTTTACCACTTATAATCTTACAATTAAAAAAAGCAGGCTCAATTGGATTATGCCCACCAATTTTTTCAAATGCACCACCTAAAATAACCACATCTGATATTGCATAAATATCATTTAATATTCCCATTTTATCTACTAAAATTATATCAGATTTAAAATCTTCCTTTATAGAGTATCTATTATATGAAATATCTTTATCTTTTATAAATTCACGAATTTGTAAATCAACTTTATCAAATCTCTCTGGATGTCTTGGAACTATTACTAATTTACCTTGCTCTTTTTTATAAGCATCTAAAATTAATTTTTCCTCATTTTCATGGGTACTTGCAGCCGTTATTAAAATACTATTAGGTTTTTCAAATCTAATATTTACTTTTGGTAACTGTGCTAATTTTATATTTCCAATAACTTCCACATTAGAAGCTCCAAGTTCTTCAAGTCTGCGTTTATCAACTTCACTTTGTGCAAAAACTTTATCAATATTTTTAAATATTTTTTTATAAAAAAAAGAAAATCTTTTATATGATTTATACGATTTATCTGAGATTCTTGCATTTATCAATAAAGTTTTTGCACCTTTTTTCTTTGCAAATAAGAAAAGAAAATACCAAAGTTCAGCTTCCATTACAACTAAAACTTTTTGTTTATTTATCCAAAATGGTAAAAATATCTCAAAAGGTAAATACCTCACATTTGAAGATATATTTTTTGCTTCTTCAAATCCTGTATTTGTAATAACTGAGATGTTTGCATCTTTTAGATAATTTTCAATCAAAGGTTTTATAGCTTTTGTTTCACCCATTGAACACGAATGAAACCAAATGCCATTCTCTTTAAATGATGGATTACCTTTTAAAAAGAATTTTGCTGGTATTGCTTGTCTATATTTAGAATTTCGAGATTTGAATATTAAATAAGGAGTTGCAAGTATATAAATAAAACTTAAAACTAAGTAATAAAATATACTAAAAAGGCTCAAGATTAAGCCTCTTCTATTTCGTCTTCTTTATAAAGGATTCTTCCACAATGTGGACAATTAACAATTTCTTCTGCTTTAATAACTTCTGCATAAGTTTTATCATTAATTTTCATATAACATCCATAACATGCTTGTTTTTTTACAGGAACAACAGCTGAGTCTTTTGCCCATCTTTTGATTTTTTCATAAAAAGTTAAAATTTTATTATCAAATTTCTCTAATAATTCACTTCTTTCTTGATATACAACATTTCTTTCTTTGCTAATCTCTTCAATTGTACCATCAACTGCAACTTGGATTTCTTTAATATCTTCTTCTTCAACGGCAAGTTTTTCTTGTAACTCTTTTAAAGTTACTTCTTTATTTTTTGTAAGATTGTCTAATCTATCAATCTCTTCATTTGCAAATGAAATTTGCTCTTTTGCAATTTCTTCTTCTAATTGTAAAGCTTTTAACTCTTTTTCGTTATTAACATCTTTATTTTTTTTAGCGATGTTTTCTAACTTAGTTTTTAATTCTGCTAAATGAATATTATTTTTTGTTCTTTTTGATTTTACATCATCTATTTCTAAATAAATAGAATTAATTGATGCTTTGATTGATGCTGCTGTTTCAACAAATGTTGCTAATTTAGCTTTTTCATTTTCAATCTTTGGCTCAAACATACTAATTGCTGTATCAAATTTTGATAATTTGATTAAATCCTCTAAATACTTATTCAACCGTTTCTCCTTCTATAAAAAACTCAAATGGATTTTTTGAAGCTGTTATTATAGCTTTTAATTTATTTTTTTTCAAATATTCTGAAAGAAGTCCCTCTAACAAGGTGCTAAAGTATCTTTCACTCTCATAGTGTCTTATGTCAATAAGTGAAATACCTCGAGCTTTTGCTTCCATAGCATCGTGATATTTTATATCACCTGTAAGAAAACAATCTGCTTTTAATTCATCAATTAGTGACATTCCAGAACCTGTAACGATTCCTATTTTTTTAATAAAATCATTACATCTAACAGTTTTAGTAGTTTTTAATCCTAACTTAGAAGATACATATTTTACTAAGTCATCAAAATTCATATTAACATCACAATAAGATATAAACTCTTTTGAATTTTCTATTTTAAAGCCTAAAATCTCTTCACTAACATATTTGTTTAAATGAGTTTTATCAATATTTGTATGCATTGATATTAATGAAATATCTTTTTTAATTAATTCTTTTAATAATTTTGTACTATAGGTATCAAAATTTACTTTTTTTAAACCTGAAAAAATTAAAGGATGGTGAGTAATTATTAATGAATTTTTTTCAACTTTTGATAGTAGTTCTTCATCTAAATCAATACTAATATAAATATTGTTTATCTCATCTTCAAAAGAACCTACAAGAAGTCCAGCATTATCCCATTTTTCTTGAAGTTCAAATGGTGATATTTCATTTAAAACATCGTAGATTTCTTGTAGTTTCAAAGTAAACTCCTAAACAAATAATTCAGGATGTTTTACTTTTAACTCTTCTAATGCTTTTAAAGAAGCAGGACTTCCAATTCTTGCTAATCTAGCAGGTTCTTGCTCTTTATAAAGCATAGCGCAGCCTTGAGCTAATTCTCGCACTTTTAAAATGTAATTTTGTCGCTCTGTTACTGAAATTGCTTTTCTAGCATCTAAAGTATTAAAAGCATGACTTGCAATCATACATTGATCATATGCAGGAAGTGGAAGAGCTGCATTTAAACATGATTTACACTCATTAAATGCATCATCAAAATGCTTAAATAACATATCAGTATTTGCTACTTCAAAGTTGTATGTAGAAAATTCAAATTCACTCTCTTTATGAACATCTCCATAAGTTGTTTTACCAAATTTATTTTCATTCCATACAATATCATAAACAGAATCAACACCTTGAAGATACATTGCAAGTCTTTCTGTTCCATATGTAATTTCAACAGCAACAGGATCACAAGGAAGTCCTCCTACTTGTTGAAAATACGTAAATTGAGTAACTTCCATACCATCAAGCCAAACTTCCCATCCCAGTCCCCAAGCTCCAAGAGTTGGTGATTCCCAATTGTCTTCAACAAATCTAATATCATGTTTTGAAATATCTAAACCTAAAAACTCTAAAGATTGTAAATATAAATCTTGAATATTATCTGGGCTTGGTTTTATTAACACTTGAAATTGGTAATAAGCACCTAATCTATTTGGATTTTCTCCATATCTTCCATCTGTTGGTCTTCTGCTAGGTGCCACATAAGCTGTACTCCAAGGAGTTGAGTCTAAACTTCTTAAAAGCGTAGCTGGATGAAATGTTCCTGCACCTGCAGGGATATCGTAAGGTTGTACAATATTGCAACCTTGATTTGCCCAAAATTCTTGTAACTTTAATAGAATTTGTGAAAATGTAACCATTTATTTAATTCCTAACTCTTTATTTATTTTATCTTTATCAAAACCACAAATCCACACATTACCTATTAAAATAACAGGTGCTCCAGTACATTTGTGCTTTTGACAATCTATTAATGCTTGTTTATTTTTTGATAAATCTACTACGTTGTATTTTATCTTTTTAGTTTTTAAGTAAGTACTAGCCTCTTTGCACCATTTACAATTTGGTAGAGTAAATAGTGCAACAGGTTTCATTATAAAAGTACTTCTATTTCTTTTGAATCAGTTTCAACAGCTTTTGCTTTTACAATTCTGTCTTCTTTTAATTTAATTGATAACTCTTTATCAGTAATTGCTAAAATTTGCATCGCTAAATAAGCCGCATTAATTGCTCCTGATTTCCCAAGTGCTACAGTTGCAACTGGCATACCTGCAGGCATTTGAACAGTTGAAAGCATTGCATCCATACCATCCATAGCACCACCTTTCATTGGAACTCCAATAATAGGTTTAGTTGTAGTTGCAGCTAATGCACCAGCTAAATGAGCTGCCATTCCTGCAGCTGCTATGAATACTACTGCACCTTTTTCTTCTGCTTCTTTTACATAATCTTTTGTTCTTTCAGGCGATCTGTGCGCTGAAGATATAATCATTTCATACTTAACATTAAATTTTTCAAATGTATCAGCACAATTTTTCATAATTTCGTAATCTGATTTGCTACCCATAATAATTGATATAAAATTCATTCTAATCCTTTTTTTATTTTAAAAGTACAGGATTATATCAAAAACTATCTAATAGTTTTATAATCCTATTTACTTTCAATTTATTCCAAGATTCAAACTTATTTACAGTTAGATTGTCATTTTCATAAACAAATTTTGACAAATTTTTTGATTTATCTTCTATGAAAAGTGGTTTTATATATTTAAAATATTTAATTTTTTCTAAATAATTATTACTCGTAAAAAGTACAACAGTTGGTATCATAAAAGCATCACTAATATGATAAGTTGAAGTATCAGCAGTTAAAATTTTATCCATAGTTGAAATAATATAAATAAAATCATTTACATTTTTAGACTCTTTACTTAAATCAATAAATCTATCATCTTTGATTTTTACATCGATTAAAAGTGTAGAAACTATCATGTAATCTTCAGCCTTTAATAAAAGCTCTTTTAGTAAATCAATTGCAATTGATTGAGGAATAGATTTATTTATATTTGCAGAATAAGGATGAAATAGAAGTAATTTTCCCTTTGATTTTGCTTCCACAATCTTAGCTTTTAAAGAATCTTGAACTTTATAATTTGAGATATTTATTTGATTATATTTTTGATTTTCACTTATCTTTTTATAATCTATTCCAAATCTAAAAAGCCAAGCATCTACATAATTTAAAGAATTTAATTCAAGAAAATCAGTGGTTAAACTATTATCAATAAAATATTCATATTCACATAATTTTTTTGATGTCAAACTCAAAGGTAAAATATTATTTATATACTCTTGAGTTTGATATATTTGTTTTTCTCTGGTATAAAAACTATTATTTGAAGCATTTAAATAAATATCAAATTTAACATTTTTATAAATCTCTTTTAATTTCTTATGTAAAATTCTAAGAGCCGTACATGAAGATATTGTTTCACTTATACTTCTGCCAACTCCTCCAATAATAGCTATTGATATTTCATCTTTTTGAATACTTTTTAATTGTTTAAATAAATCTACTTTTTTTATATCTTGAAAACTATTTTCTTTATAATTTTCCCTATAAGTATACTCATCAACATTTATTATTCCTAATTCAATTGGAAAATTCTCTAAAGCTCTTATTCTAGTTTCATTTAATACTTTTGCAAAATATTTATCTTTATCAACATTTGCAAATACTTTTTTCAAGTCATTAAAATCATCATAAGTAGTAATATAGATTGTTTCATTATCCATATTTGATGGGCCTTTAAACTTAAAGTAATTAACTAAAGTCCCATCAGTAGTTTTAATATTTATATTTTGAGTAACTCTAAAAAATATCATTAAAAATCTAAAACTTATTCAATGATTTCATCAACATTTTCAATTCTAAACATTGTTAAATATGGAAGTTTTCCTGGAAGTTTAATTTTATTAACATTTCCACTATGAACAGATTCTAACTCTTTATTTGTTTCTGTTAATATTTTTTTGAAATTAATATAATAAATATCATCTTTTTTGAAGATTTTTCCAATTTCATTTTCACACTCAACTAATTCATCACCCATTGGAGTAAAAATTTCAATATCTTCATTTGGATAAACTTTATATTTACATAAGAAGTGTTCTTCATCTTCAGTTACTAGTCCAGTTACTTCGTATGAACCTTTACTTAATGCATAGTCATGGTTTTGTGAATCTGTTTTTTCAAATGGTCTATGAATTAAATAAGCATCTGTAAAACCTCTATTTTTTGTTGTATAAAGTTCTCTTTGATATTTGTCAGCTTCAAATTTACCATCATAATAGTCATCAATTGCATTTCTATAAGCTTTTGCAGTAACTGCTGCATAATATGGTGATTTTGTTCTTCCTTCAATTTTAAGTGAATCAACAGCACCTGAATCAAGTATCTCTTTTATATGTGAAGCTAAATTCATATCTTTTGAATTAAAGATATAAGTTCCAACACCTGGTTCTTCTTCTAATCTAAATAGAGTACTATGGTCTTCATTTGCTGCATATAATGTATATTCAAATCTACAGTCATTTGCACAACTTCCTCTATTTGGAACTCTTCCCATTTGAACTGCACTTACTAAACAACGTCCTGAATAGGCAAAACACATAGAACCATGTACAAAAATTTCTATTTCCATATCAGGTAAATGTTTTTTAATTTCAACAACATCTTTTAATGAAATTTCTCTAGCAACTACAATTCTTTTAACTCCCATATCCCAAAATACTTGTGCATCAAGATAATTTAAAACATTTGCTTGTGTTGAAAGATGAATATCAATTTGTGGTGCAATTTCACGGCAAAGTTTTACAACCCCAGGAGCTGCAACGATAAAACCATCAGGTTCAAGAGAAGCCATTGTTTCAATATGTTTTTTTAATAACTCGATTTGAGAATTAAAAGGAAATCCATTTATTGTGGCATAAACTTTTTTACCACGAGCATGGGCATAGTCAATTCCTTCTTTAAATGTCTCAAATGTAAACTCTTTTCCAGCTCTAATTCTTAAGCTAAAGTGACTAACACCTGCATATACAGCATCAGCGCCATATTTAATTGCTATTTTTAATTTTTCTAAATTTCCTGCAGGTGATAATAACTCTACTTTTTCATTATTCATATAATTCCTTTAAATATTTCATTGTTATGTTTTATTTTTGATTAGCATTATATCTATTTTTTAATAAATATAAAAGAGGATAGTTTTACTCTTGTTTTAGTAGTTTTATTTTAGGAAAGCTTAAAAGCTTTCCCATTCATCATCATCTTTTGATGAAGATGCAATTGCAGTTGGTTTTTTATTATTCGAGGGACTACTATACTTAGGAGTCTCATGAACAAAACTTTTTGGAGCTGACGGTATATGTGATTGTGAAATAACTTTTTTTTGTTCACTTGGTGCAGAAACTACTTTTTTAACAACATTATCTTTTTTTAATTGATCTAAATGTTTAAATACATTAATAGTTGACTCATCTAATTTTTGAGATAAATTATTTAATAAACTAATATCTGATTGCTCTTTACAATCTTCATTTATGTACTCTTGAACACTACTATGAACAACATCATGATTTAATTTTAACTGTTTCCAATTTTCAGTTCTAGTAAATTCTTTTCCTGAATTTTCTTGTTCTAGTAACCATTTACCTAAATCACAATCTGTTGATTTTGTTACACTCCATGCAACTTTTGTTTTACCAACTTTATCAAAATTATTTAATTTAAATCTTATATGGTCATTTTTCAATTTAGAAATTTTAAATACTAAATCTATATCTTCAATTTCATCTTTTGTTACTTCTTTAAATTTAGCTCTATCTGCAATTTTCAATAAGTTTTCAGATAATTTTGTAACTTCACTTGCTAAATCACTTATTACTGTTGCTGAATTTGCATTAACCTGAGTAGCTTGATCTAAAGTATTAATAGTGTCATTAATTTGAATAATACCTTTTTCCTCTTCCCTACTTCCTTGTGAAACATCTTCAATTAAAGTAATTGTTTGATTAATTTTAGAGTTTAAAGTTGTATATCCACCAATCATTTCATTAGCAATTGATTTTCCTTCATTTGCTTTTGAAGTTGCAATTTGTACAATATTTTTAATCTCTTTAGCAGCTTCTGCTGAACGAGATGCTAAGTTTCGCACTTCTGCAGCAACAACAGCGAATCCTTTTCCAGCTTCTCCTGCAGTTGCTGCTTCAACTGCAGCATTAAGTGAAAGAATATTTGTTTGGAATGCAATTTGGTCAATTACTGTAATTGCATCATTTATTGATTTAACTTGTTTATCAATTTCATCCATTGCACTTGTTGTTTTAGATGCCAATAATTCACCCTCTTTAGAAGATACTTGAAGTTCTAATGCTAATGATGACATTTGATGAACTTTTTGAACACTTGATTTTACTATTGATGTTATCTCTTCAACTGCAGCTGCTGTTTCTTCTAGCGAGGCTGCTTGTTCATTTGCTGATGCAGATAATTTATTGGCAGCTGTTGATAAAACATTAGTATCATCATTTAATTTTCTACCACTTACAACAATCATTGATAAGAATTCAGAAACTGTTACACCAATTAATTGGCTACTTGCGGCTAATGATGAAATAACACCATTAACTTTTGAAGTATTTAATTTAGAATCATCAACATTAAAGTTTGAATTACCATATTCAATTAAAACATTGTTTAACGCAACTAAATTTTCATTTGTTTTATCAATCATAGAATTAATAGAATCTCTTAATTTTATAATTTGTGGATTTGAACAAGTTCTTTCAATTTTATAAACATAGAATCCGTTAATTACTTTTTCAATAACTTCATCAACATTTGCAATTACTTTTGAATCCTCTTCGTAACCATCTTTTAATTTACCAATATATGCATTGAAACTATCAACTAACTTTCCAATTTCATCATTTGAATTTTTTTCAATTTTATCCGCATGATTTGTATCTTTACTAATATCATTGATCGCATTATTCAAATTTTCTAATGGTTTTATAATTGCTTGCTTTATGAAATAATTATAAACTAAATAAACAATTATAATTGAAATTAATGAAAAAATTAAAATATTAAAAATTATTTTATTTATCTCTTCATTAGTATTTTGTTGCATTAAAGAAACTTCATTTTCTATATCATCAACATAAGCTCCCGTTCCAATTATCCAATCCCAAGGTTCGAATTTTTGAACATAAGAGAATTTTTCTCTTGGATCACCAGCTTTTCCTGGTTTATCCCACCAATATTTAACTAGACCACCATCTTTATTTTTCTTAACAACTTCAGTCATTTCTACGAAGTGTTTTTTACCTTTTGCATCTTTATTTTCAGATAAATCTTTTCCATTTAATTCTGGTTTAATTGGATGCATAACCATTTTTGGAGTTGAATCATTTATCCAAAAATAATCGTTATTTGCATATCTCATTTCACTAATTGTTTTTAACGCTTCTTCTTGCATTTTAGAAGTAACATTCTCAACATATTCACCAGTTCCAATAACCCAATTATATGGTTTAAATAGTTTTACAAATGATACTTTTAATTGAGGAGCTTCAAATCCTGGTTTTGGCCAAACATAATCAACAAAACCTTCTCCACTGTTTTTTGCAACTGTAGAAAATTCTTTAAATATTTGTTTTCCAGCTTTATCTTTAAAAGCAACTAAATCTTTTCCATTTAATTCAGGTTTAATTGGATGAGTTACAATTACTGAATTAGTATCATTAATCCAAAAATACCCATTAGTTCCATATCTTGTAGCATCTACAATAGACTTTAATCTTTGCTTTAAAGCCTCTTCAGAAAGAGTACCTTTTGATTTCTCATATTCTGATTCTAAAATTGAGAATAAAAAATTAGTTTGTGTTTTTAATTGTTCTTGAACTTCAACTTTTATCTTATCAACGGCAGTTCTACCATAATAAGCTTCAACTGTTTTAATAGCCAATGAAACATAGTTTTTTAGCTCAAGTTCTTTTTTTACATAAGCCTCATTCTTAAATTTCTCAATATTTTTATCTGAAAAACTTTTTATTGAATATATAGAATCAACAGCAATTGCAACTGAAACCACGATAATAGTAATTAAAGATAAAAATAAGATCTTACCTTTAATAGATATGTTATTAAACATATATTTCTCCCTTAGGCTTTATAAATTATTATATAATATCCATTGTATGGTTAAATTGTCAAGTTTAACTTATTTTAAAAGATTTTTTGCGAATTCTAAGGCCTCAGAAGTAACTTTTTCTCCACTTATCATTCTTGCTATCTCATTAACTTTTTCAATATTATTTAGCTCTTTTACAAATGATATTCCATTTATTTTGTCCACTAAATAGTGTTGATTTGCACTTGATGTTAATTGTGGTTGATGAGAAATAGCAAATATTTGATATGAATTACTTAGTTTTTTTAAAACTTTTGAAATTGCATCACTCTCTTTTCCACTTAAATTTGCATCGATTTCATCTAAAAAAAGTATCCCATTATCAACAATATCAAACTCACTCATTGATGTAAGTAAAGCTAATCTTAGTCTATTATATTCACCTGAACTAATAGTATCAAGGGAAACTCCATTTAATTCAAATACAACTTCATCAACGCCACTTGAATCCAATACTTTTTCATTTATGATAATTTTTGCATTATTTAAATATAAAAATTTCAGATATTCATTTATTTTTTCTTCTAAAATTTTTGCACTATCTTTTCTGTATAGAGAGATTTTTTTTGCTAATTCTTCTAATTTTGTATTTAAATTTTCATAACTTTTTTCTAATTTTTCTTTTTGAAAAAATATATTTTTATAAGATTCTAGCTCTAATTTTTTTTGCTCTTTATATTTTAAACACTCTTCAATTGAACCAAATCTTTTTTGTAAAGCTGATAATTTTTCAATTCTATCAAGTACATTTTCAATGTTTACATCATCTAATTCATGTAGAGAATCATTAAATTTTTCAAAAACATTATTTAACTCATTCATTGTTTCATCAAAAAAACTAGAATCAACTTCCATTAGCTCTAACGCTTGAGTAACATTATGATTAAACTCCATAATAGGAGAAGCTTTTTTGATTGCAACTTCAATTTTCTCTTTTTTTGCTAATCTTTTTTTTATTAAATTTAACTCTTCATATTCATCAATAGTTGGATTTATTTGTTCAATTTTATCAATTTCAAATCGTGCAAACTCTTTTAAATCTTCTAACTTACTCTCATCATCTAATATCTTTTGTAACTCTTTTTTTATATGAATTAACTCTTTGTATAAATTATCAAAATTCTCTTTTATAGTAGAAAAATCTTTCTTTTTTTGAATAGTTAATCTATCTAGAAAATCTAAAAGTTTTAAACTATCAAACTCTGAAGTGTCTTTTAAATTCAAATGTTTTATTAATTTAGTTGAAAAATCATTAAGATTTTTTTTAGATACTGATTGATTATTCAAAAAATATCGTACTTTATCTTTTTTGATACTTTTAATTATAATATCATCATCACAAGATAAATCATATGTTTCATCACTGATTTTTGAATTATTTAATAACACTTCACCTAAATTTGCTTTTACATCAGCCAAAGCAAATAGTGATAAAATTGCTTGCATCAAAATTGATTTTCCAGCTCCACTTGGACCTGTAAAAATATTTAAACCATTTTTAAACTCTAAATCTACCTCTTCAAAAGATAAACAATCTTTTAAATATACTCTTGTAATCAAATTAATTTCCCCATCTTAATTTTTCATTTAATACTTCAAAATAATCTCTTTGAATTCTATGTATCATTTTTGCTTTTTTACTTGCAATTTTTATTTTTATTGACTGATTTTGCTCAACTTCATAAATATCTTGACCATCTACAATTACAACTGCTCCTTGATTATCAATAATCTTAAATTCTATTTCAAAATCTACTGGCATAACAAGTGGTCTTTGTGTAAGTGAATGAGGTGCAACAGGAGTTACTATAAAAGCTTCAGTTAATGGATAAACAAGTGGTCCACCAGCTGAGAGATTATAAGCTGTGGAACCTGTGGGAGTTGAAACGATTACCCCATCTCCATAATATGTATTAAATTTTTTACCATCAATTTTACCAGCAATTCTTATCATTGATGAAATTGATTTTCTTGAAATTACAATATCATTAAAAGCAACAAATTTATTTAAATTTACACTACCTTCAACCATCATTCTATTATCGATTTTATAAATACCTTTTTTTAAATCTGCAATAAAATCAGGTAATTGCTCCATACTAATATCTGTTAGAAAACCTAAAGTTCCTAAATTTATTCCTAATACTGCTTTATCAAATTTAAAAGATTTTCTTACAACAGATAGTAGTGTTCCATCTCCACCAACTGAAATTAAAAAATCAACCTTATGACATAACTCTTCTAGTGAATATCCCTTTAAAGATATCATATTTGCTGAATTATCTTCTAAATATATATTAATATTAACTTCTTCAAAAAGTCTTTTGATTTTCAAATAAGTCTCTTTTAATTCTGGGCTTGATGGCTTTAGAATTATTCCAGCACTTTTAATATTATCAAGTAATTCACTATCTTTTTCTATTCTCAAAGTTATTCCATTTTATATTTTTAGATTTATGTAAATCATTTTATCTGATTATTTATAATAACTTAAATAAATTCAAAGCAAAAAAAAAGGGATATGCAAAAGCACATCCCTTTTTAACAAAACAGCTAATAATTAACCATTTCTCTTTTTAATAATTTCATCAGAAACATTTTTTGGAACTTCTGAATAGTTATCAAAAATCATTGAATATGTAGCTCTACCTTGAGACATAGATCTTAAGTCTGTAGAGTATCCGAACATTTCAGATAATGGAATTAATGCAACAACTAGTTTAACACCAGCTCTGTCATCCATAGACTGAATTTGTCCTCTTCTTTTATTACAATCGCCAATACAATCACCCATATAATCTTCAGGTGTTTCAATTTCAACTCTCATAATAGGTTCTAAAATAATAGCTTGAGCAGCAGCAGATCTACAACCTTGTTTGAATCCCATTGAAGCAGCAAGTTTAAATGCCATTTCAGATGAATCCACGTCATGGTAAGAACCATCGTAAAGTGTTACTTCAATGTTAACCATTGGATAACCAGCTAAAATACCACCTTGCATTGCTTCAAAACAACCTTTTTCAACAGCTGGAATATATTCTTTTGGAACTGTTCCACCTTTAATGTCATTGTTAAATTTGAAGTTTTCATCAGAACCAACTAATGGTTTAATGTCTAAATATACGTGACCGTATTGACCTTTACCACCAGATTGTTTTGCGTATTTATACTCTTGTTTAACAGCATTTTTGATTGTTTCTCTATAAGCAACTTGAGGAGCACCAACTTCAGCTTCAACTTTAAATTCTCTTTTCATTCTATCTACAAGAATTTCAAGGTGTAATTCACCCATTCCTGAAATAATAGTTTGTCCAGATTCTTCATCAGTATTAACTCTAAATGATGGATCTTCTTCTGCTAATTTTCCTAATGCAATACCCATTTTTTCTTGGTCAGCTTTTGTTTTTGGCTCAACTGCAACAGAAATAACTGGTTCTGGGAATTCCATTCTTTCTAAGATAACAGGATCTTTTTCAGAAGCTAGAGTATCTCCAGTAATTGTATATTTTAAACCAACAACAGCACCGATTTCTCCAGCATAAAGCTCTTTGATCTCTTCTCTATTATTAGCATGCATTTTAAGTAATCTTCCGATTCTTTCTTTTTTCATTTTTGTAGAGTTATAAACATAAGTTCCAGATTCTAAAATCCCTCTATAAACTCTTGTAAATGTTAACTGTCCAACAAATGGGTCAGTCATAATTTTAAATGCTAAAGCAGCTACTTCACCATCATCAGTTGAAGGAACGATAACAGCTTCACCATCTTGAGTTTCACCTCTAATGTCTTCAACTTCAGTTGGAGCTGGTAAATACATAGCAACAGCATCAAGTAAAGTTTGAACACCTTTATTTTTGAATGCAGTTCCACAAGTCATTGGAGTAATAGTCATATTTAAACAACCAGCTTTAATACCTGCAGTGATTTCTTCTTCAGTTAACTCTTCACCTTCAAGGTATTTTTCCATTAACTCTTCGATTGATTCAGCAGCTGATTCAATCATTTTTTCTCTATATTCTTGTGCCATATCCATCATATCAGCTGGAATTTCTTCAACATGGTAATTAGAACCCATAGCTGCATCTTCATCCCAAACGATAGCTTTCATTTGAACTAAATCTACAATACCTTTGAAGTTTTCTTCTGCACCAATTGGTAATTGAATTGGAACAGCATTTGATTTTAATCTTTCATTAACTTGTTTTAAAACATTATAAAAATCTGCACCTGTTCTATCCATTTTATTAACGAATATCATTCTAGGTACTCTATATTTATTAGCTTGTCTCCAAACAGTTTCAGATTGTGGTTGAACCCCACCTACTGAACAAAATACTGCAACAGCTCCATCAAGAACCCTCATAGATCTTTCAACTTCAATAGTAAAGTCAACGTGACCCGGAGTGTCAATAATGTTAATCATTAAATCTTCATTAGTTTTTGGGTGTTTCCAATGACAAGTTGTAGCAGCAGAAGTAATTGTAATACCTCTTTCTTGCTCTTGTTCCATCCAGTCCATTGTTGCAGCACCTTCATGAACCTCACCAATTTTATGTGAAACACCTGTATAGAATAAAATTCTTTCAGTAGTAGTTGTTTTTCCAGCATCAATATGAGCTGCAATACCAATATTTCTAACTCTGTTAAGTGGTGTTTTTCTAGCCATTTATAATTCCTACCATCTGTAGTGTGCAAATGCTTTATTAGCTTCTGCCATTCTATGCATATCTTCTTTCTTCTTGAAAGATGAACCTCTTTCATTAGCAGCTTCGAATAACTCGTTAGCTAATCTTTCTACCATAGTTCTTTCATTTCTTTTTCTAGCATATTCTACTAACCATCTTAATGCTAAAGTTTGTCTTCTTACAGGTCTTACTTCAACAGGAACTTGATATGTTGCTCCACCAACTCTTCTAGATCTTACTTCTAAAAGTGGTTTAACATTTTCAATTGCTTTTTCAAATAATTCAATACCAGAAGCTTCACCTCTAGCATCTAAATTTGCAATTGCACCATACATAATTTTTTCTGCTGTAGATTTTTTACCATCTTGCATTACTGTATTAACGAATTTTGTGATCACTTTACTATTGTAGATAGGATCAGCCATTATTTCTCTAACTGGAGCTTTTCTTCTTCTCATTTTCTATCCTTCTACTTTTTCTTAGCTTTAGCTTTTTTAGTACCATATTTAGATCTTGCAACAGTTCTGTTAGCAACACCAGCAGTATCTAAAGCACCTCTTACGATGTGGTATTTAACCCCAGGTAAATCTTTAACTCTTCCCCCTCTTACTAAAACAATTGAGTGTTCTTGTAAGTTGTGACCTTCTCCACCGATATATGAAATAACTTCAAAACCTGTAGTTAATCTAACTTTTGCAACTTTTCTTAAAGCCGAGTTAGGTTTTTTAGGTGTAGTTGTATATACTCTTGTACATACTCCTCTTCTTTGTGGGCATTCTTTTAATGCTGGCGATTTAGATTTTTTGATAACCTTTTTTCGCTCATTTCTTACAAGCTGATTGATTGTAGGCATTTCTTTCCTTTATATAAATTGGTTTGAGTAATTATAGCCTTACCCATGCTTCTCGTGCAAATCAACATTTAGTTGAAACGATACTCCCATTCTAGGAAACTTATAATATTTTAGTTTTCTAAAAAAGTACGGGATTATACTGAAGATATACTTAATTATTCTTTAGTTAAATTTAATTGTTTTGTAACTTCAAATTCATTATATTCTCATTTAAGTTAAGAATAAAATTTTCCCACTAGAATTGCAAAAACTATTTAAACTAAAGATACTTCAAATGATGACAAAACAATTATTTCCCCTAGCCTTAGGCGGACTTGCTATTGGTACTACTGAATTTGCAATTATGGGATTATTACCAGATGTTGCAAATGATTTAAATATCAGTATTCCAGTTGCTGGACATTTAATCTCCATTTATGCCTTAGGTGTAGTTATTGGTGCACCAATTTTGGTTGCCTTAAGTGCAAAATTTCCTGCTAAAAATATTTTAATCACTTTTATGATTTTATTTACATTTTTCAATTTTTTATCGGCAATAGCACCTAATTATTCAACACTTTTAATTTCAAGATTTTTCAGTGGTTTGCCACATGGTGCTTTTTTTGGTGTGGGTACGGTAGTTGCTGCAAAACTCGCTGAAAAAGGAAAATCAGCACAAGCAATTGCTGTAATGTTTACAGGCTTAACTATTGCAAATGTTGCAATGGTTCCACTTACAACATATCTTGGTCATACTTTTAGTTGGAGATATGCTTTTGCTATTGTTTCAATAATTGGTTTAATTACAATCTTCTCTTTGTATAAAAACCTTCCAAAACAAAAAGAGGTAAAAACTGTTACACTAAAAGATGAACTACAATTTTTCAAAACAATCAAAGCTTGGCATATATTAGCTATTGTTGCAACTGGCTTTGGTGGATTGTTTGCATGGATTAGTTATATTGCTCCATTATTAATTCATGTTACAAATTTCGCAGAAAGTAGTGTCTCTTATTTGATGATAGTTGCCGGTCTTGGAATGTTAGTTGGAAATATTGTTGGTGGATATTTAGCAGATAAAAGAGACCCAATAAAAGTTGCAATTTTTCTTTTATCTATGATGGTTATCTGTTTATTATTAGTATTTTTTCTATCTGAATACAAGTTCGCGACTATTGTTCTTACCTTTTTATGTGGTGCCTTTGCCATGGCTATTGGTGCACCTATTAATATTATCATGTTAGATAGTGCAAAACACTCTGCAATGCTTGGAGCTGCATTTTTACAAGCTGCATTTAATGTAGCTAATTCTTTAGGTGCATTTTTAGGAGGAATCCCTTTATTTATGGGATTAAACTATAATTATCCATCATTAAGTGGTGCTTTAATGGCTTTAATTGGTGTTGGATTATGCTTGATTTTTCTAAAAAAATATAAAGTTCAAGGATAATTACATGACGATACTTGGACATAAAATTGTAGGTAGTGGTAAAAAATATATCTTAGTTTTACATGAACTAATGGGAGACCACACAAATTTTGACCCAATTTTACCATATATTGATACCGCAAACTTCACATATATTTTTGCTGACCACAGAGGTTATGGCTTATCAAAAAACATAAGTGGTGAATATACTTGTGAAGAAGCAGCAAATGATGTAAAAAACCTCATCACAAAACTAAATCTAACAGAAGTAAATCTTCTAGCTCACTCAATGTCTACAATGATAGCCCAAAAAGTAGCTCTAATAGATGCCAGAATAAAACAACTAATTCTAATTACACCCATCTCAGCTGCTGGTATAAAAATGAAACCTAATGCCCAAAATGAACTAATAAACGCAATGAAAGAAAATAAAAATAAAATAGAAGAAATTGTAGAAGCAGCAAGTAAAAGATATGGCACAACTTGGTTTGATTATAGAGTAAAAATGGCATATGAAGCCTCAACAGTAGAAGCCAGAGTTGGATATATGACCATGTATCTTACAACTGATTTCATAAATGAAGTAAAAGATATAAAGATTCCAATTAAAATCATGACAGGTAAACATGACTTTCCTGTGTTTAATAAACTACATATTAAAAAACTTTTTGAACCTTATTATAATGATTTTGAGATTATAGAGTGTATGGAAGCTGGACACTATCCGATGATTGAGTGTCCGGTTTATTTTGCAACTGAGGTTGAGAGGTTTTGTAAATAGTTTCTCTTGAAGAACAAGTTCTTCGCTTTTCTTACTTTTTAATTGTAAAAAGTAAGGCTTGTGCTTGCACTCTCTTTGAGAAAAAGCAACCAGACAAATTGTTGAAGGCAAAGCTACCCTACAGTTTTAGAATAAGTTTTCTGCCTTGCGGAACTCGTCGAAAAAGTGCATTTAGCACTTTTCTCTCCTCAAACAGTCCTCAGGCTTTGTCGAAAATTATTCTAAAACTTCCGGCTTCAACAAAGTCTGGAAATCCCTAGTGTTCAAACTATCATTTTTAAATTGAGTTTAGAAAAGTTGTTAGTCAAAAAAATCAAAAATGTAAATGTCCTTATCCCATATTCCAACATCTACAGAAGCTGAACGTTTGTTTTCTCTTTTCGAAAAGGCTTGCAACTGTTTGAGTAAATAAATATGCTAAATGTATATTTATTTACGAGTTTTGCAAGACAGAAAAGATAAAACAAAAAGTGAAGGAACCCAAAGGGCTTCGAAGCCGTTGTTGGTTTTGCTTACTTTTTCCATAAAAAGTGAGAGAATCGAAGAGATTTATCTCTTCAAGAGAAAAGGAATTATCCTTTCTTATATCGAATAATCTGCCCATTAAAAGGTTCATCCAAATACTCATCCGTATCCAAAGGCTCACTTTGAGAATGCACATAACCTAATAAAACCATCATCTTTGAAAACTTAGCATGATTTCCTCTTCCTGGATCTACTATTATTATCTCACAAGTTTCATTTGTATGTTCATTTAGAAATCTACTTAAATCTTCTAAGTGAAACTGTTCGTATAAAATATCACTTGCGATAATTAAATCAAATTTCCCTAAAGTATCATCACTATTTGCCCAATTTGCACACTCAAATGGGATTACTTTTCCATAATTTATTCTTGTGTTTTCACTTAAAAATTTTTTTACTTCTGGGTTAAAATCTGTTGTTGTTATATTTGCATTTCTGTGATTTAGAACTAAACTAGAAAGTGCTATTCCGCACCCTACTTCTAGGATTCTTTTATCTTTGATATTATAGTTATTCATTAAAGTTGCTAGGATTCTAGCTGAGGGCCAAATCACTCCAAATAAAGACCAATTTGCAGATGAAATTCCAGCAGTTGGATTTAAATCACATTTTTCATCATATTGTTGTTTATCTTTTAGTGTTTTGACATGTATGTCAATATTATCGAACTCTATTGTTTGATATATGTATCGTAGTTTGGGCATAAAAACCTTTCAAGGTTCAGTATACCCTTTTATTTACTAGTATTTGAACTATTGAAAATTTTATTATAGAATCTCTTGAACACGACCAACTTGTCCATCTTGAAGTCTTACTTTTATTCCATGTGGGTGAGTTGGTGAATTTGTTAAAATATCTTTTACAATACCTTGCGTTAATTTTCCACTTCTTTGATCTTCTTTTAAAACAATGTTTACTTTTAAACCTTGTTTTACATTAAATCTTTTTTTACCATCCATTAATTTTCTTCTGTTTTATAATTTATAACATCTTTTGCAAAATCAACATGGTAAAAAAACATCATTTTGTAGAATAAATCAACTTTTGTTTTTTTCTCAACACTTGTATCTAAAATAGAAAATGAAAACATTCTTGGTTCATCAACTTTTTTTGGAGTTACAGTGATTACAAGAGGTTTTAAAGTTCTCATCATATTCATAGTCTCTTTATAATCTTTTGGAGCTAAACCATTTAACATATCACCATCTTTTTCTTCTTTTCTCATGGCAGTAAATAGAAGATCTGTACTCTCTTTAAATAGTTGTTTATTCCAATTTAATTTACCTTTTGAAAAGTGAAACACACAACTTTTGTTTAATAAAGCATGTGGTTTTTCAGCTTTTATATCTTCTATCATTTGAAGGAAAAAATTAACTCCACCTAAATTTGTTGCAAGTTCCATTGCTTGAGTGTACAATTTATTTTTTTGTTCTTCATCTAATTGATTAAAATTCATAATTCTCCGATTAATTTACTTTTTTGCAAGTATATCTAAATATTAGCTGACTATTTACCTTCAAACTCTTTTTCATTTGTATGCTCTACAACTTTTTCTGCAATTTCACTTACTTCTCTTGCAACTTTATTAGCTTCTGAGGCTGATGCCGCATTTTGTTGAGTTACGTGATCTAGATTATTTACAGTATCGTTTATTTGTTCCATTGCACTAAACTGTTCTTTTGATGCAGTTGAAACTTCTTTTATTAACGATAAAGTATTATGAATATTATTGTTTAATTTTTCATAACCTTGAATCATTTCATTTGAAATGTTTTTACCTTCATTTGCTTTATTTGTTGCATTTATTACTAAATCTTTTATCTCTTTTGCTGCTTCTGCTGAACGAGAAGCAAGGTTTCTTACTTCTGCAGCAACAACTGCAAATCCTTTTCCAGCTTCACCGGCAGTTGCTGCTTCTACGGCTGCATTAAGAGAAAGAATATTAGTTTGAAAAGCTATTTGATCAATTATTGTAATTGAATCAGCAATTGCATTTGTTTGCGTATTTATCTCATCCATTGATAAAGCTGTTCTTGAAGCTAAATCTTGACCAATTGCCACTGAACTTGAAACTTCATTTGCAAAGCTTGTCATTTTTACTATATTTTGAGAACTATTTTGCATGTTTGCCGTAATCTCTTCAATTGCTGCTGCTGTCTCTTCTAAAGATGCTGCTTGTAAATTTGCAGAAGATGTCAATTTATCAACATTTGAAGATAAGTTTTCTGCATTTGAAGATAAAACTAATCCCATTTTTTTATTTTCAACTAACATTGAAGTAATTGCAACACCTAGATTATTTATATCTGAACATAAAGCTTTTAAATCTCCATCTAAACCTGATATATCTATTTTTGTTCTATAGTCATATTTTGTATATAAAGTTAAAATACTCATTGCTTTTTTGATATTTGATTCAGTGGCTTCAAGCATTTGATTTATTACATTTTTTAACTCATTTAAAGATGGATTTGTTGTAGTTCCCTCTATTCGTGTATTTAATAAACCTTTTTTAGCCTCATTAGCACATTTAATTGCACTTTCAACAACTAATCTATCTTTTTGAATAGAATCATTTGTATTTAAGATATTTCGATTCACCTCTTTTGCCATAAGTCCCAATTCATCATCTGAATCAATTTCAATTAATTTTGACTCATTTGTCTCTTGATTTAGAAATCTAAAAAATTCTAAAAGTCCATTTTGAAACTTTTGTAAAGGCTCTTTTATAGAGTTTGTAATAACAAAAACAACAAATGATAAAACAATTAATACAACAACTACAAGAGTATACAAAGTATATAAAGTTGAATCAATTTTTCCTAAAGCATCTAAATAACTTGATTTATTTTCTTCATTTGCAGTCTTATTTATTGCATTTAATTTTTCATTAATTTTTAAAAATACCTCATCTGTTACAGATAACATAGGTGTTGCCATTCCTAAATCAACACTTAACATATCAAGAGCATCTCTTACTGTTAAGTTGTACTCTATTATCTCTTTATTTACCTCATCTATATTTTTTTTGTCATTTTGGTTTAAATATGGTGCTTTCAAGAAATTTTCCATATCTTTTGTAATACTAGTTTTTAGCTTTTCTAGAAGTGCTAATTGTTCATCAATCAATGCTTGTTCATATTTACCAGATGCGTAACTAAAAACTTTATATAAAATTGAATTAAACAGATTTACATCACTTAGCAATTTACTACTTGTCTTATACAATTCAAATTTTACTTGTACTATTTCATTTAATGTACTTTTGTCAGATTTCAAAGCATTATTTGAAAATAGTGCCAAAATCAATAAGAATAACACAGCAATTGCAGGTGCTATTATAATTTTTTTTCCGATTTTCATATTTTTTATACCAAACATATTTGAGTCCTGTAGATTAAATTTCCAAATAAAATAAATATCTATTTAGCTTATTTGGAAATTCAAAGCTTTGAAAATTCAAAGCTTTAAATTAGAAGATTATTTATAAACTCCAGCACCGATTAATTGATTTTCACCAATACCGATAACATAAGAAGTTTTAGGAGTTTGTTCTCCTCTTGTTGGGTGATCCCAAACATAATCAACCCATCCAGAACCATCAGCTTTTACTTTATCTATGAATTCTTTAAATAATTGATTTCCAGCTCTGTCTTTATATCTGTACATATTTTTACCTTTTAAAGGTTTTTTTGGATGTGCTGTGATTATTCCATCAAAGTCATTTGCCCAAATATATAAGTCATCTTTTACAAATTCACTCTCAGGTTTATTGAACTCTTCAACACAAGCAGCAACTCCAACTTTTTTACAAAATTCAACACCTTTATCAACTAATGCTTTAGCATCAGCTTGAGTACTCTCCGCATTTGCAAATGTAACACTTAATAATAAAGCAGCTGTTAACTTAACTAATTTACTCATAATCCATCTCCTTAGTTTGTTTTGAATCTTGATATTTACATAAAAAAAATTAAATTAATCTTAATATTTCTGAATTATTAATCATAAACTTAAAATTTGTTTAAAATGCTATTTTAATGCTATTTTGGAGGGTTTTGGGAAGTTTTTTTAGGATTAAAGAAGTATTCTTTCCGATAATAAAAATTATTTTTTATTATCGGAAAATTTATAGAATTAATTTATCATATGATTAAATTCTGGTACAATTTCTTTTAGTTTTTCTAATTTATTATCTACTATTAATAATTCAGATATATCTTGATTTAGTTTTTCAATATCATATTTAGTTTTCCCAGCCACAGTTATAGATTCATAATCTGTTTTTTTATCACTATCATTTATTAATAATTCTTCGTAAAGTTTTTCGCCACATCTTAATCCACAAAATTCTATATTTATATCACTTCTTCCACTCAAATCTATCATCTTTTGTGCTAAATCAACTATTTTAATAGGTTCACCCATATCAAGAATAAATATCTCTCCACCTTTTCCTATACTTGCTGCTTGCAATACAAGTTCACAAGCTTCAGGAATTAACATAAAATATCTAGTAATATCTGGATGAGTAACTGTAATATTCTTACCTTGCTCTATTTGAGCTTTAAATTTGGGGATTACACTTCCACTACTTCCTAAAACATTTCCAAATCTAACAGCTACTATCTCTGTACTTTTTGCAACAACATTTTGAGCATATAATTCACAAATTCTTTTTGTAGTTCCCATTACATTTGTTGGACGAACTGCTTTATCAGTAGAAATTAAAACAAATTTTTCAACACCATATTTTATAGACAAATCAATACAATTTTTTGTTCCTATAATATTATTAGAAATACCTTCTAAGATATTTTCTTCTACCAAAGGTACATGTTTGTATGCAGCGGCATGAATTACTATTTGTGGGTTATATTTTTCAAAAGTATTTTCTAAAAATCCAAAATTTCTAACTGTTTGCATAACTGATATTATATTAGTATCTTTAGAATTAGCTTTTAATTCTTCTGTAATTGTATAAAGATTAAATTCACTATGATCAAGCAAGATAAGCTGTCTAGCACCAAATTTAGCACATTGTCTACATATTTCACTTCCGATACTTCCACCAGCCCCTGTGATTAAAACAACTTTATTATTTATAAATGTTGATATTCTTGCAGTATCTAAATCTTTAGGATGACGTGCAAGTAAATCTTCAACTGATATATCTTTTAATTGTTTTGTAAACTCTTCTTTTTTTAAAATATTTTGAATAGAAGGTAAAATCTTAATCGTTTTGAAATAATTTTGCATATTTTCATAAACTATTTTTATTTCTTCTTTTGAAGCAGATGGCATAGCAATTACCATTTTATCAAATTTCTGATCTTCAAAAATATTACAAAATTTTTCTTTTGAGTATATAGAGATACCATCTATACTTCTTTGATGAAGAATTTCATCATCATCAATAAAACAAACAACTTTATATTCAGTATTTAAAAATTCTCTTTGAAGTTGAAGGCCTGCTTTTCCAGCACCATAAATTACTAATTTTTTAGTTTTACTTTGAGTCCCAACTGTATGATAATACTTGTAAACATAAACTAAAATATTTACTATAAAAGTATAAAATATTAAATCAATAAACATAAGATTAAAATGTATTTCATATGCATAATATAATATAGGCATATAAATCATAAAACTTACTAAGGCTAATAAAATTTTCATAAGTCCTGTTTTTGTTGAAGCTTTAGACCAAGAAAGTTTATAATCATCAAACAACAAAAATGAAGCTACAACCCTTGTAAAAACTATCAGACTTAAAACTATCAATGAAAATTCTTTTTCTAGTAAAAAAGTTACCAAAAAAATAGAAAATGTTGATATAACAATTGTTGATAGAACTCCTAAAAATCTTTTATCCCGTAAATAATTCATAAATACCTTCTAATAATAATTTTTGCCATAAATAAATGGTGAATCTACTTCTTTAAACTTTTTTAAATTTATATCTGTATCAGAAAGAGTCTCTGATATTTTTGGAATTTTCCAATCAATATTTAACTCTTTATCATTATACTTAACTCCAATACTTTCTCCATTTGCAAAATATCTATCAATTTTTATCATAACTAATGCATTCTGACTTAAAATTGAAAAACCATGTAAAAAACCTCTTGGAATAAAAAGTTGTTTATTATTCTCTCTAGATAATTCTATGGCTACACTTTTTCCAAAAGTTGGACTTCCAACTCTAAAATCAACAGCCACATCCAAAATCTTTCCTTCTAGTACAGAGACAAGTTTTGATTGGGTAAAATTTAATGTATTTGTATGTAAACCTCTTATCACGCCATAATTGTTATAAGAGATATTATCTTGGCAAAAATCAACCTCAAAACCTACAAAATCATTAAAAGATTCTTTTTTAAATGACTCATATACAAAGCCACGACTATCTTTATGAATTGTTGGTTCACAAAGAATTAATTCTGGAATTTCAAGTTTGATATACTTCACTATTCAAATTTCTTTCTATTATCTACAAATTTCATACAGCTAATTAAAACTATAATAGCTAAAAGCACTGCTACAAAAATATTTATCACAAAATACACTATACTAAATAAAACTATATTTACACATATCAACCAATTTGTAACCTTAAAATGACTCCATCCCGATTGGGTAAGTCTTTGGTAAGCATGTTTTTTGTGAGCCTGTGATAATTTTTCTTTATTAAGTTTTCTTCTTATTAAAGTTAGAGTTGCATCAAACCAATATAATCCAAATAATATAATCCAAATCCAAAAATTAGATGACTCTTGATTCGCATAAAAAATAGTAAAAATTGCGACATTGTATCCAAGAAGAGTACTTCCAACATCTCCCATAAATATTTTAGCATGATTGTAATTCCAAAATAAAAATCCTAAAACTGCCATAGCTAAAACTAAAAAGTGATTTCCACCAAATAAAGCAAATCCAGCAAGTGATAAAAACAGAGCTTCACTTCCTGCATAACCATTTATTCCATCTAAAAAATTATAAAGATTTATAAACCAAATTATCATAAAAAAAGCAAAAATATTTGTAAAAACAGGATTTGAAATATCAAAAATTCCAAAAGTTAAAGTATCAAATCCACCTAAACTATAAAGTCCACAAATAGTGACAGTAGCTTGAACAAAAAGTCTTAGTTTTGGACTTAATTCATATATATCATCAAAAAAACTAACTATCGAAATAACTGCTCCAAATAGCAAAGCATAAAAAAGATTTGATTCTATCTGATTTGAAAAATAAAGATAAGATAAACCTATAAACCATGCAACTGCAATAGCAATTCCTCCTCCATGAGGCGTTGGAGTTGAGTGGGAACTTCTTTCATTTACTGACGCAACAAGTGATTTTTTTATCATATAGTTTTTTATAAAATATGTTAAAAAGAATGATGTTATAAAAAGTGTTATATATATCAAACATTTTCCTTATTTATATATTTCTTTATATTTGTTAAGAATAACTTCTTCAGAATAATATTTTATTAAGGTCTCCCTTGATTTTTTTCCTAATTTACTAAAGTTATTTTTTTCTTCACAAATTTTATCTATTAAATCTGCTAACTGCTGAGAGTTAGAAGATTCACATATCCAACCAATACTATTTTCATTAATAACTTTTGCTATTTCTGTATTTTTATCTCCTACGTATAGTAACGGCTTTTCTGCTGCCATATTATAATAAGATTTACTAGGAACACCTAGCCCATACATAGAGTCATTTAATGATACTATTGCAACATCACAAGCATTTAAAAAAATATTTTCTTCACTGCCTGGATATTTACCAGCATACAATACATTATCTCTATGATTATTTTCTATAAAATTCTCTATTTTTCTTTTTTCTCCACCATCTCCAATAAAAAGTAAAACAAACTCTTCATTTTTTACTAATGATGCTGCATTTAATAAATTTTCTATACCTTGAACCAAACCAAAATTTCCAACAAAAGAAAATACAATTCTATTTTCTAAATTAAATCTCTTAATAATAGAATTGTCTTCTTTTTTCATTGGAATTATTTTTTTATAATCACACCAATTTTCTATAAGAAAAATATCTTTTATATTATTTGTTTTTTTTTGAATAAACTCTTGCATATCTCTACCAATAACAATCATTTTATCAACATTATTATATGACCAATCATAAATCTTTTTTAATAATTTATAAAATAAACTTTGTTCTTTTAATAAATTTGTTGCAATTAAATTTTCTGGGAAAACATCATACACAAGTAATGTAACTTCGAATTTTTTTATTTTCTTAAAAAATACTATAAAAGGTAATAAAAAGACTGGATTTGTAACTATAAAAACCTTATCATTCTTTTTTAAGAAAAATATTGATTTAAATATTAACTGAAAAGTTAAATAGAGCAATTTAAAAACTCTTAAAATTATATTTTTACTGGTTATATTTAAATTCTTTAATCTATGAATTTTCCCATCTAAGAAATCTAATTCTTTTTTTTCTTCAAGAGTAGAAGTACAAATTACTTCAATATTATTTGAAATAGATAAAGCTTTTACAATTTTAGTAATTAAAATTGCATCATTTCTTTCTGCTGGATAAAAATATTCAGTAACTACTACTATTCTAGTCTTCAATATTTCTTCCAAACTGTTTTATTCACATAATCAGTATATGATAAAATTATTCTTAAAACTTTTTCAGAAACATTTGGCATACTGTAATCTGCAACTTTTCTTAAAGTATTTTCATTTTGAGTAACTAGTACTTCTAGTCCTTGTAGGATTCTTGTTTTTTCAAGTCCTACCATCATAACACTTGCTTCTTCCATAGCTTCTGGTCTTTCATGTGCTTCTCTTATATTTAATGCAGGGAAACATAAAATTGAAGATTCTTCACTTATTGTTCCACTATCACTTAAAACAACTTTCGCTTCTTTTTGGAGTTTTACATAATCATTAAATCCAAGTGGTTTCATTAGTTGAATTAATGGATTAAATTCTATATTTAATTCATTTATTTTATTTCTTGTTCGTGGATGTGTTGAAACAATAATTGGTAATTTATAAATTTCAGCTACAGTATTTAAAGTATCAACTAAATCTAAAAAATTTTTATCACTACTTATGTTTTCTTCTCTATGAGCTGAGACTACAAAATATTCGCCTTTATTTAATTTTAACTCATCCAAAATCTTAGAATTATTTATATCATCTAATTTTTTATTTATTACTTCAAACATTGGTGAACCTGTTTTAATTATTCTATCTGCAGGCAATCCTTCTCTAAGAAGATACTCTCTTGCTATATCACTGTAAGTAAGATTTATATCTGCTGTGTGATCAACTATTTTTCTATTTGTCTCTTCAGGTACTCTTTGATCAAAACATCTATTTCCTGCTTCCATGTGAAAAATAGGTATTTTTCTTTTTTTTGCTGGAATTGCACAAAGACAACTATTTGTATCTCCTAAAATAAGTACTGCTTCAGGATTTTCTTTTTCAAATACTGTATCAATAGATATTATTATCTTTCCTATCGTTTCACTAGCTCCCCCACCTGCTGCATTTAAAAAATAATCAGGTTTCCTTAAATTAAAATCATTAAAAAACACTTCATTAAGTTCATAATCATAATTTTGTCCAGTATGAACTATAATATGTTCTATAGCATTTGATTCTTCAAGTTTTTGAATTACAGCCGATAACCTTATAATTTCTGGTCTTGTACCAACTATTGTCATTACTTTTAATTTTTTTATTGAATTACTTATCATTTCTTACCTCTAAAAAATATGTATCTGGATTATTTTGATCAAATTTCTCATTTGCCCATAAAATTAAAATCATCTCTTCAGTTCCAATATTCTTGATATTATGGGTATATCCGGGAATCATTTCAACTATTTCCATTTTTTTATCACTTACTTCATACGAAATAATCTCATTTGTTACAATATGTCTAAATTCAATTAATGCTTCACCATGCACAACTAAAAATTTCTCATTTTTTGTATGATGATAGTGATTTCCTCTTGTTATACCAGGTGCTGTAGTTGATAAAGAGAATTGTCCACTATCTAAAGTTTTTAATATCTCATAAAAAGTTCCTCTATCATCCTTATGTCCATTTAAAACATATGAAAAATTATCAGTAGATAAATAACTTAAATACGTAGCATATAAAGCTCTTTCAAATCCAGAAGCAACATTCGGTATAACTAAACCAATTCTATTTTCTTTAAAAGCAAAAAGTAAATCTCTTATTTCTCCTAAAGTCTTTTTATATTTATTTTCAATTTCTACATAATAGTCTTTTATTTCTTCTATTTTTAACTGTTTTATAAAAGATTTAACAACATCATCTACATAAACTAAATTTAATTCGACTTTTTCATCATTTATTTGTATATCTAAATTATTTGTAACATTATGACACCAAGTAGAAATTACACTATTATAATTTGGTTTTGACCATTTACCAAATACATTAGGTAGCTTGAAAATAAATATTTTAGCTTTTGTATTCTTTGAATAATCGATAAGAATCTTTTCTGCTTCTAATTTACTTTTTCCATAATCATTATCTAAATTTGATTGAATAGAAGAAGACAATAGAATAGGTGTATTTTTTTTATTGTCTTTTAGTATTCCAACTATAGTTTTTGTTAAGCTACTATTTCCCTCATAAAATTCACTAATTTCTTTTGGTCTATTTACACCTGCAAGATGAAATATAAAATCAGCTTCTTTAACATAACTTTCTAAAATATTCAAAGAATCTTTTTTACTAAATAAATAGAGTTGTACACTTTCATCTCTTTTTAAATGTTCAATCAAATTTTTTGCGATAAATCCATTTGAACCTGTAATCAAAATTTTCATTTAGATAACTCCAAATTCTTTTAAGTCATCTTTAATTTCAGTTAGTTTTGTTAACATCATTTTTAATTCATTTTCATTTAATTGTTTAGTGTTATGAGAATGATAATCTCCAGCTTCAGTTACAACCTCTTCACCATTGTCAACAAATTTATTGTAATTCAAATCTCTTGTATCAGCGGGGATTCTATAATATCCTTCCATATCAACAGCATGTACCATTTCTTCTCTTGTAAGAAGAGTTTCATATAGTTTTTCACCATGTCTAGTACCGATAACATTTATTTTATGTTCTGGCTTTCCAAGCATATTTTTCAAAGTATTTGCAAGAAGTTCTACTGTACAAGCAGGTGCTTTTTGTACAAAAATATCACCATTTTTTGCATTTTTAAAGGCAAACATTACTAAATCAACAGCATCATCTAAACTCATCATAAATCTAGTCATATTTGGATCAGTAATCGTTATATCTTTACCAGTTCTTATTTGATTTATAAATAGTGGTATTACAGAACCTCTAGAAGCCATTACATTTCCATATCTAGTACAAGATATAACTGTTTCAGAATCATTTAAATTTCTACTTTTTGCAACCGAAACTTTTTCCATCATAGCTTTGCTTATACCCATAGCATTAATAGGATACACAGCTTTATCTGTACTTAAAACTACAATATTTTTAACTTTATATTTAATTGCTACATTTAGTACATTTTCAGTACCTATTACATTTGTCTGTACAGCTTGCATAGGATAAAACTCACAAGATGGTACTTGCTTTAAAGCTGCGGCATGAAAGATATAATCAACACCTCTTATAGCATCATCTAAAGAGTTTATATCTCTTACATCTCCTAGATAAAATTTCAATTTATCATTGTTATATTTTTTTCTCATATCATCTTGTTTTAGTTCATCACGAGAAAAAATTCTAATCTCTTTTATATCTGTATCTAAAAAATTACGAAGAACAGCATTCCCAAAAGAACCTGTTCCTCCTGTGATTAATAATATTTTATTTTTAAACATTTACAACCTCTAAGTTATTATTTTTGATTAATTGTTGTTTTTCTAAATTTTTTGGATAATTTATTAAAACAGCTCTATATTTACCTTTAAAAACAAATAAACTTCCAGCTGAGCAGCCAATAATACCAAACTTATTAATTAAAGTTTTAATATCTTCTAATGAGCCTGCTCCACCAAGAACTGTCATTGGAACATTTATTAATGGCTTAATTTTTTCGATTAAACTTAAATCATAACCGTTCATAACCCCGTCATTATCAATAGAATTAATAACTATTTCGCCAACACCTAAAGATTGTAATTCATTTATAAAATTTTCCAGATCTAATTTTGTTTTTTTTGTACCATTATGAGTATAAATATCATAACCACCAAACATTTTTTTCTTAACATCTATTACAACAACTACACTTTGATTTCCAACTTCTTTTGCAATATTGGCAACTAATTGTGGATTTTCAATAGCTGCTGAACTTAATGCTATTTTTTCAACACCTAGATTAAAAATTCTAGTAGCTTGTTCTACGGTTTTAATACCTCCTCCATAACATAAGGGCATTCTACATTCTGTAGCTAAATTTTCTATCATTTTATAATCTGGTTCTCTATTTAGAACTGTTGCATCAATATCTAAAACCATTAATTCATCTGATTCTTTTTCATTAAATATTTTAACAGCATTAATAGGATCACCAACATATTTAGAATCTTTAAACTTTACTGTTTTTACGAGTCCTTTATTATGAACTAAAAGACAAGGTATTATTCTTGGTGCTAGCATCTAAAGTTCTCCAAAATTTTTTAATAATTGAATTCCATTATGATGACTTTTCTCTGGATGACACTGTATTCCATAAATATTTTCATGATTTACCATACATTCAAATCGCTCACCATAATTTGCAGTTGCTATCCCATCTTCTTTGTTATTACATTCAAAATAATATGAATGTAAAAAATAAAATCTTGGATTTTCCTCAAGATTATCGAATATTTTATTTTCTTTTTCAATATTAAGTGTATTCCAACCCATATGTGGTAATGGACCATTTTTGATTTTTGTTTTATCAAATTTTTTCACAACTCCATCTATCCAACCTAATCCTTCTAAAACTCCCTCGTCACTTGACTTTGCGAGCATTTGCATACCTACACAAATACCTATAACAGGCAGTTTTTTTTCTAAAACTAATTCATCAAGCTTTTCTTTCATACCTGAATTTTGTAAACTTGTCATTGCATGATCAAAAGAACCTACACCAGGTAAAATAAGTTTAGATACATTTTCAAAATCATTTATATTATTTACAACTTTATATGGAATATTTAAATCTTTATATATATTAGAAAATGCCTTTATATTTCCAACTCCATAATCTATTATAGCTATCATCTAAATAACCTTTTTTCTAATCCTAAGAATCTCATAATATTTGCACCTATTCCAATTAAAAATTTTTTGTTTTTATAATTAGCATAAGTTTTATTCTCTCCTTTAAATATTTCTTCTAATTCATCATGAGTCAAGTCAAGCTTATTTGCAACATAATCAAACTCTTTGATCAAAAATTCATCACTTAATTCCGGTTTTGACAATCGTTCTAAAGCTGTTTTTCTATCCATTTGACCTGTCATGATCAAACTTGAAAAATGAGCTCTTCGTTTTTCATAACCAAATTTTTTTGGCATCCAATAATCTTCATAAAATCTTGTAAAACGTGATTCATGATGTTTATGTTGGAATTTTTTCCAACCATACAGTTGATGAAGGATATCTTCTGCCTCACTTTTAATATATCGTACATAATTCAATGGTCTAAATACTTCCATACCATAAATATATCTATAAAAAATTTTATATCTTAAAATATCAACTATAGGAAAATCTTTTAGTGGTCTTTTACCAAACTTGTCATGTATATCATTAATTAAAATTGAATCTATTCCTGGATAAGCTCCCCATTCATCGGGTTCTCTACAACATTCTGTAGAATGGTTTCCACCTGTAAGCACATATTTAATTTTATGTTTTCTAGCAAATTTATATAAACCTGAAAAAAAAGCTGTATCCTGAGGAATATCCTGATCAGGAATTTGAGATTTAAGTATTGCAACTTGTAAATCTTTCATTTCTTCCCAATTAATTACTTCCGTGTAAAGATCTAATCCCAGACCATCAACTAGTTTTTCTATATTTTCAACTGCTTGATCAGTATTCCATCCAGCATCTACATGTAAAAGAAGCGGTCTAAGTCCCATAATGTTTTTAACAACATGTGCTACATATGAACTATCTAATCCTCCACTAAGTCCTATAATACAATCAAAATCTTTTCCAATACCCTCTTTTTTGATTTTTTCTGCAACTGCCATTAGTTCATCCATACGGCTTTCACCATATTTCCATTCTGGGAGAATAGTGCTTTTAAAGTTTTGACAGTAGTCACACTCACAATTTTCATTAAAAGTTATATGCGGATCTGATGTGTCCATTATGCAACTGCTGCATATTTTATATTCTGGATTAAGTGTATTCATTTTTTTTCCTATTTTGTTTTATATCTTTCTATCATTTCACTCACATGTTTATCAATCGTTTGGTTATAACGTCTAAGAATTTTTAATAAAAATTCAAAAAGCATAGGATACATTAGCATATTATTAAATACTTTATAGATAACATTATGTAACATACCTCTTGAATTTTTTATTTGTAGATAATAGTTATCAATTAATCTTTTTGCAACAAATAAATTTGAAGAATATTTGACCTGATAATAAATATCAATAGAAACTTTATAATCATTATGCGCTGCAAATATATTTTCAAGTTTTAAATAATATTCTTTTTTTAAATTGTAATTAAAATTCTTAAATGCACCGACCCCTAATCCAGCAACCATTCCATAGGAATAGCCAATTTTTGGAGGGACATAATCTACAATAGAGTATTCAGAAAGATAAATGCAACTATGTTTATTATAATATAATTCATCTATTAACATAATCAAATGTGGTACATATGTATTTAAATATTTATAACCTATTTCAATTCTACTTTTAAAATTTGTCATCCTATACAAACCATTTGATAAAAATATATAACTATTAAAAGATTCATAAGACACAGATAAGGCGGAGATAAACTCTTCTAAACTTTTTATATATTTAGTAGACTTATCAACTTCAAGACAACAATCTTTTGATTTGAATTTAACAAATGAAACTTCTGCATTCTCTTTCAATTCATATATTGTTTGTTCGATTGTATTAATTGCATCACTATGAATGTAATCATCATCGGCAAGTAACCACATCCACTCTGTAGTACATAATTCAAAAGCTCTTAAAAAATTTGCAGACATACCAATATTGTTATTATGACGAATAAATATAATTTTTCTATTATCTATAAATTCTGCAATACTAATATTTTCAGAACAATATAATTGTAAATTCTTTTCTGAAGCATTATCCAATACGTAAACTATTGTTCCTTCTTGAATTTGAACTGATAAACTTAATAAAACATTCAGTAATTTAGATGGTCTATTATAAGTTGGAATAAAAATTGATAAACTATTCATTTTACTATCTTTTATTAAGAATGAAACATTTTACTTGTTTTATCATATAACTAATAGCATCCTCACCCATTCCAGGATATAATCCTATCCAAAAACTATCATTCATGATTTTATCTGTTACTTTTAATTCACCAACTATTCTATAATCCGTATTCAAAACCATACTATCAAACATTGGATGTCTTGTCATATTTCCTGCAAAAAGATTTCTCGTTTGTATTTTATTTGCTTCAAGATACTCTACAAGCTCATTTCTTGAAAAATTCACACCATCTTTTAAAGTCATCATAAATCCAAACCAACTTGGATCTGAATTTGGTTGAGTTTCAACTAAATGAAGTTCTTCTAAATCTTTTAATCCATTAAATAATTTTTTTTGATTCTCTTTTCTTTTCTCTACAAATGTTGGGAATTTTTCAAGTTGGGCACAACCAATAGCTGCTTGCATATCTGATACTTTCAAATTAAACCCAAAATGAGAATATACATATTTATGGTCATAACCTTTTGGAAGAGTTCCAAAACTTTGTGAAAACCTACATCCACAAGTATTATCTATACCACTTTCACACCAACAGTCTCTTCCCCAATCTCTCATTGAAAGCATAATCTTTTTAAGAAGTAAATTATCTGTATAAGTAGCTCCACCTTCACCCATTGTCATATGATGTGGAGGATAAAAAGAGCTTGTTCCAATATCTCCCCAAGTACCAGTTGGTTTCCCTTCATAAGTAGATCCTAATGCATCACAATTATCTTCAATAAGCCAAAGATTATGTTTATCACAAAACTCTTTTACAGCTCTAAGATTAAATGGATTTCCTAAACTATGAGCTATCATTACAGCTTTTGTTTTAGAACTAAGTGCAAGTTCAAGTTGAGTAACATCAACATTTGCATAAATTAAATCCATATCTACAAATACAGGCACTGCTCCATACTGAACTATTGGAGCTACAGTTGTCGGGAATCCAGCAGCAACAGTGATAACTTCATCACCTCTTTTTACTTGTCTCTCTTTTAATAATGGCGATGTTAATGCATAAAAAGCAAGAAGATTTGCAGAACTTCCAGAGTTTACTAAAAATGACCATCTAACACCAAGAAATTTTGATAATTGTTTTTCAAACTTTTTAGAATAATCTCCATAAGTTAGCCAAAAATCAAGTGAACTATCTACAAGATATTGCATCTCTGTCTCATCAAATACACGTCCAGCATAGTTTACTCTACTTTCACCATCTACAAACTTTCTTTCTTGAACTGGTTTATGCACTAATTCATAATATTCTTTTGTTTTATTTAGTATTTCTTGTTTTAATTGTTCTGCTTGTGTCATTAGTTTTCTCCTATTGTTTTAATAATTGCTTCTTCTAAAGTATACATTTGTTCCCAACCAGGAACTAATTGAGAGCTTTCAAGTGGAATCATAACTTCTCTATTCCTATATGCTCTTGCACCCCAGTTTATATTCAGATTTCTATTTGTAACTTTTTTAAATAAAATTGATAATTGTTTTAAAGTCATGCGTTGCTTTGAACTAACTACATAGCTTCTATTATTATATAGTTTGCTATTTTCACTTTGTAAGTTATTTATCATAACTTTAAAAGCACTTACTACATCATCAATATAGCTTATATCTATAATCTGTTCACCTTTAGACATGTCTAGTGTTTCATCTAGCCTAGAATACTTATCCCACAAATTAAAAATTTTAGGTCTTGTATCATTTGGACCAAAAGTATCGTTAAGTTTAATAGTTGTAAATATAATATCTGATGTTTGAGTATAATACACAGCAATCTTCTCAAAAGCTTCTTTTGTTGCAGCATAAAAATTCACTGGATTATAATCTTCATTTTGATAATTTTGCCAAAAAGTTCCAGTATTTAAAAACCATTTTACACCACTCTGCTTACTTAATTCTAATAAGTAAGTACCATAATTAATATTACTATCTATTAAATTACACAAATCACTTTCTTCATGCTCAACTAACACATTTGAAGCAAAATGTACTACTCCGATAATCTTGTTTTCTTGAAAAACATTATTTATATTTCTAAAGTTATCAAATTGTTTTATCTTACAATTTAATGATTTTAAATATTCTATATCACTTGTAGCTCTTACAAGTGATATAATATCAAAATCATTTTGATATTTTTTAATAAATTCTCTTCCAATATATCCAGTTCCACCAGTAACTAAAATAGTCATTAATTACCTGCCCACTCTATATTTTTTACTTTTGCATCTGCTATGAAGTTCACTAAATCGTTATGAGTTAAAATATTTTTATTTTCTTCATAATAGGATTTATACCATTTTACTGTTTTTTCAAAAGTAGTTTCACTATCCCAAACATCTTTCCATTTTAAAAGAATATGAGCTTTTGAACAGTCAAGTTTTAAAAGATTTGCTTCATGTAATTGCTTTTCATCTTTATTAATTTCATAATTTATTTTATCCCAATGTTTTTTTACATGATTAACTACTTCTTCAACTGTTATACTTCCCTCATCGCTAGGTCCAAAGTTCCAAGCTTCACCAAACTCTACTTTTTCTTCAAGCAATTTTTGACCAATATGAAGATATCCACTAAGTGGTTCAAGTACATGTTGCCATGGTCTCGTTGCATATGGATTTCTTATACTTACTTTTTTATTTTGAGATACAGAGAGCATAATATCAGTTATAAGTCTATCTTGGGCCCAATCACCACCACCTATTACATTTCCAGCTCGGCAAGTTGCTAATAAAGTAGTATGTGATTTCTTATATTCTTTAATGTTAAAGTAAGAATTTCTATAAGAATTTGCTAATAAATCTGCACATCCTTTAGATGAGCTATATGGATCATATCCACCCATTGGGTCATTTTCTCTATATCCCCATATCCATTCTTTGTTATCGTAGGCTTTATCACTTGTAATATTTACAATTGCTTTTACATTAGCTTTTTTACATGCTTCAAATACTTTTAGGGTTCCCATAACATTTGTTTCATAAGTTTCTATTGGATTTTCATATGAAAATCTTACCAGTGGCTGTGCTGCTAAATGAAATACAATATCTGGCTTATAGGCTTCAAAAGTTTTATTTAATTTGTCTAAATCTCTAATATCACCTATGATAGAATCGATATCAAGATTTAAAAGTTCTATATGATTGGGTGTGGTAGGAGCTTCAAGTGAATATCCTACAACTTTTGCACCCATTATTGTAAGCCAATAAACAAGCCAAGAACCTTTAAACCCAGTATGCCCGGTTACTAATACTATTTTGTTTTTGTAGATTCCACTAAAAAGATTTTGCATTACCAAGTTTTCCATGGAGCTTTTCCACTATCCCAAAGTTTATTAAGATCATTTTTATCTTTTAGACTATCCATAGGTGACCAAAATCCCTCATGTTTATAGGTAAAAAGTTCACCATCAAGTGCCAAATTTTTTAGTGGTGCTTGCTCAAAAACAGTTTCATCACCTTCGGTGATATAATCAAACACTTTAGGTTCGCATACAAAATATCCAGCATTTATCCAATGCCCATCACCTTTTGGTTTCTCTTTAAATTCTTGTACTTGATTATTCTTGTCTATATTTAAAGCTCCAAATCTTCCTTCTGGTAGATGTGATGTCAAAGTGATAGCTTTTCCATGAGATTTATGAAATTTCACAAGTTCTTCAATATTAATATCACTTACTCCATCTCCATAAGTAAGCATGAAAGGCTCATCACCTACTATTTGTTGTGCTCTCTTTATACGACCACCTGTCATACTATTGAGTCCAGTATCTAATAGTGTGATTTTCCAAGGTTCACTAGAATTATTTAATACTTCCATTTTACCAGTTTGTATGTCTATTGTCACATCACTCTGATGTAGAAAATAATTTGCAAAATATTCTTTTATATAATAACCTTTATATCCAAGAAGAACAACAAATTCATTAAACCCGTATTTACTATAAATTTTCATAATATGCCAAAGAATTGGCTTGCCACCTATTTCAACCATTGGTTTAGGTCTAACATCTGTCTCTTCAGATAATCTTGTCCCGTACCCACCTGCTAGCAATAAAACTTTCATTTTTTTTCACCTTTCTTTAAATTTGAATGATATGTATCATGTGTCTCTATTAATAAATCAGTAAATTTTTGGGCTACGGGGAGAAAATTATAATTTTTAACAATAAATTTCCTAGCATTTTCTCTCATTATTTCAAATTCTTCAAAATCCATATTACCATACTCCATTATTTTATTCCTAAAATCTCCACTATTTTCTTCTGTAAAAGTCAATGCATTATTAGAACTTGCACGTTGACAATTAATCTCATTTTCTTCAAACAATACAGGTAAGCAACATGCCTGTGCTTCAAAAAAACTCATACTACATTGTTTTGGATATATTGCAATATCTGCCATTTGATAAAACTTAAGTAAATCATAATAAGTTTGAGTGGGATATCTTAGAATTTTATTTTCTGATGATTGAAATAATTCTTCAACTTGATTTCCTATCTCTTTATCTGTATTTCCTATAATAACAAAAACAATGTTTTTATTATTGAGTTTAATTTCTTTTTGTATTGACTCAGCAAAAAAATAACCACCTTTATATTTATCAAGCTTACCAGCATATAATACAACGAAATCATTTTCATCAATATTATTTTGTAATCGCATCTCTTTTTTAGCCATCTCATCTGGCTTAAAATAATTTATATCTGTTCCTAGTGGAAATAAGTTTGTTTTTTCTAAAGGTATTCCTAAACATTTTTCAACATAATCCGAATCAACTACCCTTACAATAGGAATATTGTGTTTGAGAATCAATGGAGTTATGAATTTTTTATAAAAAAATCGAAATACATGCTTTAGTTTATTTTCAGATGCCATCTCAAGCATATGGCAATCCATAATCATGGGATATTTTTGCTTTTTATATCTCAAGATAAATTGAATTCCAACTAATGTATCTTCACCATGAACAAATGCTATATCTGGATTCAGTGAATCAACTACTTCAAATAACTTATGAGTATAAATTGATCTACCACTATAATAAGCAATAATGGGAACCCTAATAATTTTAACACCTGTTCTCTCATAAAATTTTCTGTCTTTCTCTTCTATATCATCTTTACCAAAAAAAGAAGTCAAATAATCAGGCATTTTATCTAGCTCTGATGTAACTATAAATAGTTCATGTCCTTGTTCAGTTTGTAATTTTGATAAAACATTTGGTTGATATCCTGCATCAGGATGTATAAAATCCTCTATGTGTACTATTCTCATTCTGTCATACTTTCAATATAAATTCACAAATTCTTTTAGAAGCTTGTCCATCACCATACAAATTTGCATTTGAATATTTATTGCTGAACTCAGAACAGTTTTTAAAAGTTTTTAATATATTCTCTTTATCTGCTCCAACTAATACATTTGCTCCAATTTCAACTAACTCTACCCATTCTGTTTCATCACGTAATGTAATACATGGTTTTGAAAAGAAATAAGCTTCTTTTTGCAAGCCTCCACTATCAGTTACAACAACACTACAATTATCAATTAACCATACCATTTCTAGATATCCAACAGGATCAATAATAGTAATATTTTCAGTTTTTAAGTTTAACGCTTCAGCCATTTTCTTTGTTCTTGGATGAAGTGGCAATATAATTTGCATTTCATTTGCCATCTCAGAAAGTGCTTCAAATATATTCTTTAATTTTTTTGAATCATCTGTGTTTTCTGCTCTATGAATTGTGCATAATACAAATTTTTTACTGATTTCAAGAGTAGGTTTTACTGCCATTTTTTTATAAAATAAAGCACCATCTAACATTACATCACCAATATTTACGATATTTTGTTGCTTATGTGCTGCAGTTTCAAATGGAAAACCTTCTGCTTTTAAATTTTTAATTGCTGTATCTGTTGGGCAAAAAAGAATATCACTTACCCTATCAGTTAAGATACGATTAACCTCTTCTGGCATCTTCATATTGAAGCTTCGAAGACCTGCTTCTACATGTGCCAGTTTAATATGAAGTTTTGATGCTACAATTGCACCTGCCAAAGTTGAATTAGTATCTCCATACACCATAATCCAATCCGGATTTTCTTTAAGTACAACCTCTTCTATTTTTTCTATCATTTGCCCCGTCATAGCACCATGAGATTTTCCACCGATTCCTAAAAAATAATTAGGCTTAGGAATTTGCATCTCATCAAAAAATACATCACTCATATTAGAATCATAATGCTGTCCTGTATGAACTATAATTTCAGTTATTTGCTTATATTTCGCTATTTCACGACTTACACTTCCAGCCTTTATAAATTGTGGCCTTGCGCCCAAGATAGTAACAACTTTTATCATATAGTCTCCCTTTTATTGTTATATTTATACTTCTTATCATAAGGATATTTAGTTGCTTTTTTCATTATATCTCTACCTTTAACTGTTTTTTATTCTTAATTTGAAGTAATAGTAATACCAACAATCCACCACCAGATAGCATTGAAGTCATTAATGGTACATTTAATAATGCCTGCCAATAACCTACTAAAAATAAACATAAAAAATGTGGCGAATAAAATCTAGAAATATTATTTAAAATAAATAAATATATACTTAAAAAAAATGTAGCTAGCAATGGACCACCAACACCAATTGCTGCAAAACCATCACTAGACCAAAAATTTGCATTAAAATTTGCATCACTAGTGCCACTATATTCTATTCCTATCATTTGTCCTAATGAATAGCTACCGTATGGATAATTACTAAATAAAAAATTAATAATATTAATATGACCATAGTATGTATATTCATGCTCTGAGAAAAAATCGTAATATGTAACTAAAGTCCAACCTGGTGTTCCAAAAGTACGTATAAATGTCATAGATTTGAGATACAATAATGGTATTTCATTTGGTATAAAAATAATCAGGAACAACATAAATACTGTACTATAAAGTAACATATTTTTTAAGAAATCTCCTTTTTTTTTATATAAAAAATTAACAACCAATATAGTAACTCCCATCAAAAGAGCAAGTTTAGCCCCAGTTGCTGAGTAAATTGTTATACCTAATACAAATCCGATAAATATGTAACTATATTTTTTCATTACAATACCTATAGCAAAAAAATAAGGTATAAAAACATATGTTTGCCAAAGTAACATATAATCTAATATGAAGCTAGTTTCTATTGCATTTGTTTCAAATCTTAGATCATATACATCTCCAAAGGAAACTATTCTCATAGATTTGTAGTATGTCAAAACAATAAGTACTGTTGTTATGATTGTTAAACCTATTACAATATTATTGAATTTTTGACTAGGGAGTATTACTTCATGATTTACAGATACTTTTGATACTTTGCTTGAAACATAAAATAATATACTCATAGAAAGTAATAACACAATTTGTGCAACCACTAAATCTAAAAAAGTATATTTCCACATGAACATCAACATCAATTGTCCAGGGAGATAACACATTATATATATAAATGCTATGCCATAATATGCCGCAGTTGGCTTATTTTTATAAAATATTAATGGGAAAATTAAAAATAAATATGTAAGTAAAATACTTTCAATATCTGGATTATTATAAAGATAATATGCATACTCATACACTGGATTAATAAATTCAATATATGCATAATGAAAAGTTATTGAAAAAGAAAGTACAAGAAGAATAAGTTTAATCATGATACATACCTTGTAAAATTATATATAATATTCAAAACTCTGCCTTTGCCACTTTTCTAATAAACAATCCATAAAGTATGTATAAAATAGAAACTGAAATAGATAAAACTGTTATAAAATCATAAATAGTTGCGAATTTAAATACAAAGATAAGTAACAGGGTATTTACAAAAAGAAAAAAATTAAAAAACATATAATATTGTTGTTTTTCCATTATTGAGTCCGTGATACTAACAGCTGAAACAATAAAATTCACAGCAAACATTGGTGTTAATATTTTTGCATAAATACCTGCTTCTCTCCAATCTTCACCAAAAGCAAAAGCAAAAACATCCTCTATTATAAAATAAATAATACTGAAGATTGGTAAAGAAATTAAAAAAAGCTTTTTAACTGTTGCATCAAATGTGTTGATTATCTTACCTGTTTTATTTTTTTCATCTGTAGCATGCTGAAAAAACACTTGTGCAATACTTGAACCAATCAATGCACTAGGACCACCTAGTGCTCTTTGTGCAATACTATAAAATCCCAAAGTTGATAATGAATAAATTGTTGGCAATACTAATGACAATAAATTACCAGCCCCAACATTCAATAATGTTCCAGGTAGCGAATATAATGGAAATCTTTTATATCGTTTTAGATAAAACTTAAATGTTTTATCATCCCATTTACTTAAATCATATTCATTTCTTACTTTTTTCATTAGTCCAAATATAGATGCTATATGAGAAGCTATTTGACCAGAGATTAGCCCAACTGCACCACTCTTCACAAATCCAATAGTCAACTGTAAAGATGACATTGCTACAGCTTTGTAAATTTGAGCTTTTGCAATATCAGAATATAATTTTTTTCTTGTATTGAGATATGACAAAATATTAAAAAGACCTATCATCCAAACTACTAATGGCACAAAATATAACCAATAGCCAATTTCTTTATTTTTTAATAAACTAGTTATTCCATTATTATAAATTACAACAGGAAAAATAAGTAATATTGAAATTATGGTAGCTATTATTAATCCTAAAGCAGCAATACCTATAGCTTCTTCATCTCTTTCTGGCATCATAATAGCCAAGTCATAACGACCACTAATAACTGTTCCTAATAAAATTGTTATTGAAACAAATAATGCTAACACACCAAACTCTTCAGGAGTGTAAAGCCTTGTTAAAATTGGTGTGATGGCAATTGGAATTGCTTGTGCTATTGTTGTACCAGTCATCAAAGTTAGAACATTACGACCAAATTCACTTTTTGGTTTGAGTTTAGATATCAACTATAAATTCTCGCAAATATATTGAATCTCTTCCTCTGTCACATAAGGATTCATAGGTAAAGACATAATCTCATCTGAAATTATTTCAGAAATAGGAAAATCACCTTTTTTGTATCCTAGGTACTGAAAACACTCTTGTAGATGAAGAGGCATTGGATAATGTACTGCCGTTGGGATTCCTACAGCCTTTAATTTAACTTGCAATTCATCTCTACTTTTTACTCTTACAGAATATTGAGCCCATGCTGATGTAGATTTTTCATCTACATAAGGAAGCACTAAATTTAATTTTTTTTCAAGAGCTTTTGTATATTTACTTGCAACTTCTTGTCTTAAAGCTAGATCTTTTGGATAGTATTTTAACTTTACATTTAAAACAGCTGCTTGCATAGTATCAAGTCTTCCACCCATTCCAATATATTTATGATGATATCTTTTTGATTGTCCATGAAGTCTTAAAGATTTCATTTTATCTGCTAACTCTTCATTATTTGTAAATACTGCTCCTCCATCTCCATAACAACCAAGTGGTTTTGCAGGGAAAAAAGAAGTAGTTGAAATATCACCAAGGTTACTATCTGTTTTGCAACTATAAGTACTTCCAAAACTTTGTGCACCATCTATAATAACTTTTAGATTATTTTTTGTTGCAATTGTTTGAATTTCATCCATTGCTGCTGGTTGACCATATAATGACACAGGAATAATAGCTTTAGTTTTATTTGTTATCACCTTTTCTATTTTAGATGCATCTATGTTATATGTTTTTTCATCTATATCAACAAATACAGGCTTTGCACCTAAAAAAGCTATTGTTTCAGCGGTAGCTATAAATGTAAAAGGTGTTGTAATTATCTCATCACCTGGTTTTATATCTAAAGCCATCATAGCTAATAATAATGCATCCGTTCCATTACTACAAGTTACGGCATATTTAGCACCAGTAAAGATTTCTAAACTTTTTTCTAGTTCTTGAACATCTTCTCCCATGATAAAATTACATTTTCTAGCTACTTTTAATAATGATTCTTCAATTTCATCTTTATAAAGATTATGTTGGTATTGTAAATTTGCAAAATCTATATTCATATTATCCCTAATTAAAAAGTTTGTTATTATATCTTTATCTTTATTTACATAAAATTAATCTGTAGGTTTCCACAGTTCTTGTATTTCATCTCTATCTGCTGTTTTAACAGTTCCTATTTTTTTGTACTTATCCGGAAAGTTTAACCCTAATTGATTTAAAATATTTAAATCAATTTTTCTACTACCATTTGGAGCTGTTAATATCCAAGCTTTATGAAGTTTTTCACTACCTTGATATGTTTTCAGTATTTTAAGTACATAGTCATTAGAGCCTGGATATCCACCAATTAGCCACTGTGTTCCAAAAAAATCTGCCTCTAAAATTATATTTGCACCAGGACTGCCACCTGTCATATCAATTAAGCTAATTTTTTCATCAATTGATTTGTTTGCACTTGATATTTTTTGTAAATCTTCTACATAAACTTTTGTTGTTTTATCAACTTTTAATGTTCCTAGAAGTTCAACAGTTTGATTTTGTTCCTTAATATCTGTTATTAATCTATAAGGATGTTTATAAGCATTATTAATTAAAAAATAGATAAATACAGATAATATAAGCCCTGATAATGTTGTAAAAATTCTAATATTTAATAATCTATCAAATGTAAAATTCAATACTATAATAGAAGATACTATAAATATGCTACTGTCAGACATTGCAAATATTATGTTATTATTTGTACCAAACTTACATGCAAAACTACCAAGTATCATTAAAAATAACAATCCAATAACTTTTGTAATTTCTTTTAATAAACTCATCTTATTATCCATGAATAACAAACTGATAATTATCAAAATAAAGTTCAATAATAATAATTCTATAACTCGAATCCACATAAATCTAAAATCTTGAATCAAACCATAGTTTAACATTGAATAAGAGTAAGTTACAAGAATGATTGACATAAAGATAAAATATAAATTCAGAGAGTTTATTTTATTTTTAAATATATGTAAGACTAATACTATCAAAAGACTTCCATAAATATAAAAGTTATTTATTTTATAGAAATAAAATTCTCTTAAAAAAAATTGTCTTGTTAACTTAGTCATTTCATTAAATCTACTACCAAGATCATGCCCTCCACCCAATAAGGCCAATCTTTCCATCCCCTCACTGAGTCTATAATAATATGAACTAAAACCACCATCCAAAAGAAAAATATGGGCTATAACAATTATAATCGTTAGAATCACTACAGACAATAGTGCTTTTTTTATATTAATATTTTTCCATTCATACCATACAAATAAAACTGATATGAAAACGAGGGAAAGTGCGGTTGTTGGTTTTGCCATAAATGCTAAACTCAAAGAAAAGCTTAGTAGTATATAATCTAAAGTGACATACCTTTCATAATTTAACTCTTTGTTATTTATAACTCTAATTAATGATAATATAACAAGAATAACACTCAAAAGTGAAAGCCAATTATATGATGGTGTTATTAGCCATAGTGTGTAATAAGACAAACTTCCTAACATTATAGGAACTATGAACAAAAACTTGTCAAATTTATTAATTGCAAAAGTATATTTAGTAGCTATATATCTGTGTAATTCAATAGCGAACCATCCGGAAATACTAATTAAAACTAATATACCTATTATTCTAAAATATGACAAATTATATCCTGATAAAGAATATAATATTCCTGTATAATAACCCTCATGCAATAAAGTAGAAAATATATCACTTTGAGATTGTGCGGCAAGTATATAATAACTGTCGTCAGTAATATCAAAACCTCTTGATGTATTACTTATAAGGAAGAATAAGACATATGAAAATATGCCTAAGATTATAAGAAAAAATAATTTATTAGTATATTTTAAAATATTCATTTATAACCCCGCATATAATTTTAATCTTTTCTTTATCTAATCCATAATACATTGGTAACCTTAATAATCTATTACTCTCTGTTGTTGTAAACTCATCAATACCATCTAATTTACCAAACTTTAGTCCAGCGGGTGCAGAGTGTAAAGGCACATAGTGAAAAACAGCATTGATTTCATTTTTTTTTAAATATTCAAGCAGCTCTGTTCTAGTATCAAGATTTTTCACCTTGATATAAAACATATGAGCATTATGAGTACAGTTATTTGGTATGGTTGGTAACTGAAGAACACCTTGTTCTTCTAATTTTTTTAAGTTTTCATAATAACTATTCCAAATATTTAGTCTATATTGATTAATTATATTGGCTTGTTCTAAATTTCCCCAAAGATATGCGGCACTTACATCATTCATAAGATAGCTACTTCCAATATCCACCCAAGAATATTTATCTACCATTCCCCTAAAAAACTGGCTTCTATTTGTGCCTTTTTCTCTTATAATTTCTGCTCTATTCAAAAACTGTTCATCATTAATTATTAAAAGTCCACCTTCTCCTGCACTAGTATAATTTTTAGTCTCATGAAAACTAAAAGCTCCAAGATGTCCTATAGTTCCAAGTGACTTACCTTTATAACTACTCATCATACCTTGTGCTGCATCTTCTACTACTAAAATATTATATCTTTTGGCAATATCCATAATAGTATCCATTTCACACCCTACCCCTGCATAATGAACAGGAACTATTACTCTTGTTTTATCCGTGATGGCTTGTTCTATTTTGGTTTCATCAATGTTCATGGTATCTGGTCGTATATCTACAAATACTATCTTAGCACCTCTTAGGACAAAAGCATTTGCTGTACTTACAAAAGTATAACTAGGCATGATTACCTCATCACCTTCTTGGATATCAAGCAAAATTGCAGCCATCTCAAGTGCATGGGTACAACTTGTAGTTAGAAGTACTTTTTTACAATCTAACTTTTCTTCAAACCATTTATGACATTTTTTAGTAAAATCTCCATCTCCTGAAATTTTACTACTTTTAATCGATTCTAAAATATATTTTTCTTCATTACCAGTAAAAGGTGGTTTATTAAAAGGTATCATGATTTTTTTCCTATAAAAATAAATCCTGATGCAATATTTTTTGCCATAGGATGTCTTATTAAAAAATAATCTAAGAATTTAATTGGAAAGGTTAACAATAACACCAGTATATAAATAATCATATGTAACCGTTTACTACCAAATGAAAATAATATAGATATCCATTCTTGAAAAACCCACAACATACCAGAAGTTGGACCACCAAATGGTTTTACTTCTATTATTTCAAATTTTTCATGAAGCACTTTTATTCCCTCTTCTGTTACTCTCGTAAAATCATAAGGTGATGCATGAAAACCTTGCATGAATGGAAAAGCAGTATATATAATTCCATTAGGCTTAAGCACTCTATAAATTTCATTTATTACTTTTTGAGGATTGGGGACATGTTCTAATACCGCAATATTCAGAATAACATCTATTGAATTATCTTTAAATGGCAATTTTTCTATATTACATACTACATCTACATTATCATAAGCAAATATATCTATATTATATATCCCATCTGAAATATTACTATTCCCACTACCTATATTCAAACAAACTTTGTCTTCAGTTATGTATGAAGATAAAAACTTTTTTTGATTATTATTTACATATACAGGGCTAATAATATTTATTAACCAATAATAAAATTTTGTATATTGTTTCAACATATTTTTAAATTTATCTAAACTATCTTCTATGTCTGAAGATTCTAATTTATTGAAAATAAATTTTCCATTGTCAATTTGATATTCTAAATCTTTTTGAAAGAGTTCTTTATTTATCACTTTATATCCTTGCAAATTATAAAAATTCCTATTACTATTAAACTTACACCAATATATTTATATATTGTTATCGTCTCATTAAATAAGAGGTGGGAAAAAATTAAAATAAATACAAAACCTAATGCAGTAAAAGGATATGCATAACTTATGTCAAATTTACTCATTGCAATTATCCATGACAATCCACTTAACAATGTTAATATAATTGACAACAAGATATAAGGATTAAACAACATATTAAAAGCAAATAAAAACTTATCAAATATACTTATCGTATCTTCTAACGAAATATTTTTCATTTGCCATTTAATGATTAACTGACTCGAAACCGCAAAAGCAACTGTTAAAAATATATACAAATGATTAACAAGAAATTGCATTATTCAAAGCTCTTCATAAACTTAGTAGCATTATTACCCTCATTAAATATCAAATCCAAAATACTCACACCATGTTCAAAAGGTAAATGCAACTGCTCATACTCTTTATATTCGCTATAATCCATCCATTTTACTTGTATATTTTCTTTTTTTGACAAATCTTCATCAAAATAATCTTTGGCAGCTGGACCACTTATATAAATGTCAGCGTTACAATCCTTACAGATACCAAGAAGTTTTTCTGTTTGTCCATCGATTAGTTCAAACTCACTCGACCATCTGATCTTTGTGGTAATACCCAGTATCTTATTTATCGTAGTGATAAATTTATAGTTTATTTGACTCAGATATTCTTCATCACATGTCAAATACAACTCTTCAAAAATATCTTTATACTCTTTAAAATTTTTTGCTTTTGAGTAGTTTTGTGAAATAGTTCGCCAATGTTTAACATTCCATTTTTTATCTGTAATTTTTGTATCTTTTATTTTTTGTTCTAAATTTTCCTGTCGTACTGGAATTGTTAACCATTGAATGCCTTGCGATGTTTTAATTTTATTACGATTTCGCCAATCATTTTTTGTGTATTGAACTTCATCATAAAGTATAAATTCATCAACCATATTAATCATATCAAAATACCCCTTCCATGGGATATAGTTTGATTGTAATATTGCAACTTTTTTCATAATTGGGATAATCTTTCCCAAAATTCATTATCAAAAATGGCATCATCAAAAGCTAAATTTGGAGAAAAATCAAATTTATCATTTTGAAATTTATCAATGATTTTTTCATTACTTAAATGAATTATACTATTGAGAAGTATCAGACATCCTTTTTCAAATATTTTCTGAATAGCCACTTCTATAGATACATCTGTTTTCAATAATCCCTGAGAAATAATTTTTCCACTATCAATACCCTCATCAACATAATGACATGTTGTTCCAACATATTGACAGTTTTTTTCATATGCTTGTTTTATAGGCTCTATACCAATAAGTCCATCAAATGCTGGAAGTAAAGAATAATGTAAATTTATTAATTTGCTATAATATTTTTTTACAACTTCTTCATCAATAATTTTATGCCAATTTGTCACAATAATATCTGGATTAATTTTCTCTAATTCGTGAAGGAATTCTTTGTTATCACTTCTTTTATAATTAATTTTCTTACAATAAATATTATTATTTTTTGCAAACTCTAAAGAGGAACATTCTCTATCTGCTATTAAAAATATTTCAATATTTTTGATAAGTTTTTCTTCTATAGCCAATTTGAAAAACTTAAAATTGCCACCACCACCTGAGGCTAAAAAACATATTTTCATTGTCTATCTTTATTTAAAATATTTCGCACTATCGTGTAAGGTCTTTGTTTCACTTCAATAAATATTTTAGATAGATAGATTCCAATTATTCCTAAAAGAAGTATGATTAATCCACCAAAAAACCACACAGAGACGATAAGAGAAGTCCAACCTTCAAAAGCTAAACCAAAAAATAATTTATCCATTACCAATTTTAAAATAAACAAAGTTGAGCAAAATGTAGTTATCAATCCAATATAAAATATATAAATTAAAGGTTTGCTACTAAAAGAGGTAATAGAGTTTACAAATAATTCTAGTTTTCTTTTTAAAGTATATGTAGTTTCACTCTGTGAGCCTTTTTTAACTTCTATTCCTTTTTGTTTAAATCCTGCATGTGCCCAAATTCCACCAATAAATATTTCACTTTCTTTATATGCTATTAACGATTGAATATACTTACTTGTCATTAGTCTTGCTGTTATCATATTTGATGGTATTTTTATAGGTGACATAAAATTAATAAGTTTCCAAAATAGTCCACCACTAAATCTCTCGAACCAACCACCTTTACGATTTTCTTGAACACCATAGATGACATCTAGATTTTTTTCTTTATTTAAGTTCTCCCAAAATTGACCTAGTAATTCAGGAACTTCTTCAAGATCACTATCAATAAGAAATACAAACTCACCTTTAGAATGAGATAGCCCCGTCATGATTGCCTTATGGTGTCCAAAGTTTCGTGAAAGTTCTATAACTTTTACTTTGCTATCTTTTTCATATAATGAAACTGCTTTTTCTAAACTATCATCTGGACTTCCATCATCTACAAAAATAATTTCATAATCATCTGTTATTTTTTTAGCTTCTTTTGAAATTCTAGTGTAAAATTCATCTATGTATTGAGATGATTTATATAGTGTTGTTACAATTGAGAGTTTCATTTTTACTCTTCTACTAAAATTAAATTATCATTTTGAATTTTATATTTTGTATTATCAAAGCTATCAATAGCTATTTTGTTTTCATCAAATTTTAATGTATTTCCAGCTTTTGAAACCCATCCAATTTGACGTGCGGGAACTCCAACCATCAGTGAATATGATTTTACATCTTTATTTACTACTGTTCCACTTCCAATAAGTGCATATTCTCCAATTGTTACACCACACACTATCGTCGCATTTGCACCTATTGAACAACCTTTTTTAAGAAGGGTTTTTTTAAATTCTTCTTTTCTTATTATGAAAGCCCTTGGATTTATAACATTGGTAAAAACCATAGAAGGTCCTAAAAATACATCATCTTCTACTTCTACACCTTCATAAATTGAGATATTATTCTGAACTTTAACACCATTTCCTATATTTACTTTAGGACCAACAACACAATTTTGACCAAAAGAACAATTTGTTCCAATATTTGAACCACTTAAAATATGTGAAAAATGCCATATTTTAGTATCATCACCTATATTTACATTATTATCTACATAACAAGATTCATGGGCAAAATAAGAAGCCATTAGATTAATACCTTTTTGCAGAAAGGATGATATTCACCTTGTAGTCCAAGAGGAGTAAGTTTTCTAATAACTGAAACAATATTTATAGAATTTCTAGCTTCATCAAGACCAAATCCACCACCATTTAATATGTGTTCATAAGATCTTGTATGTAAATCTGTGAATCCTTCTGAAAATTCAAATTCTTCACCATCAACAGTGATACTTCTATAAGTAGTTTTTCCACTAGCTCTGATATCTTCAGGAATATAATTATAGTTTACAGATAAAAACCATCTTACATTTGCATTTTTTAATTTCATAAATCCTGCATTTGCATCTGCTTCTTTAAGATGAACAATATTTTCTTCAATAGGTCCAAATATCCAAGATAACATATCAAAAAAGTGAACTCCAATATTAGATGCAATTCCACCAGATTTTGCTTCATCACCTTTCCAAGATACAAAGTACCATTTACCCCTAGATGTAAGATAAGTTAAATCTAAATCATACACCTTATTTGGATTTTGTTCTAATTCTTTTGCAATTTTATTTTTAAGGGCAATAATTGAATCATGAAGTCTTAATTGTAAAATATTATAAACTTTTTTACCAGTTTCTTCTTCAATTATTTTTAATTGATCAATATTATGAGGATTTAAAACTAAAGGTTTTTCACAAATAGCATGTGCTCCATTTTTAAGAGCAAATCTAATATGTGAATCGTGTAAATAATTTGGTGTTGTGATTCCAATATATTCAATTTTTTTATTCCCATCTCTATGCCATTTATCAACAAATCTATCAAATCTTTCAAATTCAGTAAAGAAATGAGCTTGTGGGAAGTTACTATCCATAATTCCTATACCATCATATGGATCAAGTGCAGCTACTAATTCATTACCAGTTTCTTTTATAGCTTTCATATGTCTTGGAGCTATATATCCACTAGCTCCTATAAGTGCAAAATTTTTACTATTTGGCATATTATAATCTCCAAGTTGGTTTTTCAACAATGCCTTTAACATCGATGATAATTGGTTCACCATTTGACATGTTTTTATAATCTTCAGTTGAAATTTCTTTAAATTTATCATGTCCAACAGCAACTACTATAGAATCATATCTTTTACTATTTAATGGTAAGTTGTCAATAAAATTTAAATGCTTTGTTTCTTTATCACTTCTATCTATCCAATAATCATATACTTCAACATTACATTCATATTCTTGTAATTCTTTAATTATATCCATTACTTTCGAATTTCTCATATCTGGACAATTTTCTTTAAATGTTGCACCTAAAACTAAAACATTAGCATTTTTAAGTTTTTTATCAAATTTAACCATTTTTTTTATGGCTTTATCAGCTATTAATTTACTCATTCCATTATTTATTTGTCTTGCCCCTAAAATAAGATTTGGCATATATCCTAAACTTTGAGCTTTATGAGTTAGATAGTATGGATCAACACCGATACAGTGTCCGCCCACTAATCCTGGAGTTAATTTTATAAAATTCCACTTTGTTCCAGCAGCTTCTATTACATCATGAGTATTTATATTCATTAAATCAAATATCATGGCAAGCTCATTTATAAGTGCTATATTTACATCTCTTTGAGTATTTTCAATCACTTTTGCAGCTTCTGCAACTTTTATAGTAGGAGCTAAGTGAGTACCAGCAGTTATAATTGATTTATATAAATTATCTACTTTTATCGCAATATCAGGAGTTGAACCAGATGTTATCTTTAGTATTTTTGTAACAGTATGTTCTTTGTCACCTGGATTAATTCGCTCCGGTGAATAACCACAGAAAAATGTTTCATTAAATTTTAATCCACTAAATTTTTCTAAGATAGGTACACATATTTCTTCTGTAACACCTGGATATACTGTAGATTCATATATTACAATATCATCTTTTTTTAATATTTTTGCTACTGTTTCAGTTGATTTTATTATAGGAGTTAAATCAGGTTCATTATTATCATCAATAGGAGTAGGTACTGTTACGATATAAATATTTGAATCTTTGATATCATCCACATTTAAAGTAAATTTCATTCCATTTTCTAATGATTCTTTTACTTGTTCTTCAGTTAATTCTAGAGTTCTATCAAAACTAGAATTTAATTCATCTATTCTTGACTTATTTATATCAAAACCAACAACCTGATATTTCTCACTAAAAGCGTGCGCTAAAGGTAATCCAACATATCCTAATCCCACCACACATATTTTATTTTTCAATTTCAACCTTCTTTTATAATTAATTATTTTTTATTCCTAAAATTATTCACAAATTGCATAAAAACCACTAAAAAAATTGCTAATACACATCCTGCTACAAATGCAAGAACAATTATTAAAAATTTTTTAGGTTTTATAGGATATTCATTTACAATATAATCTCCAAGTAATCTAGCATTACTAACATTTTGTTCAGAAAGCTTAAACTTTTCTTCATTTAAACTAGTTTTCATTTTTGGGATAGTATTTTTTATTATTTCTTGTTTTTCTGTTTCAATAAAATTTATCTTATTTTGTAAATCAAGTATTAAATTTTTATAGTTTATCATTTGAACTGAAAGAATCATTGAAGATGTTTTATCATTTACGTTAATATTAGATTTATAAATCTCTGTTATTTCTTTATTATACTTTTCAAGATTACTATTATTAAATAATACACTTTCATTTAACATTTTTAATTTTTCATTTTCAAAGAAATTAATTTCTCTTTCAATACTTGATATCTCATTATTTATAAGTAATTTATAGTTCTCTATTTTTGGATTGTATAAGTTCTGAGTATAATCTAGAACTTCTTTATTTTTTGCAATTGCGATTTCATTTGAAATTGCCTCAGTTTTTATTTCTAAAAAGTTTTTTGTACTTTTTGTCTGAGAGATTGAACTAACAATACCTTCTTCAAGATTATTATTCAACGATTTATTTTCTATTCCAAAAACTACTTTCAATTTTTGTTCTAAAACAGATGGTTCTTCTATCATCTTATTATCAACAAATCCAAGTTCAATATATGATTTTACTTCATAAACTGGAGTTTTAATATATACATAAATTCCAGCTGACAAGGTAACAATTAAGCTAAAAATAGCAATAAATATCTTATTTTCCCAAATAGTATTAAATAACTTTTTTAAATCTATTTCATCTCCAATATATTCTTTTTGTAATTACTATCCCCTTAGTGTTTTTTATACTTTTAACAATTATACTATATCAAATGACTCATTATTGACTCACTTATTAAATATAAAGTTTAATTTACGCGCTGATTATAACAAAAGACAACTTCTATTTTTATTATTTCTTTTGAATATAATATGAAATTTATATTAATCAATAATTAGTTCTATGCCTCAATTTAGATTGTATGAGATTATATGATTAAATAATAAAAATAATCTTATTTTACTAAGTGCATGTATTTTACTTCTAAATTTTAAAAAATTATTAGGCTCTTTAAATCCCTGCTCCATCTTCAAATGTTCGTAATGCTCTTGGACGAATACCAACAATATCACCTTTATTTATATTTTTTTCTTTAAATTCGTAGTGTGAGATTTCTACTAATACTGTTTTTGTTTCATTTTCTAAGTGTGTTAATTCTACTTTTACTTGTGAACCTGCAAGTTGGATATATCTTACTTTTGCTTGTAAAATTGCATTTTTATCATTCATTGAAACTATTTCTAGTTCATGTGGTCTAATTAAGAATTTTGAATTATTATCTTCATTTTCTAAAGATGAATCAATATTTAACCTTCCATCTTCTTCTCTTCCGTGAAATAAGTTTACATTTCCTAAAAAGTTTATAACAAACTCATTTGCAGGATTATGAAATACCTCTTCAGGTGTTCCTATTTGTTCAATTTTTCCTTTACTAATTACTACAATTCTATCTGCAACTTCAAGTGCTTCTTCTTGGTCGTGAGTTACTAAAATTGTTGTTATTTTCAACTCTTCTTGAAGCTGTTTTAACCATCTTCTCAAATCTGAACGCACTTTTGCATCTAAAGCTCCAAAGGGCTCATCAAGAAGTAAAACTTTTGGCTCAACTGCAAGAGCCCTTGCAAGTGCAACCCTTTGTCTTTGTCCACCTGAGAGTTGCCAAGGAAATCTGTTTGCAAATCCATCAAGTTGGATAAGGTTTAAAAGTTTTGTAACTTTTTTATTTATCTCATCATTTGATAATCTTTGTTTTTTTGGTTTTACTCTTAATCCAAAGGCAATATTTTCAAAAACAGTCATATGTCTAAATAGTGCATAATGTTGAAATACAAATCCAATATCCCTTTGAGCTATATCTTTTTTTGCTACGTTTATTTGATTAAATAAAATCTCGCCATTATCTATATCTTCAACTGTTTCAAGTCCTGCTATCATTCTTAAAAGTGTAGTTTTTCCACTTCCTGATGGCCCTAAAAGTGCTAGTAATTCACCAGGGATTATCTCTAAATTTATATTTTTAAGAGCAACAAAGTTTCCAAAATATTTTGTTAAATTTTTTACTTCAATTTTCATCATTTTTTCCTAATGTTTATTATTGCTTGTCTAGTTTGTCTAATTGTCTTTGAACTTTCCACTCTAAAATATATTTTAGAACCAAAGTTAAAAGAGCAAGTATTGCCAAGAGTGTTGAAACAGCAAAGGCTGCTACAAAATTATATTCGTTATATAAAATCTCAACTTGTAAAGGCATTGTATTTGTAACACCTTGGATATGTCCAGAAACAACAGAAACCGCCCCAAACTCTCCCATTGCTCTTGCATTACATAAAATTACTCCATAAATGAGTCCCCATTTTATATTGGGCAGGGTTACTTTCCAAAATGTTTGAAAACCACTAGCTCCCAATAAAAGTGCAGCTTGTTCTTCATCATTTCCCAACTCTTGCATAAGTGGAATTAACTCCCTTGCCACAAAAGGAAAAGTCACAAATATAGTTGCTAGTACAATTCCTGGAACTGCAAAGATTATTTGAATATCATTTGCAATTAACCAATGTCCAAACCAACCTTGTGCTCCAAAAAGTAAAACATAAACAAATCCTGAAATAACTGGACTTACAGCAAAGGGTAAATCAATCAAAGTTATCAAAAAACTTTTTCCAAAAAATGAATATTTAGCTATTGACCAAGAAGCAGCCACTCCAAAAACTAAATTTAAAGGAACTGCTATTGCAGCTGTTATAAAGGTAAGTTTTATTGCTTGTAAAACATATTCATTTGTAAACGATTCAAAATATGCTTCATAACCTTTTCTAAAAGCTTCTGCAAAAATTGTAATCAAAGGGGCAACTAACATAATCAATAAAAAAATAACCGCTGTTCCTATTAATAAATATTGAACTAATTTTGACTCTTTTTGAGATGATTTTGAATTACTAATAGTTTTCATATAGCCTCCATTCCTTTTCTTCTTGAGCTCCATCTTTGAAGCATATTAATTAATAACAAC
>JAQTXA010000014.1 GCA_028689025.1 Aliarcobacter sp.
AGCAATTGAAACAAACTTTTATAAAAAACTTGAAGAGTTAAATTCAAATGAAAATTATCTAATAGCTCACAATATCTCTTTTGATATGGGAATGATAAAAAAAGAGGGATTTGTAAATCAATATCAACTAATTGATACTTTAAGATGTGCAAAACATCTATTTCCTGAACTTCCATACCATAGACTTCAATATATTAGATATGCCCTTGAACTTTATAAAATTGAAGAAGCTGAAGCTGCTAAACATAATATCACTATAAAAGCTCACGATGCTATTGGTGATGTACTTGTAATGAAACTATTTTTATCAAAACTTGTAGGAAAATGTAGAGAAATTTATCCTGATTATAATCCTATTGAAAAACTAGCAGAATTAACAAAAACTCCTGTGTTTATTCAAACTTTTAAATTTGGTAAATATAAAGGGAAAGATGTTGAAGTTGTAGCACGAGAAGATGCAGGATACTTAAACTGGATGAGAAGTAATATGGAACTTGATGAAGATTTAAGATATACTCTTGATAAAGTTTTAAAATAATTCAAAAAATACTACAAAATTCTAAAATATACCTTTTAACAGACTGTATAAATTACAAGATTTGTAAAAGGAAATCAATATGCAAAAACTAACACAAGAGGGTCAAAATATAGTTAATGACCTCTCTAATAGATACAATTTAAGTTCAGATGCTGTCATTTATATGATTGGTGCAGTAAATAATGGTGGTGGTTCAATGGCTCAATTTAACTGTCCAGAGCTTGGTGGTGGAGGACAATGGATGAGAGGTGGAATGACTATGGTTGGAGACATGTTCAATTATAGTTTAAAAAACACTGTTGACAATCTTTGTAATGACATTTCAAATGCCTTAGCAACTACAATTATCTTTCCTCTAGCTCCAAAAGGAACACGAGAGAGTAATCAATGGTGGCCAGGAGAACTAGGAAATCCGTTTAGTAGTGGAGCTCAAAATAGTACAAGATATGCAATATTTCAAAATAGATTAGCAGTTGATGTAAATGGGCAAGTAACTGTTTATGATACTTTAGACAATAATATATCTGGTATTTCACAACAACAAGGTGGAAATAATTCTCTGACTTTTTCTAGTCAATATGGAACAATTTTAGTTTCAACTCTTCCAGTTGTTTCAGGTAGAAATCAAACTAATATTACTCCTCAAAACAATTTTGTTGAACCTGCTAAAAATAACTTTATAGAACCTATTTCTGAGCCAATTACACAGCCAATAATAAATAATTCTTCAAATTCTGTACCAAATGAATCAGCAAAATCAATTATTGAACTAATTGAGCAAGTTGCATCTTTACACAAAGCTGGAATTTTAACAGATAATGAGTTTAATACTAAAAAGTCTGAACTACTATCTAGACTTTAAAAAAAAGATAGAAGTTAAATATTATCATCATAATATTTAACCCAATAAACGCCTTTTTATAAAATATTGAAGCTAATGAAAAAATTAGATAAATTACAAAAAAATAAAAAGGCGTAAAAACTTCATAAACATACATTTTATACTCTAAAAAACTCTTTATAAATCCATCAAAATATATAGCAAAATCAAAAATATGAGCAAATATTTCAAAGGGATAAAAAAAGGTAAAAAATATTGTAATTATTATTGATAAAAACTGCTCATAGGAAGTTTGTGGAAAATAAAAATGCACTATTGGATTAAAAATTAAAAACATCCAAATATTAAAAAATATAATTTGCAGATATTTATTTAGATTTGAAAAATATTTTATAAACAAAAAGATATAAAAAACAGCCATTATTGAAAACCAAAATCCCAAAGAAAATAGATATTTTGGGAATAGAGAAATTACAATTAAAAATGTAAAAAATAGATTCATAAAAGAGACAATTTTTATATTTGAGCGAAGTAAAAATATTGTTAAAACAAACATTACAAAAGCTCTAAGAAGTGAAGCTACGACTCCTGTTAGAATCAAATAACAAAAAAGTAAAAATATAGAAATTAAAAGTAAATCATATTTTTTATTTCTATATAAAAAATATTTCTGATGAAAATAAGAGTAAGGATAATATAAAAACCAATAAATTACAAAGGATAATACAACTAGGTGAAAACCTGAAAGGGCAATCAAATGACTTATTCCATAATTTGTACAAATACTTCTTAGCTCTTGGGAAATAGGAGTTGCTAAAAACAGAGCTTGAAATAACTCATTTATCATCTCATTTTGATGATTTGATTCTATTTTTTTTGCTATATTATCACTAAATTTAGACGCTTTTTCTATATAATCATAATAAATAGTTTTAGTATAAAAACCTTTTAAATAATCTAAAAAAGTGATATTTTGAGAAATTATAGTTATATTTAAAAGGTCAGATTTTTGAATATTTTCATCTTTTTCTAATTCAGTAAAGAAATCAAATTTTTTAGCTTTTAATCTTAAAATCTGTTTTGTAGGTTTTTTATAAATATTTAAAACTTCTACTTTTGTTTCATAAATCTCTTCATCAATAAATTCTAAATATTTGCTATATTCAATTGAAAGATTTATTATAAAAATAAAAGATATAAGAAGAATTGCTAAAAATTCTTTATTGTAGTTTTTTATATTAATAATCATAAAAATTATTGTACATAAACTAGAAGTTTAATACAATAATTTTTAATTAATTTTTATGCTTTTTTCTTCCAAATACTCATTTGTGAAATAGTATGTTGGTATTTTCTTGAGGTCTCTTTTATTACAAAAGGAACATCTATTGTTTCTAACAGTTCAAAATCAACTAGAGTCTCTTTTAGAGTATCTAAGGTATAAACCTCTTTGTTATCTTTAATGTAACCACCAAGCCAATTCTCTTTTAAAGTATAATCTTCAAGCCACGTATAAGGGCTTAAAAGAACTAATAAACCATTTTCATTTATTCTTGATGGAATATCTTGAAGAAATTTTTGAGGATAATATAATCTATCAATTAAGTTTGAGCAGAAAATCAAATCAAAACCAGTATAAATATCTTTTAAATTACAAGCATCTCCTTGCATAAAAGTTACTTTTTCTTTTATATCTTCTAAACCTAAACTTTCAAGAGAAACAGTTTTTTCTTCAAAAATTTCACCCTCTTTTTTTACTTTGTAAATCAAAGAGTCATAAGTTTTTAGTTTTACACCAACATTTATGAAGTTTGCAGAGAAATCAATTCCTATTACTTCATCAAAATCTTTTGCCAATTCATAAGTTGATCGTCCAACTGAACACCCTAAATCTAGAGCTTTTTTAGATTTTATATCTTTTAAATATGGTTTTAATAACTCAACAGAGTTTAAACAGAAATTCTTAACTCCAAAATTTTCACTTCCATAGTGAAACTCACAATATTGAGCAATTAATTCATCTGTTTCATAAACATTGTCATTTAATTTTGTTCTATATGTATTTGAAGATTTTACATATCTAAATCCAGCATGTTGGAAAAAGTGTTTTCTAAAGGCATATCTTGCCTCTTTTAAAATCTCATTTCCCAATGAAATAAATGAGCCACCTTTCATAAGTGCATGTCTGTCATCAAAAGTTGGAGTTGTAAAATCATCATAAATAGGATGTGTTATAAAATCATCAAATGGATAAATAGGAGTTATACTCCATTGCCAAACATTTCCAATTACATCATAAAAATCATCACTCTTTGTTTTAAATGCATATTTATCAACTGGACTTTGATTAAACTGAATAAGTCCAATATTTGCCTCTTTTTCTCCTGCTTTTGTATATTCATATAAAGCGTAATATTCATCTTCAGAAGGAAGTCTAACTTCAAAACCTAATTTTTGTGATTTATATTTACAAAAAGCTTCTGCTTCATAAACATTTATATCAACAGGATAATTAAGAGGTAATGGAACTTCTCTATTTATTTCTCTTAAGAAAAAATCATTTTCTTTTTTTACCCAAAAAGTTGGATATTTTGCTTGAGTAAAATCCAACCACTCTTTTCCTTCATCTGAAAATAGTTCAGCTTTATTATAACCACCCTCTTTTACAAACTCTAAAAACTCGCCATTTGAAACTAAATATTTAGAAGCTTCAAAATCTTTTATTTCTGCTTTATGAAAAGAAAATTCATTATCCCAACCATAAAAAATTGGGTTTTGTCTATTTTTTTCTAAAATTACAGTTGAACCTTTTACTTTTAGTAACTCATTTTTTGGATAAGTAGTTGTTCCTTCATTTGCATAAGTAAAGATTTCATCTTTTTTTAGAAATTGAATATCAAGTTCTCGAAGTAATACAGATGAAGTTTCTATATGAATATTTTCATGCTCAATTCCCATTAAAATAATCCACATAGGTGAATCCCAATTTATTGGTATAAAAAACTCTAAAGTATCAATAAGATTCAAAATAATTTGTTTAACTTCATCTCTATAAGCTTTTGTTTGCTCATAAGTTGGCCAAGTGTAGTGTTTGTGATTTAAATCATCCCAAGACATCTCATCAACACCTATTGCAAAGATTGATTCAAATTCTGGATTTACTCTTTGTTTTAAAATATTTGCTAATATTAATTTATTTACAAAAAATGTTGCAGTATGTCCATAATAAAAAATTAATGGATGTCTTAATGTATTTGGTTGCTCATATAAATGTTTTTTATCTTCTAATAAGTCAAACAACTTTTCATCTAATTCATAGGTTTGTAAAAACTGTTTTTTTATCTCTTCTCTTTTTTCTTCTATTGTGCCTGTACTTAAATTTACGCTATTTTTTATATAATTCATTATCTTCCTTTTTTATTCCTATACTTTATAATATTTTTTCTAAAAATTCTAAACTTTTTATTTTATTTAATTTTTTAAACTCTTTGTATATGTTTAATAGTTGGTTCATCTCACTTTGCCCAAGAGTTGGCAAATGATTTTCTAATCTTGAAGCTATCTCTTTATTGTTTATTTTTAATAAATCTTTTACAATAAAGTTTTCAATTAAAACCATTCCTAATCTTTTTACAGATTTTGTTTTATCTAATATAAGCAATGCTTCATTGGTAGTTTCTAAAACTTCATTACATAAAGCTACATCCATTGTATTTGAGATTTTATATAAAATATTTAATGCAAAATTATGTAAAACAACTGGCATTTCATCCCTATCACCAACAGACTCTTTTAGAATTTTTCCTAATCTTCCTAATTTGATAGATTTATTTATTGTTTTTAACTCTTTTTGTATTTGTTGGATATATTTACATCTATATGTAATTGCCATATTAACAAAAGTTCCTCCATATTCAAAAGCACCTAAAGTTGGTATTGAAAGTGATTTCTTATAATATTTTATTGCTTCATCTAGATTTTCATTCCACTCTTCTAGATTTGCTTTTATATTGTAAAAATGCCATAACCACAATGGCTCATTATCTTCATTGTGTGATAATAATAACTCTTCTAATTTATTTAAAGATTGAATTCCTTCATCTTTTAACTCTTCATTTCTTTGAGAAATTATTATCCAAGCTGCTTTTCTTTGATAATATCTAATTTCAATATCAGAAGGTTTTAGATTTTTTCCTATGTTTAGATTTTTTGGCAAACTATTATATGCTAGTTCAAACTGTCCCATTCTTTCATATAAAGAGCAAATATTTAAAGAGTATTTATTAGGATTTATTTCATATAAATAGTTTGTTAATAAAAGTGCTTGTTCAAAATGCCCATTTCTTTCAAATAAAAATGCCAATTCATCTAAAGCATTTATTGATAATTTTCTATAATATGAGTTGTTAGAGCTTTCAAAAGTATTTACATCATTAAAATCAAACATATAACCTGCAATTTCAAACCAATAAAAATTTATCAGTTCATATTGTTGTTTTTGTTTTACTGCATTTATAAATTTTTCTAAAATCTTAATAGTTCTTCTTTGATCTAAAACAATATCTTTTACATAATAGTATAAAATCAAAAGTGAAATGGGATTTTCAAAGTTAGCCACACACTCTTCTATATGATTTCTCAAATAGTAAGATAACCTTTTTTCTTCATCACTTAAATCTTTAAAGGTAACATTTGAAGTAAAAAATACTTGCAAAGATTTTTCTTGAGCTAAAAATTTAAAATCATCAAAACTTCTATTTATAAAGTTCTGAAAACCAAAAATTAACTGATTTTTAGAGTCTTGTTCCTCTTTTATAAAGTTTTTACCACAATATTCAAAAAGTTCTAAAGATATAAAACTCTTTTTATCCCTTTGTTTTACAATTGAAGTAGAACAAAGTTGCATTAAAGAATAGAGTTTTTGCTCCTTTGATGAGAGTAAAATCTCAACATCACATTTTTTTGGAATTATCTCTTCTTTGATTAATTCAGTTGTTAAAATATTTAATTTTTTTAATCTTTTTGTAACATTTTGCAATTTATCATTTCTAATATAAAAATGTATATTAGAAAATCTATTTAAAATTGTACTTGTAAAAATCTTCCAAAGCCAATGATTTGAGTCTTCTAAATCAAAATTATAAAGATGAATCTCTGTATTTTTATCAAAATTTGAAAGGGCTAATTCTAATTTTCTTAATTTTCTAGCATCTTTATTAAACCAAGAGAATAACAAACTTTTAAACTCACTTCCCTCTCCTTCTAAAACTGAGGGCATCATTAATAATCCCAAGAAAAAGATACATACAAAAATAAAAGCTATATAATCATTTAAAACCCAAGAAAAAGGCATTTCAAAAATGATTTTCTTCAAAAAATCTTCATAAATTGAAACTGATAAAAATGCAATTAAAATTATAAAAACTGAAATAATTGAGATTGAAATTGATAAAAATCTTTTTTTAAAGAAATAAAAAAATGAAGAACTTCCTGCTAATAAATTAACATCAGCTTCAAATTTATCTAAATTATCATTTTCACAATAAGTTATGTGAAATTCGTTATTTCTCTTTACAATACAGCTTTCATCAAGGGTTTTTCTTTTTGAGTTAAAAAGTTTTGATATATGGATAAAGCAGTTATTTTCTATCATTGTAGTTTTCTATTCCTTCTCTTGCAATGCAATTTTGTACGGGATCTGTAAATGTGTAAGAACCATCTTTTAGAGGAAATGGATAATTTTGAAAGGATTTTTCAAATTCCTTTACAAAATCATCGGAGTAATCTTTTAAAGCCTCTTTTACAACTTCTATATATTTACTTGGAATAAAAGTGTTTATGTCACCTTTTTTTGCAAGTTTATTTTCATTTGTAGTCATAAAAGCTATTAAATCGCTGTCGAATTTTTCACTTAAAACATCTTTTGATTTTACAGTTATACAACTATAGTTCTTCTCTCTTAATTTTAGAATTTCTAACTCTTCTTGGGAAATTTCAATTATAACTCCATCTAAAATTGCATCTTGATTTTTTTGAATATTTAAAAAAACTCCATTTACAACTTCACTTCCAAACTGAATAGATTCAATTGCATTCCAAACTCTTTCATAACCTTTTATCTTAATAGGTATTAAATCATTTTGTTTCAAAACTCTTTTAAAAGATTTTTGAGCAGATGCTAAATTTATTAAAGAACCAAAACCAAAAAGATACATATTAAACTAATTTTTCTTTTGAAATTACAATACCATCAGGATCAACATAAACAAAATCACCTGGATTGATTTCAACATCATCAATTGTAATTGGAACATTAATTTGGGCTTCTTGAACTGGGATATATTTTCTAGGACAAGTTCCTTTTGCAAGTAATCCAATATCAAACTCTCTTGTTGTAACAGTATCTCTTACATAACCATTTACAATAATTCCTTCATATTTATTATCACTTGCGAATTTCATTAAATTATCACCTACAACGGCAAAATATCTCATATTTACATCAACAATTACAACTTTTCCAACACCATTTGTATCTTTTAAAAGCACTGCTAAATCTTTATTATTTTTATCAAGTTTTACAGTTACAACTTCACCTTTAAATTTTTTATTTCCACCATAAGAGTTGAAATCTGGTCCTAAAACTTCTGTTTTCTCGCTAAAAATATCACATAAATCTGCTGTAAAAAATCCCATAATCATATTTCCTTTTATTTAAATTCATTAAAATACACTATTATCTCATTTTACTATTAAATTATTCTTATTTGATAATTTGGGATTCACATTATTTATACAAATAAGATATAATATTTTTTTTCAAAGGATTAATATGAAGTTTTTTTTAAATATATTTTTAATAGTTTTTATTCTATTTATTAGTGGTTGTAGCTCAAAAAAATTAACTATAAAAGCACTTTATCCCTCAAAAATAGAAAATGAAAAAATATACACAATAAGAGTTGAAAGATTTTATAGGGATGATGTTAATCAAACAGTTGCACTTGCCAATAAAATAGCAAATAAAATAATTGATAATAAAAAAATATTTCAACTAAGAGATAGTGATTTTGGAACAGATGCAATATTAAGTGGAGAAGTTTTAAATTCATCTTTAGATACACAAGTATATTACAGAACTGAAATTGATTATTCAAGATGTAGATTTTATAGATATGATGAAAAAAATCGTACAAGAGAGTGCATTGAATACCATATTAGACATATTCCTTGTGAAAAAAGGGAATATAACGTTACAACAAATATAAAATTAATTAAACCCATAACAAATATTGTAATATTTTCTAAAACCTATGATAAATCAAGTTTTGATAATATGTGTTTTGATCATCGCCCATATTATCCTATATATGCAGATTCAAGGGATAAATTTAGAGTAAACAGTCAAATAGCAGATGATATTGCAAACAATATTTTAGATGATATTTCTCCTCACTATGTATATTATGATATTGAAATTATTGAAGAGTTAGATAAAGATACTTTAGTTTTCTCAAAAGAGCAAGAAAAGAGATTTGAAAGAATAGTTGAATTGATTGTAAATAGAAATCTTAATTTAGCAAGAACAGAACTTGAAAAATTAGATGCTGAATTTAATGGAAAAAGTTTTGAAGTTGTTTATAATTTAGCCTTAATAAATGAAGCATATAATCAACTTCAAATTGCAAATCAACTATATAACGAAGCAAAAGCGTTGACTTTAGATATAAAATATTTAGATTTAGCTAATTATGGAATAAGTAGAACAAGTAGAAATTTAGAAGAAAAAATCAAAGCTAAATCACAATTGCCATAGCTTATAAAATCGCTATTTAACAACTTTTAACCATTATTTTTGTATATTAAATTTTTATTATAAATATTAAAATTTTTAAACTTAAAAGGTTAGATAAGGTGTCAATGAATAAATTTAATTATACAGCTATTTCTGATGACTGTGTAAAGTGTGGAAAGTGTAAACCTGTTTGTACAATCTTTAATATAAATCAAGATGAAGCAACAAGTCCTAGAGGATTTATCGATTTACTAGGAGCTTATGAGAGAGATGAATTAGAGTTAGATAAAACAGCAAAAGATATTTTTGAATCATGTTTTTTATGTACAAACTGTGTTGAAGTGTGTCCAAATGACTTGCCAACAGATATGATAATTGAGCAAGTAAGAAGCGATATTGCAAAAAAATTTGGAATTGCATGGTATAAAAGGTTGTTCTTCTTTTTATTAAGACATAGAAGAACTATGGATTTTTTATCAAAATTAGGATGGGTATTCCAAACATGTGCCCTAAAAATTGATGAAAAAAAGCAATCAGCTCTACCTAGATTTTCACTTCCAATTGTAAAAAAGGGAAGAGTTCTACCATTTGCAGATGCTAGAAGTTTTTTAAATAAATATCCAGCAAATATATTTGCAAAAAATAAAAAAATAGAAGAAACTAAAAAGAATAAAGTTGCGATTTTTATAGGTTGTATGAGTAATTATACTTACACAAATACTGGAGATTCATTAGTTAAAATTCTGAAAAAACTTGAACTTGATATTATGATTCCAAAAAAACAACTTTGTTGTGGTGCACCAGCTTATTTTACAGGAGCTTTTGATACGGTTGATTATCTTGCTAAAAAGAATATTGAGTATTTTGAAACTTGGATTGATGAAGTAGATGCTGTAATTATTCCAGAAGCTACTTGTAGTGCTATGATAAAACAAGATTGGGAACATTACTTCCATAATCAGCCCCAATGGAAAGAAAGAGCTATAAAATTATCTAAAAAAATATTTATGGCTACAAAATGGCTAGAAAATAGTACAGATTTAAAAAATCTACTTGCTTCTAGTGGTAAAAAATTTGACCAATTAGTAACTTATCACGATCCTTGTCATGCTAAAAAGATGCAAGGTGTTTGGCAAGAGCCTAGAACTCTTTTAAAACAAAACTATGTATTAACTGAGATGAGTGATTCAAATAGATGTTGTGGCTTTGGTGGAGTTACAATGCAAACAGAAAAATATGATTTTGCAAAAGCAGCAGGTGCTCCAAAAGCTGCCATGATAAAAGAGACAAAAGCTCAAATTGTAAGTGCTGAATGTAGTGCTTGTAGAATGCAAATAACAAACTCTTTATTCTTAGCAAATGTAGATGTTCAATTTAAAAATCCAATTGAACTAATTGCTGAAGCATTGGAGGACTAATGGAATATTGGCAAAATATATATTCTCACTTTAATCCTATTGCTTTTAATTTAGGTCCAATTGCTGTTCATTGGTATGGACTTATGTATGCACTTGCTCTAATTAGTGCAATTTTTGTTGCAAAATGGTTTATAAAACATGATAAATTACCTATTTCAAATGAGTTATTTGACTCATATATTTGGTGGGCAGAAATAGGTGTAATTTTAGGTGCAAGACTTGGTTATGTACTATTTTATGATACACATACAATGTACTATTTAACTCATCCTTGGCAAATATTCAATCCTTATATAGATGGCATATATGCTGGAATTTCTGGTATGAGTTATCATGGTGCTTTTTTTGGGTTCATAATCGCGTCATATCTATTTTGTAAAAAAAACAAGATATCTTTTTGGTTTATAACTGATATTGCAGTACTTGGTGTTTCTGCTTCATATGTATTTGGGCGATTAGGAAACTTTTTCAATCAAGAGCTTGTAGGTCGAGCAACAGATGTTCCGTGGGGAATTTATGTTGGACAAGTATTACGACATCCTTCTCAAATATATGAAGCAATTCTTGAAGGTTTAATTGTTTTTGTTATATTAGTTTATATTAGAAAAAGAAAAACTTTTGATGGGCAATTAGCTTTAATGTATGGAATATTATATTCAACAGCTAGAATTATTGCTGAATTCTTTAGACAACCAGATAGTCAGTTGGGATTTATTTACAGTAATTGGCTTACAATGGGGATTTTACAATCTTTTATTATATTAGTACTTTGTGGGATTTTATATATAAAAACAAAGAATAAATAGTTAAGAAATTAACTATTTATTTTAAGTTCTTTAGTATAGCCAGCATCAATTGCTAACTCTGCAATCTTATTTCTTAATAAGTCTAATCTCCAGCCATGTCTACCTGCAAAATTTTCTATTTCAGCATCCCTTTGTTCAGGAGTACAAAATACAAAAATTCTCTTTAAAAAAGGTTTTGGTACTTGGATAGCTATTAATTGAAAATAATTTTCTTTACAGCTTCTTGAGCAAAAAGCCTTACTCATAGCAATCTTTTTTTTGCAGAAAGGGCAATGCGACATTATTTATTACCTTTGATTATTAGTTTGTAGAACTTTGCATTAGTAACATCTTGAAGAAATTTTGGTTCTATATCATGTAAAGCTATGATATCAACAACTTTACCTTCCATTAACCAACCTCGTCCAGTATCAACTATTACTTGGCTTTCAAACAGTTGGATTAATTCTTCTTTAGAAATAAGTAGTTCTTCCATATTATAACTTTTTTATTAAGATTTTGCAAATAGACATCCTTAATTTGACTTAAGAATATCTATTGTATAGCCCTTGTTAGAGTGGTTTTTGATAATTTCATAATATGTTTTTTGTCTTATTTTATTAACTATATTTCTCATAGTATAAATAGACATATCTTTACCTTTCCAAACTACGTCTCTGATTATATCATAATCTGTTATATCATTTCGCTTAGCAATTAATAATTTTAAAAAAGATTTTTCTAATCTTGTAAAATCAATTAAAACTCCACCTGCTTTGAAGAATTGATCTCTATACTCATCAAAATAGATTCCATTTTCGAATTCAATTTTATCACCTCTTTTTGTCTGATTTAAACACATAATAACTGCAAGTTTTAAATCTTTTGCTCTTAAAGGTTTTGATAAAAATGTATATGCACCAGAATTAATTGCTGTTACAATACTTTCATTATTATCAGATTCAGAAATAACAATTTTTGGTAAACTTGGTACTAAAGCTGATAGTTCAGAACATAATTCAGGAAAAGAAACTCCAACTATATCTGTATCTATGATAGCCATGTCATAATTATTTGAACATGCAAGTGACAAAGCATCTTTCAAATTTGAAACAATTTTCAATTCTTTAAAATAATCATCAAATTCATTTCCAATTGCTTCATTAATTTTTTCATCACTACTTACAAAAAGTAGCTTTGCATTATATAATTTTCTAATATTTTTTACTGTTTTTAACATAATAATTCTCTTTATAATATTGGTTTAAAATATAATAATAACTAAAATTTATTAATTTGTCAAAATATTATTAATAAAACATAAAATATTTTGTTAAATTTAAGTTTATTTCAATTCTTGCCAAGAATTTCCTATTGATACTGATACTTTTAAAGGTATTTTTAATTTATACACATTTTCCATAATTGCTTTTAAATCGCTAGTTATTTCATCAACAACATCTTCTTTAACTTCGAAAATAAGTTCATCGTGGATTTGTAACAACATTCTCATATTATTGTTATTTTTATATTTTTCATATATTTTAACCATAGATAATTTTATTAAATCAGCTGCACTTCCTTGAAACAAAGTATTAACTGCTTCTCTTAAATATGCAGCTTTAACCATTGCATTTGCAGAGTCAAAATCAAATAATCGTTTTCTATTTAATAATGTTTTAATGTATCCATTTGAATGGGCAAAATCTTCTATTGATTTTAGATAATCTTTTACGCTTTTAAAAGCTTCAAAATATGAATCTATATAAAGTTTTGCTTCTTTTGAGGGAATTCCTAAAGTATCACCTAGTTTTTTACTTCCCATTCCATATAGTAGTCCAAAGTTTATAGATTTAGCAATTCCTCTTTTTTCTTTTGCTTGTTCTTGCCCAAAAATTTTAACTGCTGTTTGGTAGTGAATATCTAAATCATTTCTAAAAGCATCAACTAAGGCTTCATCACCACTAAAATGAGCTAATAATCTCAACTCTATTTGAGAGTAATCAATTCCCACAAGTTTATATCCATCTCTTGGGATAAATGCTTCTCTAATTTTTGAACCACTTCCTGCTCGAACAGGAATATTTTGTAAATTTGGATTTTTTGAACTCAATCTTCCTGTTGCTGTTCCTGTATGCAAAAATGAAGTATGGATTCTATTATCTGGATTTTTTAGTCCAAGTTCTAACAATGGTTCTATATAAGTTGATTGAAGCTTATAGGCCTCTCTATATTTCAATAAAAGAGGAATTACATCATGTTCATTTACTAAACCACTTAAAACAGCTTCATCGGTACTATAACCTGTTTTTGTTTTTTTAGATGTTGCAAGTCCTAAAGTTTCAAATAATACAACTCCTAGTTGTTTTGGAGAATTGATATTAAATTCAGCACCTGCAACTTTGTAAATATCTGCTGTAAGTTCTTGAATATACTTGTAATTTGTGCCTTTTAACTCTTGTAATAAATTAACATCAACTTTAATTCCATTATTTTCCATATCAGCTAAAACATAAATAAATTCAAATTCTAAATCAAAAGCTAATTTTAATAAATCTTCATCTTCTTTTTCTTTGAAAATCTCTAATTGCTTGTTAAATAGTTTAAGAGTCATCAATGCATCTTCAGCTGCATATTCACAAGCTTTATAAACATCAACATTTGAAAAATTTTCACCTTTTTTTACAACGTCTTTAAATGAAATCATTTTATGGTCAAAATATTTGTCAACTTGATAATCAAGCCCTACTTTTTCATTTGTATCCAAAAGCCAAGACAAAATCATAGTATCAGCGTAAAGTTTTAACTCTATTCCAAAATTATGTCTAATAACTGCATAATCATATTTAAAGTTTTGTAGTACTAATTTATGTCTATTTAACTGAGTAATTGCTTGACGTGCAGCATCTTTTGAAATTTGCTCTGGCACTCCTAAATAAAAATGAGCTATTGGAACATAATAAGCTTTATTTTTTTCATAAGCAAAAGAGAAACCAACTATTTGAGCTTTTTGAGTATCAATGTCTGTGGTTTCTGTGTCAAATGCAACTATGGCATCTCGTGGAATTGTATTTATTGCAAGGGATAATTTATTTTCATCATCTAATAAAACATATTCAATATTGTCATTTTTTTCTTTTTCTATTGGAATTTCTGTTTTAAAAGACATTCCATTTTTATTTATTCTATCAAGAATTTTTGCCATGTCATATTGGTGTAAAATATCACTAATTTTTAAAATAGGATTTTCAGCAGGTAATAAAAAATTATTCAGATCATCAATTACATGGCAATCTCTTGATAAAGTTACAAGCTGTTTTGAGATAAAAGCCATTTCCCTGCTCTCTTCTAAAAGAGTTTTCCATCTTTTTTTCTCAATATTTTCTAAGTTCTCATAGATATTTTCTAAAGTCCCAAATTGTTGAATTAAAGCTTCTGCTGTTTTTGCACCAATTCCTTTTACTCCAGGAATATTATCAGCACTATCACCTAAAAGTGATTGATAATCTGTAAATTGAGAAGGATGAACTCCATATTTTTCTAAACATTTAGCTTCATTTATAACAACTCTTTTAGTTGGGTCAAACAGATAAATAGTATCATCTTCGATTAATTGATATAAATCTTTATCGTGAGACACAATTCGAACTTCCAAACCTTTTAATTTTGCATCGTGTGCAATTGATGCCACAATATCATCTGCTTCAAAACCTGTTCTAATTGCTGTTTTAAATCCCATTAATTCAATCCAAGAGATTGCTATTGGAAGTTGTTTTAATAAATCTTCGGGAACATCGGGTCTATGAGCTTTGTAATTATCATAAAGGTCATTTCTAAAAGTATTTCCTTTTGCATCAAGTGCAAAAACTATATAATCAGTTTGAAAATCTTTTCCAATATTTGCTATAAAATTTATAAATCCTGTTAATAAACCAGTTGGAAAACCCTCTTTTGATCTTAGTGGTGGAAGGGCAAAATAACTTCTAAATAAAAAGCCAAATGTATCAATTACTGTGATTGTTTTTTTCATAAAATTTCTCTTTCATATACTTGTTTAAAGATTTTATATTATAATAATGTCACTAAAAATAAGGTTTTACTATTAAAAGGAAGATAAATGATAATTATACCTGCTAGATTAAACTCAAGTAGATTTGCAAATAAAATAATGGTTGATATTTTAGGATTACCAATGGTAATTAGAACAGCACGTCAAGTAAGTAGTTTAGATAAAGTAGTAATTGCCACAGATAGCCAGGAAGTAATTGATTTAGCTTCACAGTATGGATTTGATGCAGTTATGACTTCAAGTTCTCACAATAGTGGAACTGATAGAATAAATGAAGCTGTAAATATTTTAAATTTAAGTGAAGATGAGATTATTGTAAATGTACAAGGTGATGAACCATTTATTGAAGTTGAAGTAGTACAATCTGTAATAAATAGAGTAAAACAAATAAAAGAGAACAATGAAGATATTATGATTACTTCATGTTATAAAGAGATTAGTTCAGAATTAGCAGATGATCCAAATCATGTGAAAGTAGTTTTAGATGAACACTCAAATGCAATATATTTCTCACGTGCAAAAGTACCATATCATAGAGATCACCACGAAGTAACAAATTATAGTGGACATTTAGGAATTTATGGGTTTACTAAAAAATCATTAAATGCTTTTTGTAAATTAAATTCTTCAAAATTAGAAAATATAGAAAAACTTGAGCAATTAAGAGCTATTGATAACGGACATAAAATTGCGATGGTAAAAGTTGTCTCTAAATCTTTTGGAATAGATACTCAAGCAGATTTAGATAATGCCATAAGAATCTTCGGAAAATAATTTTTTTATTGCTTTATTATCAATATTTATCTAATAAAGTAATTTTAAAGTAATTTTATGGAAAACTAAGATAATAAAAATACAAAATAAGGTAATTGATGCGTTATGACGTACTAATAGTAACAGATGAGCAAGAACTATTTAAAAATTTTAAAAAATATGCTTCAAAAATAATGAGGAATATAAACATCACACTCTCTTTTGAGTGTGATGATATTTATGATGCTATTGAATATACTGATTTACTAATAATAGACATAAATGTACATAGTTACTTTAATCCTTTAGAAAATTATTTAGAAAAAAAAGTTCATGCGATTTTTTTAGTTGATGCAGATTTACACTTAGAAAAATACTCGATTATAAAACAAGAAGATGTTTTATATAAACCTTTAGATTTAGATAAATTAATTTTAAAAATAAAACATTATACGAATTTAGTTGATGCAAATATCGTTCTGAAAAAAGAAGAAGAATTTTCAAATTCAATAATTAATAATATAGATTATCCAATTTTTTCTATTGATAATGAAAAAGTAATTTTCTCAAATGATCATTTTTTTAAACTTTTAGATTGTACTTCTTTGGAGGAAATTAATAGTAAATATAAAAATATTACTGATATTTTTCAAGAAGGAGAAGGTTGTTTTACTAATTTTGATGATAAATTATTTGAGAAATGTGAAAATAAAAATATAAAAGTTTGTATAAATAGTAATAATATTAAAAAATATTTCTCTTTACAAAAAATTCTTTTATCACATAATAATACTTCAATTATTATTTTACATGATATAAGCCATGAAATTGAACATAAACATGAATTGTATAAACTTTTATATACTGATAATTTAACTGAATTCCCAAATAGAGCTAAATTAATTGAAGATTTACATACAAATAATTTAAATTTAGAAGCTGTTTGTTTATTAAATATTAACTCTTTTAAAGAAGTAAATGATTTTTTTGGACATAAAGTTGGTGATTCAATATTAATTGATGTTGCTAAATTAATCAATGAAAAAGTGAAACTTGTAGGAAGTCATATAAAACTTTATAAATTTCCCTCTGATAATTATTGTATTACAAATACAAAAGATTGCCAAGAGAGTTTTATTGAGCTTATTAAAAATATAGTTGAGTCAGTTTATAAAAGAGTATTTGTTTATGAATTGTATGAAATTGATATTAGAATAACAGCTGGTATCTCTTTTTCAAATAAAAACAACAAATTAATTACAGCAGATATTGCTTTACAATCAGCAAAAAAAGATCATAAAGATTATCTTGTTTTTTATGATGAACTTGATAAATTCAGAGAATATGAAAATAATATGCTTTGGACAAAAAAATTAAAATCTGCATTTATTAATGATAATATTGAAGTATATTTTCAACCACTTGTAAATAATAGAACTTTAAAAGTTGATAAATATGAGTGTTTAGTGAGACTAATTGATGAAGAAGGAAAAGTTGTAGCACCATATTTTTTCCTTGATATTTCAAAAAAATCTAATCAATATACCAAACTTACAAAAATTGTTTTAGAAAAATCATTCCAAAAATTTGAACATTTACCTTTTGAATTTTCTGTAAATATTTCATATGAAGATATTGAAAATCCTGATTTTTTAAATTTTGTAAAAGAATTACTGAAAAAATATGAGGTTAAAAATAGAGTTGTATTTGAAATACTTGAAGATGAAAGTATAAAAAATTATAATCTTTTAATCTCTTTTGTAGATGAAGTAAAATCACTAGGATGTAAAGTTGCTATTGATGATTTTGGGAGTGGATATTCTAATTTTGAACATCTTTTAAAAATGAATATTGATTATTTAAAAATTGATGCTTCTTTAATAAAAAATATTGCAACAAATGAAAATTCTTATAAAATAACAAAAACTATCATAGAATTTGCAAAAAATTTAAATCTTAAAACTATTGCTGAATATGTTGAAAATGAAGAAATATTTAATATTGTTAGAAATTTAGGAGCTGATTATTCTCAAGGCTATTTTTTCTCAGCTCCAATTTCAGCCCCAAATATAGTAGAATATAATGAAAGTACAGACAAAAATGATGAATAAAGAGATTTTAAAAACCATTTCAGTTTTATATGTTGAAGATGAAACTGATGTAAGAGAATTTACTTCAAAATTATTAGCTTCTTTACTTAAAAATGTTTATGTTGCACAAGATGGTCTTGAAGGTTTAAAAATATTTGAAGAACATAAAGATGATATAGATTTAATTGTTTCAGACATTAATATGCCTAAAATGGATGGCTTATCTATGTGTGAGGCTATCAAAAAAATAAATAATGAAGTTCCTCTTGTAATTACAAGTGCCCATAATGATACTAATTTTCTTAAAAGGTCAATTGAGATTGGTGTTACTACTTATGCCATGAAACCAATTGATTTATACCAATTGATTGAGAGTATTATAAAGGCAATGGAGCCTATTATTTTAAAAAGAAAACTCATAGAACTAAATTTATCTCTTGAGAGTAAGATTGAGCAAGAAATTAGTAAAATCAAGTCTATTTTAGATGCTCAAGACAATATTATAATTGTTACAAATAAAGAAGAGATTACAAATGTAAATAAAAAATTCCTTGACTTTTTTGGAGTAAATAATTTTGATGAATTTATATCTACTAAAAAAAATATTTTTGATTTTTTTGAAGAAGAGTTTGGGTTTATTACAAAAGAGCAAATTAATAAACAAGAATCATGGATTAAATATATAAAAGAGTTACATGAAATTGATAGAATTGTTAAAATAAAAGGTGCTTCAGAAGAAGAGAGAATCTTTGCAATAAATGTTGATTATTATGATAACAAAGATGACTATTATGTTTTTTCACTAACTGATATTACAAAATTAAAAGAGAAATCAAATCTTTTAGAATATCAAGCAAGTCATGATAAATTGACAGGTTTATTTAATAGAAATAAATTTGATGAAATTTATACAAAAGAGATAAAACGAGCAAGAAGATATGAGAATAATTTATCAATTATTATTTTTGATGTAGATGATTTTAAAATAGTAAATGATACTTATGGTCATCAAATTGGTGATGAAGTTTTAAAAGAGATGTCTCAAATTATGCTAAATAATGTTAGAGAACTAGACATAACTGTAAGATGGGGTGGAGAAGAATTTTTAATACTTTTACCACAAACAAATTTAGAGGGAGCTATTCTAGCTGCAAATAAAATAAAAACAGCTATAAAAGAACACTCTTTTACAGATAAATCTTTAATAATAACTGGAAGTTTTGGAGTTACTCAACTTTTAGATGAAGACAATGAAAGGGATTTTATTTCAAGAGCAGATAAACTTCTATACGAAGCAAAAAGAACAGGAAAAAATAAAGTAATCTCTTAAAAGAGATACTTTATCAAAAAACTAGAAACTAAAGTCTTCACCTAAATAGTGTTCTCGTACTTTTACATCATTTCTAATCTCTTCACTTGTTCCACTTGATAATAAAGCACCTGCTTTCATAACATAAGCTCTATCACAAATTTGAAGAGTTTCTCTAACATTATGGTCTGTTATTAAAACTCCAATATTTATTTTTGTTAATTGATGAATTATCTCTTGAATATCTTTTACAGCTATTGGATCAACTCCTGCAAATGGCTCATCTAAAAGTAAAAATTTTGGTTGAGATACTAATGCTCTCGCAATTTCAGTTCTTCTTCTCTCTCCACCAGAAAGTGAAACACCCAATCTTTGACGAATTGGTTCAATATTAAACAGTTCAAGTAATTCTTCAACTCTTTTATGTTGTTCATCTTTATCATCTGTAACAATTTGAGCAGCTAACATTAAATTATCTTCAACTGATAAATCTTTGAAAATCGAAGACTCTTGAGGTAAATAACCTATTCCTTTTAAAGCTCTTTTATGCAGAGGAAGTGAAGTAATATCTTTATCATCAAAAAAAACATTTCCAGCTGTTGGTTTTACTAATCCACAAACAGTATAAAAGGTCGTTGTTTTTCCAGCTCCATTTGGTCCTAATAAACCAACAATTTCTCCTGATTTTACTTCAAGAGAAATACCATGAAGTATTTGTGTTTTTTTGATAGTTTTTGTTATATCTTTTATATGTAATTTATGCATTTATTTTATATAGCCTTTTATTATCTTTTTTTTCTATTTCAATTAAAATCACTTTATATCCATAATCATTTAAAATCTCTTCAAGTTTTTCATCACCCCACTCTACAAAGTGAACACCTTGTTTCTCAAACTCTTCAAGCATACCAAGTGAGATAAATTCACTTAATGTTTTGTTATAAACATCATAATGAAAAATATCATTAGAATAAATAGCTTGTAGTGAAAAAGTAGGAGACGTAACTAAATCATCTAAACCCAAAGCTTTTACATAATTTTTAACAAGGGTTGTTTTCCCACTCGCTAAATCACCTCTTAAAATTATTATGCAATCTTCAATAATAATCTCTTTTAAACAATCAGTTAAAACTTCTAACTGATTTAATTCCAATTCAAACTCTTTTTGCAAGAAAAGTCCTAACTTAATTGATTAGAAACTTTTATTATTTGTTCTAATTTTGCTTTTGCTGCTCCACTCATAATAGCATCTTTTGCGATATCAATACCATCTTTGAAATCCCTAGCTTTTTCATCAATAATTAAAGCTGCTGCTGCATTTAATAAAACAATATCAAGTTTTGCACCAACTATTTTTTTTGATAAAATATCTGTTGTAAGTTTTGCATTATACTCAGGACCCTCACCAATAATATCATCTTTAGATGCTATTGGAATGCCATAATTCTCAGGATTTATTTCAATATCTGTGATTTTCCCATTTATTAAAAGTGTCGCATAAGTTATGTCTGAAACTGAAATTTCATCCATTCCATCATTTGAAGATAAAATCATTGCTCTTTTTGTATCTAACATATCAAGAGCTGTTGCTATTCTATTTATATAATCTTTATCAAATACACCAATTACTTGTTTTGTAACACCTGCTGGATTACATAAAGGCCCTAGAATATTCATAATAGTTCTGTGTGGAATTGTTTTTCTAACTGGTGTAATATATTTCATAGCAGGATGATGATTAGCTGCAAACATAAAAGCAAATCCTGTTTCTTCAAGCATTTTTGCAGTATTTTCTAAACTCAAATTTAAATTTACTCCTAAAGCTTCAAGCATATCAGCACTTCCAGATTTACTTGTAACACTTCTATTTCCATGTTTTGCCACATAACAGTCACAAGCTGAAAGTAAAATAGAAACGGTACTTGAGATATTAAAACTATAACTTTTATCTCCACCAGTTCCTACAACATCAATTGCTTTTGCTCTTAAATCTTCATGGATAGGAAGTGGAATAAGATGATCTCTCATAGCACTTGCTGCACCTGCTATTTCAGCTGCTGTTTCACCTCTTTCGTAAAGTTCAAGTAAATATTCTCTAACTTCTTCTTGCGATAATCTATTTTCAAAAATATCATCAAATTTTAATTTAGCTGCATTAAACATTTAGTCGATCCTTTGTACATATTCTTCTATTTTTGATTTTGGAGTTGATTTTGTAGATGGTATTTGTAATACTTTGAATTTTTCAGTTTTTTCTAAATACCTAATCTCGATTGTGTCTCCAACCTTAACTTCTTTTGCTTTTTTCACAGCTTGGTCATTTATAAAAACAACTTTGTGCTCAAGCATATCCTCAGCTACTGCTCTTCGTTTTGTAATATTAACGGCATTTAAAAATTTATCTATTCTCATAACATAGATTATAGCAAAAATTAATTAAATAGGTCTTTTAAGTAAACTTGCAAAAAAATTACATCTCTGTAACCAAGGATATTTACTATTTAATAAATTAAATTTGTTTATAGTAAAAATTCGTTAAAATGTTACCCTTAAAAATAATGTAACCATAGGATAGATTTATGAGTAAAAAAGATATTAAAAAAGTAGTTTTAGCGTATAGTGGAGGTCTTGATACTTCTATTATTTTAAAATGGCTTCAAGATGAATATAACGCTGAAGTTATCACTTTCACGGCTGATTTAGGTCAAGGTGAAGAAGTTGAACCAGCTAGAACTAAAGCGATAGCTTGTGGTATTAAACCTGAAAATGTTTTCATTTTAGATATTAAAGAAGAGTTTGTAAAAGATTATGTTTTCCCTATGTTTAGAGCAAATGCAATTTATGAAGGTGAGTATTTACTTGGAACTTCAATTGCACGTCCTTTAATTGCAAAAAAATTAATTGATATTGCAAACCAAACAGGAGCAGAAGCTGTTTCGCATGGAGCAACTGGAAAAGGAAATGACCAAGTTAGATTTGAATTAGGTGCATTAGCATTAAGACCTGATATTAAAGTTATTGCTCCTTGGAGAGAATGGGAATTAAATTCTAGAGAAAGTTTACTTGAGTATGCTAGAAAAAATGGAATTGAAATCGCTCAAAAACATGTTGATGAAAATGGTAATCCAAAAATTAGCCCATATTCAATGGATGCTAACCTTTTACATATCTCTTATGAGGGTTTACATTTAGAAAATCCAAATAACGAACCAGAAGAGTCTATGTGGTTATGGACAACAGCACCTGAAAAAGCTCCTGATGTTCCTGAATATTTAACTATAACATACAAAAATGGTGATCCAGTTGCTATTGATGGTGTTGAAATGTCACCAGCTACATTACTTACTAAATTAAATGAGTATGGAAATAGAAATGGTATTGGTAGAGCTGATATTGTTGAAAACAGATATGTTGGTATGAAAGCTAGAGGTTGTTATGAAACTCCAGGTGGAACTATCATGTTAAAAGCTCATAGAGCAATTGAATCTATTTGTTTAGATAGAGAAGCTGCTCACTTAAAAGATGAGTTAATGCCAAGATATGCTAAGTTAATCTACCAAGGATATTGGTTCTCTCCTGAGAGAGAAATGCTTCAAGCTGCTATTGATGCAACTCAAAAACATGTTGAAGGAACTGTTAAAATTAAACTTTATAAAGGGAATGTTACAGTAATTGGTAGGGATTCTATAAAATCACTGTACAATGATGCTTATTCAACTTTTGAAAAAGATGAAGTTTATAACCAAAAAGATGCTGAAGGATTTATTAGACTTAATGCATTAAGATTTATCATCGCTGGTAAAAACCAAAACAGAAACTAATATTAAGGTGGATTTTCCACCTTATATTTATCATTATCCTCACTTTCATTTATATTCCTTACCTTTTGTAACTCAACTGTAATTGTCTCTTAATTGTAATCTTTAACAAATAAAATTGTTCACCTTACTAATGGATGTATCATGAATTATTTAGAAGATTTAGAAAAAATCATTAGTATCAACTCATATACAAAAAACAAAAAAGGTGTAGATGAAGTTGGTTCTATAATGTCTAAATGGCTGGAAGAATTAGGCTTTAAATTAACAACTTATAAAAAAGAACTTATCGGTAATCATCTGTTTTTTACCTCCGAAAAGAAATCGGGAAAAAAAATACTTTTATTGGGTCATAATGATACTGTTTTCCCACCAAACAGTTTTGAGGGATTTTTACAAGATGAAACTTGGGTTTATGGACCTGGTGTTTGTGATATGAAAGGTGGAAATATTGTTGCCCTTCAAGCTTTAAGAAATATACACAAAAAAAATAATGAAATATGTAATATAGATTTTTTATTAGTTTCTGATGAAGAAACAGGAAGTGATGATTCAAAAGAGATAACAGCTTTACTTGCAACAAATTATGACTACTGTTTTGTTTTTGAAGCAGCAGGAATTAATATGGAAGTTGTAACCCAAAGAAAAGGTGTTGGAACTTTTACGATTACTATTGATGGCTTGGCAGCTCATGCTGGAAATCATTATGACAAAGGAATTGATGCTAATTTGGAAGCTAGTTACAAACTTCAAGAGTTAGTAAAACTTACAAATTTAGAACTTCAAACAACTGTTAATGTTGGAAAAATAAATGGTGGAATTGGTGCAAATACAATCTCTCCCAAATGTGAACTACTTTTAGAAATTAGATACACCACAAATGATGAAAAAATAAGAGTTTTAATCGCCTTAAATAAAATCACAAATACTTCTTATGTGACTGGAACTATTTCAACTCTTAGTGGCTCAATCCAAAGGGATGTAATGCAAGAGAATGAAAAACAACTAGAACTAATAAAAGAGTTAGAAACTATCACAAACTCTAAAATCTTAACTGAAAAAAGAGGTGGTGTTAGTGATGCAAACATAGTTGCAAGTTGTGGAGTAACTACTCTTGATGGCTTTGGACCTTTTGGTGATGGAGATCACACAATAAAAGAAAGAGCTTTAAAAAGTAGTTTTGAGTCAAGAATAGAATTAATGACAAAAATCTTAAATCATTTTCAAACAAATTTATAAAAAGGGGACAAAGTGGCAAAAAGAAATATTGGTATGTGGTTATATCAAAATAGTGGTGGAGAACAAATCCAAAAAAAGATGATTAAGTTGTTAAAAGAAAGAGATATAGATGTTCTTGCAAATGTAAATTTAAAAAATGCTATTGCAAAAAATGGTCATATTATTTATGAAATGAAAGATAAAAATGTAAAACTTGATAAATTAGACCTGTTTTTCTCTTACAATGCAGGAGAACAAACTCCTTATCAAGTCTATTTATACAAAGCCCTAAATAGAATCATTCCAATGATTAACTCTTATGAAGCCTTTGAGTTAAGTGAAGACAAATTTCAAACTTCATTTTATTTGCGAAAAAATGGAATAAGAACAGCCGATTATAAACTTTGCCACAGTAATGACACTCATAGATTAAATACTATCATGAAAAAATGGGAAAAAATGGTATATAAACCTGTTGATGGTTGGGGAGGAATTGGAGTTACAAAAATAGAGAACGAAGAAGCATTAAATATGTTAATTCCATTTTTAAGCCAAATAAATCTTAAACATTTTTATGTGGAAAAATATGTTGATTATGATAATACAGATTATAGAGTAGATATTGTAGATGGACAATATGTTGGCTGTTATGGAAGAAAAGCAGCAACTGGACATTGGAAAACAAATGTAACAAGTGGTGGAAGTGTATTTTTAAGAGAAGCAAATGATGAGATAGTAAATCTTGCAATTAAAGCTAGTAAAACTTTAGGATTGGATATTGCTGGTGTTGATATTATTTTTGATAGAAAAAAAGAGGAATATATAGTTTTAGAAGTAAATGGAATTCCTGCTTTTGCAACACCTGAACAAGAAAAAATGGGCTTAAATTTTAACGATAAAAAAATAGATTTAATCGTTGATTTAATAGATAGAAAAACTATTAAAAAGGAAAATGAAAAATGAAAAAGTTACCAAAAATTGGATTCTTATATTTAGATTTCGTATTACAATTTTTTAATAAATCAAACTTCAAAGGTTGGCCTGACAAAATTGAATCTGTTACATATCATTGGAAAAATGATAAAAAAAGATTCATAGAAGAGGTAAAAAGAAAAAAAATTGAAATTCTAGTTGGAAATATTCCTGCAACTGCCTACGAAACTTTTGTGGAAATATCAAAAGAGTTGCCAAATGTTAGATTTGTTCCATCTATTGAAACACAATTTTCAAATAAATCTAAAGAAAATGTTACCCTATTTTGTAAAAAATTTGATTTAGCAATTCCAAAAACAAAAATATTTTATAACACTGAAAAAGGTTATAAATATCTAAAAGAGAAAGCCTCTTATCCTCAAATCATCAAAAGATCTTATGGACCGTCAAATTATGGTGGATATTTTGTACATAAAGCTAATAATTTCAAAGAAGCAAAAAAACTTCTTGATGAGAAAAAATACAATCCTATCTATACTCAAAATGCCATAGATTTAAAAGATTCAGGGGATATTAGAGTAATGCTTATTGGTCATAAACCAATTTGTGCCTTTTGGAGATATTCAGGTAAAAACCAATGGATTACAAACACTTCTCAAGGTGGTTCAATGTCTTATGATAATGTTCCAATGAATGCGCTAGAACTAGCTGTAAAAGCCTCAAAAGCTGCAAAAGCTGAATATTGGGCTTGTGATATTGCAATTTGTGCAAAAACTGGAAAAGCTTATATTTTAGAGTGTGCAACTGCTTTTGCTGCATTTCCATATATACGAGATTGGATTTGTCAATATTTAATGTGGGATTTTTCAAAAGGAAGATTTAGCAAACCTCATATTCCCCTATTCTCTTGGGAAGAGTTAGGAAAAATTGATTCAAATTTATTAAGAACTTTAAGACATATTGGATTTAGTAAATATACAGCTAGTTATGATGGAGAATATTTTATCAATGATAAAAAAGATACCTATGAAATGGAACTAGCACTTTTATCAAATGAATCAGATGTTCCTCAAAAAACAGAAGATTGTATGCAATTAGAGACTAATAAAAACTATACAAAAGAGAAAATATTTGAAATAAACAAAATAAATTTCAATAATGCAACATTAACTGATTTAATGACTCTTTATGGAATGGAAGAGGATTTAGCTTTACAAATACAAGAGTATTTAAAAGATAACATCATCACTGATAGTTCTGATTTATTAGAACTTGAGGCAATAGATGAACAAATGCTTAAATCTTGGGATAGAAATATTGATGATATGAGAGTAGACATAAATAGAATTGATAAAGAAAACTTGAGAAAAATAAAAGGTATTGGTAAAAAATTAGCAAAAATAATCTCTGATTATAGAGAAGAACATGGATATTTTAAAAGTATAGAAGAATTAAAAAATATAGAAGGAATTGGTAAAAACAAATTTGCCCAATTAAAATCTCGACTAAAAATAGGAGAATAAGTTCTTGAAAAGATTATATAGATCATATAGTGAATCAACAAATATTTTCAAAGAATTGGAAGCTAAATATCCTAATTATTTCAAAATTGAATCAATTGGTTATACTTGGGAAAATAGAGAGATAAATTTAATTACCATTTCAAAAGATATTAAAACAGCCGATTCAAGACCAGCTCTATTTTATACAGGAACTATTCATGCAAGAGAGTGGATTGGACATGAATTAGCTATTGAGTTTGCAATATATGTATTAAAAAATCTTGAAACTGACCCTACTTTACAAACTTATTTAAATGAAAGTACAGTTTATATGGTTCCTTGTGCTAATCCTGATGGTTATGAGTATTCAAGAAAACACTTCTCTTTTTGGAGAAAAAACAGAAGACAAAATGCAGATGGAACTTACGGAGTTGATTTAAATAGAAACTTTCCAATTGGTTTTATAAAATCAACTGCAACAACTTCAAATGTTTATGGAGGACCTGAACCATTTTCTGAACCTGAAACCCAAGCTCTTAGGGATTTTGTTTTAGCTCATTCAAATATTACAATAGCTTTAGATTATCATAGTCAAGGAAATGTATTTTTCCCAGCCCATGACTTTAGACATGAAGACACTATTGATACAACTGATATGAACACTTTATGTGCAAATATGGCTGAAGAGATTAGAAAAATCTCAGGTCGAGAGTATGGAATACATCAAGGAAAACCACCTGCTAAATTAATAGGAGGAAGTGGTAGAGAGTTTTATTATTCTAATGGCATTATTTCATCTGTTGTTGAGGTTGGAACTAGAAATATCAGTGATTATATGGAAGATATGAATGAGAATATTAGAGAACATATTCCAGCACTTATTTATGCCCTAAAAGAAGTGGACAATTACGCAAAAGACAATATTATGAAAAGGGTTGATTCTTTTAATGCCACAGAAATTGGCTCAAACCATGTAAATCTAAAATGGGATTATGAATTAAACAAAGATATATATTTTGAAATTTTTAGAAGTACAAAAGATAAGCAATTTTGCAATAGTTCAAATCTAATCGCAAAAACACAAAGCTTAGAATTTAATGATATAAATCTAGGTTCAAATAAAGATTATTACTACAATATCAGAGTAGTAAATAAAAAAACAAATCAAAAATCACCCTTTTATCCACAAATAAAAATCCGTACTTTAATAGAATATGATGAATATAGTAGAACTTATTTTGCAAATGCAAAAGGAACGGGATATGTAGCAGAAAATCTAAATAATAATCCTAGTCACTTTGGAGTGAACTCATTGTTTGTTGGAGTTGATGATAATAAAGGAATCTCATATGCTGTTATTTCAATAAATGTAAAATCACTTCCAGCAAATGCAATAATAAAACTAGCCTCAATCAACTTATATCCAATAAATAGAGTTTCAACAACTATTGAAAAATATGGGGAATGGAACATAGGACTTGTGAATCAAGAAACCATGGGAGATATTACAAACTTTGATGATGTAGATAATATGCAAATCATAAGATATGTGGGTCGTCCTACAGAGTCTCACCAACTAACCCAAGGAATTTGGAGAAATTGGATTTTATCTGGTTTAGAGTGTTTAGATTTAAAAAAATCAATCAAAAATGATACTATAGTTTTAAGAGTTGAAGGCCCTAAAGAGTTAACAATTGGAAGAACAAAACAGATGATGCAATGGGATATTGGTTATGGTTCATTTGGTTTTGGATTGGCTTATAGACCAAGATTGGAATTAACTTATACAATAGAGCCAACAACTACAACACTTTATGCAAAATCAATTAAAACAGTTAGTAAAGCTGAGGTTATAGATGATGTAATTACAGCTGGTTTTGATGAAGATGGAAATAAAATATATTCAACTTTTCAGTTTAATTTATCTAGTCTTCCTCCATACAATGACACAATGATTACAAAAGCCTATTTTGAATTAAACTCTACAAAAATTTATATAAAAGATGATATTCGTTTTCACTTAGAATTTGTAGATGAAAATATCAATAAAAATTTTGAAAATATTACAAATAGAGAAGTTATTCAAAATATCGGTTATGATGTGAGTGCAACAGAGTTAAAAAACAATCAAACTCAATATTTTATGTTTGATTCTTTTTCTGAAATCATTTTAAATGAAAAACTAAAAAGTAAATCTGATATTTCATTTGTTTTAAAACCCACTTCTGCTTTAAAAATTATCAAAAATAAAACAGTTTCATGGGAAGTATCAAATAACTCTTTGTGTCCAAAACTTATTCTTGAACATATTCCAAAAAGAAGATTTCCAGTTGAGAAAGTTACAAATGCAAAATTATCACTAGAAAATGGAAAAATAAAAATCTCTTGGACAAATCCTAAAAATCCAGATTTTGTAGGAGCTAAAGTTATAAAAAATCCTTTTAGAAAACCTCTATCAGCTCAAGATGGACAAAAACTTTATGCGGGAGTTGATGAGTATACTTTAGATGATTTTGGAGCAACTGATATAGATAAATATTATGCAATATTTACCTATGATGATGTGCCAAATTATTCTCAAGCTGTAATTTTAGAATATGTTCCAAAATAAGATATAGCAGAAAAACTGCTATATCTCCTATTTTTTTAAATCAAATCTATCTAAATTCATAACTTTTGTCCAAGCTTTTATAAAATCTTGAACAAATTTTTCTTTTGAATCATCCTGAGCATAAACTTCTGCAACAGCTCTTAATTGAGAGTTAGAACCAAACACTAAATCAACTCTGCTAGCTTTATATTTTAGATTTCCACTAATTCTGTCTTTTCCTTCAAACTCATTTTCTTCTTTTGAAGTCTCTTTCCAAACTGTACTCATATCAAGTAAGTTTACAAAAAAATCATTAGTTAATACACCAATATTTGAAGTAAATACTCCTAAATTTGAATTAGCATAATTAGCCCCAAGAGCTCTCATCCCTCCAACTAAAACTGTCATTTCAGGAATAGTCAATGTTAATAATTGAGCTTTATCAATTAACAACTCTTCAGCACTAAGTGTATATGCTGTTTTTTCATAGTTTATAAAACCATCGGCCATTGGTTCTAAATAGTTAAATGATTCTATATCTGTTTGTTCTTGTATTGCATCACATCTTCCTGCACTAAATGGAACTTTTATATTAAATCCTGCATCAAATGCTGATTTCTCAACTGCAGCACATCCACCTAAAACTATTAAGTCAGCAATTGATACTTTTTTTGTAAAGTTATTAAAATTAAATTCCTTTTGAATATCTTTTAAAATTTTCAGAGTATCATCTAAATTTAAAAAGCTATTTGATTCCCAATCTTTTTGAGGAGCTAAGGCGATTCTAGCACCATTTGCTCCACCTCTTTTATCAGAATCTCTATATGTACTAGCACTTGCCCATGCAAGAGATACAAGTTTTGAAACTCCTAATGATGAAGCTAATATTTTCTCTTTTAAAGTTTTTATATCTTTTTCATCTATCATTTCATAATTTGCTTGAGGAATTGGGTCTTGCCAAATCAAATCTTCTTTAGGAATTTCGGGTCCTATGTATTTTGATTTTGGTCCTAAATCCCTATGTGTTAGTTTAAACCAAGCCCTTGCAAAAGCATCTGCAAATTGTTCTGGATTTTTATGGAATTTTTTTGAAATTTCACCATAAATTGGATCCATTTTCATTGCCATATCAGCTGTAGTCATAATGGTTGTAACTTTTTTATTTGGATTATGTGCAGATGGTGCTAAATGCTCCTCTTTTACATTTTTTGGAATCCATTGCCAAGCACCTGCTGGTGATTTTGTAAGTTCCCAATCATATCCAAGTAATAAATCAAAATATCCATTATCCCATTTTGTAGGATTTGGTGTCCAAGAGCCCTCAATTCCACTTGTGATTGTATCATCACCTTTTCCACTTAAGAATTTGCTAAGCCAACCAAGACCTTGAGCTATTAAGCCTTCCGCTTCTGGTTCAGCTCCAACATTTGAAGCATCACCTGCACCATGGCATTTTCCAAATGTATGACCACCAGCTGTAAGTGCAACTGTTTCTTCATCATCCATTGCCATTCTTTTAAAAGTTTCTCTAATATCAATTCCTGACTGAATTGGATTTGGTTCTCCATTTGGCCCTTCTGGATTTACATAAATAAGCCCCATTTGAACAGCTGCAAGTGGATTTTCTAAATCTCTATCACCACTATATCTACTATCTGGTTTATCACTAGTTGCTAACCATTCACTCTCTTTTCCCCAATAAATATCCTCTTCAGGTTCCCAAACATCAACTCTTCCACCTGCAAAACCAAATGTTTTTAAACCCATAGATTCAATTGCTACAGTTCCGGCTAAAATCATTAAGTCAGCCCATGAAATTTTGTTTCCATATTTTTGTTTAATCGGCCAAAGAAGTCTTCTTGCTTTATCTAAGTTTGCATTATCAGGCCAACTATTTAGTGGTGCTAATCTTTGGCTTCCACTAGCTGCTCCTCCTCTTCCATCTGCTGTTCTATATGTTCCGGCACTATGCCATGCCATCCTAATAAATAGTGGTCCATAATGCCCATAATCAGCAGGCCACCAATCTTGTGAGTCAGTCATTAAAAACTCTAAATCATTTTTCAATGCTTTATAATCAAGTTTATTAAACTCTTTTTCATAATCAAAATTATCATTTAACGGATTTACTTTATTTGAGTGTTGAGAAAGAATTTTTAAATTTAATTGATTAGGCCACCAATCTTTATTTGATGTGCCACCATTTATAACTGTAGGATTACTTTTCCCAAAACCAAACGGACATTTACTAGCCATGTTCTCTCCTTTTATAATTGATTATCTATCTTGTATGATTCTACTCTTAGAAACTTTAAAATACAATTAGAATACTTTATCGATTAATAATTATTATCCTTTGTATTCTTTTATATTAATTTACATAAGCTATTACAAAATAAAAAATCCTTTGCTATAATAAATAAAATAAAGCTAAGGAGAAAAGCTGTGATTTTAAAATTTAAAGAGTTTTACCCAGAAATTCATGGAAGTGCTTGGATTGCACCAAGTGCTGATTTGATTGGGAATATTACAATTGGTGAAGATTCATCGGTTTGGTTTGGTTGTGTTATTAGATCAGACGTAAATGAGGTTAAGATTGGTAAGAATACAAATATTCAAGATTTATCATGTATACATACAGATACAAATACAAAAACAATAATCGGTGACAATGTTACGATTGGCCATAAAGTTATGCTTCATGGGTGTAAAATTGAAGATAATTGCTTAATTGGAATGAGTGCTACAATACTTGATGATGCTGTGATTGGTGAAGGAAGTATCGTTGGAGCAAATTCACTTGTAACATCTGGAAAAGTATTTCCCCCAAGAAGTATGATTATGGGAAGTCCTGCAAAAGTTGTTAAACAATTAACTCAAGAAGATGTTGATAAATTAATAGCTCACGCTGCTCATTATGTAGAGTATAAAAACGATTATAGATAAAATTAAATAATAGGTTTTAAACCTATTATTTTACATATGCGTAAAAATCTTTAATATATTTTGATTCTCCTAAAAGAACCAACATATCATCTTTTTTTACTTGATATGAGGGAGTAACATCTAAACACCAAGTTTCATTTGTTTTATATGAGACAATTTTTAAATATTTAAATTCTGCTTCTATTTCTGAGATTTTTTTATAAATAAAATTTTCATTTACTACTAACTTTACCATTTTAATAGAATTACTTATATCTATCTCTTCAACTGTAATATTATCAATTAATTTTTTTACTAATAATCTTCCAGCTATTTTTTCTGGATAAATTACTTTAAAAGCCCCTATTTTTGACAATATTTCTCCATGAGTAGAAGTTATTGCTTTTGCAATAACATATTTATTATTCAAATCTTTTAAAGCCATAACTGTCAAAATACTAGCTTCTATATTTTCACCAATACTTACAATAACAGTATTTAAATTATAAATTCCAACCTCTTCTAAAGCTGTTTTATTTGTACTATCTAAAATAAACGCATCATCAATATATTCACTAATTTCTTGAATTTTTTTTTCATCATTATCAACAGCAATAACTTTGACATCTAATCTTGATAAACTTTTTACTATATATGCACCAAACTTCCCTAAACCAATAACTGCAACTGTTTTCATATAATAATTCTTCCTGTGGGATATTTAAAATGTTTTGATTTTGCTTTACCTATTAAAATCAAGCCGAAGGCAAAAACTCCTAATCTTCCTGCTAACATCATCACAATGATGATACTTTTTCCAAAACTATCAAATTGTTGTGAAAAACTAAGAATATCTCCATTACCAGTTGATACTCCCACTGTTCCAAAGGCAGAACACACCTCAAATAAAATTTTTATAAAAGGTAAGTTCTGAGTCTCAACTAATATTAAAACTGCAAAAAGTACAAAAAATGAAGAGGTGATAATAATAGCTAAGGCTTTATTTATTACTTTTTGATCAATAGTTCTTTTGAAAATACTAGGTTGCTGATTACTCTCTTTTAAAATATAAATAACTGTAATAACTAAAATAGCAACAGTAGTAATCTTCATACCACCAGCGGTACTTCCTTGTCCAGCACCTGTTAGCATAAATAGAGTTGAAAAGAATAAAGATGACTCTTTCAATGATGCTATATCAATACTATTAAATCCACTTGTTCTAAAGTTTATTGATAAAAAAAAGGCATTTAATATCTTGTCATAAAAAGATAATCCTCCAAAAGTTTTAGGATTATTCCATTCAATGGATAAAAATAAAATCATACCTAGAACTATTAGAATAACCGTTCCATAAAGCATAATTCGAGTATGTATTGTAAATTGTTTTGAAAACTTTCTATTTTCATAAATTTCTATTAATACAAAATAACCTAAACCTCCAAAAATTACTAAAAAACTAATAGTTACTAAAGATATAGTATCACTTTGATATCCCATTAAACTATCCGTAAAAAGAGAAAAACCTGCATTATTAAAAGCACTTACACTGTGAAATAGACCAAACCAAAGGGCATCTAAGAATTTAAATTTATCAAAAAACTGAATAGTTAAAATAATCGTTCCAAATAATTCTATAAATAATACAACCAGTAAAATCTTTTTTATGAAAGCTCCCACATGTAAATTTGGCAAATCTAAAGATTGTTTCATTGCTCTTTTTTCATCAATATTTAACTTATTTCCAATAAACAAGAAAAATATTATTACTAAAGACATATATCCAATTCCTCCAATTTGTATAAGAATTAAAATAATTAATTCTCCCCAAAAAGTGAAATTTTCAGAAGTACTAGTAACAATCAAACCTGTTACACAAACAGCACTTGTTGATGTAAAAATAGCATCAATAAATTTTAATTCACCAAAATGAGATATAGGTAAAAATAGTAATATTCCTCCTAAAAAAATTATAAATAAATAGCCTAAAAAAATTGATCTTACATATTTATGTTCCATGAATATCCACTATTGATTACATGAAAATCTATATCCAATGCCCGATTGGGTTTTAATATAATTTGGTCTTGTAGAATTTTCTTCAATTTTTTTTCTAAGCGTATTTACATAAGTTCTTAAATATTGCATTTCATTTTGATATGCAGTTCCCCAAACTTCTTGAAGGATTTGTTTATGAGTTAAAGTTTTATTTGTGTGTAACATAAAATATTTAAGTAATTCATACTCTATTGGAGTTAATTTTAAATTTTCACCCCTCAATAAAATATTTCTAGAGCTTATATCAAGTTCTAATTCATTACAAACTAATTTATTAGATATATCCTCTTCTTTGTTTAAATTTCTTCTTAAATTAGCTCTAATTCTAGCTAATAGTTCATTTACAGAAAATGGCTTAGTAATATAATCATCCGCCCCAACATCTAAAGCTGCTACTATCTCTTTTTCATCATGTCGTGCAGTTAAAACAATAATTGGTACTTTTGAGATTTCTCTAATTTGTTTTATTAAATCTTTTCCATCTCCATCACTTAAACCTAAATCAACTATCAATAAATCAGGGTTATGGCTTAAAAACATTATTAAAGCATTTTTTTTACTTTCACTTGAAATATAATCAAATGAATACTCTTTAAAAGTGATTTCTAATAGCTTTTTGACAGATATATCATCTTCTATAATGTGTATTAAATATTGTTTCATATTAATTTTGCTCTCTTTGTGATTGGTAATTCTATTTCTATTAAAATCCCTTTTTGTTCAGGAATTGCTTTAATTTCTCCATTATGAAGTTTTACAATGCTTTTACAAATAGCTAAACCTATTCCACTTCCTGAAATATCATTTGTATCTTCAAACCTATAAAATTTATCAAAAATATTTTTTAATTTCTTTTTATCTATATATTCTGTTTGATTAAAAATTTTGATTTTTATAAAATTGTTTAAATTTATTATTTCAAAATAGATTTTTGTATCTGATTTAGAGTATTTAAAAGCATTATCAAGTAGGTTAATAATCAATTGGGTTAAAAGAGTATTATCTCCCCAAAACAAGCTAAGTTCATCAATTTTCATTTGAAGTATTTCATCATTTTGTTTTTGAGAAAATTCAGTTAGTGCAACTCCTACAATATCTTCAAAATCACACCATTCTAATTTCAAATCAATATTTCCACTTGATAATCTAGTACTATCTAAAATATTTGTAATTAATCTTTTCATTCTTAATGAGGCATAATTTATATCTTCATAAAGATTTTGTTTACTCTTTTCATCTAAATTATCATTTGACAAAATCAAATTTATACTTCCATGTATTGTAGAAAGTGGTGTTCTTAAATCATGAGATATTATATGCAATAGACTCTCTCTTAATTCATTCTGTTTTGTTTGAGTATTCAGATTTTTTGCTTGGAAAGTTATAATCCATCCAACAATTCCAAATATAAAAAAACTATAAAGATAAAGCTCATTATGAACAGAAAAACTATAAAGAGGTGGAATATATAAGAAATTCAGAAACACTACACTTAAAAAAGTTATAAATACTGTTGCCTTAATATTTCCATGTATTGCCACAACAATAACTGGAATAATATGGATTAAAGTAATATTTATAATATCTAAAGAACCTCTAAAAATATGGCTAATTATTGTAATTATTAATAAAATTACTAAAGCTTTTAAAATATAATTGTATTGTTTATATTTAAGAAAAAAGTTTTTCATTCTAAGCTTTTGTTAATTTAAACAATAAAATTAAAGTTAATATAATCAAAATAACTAACATAATAATATTTGAAGTAGACATATACTCTCCTAGGAGTTGTTTTGTCCATTATATTTGAAGTTTTGTAAAGAGTAAATCAAAATTTTTAAAATAAAATCAAGATTTTATAAAGATAGGTCTTATTTAAAATAATAGGTTTTAAACCTATTATTTACATTTATTATATGCTTCTTGTAATTTAGAATATAAATCATCAAAACTTACATCATCCATTTTTTCAAGTAGACTAACCATTACAACATTATCTTCATTACCATTCCAAACTTTGATGTAATGACCTTCTTTATAACCATTATCTTGTCTAAATTGATTTAAACAGTTTTTCCCAATATAAAGTTTTTGTAACCACATAAAAGATAATCCAGAGATTTTGCAACATCTAAAGAATTGATCAATGAATCTTTCAATTCCACTAAATGATGGCATATTTCCAGTGTCAATTGCTAATGAAATATAAGATAACTTCTCAGCTTCATTTACCATTAATTTTACATCTACATCTTGTGATGCTTCATAGATACAATGAGTATTTACTAAAGAAACTGCTTTTGGAACATTTGTTTCTTGTAAAATATAAGACATTAAGAAGTGCCAAATATCAACAAGTTCAACATGAATATTATTCATATCAGGGTCAGAGTTAATATTTTTCCAATGTTTCCAAGGAGTTGATTCTATTAGCTCAGCAACTTCCATGTGTATACATCTTAACCAATTTATCTCTTTACCAAATTTATTAACACCTAACTCCCAGTTATTACCATTTGTAGAATCATTTAATTTTTTTTGTAATAAAAACATCTCTTCAAGTTTGTGAGGGAAAGATGAAACTTCTTCTAATAATGAAGCAAGAGGTAAACACTCTTCAATTACATTATCTAAAGCAGAATTTGTAATTAATAGCTCTTTTTCACCTTTTAATAAATGAATAATAAGTGAAACTAAATATGGAACTTCATTTTTTTCTTCCCAACTTAAAACATCATCTGATGTAACACCCGCATAATTCATAAAATCTTCAATAGTTCCAAAACCTAATGATTTAATACTCTCTTTAAAATCTTTATATAACAAATTTAACTCCTATTTTAATGGTAATTTTATAACGAATTTTGTTCCAAAATCTGTATTATATACATCAATTTTTCCACCACTATGTTCTTCAATAATAGTTTTACTCATGTATAGTCCCAATCCTGTTCCATTCTTATTATTTTTTGTTGAGAAATATGGATCAAATATTTTACCCAAAACATCACTTTTTATTCCACCTGCATTATCTTCAAACTCAACAAATAGACTCTTCTCATTTTCATAAGTTGTAATACTAATAACCCTATTTTCAATATTCTTTTCAATCATTGCATCACAAGAATTTTTTGCTAAATTTATAAAAACTTGAACTATCTCATTTAAGTATATTTCAACGCTTGAGTTGGAATTATTTTGATAGTTTACTTTAATAGAATTTATTTTAAATAAATATGCTAAAAAATCCATAGATTTTTCAATAATTTCTTTTATATAAACTTCTTCTTTTCTTTTATTTGGTTTAAAATAATCTCTAAAATCATCTATTGTTTTAGACATATAATCAAGTTGTGAACTAACTTGATTAACAACATCATCAAGCATTTCATCTGAAATATCTCCATTAACCATTTTTAGTAAAGGTAATTTTTGAATTAATATTGAGACTGCTTGTAAAGGTTGTCTCCATTGATGAGCTATCATGCTTATCATTTCACCCATTGCTGCTGATTTTGATTGTTCTACTAATAAATTTTGTTGATTTTTAAGTTCAATTTGAGAAGTTATATCTTCCCTAATTGCATCATAACTTACAATATTTCCAGCATGATCAAAATTTGGATGTATAGTAGTTTTCACCCAATAGAAACCACCATTTTTCTTACGATTTTTAATTTCACCTTGCCACATATTACCTAATTTTATATTATCCCACATGTCAGTAAAAAATTTCTTTGTCATATCAGGATGTCTTATAATATTGTGAGATTTTCCGATTAATTCAAAAGATTCATAACCAGAAATTTTGCAAAATGCACTTGATACACTCATAATAATACCTCGAGCATCAGTTCTTGACATAATTACAAATTTATCAACAATATCAATAGATTTATTTAAAGCAGTTTCAATTTGTGCTATTGATTTAGAATATATATCTAAAACACCTGAAAAATTTTCCTCAAAGTAGTACACAATTTTTTCTATTAATTCAATAGATTGAATATTTAACTTAAAAGCATAATCAACCAATGCACTTTTAAATGAAGAACATAATAAAAAAAGTTCACTAGCTTTAATATTTTGTTTTTTTAAATATTTTATAAAATCTATAATAACAGGACAATTTTCAATTTTTTCTTGATTTTTTACCACTTGAATGTAGTGTTCAATAACACCAAAAGCATATCTTTTAACAAATAAATCTTTATCAATAGAGTAATCATTTATTATCTTAATTACTGTAGGTGAACTTATCCACGTTCTAATAATTGAGATTTTATCTTTTTCTATTTTTTCTATAAAGTCATTTATTTGCATATACCCAGCTATTTTAAATTTTTTAACGAGAACAATTTACAATCTTCTCCACTCGCTCTTTTTACAGACATTGATGGAATTAGCTGAGATTTAAACCCATATGCTTTACAACCATGAGGTTTACCAGCTTCCCATGTAACAAAATAATAAACACATTTTTGACAAACTATTCTTTTTTCCATATTCTTATTCTAATTTTAAATTTCAACTTTACTTTGTATAGCTTTTGACAGTGATAAGATATCTACATTTTCTAAGCTAACACCAGTTGGTACCCCTTGGGCGATTTTTGTAAATTTTATATTGTGATTTTTTAATTTATCTTCAATAAATAAGATAAATGCATCATTGGCAATTGATGGAGTTATTGCAAATAAAATATTTTCAACTTCATTATCATTTATAAATTTGTGTAAAGAGTCTAGTACCTCTTGGTCTAACTCTTCAATTACAAAATATTTTCCATCAAATTGTCTTGAATCTTCGATAACAAAAATATCTTTTGCACTTTGAACAATACAAAGTTTTGAACTATCCCTTGATTCATCTAAACAAACTTCGCAAATTTCATGCTCACTCATAGAACCACATCTAGAACATTTAGTGATGTTTTTAAGGGCACTTTCAATGCTATGAGCTATTTTAATCCCACAATAGTTGTCATTCATAACAATGTGATAAGCAAGTCTAAGAGCTGATTTTTTTCCAATAGTAGGTAAAGATTCAAATGCTTCAACAAGTTCGTAAAATTTTTCTAATCCTTTATTCATAGGGGGATTATATCTAAGATTTTTAATAAATTATATAAAACTATCCACTTATTAATTCAATCAATATTTATTAAGTTTTAGATAAAATCGCGACTTATATTAATTTAAATATTTTTTAAGGGGATAGAATTGACTGAAATAGATTATTATGAACTACTAGAAGTTAGTAAAGGTTCAGATAAAAGTACAATTAAAAAAGCTTATAGACAAATGGCTATGAAATATCATCCTGATAAAAATCCAGGTGATAACGAAGCTGAAGAGAGATTCAAAGCTATAAATGAAGCTTATCAAGTATTAAGTGATGAAGAGAAAAGATCTGTTTATGATAGATATGGAAAAGCTGGACTTGAAGGTCATGGACAAAGAGGTGGTGGATTCTCTGGTGGCTTTGATGACTTAAGTTCTGTTTTTGAAGAGATGTTTGGAAGTGCTTTTGGTGGTGGTTCACGTGGAAGAAAACAGAAAAAAACATATAACTACAATCTTGATGTAACTATTGAAGTAAAATTAGAGTTCAACGAAGCTGTATTTGGTTGCAAAAAAGATATAAGTTATAAATATAAAACAGCTTGTAAATCTTGTTCAGGAACTGGTGCAAAAGATGGAAAACTAGCAACTTGTAATACTTGTAACGGTCATGGACAAGTTCATGCAAGACAAGGATTTATGACTTTTGCTCAAACTTGTCCAAAATGTGGTGGAACAGGTCAAGCAGCAGCAGCTTCTTGTAAATCATGTGGTGGAAGTGGTTATGATGAAGTAAAAGATAGTTTCAAAGTTGATATTCCAGAGGGTGTAAACGATGGAATGAGAATTAGAGTTTCGCATAAAGGAAATATTGCACCTGATGGTTCACGTGGTGATTTATATTTACAAGTTAAAGTAAAAGAAGATTCTCATTTTGTAAGACATGATGATGATATTTATTACGAAGCTCCAATATTCTTTACACAAATTGTACTTGGTGGCAAAATTATGGTTCCAACACTAAGAGGTGAAATTGAACTTGAAATTCCAAAAAATGCAAAAGATAAACAACAATTTACTTTTAAAGGTGAAGGAGTTAAATCTGTTCAAGGTTATGGAAAAGGTGATTTAGTTGTACAAATTAAAATCGAATATCCAAAAGAATTAAACAGTGAACAAAAAGAGCTTTTAGAAAAACTTCAAGAGAGTTTTGGGCTTGAAAGTAAACCACATGAAAAAAACTTTGAAAATATGTTTGACAAAGTTAAAAAGTGGTTTAGCTAAATAGTTTATAATACTTATCTCAGTACAATCTAGAAGAGAATACTGAGGTGAGGATCCAACAATGTATAAACTTCTTCTGTTACTGCTTTTCTTACATAACTTACTTTTTTCTAATAATACTAATCAAGATATAAATAATAATTTTACAACAGAAGAACAACAATTTATTGATACCCACAAAACCTTAACAATTGCGAATGAATATGATTGGATACCTTTTGATTATAATGAAAATAATGAAGCAAAAGGATATACAATTGATTACATAAAACTTATTTTTTCTAAAATTAATATTACACCTATTTTTATTAGTGATAATTGGGATAACCTTTTTGATAGGTTTTCTAAAGGTGAAATAGATATCTTACCAGCCATAGAATATAATAAAAAAAGAGAAGATATTTTAAATTATACAAATGCTTATTATGCTCAAGAATTTTCAATTGTAACAAAAAAGAATAAATTTAATTTTATAAATATTGATGATTTATCAGGTAAAAAAGTTGCAATGGTAAAAAATTGGAACTTAACAAAATTCTTAAAAGATAACTATAAAAAAATAAATGTAATTGAATTTGATACTCTTGATAAAGCTTTTGAAAGTATTAAAAATAATGAAACTGATGTGACTATTCAAAACTCTTTAGTTGCAAATTATTTTATAAATACTATATATTGGGATTCTTTAAAAATATTAACAAAAATAAGTATAAATAATTTTGATGATAAATTATATATAGGAGCAAATAAAAATTTTCCATTACTTGCACAAATTATAAATAAGGCTATCAATAAAATTTCACCTAATGAGCTTGAAACTTTAAATAATAAATGGCTAAATGACAAACAAAGTATTTCTTTTACACAAAAAGAGTTAGACTTTATAGAGAATAAAGTTGTAAATATAGCCTTTACTGATAATTGGGCTCCAATAAATTTTGTTGAAAATAACAAAGCTTATGGTTTAGGTTATGATTTTTGGCAATATGTAGCTGATAAAGCAAATTTAAAAACAAATATAGTGACAAAAAAATCTTTTGCAGATGCTCTTGATAGTATTAAAAATAAAAGTAGTGATATAATAGTTGCAACTTCCCAAACACCTGATAGGGGAAAATATGCTTTGTTTTCAGATATATATTATAAAGCCCCTATTGGAATAGCTACTTTACAAGACAAAAACTATATTCCTGATCCTTCTTATCTTCTTGGGAAAAAAATTGGTGTTGGTAAAAATTATACTGCATATAAATTATTAAAAAAAGAGTATCCAAACATGGATTTTGTTTTTGTAAATAATATTGAAGAGGGTTTATCTCTTTTATCTAATAATCAAATATATGCACTTATAGATAACCTGCCCGTTTTAACTTACAATATTCAAAAATATGCCTATAGTAATATTAAAATTTCAGGAAGCACTGGAATTGATTTTAATTTGCAAATGATGCTTAGAGATGATTATGAAGTTTTACAATCAATTATTAATAAAGTTTTAGAAAATATGAGCCCAAATGATAAAAGTCTAATTTATAATAAATGGTTAAAACTAGAATACTCTCAAGCCTTTGATTATTCACTATTATGGAAATATTTTCTACCTTTAATTTTAATTATACTTTCTGTTTTATATAAAAATAGACAATTAGTAATTTATCAAAGAAAATTAAAAACTACAAAAAATGAGTTAGAAGATACCCTCAAAACTTTTAGAAGTTTAGTAAATTTAACCATTGAAGGAATAATAATAGTTAGTAAAAATGAGATTATTTATTATAATGATGAAGTTCTAAAAATATTTGATATTAATGAGGAAAAGCTTTTAAGTAGACCTTTTCCCAATTTATTTGAAACAGATAAAACTATCACTTTTGAAGATATTATAAAAAATTCCGATTCACAAACTTATGAAATTTCTGGTTTAAAGAATTTTGAAATGAAATTTCCTATTCTTATTAAATCAAAAAATGTAATTTTTGAAAATAAACAATCAATCATATTATCAATTATAGATATGAGTGAAATTAAAAATAGAGAAAACTTACTAATCCAACAATCGAAAATGGCTAGTTTGGGAGAGATGATAGGAAATATTGCCCACCAATGGAGGCAACCTCTAAGTTTAATATCTACTGCTGCTTCTGGAATGAAACTACAAAAAGAGTTTGACCAATTAGATGATATAACTTTTAATGAAACAATAAATAATATAACAAATACAACTATGTTTTTATCCCAAACTATTGATGATTTTCAAAACTATCTAAAAGAGGACAAAATAAAAAAAGAGTTCAATGTTAATTCAAGTATAGACAAAATCCTTAGTATGTTAAAAGGCTCTTATAAAAACCATGATATAAATCTAATTTTAGACTTGAGTGAGGGATTATTTATAAATAGTTATGAAAATGAGCTAAATCAAGCTATATTAAATATTTTAAATAATGCAAAAGATGCCCTATTAGATATAGAAAAAACCAATAGATATATTCATATTAAATCATATAAAGAAGCTGAAAAAATTATTATTGAAATAATTGATAATGCAGGTGGAATAAAAGAATCTATCTTAAATAAAATATTTGAACCCTATTTTACAACTAAACATAAAAGTCAAGGAACTGGTTTAGGTTTATATATGACCCATAAAATTATAACTTCAAGTATGGAAGGAGAGATTAAAATTAAAAATGTTTCCCATAAATTTAATGATAAATTCTTTGATAATTGTACAAATGTTAAAATTGTTATACCTTTTTCATAATGAATTAAAAAGCAATTGATTATAATGTTTTTTATTTTTAAATTTTAGTTATTTTTTATAGAAGGAATTAATATATGAGTGAATCTTATTTAGAATCTCATCCTGATGCTAATGGTTTTTTTGGTAAATTTGGAGGTTCTTTTATTCCTCCTATTTTGGAAAAACCATTTGCTGAAATCACAAAAGCTTATTTAGAGCTAAAAAACTCTCCTCAATTTATTGAAGAGTTAAAATATGTTAGAAAACACTATCAAGGAAGACCCACTCCAATTTCATTTGCAAAAAATCTTACTCAATTTTGTGGTGGAGCTAAAATCTATCTAAAAAGAGAAGATTTAAATCATACTGGTGCTCATAAATTAAACCATTGTATGGCTGAAGTAATTCTTGCTAAATATTTAGGTAAGAAAAAAGTAATCGCTGAAACTGGTGCAGGTCAACATGGTGTTGCATTGGCAACAGCAGCTGCTTATTTTGGTTTAGAGTGTGAAATTCACATGGGTGAAGTTGACATAAAAAAAGAACATCCAAATGTTGTTAGAATGAAAATTCTAGGAGCAAAAGTAGTTCCTGCAACTCACGGCCTCAAAACTTTAAAAGAAGCTGTAGATTCTGCTTTTGAAGCATATTTAGCTGATACAGAAAACTCTATTTATTGTATTGGTTCTGTTGTTGGTCCACATCCATTTCCTATGATGGTAAGAGACTTCCAAAGTGTAATTGGATTTGAGTCAAAGGAACAATTTTTTGAACATGAAGATAGACTTCCAGATAATGTAGTAGCTTGTGTTGGTGGAGGAAGTAATGCTATGGGATTATTTTCTGGATTTATTGATGATAAAGAAGTAAATCTTTATGGAGTTGAGCCAATGGGTAAAGGTGATAAAATTGGTGAACATAGTGCCACTTTAACTTATGGTGAAGAGGGAATAATGCATGGATTTAACTCTATAATGTTAAAAGATAATGAGGGAAATCCAGCTCCTGTTTACTCAATTGGAAGCGGAATTGATTATCCATCAGTTGGACCAGAACATGCATATTTAAAAGAGATAGGAAGAAGTAAAGTTGGACTTTGTGATGATAATGAAGCAGTTGATGCTTTTTATAAATTATCACAACTTGAGGGAATAATTCCTGCACTTGAGTCAGCTCATGCTGTTGGTTTTGCAATGAAACTAGCACGAACACTTCCAAAAGATAAAACTATTTTAATAAGTCTTAGTGGTCGTGGTGATAAAGATATTGATTTTGTAATAGAAAACTACCCTATTCCAAATGCTAAATTTTAAATACAATTAAGGAATAGATATGAAATTAGAGTACGCTGGATTAAAACCAGTTATTAGTGAACATGGTGTATGTTTCAAAGATGGGAAAGAAGATAAATTTATTTATTTATCTTTTGCAGTTGATATGTTAAATGCGATTAATCATACTTATGAACAGAAAAAAAAATATTCACACCAATTAAATGCAACTCCTTTAAACCCAAATGAAATTTTAGATGTTCTTCTAAAATTTCACCCTGATTTAGAAGATACAATGAATCAAGAGATAGATTCATATATGAATCATCTAGATAGTGAAGAAGAAGCTGTTAGAAATAGAGTAAATTTATCTGACATTGAAAAAGATACATTTATTGCAAATTTAAAATTAATGAGAACATATAAAACTCAAAGAGCAAAAAATAAAATATTTTATTTCCATTGTATAGAAACAATTGTAGAAACAATTATAAAATATAAAATAAAAGAGTTAGATACTCCATTTAATGAAAGATTTTGGCATATACTTCAAACTATTGAAGGAAAATTATCAAGTCATAAAATAAGTTCTAAACTAAATATGATTGAAGAAGAAGCTATTTTAAAAGCAATGCTTACTATTAATATTTATTAAAATTGTTTAATTAGAGTTTTGTTTATATTTTCTAATTCTTGGTATTTATAAACTAACTCTTGATATTTTAAATTATAGTCATTATATAGAAATGAGTAATCATTTTTTTTATCTTTATATTTGTCATAACCTTGTTTTGAGGTATTTGATAAAGCACTTACAAAATTGAAAGAGTTAACCGCTGTTAATATCTCATCTAATTTATCTTGAGATATTACATCTGTTGATTTGGCATTTGGATCAGCTATTTTTTGAGTTATTGATTCATGTAATAAATCAGCCAAACTATTATTCTTTGATGAAGATAAAAACATACTTTTATCATTATAACTATTAGTTAAATATGAATATCCTATATTAAATGGTTGCCCTAAAACCGTATTAAATAAAGCTTTTGATAAATAATCATCATTTGAGAAAAGTGTTGCAAGTCTGAGATTTTTTGCCATATTTTTATCATCTTCATTTACAAATAAAGTATCAATCTCTTCTAAAGAAATACCTTTTATATTTTCATAGCTTAAGGCATTTGTTCGCGTAGATGGAGTTGCAGTTGAACTATTAACTAAAGTACTTAAAAATTGATTTGATGTTGTTCCAATAGTTGAATTAGTAGAATTTGATATTTGTGCCATAATAGAGTCAATATTAGATGTTATCATTAGTTACAATCCTCTCTTTTTGATAAAATTTTTAATTCATTACAAGAAAAACCAGCCTCTTTTCGTGCTATAAAATTTAAATCCATTTTTCTTTTTGTACTTCCAGGAAATACTTCTTCGATTATTTGTAAATATGTAGATTCAGGTTCTAAGTTTAATCTATCACACTCATACTTAAACCAAGTATCACCTTTTTTTACATGGTCTACTTCTTCATCTAAAATAATTTGTAAAGCTTTTAAAAACTTGTTATTAAACTCATCTCTATTTGAATTTAGTTTTTCCATAATTTTTGGATTTTGGTCAAGTCCATTTGCTTCAAGGTATCGTGGAACTGCTGCCATTCTTCTCAAGAAATCAGGTGTAGCCTCCATAGCCTCAAAAAGATTTTTATGAACTGGAAAATCACCATAAACTCCTCCAATTTCACTTAATAACTCTTCAAGCATTAAAAAGTGTCTTATCTCATCGTCTGCTACTTCTAGCCAATCTTCATAATATTTTTTTGGCATATCTTTAAATCTTAAAGCTGCATCTAAAGCTAAATCAATTGCTGAATACTCAATATGTAAAATTGTGTGTACAAGATATTTTTTTCCATCTATTGATTTGAAATTCTTTATTGGAGGTAAAGCTGTTGGTTTTACAATCTCTAAAAATGTATGATATGAGGGTTTATCAAAAGTATAAGGAGTATATGATTCATTCATAATATAATCATTATTTAAAAAATTATTATAAAATAATCTAAATTTTTCAATTTTATCTTTTGGAACACTAGTATTTAAAATATCCTCTAACGATAAAAAATAATCCATAAATAACCTCTTTTTTGCTATAATCTATAGAATTTTAGCAAAGTAAGGTTAAAAATGAATATAAATGTTCAGCCAATGGGCGATTATCAAACAAATTGTTATATTGTTACTATAGATGATAAAGATATAATTATTGATCCTGGTGTTAATGCTTACGCTTGGATTAAAGGAAATGTAAAAAATCCAATTGCTATTTTAAATACACATGGACATTTTGATCATGTTTGGTCAAACCAAGAAGTAAAAGAAAACTATAATTTAAAATTGTATATTCCAAAAGATGATGAGTTTATGTTAACTTTAGATCCTTATGGAATGGGAATGCCACCATCTTATGCAGATGTTTTAGTAAATCCAGATGAAGAGATTGAAATTGAGGGAATTAAAATGAAATTTCATCATTTTCCTGGTCATACACCTGGATGTAGCGCTATTCAAATAGATAAACATCTTTTTACTGGTGATTTTATTTTTAAAGGAACAATTGGAAGATTTGATTTTCCAAACTCAAATGCTACACTAATGAAACGAAGTTTAAATAAGATATTACAATGGGATGAAGATTTTCATATTTATCCAGGACATGGCGATAAAACAACATTAAAAAGCGAAAAACAAACCCTAAAACAATGGGAAAGACATATTTAAATAAAGGCATGAGTTCATGAATTTTTCTTGTGAGACAATTATTAACGAAAATGAAAAGTTAAAATTAACAGATTTAGATAAGAGTTGTTTAAATATATTTGATTATTTAAAGTTACATCACAATATAAATTTTCTACAAATTGATATAAAGAAAAATGATAATATTCAAAATCTTTTTTTATGTGCTGAAACGATTGAAGATTATTTGGTTAATACTTTAGAATTCAAACAGAATTGTGATACTACAATTATTTTTCATTTTTTATCAGAAAATCAAGATGATTTTGAAGCTGTAAAAACTCATTTAGATGCAATTAAAATGTCTTTACTAATATTTTCACAATCATTATTCAATAAATACATGGAAAAAACTTTAAATCAACTATCTTTAATTGATCATTTAACAGGTTCTTATAATAGATGTTATTTAGATAATTATGCAGGAAATTTACTTAGTATTTCAAATAGAGAACAAAAGAAAATTGCTTTTATTAAAGTTGGTATTGATCAATTTAGAGCAGTTATAGATGAATTTGATTATGAAGTTGGAGATAAAGTTTTAAAAGCACTGGCATCTACTTTAAAAGAGAATGTTAGAGAATCAGATATTGTTATAAAAATTTCGGATGATGAATTTTTAGTTATTTTACAGAATATAATTAATGAAAACAATGCTATACTCATATCTCAAAAACTTATTAATAACTTCAGTAAAAAAGAAGTTATGATAAATGAGCAAACAAAACAAACACTTATGAAAACTATATGTGGTGGTATTTCAATATATCCTGATAATGCAACTACAGTAGATGAAATAATAAAAAAATCTGATATCGCTTTATATGAAGCTAGAAACAGAGGAAGAAGTCAAGTTTTTATGTTTAGTGAAGAAGATACAAATAAAATAGATTTCTTTTAGGTAATAATGTATGAAAAATAAGGTATTAGAGTTAATTAAATCATCAGCAACAAATGAAGAGGACTATAAATCGTTAGTAAGTATTTTTAATCTTCATGAGCAACTGCAATATGCTACAAATATTAAACAAATGGCTGAAGATATATTTACTTGGTTAAACAAAGAGTTTAATATTGATAATCTTACATTTTCACTATTTGATGTAAATAAAAATTATAAAGAAGTAATTTTAAAAAAAGGTGAAGAGTTTTATTTAGATGATGATTTATCTTATTTTTTCATAATAAATACTCATACAAGTTTAAATGCAACTGTTTCATTTTCTGCTACTTCTAAAGTGCATTTTAAAATTTTAGAGACAAAATATGACACTATTGAAGCTGCATTTTTTCAAGTTTCTCCAATAATCCAAAGTGGTATTTTAAAGAAAAACTTCATTGAATCATCATCTTTAGATTCTGTAACAAATGTTTATAATAGAAATTATTTAATTGAAAATTTAACAACACATTTAAGACTTTCAAATAATACTCAAGATGAAATCTATTTTTTAATGATTGGAATTGATCATTTTAAAGCTGTAATTGATGAGTTTGATTATGATATTGCTGATAAAGTATTAATTGAACTTGCAAAAGTAATCCACTCAAATATAAATGAATTTGATATGGTTGGAAGATTAAATGGTGATGAATTTTTAGTCTCTTTAATTAATAATTCAAGTGAATATCAAGCAGAAGAACTTGCTAAAAAAATCATTTCAGATTTTGCAGAAGTAAATATTTCAATAAATGCAGAAAAAAATCAAATTTTGAAAAAAACTATCTGTATTGGATTTGAAGTTTATAGATTACACTCAGATATTACAATAACAGACTGTATTAAAAATGCTGACATTGCACTTTATGAAGCAAAAAACAAAGGAAGAAGTCAAATATTTAAATTTAGTGATCTAAGTGCAGAAGATACTATTGATTTGTTTTAATCTCTAGTATCTTTTTTATATTTATAAAACTTTTCTAGCTTTCATATAAACTCTTTTTGGAGCTGGATAACCCTCAACAGTTTTTGTTTTATCATTTTCATCTAAAAAATCTTCCAAACTTTGATCAAAAGACCATTCCGTTTTTCTTTGTTCTTCTGATGTAGTTACAGTTGTTGCTAATACTTCAATATTTTCAAACCCTGCTCTTTCAAGCCAATTTTTAAGTGCTGGAATTGTTGGAATAAAATAGATATTTGGAATTTTTGAATATCTTTTATTTGGAGTTAAACATAACTCTTCATCTCCATCTATCATAAAAGTATCTATTAAAATCTCACCTTTACTATTTAATCCTCGAGCTAGTGATTTTAAAGTTCCAACAGGATCTGGTCTATGATATAAAACACCAAGCATAAAAATAAAGTCAAACTTATGATTATAATATTCTAAATGCTCAACACCTAACATTTCATAAACAATATCTGATTTTACAAAATGATTTATAAACTCAAATTGATGTAAAGTTAAAGGTGACGGATCAAATCCAACTAACCTTTTTGGTTTATCTTCAAGCATTCTAAACATATAATAACCATTGTTACAGCCAATATCTGCAACTACTTTATCTTTTAGATTAAAATATGGTCGTATTAAATTATATTTAATATTACTTTGCCATTCACTATCTATTTCTAAATCAAAGATTTTAAAAGGACCTTTTCGCCAAGGTATTAATGATTTTGCAGTTTGTAAAATAATCTCTTGTTCTTCTTTTGTTAAATCTTCTTTAACTCCTACACTAAACCAATCACCATAATTTATAGATAAATTATCTTTTTTTATTTTAGAGGCAATTTGTAGTTGAGAATACCAAGGTTCTACATTTTTCCAAGTTCTGCATTCGCTTTTTTTGTTTTGTAATATTTCTAAATTCATGTTGCAATTATAGATATTAAAGTCAAAATTCCATCTTAAATTAAGCAAAATTAACAAAAAATCAACCATTCATTAACTCAGGATTAACTTCTTATGAATATAATTCCTTGAATAAAAAAAATCAAAGGATATTTATTGAATCTTTCAAACGTCTTATTTTCATTTAGGACAACATTAATTTTACTTGCTATATTAGCAATGGGTGCTGGATATGCTACCTTCATAGAGAATGATTTTGGTACATCAACAGCTAGAGTTTTAGTTTATAACAATCTTTGGTATGAAGCAGTACTTGTTTTAACTACAATAAATTTAACAGGTATTATCTTCAAATTTAAAATGTGGAAAAATAAACCTAGATTTATTTTTCATACTTCATTTGTTATTATTTTAATAGGTGCAGGAATAACTAGATATGCTGGTTATGAAGGTATTATGCAAATTCCTGAGGGAAAAACAGTAAATCAAATGTCTTCTTTGGAGCCATATTTACAAATTGATATTAATGACTCATTTTATAAAGAGTATCAAGTAGAACTTGCTGCTTCTACGCTAAGAAAAGGTATGGATGCTAATGATAAGTCTGGCATCATAGAACTTATATCAGAAAAATTAAATAAATTTAACTATAGTATGAAATACAATGAAAAAGATTTAAACATTAAGTATGTTGACTATACAGTAAGTAAAAAAGGTAAAGCTGAAATGGGTATTTTAACTGTTGAAGTTACATTCAATGGAGAGACTCAATCAGTTAGATTACCAGGTAAAAGAGCTCAAGTTGGCGTTCCAAGAGAGCTTGTTTTTGGTGATACAAAAATTAAACTTGAATATGGTTCAAAAGTTGTTGATATTCCTTTCTCTATTAGATTAAATGACTTCCAATTAGATAGATACCCAGGAAGTATGTCTCCTTCTTCTTATGCTTCTGAAGTTACAGTAATTAAACAAGATGGTGAAACTTATGATTATAGAATTTTTATGAATAGAACTATGCATGAAGGAAACTTCTTATTTTTCCAAAGTTCATATTTCCCTGATGAAACAGGAACAGTTCTTTCAGTTAATAATGACCCAGGAAAATGGCCAACTTATTTAGGATATTTCCTATTAACTTTAGGATTAATAATGAATTTCTTTGATAAAAAATCAAGATTCTGGAAATTAACAAAATTTGTAAGCTCTAGAAATTTAGCTTCAATTGCAATTGTTTGTACATTTTTATTTTCAACAAATTCTCTTTTTGCAGCTGAAGAACCAGCTAATTCAACTAATATAAATGAATCAGCACAAGCTACTCAAATATTAGATTATTTAAATAAATTTAAAGATGAATCAAAAGCAACTGCACAAGATTTTGCAAAACTTGTAACACAAAGTAGTGGTGGAAGAATGAAACCACTATCTTCACTTGATATGGAAATTATCCAAAAATTAAGTGGAAAATCAACTCTATTTGGAATGAATTCAGACCAATTAGTTTTAGGAATGCTTACACGTCCTGATATTTGGAGTGATTTAAAAGTAATAAAAATTAAAACTCCAAAATTAAAAAAATTCTTAGGTGTTGATGAGAATGAAAAATATATCGCATTCTCAGAAGTATTCAAAGATGGAAAATATTTACTTTCAGGTGAAGCAGAAGCTGCTCTTCAAGTAAAACCAATGGATAGAGGAACTTATGAAAAAGATATTATTCAATTAGATGAAAGATTAAATATTATCTATTCAGTATTTAATGGAACTCTATTTAATGTTTATCCAAAAGTTCAAGATGGTAGCGAAAAAGATAACAACAAATGGTATAACCCACTTGATGCTATGCAAAATTTCAAAGGTGCTAATCAAACTGCAGTTGAGAGTATGACAAGAGGATTTATAAATTCAGTTGTTGATAATAACTGGACTGAAGCAGATAAATATCTATCTATGATAACTATGTATCAACAAAAAGCAGGAAGTGCAGTAATTCCAAGTGAAACTAAAATAAAAAATGAAATTTTCTTTAATAAATTAGATATTTTCTTCAAAGTTACATTAGCTTATTTAGCACTTGGATTTATTATGTTAATTGTTGCTTTTGTGGTAGTATTTAATCCAAAAATTCAACCTAAAAAAACAACTACTGTATTTTTTGCAATCCTAGCTGTATTATTTGCTGTTCATACATTTGGAATGGGATTTAGATGGTTTATTTCAGGTCATGCTCCATGGTCAGATACTTATGAATCACTATTATATATCTCTTGGTCAGCTGTTTTTGCAGGTGTTATTTTCTTTAGAAAATCTCTTCTTGCTCTAAGTGCTGCTGTTATTGTTGCTGCTATATTTATGTTTACAGCACACTTAACAGGAATTGATCCACAAATTACAAATCTAGTTCCAGTATTAAAATCATACTGGCTAACAATCCACGTTTCAATTTTAACGGCATCTTATGGATTCTTTGGACTTGGAGCAATTTTAGGATTTATGACATTAGTTATGTTTATTTTTAGAAAAAATAGACCTCATGTTGATGAAACAATAAAAACTATTGTAGCAATTAATGAAATTGCTTTAATCATTGGATTAGCAGCTGTTACTATTGGAAATTTCCTTGGTGGAGTTTGGGCTAATGAATCATGGGGAAGATATTGGGGATGGGATCCAAAAGAGACTTGGGCTTATGTATCAATTGTAGTTTATGCAATAGTTGTACACTTAAGATTTGTAAAACCATTATCATCACCTTTTGCATTTGCAACGGCTTCATTATTAGCATTTTCTTCAATATTAATGACATATTTTGGAGTAAATTTCTACCTATCAGGAATGCACTCATATGCAACAGGAGATCCTGTTCCAATTCCTATGTGGGTTTATTATGTTATAACACTAGTAATTGTTACAATTGCATTAGCTTATAGAAATAGAAATATTAAAGAAACACTTTAAAAAATTGAGGAACTAAACTATTTAGTTCCTCTAAAAATTATTTTCTCTCGCTATCCCTAAAAATATATCTCTCTTAAGTAAATTTAAATTCCTCTAAACTTTTATTAATGTATAATTAACGAATAGTTAATAAATACCCTCAGGAAATTAATGCAAGTCAATAGATTACATGACCTTATCAAACATACAAAAAATTTAAATATTTTGTATGTAGAAGACAATATAGAAGTTCAAACTCAAACAGTAAAAATGTTAAAATCTTTTTTTAATACTATATCTATTGCTGATAATGGAAAAATAGGATTAGAACTATTTTTAGATAACAACTCATATCATATTATTATTACTGATATAAAGATGCCTATAATTGATGGTTTATCACTAATTGAAACTATTAGAAAAACAGATAAAAAAATCCCAATAATCGTTCTTTCTGCCCATGATGATAAAGAATATTTCCTAAAAACAATAAATGCTGGAATTGATGGATATATTTTAAAACCTTACAATTTAGCACAAATAATAGAAACACTAACCAAGATAATTGAAAAATATGATTTTAAGAATCTACTAAAAGAGATAATTGAACTTGATTTCGGATTTTATTGGAATAGAAATTTTAATCAATTATTCAAAAATAACCAACAAATTAAATTATCTAAAAATGAGACTAAACTCTTTCAATTATTTATTACTAATCATGATTTAGTAAAAAGTTATAGGGAAATAGAAACATTTGTATTTGATTTTTATGAAAATGATATGAAAAAAATAAGAAATTTAATGTCAAGACTTAAACTTAAACTAGATTATGATTTATTTGAAACTATTTATTCTCATGGTTACTCTTTAAAATATAAGCAGTAAATTTGAAAATCTTATTTCTCTTTTTTTCTTTTGTTTTTATTAATTTAAATATATTAAATGCAAATGATTTTTCAAAAACTTTAACAAAAGAAGAGTTAGAATATCTTCAAAAAAATCAACCTCTTAGACTTCATAATGAACAATATTGGCCACCATATAATTTTAATGAAGATGGTGTTCCAAAAGGTTTTGTAATAGATTATATGAATCTAATTTCTAGTAAATTAGATATTAAAATAAAGTATATTTCAGGTCCATCGTGGAATGAATTTATGGAGATGTTAAAAACTGATCAATTAGATGCAATCATAAATATTGCAAAAAATGATGAAAGAGAAAAATATTTTAATTTTACAAATGTATTTCATTCAGCAGCAAATGCGATTTATGTAAAAAAAGGAAATGAAAATCTTGATTCCCTAGAAAAACTCAAAGGTAAAACAATTGTTATGCCAAAAGGTTTTTTTGCTCAACAATATTTAGAACAATATTATCCAGAAATAAACCAAATACTTGTAAAAGATTCTGTTGAAGCATTGAGATTATTATCACTTGGAAAAGCAGATGCAACAATAGATAAAAAAAATGTATTAGACTATGTAATCTCAACTAAAAACATCTCTCTTGTAGTACCAACTAACTATGTTAATGATGATAGATTAATTAGTCACATTAGAGTTGCCACATCAAAAGATAAACCCTTATTAAACTCTATTTTAAATAAAGCTCAAAACTCAATAACAGATGAAGAGTTATTAACTTTAAAAAGAAAATGGTTTAGTTCAAATGAAATAATTGATAAAAAGAAGTTTCTAACAAACGATGAAAAAGATTATCTTAAAAACAAATCTATAATTAAAATGTGTAATATTATAAATTTAAAACCAATTGAGTTTAAAGAAGATAATAAATTACAAGGAATTAATATTGATTTACTAACTTTAATATCAAATAAATTAGATATTAATATTGAACAAATTAATTCTAAAAATGAAAAAGAAGCGCTAGAGTATTTAGAAAATGGAACTTGTGATATTTTACCACTTATTTCAAAAGAGAATATAAAAAAAGATCTTCTGAATATTACACAGCCAATTCTTAGTTATAAACTAGCAATAATCACACAAAGTGGCAAAGCGGTTATTCAAGATATAGAAGAAATAATCCATAAAAAAATGGCTAAACAAAAAGATTCAGAATATATAAATCTATTAAAAAAATCTTATCCAGATATAAATATTTATGAAACAAAAAATGATTATGAAACATTGGAAGCTGTTAATAGTAATAAAGTTGATTTTGCAATTGAACCATTGCCAGTTGTTGCTTATAATATGTCGAAATATGCACTAAACAATATTTTCATATCAAGATATACGGATATGCTCTTTGAAACGGTTATTGCCACATCTAGAAACAATGATTTATTATTTAATATATTAAATAAAACTATTCGAGAGATTAGTTCAAATGAACAAACAATAATATTTAATAAATGGACTAACATATCAAGAAAAGAACCTTTTGATTACATTGTTTTGTGGAAAATTTTATCTGCAATTTTAATTATTATATGCGTTATTGCATATAGACAAATTATTTTGTATAAACATAATAAAAAACTAAAAATTGCTAATAATGAGATTGCAGAGAAAAATATTCAAATTGCAAAACAAAAAGAACTTTTTGAAAAACTTTATAGTAAATCAGCAGATGGTGTTTTATTAATAAAAGATAAGAAGATAGTTGATTGTAATGAAGCTAGTTTAAAAATATTACAATATGCAAAAGATGAATTATTGGGAAAATTTCTTTCTAATATCTCACCAGATTTCCAGCCCGATAATGAAAGTTCAAGTATAAAAGCCACAAATAAAATTGATGAAGCTTTGAATAATGGAATTTCAAATTTTGAATGGGTTCATATTAATAAACAAAAAAAACATCTATGGATAGAAATTGTATTGACATCTATTGAAATTGATAATAATTCTGTAATTCATGCAGTTATTAGAGATATAAATAAAAGAAAAAAGATGGAGCATAAGCTTGAAATTTTAACTCATACTTTAGAAGAAAGAATAGATGAAGAGATTAAAAAAAATCAAGAAAAAACTAAACAATTAATACAACAATCAAGACTTGCTCAAATGGGTGAGATGCTCTCTATGATTGCTCATCAATGGCGTCAACCACTAACAGCAATAAGTGCAACCACTAATAATTTACAGCTAAAAATCTTACTTAATGAAGAGATTGACAATAATACTTTAAAAGAGGAGTTAGAATTAATTACAAATTACTCTCAACATCTTTCTCTTACAATTGATGATTTTAGAAACTTTTTCAAAACCGATAAAGTAAAAATGAGTTGTAAAATTGAAGATATTATAGAAAAATCAATAAATATAATAAAAACTTCTTTTGAGTCAAAGAATATACATGTAAAAACAAAATATCATTTTAATAGTGAAATATTCTCTTACACAAGTGAAATTCAGCAAGTTATATTAATAATTTTAAAAAATGCAGAAGATATTTTAATGGAAAATAACATTGAGAATAAATTAATTAAAATCAATACTTTTAGAAAAAAAGATTTTGCAATCATTCAAATAAAAGATAATGCTGGTGGAATTTCTGATGAAATTATAAATAAAATTTTTGACCCATATTTTTCTACAAAAAAAGCAAAAGATGGCACAGGAATTGGTCTTTATATGAGTAAAATTATTATTGATGAACATTGTGCTGGAAATTTAAGTGTAAAAAATGGCAAAGAAGGTGCAATCTTTCAAATAAAATTACCACTTAGTATATGAAAAAGCATTTTTATATATAATACAAAAAATCAAAGGAATTTTATGAGTAATAATATAATAGAAATTTTTAAAACAATAACAGCGATACCAAGATGTTCAGGAACTCACCAACCATTTATAAACTACATGAAAGAAGTATCAGAACAGTTTGGATATCTATGTTTAGTTGATGAAACAAATAATATCTTATGTAAAAAAGAAAACTCAACTGCCCTACTTGCTTTTCAATCTCACTATGATATTGTTTGTTTAAGTGATAATTGTGTTCCTCAAATCATTCAAAATGGTGACATTTTAACAGCTGCTGATTCAACTTTAGGAAGTGATAATGGAATTGGTTGTTCATATATGATTGCGCTAATATCTGAGGGTTATGATGGCGAGTTTTTATTTACAAGTGATGAAGAGATTGGATTAATTGGAGCAAATAATTTAGCATTGCCTTTAAATGCTTCATATATGTTAAATCTTGATAGTGAAGAAGAAGGTGAGATTTGCATCGGTTGCGCTGGTGGAGTTGATATTTTTGGAACAAATTCAAATAAAAAAATAGTTCCAAATACAGACAATTTAGATTTATACGAAATAACTATAGGAAAACTTCAAGGTGGACACAGTGGTGTTGATATTGATAAAAATATTCCAAATGGTATAAAACTAATAGCAAAAACCATAAAAGAGTGTGAAGGAAAACTTCTTGATATAAATGGCGGTGAAAGAATCAACTCAATTCCTGTTAATGTAAAAGCAATTATTGCAAGTGCAATTACACCAATAGCAAGTCATGAAAATATGAAAATAGAAAAAGTTGCATCAAAATCTGAACACTTAAATATCTATGATGATAAAATCATCGATTTTATTTATAATTTCCAAAATGGCATAAGAGCCATGAATGAAGAGTTAAATGTAGTTCAAACATCAATAAACCTAGCAATAATAAAAACAGGAATAGATGAGATAAAAATAGAACTAAGTGGTCGTTCTATGGATAATGAAGATTTGAAAAACCTAAAAGATGAAACAATTCAAATGTTAAAAGATTATAATTTTGAAGTTTCAACAAATGGAAAATATCCAGCATGGAAACCAGATATTAATGAATTCACTTCAAAAGTTCTAGAAATATACAAAGAATTTAATCCAAAAGCTTCCCTAGAAGCAATCCACGCAGGATTAGAATGTGCAATATTCAAAGATAAATATCCTTTTATAAAAGTAGCTTCAATTGGACCTACAATAAACTTTCCTCACTCAAGAAAAGAACAAGTTTCTATAAAATCAGTGGAAAATGTTTATAAAATTGTTAAGAAAATTACGGAAGAATTAAATTAAGAGAGAAATAGATTTTCTATTTTTCTCTAGCTTTTTGAATATCATACGAATATTTATACACCATATAATCAAACATCTTAGCTTCTTGATTTTTTTGGAAGAAAAAAAACATCTCTACTAATCTAAAACTCATTCTAAAAAATGCTGTAAAAGGAACTAAATAACTAAAAATTGTTGAATAAGTTCTATATGGATAATACTTTTCTAACTCATCTTTTAGCTCTTTTAAAACTAAACTCTCTTCTTGTAATTTCATTCTGTCTTGTGCTGAAATTGTTCTTACTGCAATTAAAAAATTAACCACAAACATCAACGCATTCAAATTCCAACCCGTGATACAAATATCTAAATAACTCATTTATTCTCTTTGTCTTTAATATTAAGGCTAGGATTATAACTTATTTATCTTTTATACTAAATCTATTAAGTATAATTGCGACTTAAAAATATTAATAATGAGAAAAAATGACTAAAAATGAATATGATTTAAATATAGAAAAATTAATCTCTTGGGCACATGAATATTATGTAAACGATAATCCACTAGCAAGTGATGAAGAGTATGATAAATTAACAAGAATTTGTTTAGCTTATGAACAAGATAATCCAACTTTAAGTCATCCAAACTCGCCAAATAAAAGAGTTGGAGGATTTGTACTTGATGGTTTTGAAAAGGCTTCTCATCTGTCTCGTATGTGGTCACAAGAGGATGTTTTTAATACAAAAGAGTTAGAAGATTGGATAAAAAGAGCACAAAAAGTAAATACTAATTTAGAGTTTTACTGTGAACCCAAGTTTGATGGAGCTAGTTTAAATCTTATTTATGAAAATGGTTTGTTAAAACAGGCTATTTCAAGAGGTGATGGAAGTGTTGGTGAAGATGTTACAAATAATGTTAAAACAATCCACTCTATTCCACTTCAAATTAAAGAGAAATCTTTAATAGAAATACGAGGTGAAATCGTAATCAAAAAAGCTGATTTTGAAAAAATTAATGAACAAAGGTTAAAAAATAATGAACAATTATTTGCAAATCCAAGAAATGCAGCTTCAGGGTCTTTAAGACAACTTGACCCAAATATAACAGCAAAGAGAAAACTATTTTTCAATGTTTGGGGAGTTGGGCAAAATAGCTTAGATTTTACAAAAGCTAGTGATATGATGGAATACATTTATTCTTTAGGTTTTGTTCATCCTCCAATGACTACTTTAACAAAAAGTGTAGAAGGAATTGAAAAGCTTTATCATAAGATTATTGAAGCAAGAAATAGTATTGAAATGATGCTTGATGGAATGGTTATAAAAATAAACGATTTAGAAACACAAGCAGAATTAGGATATACAGTTAAATTCCCAAGATTTTCGTGTGCATATAAATTCCCTGCTGTTGAAAAAACTACAAAAATTTTAAATATAATCCAACAAGTAGGAAGAACAGGAGTTATAACACCAGTAGCTGTTGTTGAACCCACACTAATTGAAGGATCAACAGTTGAGAGAGCTAGCTTACACAATTATGATGAAATTGCTCGACTTGATTTAAGAATTGGAGATGAAGTAATTATCATTAAAAGTGGTGATATTATTCCAAAAATTACAAAAGTATTTCATGAGAGAAGAAATGGAAATGAAAAAGAGATTCAAAGACCAACAAAATGTCCTGAATGTTCTAGCGAATTACTTGATGAAGGAACTTTGATTAAGTGTCAAAATTTAGATTGTCCTAGTATTGTGATTAATTCAATAATATATTTTGCGAGTAAAAATTGTATGAATATTGATGGTTTAGGAAATAAAATTGTAGAAACTTTAGTAAATGAAAAAAAGATCTATGATATTTTGGATTTATACTCTTTAAAATATGAAGATTTAGAAAATCTTGAAGGCTTTAAAGAGAAAAAAATAAATAATCTTCTAAATGCCATTGAAAATACAAAAGGAACGGCACTTCATAGAATCATAAATGCGCTAGGAATTGAACATATTGGAGAAGTTGCCTCAAAACAAATCTGCTTAGAATTTGGACTAAATGTTGTAAATATTGATTATGATTCACTTATTGCTCTTGATGGTTTAGGTGGACAAATGGCAAACTCTTTTTGTGAGTTTATGCGAGTAAATAAAGAAGTGGTTTTAAAACTTTTTGAAATAATAAATCCAACAGTTGAAGAAAAAAAAGAAATAGAAGAAAATAATTTTAAAGGAAAGACTATTGTTCTTACCGGAACAATGAGCGTAAGCCGTGGAGATATTAAAAAAATGTTAGAAGATATGGGTGCAAAAATAGCTTCATCAGTATCTAAAAAAACAGATTTTGTAATTTATGGAGAAGATGCTGGAAGTAAATATGACAAAGCCATAGAGTTAAATGTAAAAGTTTTAACAGAATATGAAATGAATCAGCTGATTTAAAAATAATAATTTTATTTTAGAGTGAATTTAATAAAATTTAAGTATAATATAAGCAATTATAAAAAAGGAGTGAAATATGGATGTTAATAGTATAAGTAATAATATATCTACACTTAATACCTCGTCTTCTTTAAACTTGGACAAAATTGGTTCAAGTAAATCCGTAACGAAAACAAGTGAAGATGGTGCAAATCTTTATATAAATGAATACAATAAAAAAAGAGATGAATTATCTTCAAATGTACAATCTTTAAATGATGGAATTGCTGTTACAAAAATAGCACAAAATTCTATTGATAAACAACAAGGTTATCTTAAAAATATTCAAACTAAACTTGAAAATGCAAACTCTTATGAAAATAAAAATGATTTAAAACAAAGTATAAATGAAGATTTAAGAAACTTTAATCAAGTTGCTTATGATACTAAATTCAAAAGAGAAAATATTATTGCTTCAAATTATTATGATGACAAAGCAACAATTGATGTAAATACAAAAAGTGCTAATTTTTCTATAGAAAAACCAAATACACCAACTTATGCAAATGATATTTTTGAATTGTCAAATAGTCTTGATTTAAATAATCCAGAAGCATTACAAGCGCTTTCATCAAAAGTACAAAGTTCATCTAATCAATTACAAAGTACTTACAATAGTTTTACTGAATTTGGAAATAAACTTGAAAATAATGCAAAAGAGACTATAAAAGAACAAGTTAATTTATATAATGAAAATAAAACAAATAAAGATAGAAATTTTGGGAATGACTCAACAGACTTCTCAAAAACAAATATTAATGCAAATATGGGATATTTAGCAGCTTCTCAAGCTAATATCGTTCAAGCACAAAGTGTAAGATTATTATCTTAATCTTTACACTTTGTTTCACAATAATTTATAGCAACGCCTTCTCTTAATCCATCATCTAAAACTATTGATTCATTTTTATCTAAAACTTCAAAAATCATTTTATAAATAAAAATACCAACTTCTATAAATTCAACTCTACCGCGACCTACTAATTTTGATATATCTTCTTTTGATAAGTTTTTAAAAATATTTAAACTATTAGAAATATCTTCAAGATTTACTATTGTTCCATTTACAATATTTCTATCATAAGAAAAAAAATCTTGACCCAATTTTATTGCAGCTATGGTAGTTGGAGTTCCAGCAGTTGCCACAAAACTATAATCTTTTAAATCTATATTTAAACTGTCTAAAAATCTCTTTATCTCATTTTTTCTATTATCTAAATCATTGTGTAAATCAATATGTTTAAGATATTTTTGAGTCATAGTAACAATTCCGAAATCAAAACTATGGGCTTCATATTTATCATTTGTATTTACTATAATTTCAGTAGAACCTCCACCAATATCTAATAATACAAACTTCTCTGAATTTATTTTCTCTCTTTTTAGTGCATATTTTACAGCTAATAAAGTAAGTCTTGCTTCTTCATTTCCATCTATTATAGAAAAACTTGTTCCAACTTTTTCTTTTAAATATTCTAGAACTTCTTTATTATTTGAAGCTTTTCTCATGGCAGCCGTTGTTACACAAACTGCATCTGAAGGATTATAATTAATAACTTCAATAGAGTGTGAAATAGCTTTAATAACTCGTTGTATTGCTTCTTCTGAGATGATTCCAGTATCCACTAACCCATCTGCCATACCAACCACTTCATTGTATTCTGAAATGATTTTATGATTTTTACAATCATATTTCAAAACACGAAATGAATTTGAACCTAAATCAATAGTTACTATTTCTTGATTCATTAAAATTCTTATAAATGAGGGATTTTAATTTTTGAGTTTAATAAATATCCAATTAATATCATCATTAATAAAACGAAAGTTTCTGATATAAATCCTGTTAAAAAAATCAAATAAACAGCCCATAATAAAATAGCACCAAGAGGAGTTGGAATACCTGTGAAGAATTTTTCTACTTTTCCCTCATCTGCATTTATATTAAATTGAATTAATCTTCTAAGTCCTGAAATAACATAATAAACAAAAGCAAAAATAATCAAAGGCATACTTAAAAATGCCTCTTTTGTGTCAATAACTGCAAAAAAGATAAACATTGATGGAACGATAACAAAAGATAAAAAATCAGCAAAAGAATCAAGTTGAATTCCAAATTGAGTAGATAAATTATATTTTCTTGCAATTTTTCCATCAACAATGTCAAAACCACCCGCAAGCCAAGCAAAAAGTGCAGCTGCAAAAAACTCATGGTGAGTTAAAAAATAAATTGCAAAAATTCCTGATGCAATATTAAAAAAAGTTACGATATTAGCTAAATTGAAATGATTATGTTTATTAAACAAAAAACTCATTCTTTCCCTTTATATATATGATATTGATTTCGACCATTTTCTTTTGATTTATACAAACATTCATCTGCTTGTTTATAAAGTTTGTTAGCAGATACATAAGTGTGTGGCTCATATATGATAGCTCCCATTGAAATTGAAACGATGTCGAGTATTTTACTATTTTTATGCTCAATTTCTAGTTCTAAAATTTTATAATTTATGTCTTTTAGGCAATTTTCTAAACTATTTTCATCAATATCAAATAAAACAACGCCAAACTCTTCTCCACCTAACCTAAAAACAAATTCATATTTTTTATTGAAAAACTCTTTTAAGGTAAATGCAACTTTCTTTAATGTTTCATCACCCATATCATGACCATAAGTGTCATTGTATTGCTTAAAATAATCAATATCAAACATAATAAATGCACATTTCCAATTATTTGCATTTGCAATAAAAGGCATATTATCAAAAATAGTATCAAAATATTTTCTGTTATATAATTTTGTCATTGAATCAGTTATAGAGTCTATTTTATATTTTTTATTAAGAACAGTAAGTTGTCTATCTTTTTTTATTACTTGAAATATAATATAAACAATAATTACAAAAGATAACAATAAAATTGTCACAATGCTATAAAATAAATATCTCTTCATATCTTGATAATCTTCTACAAACTTCTTTCTCTCTTTGAAAGCAACTTGCGTTTCATATTGAATTAAAAAATCTATTCTTTTTAAGATATTTTTATAGTTTTCTATTTTATTTCCATCAAGAGAGCTCTTAACTTCAGCATTAATTGTATCAACAACTACTCTTTCATCTTTATTTTTGAAAGCTTGATAATAATAATTCCACTCTTGTGTAATGGTTTTTTCTTCTTCTTGAATTGAACATTGATGTTTATTTGTTTTACAAGAAATTATTTTTTGATAATTATCTAAAATAATTTGAAGTTTTACAATAGGTATTAAATTTCCAAAATATATATCATCAACCTGCTTTTTTAGGTTGTCTATTTGAGTATTAAATAAAAAAGATGAGTAGATTAAAGTTGCTAAAACTGTACAAACTAAAATTATTAATCTAACTGTGATTGATTTAAAAAAATTATTTATCATATTATTATATTATCAAAATATATATTTAAATTAAGTAAAATAGTTAATTTACTTTTTTATTGTTTTTAGTTACAATTTTTATATAAATACATACTAGAGAGAATATGCAATTAAATAATTATAATCAAGATTCAAGTACGATTTATCAGCAACTTGCTAGTAAATCTCAATTAACTTCAATTGATAAAAAAGACAAATCTACATTTGAAAAAAGTGATATGGTTGAAGTTTCAAATAATAAAAATACGCAGAGAGATGAAGAATCTAAAAAAATTGAGAATGTAGTTTCTTCGGCTCCAAGTTTGAATAATGCCAAAGAAGAAATCTCTAAAAATGGGAATTTAAATAAACTTTTTCTACAAAATTTAATGTAAGGAGTTAATCATGACAATAAATAATAATTTAAATGCAATGAATTCATCAGAACTTCAGATAAATCAAATGGCATCAAATATTGCACAAATATCAAATACTGTTGCTGACCCTCAATTTCAAGAAGTAAGTGCTGATTTAATAGATTCAATTGTTGGACAGATTCCAGAAGTTATATCATATCAAGCAAATGCAAAAAGTATAGAGACTCAAAATGCTGTTTCTGATATGCTTTTAAATATCAAAGCTTAAAAATCTAATTTATAAAAACTATTTATTGGTTTTTATAAATTTAGACAACTCTTTTAATTGCTCTTCATTAAAAACTTCTATATCATTATCCTTTAAAAGTCTTGCTGTTAATCCTTGACCATCAATTAGATTATTAGAAAAAGTTCCATCGTATATTTTTATATTTCCACAAGATGGAGAGTTTGCTTTTAATAGTGCTACTTTAATATTTTCTTCTTTACAAATATCAAGAGCTTTTTTTGCACCTAATAAAAAATTAATAGTTACATCCACTCCATTTTCATCTTTTACAATAAATGGTTTTTCATTATTAACAATTTCAGCAGGAGTTCGAGGAATGCCTAAACCACCTGCAACTTCTGGACAAAAAGAGTAGATTTCATTATCACAAAGAATATCCATAAATAACTCTTTTGATGAAAATGGAAATTTTGGATTCAATGCTATAGATGAATTATTTCCATCATATCTAACATCTTCACCCAATAAACAAGAAGATACTAATATTTTCATATAATATTTTCTTCTTCAGAACTCTCTATATGTTCTATATCATCTTTATAAAAAAATGTTGATAATTGAATATTACTAAAGGCTGCTTTCATAGATACAAATATTTGAGGATTTTCTGCTTCTAATTTTGCAAGTAACTCTTTTGTAGTTGCTCTTGCATGGGGCATTTTTACGTCAAATCTAAGACCTGGACAAGCTTCATCTCCAATTACATTTATTTCATTTGTATCTGCAAATGCACGTAATTGTCTCTCTCTACAAAATATAAGTGGACGAATAACTTCTAAACCATTTTCTGCTTTATATTTTGGTGGCATAGAACGCATAGTTCCATTGTAAAAAAAGTTCATGAAAAATGATTCCATAGCATCATCTAAGTGATGTCCAAGAGCTACTTTATTAAATCCTTGTTCTTGTGCAGTTGAGTATAGATATCCTCTTCTCATTCTTGAAAAGAATGAACAAAAAGATGAATTTTTTCTAATTTTTTCCCCTGCAAGTTCAAAAATTTGAGTATCAATAATTTCATGGTCAATTCCATGTTCTTTGCAGTGATTACTTAAAAATTCTACTTGTTCACCCATTCCATAAGTTACTGTTACTGCTTTAAATTCAAAATTGTATGGGGCTACTTTTTTTATTCTATTTAAGGCATGAATTAATGTTAATGAATCTTTTCCACCTGAAAAACCCACTAATATTCTATCACCCTCTTTTATTAATCCATATTCTGCATTAGTTTTTCCAACTATTGTAGATATTTTTTTACTTAATTCAACCAATATATTATTCCTGTAAATTTTTTTGAGATTATATCAAAAAAGTTCTCAAAGCTTTTTGATATTTTTTGTGTTTATATTTTTAGACTAAAATGATGAGAGTCTATATTCATATTTTGGCTTAAATAAAATTTATGAGCCTCGTATCTGGTAACAGAAGAATCAAGATGAATTGAACTACATTTTTGTTGTATTGCATATATTTTTATGAAATCAAAAAGAGCTTTTCCTGCTTCAAAGAATTGAACACTTTTATCAGTAACAAAATCTTCAATATAGAGATATTTTCCTAAAGCCAATTTATGTGATATTGTAAAACCTGCCACACAAATTATTTGATTATTTTCCATAACATAAACAACTTGATAGCCATTTTTTATCTGTTCTGAAATTGCTGTTAAAAAATCACTTTTTGATAAATCTTCTCTGATTTGATGCATAACTTCATAACAATATTTTATCTCATCATCTGTAGCAATTTTTATTTCCATAAAAATCCTTTTAAATTGTTCCACAATAATATCAAAGCTTTGTTAATCTTCAATTAAAAAGGTATAATCAATCTTATTTTTACCCTATTTTTAGATAAAAAATATATAATTTCATAAATAATATACATAAAGATTCAAAATATGACATTCGAAGAAGAAAAAGAACTTAGACAAAAGATAACAGATAGTATCTTACCACTTGCTGTAAATATGACAGAGGATCAAATAAGAAGCATTATTATGGCTGTTGAAAAAGATAATAGTGAAATACAAGCAGGCTTTGGAGCAATGCTTTTTGAACAAATAATGGTTCAAAAATATAATAGATTAAGAAAAAGTATCTAAATCTACACCTCAATTTAAACACCATAAACTTACAAGATAAAAGAAAGGTACTTATGAGAAATTTTATAAGTTATGATGAATCAATTAATATATTAAACAATATAAATTCTTCAAAAATATCTACTGAAAAACTTTTTATAACAAATGCTATTGGAAGAGTAATAGCAAAAGATATAATTGCAAATCATAATAGTCCAGAATTTCCAACATCTGCCATGGATGGTTATGCAATTAAGTTTGAAGATATTAAAAATGAAAATATTAAAATTATTGCAAAAAATCCTGCTGGAAGTGTTGTTGAAACTGAAGTTACTACAAACTGTTGTATTAAAACTTTTACAGGTTCTTTAATGCCAAAAGGAAGCGATACTTTAGTTCCTATTGAAAATGTAGAAGTGTTTGAAGATAAAATAAAAATAACAAAAGCCGTACCTTTTGGATTTGCAGTACGAAGTGTTGGAGAAAATTATAAAAAAGATGAAGTTTTAATCAAAGAAGGAACTGTAATTGGCTTTGCAGAAATTGGTGTATTAGCTTCTTTAAATATTTCACAAGTTGAAGTTGTAATAAATCCAACAGTTGCAATTGCAAGTACAGGAAGTGAAGTTTTAGATTTGGGTGAAACTCAAACAAATGATTCACAAATTAGAAGTTCAAATCATCTAACACTTGAAGCTTTATTTAAAAGTAATGGAGCAAATACTATTCAAATGGGAATTGTAAAAGATGACATGGATTCAATTACAAATTTACTAGAAACTGCCCTATTAAAAGCTGATATTATAGTTACAACTGGTGGTGTTGCTGTTGGTGATTATGATTTTGTTCAAGATGTAATAAAAGATAAGCTAAATGCTGAAGTATTATTTCATGGAGTTAATATAAAACCAGGAATGCATCTTTTGATTGCTTTAAAAGATAATAAAATCATTATTGCCTTACCCGGATTTGCTTACTCTTCAACAGTTTGTGCAATACTTTATGTTTTACCTTTGATTTATAAGTTTAGAAATTCAAATGAAAAACTTCCTATTGTTAAAGCTAGAATCAATCAAGAGTTCAAAAAATTCCAAGAAAAAACAATATTTACAGCTTGTAATGTAGAATATAAAGATGGCGAATATCAAATAAATTTTGATGGGAAAAAACAAGGGACAAGTGCAATACTTACAAATATGCTTGAAAGCCCTGCTCTTTTAATACAAGAAGAAAATAGTGAAAATATAAAATCTGGTGATTTAGTAGATATATTACTTTTAAACAACATAAAATAGATGAATAAAAATTTATTCTATTTTTTAATGATTATCTCTATGATATTTTGGGGAGCATCGTGGGTAAATGTAAAAGTTTTAACTCACTATATTAACGAATATGAATTAGTTTTTTTAAGAATGGGAATCTCTTTCTTATCAATGATTCCCATTTTTTACTTTTATAAACTCAAATTTAAAATAGATTTAAAAACATTTGGTCTAATTTTAATAGCTTCAGTTATTTTAACTCTCTATTCTATAATCTTCTTTTTGGGAGTAGAACATGGAACGGCTGGGTTTGGTGGAGCATTAGTTACAACTCTAATTCCCATAAATACTTTTGTAATTTTGGCGTTCTTACATAAAAAAACAATCAGTTTAAAACACTCTTTTGCTTTGATTCTTGGAGGTTTTGGAGTTTTAACTATGCTTAATGTTTGGAACTTTAATTTAAATGAGATTTTTTCTAAGGATAATATCTACTTTTTAATAGCTTCACTTCTTTGGCCAATTCTTACAATAGTAAGCTCAAAAGCTGTAAAAATAAATGCTATGGTATTTACATTTTATGTTTATGTTATCTCTACAATATTTTTATACTTTTTCTATATAGATGATGTTTTATTTACAAATATTTTGGAGTTTGATTATAAATTCTGGTTGAATTTATTTGTAGTTTCAATTTTAAGTACAACATTTGCCACATCAATATATTTTATTGGAATAAATAAATTAGGAACAAAAGAAGTAAGTACTTTTATCTTTTTAGTGCCAACTTCTGCTTTAGTTTTAAGTGCTATTTTTCTAGATGAAAAAATATCATTTACAACTATTTTAGGAACTATTTGTACAATTATTGCAATTTATATTTTAAATAATCTAAATCTTTTTAGATTATTTAAAACTAATGAATAACAACTTTATCTCTGCCTTTTTCTTTGGCTTCATATAATGCATTATCTGCTAATTTATAGATAGTTGTTTCATCTAGTTTTGCTTCTAAATTAACAATTTTTATTCCCATAGAAATAGTTACAATATCACTTATTTTACTACTTTTATGTTCAATTTTTAAATCTCTTATAGCTTGTAATAGCTGTTCTGATAATAATAAAGCCCCTTGAAAATCTATATCTGAAGTTATAATGCCAAACTCTTCCCCACCTAATCTAAAAACAAAATCAGTAGGCCTTTTTAGAGATGTTTTTAAAGTTTTTGCAACAGATATTAAAACTTCATCACCTTGATTATGTCCATAGGTATCATTATATTGTTTGAAGAAATCTATATCAACCATCATTAAAATAAAATTTTTATTATCTCTTTTTGCTCTATTTAACTCTCTATCAAAAATAGTACTAAAATGTCTTCTATTATATAGTTGAGTTAAATAATCAGTTATTGACAATTCAATTACTCTTTTTTTATCGGTGATATCATTATAAACAGAGGTATAACCTACAATATTTTTATTATCGTCAAAATTTGGAGTAATTGAGTTTTCAACCCAAAATTCTGTTCCATCTTTTTTTAGATTTAAATGTTCACCTTTCCAAATATCACCTTTATTAATTGTGCCCCATAACTCTTCAAAAAAAATATCTTTTGTACTAGGATGTCTAAAAATATTATGATTTTTACCAATTAATTCATCTTTGGTATATTTAGTTAATTTACAGTAAGCATTACTAACACTAATAATAATACCTTTTTCATTGGTAACACTAATTAATACATTTTCATCTATTATATTAAAGTATTGATCTAACTCTTTTTTTGTATTTTGTGTTAGTGTAATATCTGTCAAATAACCATAATAATGACTTACTTTTCCATTTTTATCACGAATAATTTTTATTATATGATTTACCCAAATTATTTGATTATTATTAACTAATCTATATGGTTTATAAGTATATTCATCTTTAATAAATTTTGATATTTGTCTTAGTTCTGTTCTGTATTGATGTAAATCTTCAGCAAATATAAAATCTTCATGTTTATATTTTTTAGATAAAAAATCTTCAGCACAATGTCCATATAAATTCATTACATTTGAAGTTACATATTCTAAATCCCAAAAATTATTATGTTTTTTTAATATAAAAAAAACTGTTGGACTTTCATTTAAATAGTGTTGTAAAACGGCTTTTAAAATGTATGTATTTTGCTAATGAAATGTATGTACATATAAAAACAATACTTATTTAACTATTTTACTAACATTTCAAAAGCAAATTAAATCTTATTAAATACTCCTGTA
>JAQTXA010000015.1 GCA_028689025.1 Aliarcobacter sp.
ATTATCTGAACTTAAATTGTCCATATGTCCATTTAGTTTTTCAATACTATTATTTAGTAATTGAGCACTTAATACATAAGAATCTTTTTGTTGTTCAAAACTTCTAATTGTCGTACTCATATTTAAAGTCATATCTTTTAACATAATTGATAGTTTTTCGTTATTATCAATATTATCATCAATTTTTGAAGATAATAGTAACTCTTTTTTCAAAATATCATCAAGTAAACCAACTCTTTTTTCTATTAAAAGATTTATATTGTCCATCATATCACTTGAAGTTAATTTTTCAAATACTTCTGACATTTTAGAAAAATTATTAAGATTACTTTTTATGTGAATTGATTCAATATCAATTTTTGTCCAGAAGAATGATTTTGTATCTTCTTTGATTAAAAAAGTGTCATGTTCAAATCTACTCATTCCTATTTTCTCAAAAAAAGTCCACCAAATTGATAAGAAAATACCATAAATAGAAACATAAAAAGCAGTTCCAACTCCACCTAAAAGTAGTGTAATTTCTTGTTCAAGTGCAGCTGTTGTTCCAGATGAAAAATCAGGCATACTAAGAGCAATTGATATAAAAGTTCCTAAAATACCAAGTGTTGGGAAAATTCCTGAGGCAATTGATGAAAAGTTTGTGTTTCTTAGATTACTTGTATAATCTTTTAAAAAGTCCTCAACACTTCCATTTGCTTTTGTTATATTATCAATAGTTAGTACATTATTATCAACATAATCTTTTAGAGAAAAAAACATACTTTCGTGTTGAGTTTTAAATTTGCATGAAACATGATATGCATTATGTTTTACAAAAAACAGGTAAATAAAATAGATAAATCCTATTAAAATAACACTATGAATTTCTACTTTTAATGGTAATTGACCCAAGTAGCATAAAACTATTATTGCAAATAAGGCAGTTGGGATTGTAAGTAAGATAAATATTCTAGACATTGGTTTGCAAGTTGTTTGAAATTTAGTACCTAAATTTATAAAATTGTCACTTGATAACATTAAAATTCCTTATAATAACGGATGTAAATTAATTTGGAAGTTTAGCATATTTATTATTTTATAACATAATTTTTTTGATTTAAGGGTAGATATTTCAAAGTATTTTACAAATTTATAAGAATTAAAAGGTAAAATAGTAGCATTATGGAAATGAGGAATAATTTAGAACAATGATTAAAAAAGTTTTACCTTTATTATTAATATTTAGTACTAGTTCATTTATATATGCATCTACACAAAAATACACTATTTCTGTTTGTATTAATTCAACTTTAGAAGATGCAATCAGTTGTAAAAAAAGAATTTTAGAAGATACTCCAACGGATGTATTTATTATAAAAGATAAAAGTGGAAAATATTTAACAGATTCTGGAATTTATAATGATGAAAATAGTGCAAAATATGCAATGAGATTTTCATCTTCATTTATTAAAAAACAAAGACCTTTTATTAAAAAGTTATCAAAAGAGATAATTGCTTTAAAATCTAAAAATGAGACATTTATAGATTTAAGTGAAGCCTCAAATGAAATTACTGAAGATAATGAAATCCCAGTAAAAAATGGGACAAGAAGAGGTGAAAAAGTTTTAGAGTTAGTATCAACTAATCCAAAAATAGAAGAGTTGAAATTTGTAGATTCATATCCTTTTTATGAAGGACAAAAACTAGCAGAAGAACCAGCTAAAAGAGTTAAAAAGCCAATTGTTTATACTAAAGATGAATTGAAATATAGGGAAGAGTTAAGACAAATAAGTATGGAAGAGTTTGACAAAGCTGATGAAGAAAAAAAACAAGCAAAAACTCTACCTACCAAAATCCAAAAACCAATAGAAGAACCAACTACCCCAACTGAAGAAATCAAAAAAGTTGAGAAAGTTGAGAAGATTGAAAAAGTAGAAAGAGTAGAAGCTCCTAAAATTCAAAAATCAGTTGAACCAATTATTGAGAAAAATGTACCAAAACTTAGTGACACTATCCAAAATGTTCAAAGAGTTATAAACTATGATAAAGCTGAAAAAAAAGAAGAAGTAGAAAAACCTAATAAAATAGAAAAAATAGAAAAAATTGAGAAACCTCAAGTAAAAAAAGTTGTTGAAGTAAAAGAGGTAAAAAAAGAGAATCCATCTAATTTTTTATCAGATGTCGCCCAATATGAGCAACTTTTAATTGAGGTTGATTCAGTAACAAATAGAATGAGTTTAAAAGCAAAAATTGATAATGAATTTAAAGAGATAAAAACTTTTAGAGTATCAACTGGAAAAGATAATATTGAAAAACCTTTTGGTGTTGGAAAAGTTTCAAAAATTTCCTTAAATCCTATTTGGTATCCAACTGCTGACACGATTAAAAGCTTTAGAAAAAGAGGGATAAATCTTCCTCCTGTGGTTCTTCCTGGAGATAAATACAACTATATGGGTGCAGCTAAAATAAATCTTACCCATGAAGTTGATGGAAAAAGCACTTTTAGAATACATGGTACTTTAAATGAAAAAACAATAGGAACAAATGAATCAGCTGGATGTATTAGAATGAAAAATAATGAAGTTGTACAATTAGCAACTCTAATAAATAAGTTTTCAGATTTAAAAAGTTTGGATGATGTAAAAGTTATTTTGAAATAAAAGAAAGAATAAATATGATTAGTTCACGAGATAAATTATTAGATGTAGCCTTTGATGAAATCTATCACAATGGATATACAGCAACATCTATCGATAAAATACTAAAACAAGCCTCAATGAATAAAGGCTCAATGTATCACTATTTTAAATCTAAAAAAGAGTTGGGACTGGCAGTTGTAAATGAAAGAGTCAACTCTTATATAGAAGATAAATATTCTGTTTTATTAAAATATGAAGAGAATATTTGTGATGAATTATTAAAACTCATCAAAAATAGAAATAATTTTGATTTTACTTGTGGCTGTAAATTGAACAATCTTATGCAAGAGTTATCACCAATTGATGAAGATTTTAAAATTGCTTTAGAAAAAGTATATGTTAGATTTGAAAATATAATTGAAGAGGTTTTAATAAAAGCCATAAATAAAGGTGAAATAAAACACAATGATACAAAAGCTTTATCAATGTTTGTTGTGGCTTCACTAGAAGGTTGTTTAGGAACTGCAAAAAAATCTCAAGATGGTAACTATTTTCAAATTTGTATCTCTCAATTAGAACTATTTTTAAACTCACTTAAATAAAATCAATTTTCTTTTTTTAGTCTTGACTAATCAGTCAAGATTTTGCTATAGTTTTACTTGACTAATTAGTCAATAAAATTAAAGGATTTGAAATGCCTTATATCAAAAAATCAATATTACCTTTTGGTTTTATATTTTTATATGGTAGTGGATTTATTTTTGCTCAATATGGTTTGGTTCATTCAACTCCTATGGCTTTTTTGGCAATAAGATTCTTTATCACTTTTTTGATTTTACTTTTGATTGCATATTTTTTGAAAGTTACATTTCCTAAAACAAAAAAAGAGTTTTTTCAAATAGCAATTGCTGGAAGTTTAACAGTTGGAACTTTTTCAATAGGTGGATTTTTATCTATAAGTTATGGAATATCAGGAGCAACAAATGCTTTAATTATTGCATTACAGCCAATAATTGTTACTTTTTTAGCTTTGAAATTTTTAAATGAAGAAATAAATAAAAGAGTTTGGTTAGGATTAATTATTGGATTTATTGGAGTTGGATTTGTAGTATTTTCAAAACTTGATAGTTCAACATCTTCATATCTTGGTTTGTTTTGGTCGATAGTTTCACTCTTGGGTTTGAGTTTTGGAAGTTTGTATCAAAAGAAATATTGTTCACATATGAATGTTTTTTCAGGTGGTACAATACAAACACTCAGTTCAACGATTTTAGTACTTCCTTTTTTGTTTTTTGAAGATATAAAAATAGATTGGAATACAGAGTTTTATATTTCACTGTTTTATATGTCAGTTGGAGTGAGTATTGGAGCGTTATCACTATTATATGTCATGATAAAAAATGGTGAAGTTTCAAAGGTATCTTCTATTTTTTATTTAGTTCCAGTAAGTGCAGCGATTGTTTCGTATTTTTTACTCAACGAAAAGTTAGAACTAAATGTAATAGTTGGAATAATAACAGTAATAATAGGAATAACATTAATAAATAAAAAGGAGAAAAAATGAGTAAAGCATTAATAATTATAGACATTCAAAATGACTATTTCCAAGGTGGAAATTGCGAGTTGGTAAATCCCGTGGAAGCTAGTCTAAAAGCAAAAGAGTTATTGGAATATTTTAGAAAAAATAATATGCCAGTATTTCATGTGCAACATATAAATCTGCGAAAAGGTGCAACATATTTTTTACCAAATACAATAGGTGTTCAAATACATGAAAATGTAAAACCATTTGAAAATGAAATCATTATAGAGAAGAATTTTCCAAATAGTTTTTTAGAAACAAACCTAGAGAGTGAACTAGAAAAACAAAATATAAAAGAGTTAGTAATTTGTGGAATGATGAGTCATATGTGTGTGGATTCAACTACAAGAGCAGCTTTTGATTTAGGATTTGATTGTACTCTTGCCCATGATGCTTGTACTACAAAAGATTTAGTATTTTTAGATAAAAAAGTAAAAGCAAGTGAAGTTCATAACTCTTTTATGTCAGCACTTGGGACTATTTTCTCAAAAGTGCTTGACGTAAAAAGTATTATTAAAGAGTAGATTTTTTTATGATAAAAATAGTTTAATTGATATTGCAAAACTAATAATTACAATAATTGGTCGAATAATTTTAGGCCCATTTTTAAGAACTAGTTTTGCACCAATTAAAGCACCACACATTTGTCCAGCTCCCATACATAAACCAATACTCCAGTAAATTTTTCCAAAAAACATAAAAAAACAAAGTGAAGAGATATTACTTGTAAAATTTAGCACTTTTGCATGGGCTGTTGCTTTTGTTAGATTAAATCCCAACAGTGCAATAAATCCAATGGCAAAAAATGAACCAGTAGCTGGTCCAAAAAAACCATCATAAAAACCAACCCCAAACGCTAAAGTGAAACTAAACAATATAATTGAAATACGTTTTTCTTTATCAATTGCGCCAATAGTAGGAGAAAACAAAAAATAAAAACCAATTATTATAAGCAAAACGGGAATAACCTGTTTTAAAATTGAAGCATCAATTTGTAAAAGAGCAAAACCACCTAAAACGGCTCCTAAAAATGTAAGCATAATCATTAACTTCATTTCTTTAATATTAACCATTTTTTTTCTAATAAAATAAGTTGCTGCTGTGAATGAACCAAAAGTTCCTTGAAGTTTGTTTGTTGCAAGTGCCGCAGCTGGTGGTATTCCCACATATAAAAGAGCAGGAATTGTTAATAATCCACCACCACCCGCAATTGTGTCAATTAGTCCTGCTACAAAAGCAACACTAAAAAGAATTAAATATATATCAAGTCCAAATTCCATTATTATTTATACATCCTATTATTTGATGCGCAATTATAGTAGAAATAAAAATCAATTTAAATAAGTCAGTTAATAAAGAGTACAATGAGGTACCAAAATAAGGAGTACAAGATTATGAAAAATATTGTAAAAATATTTAAGTTAAGTTTAGTAGTTGTTGGTTCTTTATCAGCTTTAACAAGTGCAGTTGTTGCACAAGAATTACCAAATAGAGGTCCAATAGATTTTTCATCTTATGATACAAATAAAGATGGATTTGTAAGTGAAAAAGAGTTTAAAGAAATTAGAGAAAAGAGAATAGAGCAAAAAGAATCTGCTGGAATGCCCATGCGAAATGCAGGAAATGTAGGTGAATTTGCTATGTTTGACACAAATAAAGATGGGAAATTGACTGAAATAGAGTTATTAAAAGGTCAAAATAAGCAGATGCAAAATAATCAAGGTAATAGAGGAATGGGGCAGGGTATGAATGCTCAAGGCATGGGCAAAGGATACAATATGCCTAATTTTGAAAACTTTGATTTAAATAAAGATGGAATAATTAGTGCCAAAGAGATGGACGAAGCTCGAGAAAAAAGAATGGATGATAGAGAATCTGAAGGTAGAATGATGAAAAATATTGGTAATCAACCAACATTTTCAGAGATTGATACTAACAAAGATGGAAATATCAGTAAAGAAGAGTTTTCAGCTCATCAAACGAAACAAAGACAATAATTCTATCTGAGGGTGTTTTTTACACCCTCAATATATACTACGAGTTTTTTTATTCACATAATTACTTTTGCAATGTTATTAAAACTAAGATTTTGAGAAATAAAAGCTCTCTTGAAAACTTGGAAGTTTCCGCTTTCTCTTACTTTTTGGTCTCAAAAAAGTAAGCAAAAAAGACTGCCGTGTTGATGAAGGCAAAGCTTCCTAAGATTTGCTCCTTTATTTTATGCGTTGCGGAACTCGCAAAAAAGAGTGAATTTGTCACTCTTTTTTACTCAAACAGTCCTCACTTTTCACCGAAAATAAAGAATCAAACCTTAGCTTCATCAAAGGCAGAATAAATCCCTATTATTCAAACTGTCTTTTTTAAATGGAGTTTAGTAGAAGCAATGAAAAAAGAAAATCAAAAATGCAAATGTCCTTATCCCATATTCCAACATCTACAGAAGCTGAACGTTTGTTTTCTCTTTTCGAAAAGTCTTGCAACTGTTTGAGTAAATAAATGTGCTAAATGCACATTTATTTATGAGTTTTGCAAGACAGAAAAGATAAAACAATAAGTGAAGGAACCCAAAGGGCTTCGAAGCCGTTGGTGGTTTTGCTTACTTTGTCCATACAAAGTGAGAGAATTGAAGACCTGTATATATTTAAGATAATTAAGCTATTCAAGGATTAATATGGAGAAGAATAAAACTTGTCAGTGGAATTTCTTTAAGGTCAAATAAATCTGATATTAAAAAAATATTATAAATAAAGTTATATTTTAATAATAAATTTATACAATAGAAAAAATAAAAGGATCACCTTGAATAATAAATATAATATTTTAGTAAATGTCCTAGATACATTAAGAAATGAAGCACCTGAAGGGCATAAAAGATATCATCCTCTGGAAATAGAGACTGAAAAAATAAATCAGGCAAGAAGTAGGTCTTATATTCACTTGTTTTTAAAAGTTAAATTTGGATTATTAGATTTTTTGGAAAGAGAAGAATTTTTGACAGATGATCCTAATGATGGTGGAATTGATGCATATTATATTGAAAAAGATACAAAAACTATTTTTTTTATCCAATCTAAATTTAGAATTACACAAAAAAATTTTGAAACAAAAGATATTGCATTGGAAGAAATATTATCTATGGATATTGATAGAATAACAGATGGTGATAAAGAAAGTGAGAATGGTCAACAATACAATAATAAAATTTTAAATTTGATGGATAAAATTATTAAAATTGATGATATTGGAAAATATACATATAAAGCGATAATACTAGCAAACTTGAAAGAAGAAATAAAACCTTCTCAATTAAAAAAACTAACAGGTGGTTTTGCAGGAGAAGTCTATAATTTTGATAAATGTTATCAAGAACTACTCTTTCCTTTAATTACGGGTACATTTTATAATGTTTCAGAACTTTTTATAAGTTTAAACTTATCACGAAAAACATCTGATGAAATTAGTTATTCCGTAAATACAGAATATGGTACATGTGATATTACAGTAGTATTTGTTCCAATTTTAGAAATTGCAAAGATTATGTATAAATACAAAAATTCAATTTTGAAATTTAATCCAAGAAGTTATTTAGATTTAAAAGGAAATACAGTAAATAAAGCAATATCAGATACTGTTAAAAAGAACAAAACAAATGAATTCGCATTATTCAATAATGGTATTACAATGTTATCAGATAATACAGATATAAATAAAAAAATTGGTAAGAAAGAGCAAGCACAAATGATTGTAGTTAATCCCCAAATAATTAATGGAGGACAAACTGCCTATACTCTAAGTAAATTATATGAGGATACTCTAAAAAATGGAGATCAAAATGATATATTTTCAAATAAAGAAGTGATATTAAAAATTATTACATTTTCTCAAGATGATAATATGTCTGAAAAGAAAAAAAGAAAATTGATAGAAGAAGTATCAAAAGCAACAAATCAACAATCTCCAGTTGTTGAAGCAGATAGACGTTCTAATGATGAAATACAAATTGATTTACAAGAAAAGATTTATAATACATTTGGCTATTTTTATGAGCGAAAAAAAGGTGAATTTGGAGATGGACTATATAATAAATATATAGATAGAAATAAAATTATTGATAGAGTACAATTTTTGAGGATATGTTTAGCTGTAAAAGGTGATGTTTCAAATGCAAGAAGGGCAGGAGAAACAGTATTATTTAAAAATGATAAATTCAAGCAGATTTTAACAGATAGTAACAAGTATAAACAATATTTCTTTGCATATATTACAATTAGAAACTTGAGTAAAATTCAAGGCAAATTTAAAGATCAAGAAAATAATCGTGATGGAATTATTAATTATGGATACTCTTTACGATACGGTAAATATTCAGTAGTATCTATTGTTTCTCAATATTTTGAAGAAAATTTAGATATTGATCAATATGAAACTAAATCTAATGAAATAATTGAACAAATATTAAATAATTGGGTAATTTTTGAAGAATACATTATAACTGAAAAACATAATTCATCTTATTTTAGAAACATAATTAATCCTGAAACAGAAGAAGTAAGAAGAATGTTAGATTATGATGGTTATTACAAAGGGAAGACTATTAATAAGGATATTTTAAATTATTTTAAAATGGTAAACAAATAGATCTAAATTAAATAACCTTTCATAGACACGTTATTCAAACTATGTTACCATCCCAAATGAATAAAAAATACCAAATACTAAAAGATATTTTCGGACACGAGCATTTTAGAAGCTTCCAAGAAGAGGTTGTTGATTGCATTCTTAACAAACAAGATGTTTTGACAATTTTGCCAACTGGTGGTGGAAAATCACTTTGTTATCAACTTCCTACGCTTCTTATGAATGGAACTACTGTTGTAATTTCTCCTCTTATTGCACTTATGCAAGACCAGATAAAAGCACTGAATGATTTGAATATTAGTGCTGAAATGATTAGTTCTGCCACTTCAAATGATGAAAATAGTTTCACTCTTCAAAAGCTTTTAAATGGTGAACTAAAGTTTATTTATGTTGCACCTGAGAGATTTACTTCAAATGAGTTTGTTGCCGTTTTACAGCGAATAAATATAAACTATTTTGTAATAGATGAAGCCCATTGTGTATCTGCTTGGGGACATGAGTTTAGGGCTGAGTATAGAAATCTTGATAGATTAAAAAGATTTTTTCCAAATACTGCTATTTGTGCATTTACAGCAACTGCTACAAAAAAAGTTGAAGCTGATATTGCTTCCTCTTTGAATTTGCAAAATCCAAGACATTTTAGAGCAAAAACTGTAAGAGATAATCTTGATATAAAAGTTGAACCACGAATTGCAAATGGGAAAACTCAAATATTAAACTTCCTAAAAACTCACAAAGGTTTATGTGGAATTATCTACACTTTTACAAGAAAAGAAGCAGAATCAACAGCTGAGTTTTTGAGTGAAAGTGGATATAGTGCAAAAGCTTATCATGCGGGACTTAGTAATGATAGAAAAAATGAAGTTTTTAATGATTTTGTATATGAAAAAATAGATATTGTGGTAGCAACCATCGCTTTTGGTATGGGAATTGATAAATCAAATATTCGTTTTGTAATACACACTTCATTGCCAAAAACTCTTGAAAACTATTATCAAGAAATAGGGAGAGCTGGTCGTGATGGAGCCATGTCTTATGTTTATATGCTTTACTCAAAATCTGATGAGGTAAAAAGAAAAATACAAATAGAAGAAGCCATTGACAATGCTTACAAGCAAACAGGACTTGATAAGTTAGAGTTTATGTATAGATATTGTGTGAGCAATAATTGCCGTCATAAGATGATTGCAGGTTATTTTGAAGATGAGATAGAAGCTTGCAAGACTCTATGTGATAACTGCACAAAAGGTGAAGTTGAGCAGGTTGATATGAGTGTGGATGCTCAAAAACTTCTAAGTGCCATTTATAGAAGCGAACAAAGATTTGGATTAAATCATATTATTGATATTTTAAGAGGTTCAAAAAATCAAAAGTTATTAGATTTTGGACATGATAAACTAAGTGTTTATAATCTAGGAGTTGATAAAAGCAAAAATGAGTGGATAGCAATTGCAGATAAATTAATAGATATGCAAGCACTTACTTTAGGGGAATTTCGAGCTTTGAAAATAAGTTCTTTAGGTTTAGAGATTTTAAAAGGGAAAGAGAAACTTTTTATAGATAGTGATAAACTAGGAATCGCTTCAAAAATCCAAGAAGAAGAGACTGAGCTAAGTTTTGATGAGTTAATTTATGAAAGATTCAGAACCTTACGAAGAGAGATTGCTTTAGAGCATGAAGTTCCAGCTTATGTGATATTTGGAGATAAAACTTTAAAAGAGTTTGCCCTAAAGTTGCCAATTATAAAAGATGATATGCTAAATATAAATGGCGTTGGTCTTGTAAAATATGAAAAATATGGAGAGACTTTTTTAAATTTATCAAAAGAGATAAAAGAAGAGTTTTCTGAAAAACTTGAAGAAAAAGAGCCCTTGAAGAAACTCACAAAAACATATCTTGAAACTTACGAGCTTTTAAATGAGGGAAAAAGTGTAGAAGAGATTGCACAAATCAGAGATTTAGGATTAACCTCAGTTCTAGGGCATATTTCAGTTTTAGCTGAACATGAAAAAATCTCTAAAGAGAAAAAAGAAGAGTTATTAAAACCCCTTGAAATTCCTTTAAATATAAAAGCTTGGATAGAAGAGGGAACAAAACTTGAAAGCCTAAAAGAGTTAAGACAATATTTGTATTTGTATGAATATTTATCAAAATAATTTAAAAGATAATTGATAATATATCTCATAAATGATAGAATGAATAATTAAAATTATAAAGAAATTGGAGTTATTATGAAAAAAACATTTAAAGCTAAAAATATATCTTGTAAAAATTGTGCAAACCTAATTAAAGGTTCATTAGAAGATGACTTTGGAACAATTGATGTGAATTTGGATGCTAATCCAAAAGAAGTAACAGTTGAAATTGAAGATGCCCAAAAAGAGGTTATTTTTAAAGAAGAGATGGCATCTCTTGGCTTTGAAATTATTGAATAGTTAGCATTTTAAATAACTTTCATATAAGTGATTTATTAGAATCACGTTAGGAAATAACAGTGTCAAAAGAAAAAATCAAATTAAACATCTCAGGCATGACTTGTGTAAATTGCTCAAATGGAATAGAGAGAGCAGTTGGAAAAATGAAAGGTTTGGAGTCTTCAAAAGTAAGTTTCGCTTCAAATGAGGGCGAGTTTTATATAAATACAGAATTCTTAGATAAACAAATTCTAATCAATAAAATTGAAAAGTTAGGTTATGGAGTTGAAGAAAATTTAGAAGCTTTAGAAAAGAGTAAGCTCAAAGCATACGAAGAGTTAAAAAGAGTTTTTATTCTTAGTGCTAGTATTGCAGTTGTTATGTTTTATTTTATGTTTTTCCCTTTAGAAAATATGCGAGTAAATCAATATGTAATGTTTGCTCTAGCTACAGTTGTGCAGTTTTATGCTGGTTCAAGATTTTATATTTTGGCCTTTAAGGCTTTACGAAATAATAATTATGATATGAATGTTCTAGTAGCTTTAGGAACGAGTGCTGCTTATTTTTATTCTGTTTTTGTAGTTTTATTTCCCTCTTTATTTCCTGAACATTTAAGATTTATCTATTTTGATGGAGCGGTTGTAATTATCACTTTTATACTTTTAGGGCGATTACTTGAAGAGCGTTCAAAAGCAAAAGCAACTGATTTTTTAAAAAAACTTATGGATTTAGCCCCTTTAAATGCAACTTTAATTTGTGAAGATGGAAGTTATAAAACTATTTTAGCAACACAATTAAAAGTGGGAGACAGAGTTTTAATAAAATCAGGAGAAAAAATATCAACAGATGCTCTAATAAAAAAAGGTAGTGCAGATATTGATACTTCAATGATTACAGGTGAATCAATGCCTGTTTATAAAACAATAGGCGATGAGGTAATTGCAGGAACTTTAAACACTTCTGGTGTTATTGAAGTTGAAGTTTTAAAAGAGTCAAAAGATACAACACTTTCTAAAATAGTTGCACTTCTAAGTACTGCTCAAAGTAAAAAATTACCAATAAGTAGATTTGCAGATAAAGTTGCAAATATTTTTGTACCTGCTGTTATTTTGGCTTCTATTGTGACTTTTTTAGTTTGGTTTTTTATTGTAGGTGACACAATGGGCGCAATATTAGCTTCTATTTCTGTATTGATTATCTCTTGTCCTTGTGCTTTAGGACTTGCAACTCCAATTGCAATTGTAAGTGCTGTGGGAAAAGGTGCACATGAGGGAATTTTGATAAAAAATCCAGAAATACTAGAACTAATAAAAGATATAAAATATGCAGTATTTGATAAAACGGGAACTTTAACAACTGGAATTATTAGTGTAAAAGATGCTCTTTATGAAGAGTCACTTTTAAATATCTTAGCTTCACTTGAAACACAAAGTGAACATCCTATTTCAAAAGCTGTGGTAAATTTTGCTAAGGCAAAAAATCTAGCTTGTGACAAGAACTTCTCAGATACTCAAATCATTGCAGGGCAGGGAATAAGTGCAAGTTTTGAAGATAAAAAACTATTAATTGGAAGTCTTAGTTTCCTTGAAAAAAATGATGTTGTCTTAGAAGCTAAATATTTAGAGTTTTATAACAAATCATTAAATGAAGGTTCGGGAGTTATTTTGGCTTCTTTTGATAAAAAATGTGTGGCAGTTTTTGCTTTAGCAGATACTATAAAAGAGGGTGCTAAAGAGTTAATAACAAATCTAAAAGCAAAAAATATAACTCCAATTTTATTAACAGGTGACAACCAAACCACAGCAAATAGTGTGGCACAAAAATTAGGAATAGAAAAAGTATATGCCCAAGTTCTTCCCGATGAAAAATATAAAGTTATAATAGAACTTCAAAAAGAAGCAAAAGTAATGTTTGTAGGTGATGGAATAAATGACTCGCCTTCTATTAAACAAGCAGATATTGGAATCACACTAAATTCAGGTTCTGATATAACAAAAGATGCTGGAGATATTATTTTAATAAATAATGATTTAAATGCAGTATTAAAAAGTATAAATTTATCTTTTGAGTCAATGAAGATTATTAAACAAAATCTATTTTGGGCATTTATTTACAACGCTGCTGGAATTCCATTAGCAGCTGGTGTGTTTTTCCCAATTTTTGGAGTGATGTTAAGCCCAATGTATGCAGGAATTGCTATGAGTTTTTCTTCTGTAACAGTTGTCTTAAACTCTTTGAGATTAAAACTTAAAAAAATATAGAGAGAGTTTTACAACTAGTTTGTAAAACTCTCTTTGTTGTACATATAAACACTTTTTGATTTTGAAACAAAGATTTCGCTTAGGGCTTTTTTTAAATAATTTAACATAATAGATCCTTTTTCACAGATATATTACTCTTAATACATGTTCTATTCCCTTGAGGATTTATTCATCACTAAACCATTTTTTATTGTAATCTTTTAAAGATTCAGGATAATATCTGTGTTTTGGAATATTGTTTATTATAACTGCAAGTATCAATAAAATAAAAGCTCCTGAAGTCACAGGAACAAGTACATATAAAAAACCTAATTCATGTATTTGGTTACTTCCAATAACTGCAATTAAAGCTGTTGCACCACCAGGTGGATGTAAAGTGAGGGTTAATTGCATAAAAAATATTGAAGTAGCAACTGCAAATGCAGAACAAAATAAGATATTTCCAGAAAATAGTTTATAAGAAATAACTCCAATTATTGCAGATATTATATGTCCACCAATAAGATTTCTTGGTTGTGCAAGTGGTGAATTAACAGCTCCATAAACTAAAACTGCACTTGCTCCAAAAGAACCAATTACTAAAGTTAAATCCGTATCATCTAAAATATCACGATGAAAATATGAAATTGCAAGTATTCCTATAAAAGAGCCAATCCATGACCAAAAAAGATTTGATTTTTCTAAAGGTTCAGAGTTTATTTTTTTAAATTGTTTTAAAAATGTTTTCATTAGCTAATAACTTTCATTTAAAATAAAAGTTATGCTATCAAAAATTTTGCTTTAGATAAATGATTTACATCAATGTTTATTATAAGAAGAAAAACTCTTCTTATAAAATATTTAGTTGGTGAGATAAATCAGCTGCAATTCTTTCGTAGTTTCGAACAGCCAATAATCTTTCTTGACCTTTTACTCCAACTTGTGTTACATCATCTTTTGATAAAGAGATAATATATTCAAGTTTATTTCTAATAGATTCTTCATCAAAATCTGTGAACCAAGCACTTGTATTATCCTCAAAGATTGAAGCATTGTTTTCGTTGTTACTCATAATACATGGAACTGCACTTGAATAATAATCTAAAACTTTCATAGGAGTCGAACTATTGAATAAAGCAATATCAGGAAGTGGCGATAATCCTACATCTGCTCTGGCAATTAGTGCTAATAACTCTTTTCTAGTTTTTGCATCATGAATCTCAATATTAAGTCTTAAATCTGGGAAATTATTTAATAAATCATCTAAATATTCAGGGTCTTTTGTTGAAATCATAAGTTTATAATTTGAACTGTGAATATTACTAAATGCTTCTAAAATTATTTCAAACTCTCTTAATTTATCCAAAGTTCCTGCATAAAAGAATCTTTTTTCACTTCCTTCATGTTGAATATTATGGTGTAAAACTTCAGGATCAATTGCAGATGGAATTACAAATGTTCTTGTTTTTACATCTTTGAAATAATCGTTTTTCATTTGAAAAGAAGTTGGTAAGAAAATATCACATTCGTTTATTAAATTTACTTCACTATATGTTTGTATTTTGTTACTAATTACATCTAAAATTGATTTTTTGTTATTTGCCAAATCAGTTTCAAGTTTAGCAATTCTTTTAGGAAATGAGAGTCTAAATCCAACTTTGAAGTTATATTTTGATTTTTGTTTTAATACTTCTTTTAATAAATCTGTACTATTTCTAATAACTACAAATTGATATTCGTTAAGATTTATTCCTTTTTTTTCTAGTTCAGAAAGTATATTGTGTTTGAATTTTTCAGGAATAATAATTCTTCCATCTTCTTTTATTTCAATTTCTGATTTTTCTTTAGAAAAAAATGTTGTATTTATATCAAAATGTTTTGTTAAATATTTTTGAAATAGTGGCCCTATAAAACTATGGTCAGTGTATTCATCTTGGTCTGTAATATACAAAAACTTGCTCATGCATAACTCCTTAAAATTTATAAAAAAATTCTATCATTAAAGTATCGCAATAAAAGAGCATTTTAGTTATTTTTAAATTTAGTAGAGTTTTCCAAATAAATCAACATGGGTTAAATAAACTCTTAAATCAAATTCTACTTGATGGTAAGAGGGCATTACAAAAGTACAAAGATTATAAAAAGCTTTGTCATGGTCTTTCTCTTTGAAGTGTGAGAGTTCATGTACAACAATCATTTGTAAAAACTCTTCGGGCATGTTTTTAAAAACCGAGGCAACTCTTATTTCATTTTTTGATTTGAGTTTTCCACCTTGAACCCTTGAAACTATTGAGTGCATTCCAAGAGCATTGTTGATTACATTTATTTTTCCATCGTACATAACTTTTGAAACTTGATATTTTTTGAAGTATTCGTTTTTGAAATCCATCACATAAGAGTACAAAGTTTTATCATTTGTAAAGCTGTGAGCATTTGGATATTTTGTTTTTATATATGATGATAGTTTTTCTTTTTCTATCAAAACTTTGATTTTATCTTGTAAATCTTTTGGGTAGTGGTTTATATATTTCATGGCCGAATTATAACTTATTGTGTTGTAATTCGTCCTTTAGCTCATTTTTAATAATAATTTTAATCTATCATAGGCTTCATTTTTTGTTTCTTCTTCATTCTTTGCATTTGTATTTTTCGAGCTATCTTTTATTTCTTTAAACATATTTGTAATATTTCCAATTGTGCTTTCCAAATCAGAACTTGAATTTGATGATGAATCTGTATTATCAGATGTTTTTATTAATACTTGACCAGTTCTACTTTTCTTAGCTTCTAATATCTCTCTTTCTAGTTGTTTTATAGCTTCATTAATATCTTCTATAGTTATATCTTTACCAGAATTTTTATCTTGCATCATTTTCAAAATCCCTTTTAATCTCTCCTCAAATCCTTTTAACTCACCAACAGTAAAACCAGTTCTAAGTAAAGAGATGATGTCATCGTAAAGGCTTTGAGTTGAACTTTTATCTATATTTGCTTCTTCTTTTTGTGTTTTTTGAGTTGTTGTTTTAGTAGAAGAAGTTGAAGAAGAAGTTGAATTTTCAGAATTATCATTTTTTGCTTTACTTATTACTTCATTGTAGTTCTTTTGAAGAATTTTATATAAATCTACAATTTCTTGATATTGTGGTTTAATTACACTAGTTACTTTTGGATCAGCTATGATTGCTTCATGATGATTTATAACATCTTTAATAAATTTTCCATAATCTGCTTGCATATTTTCAAAGTCCCAAAGTTGAGCAGAATCGGGAAAATTAAATGTGGCATTGTATTCAGTCCCATTATATAATTCTCCTAGATTAGTATACACTTCACCACTTAATTTACGATTATCCATTGGTGAATCTATTTCTTTTAAAGTATTATAAAAAGCTTCATTAAATTGTCTATCTCCTGTTGCTCTTGTTGCAGTTAAAGTTACACCCATTTGAACAATTGGCATTGCTCCAAATTCTTCTTTAGATAAAGGTAAGTTAGTTGTTAGTAAATCAGATATTCTTTCTACTTGTTCATAACTTAAACTATCGGCTTCTTCTTTTGTTAGTTTATTATCAGATAAAATCTCTCTAAATATTTTTTCATCTGTTGGAGATAGAGTCGAGAATTTATTATATCTATCAAGAAATTCAACGATTTTTGGAGTTCTTGGCATTTTACTTGGGGGTATTGTTTCTTGAGTTTGAGTATTCAAAAGTGTATCAAATGAATTATTCTCACTTTGTGTTGTTGAAGTTTGTGACGATGAAATAGCTGAATAAGCACTACTATTTGTTGATGATATTTCCATACAATTTCCCTTTTTTAAATATGTTTTAGTTTATTTGTAATTTTATTATGATTCTTTTGAAGAGTAATGAAGTTATTTAGTAATTTTTGATATAACTGCTTATCTTCATCAAGAATATTAGGATTTTCCAAAAGATTATCTAAGTCATTTATATTTGTGTTTATAAACTTTTTATAATCTTTTATTATCCATTCATCACTTTGGGGTAAATATTTCTTCTTAAGTTCAGAATTATTTGTTTTAGCAATTATGGCTCTTATGCTTTCTGTATTATCATTAAAACCTAAGCTATTAGATAATCTATAAAAAAAATCCATTCTTTCAATACTATTATTAATTGTTTGAACAGTTTTAAATAAAGCTTTATTAAAATCTTCATTGTAAGTCATTCTTACAGCTTTTAACATTGAAGTAATTTTCCTATCCATAATTTTTACAACAGGCATTTCTGTAGCGCAAACACCCGTAGTATAATTAGAAAGTATTAAATCTTCAACTTTCTTTACTTGTTTATATGTCAAGCTTTGCATTTTCTCCATTGTTAGTTTATCATCAGATAGAATTTCTCTAAATATTTCTTCATCTGTTGATGATAGATATGAAAAACCATTATATTTATCTATGAAAGTTATTACTTTAGGAGTCTTAATTGTTTTTATTTTTGAAGTTTGCAATCTTGACATAGCTGAATAAGTACTGCTATTAGTTGATGTTCTTTCCATACTATTCCTTTTTTTAACTCATTTTTAATGATAATGTTAATCTATCAAAAGTTCTTTTTTTTAAGTAGAGTTATTTAATTGAATTAAATTATTATTTATACTTCTTATTATACTTTTTTGACGTCACATCTGGTGTCACAGAATTAAAGAAATATTATTTTATATAAATTAAGTTAGTGAAATAGGAAAAATAGGAATTTATGAGAGCTAAAAAGTTTAGAAAAGAAAGAGATTTAAATCTCTTCTTTTATCTTTTCTAAATCTTTGATTTTTTCTAAATATTGCTCTTTTCTTGAAGTTACAAATTTGATTCTATCTTCATTTATCTCTAAATATTGCTCTTTTGAATATTTAACGATTTTAAATAAGTAGTTTCTTTTTGATGTTAAGAAATCTTCGATTTTTTCAAATCCAAAATTTGCTTTTAGTTTTGCAACAATTTCATCTTCTCTTGGGTGAGAAATAGAGAATTTTGATGGCTCTTTTTTGTATAACTCTTCTGACTCTAAGATTTGTTGTTCAAAGTGAGCAATAGTTGCTTGTGTTGTTTGAATGTATGAATATGATAATGCACCATTAAAATATGCGAATTTTTTTCTAATTGCTGAGATATTTTCTAAAATAGCTGTGTGATATGTTTTTAAAACATTTTCATAAACTTTTGCTGCAAAGTGTCTTGTATTTGAAAACTCTAAATCTGAAGCAATTTCCCTTTGTTTTCTAATAAGTTCATAAGGTTCTTGCCATTTTGTAACTTCATTTTTGATGATATTATAAGCATCTCTAAATGCTTCATCAGTATCTAATTCGATATTTTTTAGAAGTTTAATTGATCTTTTGAACATTTTATCTATAGTTTGGTCATCATAAAAAAGTTTTTTATAGATGCTGTCTGAATCAATCCAAAAAGTTTCATAATCGAATTTTTCAATTTTTGCACCTAAAAAGCTTTTTGTCTCTTCAAATCTATAAGCAGATTTTTTCTTGATATTTTTATATGTTTCATGGGCGATTTTTTCCATGATAGTTTCTACTGAGTTATAGATATTAAATAGTTCTTTTGAATATTTTTTATAAATACCTTCAAAATGTTCAATAACAGAATTTTCACAACCTTTTAAAATTTCAATTAAAGCATCATAGATTTTTGTAATTGTTTCATACTCTTTAATTAAAATATCACAAAGACCTCTTAAATCTTTTTTGATTGCAAACTCTTTAGCATCAGCAGCTTGTGGTCTTATGATATTTTCAATAAATTCTAAAACTTCATTGATATTTGACTCTTTTAAAAGTTTCATATCTCCAGACATATCTTTTGTATTAATCTCTTCAACTTTTTTATGGAACTCTTCAAAAGATTCTTTGAAAAAGTCTAAAGATGAAATACCCATATTATTATTTAATTCATTTTTGAATTTTTTTGTAATTGATTCAAATGAATCATCAAGTAAAACTCTTTTTTGATGTGTTCTTGATTCAAGTGCCATTCTTGCAGAAATTGGAGTAACTTGAGCAAAATATTTTCCAAATTTTTCTGTTACATATTTTGTAGTTGTTTCAACTTGTTCAGGAGTTAATTTATCTTTTTGATTTAAAACACATAAAGATTTATTTTTAAAGTGTTGCATATACTCTTCTAAAACTTCAGCTTCTGAAAGTTTTCCAGCATTATCAATAAGTGTAAGCCAAATAATTCCTCCTACATCTCTTAAAACTTTTCTTGTTGTATCAGTATCACTTTGTGATTGAGAGTTTAATCCTGGTGTATCAACAAATGAAATATCTTTTAAAATATCCATTGGAGCATAAAGTGTAAGATATTTTATATCTTGCATTTCATGTTCTCTTTGGTCTGTAAAATCAGCAATTGATTCAATTGGAGCAAACTCTTGAGCACCTGAATAATAAGTTATTTTTAATTTATACTCTTCACCATAGTTAATAAAATTTACTTTTGATGTAACTGGTGTAATTCCAGTTGGAAGAATATTTCTTGAAAGTAGGGCATTTAAAAATGTTGATTTACCTGAAGAAAATTGTCCAGTAATTGCAATTTCAATTGGGTATCTTGCCCGTCTAATTTGTTTATTTAAAATACCAATAAGTTGAGTTGATGGTAAAAATTTTTCATCAAGTAGTTTTGTTTGTACTCTTTTTATGTCACCTACTAAACCATCTTCATAAACAACTTCTTGTAAAGAGTAAGTAGTTTTATACTCATTTACAAAACTTTTTAGGATATTTAAATTTGCACTCATTAGTATAATCCTTTTACTGTTGTAGAAATACTTTCTAGTTTTTTAATATTTTTATGAATATCTATTGATAATTGAGCTCTATTTTTGTCATTTTCTTCAAATGAATTAATTTGGTTTTGAAGAACTTCTTCATCATTTTTAAGTTTTTGCTCAAATGTTTTTAATGGAGCATTTAGTGTTGTAAAGAATGATTCAATGAGTAAACTACTCACTTTTTTTGCTTTTACTTTAATATCTTCTTCAATAGAAGTAAATTGATTTTTAATAAGTAACTCAATCTCTCTATCAAGTTCATTTAGTTTTGAATCTTTTGATTTACTAACAGCTTCAATAACTTGTGAAACTAAAACTTCATTATTTGATGTTAAGAATCCAGCTTTAAAATCATCTTGGAAAAATCCTCTTGCATCAAAGTTTTCATTTTTATGTCCAATTGTAAAACCTAAATCATGATATTTTTGTTCACATTGCTCACCAATAGTTTGAGATTTTTTGATAAATTTATATCTATAATCTCTAATTACATCAATAATTCCATCTTTTATTGCAGTTTCAACAATAACTTTTATTCTTGAATTTTCAGGTCTTTTTTTAGTTTTTTCAAAAGAGTATCGAACGTCTCCCACAACTCTTTGTTTTATTACATTTTGTAAATCTATAAGTTCACTTTGTAAAAAAGTCTCTAAAGAGTTTATGTACTCTTTTGCATCATTTTTATAGTAGTTAATATCTTCATTCATTGCTTGGAAGATTCTTGTATTAACAGATTTTCTTTTATTAAAATCTATAAGCTCTTTTTCTAATTCATCTTTTGATTTAGAAAGAAGCTTTAATTCATAGTTTAAAAAAGAGGTTTGTTTTTCGATAATTCTTTGTAATTGATTTTTTGAAGATTGAATTACAAGCTCACCTTTTTGTGAGTTTGAACCAAAAAGAGTCTCTGTTAAATATTGTTCAATTTCTAAAATACCAGTTTGCTCAAGAGTATAACTAGCATCTAAGGCTTCTTGCTCTCGTCCAGTTCTATGTAATAGTGCCATTCTTCCAGAAATAGGAATAAACTTGATAGTTTTTAAAATATAGTCAAGTTGAGAATCTTTATTTTGCGCTCGTAACTGTTTTTCAATAGATGATTTTGTATATTTGATAACTTCATCTAATTGCTCTTTTGAAACTGTATCAGCTCGTGTAATTACTACTAAAAGTTTTGAAATATTTTGATAAAGTAGAGCATCAATGATAAACTCTACATCTTTTAATGTGGCACTTTGAGATACATTCATTAAATGTAACATCATGTCACATTGACTAATATACTCTTTTGTAATTTCTTCCCTTTGAATAACTGGGTCATCAAGTCCTGGCGTATCAACTATTTCGATTCCATCTGATAAAAAGTCAAGTTTAGAACCAAGTTCTACATATTTTACTAGATTACATTTTTTTCCACTTGCTTCTGCTGAAGTGTAAGAAGATAAATCATTAATATCAACTTCATCAAATCTTGAAACTGGTCTAATATAATTTTTTAATTCATCTCCAAAGATTCTATTTGTTTCATTAACAAAATCTCTCATTGATTCAAGTTGTTCTGCTGATTTTAGAATTCTATCCCACTCTTGTTGATTCCAATAAAATACTTTTGCATTATCAGTAGGATTGTGCTTTACGATTGTTAAGTTTGCAGTTTCAGGAACTACAGCACTTCCTAGAATCTCTCTTCCCATTAATGCATTTAACATAGTAGACTTACCAGCATTCATAACACCAGTAATTCCAATAGAGAATTTTTGATTGTTTAAATAGTTTTTTGTATTATTTAACTCTTTTGAGATCTCTTCATTTGTAATATCAGTTTGTAGTTGAGATATTAACTCTTCAATAGTTGATTTTAATTCTTTGAATGATGATTTGTCTAACTCATCATCTACTTTATTACTTGTTATTAAAGGCTCATCGCTAATATTTAACTCTTTATAATCAAATAATGAGATTAACTTATTATAATTTTCACCATTAATAATATTTTCACTTTTTAGATATTCAAAAGATGAGTGTAAAATAGAAATATTTTGTTTTGATTTATTTGATAATATTGATTCAACAATATTGTGTTGTAAATGATTTAGTTCATTTATATTTGAAGGACTTTTAACCTTTATTTGCTGACATAATGTCTTAAATGATGTTAAAGGTAAATATTTATCATAGTTTTTTCTACTGGCACTAATTATTAATGCATAAATTGTAAATATTTCTTCATTTATTGTAGTTTCAATTGGTTCTACATCTAAATTTTGCTCAAAAGTTATACCATGATATAGTAAAAAATAATCATTTGCCAAACTCATTTTGTCACTCCATAATGCCCTAAAATATAAAAAGTTAAATATCACTAGTGATATTTAACTTTTTATATTTTTTATTAACGAAGGAGTAAATCCTTCGTAATAATTATCTAAGTGCTACTAATTTTCTTCTTAAGTAAGCAATTTTATTTTGTAATGGTAAGTGTTTTGGACAATGGTCTTCACATGCCATTAATGACATACAACCAAAAATTCCATTATCATCACCGATTAATTCATAAAAATCTTCAGCAGTTCTTTTATCATGTGGATCTACTTCAAATCTTGCAACTCTGTTTAATCCAACAGGTCCTACGAAGTCTGGTCTCATTAATGCTGTTCCACAAGAAGCAACACAAATACCACACTCAATACATCTGTCTAATTCAAATGTTTCATTTGCTACATCTGGATCGATTCTATCTTCTAATTTAGAGATGTCTACTTCATGGTCATTATGAATCCATGACTCAACTCTTTTAGACATACTATCCATCCATTTACCTGTATTTACAGATAAATCTTTGATTAATTCAAATGCAGGCATAGGCATTAATTGTAATTTACCACTTGGGTAATTAGCAATTAAAGTTCTACAAGCAAGTGTTGGTTTACCATTTACAACCATACCACAACTTCCACAAATTCCAGCTCTACACACGAAGTCAAAAGATAAATCTGCATCCATTTCTTCTCTAATTTTCATTAAAGCGATGAAAAGAGTCATACCTGCAGTCTCTTCTAAATGATAATCTACGAAGTGAGGTTTTGAAACCTTACTTCTTGGATTGAATTTTAAAACTGATATTGTTATATCTCTACCTTTTTCAATACTCATTATAAATCTCCTGCTCTTTCGTTTTTCTCTCTATAGTTCATTGGTAAGTCAAATGGCATTAATGCATGTTGGATTTCATGTCTATCTTTACCTTCAGCTTGTAATTTCTCAATTACTTCATCAACTTCAGCTTGTCTTTTTTCAGATAAGTCATGCTCAATAATCATACCTTTAGCACCATAACCTCTAAATGCTGGTGGTAATTCCATTGTCATAATGTCTAATGCTTCATAAGAAATTGTTGGAAGAGTTTGATTTTCATCTGGCCATGAAGTTAATGTTCTATTTAACCAATTTGCATCATCTCTTTTTAAGAAGTCTTCTCTATAGTGAGCACCTCTTGATTCAGTTCTTTGTAATGCTCCATTTGCAACACAAAGTGCAACTTTTAACATTCTTGGAACTCTATACGCTTCTTCAAGTTCTGGATTTCCAGCTCTTTCTTTAGATTTTACATTGATTTGTTTTGTTTTTTTTAATAGGTCTTCTAACTCATCAACCGCAGCTTTTAAGTTTTCACCATCTCTAAATATTCCAACTTTTTGATCCATTAAGTTTTGCATTCTATTTTTGATTCTGAAAATATCTTCAGTACCATTATAAGCTAGAATTTCATTTAAATAAGAATCTTGTTTATCTAAAAATCTTTGAACTGTTGAAGTAGGAATTGTTACATCATTTGATAAACAATAATCAGCAAAATAGTTACCAATAATCATACCAGCAACAACTGTTTCAGAAACTGAGTTTCCTCCAAGTCTGTTAAATCCATGCATATCCCAACAAGAAGCTTCACCACAAGCAAATAAACCATTTAAGTTTTGTGATTCACCAGTTGGTTTAGTTCTAATTCCACCCATAGAGTAGTGTTGCATTGGAAGAACTGGAGCCCATCCTTTTCTACCTTCATCAGCTGGATCTATACCATTGAAGATTTGACAGATTTCTTGAACGTCTCTTAAGTTTTTCTCAATATGCTCTCTACCTAAAATAGAAATATCTAACCATACGTGGAAACCATAAGGTGAAGGAACACCTTTACCATTTCTAATATGTTCAATCATTCTTCTTGAAACAACGTCTCTTGAAGCTAATTCTTTTTTCTCTGGTTCATAATCTGGCATAAATCTGTGACCATCAACGTCTCTTAAGATTCCACCATCTCCTCTACAACCTTCAGTTAATAAAATCCCTGATGGTACGATTGGTGTTGGGTGAAATTGAACAGCTTCCATATTTCCTAAAGTTGCAATTCCAGTTTCAAGAGCAATTGCTGCCCCAATACCTTCACAAATTACAGCATTAGTAGTTTGTTTAAATACTCTACCATATCCACCAGTTGCGATACATGTACCTTTTGCAACATAAGCTTCTAATTCACCAGTAATTAAATCTCTTACGATTGCTCCATAACATCTACCATTTTCATGAATAATTGATAAAGCTTCTTTTCTATCTCTAATATCAACATTGTTTCTTAATGCTTCATTTGCAACACCAAATAACATAGTGTGGCCAGTAGCATCTGCTGTATAACAAGTTCTCCATTTTTTAGTTCCACCAAAGTCTCTTGATGTAATTAATCCATGTCTGTCAGCATCTTCAGTAATTGTTGTTTTTTTAGCATTAATAACAGCTTCTCTTGATCCCTCTTTAACTCTAGACCAAGGAACCCCCCAAGATGCTAATTCTCTAATTGCTTTTGGTGCAGTATGTACGAACATTCTTGCAACAACTTGATCACATCCCCAGTCAGAACCTTTTACAGTATCAGCAAAGTGTAAATCTTCATTATCACCATCAGACATTTTTGAGTTACCTAAAGATGCTTGCATACCACCTTGAGCAGCAGCTGAGTGTGATCTTTTAACAGGAACTAAAGATAAAACGATTGTATTTAAACCTTTTTTTTGTGCAGCAACAGCAGCTCTTAAACCTGCTAATCCTCCACCGATTACTAATGCATCACAGTAATTAATTTTCATTATGCAATTCCCCCAACACTTTTATTTGTAATTTTATATTCGATTACACTAGCAGTTGGAGTATATTTTTGACCAACTGTTCCATTTGCAGCATTTTCCATACCAATTTTCATATAAGCAGCTAATGAAGCAAATCCTAATACTAAGAAAAATACAGTTAAAGCCCATTTAACTTTTTTAAGTGCTTTTCTTGTTGCTTTTGGATTTTCACCATCAAACCATCCCCATTTAACACATAATCTATAAAGACCAATTGTTCCATGGAATTCAACTGCTAATAATAAGAAAATATATAAAGGCCACATCCACTCAGACCAAACTCTATCAGCACTTTCGTAAGGCCCGATATCTGCTGAGTTTGTAATAATTATGTATAAGTGTACAGAACCCATAAAGAACATTGCAAAACCTGTGAATGCTTGAATAAACCAAAGTTTAGTATCATCATGATTCATACTTTTTGAATGAGCTTTAATTATTTGATATTGTTTAAAATTACTTGGTAATTTTCTCATACCTAAAGCAGCATGTACTATAAAAATTACAAATATAACTACTCCAACAATAGAAACTAATAATGGATTTCCACCTTCAAAAATAAAACTTCCTTCTAAAAGTTTTGTCACTGTGTACATAAAATCATTTGATATTAATATCGATGATACTAATAACATGTGTGCCCACATGAATAAACCTAAGAAACCACCAGTAAAACTTTGTATAAAATCAAGCTTTGCAGGTAATCTACTTTTTCTTCCTTCAACTGTTTTCCCCAAATAACCTTCTATTAGGTCACTCATTTGCTATCCTTTCTGCGATTTAGATTTTTTTGAATAATAGCGAAATAATAGCTTAAAACTACTTCAAACATCTTTATTATTTTATAAAAAAAAAGCTAATAAAAGTGAAGGAATCTCTTTGGAAAAGCCCTGATTAGGGCTTTTAATTGATAGTGAATCTAGTGAAAAAATTAATTAATATAAGAGAGAAATGTTACTTATTAACACAATCTATTTTATGAATAAAGATTGAACAGCTAATTGAGTTAAATTAATTATTTGGTCAATATTCATAGCTGGAATAAAAAATACAATTGCAGAACCAATTCCACCTAATACTGTAATCATTGCAACAAAAGCAATTGCATAAGTTGAAACTCTTTTATCGTTGAATTCAAGAGAAATACACTCAGCCTTTGGAGGATAAAAATACATCATTGCAATTAGTTTAAAGTAATAATAAACAGAAACAATAGTTGCAAATATTGCAACTATTGTAAGTCCTATGTATCCCGCATTTATTGCTTCTGTAAATACATATAATTTACCAATAAATCCTACAGTTGAGGGGATTCCTGCAAGTGAAAATAAAAATATTGTCATCATTGCTGCTAAAAAAGGTCTCTCTTTTGCTAAACCTTTAAAATCATCATAGGTAACTTTTACATTAGTTTCAGAAATAATATGTGAAGCCAATCCAAAAGCTCCAAGTGCAGATAATAAATAGGCAATTAAATAAAACATTGTTGCATAGGCTGAATCAATATTTGTAATATGTCCATCTTTATAACTTAATGCAATAAAAGCTAAAAGTAAATATCCAGTATGAACTATTGATGAGGCTGCCAACATTCTTTTTATAATTTGTTGTGTAATTGCTAACCAAGTTCCAAATACTAAAGTTAAAATTATAATCACAGTTATAATTCCATCCCAGAAATCTATAATTGGTGAAATATAATTTAATATAGTTCTTAAGAAAAATGAGAATATTGCAATTTTAAATGTCGATGCCATATAAGCTGTAATAACCATAGGTGCACCTCTATAAACATCAAGAACCCATGATTGAAAAGGAAATGCAGCAATTTTGAATAAAAATGTAAATAAAATCAGAGTCAATCCAATATATAAAAGAATCATATCATCTGGACTTGCACTTAATATAAATGTTGAAATATCAGCTAAATTTGTGCTTGCTGTTGCTCCATAAACTAAAACTACACCTAAAAGATAAAAAGCTCCAATAAATGATCCCAAAACTAAATATTTAAAAATAGCTTCTACTCTTTTTGAGTCATCAGAGTTGTAACCAACCATAATATAAATAGAAAAAGATGCAACTTCTAAAGCAATAAAAGCAGTTACTAACTCATTTGCATGGGCTAATAACATCATTCCAAATAAAGCAAATAATAAAATCGAGAAAAATTCACCTTTAAAATAGGCTCTGTGTTGGAAATAATGTTCACCTATTAAAAGAGTAAGTAAAGTTCCACTTATTAGTAAAATATTAAAGAAATTTGAAAAACTATCAAATGTAAGAACATTATTGAATAAATTTCTATAAGGTTGAATTGAAAAAGAGCTATTAACAACACTTAATGTAAAAGCTAAAGCAATTAGTAAAAAAATTGAAGAAACAATAATAAAATCTTTGACAGTGAATTTTTCATACATACTCATAAACATAAGTACCAATGCACCTATTAATATTGTTAATGCAGGAATTAAATAGAAAAATTGACTCATTTTGCAGCTCCAATTTGTAAAATATCATTTAAGTAGTGAGTTACAGTTGGCTCAAATTTATTTATAAAAACTTCTGGATAAAATCCCATTACAAAAATTAAAATAACCCAAGGAGCTAATCCAATAATCTCTTTTATTTTTAAATCTCTCATTACTAATTCAATAGTTCCCTCAGGTCTGTTTTGTAAAATTGCTCTTTGGAACATCCATAACATATAAGAAGCTCCAATTATTACAGTTAGTGCTGAAATATATCCTAAAGTATGATTAAATTCATAAATACCAAAAATGATTAATAGTTCAGATACAAATCCATTAGTTCCTGGAAGTCCAATATTTGCAAATAACATTACTGCAAATACAAAAGTAAATATAGGAGCTTTTTTTGCAATTCCACCTAAATCTTTTATTGTTTTAAATCCAGTTTGTTCATGCATTAATCCAACCAGTAAAAACAGAGCTCCAGTTGCAATTGCGTGAGCAATTATTAAATATAATGCTCCATTTACTCCATAAGAGTTAAGGGAAAAAATACCAGCAGAGATAAAACTCAAGTGTGATGCAGATGAATAGGCAAACATTCTTTTTATATCATCTTGCATAAGTGCAGCTATTCCAAAATATAGAAGTCCAAATAATCCAATTGCCACAAACCAAGTTGAAAATTCAACATAAATCTCTGGGAAAATTGGAATCATAAATCTTACAATTGCATAAACTCCAAGTTTTGCCATGATTGATGATAATAAAAATACTGCACCTGTTGGAGCATTTTTATATGTTTCCATAATCCAAGTATGAAGTGGGAAAATTGGAATTTTAATTGCAAAGGCAGCTAAAAATGCTAAAAATAACCAAACTTTTGTATCATAAGGAATAGTTGTAATTTGCATTAATTTATCATAAGCAAAAGACCAAACACCAAATTCATTATGGTAAGAAACACCTAAATATAAAATGGCAATGAACATTAATAACGAACCTGCCATTGTATAAACAGTCACTTTTATTGTTGTAAATACTTTGTTGTCAAATCCATACTGTCCTATCAATAAAAATACTGGTAATAACATTGTCTCCCAAAAGAAGTAGAAAAGTACAACATCTAAAGATAATAAAGTTCCAGTAACTCCCGTTTGAACCAAAAGCATATTTATCCAATAACCTTTAGTTTTTCCTTCCCATAACAGTAAATAAGAAGTAGGAATTAAAATAGCAATCATCATTAAAATTGTAAGAGAAAAACCATCTAATCCAATATAATAATTAATTCCATAAGTTTCAATCCAAGGAACATTTGTAACAAACTGCATTCCAGCACTTGGAATAAATTCTATATAGATTTTAAGAACTAAAGCAAGAATTACAGTAGTAGTCAAAAAAGCTATGTTTCTAATTGTATTTACATCTCTTGTTGTCACCATTAATCCAAAGGCAACAACTGCAGGTAAAAATATAATAAATGAAAGAATATCTGAACTCATACTATAATCCTAATGTGATATATAAGTAGATAAATATTGTAGCCATGCCTATAAGCATAAAGACTGCATAAAATCTAACATTTGCATTTTGTATCATAGCAACTCTTTTTCCTACATTTACAAAACCGATTGAAGAATTCATTATAAATGCATCAATAACTTTTTCATCTAAAACTTTATCAATAAAAGTTGATAATTTTTTTGCTGATTGAACAAATAAAACATTATAAATTTCATCAATGTAAAATTTATTTCCTATTAATCCAGTTTCATCTTCTGGTTTTGTTACATCAAATTTTGCATACTTTTTATGAGCTACTACAATTCCAGCAGCTGCTACTACAACCGATAGAACCATTAAAACATACTCTGTTAAGTGACTCATATGAATATGTTTTGAGTGTAGTTGCTCTAACCAAGTATCTACAAAATGATTTCCTCCAAATACAGCAGGAAGATTTAAAAAACCAGCACCAATAGCACCAATAGCTAAAATCAATAAAGGAATAGTAATTGTTTTTGAAGTATAAACATAATGCTCATCGTGATGATTTGGTGCTACAAAAACTATGTAATACATTCTAAACATATAAAATGCTGTTAAAAATGCTGTGAACATACCAATTATCCAAATAAAGTATTGACCTTCTTGAAATGCTGCTGCTAATATCGCATCTTTTGAAAAGAATCCAGAAAATGGAGGAATTCCTGAAATTGCAATAACTCCAACTAAAAAAGTTGTTCCAATAATTGGTAAAGTTGCTCTATGTTGTGCAATTTTGAAAATATTTTGTTCATGATGAACTGCCATTATAACTCCACCTGCTCCCATGAATAACATTGCTTTGAAAAAAGCGTGTGTAAATACATGAAAAAGTCCAGTTGAATAAAACCCCAAACCAACAGCTATAAACATATAACCTAATTGACTCATAGTTGAATATGCAAGAATTTTTTTAATGTCTGTTTGACGTGTAGCAATGATTGCTGCAAATAAAGCTGAAAATGCACCAATATAAGCAATGAATGTTCCAATCTCTTCAATTACACTATATAAAAAGTGAAATCTAGCAACCATATAAACCCCAGCTGTTACCATTGTTGCTGCATGAATTAAAGCTGAAATTGGTGTAGGTCCTGCCATTGCATCAGGAAGCCAAACATAAAGTGGAATTTGAGCTGATTTCCCCATAGCTCCTACAAATAATAAAAATCCTGAAAGGATTAGTAATTCATTTGTTGCATTACCTAAGTTTGCTTCAATAGATGCAAATGATAAATCAACTTGCCCTAAGGCAAAAAATAGTGTAACAACTCCTAATAAAAAACCAAAATCCCCAACTCTATTTGCAATAAATGCTTTATTTGCTGCAACTACATTTTCAGATTTTCCATAATAGAATTTAATTAAAAGGTAAGAACAAACTCCAACCCCTTCCCATCCTATAAATAAAATAATTGGATTATCAGCTAATACTAAAATTAACATTGAGGCTAAAAATAGATTAAAGTAAGCAAAAAACTTTCCATATCCATTGTCACCTCTCATATATCCAACTGCATAAATGTGAATTAACCACCCAACAAAAGTTACAAACATTGACATAAATATTGAAAGATTATCTCCTAAAAAAGCCATTTGAATATTTAATTTATCAACACTTAACCAAGTGAAAAGTTGTTGTTTAAATATGATTTTTTCATCATACATTCTTAAAAACAAAGAAAGTGTAATTAAAAAAGAGATAAAAGGAGTTATTGTTCCAATTAATGAGAAATAAATATCTGATATTTTTGTTTTTTTAATATTGTAAAAATATAAGAATCCACTTAAAATTGCACCCAATAAAGGAGATAAAATAATCCATACTAATAGCGATGTATTCATGATTTTTCTCCTTGTGTTAGAGTTGTGAAAATATCTGTATCTAAAGATTTTCTTGAACGATATAATAAAATTATTACAGATAAAAATATTGCAGCTTCAGCAGCTGCAATTGATATAACCATAACTGTAATAATTTGTGCATCCATATTAAAGTGGTATCTAGCAAAGGTAACTAAAAAAAGATTTACACCATTTAACATAAGTTCTAGTGACATATAAATAACAAAGATATTTCTTCTTGCAATTACTCCAATTACCCCAATAGAGAACAACATCATTGAGACAAAAGCATAAGATGTTAATGAAATCATAATTGCTCTCCTTTGTCATTTAGTTTAGGTTTTCTTTTTTTAGCAAGTACAACTGAACCTATAAGTGCAATTAAAAGTAAAATAGAAATTAACTCAAAAGGAATAATCCAATTATTATAAAGTTCCATTCCTAGAGGTTTTATATTTCCAAATTCTGTATTGCTAATTGTTAAATCTTTTGCAGGTAATTTTGCAACAGCTTTTAATACAAGAATGTTTAATGGAATCATAATAAAAGCCCCAATAATCATAAACTTATATTTATTAGGTTCTTTTGGTAAATCTTTCTCTTTTATATTTAAAAACATTAATATAAATAGCATCAATGTCATAATTGCACCTGCATATACGATTATTTGAACTAAAAATAAAAATGTTGCATTTAAAAGTGCAAACATTCCAGCCACACTTAACATTGAAATCAAAATACCAAGGGCACTATACATGGGATTAGCATATACAATCATTGCAATTGCACCACTAATTGCTAAAAATGCTAAGGCAATAAAAATTAAATCAGCCATTGTTTAAATCCTTTGCTCTTTCATTTGCCATTAAAGCTTTTTTATCAAGTACAAAATCTTCTCTTTTACTTGCCGTAAATGAAAAAATTCCCGTATCCATTCTAATTGCATCACAAGGACAAGCTTCTACACAATATCCACAAAATACACACTCTAATAAATCTATTTTAAACTCTTTTGGTCTTTTTTCATCGTACCCATCAAATCGCTCTTCAGCTTCTATAAAAATACAATCAGCTGGACATGCCGTTGCACACATAAAACATGCAACACATTTTTCAGTGTCATTTTCATGTTTTGTAAGTCTATGAACACCTCTATATCTTTCATTTAAATCTGTAGGTTGAACTTCTGGATATTGCATTGTTCTTAGATTATTATTATCTTTTATATTATGTATAAAGTGTTTAAGCGTTGTTTTCATTCCCCCTGCAATTGCAGGAAGATAGAGTTTATCTTTAAATGATTTTCCGTATCTTGGTACTACTTTTATTCCCATTTTAACTTCCTCTTACTACAACAACAATTGCTGTAATTATGATATTTAAAAGGGCTAATGGAATTAGCACTTTCCACCCTAACATTTGTAATTGGTCATATCTAAATCTTAAAACAGTCCATCTAACCCAAATATAAACAAAAGCCATCATAAAGAATTTTATTAAAAAAGTTCCAACTTGAATAATTGCAGTTGCTATATTTACGCCATTTGTTCCAAGTCCAAAAATTAAAAATGAGATTAATAAAAGAGCAATTGCAATTGCTAAAAACCAAAAAACAGAAGTTAATATTTTTGTCTCTTTCTCCCTTGATTTATCACTACCTATTGCTTTATTATTCTTTTTCATCCAAGAAGTTAAAAAATAAACTTTTATTGGAATAATTATAATAATTGCTAAAATAATATAATTTATATTACTTTGAATTGCTTGAGTATCTAACCAAGGAATTTGATAACCACCAAAAAACAGAGTTACAATAATAGCACTTGAAGCACTCATTGCTCCATATTCACCAACTTGAAAAAGTCCAAATTTCATAGCAGAATATTCTGTATGATAACCAGCAACCAATTCTGATTCACCCTCAGCTAAATCGAATGGAGCTCTATTTGTTTCAGCAAAAGCACAAATTATAAAAATAATTGCAGCAAGTGGCTGAATAAATATTCCCCACATTGGAACAACTTCTAGATATGTTCCAGCTTGTGCATTTACAATATCTGTTAAATGAATTGAACCGTAAGATATAAGCATAGAGATAATTGATAATCCCATAGCGGCTTCGTAAGAGATAACTTGTGCTGAAGCTCTGATTGAACCTAAAAGTCCATATTTACTTCCTGAAGAATAACCACCTAAAATTATTCCATAAACACTTAATCCTGCAAATGCTAAAAACCACATGATTCCCAATTGTGTAGGGATTGCTTGCATGATATTTTCTTTTCCATCAATAACTAAAACATCAGCAAAGGGAATAGCTGCAAAAGTCAGAAATGAACAGATAAAAACAATAACGGGTGATATTGTAAATAAAAATTTATACTTAATATGTGAGGGTACAAAATCTTCTTTGAATATCAGTTTTACCATATCTGCAATACTTTGGATTATTCCACCTAATCTAAATGGCCCAATATGACATCTGTTTGGTCCACTTCTATCTTGCATAAATGCAGAAATTCTTCTCTCCCACCATACAAAAAGTGGAGTTAAACCAACAGCTAGAATTACTGCAATAACAATATTTGCAATTATGATAATTATTGATGAAGTACTCATAGAGTTCCTTTTTCAATCATAGATTTTAAATGTTCTATTATAGTAGTTATTGTCTCTTTTTGATTGTTTTTGTTAATTTTAGATATTACTTTTTGTTTAATACCATTTTTATTTATGTATATTCCTGATTTTTCATAAAATGAAGCAATAGGAATTGCAATATTTGAATGTTCTATAGTTAAACAATTATGGCTAAATAAAGAGATAACTTTTTTGTTTTCTAATAATTTAATATTATTTTCAAAATAGCTATTTTCAATGATTATTACTAAAGAAGCAGATTCTAGTTTTGATTCAAAATACTCTTTTGTTTCATCTATTTCTAATTCTTTAAAAGCAGTTCTATTCGCAGTTTTATCAGATGTTTTTAAATAATCATCTGCAAAGTCTTGATCAAAAGTATCAGGTGAATATCCTGAAATATTTCCATTTAATTTTGAAGCTAAATTTTTTACATTTTGCATCTCTTCATATGAAAGATTTGCACTTAATACGAATAAGATATTTTTATTTGTTGTTAATTCTTTAAATAAATTTGTAATTGTATTATCAATAACTGTAGGAATTTTATTTAATAATGGAGTTTCAAATCTATTATCACTCTCATTTTTATAAGATAATCTTCCATAATCACAAATAAAATGACCATTAACACTTTTATTTATTCTAGGTCTAAATCTGAAAATTTGGTCATCTTTATATTTTTCTTTTCTATGATCAACATAAATATTACACCCTTTTGAACAACCATTACAAATTGCATCAAAAGTTTCTAAAAACCAAACTCTTTGTTTAAATCTAAAGTCTTTATTTGTTAATGCTCCAACTGGGCAAATATCAATAACATTCATGGCATATGGATTGCTTAATGGTCGTCCTGGAAAAGTTCCAATAACCGAATGGTCTGCTCTATTAATTACACCTAACTCATTAGTTTTAGTAATTTTAGAACAAAATCTTACGCATCTTGTACAAAGTACACATCTTTCTTCATCAAGCATTACATTTGAGCCTAAGTCGATTCTTTTTCTTGCATGATTTTTTGCTTCTACATTTATTCTTGATTCATAAAAACCAGATAACATATAATAATCTTGAAGTTTACACTCTCCCGCTTGATCACAAGTTGGACAGTCAATTGGATGATTTATAAGTTCAAGTTCAAGAATATCTCGTCTTACTTTTTCGATATTTTTTCCCATTGTTCTTACAATCATTCCATCTTTTACAGGTGTGTCGCAGGCGATTTGAGGTCTTTTTTGACCCTCAATTTCAACCATACACATTCTGCAATTTCCATCTTTACCAAGTGCTTGGTGATAACAAAAGTGAGGAATATGGATATTTTCATCCAATAATTTGTCAATCAGCAAGCTATTTTTACTAGCTTGCATTTCAACTCCATTAATCGTGATATTAACCATTTCGCTCATTTATTATCCCTTAGATGGAAGTTTGTAATTCTTAGTTACCTGTATATAATTGTCTTGGTCTTGCAATTTTATGTTTTGGATCTTGTTTTAATTCTGACCATTGAGCTAACCATCCTGGAGTTCTACCAATAACAAAGATTGGAGTAAACATTTCAACAGGAATTTTAAGTGCAGTTAAAATTACACCTGAATAGAAGTCAATATTAGGATATAAACCTCTTTCTTTGAAGTAATCATCATTTAACGCAGCTTGTTCAACAGCATGTGCAATGTCAAGTAATTTAGAGTCAAGTTTTAACTCTTCTTTTAATTTATCTTGTAAACCTTTTAATGTTTCAGCTCTTGGGTCTCTGTTTTTATATACTCTATGTCCGAATCCCATTAATCTAAATGGATCATTTTTGTCTTTAGCTTTTGCAATATAAGTTGGTACATTTTTAACATCACCAATTAATCTTAATTGATCCATAACTTTTTCATTTGCACCACCATGAGCTGATCCCCATAATGCAGAGATACCAGAAGCAATTGCAACATAAGGGTGAGCTTCAGTTGAACCAACATTTCTTACAGTTGTAGTAGAAGCATTTTGTTCGTGGTCAGCATGTAAAGTTAAGATTGCATCAAGTGCATCAATTTCAACTTGTTTGATTTCGTCATTTTTACCATCACCTAAATATTTCATTCTTCCACCTGGATATGCTCTTAACATATATAAGAAGTTTTCAGTGAAATATCTATTTACATCTGGGTAAATTAGTGGAGTACCAATTGAATTTCTATAAGCCATTGCAGCAATTACTGGCATTTTAGCTAAGATTCTTCTTCTCATCATTTTAAATGCTTCTTCATCTTCTAAATGTAAGTGATCTTTATAGAACGCAGCAAGTGCCATAGTAGCAGCTCCCATTGTTGCCATCGGGTGAGCACCATCTGGTAATGCTTCAAATAATCTAATGATTCCTTCATTTAAGAATGATCTATGTCTGATTTCTAAATCAAAGTTTTTAGAAGCTTCAGGAGTTGGAAGTTTTCCTCTCATTAATAAATAAGAAACATCTAAGAAAGAGTGTTTACCAGCTAAATCAGTAATATCATAACCTCTATATCTTAACTCAGAATTTTCACCATCAATAAATGTAATTTTTGATTCGCATGATGCAGTTGATGTGTAACCTGGGTCGTATGTGAACATACCTGAATCTTTGTAAAATGTAGAAATATCTACAACGCTTGGTCCTCTTGTACCATCAATAATATTATATTCATATTGTTTACCATTTCTGTTGTCTGTTAACGTCATTGTGCTTTTAGCCATAAATTTCTCCTGTTTATTAAAGTTTAGTTTTTAGTTTTTTAGTTTTTAAAATATGTTTTAAATTCGTGAGGGAATTTTTTTATGATACTTGAAATAATGTCTTTTACAGCTGGTGCAAAAACACAAACGGTTTTTCCATTCATTGTATTACATACATCAAGTATTGTATTTAAATCCTCACTCGAACCTTCACCTTTTAAGATTTTTTTCAAAATCTTATCAATCCAGCCAGTACCCTCTCTACAAGGTGTACATTGACCGCAAGACTCATGGTGATAGAACTCTATCAAATTTTTAGCTACATCAACCATAGATGTATCTTCATCAATAACTATCATTCCTCCTGTACCTAAAGTTGAACCAATTTCTCCCATTGATTCATAATCTAATACAGCTCTTTGTACTTCATCTGCTGTCAAAATAGGACACGATGAACCTCCTGGGATAATTGCTTTTAATTTTTTTCCGTCTATCATTCCTCCGCCAATTTGATTTAGAAAATCTATCATTTTATTTCCATATGCCATTTCATAAACACCTGGATTTTTTACAGGTCCTGAAATGGCAAATAGCATAGTTCCTGGTGATTTTTCAGTTCCATATTTTGTATAACCCTCTGCACCATTTTCTACAATATTTGGTACACTGGCAATCGTTTCAACATTATTTACAGTTGCTGGATTATCAAAGAACCATTCACACTCTTTACCTGCAGGTTTAAGTCTTGGATGACCTCGTTTACCTTCAAGTGATTCAATAAGTGCTGATTTTTCACCACAAATATAAGCTCCACCACCTCTGTGAACTGTAATATCAAGTTTAAAATCATATTTATTCATGATTTTATCACCAATAATAGTTGCTTGGTAGGCTTCTTTTATCGCTTCATTTAATCTATCAATAAAAAATTTATATTCACCTCTTATGTAAATATATGCATGGTGTGCATTAATTGCATAACAAGAGCAAATAATTCCCTCAATTAAAAGATGTGGGTCGTATTGGAAAATTTGTCTATCTTTAAAAGTTCCTGGTTCTGATTCATCCCCATTTACGATTAAAAAAGCTGGTCTTGGATCGTTTTTAGGCATTAATTCCCATTTAGGTCCACAAGCAGCTCCACCACCACCTTTCCCTCTAAGTCCTGATTTTGTCACTTCTTTTATAATATCATCAGGTGTCATAGAAAATAATTTATCTATTGAAGAGTATCTTCCATTTGCAAGGGCAACTTCTAATTTATGAGAATTTGGAATGTCAAAATTTTTGCTTACAATTTTTGTTATCATTTTTTGCACTCCTTGATTAATTCATCAACTTTTTGTGTAGTTAATTTTTCATGATAAACACCGTCTAAAGCAAACATGGGAGCGCCACTACAAGCACCAAGACATTCAACTTCACTTAAGTGAAATAGACCATCTTCGCTTGTTTGTCCAGCATCAATTCCAATTGTTTGTTTGATGTAATCTTTGATTTTTTGTGAACCACACAACATACAAGAAAGTGTTTTACACAGCTCAATATGATGTTTTCCTATTGGTTTTAGGTTAAACATTGTATAAAAAGTTGCAACTTCATATACTTGAATTGGAGTTTTCCCTAATTTATCAGCTACATAAATCATAGCTTCAGGACTAATCCATCCAATTTGTTCTTGAACCAGCCAAAGTGCTGGTAACATAACAGAATCAATTTTTGGATATTTAGTTATATATTCTTGAAATTTTATTTCATTATCAGGTGTGTATTCAAAACTGTTCATTATCTATCAAACTCCCCTGCAATAAAATTCATACTTGCCATTGTTACAACTGCATCTGCTAACATTCCACCTTCAGCAATTTTTGAAAAGGCCGCTAGTGAATAAAAACATGGTGGTCTACATTTGATTTTATAAGGTCTACCACTTCCATCACTAACAATAAAGAATCCTAATTCTCCATTTGCAGCTTCAGTTGAAGAGTAATATTCACCTTTTGGAACTTTAATTCCCTCAAATGTTAATTTGAATTGATTCATTAAACCTTCAATATTTCCATAAACATCTTTTTTTGATGGAAGTAAAATACCAGGAGCATTTACATTTATTGCTCCATCTGGCAACTCTTTCATAGCTTGTCTAATGATTCTAATTGATTGTCTCATCTCTTCAAATCTACACATCATTCTGTCGTAAATATCACCATGACTTCCAATTACCATATCAAATTCAAAATTTTCATAACCATAATAAGGTTTGTCTTTTCTCAAATCATGTGCTATTCCAGCAGCTCTTAAATTTGGTCCAGAAATACCATATTTAATTGCAAAATCTGCTTTTATAACTCCTACATCTTGAGTTCTATCTAGGAAAATCTTATTATGTGCAATAAGTGATAAAGCATCATCAATTGCAGTTTCTGTCTCTTTTAAAACATCAGCTAAATCTTCATTAAATCCATCATATAAATCAAATTCTAATCCACCAATTCTTGTATAAGTATTTGTTAGACGTGCACCTGTTAATTTTGATAATAGATCATAAGCTTTATCTCTTGGCGCAAATAAATACCAAAAGTTTGTTAGTCCACCTAAATCAACCATATTTGCACCATTACAAACTAAATGGTCGATGATTCTACTTAATTCACCAATAATAACTCTAATCATTTTAGCTCTTGGAGTTATTTCAATATTTAACATCTCTTCAACAGCTTTTGAATAACCAATATTATTCAAAATAGCACTACAGTAATTTAATCTATCTGTATATGGAATTATTTGAGAATAAGTATGATTTTCACAAGATTTTTCAAAACCTCTATGTAAATATCCAATTTCTGTTACACAAGCAGCAATTGTTTCACCCTCTAATGCCACAAAATTTCTAATTGTTCCATGACTTGCAGGGTGTGATGGTCCCATATTTAAAAGCATTAAATCATTAATATCTTCAGGTGTATAACCTTTTGAAGCTAATAGTGGATTCATTTCATCTAATAAATCATCTGACTCAGTACAAAGCTGACCTTTTGTGATTTCATAATCTTTTCTTAAAGGATGACCAATAAATTGATGATGATTTAAAACCCTTTTTAGGTTTGGATGACCTTTAAATATAATTCCATATTGATCATAAGCTTCTCTTTCAGCCCAATTTGCTGAACCATACAAATCACTTATAGAAATAACTTCTAAAGTAGAATCATTAATAAAAGCTTTTACTGATATTTGATTTTTAAATGAACCATCTCTTAAAATATAAACTACCGCAAATCTTGATGGAGTAATATCTGGAAATTTTAAATAATCAATAACTGTAATATCTAATAAAGTAGAATAGTCATCTTCATTTTTTAATTTTAGAATAGTAGATTTTATATCATTAGAATCAATTAATAAATCACATTTAAGCATCTAAAATTCCTTTAAACTCTTTGATTCTATCTTTTAGAATTGATTCATTTTGAGCTTTTTCTTGAATTCTCATAATTGCATCAAGAATTGCTTCAGGACGTGGTGGACAACCTGCAATATATTCATCTACTGGAATAATTTGATCAATTCCTTGAAGAGTCGTATAATTATCATAAAAACCTCCACTACAAGCACATGCACCCATTGAGATAACCCATTTTGGTTCGCACATTTGTTCATAGATTTTTTTTAGAATGGGAGCTTGTTTATATGAAATAGTTCCAGCTACGATTAATAAATCTGCTTGTCTTGGAGAAAATCTTACAACTTCTGCACCAAATCTTGATATGTCATATCTTGAACCAGCTGCTGCCATGAATTCAATTGCACAACAAGCTGTTCCAAATACCATTGGCCATAAAGAGTAAGTTCTTCCCCAATTTACTGCATGGTCAAGTTTTGTAGTAACAATAGAGTCACCTAAATTAGCTTCAACTCCTAATCCCATGATAATGCCTTTTTCTTATAAAGATAAATTAGCCCAGCAAACAACAATCCCATAAATATAAACATTTTAAAAAGTCCTAAATAACCTAATTCTAAAACATTTAAAGCCCAAGGGAACATAAAAACTATTTCAACATCGAATAATAAAAAGGAGATGGCAATTAAATAAAACTTAACTGAAAATCTAATATTTGTAGTTCCAATAGGGTTTGTAACACCACTTTCATAGACACTATTTTTTATTTCAGAGTTCTCATTTTTAGGACCAACGAATTTTGTTAGTACAAACACAATAGAAAGGATAAAACCTATTGCCACAAATATAACAGAGGCAAGAATTAATTCAGTTGACATTTTTTCCCCTATTTATTAATATTATTCACTGATTGTACACAAATTTTAACACATAATAAAGTTTTTTAGATAATTACAACTATTAATCTACATAGTGAGAAAAAATGTAATACTTTGCTATTTTCTTGCTATCTAAACTCTTGAAATATCTGATTTAATGCTATTTCTAGGGCTTTTTGACTAAGTGCTAGATTCAGTCTAAAATATTTATTTCCATTGTCACCAAACGAAACACCATCATTTAGGGCTATTTTAGATTTTGTTAATAAAATAGTTTTTATTTCATCATGAGAAAGATTAAATTTTGAAAAATCTAACCATAAAAGATATGTAGCTTCTGGTGGAAAGAAATCGATTTTCATATTATTTTTTTCAAAATACTCTTTTGTAAAGTTAATATTTGATAAAAGATATTTTTTTAATTCTTCCACAAATTTAGCTCCATTTTCATAAGCTGCTTTTGTTGCAATATATCCAAAGAAATTTACTGACTGGATCTCTCTTTTTTGAGCTATTTTTTTGAATTTATTTAAAATTTCTTTGTTTTTACTTATGGCATAAGCACAATTTAAACCTGCAATATTAAAAGTTTTCCCAGCACTATTTAATGTGATTGTTTGATTTGCAATCTCTTTTGAAATTGAAGCTAATGGAGTGAACTTTTTAAATGTAATATCTGAATGAATCTCATCTGAAATGATTGTTATATTGTGTTTTATACAGATATTAGCAAGTTTTTCAAGTCCCTCTTTACTCCAAACTCGACCTACTGGATTGTGAGGTGAACAAAGAGCTAGGATTTTTGTTTTGGGAGTAATTTTACTCTCTAAATCCTCTAAATCCATAGTGTAATAACCATTGTCATTTTTTAGTTCATTTACAACTATTTTTCTATTATTAGAAATTACACATTTAAATAATGGTGGATAAATTGGAGTTTGAACAATTACTTCATCACCTTCATTACTAAAGGCTTCAATGCAAGCACTATAAGCTGGAACAACACCATTTATCATATAAATATCTTCTTTGTTTATTTCCCAATGGTGTTGATTTTTTTGCCAGTTTATTATTGATTCATATAAACCGTCACTATCTATGCTATAACCATAAGAGGCATTTTTTGCAGCATCAATAATTACCTCATTTATAAAACTTGGAGTTTTAAAATCCATGTCTGCAACCCAAAGTGGATTTAGGTCTTCATATCCAAAATATCTTTTTAATCCATCCCACTTTGCACAATTTGTATTTTTTCTATTTACTTCTTCATCAAAATTGTATTCAATATTATCAAGCATACGTAAAACCTCTATTATAAACTATTTTTTATTGATAAAATGATATAAGATTTATACTAATTACCTTATTAGGTTAACTTTGGGGAAGAAATGAAAGAAGCGATTGAACTATTAAAAAAGAATGATTTACTAAAAATTATTGATGATGAATTAGATATTTATTTAGAAATTCCACATATTGCATATATTGAAGTTAAAAAAGAGGATTCTAAAGCAATCTTATTTACAAACGTAGTGGATAAAAAAAACAATAAGAAATTTGATATTCCAGTATTAATGAATGTATTTTGTAATGAAAAAGCGGTAAACCTTTTTATTGGTGATGGTGATAAAATAGGAAGAGAAATTGAGTCACTTCTTAAAATGAAACCACCTACAACTTTTAGTGAAAAACTTTCAACTTTTGGAAAACTATTTGCACTTAAAAACACTATTCCTAAAAAGAATAAAGGAAAAGGTGAGTGTCAAGAAGTTATAAAATTAGGCACTGATGCAAAACTTTCAGATTTACCAATCCTTACAACTTGGGAACAAGATGGTGGACCTTTTATTACAATGGGGCAAGTTTATACAACTTCATTAAATGGTGAATTAAAAAATCTAGGAATGTATAGACTTCAAGTATATTCTGATAATACTCTTGGAATGCATTGGCAAATTCATAAAGATTCAAATCACTTTTTTCATGAATACAAAGCTGCTGGTAAAAAAATGCCAGTAAGTATCGGAATTGGTGGAGATCCTATGTATATTTGGTGTGGACAAGCACCACTTCCAATTGGTGTATTTGAACTTATGCTTTATGGATTTGTGAAAAATAAAAATGCTCAACTTGTAAAATCAATAACAAATGATATTTATGTTCCAAGGGATAATGACTTTATTATTGAGGGATTTGTTGACCCAAGTAAACTTCGAATTGAAGGGCCTTTTGGAGATCATACTGGTTATTATACTCTTGAAGAAGAGTATCCTTTTATGGAAATCACGGCAATCACATCAAAAGCAAAACCTACATTTTTAGCAACAGTTGTTGGAAAACCACCACTTGAAGATAAATATATGGGACACGCAACTGAGAGAATATTTTTACCACTATTAAAAACAACTGCTCCTGATTTGATAGATTATTATATGCCTGAGAATGGAGTATTTCACAATCTAATTTTAGCAAAAATCAAAACTTTATACCCAGGACATGCAAGTCAAATGATGCATGCATTTTGGGGAGTAGGGCAAATGAGTTTTGTAAAACATGCTATTTTTGTAGATGAAAAAGCACCAGATTTAACAAATCATGATGAGGTTATAAAATATATTTTAAATAGAATAAATGTTGATGATATGCTTGTTTCTAGGGGTGTTGTTGATGCCCTTGATCACTCAAGTCCAAAATTTGCAGTTGGTGGAAAACTAGGACTTGATTGTACTGGTGATGAAATTGAAGAATTAGGAATCACACTTTTAGAAGATAGTGAATTATTGTCTAAAATGCAAAATATTACAGCTGAAGTAAAAGATTTAAAACAATATTTCAAAGATACAAAAAATCCAATTACTGTAATAAGTATAGAAAAAACAAGAAATCAAAAATACCTTTTTGAAGATTTAAAACCACTATTTGAACATATTAAAATTTTAATAATTGTAGACGCAGCTAAAAATGATGTGACTAATCCATATATGTTAGTATGGAGAGTTGCAAATAACATTGACTCTAATAGAGATTTATTTATTGATGGACACACTATTTGTTTGGATGCAACTGATAAAAACTCATTTGATAATTTCAAACGAAGATGGCCTGATGATGTTGATTGTACAAAAGATGTAATTGAGTCATTAAGAGAAAGAAAAATTTTAGATGTAAGTGATGAATTTATAAAACAATTTTATTTATAAAAAAGGAAAGAGAGAAGATTTTTCTTTCTCTTCTCCTAAATAATAGGTCTATTTAATCTCATAAAATATAAAGATGGTAACGCTAAACCAAAACTTATAGCTCCTAAAATAGAAACAGCTTTTAATCCATTTTCAATAAATATTTTTATTAATTCAGGTGTTACTCCATGACTATTCATATCAACTAAAGAAATCATTGCAGCAAAGGCAAAAGTTCCTGGAATCATAGGAATAATCGAAGCAACTGTATAAACAGGTCTTGGAATTAGATATTTTCTTGACCAATAAAGAGCAATTATTCCTATAAAAGTTGCAGCTAAAAAAGTAGAAATTTCAATTCCTAATCCTAAATGTAAAAATATTGTTCTAGATACATATGTTATTGCACCACCAACTGCACAATAAACCAAAGTATATTTTGGAACATTAAATACCATTGCAAAACCAACAGAAGCAACTGAAGCAAAGATAGATTCTAAAAGTAGTTTAATTATTAAATCACTCATTTACCAACCTCTTATATTTAAAATAGCCATAGCTATGATTATTCCAATTGAAGTGGCAATTGTAAGAAGAACTCCATCCATCCAACGCCCCCAACCCATCATTAAATAACCTTTTAAAGAATCTAAAAATGAGTTAACAAAGGCAAATCCAGGTGCTAGTAATAAAACGCTTGATGCAATTGCAATATTTGGTGTTGAACTTATGCCATTTATCTGAGAGATACTTGCAATCATAGTTGCTACAAATGCCGTTACTCCAAAGGTTATGATTAAAACAAATTTTCTTTTTGCTAACTCTTGTCTAACAAACATAGCAGTTGAAGAGGCTATTAGAGTTATAAAAAATGCAACTAAATCTGAACCTTGAAGATATGAAAATGATGCACAAGCAAGCCCCACCATAAGAATAACTAACCATCTATTATAGTAGTTTGGCTGAATCGCTTTTAATGTTTCTGTTAAATAGTTTATATCATGTTCATTTTTTTCAAGTTCTAATACAATTTTTTGTATTTCACATACAATTGACATATTTATTGGTTTGTGATGAACTCTTCTTGTTGTTGTAACCGACTGATGATGATAAAGGGTTGTTAATACAATAGCTGAAGGAATCAGTGATATTTCAACTGAGTCAATTCCCAATGCACGGCCAAGTCTTTGGGCAGTTTGTTCTATTAAAATACTCTCTGCTCCAAATTCTGACATTAAAACAGCAGCTTTTATTATACCTCTTGTGAGTATAGTTTGGTTTTGGTAATCTATTTCTTTCATTTTACTTTATATTTTAAATTAATTTTTTCGCAGTATATCAAAATAAGTGGCAAAAAATTATAGAAAAAAGTATACATTTGATATAATATTTATACAAAGGTGAAAATTGAAAAAATTAACAACATATTACACAAATAAAAATATACTATTTAAAGAGATAAAACAAATTTCCCCAAAAGAGTTAGATTCAAGAAGAAAAATTGATATTTATGCTGGAACTACAGTTGATTCCAACTTTTATGCAATATTTATAGTTGATTCAAAAAGTAGATTTATAAGAAAAAATGCAAACGATTTAATGGAACTTTGTGAAAAATTAGCAGTTTATTTAGACCATAATTTTAAGAAAAAAGAGTTATTAATAAGTAGTCCTCTTTGCTCAAAAGCAAAAGAATATTTAAAACAAAATGATTGGAGTGTTAGAGTTGATTTTATGTGATATTGGAAATACAACTTATCATTTTTTGATAAAGGGTAAACATAAAAAATATTTTTTAGATGAAAAAGTTCCTACTTTTGATGATGAGATTTATTTTGTTTCTGTAAATGAAAAAGCTAGTAAAAAATTAATCAAAAAAAATCCCCATGCAAAAAATATAAATAAACTAATAAATTTTCAAACTTCATACCAAGGTTTGGGAATTGATAGAGCAATTGCTTGTTCTTTTCAAGATAATTGTGTGATAGTTGATGCTGGAAGTGCAATCACTGTTGATATTATGGAAAATGGTAATCATCAAGGTGGATTTATACTTTTGGGTTTGAGAAGATTTATGAAAAGTTACCCAAAAATATCAAAAAAACTAAAGTTTGAGTTTGAAAAAAATATAAATTTAGATAAAATACCGCTTCGCACGAAAGATGCTATACAATATGCTATGTTAAAATCTATCATTTTGCCAATCAAAGAAGTAAGTTTAAATAAGAATATTATATTCACTGGTGGTGATGGGCTAGCTTTGAGTAAATATTTTGAAAATAGCATATATAAAAAAGATTTAATATTTGAGAACATGAAAAGGATTATTGATGCTGACAATTGCATTGCCTAAGGGAAGAATTGCTGAGGAAACTCTTGATAAATTTGAAAAAGCTTTTGGTGAAAAGTTTATTTTTGAAGATAGAAAATTAATACTTGAAAAAGCTGGATTTAGATTTTTAAATGTTAGAAATCAAGATGTACCAACTTATGTAATGCATGGCGCTGCTGATTTAGGTGTTGTTGGCCTTGATGTTCTTGAAGAAAAAGAGTATGACTTAATCAAACTTCTTGATTTACAACTAGGAAAATGTAAAGTTGCTTTTGGATTAAGAAAAGGTGAAAAGTTAGATTTTAATAAAAGTAAAATCACAATTGCTACAAAACATGAAGTTATTGCAAAAAAGTTTTTTGAACAAAAAGCAATGGCAGTTGAAATTATCAAACTTTATGGTTCTATTGAATTAGCACCTTTAGTTGGACTTTGTGATTGTATTGTTGATATTGTAGAAACTGGTGAAACAATGAAACAAAATGGTTTAGAAATAGGCCCAACAATTATGGAAAGCTCTGCACATTTAATCGCAAATAAAAACTCATTTTATGCTAAAAAAGATTTAATCTTAGATTTAAAAGAAAGAATAGAAGCACATATATAATGGGATTAGATTTATACGCAAAGGTTGAACCTTATTTAGATTTTGAAGAAGAAGTTTACACTTTACACAGAGAGTTTTTACGATTTGTAATGGTAAATGAACTAAATAATATCATTGATATTGGTTGTGGTCAAGGATATTTTTTAGAGAATCTAAAAGTAAATAAAAAGAAATATTTTGGAATTGATTTAAGTATTGAGCAAATAAAAGTTTGCCAAGAAAAAAACTTAAATGCACAAGCAATAGCACTTGAAGATGTAAAAGAGAAATTTGATTGTGCAACTGCAATTTTTGATGTATTAAATTATATTCCTAAAAAGGAATTAAAAGCTTTTATTACTCAAACTAATCTTGTTTTAAATCAAGGTTCTTATTTTATTTTTGATGTAAACTCACTTTTTGGATTTGAAGAGGTTGCTCAAGGATGTATTACAATTGATGTTGATGATAAATTCATTGCTATTGATGCAAACTTTGAAAATAACAAACTTCAAACAGATATTACACTTTTTGAAAAACAAGAAAATAGTTTATTTTCAAAAGAGAGTGACTCGATAATTCAAGAGTATCACTCAAAAGAGTTTTTAACAAAACTTTTAAAAGAGTGCAATTTTGAAATCCAAGAGATAAAAGAGTTTAATTTACACACAGACGAAAACGCTGATAAATTAATCTTTATTTGTAAAAAAATAGCCTAACACAAAAAACTTTTGTGTTAGCTCAAATAATGCTAACACAAAGGTTTAAAATGACTTACCCACAATTTTTTAATAAAATCCCAACAATAAAACTACAAGATGATTTAGCCTCTTTTTTAGGTGCTTTTGAAGATGGAATAGTAGAATTCTCTTATTTAGATATTGTAAAAAGTGCAGGGCACTCTTGTCCTACAGTTTTAGGAGCTTATCTTATGACGCTAAAAGGTTTAGAAGCTTTATATGAAAATGAAATCCCAAAACGTGGCGAAATTATTGTTGAATTTAGAGAAAGCCAAACTACTGGTGTTGCAGGAGCTATTGGAAATGTGATTATGAATATCACGGGAGCAGCTACAACTAATGGCTTTAAAGGTCTTGCTGGAAAATATGATAGAAATCATTTAATGAAATTTGAACAAGATATAAATGGTGCAAATGTAAGATTTACAAGAATAGATACTTTAAAAAGTGTTGATATTTTTTATGATGCCTCAAGTGTAAAACCTCACGAGGATATGAATTTTTTAATGGAAAAATCTCTTCAAGGAAAAGCAACAAATGATGAGAAACTTGAGTTTGGAAAACTTTGGCAAAAAAGAGTTGAAGATATTTCAAATAGTGTGAATGAAGTTATAAAAGTTAAACTTTTATAACTTCACCATTAAGATATAGTTCCAAAATGTTCCATTTCAACTCTATTTCTTCCAGCTTTTTTAGCTTTATAAAGTGCTTCATCAACTCTTTTAAATAGAGTTTCTTTATCTTCATTTTTATGAAATTGACTTACCCCAATAGAGCAAGTAATATGTTTTACATCATCAAATTTATGTTTTTCAATTGTTGCTCTTAATTTTTCAGCAACCAAAAAAGCTTGTTCAACATTTGTTTGAGGAAGCATTAAAACAAACTCTTCTCCTCCCCACCGAGCAACAATATCTGTATCTCTTGAACAAACAGTTAAAATTTTACTTATTTCTTGAAGAACATAATCTCCAACTAAATGGCCATAACTATCATTTACATTTTTGAAGTAATCTATGTCTACTAGTAATAAAGATAGATGTTGTTCACTATATCTATTTGCTTTTGAAATTTCATACTCTAAAAAAGAGTTAAATTTTCTTCTATTATATAGTTTTGTCAAAAAGTCGAAAGAGGCTTTTTCTTCAAGCTTGGTAGCTTTTGATAATAACTCTTCATTAATTTTTGATATTTTATCACCTTCTTCTTTGATAAAATCTATCCATTTATTATAGATAATTCTTAATAATTCTTTTTGTGTAAGAATTCCTGTAATTTCATGATTTTCATTTGTAACAACAATTCTTTTGAAATGTTTATCTCTTATAAAATCAATAGCTTCAGATATTGTTGAATATTCCGACAAAGTCAGAACAGGTCTTGTCATATAAAGACTAATAGGCTTACATAAATCAGAATTTAAATGAATAAGATTTATGAAATCTTTTGTTGTAAAAATTCCAATGGGTTTATGTTCATCATCAATTATGATAATAGAGTCACTATTATTATCTTTCATTAATCTAATAGCTTGAATAGTTGATGTATTTTCATATGCAGTTGTAGCTTTGTATTGTAAAATCAAAGTTGCAATAGTTTGTCTTTTCATCAAAATTTTTGGGTCAATATTATTTATAATGTCTGTGTAGGATACAATTCCAATTAGTTCATCATTTTCCACAATAACCATATATTTATCTGTATCATCAACTTCATTTAAAACATTTAAAATATTTAAATCTCTTTTTAAAACTTTTGCTTTAGTGAGTTCTAAATCTTTTAATAAAATATCTCCATTTGTATTTCCAAGTTTATAGTCTATTAAATCATTAATAGTGAGTAAAAAGAATTTTTTATGATTATCTTTTGTATTCTCAATTACAACAATATCTCTAAGATTTGATGAAGCCATTTTATTTATGGCTTCTTTTAGTGGTCTTTCTATAGATATAGAAACGATAGTTTTAACAGCTATTTCTTCAACAGTTGGCATCATAGGTAATTCTCTTTTTAAATTTTAAATTAGTCCAACAGCATCTCTAATAATTTCCATTTTAGCAGCTGCAATTTTTCTAGCTTTTTGCGCACCAAAAGCTAATATTTCTCTTACTTCTTTTTTATTATTTAAGTAATATTCTCTTTTCTCTTCATAAGGTGCAAAATATTCATTTATTTTTTCAAGTAGTGTCATTTTAAAATGACCATATCCCTCACCCGGAGTTGCATATCTTTTTTGTAAATCTTTTAATTCATCTTCATTCATAAATAGTTTACATAAAGTATAGATATTACAGTTTTCCCACTCTTTTGGCTCATCCAATTCTCTTGAATCTGTTACAATTCCCATAACTTGTTTTTTTCTTTGTTTTGCACTTGTAAACATATCTATTGTGTTGTTGTATGATTTAGACATTTTAGCTCCATCAGTTCCAGGAACTGTTGCAACTACTTCATCAACTCTAGATTCTGGTAAGATAAAAATTTCTTTACCGTACGCGTGATTGAACGAAGTTGCAATATCTCTTGTCATTTCAACATGTTGAATTTGGTCTTTTCCAACAGGCACAATATTTGAATCAAATAATAAAATATCAGCAGCCATTAAAACTGGATATGAAAATAATCCATGACCTGCTACAATTCCCCTTGCTGTTTTATCTTTGTAAGAGTGAGCTCTCTCTAATAGTCCCATAGAAGTGTGATTTGATAGTATCCAATACAGTTCAAGAACCTCTTTTACATCGTGTTGTACCCAAAATGTTGATTTCTCTGGGTCCATTCCTAGTGCTAAAAAGTTAATAGCTGCTTCATAAGTGTTGTTTTCTAAAGCCTCTTTTTCTTTCACTGATGTTAAAGCATGATATGATGCTAAAAATGCGAAAAGTTCACCTTCATTTTGTGACTCTATCATTTTTTTTACCATACCAAAATAGTTTCCTATGTGTATTGTTCCAGATGGTTGAATACCTGATAAAATTCTCAAATCAAAATCCTTATAGTTTTTTATTTATTATATCTAAGAGTTACTAAAATCAATTTGCTATGGATTTCTTAGAATTTGAAAATATAGAGGGAATAGATTATGTAAGGATTAAGGATTACTCATATAGTATTCAAAAAATTATAGAAGATGTGGAAAATAAAATGTACGATTGTAAGATTGGTTTAAATGGACATAAGCCTAATTTAGGAAAAGATGAACATCACCATCATGATGAAGAACATCATCACGAGCATGAACATACTCATGAACATGAACACCATCATCACGACCATGAACATGGTCATTCTCACGATCATAGAGGAACAGATAAAAAGTTATTGAAAATTGCATTAATTATTACATTTATTACAATGATTGCAGAGTTTGTAGCTGGATTTATGGCAAACTCTTTGGCACTTGTTTCAGATGCGATACACATGTTTACACACTCTTTTGCTTTAATTATCTCTTTATTGGCAATTATAATAGCCAGCAAAAAAGCACCTTTGAGTAAAACCTTTGGTTATTATAGAGCTGAAGTATTAGCGGCTTTTATAAATGGGATAACAATAGTTTTATCAATAATCTGGATTATTTACGAAGCAATATTAAGATTTTTAAATCCTACAATTATCGATTTAAAAGTTGCTGTAATTGTGGCAATTATTGGATTAATTGTAAATATTATTACAGGTTTTATTTTGATGCAAGGTGATAGAGAAAATGTAAATCTTAAATCAGCATTTGTACATATGTTAAGTGATGCATTATCTTCTGTTGCAATTATTATAGGTTATGTAATCATCTATTTTACTCAATGGTATTTTATAGATATTATTTTAGCTGTGATTGTAGCTTGTGTTATTGGGAAATGGGCTATAGATGTATTAAAAAGCTCAATAAATACACTAATGGAGAGTTCACCTTTAGATATAGATGAGATTAAAAATCTAGTTGAGAATCTAGATGATGTTATTGATATTCATGATATTCATATTTGGGAAATTACCCAAGACATGTATAATATGACAGCGCATATACAAATAGATAAAGACAAAGTTTTAGAGTATGAGAATATTTTAAATAAAATTAATCATAAATTAAAAGATAAATACAAAATTGTACATACAACTTTTCAATTTGAATGGCAATAGTATTTATTAAAAGATAACTCTAATCTCTTTATGATACAATTCCCAAAATTTTTTATAGGAGATAATATGGCAACAGTAAGAGTTGAAAGAGCATGCGGATGTTTTAAAAATTCTGATTTTGAAATGGAAACACATTTTGAAACAATCGATGAAGCATTAGAAAAAGCAAATGAAATGTGTACAATTATGAATGAAGATTTTTGCCATAAACATAAATTCAAAGCTGAATATGTTGATGGTGATGTATTAATAAAAATGGAAATGAACGGATAAATTTAACCTATCATCTAATCTCTTTGTAGAGTTTTTTTAGCTACAATGCACAAAAAATAAAACAAAGAGCAAAGATGATAGATATAAAACTACTACAAAAAGATTTCGATTATGTTGTAAATGCCTTACAAAGAAAAGGTGTTGATAACGAACTTTTAAATAACCTAAAAACACTTGCCTCTAGCACAAAACAAAAAAGACAAGAGATGGAAGATGTTACTGCTGAGCAAAACTTACTTTCAAAAGAGTTTGGAAGATACAAAAAAGAGAACTTAGATGTTGCTCCACTTCAAGAAAATATAAACAATCTAAAAAATAAAAAACAAGAACTAGAAGAAGAAGTTAGAGTTCTAGAAGAGGAATTAACTTCAATTATTCTAGGTGTTCCAAATATGCCAGATGAAAATGTTCCAGATGGCGCTGATGAAAATGAAAATGTAATTTTAGAAGTAGTTGGAACAAAACCTGTTTTTTCATTTGAACCAAAAGAACATTGGGATTTAAACAATGGTTGGATTGATTTTGAAAGAGGTGTAAAAATCGCAAAATCAAGATTTGCAGCGCTTCGAGGTGATGGAGCAAGACTAGAACGTGCTTTAATCAACTATATGCTTGATTTTAATAGAGAAAGAGGTTTTAATGAATGGTATGTTCCATTTATGGCAAACTCTAATACTCTTCAAGGAACTGGACAACTTCCAAAATTTGCCGATGATTTATTTAAAATCGAAGGTGAAGATTTATATCTAATCCCAACTGCTGAGGTATCTTTAACAAATCTATTTAATGATGAAATTTTAGAAGCGGACGAACTTCCAATGTTGCTTACTTCTTATACTCCTTGTTTTAGAAAAGAAGCTGGAAGTGCAGGGCGAGATACAAGAGGATTAATTAGACAACACCAATTTGACAAAGTTGAAATGGTAGCAATCACAACTCCTGAACAATCAGATGAAGTATTCGCTAAAATGGTAGCTTGTGCATCTGATTTATTAACATCTCTTGGACTTCCTCACCAAAAAATGCAATTATGTACAGGCGATTTAGGATTTAGTGCAGCGGTTACTATTGACTTAGAAGTTTGGTTACCTGGACAAAATAAATATAGAGAAATTTCATCAATTTCAAATACTAGAGATTTCCAATCAAGACGAGCAAAAATCAGATATAAAGATGGGAAGAAAAATATTTTAACTCATACTTTAAATGGTTCTTCTTTAGCTGTTGGAAGAACACTGGTAGCAATTATGGAAAATTATCAAAATGAAGATGGAAGCGTAAGAATTCCAGAAGTTCTAAAAAAATATATGTAATAAAATTTTAAATAGAGAAATAAAAAAGGGGAAGTTGGCGAAACTTCCCCTTTTTTTATTTGTACAAATTAAGTTTTGTATAAAAAGAAATTGGATAAATGTAAAAAACTTATTTGAAATAGAAAAAAAGTATTTGATTGTATTTACGGAGTAATAAAAAAAGAAGTTCTATCTTAAAAAAAAACTGTCACTAATGGCATAATTTTTTAACTAAGGAGAGATAAGTAGATAAAACTTCTTATTTGTGTGATTATACACACTTGAAACTTAAAGAATGCTATTTTAATGCTACGTTTATAAATTTCTTATTAAATATATTTATTAATTTAAATATTTATAAAAAAGTATTATATTTTCTATAAATATAAATTCTTGAATTATTTAACAAAAACTTTACTGTCATAAATTCGTCCATCTATACTTACTTCAAAAAGTCCTCTTGAAACGTTATAATGTAAAAAAGTAAGTTCATATCCTATTAAGATTTTTTGAATATTGTATATTGGAACAGAGTTTTGAAAATAACCTAGGGAATCACCGATTCTTACTTTGATATTTTTATTGTCTATTTTGCCAAAAACAGCTATTTTTGAAAAGCAAGTTCCATCATAGTTTTCATCTGTGCTTGTTTGATGTTGTATTTTTTCACCTCTACCATTTTCATGGAAGACACCAATTGCAATTGCTTTTTGAATATCTGAAGATAAAGCAAAAAGATTTAAGTTTATTAGTAATGAGAGTAATATAAATTTTTTCATGAGAAATATTACTATTTTATAGTGAAAAATTTGTATAAAAGTGACAAGTATTTTTCAAAAAAAGTTACTATTGCTATAAATTGTTAAAGTCAAGAATAGATTACTTTTCTTGTAGTTTCATTATTCGTTCTTTTTATTTCATCATAAAGTAACTGATATTTTTTCTTTTGATTAAATGAGATAGGTGTTCTTATTGATTTATATTCAACTAAATTACCATCTTTTATAACTTCAGATATTTCAGCATAAACCCAATAAAAACCTTCATCTTTTCTAAGATTTTTTACAATTCCACTCCAAGAACCTTTTGTTTCTATCTCTTTCCAAAGTTCTTTAAAAATTGATTTTGGCATATCAGGATGTCTTACAATACTGTGAGGTTTTCCAATTAATTCATCAATACTGTAACCAGAAATTAAAGCAAAAGTTTCATTTGCATAAGTAATAGTACCTTTTAAATCTGTTCTTGAAACTATTAATTCTCCATTTGGAACAATAGTTTCACATAAAAAATTTCCTGATAAAAATTCCATTTTATTTTCCTATTTTGTCAAAACTTCTAGCAAAACCTTCTAAATCTTTTTTTCTTAAATCACCGTTATAAACAATATTTGAAGCTTCTATTGTATTATCGTTTAAAACTTTTGGAACAACATCTGCATTTTCTAAAACTTCCATATGAGAACTTAATTCATCTTCACTATAAGCCATTTGCATATCTGCACTCATTACATGTGGAATACCTTCAATAACTTTTAGCTTTTTTAACTCTTCTTGAACACCAGTTCCTTCAATTGTTATAATAATTCTTCCTAATTCATCGTGCATATGATAATCACATACATCACAGTTTTTTAGACTTTCTACCACTTCATTTATATGTTTTGGCAAAGTTTGTACAACAATACTTGAGATATTCATTTTAAAATCCTTTTTTTAATTGAGTTTATAATAGTTTATTTTTTTATCATCACTTGTAACAAATATTTCATTTTCATTTAAAAATAGAATATTTGATAAAGTACTTTTATTTTGTGTTAATTTATATAAATCTTTTTTTGTATTTGTATCAAAAACTGTAACATTATTCTCTTCATCACTTGAAAATGCACCTAAATTTCCGCTAGGACTAAGTCCTGCACTATAAATTAGAAATGAGCCCTCTTTATAATAAGAGTTATTTTGATTTATATTATAAACAACAGCTCGTCTATCTTGTCCTGCTGTAATAATTAAATCATTTTTTGTATCAACTTGAAAAACATTATCTAGATTTTGGCCTTTAAAAGTTTTTATAACATTAAAAGTTTTTGAATCAATCATTGTTAAATTTCCACTCTCGTCTGCAACTATTATTTTAGATTTATCTTGGGTTAAAGAGAAGTTTGAAAATCTTGATTGTGATATTTGAGTCTCATTTAAAATCTTTTTATTTTTTATATCATAAAGATAAATTTGATTAGAAAGTAGGGCATAAATAATATGATTTTCATCTAAAAATTTTGCTCGAGCAATAAATAATCTATCTTTATCCCAAATGATTCTTTCTAGTTTTTTGTCCTTGTAAATATCAATATTTCTTCCTCCTTTTTTTCCTTGAGAAAGTATTAAAATATTTTCATCTAAAACATCTATACTATAAACTTTTGAATCAATTACATCACCCGTAAAATCAGTAATTTTTGCCACAGTTATTTTGTCGATTTTTTCTTTTGTAGTTATATCAAAAATATCGATAGCTGATGCAGTTGTTGATACATATAATTTTTTATCTTTTATCAACAAATCAGTTACTCCTCCACTTGCGATTAAAGAGTAAATAGGTGTCAAATCTTTTGCATTTAAAAATGAAAAGCTTAAAAAAGTTGTTAAAAACATGAATACAATACTTCTCATTTTCTCTCCTTAACTAACGATTTTTATGGCACTTGTTGGACATGATTTAATACAAAAACCACATGAAGTGCATTTGTCATTTATACTAGGTCTAAACATTGCTAGAAAATCTATTGCATTATCTAAACAAGGGTCTTTACATGAAAAACACATGGTTTTATTCCATGATAAACAAGTCAATATATCAATTTCAATTTTTGCAGAAATTCTTTTTTTATTATCTAAATTTAAAACTTCATTTGGACAAACTTTTGCACACTCATCACAATAGGTACAACCTCTTGAAGTAAAATCTAATTTAGGAGTAAAATCTTCTTGGATAAATATAATATTTTCTTGACAAGCAGTAGAGCATAAACCTTCACAATCTTTACAGTTTGTAAAAAAAATATCTTCATCCTTATAATATGGAGGTCTGATTATCTTCTCTTGTTTTTCATCTTTTTTAAAAGATGAAACAAGAGAACTAAAAAGTTCTCTTCTTTCCATTTTTATTTAACACCCTCTTCAATATTATCAATTAAATTTGATTTACTATTTAAACCTTCAGTTCTGAAATCAGCCTTAAAGTTGTTTTTTGGAGTGTTCGCACCCTCTGATTGTGGAGCATGACATTGTGAACAGTTGAATCTTGCTCCTGAAAGTGCATCAAGAGGTTTCTCAACAACTTTAATATCACTTGTATTATCAAGATGTTTTCCATCTTGTAACATTGTTCCATCATTAGTTAGTTTAGTTTCTGGTCTAAAACTTGTAAGATGTGATTTTGGAAATGGTATTGCTCCCATTGAAGCAGCCACTGCTGGGTCATGACACATAACACATTGATTATTACTTATTGTAATTGGAAGCATTCCTTCCACATCATGTGGAATCATTGGCGGAGCATTTTCAAAGGCTCTATCAAATCTTTTACTTGAACCTGCTGCATCTGTACCATATTGTGTTTTATCACCAGTTACTTTTTCTTCACTATACACAGATGTTTTTCTTAAACCTAAAGACTCTTCTTTTACTGTAGTGTTTGCAGCAAAAGTACTAACAGCTAAAAGTATCGTTGAAGCTATTATTCCTAAAGTTAATTTACCTAACTTCATTTTGTATTTCCTTTTTTAAATTTATTATTGAGAAATTAAGAGCATTATCATCACAAACTTCTATGCATCTTCCACAGTTTGTGCACTCTCCACTTGACACAGGAATAGAAGTTTTTGTTACCATATATAAAACTTGGCTTTCTGGACAAACTTCTTTACATTTCATACACGCTGTACAACTTGGTGCATTATGATGGACTCTTATTAAACTAAATCTTCCAATTAGTGAATAAAATCCACCAAGAGGACAAATATGTCCACACCAACCATTTTTTAAAACAAACAAATCAAAAAGAAATATTACAAGTATTGCTGCCCATCCAAATCCCATTCCAAAAATGATTCCTCGATGAACCATTGAAATTGGAGAAACCAATTCAAATGCTGCAACACCCATAAAAAAAGAGATAACAAAACTAATAACAATTACCCAATATCTCATATTTCTAGAAGCTGGTTGTTTTTTTTGAATTTGATTAAATCCAAATTTTCTTCGCAAAAGGTTTGCTAAATCTGTAATCATATTTACAGGACAAACAAAAGAACAAAAAGCACGACCGCCAACTATTAAATAAAATAGAGTTATTATCGAAGCTCCTATTAGAATATCAAACGATATAAAAGCACCTGCAAAAAACATTTGTAAAACAGCATATGGATCACTTAATGGAATAGTTTTTAAGAATATTGATGTACTTAAATTCCCCATTAAAATATTTATTCCATACACATTTGCAATTACATACAAAACCATAATAGATATTTGAGTGATTCTTCTAGCTATTAAAAATCTATATTTTTTTATCATTTTAATAAATCCTTCATATCACCACTATTGTTTAAAGAATCAATAGCACTATCTTTGCTTAATTCTGTAGTTGTTGTTTTACTTGTTGCATTTTCTACTCTTTTTTCATCCTCTTTATTCCAACCTTGAACATAATGATCTCCTACTTTTCCTAAAGCAATTTTTCTAGGTAGCACAAAAATAGCTGCTTTTTGCGTAACACAAGCTTTTTCACATAATCCACAACCCGTACAAATATCAGGATGTACAATAGGTTTTAAAAAAGCATGTTTTCCCGTTCTTTCATTTTTTGAATATTCAATAGTTATGGCCTCACCTAAAAGTGGACAAGCTCTATAACAAGCATCACATTGAATACCCCAAAAAGCAATACAAGAACTATCATCAATAACAGCTACACCCATTTGGGCTTTTGTAATATCTAGTTTTTTATCTTCATTTTGTACAGATTTTATATTTAAAGCATCTGTTGGACAAACAGGAACACATGGAATATCCACACACATATAACAAGGAATTTCCCTTGGAATAAAAAATGGTGTTCCTAAAGGTTTATTATCACCTGGTTTTGCCAACTTTAACGTATCAAAAGGACAAGCTTCTACACACATTCCACATTTAATACAAGTTGCTAAAAAATCATCTTCATCAAGTGCACCTGGCGGTCTTAAAATTAATGAAGTAGCTTTTACTTCATTAACAAAAGCGCTCCATGTTAACCCACCAAGAATTGCAAGGCCAGTAGCTCTAGCAATGCTTAGAAAGAATTTTCTTCTTTCACTTATTGGTTGGTTACTTGATGTGTTCATCTCTTTTTTCTCTTTCTTTTAACTTTTTATGCTTGGTAAATTTTTACTGCACATTTTTTAAAGTCTGTTTGTCCAGATTGTGGACAAGTTGCATCTAAACAAACTTTATTAATAAATACTTTTTCATCAAACCAAGGTACAAATACTAAACCTCGAGATGGTCTATTTCTTCCTCTTGTTTCAACTCTAGCTTTTACTTTTCCTCTTCGAGATTCAACCCAACATAAAGAACCTTGTGTAACACCGTAAGTTTTTGCATCTTCTGGATGCATATAACAAAGTGCTTCTGGAACTGCACGATAAAGTTCAGGTACTCTCATAGTCATAGTTCCACTATGCCAGTGTTCTAAAACTCTTCCTGTACATAACCAAACTGGATACTCCGCAGTTGGAATTTCAGGTGGATCCATGTAAGGACGTGCAAATATTTTTGCTTTATTTTTTAGAGATTTTTTAGTTTGGTCTTTAACTCCAAGTAAATCACCTTGTGCTAACTCTTTGGCTAATGTTCCATAAAATGCAAAATCACTATCTGGACTCTCTTTTTTAGCATAAGGGTCATATTTTGTATTAAATCTCCATTGAGTCTCTTTTCCATCAACAACTGGCCATTTTAAACCTCTTACTTTATGATAAGTGTCAAAATCAGCTAAATCGTGTCCATGTCCTCTACCAAAACCAGCGTACTCTTCAAATAGATATTTTTGAATAAAGAATCCATAACCTTTGAATACTTTTCCGTCACTTCCAACTACTTTTCTTGAGTCACCAAATCCTTCACTATTATCATATCCAGCTTGAATTGGGTCTTTTGAGTCTAATTTGTAAGATTTAGCTTTTTCATTAGCAAATAAAATTTCATACATTGTTGTATTTTCATTGTATCCTAGTGCTTTAGCTGCTTCAATTACATCAGGAAGTTTTATTTCACCTTTGCTACTTGCAAGTGTTTGTTCACCCCATAAATCTTTTACAGTAAATCTTTTTGAAAGTTCAACCCATTGCCATGTATCAGACATTGCATCACCAACTGGTAAAACTTGTTGTCTCCAATGTTGTGTTCTTCTTTCAGCATTTCCATAAGCTCCCCATTTTTCATAAATCATAGCTGATGGTAAAATTAAATCAGATACTTTTGCAGAAATTCCTGGGTATCCATCTGATGTTACGATGAAGTTATCCATTTCACGTGCAGCTTTAATCCAATGAGTTGCACTAGCACTATCTTGATATGGATTACAAACATTTACCCAAGCAAATTTGATATTTCCATCTTCAATATCCCTATGGATTTTCATAATATGTTGATGACCTTTAGGATTTAAAGTTCCATCTGGAATACTCCAAGCTTTTTCAGCAATTCCTCTATGTTTTGGATTCTCTACCATCATATCAGCAGGAAGTCTGTGGGCAAAAGTTCCAACTTCTCTTGCCGTTCCACATGCACTTGGTTGTCCAGTTAGAGAAAATGCACCACTTCCAGGTTTAGCTTGTTTATTTAATAAAAAGTGAACATTATATGAAAGTGTATTTACCCAAGAACCACGTGTATGTTGATTCATTCCCATTGTCCAAAAACTTACAACTTTTCTATCTTTTTCAATATATAAATCAGCTAATGCTTGAAGTTTTTTCTTAAATACTTCAATATCTTCATCAGGATTTCCTTTTGAAATTTTTGCTACATAATCAAGTGTATAAGGCTCTAATGATTTTTTATACTCTTCAAAAGATATTTCCCAGTGAGCTAAACCAGTATTTTTATTTACCATTTTATCACCAGCTTTATATCCATACGGAGCAAGTGCTGGAGCTTCTGTCTCAGATACTATTTTTTCCATCTCTTTCGAAATAGTTTGCATCTCTAAATCAGTATATTTCCCATCTTTGATAGATTTTTCATCACTTCTTCTCATTCCATAACCGATATTTACAGGACTAGCTGCAAATACAATATGTTCTTTTACGAAATCCCAATCTATTGATTCTGGATGATTGTATACAATTTCTCTTGCAATATAATTCCAAAGAGCAAGGTCAGTATTAGGAGTGAAAATAATTTCAATATCAGCTAAATCAGAAGTTCTATGTGTATATGTAGAAAGGTTTACTACTTTTACTTTTTCAGGATTTGAAAGTTTTCTATCTGTTACCCTTGACCATAAAATTGGGTGCATTTCTGCCATATTTGCACCCCAAGTCACAACTGTGTCTGTTAGTTCAATATCATCATAACATCCACTTGGCTCATCAATACCAAAAGTTTGATAAAAACCAACAACCGCTGAAGCCATACAATGTCTCGCATTTGGATCAATTGCATTACTTCTAAATCCTGCTTTCATCATTTTTAAAGCAGCATATCCTTCCATAACAGTATATTGCCCACTTGCAAAAATACCAATTCCTTCTGGACCTTTCTCTTTTAATGCGATTCTTATATGTTTTTCCATTTCATCAAAGGCTCTTTGCCAAGAAACTGGCGCAAAATCAGCTTTTTTATCAAATTCACCCTTTGCATTCATTCTTAGTAAAGGTTGCTTTAATCTATCAGCCCCATACATAATTTTTGCATTGAAATAACCTTTAATACAATTAAGTCCTCTATTTACAGGTGCTGCTGGGTCACCTTTAACTGCAACTATTTTTCCCTCTTTAGTTGCAAGCATAATTCCACAGCCAGTTCCACAGAATCGACAAGCTGCCTTGTCCCATCTCCAACCACCTTCAGCTACATTTGCTTGTGCTTGTAAATCAGCTGGTACACTCATACCAATAGCTGCTGCTGCACTTGCTGCTGCTGAACTTTTTAGGAAGTCTCTTCTTGATAGCGACATGATTTCTCCTTTAATGAAATATAATTATTTACCTAACAATTATAACAATGTAATTGATGATTTAGATTGACTTATATCAAGTAAATTAAGTTTAAATTAAGATAATAATTGTCCTCTTTAAAATAAATAAGTTTATAAATAAGTTTTTGTTATAATTTAATAAATAATAAAAGGTTTTTTTTGGAATTATCAAAAGTTAAATTATTCTGGACAATTTTTTTAATATCTTTCTCATATATAATTTTGGGAAAATTAAGTATTTCATACATTACTATGCCAGAGGGAATAGCAATAGTTTGGTTACCAAATGCAATTATCTTATCTACTTTTTTATTAAGACCCAGAAATGAATGGCTTTGGTATATTTGTACTTTTCTAATATCAGAAATAATCGCTGATTTAGGAAGTTTTACTCTTATTCAATCTATCCAATTTGGTTTGATTAACATATTTGAGGGATTGCTAGCGGCTTTATTAATTCAAAGATTTAACAAAAACACAATAAACTTTAAAAATATTAAATATCTTTTAACTTTTATAATTTTTGCATTAACAATTGTTCCATCTATCACTGCAATATTAGGTGCTTTAGTTTATGTTACCCAAATAGAAACACAAACTAATTTTCTAGAATTTTGGAGAGTATGGTTTTTTGGTGATGCTTTAGGTTTACTTTTATTAGTTCCCTTAATAGTTTTAATTTCTCAAAATAAAAATTTTTCTTTAGGAAAAATGATAAAACTAGAGAGTATTTTTATGATATTAATAACTATTTCTTTAGCTACCGTTATTTTTTCTACTGAGCTAAAACTAGGTGTTTTACCCTCAACACCAATGATTTTCTTATTGATTTTTATGTGGATTACTTATCGCAAAGGCATTATATTCTCTATGAATTTAGCTATGGTAGTTGTTTGTATAGTTGTATATTTTACAATACATCATGTTGGACCTTTTTCTATATTTAGTGCAACATTAAATACTTTATATTTACAAGAATTTATATCAACTTTAGTAGTTTTAATACTATTTTTTGGAGTTTTACTAAAAGAGATAAAAGAAAAAAATATCTTACTGCTTAGAACAAATTTTAAATTAAAAAAATTATCTAAAAACTTAGAAAAAAGAGTTAATGAAAAAACAAAATCATTAGAAGATGCAAATGAAAAACTGAAATTCCTTGCAACAACAGATTTTTTAACTGAAATTTATAATAGAAGATTTTTTGATGAGTCTCTTAATAATGAGATAGAAAAAGCTCAAAGGTATAATTCTTCATTATCATTTATCATGTTTGATATTGATTATTTTAAAAATGTTAATGATACTTTTGGTCACAATGTAGGTGATAAAGTTCTTATTTCTTTAACAAAATTAATTAAAGAGAATATAAGAAAGATAGATATATTTTCAAGAATTGGGGGAGAAGAGTTTGTAATTATCCTTCCAAATACTGATTTAGAAAAAACAAAAGAATTAGCAATTAAACTTAAAGATTTAGTTGAGAATCATGTATTGATAATAGATAATCAGGAAATAAGAATTACTATAAGTCTAGGATTATCAACTTTTAATGAAAATAATCAAACTTATAATGAGATTTTTAAAACGGCAGATACAAATTTATATGAAGCAAAAAGAAAAGGAAGAAATATAATAGTTAGTTAAGCTAACTTTTCTTTTTTTTTACACAAGAATTACATAATATTAGACTATAATTTTTTTATATCAAAAATTAAGGAGAGATAGATATGAAAAAATTAGTATTAGGAACAATTGCAGCAGCAATGATTGCAACTTCAGGACTAGCAGCAGATTACACAATGAAAGTAAGTCACGTTGTAAGTGCAAGTACACCAAAAGGTAAAGCGGCAGACTTTTTTGAAAAAAGAGTTGAAGAGTTAACTGGTGGAAAAATTGATGTTCAAGTATTCCCAAATTCACAATTATATGGTGATGGTGAAGAGATTAAAGCTCTTGCTATGAATAATGTTCAAGTTATTATGCCAAGCTTATCAAAGTTTACAAGTATTGCACCACAAATGCAACTTTTTGACTTACCTTTTATTTTTAGAGACAAAGATCATCTTTATAAAGTTATGGATGGAGAAGTTGGAAAAATTTTAAAATCAAAAGTTGATGAAAAAAAACAGATGATTGCACTTGATTATTGGGATGCTGGATTTAAAGATCTTTCAAGTAGTAAAAAACCTCTAATTGTACCATCTGATGCTGATGGTATGAAATTTAGAATTCAAAGTTCAAAAGTTTTAGAAGCTCAATTTAAATCTGTTGGTGGAAATCCTCAAGTTCTTCCATTCTCAGAAGTATATTCAGCATTACAACAAGGTGTTGTAGATGGAACTGAAAATCCATTATCAAACTTTTATACAAAAAAATTCCACGAAGTTCAATCTAGTCTTACTATGAGTGAACATGGATATTTAGGATATTTAGTAGTTATGAATGAGCAATTTTGGAATAAACTTCCAAAAGACCTTCAAGCAAACGTAACTCAAGCAATGAAAGAAGCTACAGCTCTTGAAAGAAAAGAGTCAGCAACTGAAGATGCAAAAATTATGGAAGAGTTAACAAAATACTCAAAAGATACTAATAAGCTTCAAATTATAACTTTAACACCTGAACAAAAACAACAATGGAGAAAAGCTATGTCTGTAGTTTATCCTCAGTTTTATGATGTAATTGGTGAAGATTTAATTAAAAAAGCTATAGATACAAAATAATAAAGAAACAGGTATGAAAAAGTTTTTCGAAATTATCGATTTAATTGTTGGTACGATTAACCAAACAATGGCAGTCCTAGGACTGTCTATTGGGGTTTTACTAGCATTTATCAATGTAATATTAAGATATGTTTTTGACATGAGTTTAACATGGGCTGCTGAACTTACAAACTATCTTTTTATTTGGTCTGCACTTTTTGGTGCTGCATATGGATTTAAGCAAGGGGCACATATCTCTGTAACTTTACTTATTGAGAAGTTTCCTCCTCAAATTACCAAGTTTTTTTTAGTTTTTGCAAATTTTATTTCAATTGCATATCTTGGTTTAATGTCATATTTTGGGTATATGCTTATTCTTTTATTAAAAGATTTTGATGAATCAAGTGTTGACTTAGGAGTTCCAATGTGGATTCCACATCTTGTTCTTCCTATTGCTTTTGCATTAGCTGCATATAGATGTGCTGAGAAATTAGTTGAGACTTATAGAACAGATTGTAATGATATTAAACTTTTTAGTGAACATGAAACTGTAATACACGAAGTTACTTCACAAAAAGGAGAGAAATAGTATGATTATTGCTACTTTATTTATTTTACTTTTTGTTCTAATGCTTTTAGGTGTGCCTGTTGCTGTTGCATTAGGAACAACTACATTAATAACATCATATTTTTTTACAGATATGGATTTAATGGGAATCCCGTCAAAAGTTTTTGATGGTTTAAATAAGTATACACTTATGGCTATTCCAATGTTTATCCTAGCTGGGTCTTTATTATCAAGAGGTTCATCAGCTGGAAGAATAATAGAATTTGCAAAAACTTTAGTTGGACACCTTCCTGGTGGACTTCCAATTGCTGCTATTTTAGCATCTATAATCTTTGCAGCTGTTAGTGGAAGTTCTCCTGCTACTGTTGCAGCTATTGGTTCAGTTATGTATACAGCAATTAAACAAGCGGGATATAATGAACAATTTGCCATTGGTACAATTGCGACATCTGGAAGTTTAGGTATTTTAATTCCTCCTTCTATTGTATTTATCGTGTATGGGGTAACTGCTGATCAATCTATTGGAAAACTTTTCATGGCAGGGGTAATACCTGGTCTTATGATTGGTGGAATTATGATGGTTGCTACTTATATATTAGCAAAAAGAAGCGGTTTTAAAGGTGGAAAAAGAGCAACTTTTAAAGAGCAATTTATTGCTTTTAAAAATGCATTTTGGGCATTATTAATCATTGTTATTGTAATCGGTGGTATTTATGGAGGTATTTTTACTCCGACTGAAGCTGGTGCATTTAGTGTTATGTATGCATTTTTTGTTTCATTTTTTATCTATAAAGATACAAAATATAAAGATTTATACAAAATCATTTTAGATTCTGCGCAAACAAGTTCGATGATTTTCTTCATCATTGCAAATGCAATGCTTTTTGCTCACTTCTTAACAGATGAACAAATTCCTCAAGATATAACTCAAATGATTATTGAGGCAAATGTTGGACCTTTAATGTTCTTATTAATTGTAAATATTTTACTTTTATTAATGGGACAATTTATGGAACCAAGTTCTGTAGTTATGATTACTGTACCTTTATTACTTCCTATTGGTATGGCTTTAGGAATAGACCCTATTCATTTAGGTGTTATTATGGTTGTAAATATGGAAATAGGTATGATAACCCCACCTGTGGGTCTCAACCTCTTTGTGGCCAGTGGTATCACGGGACTTAGCTTAAAACAAGTTATAGTTGCTTCTTTACCAATGACATTAATATTATTACTTGGTTTAATGTTAGTAACATATATTCCAGTTATTTCATTATGGCTTCCAAACTTTATGTATGGATAAAGAAATTAGTAAGAGTTTTTCTCTTACTAATTTATAAATTTAAACTATCTTTGGAATATAAATAGCAAATTGTGCGCCATCTTTTGTATTTTTAACTCTTAATCTACCCTTCATATTCTTTTCAACAATAATTTTTGACATATATAATCCAATCCCTGTACCATTACTATCCTCTTTTGTTGTGAAATATGGTTCAAATATTTTGCCTTTTGGTTCAACTAAAACACCACCACCATTATCTTCAATATATAAAACAACATAATTTTCATCTTCAAGTGCATGAATTTTTATTTGTGGATTTTGTATATTTTTTTCAATTAAAATATCTTTTGCATTACTGAAAATATTTAGTAGTACTTGTTTATATTCATTTAGATAAGTTGTGATTTTTATATTTTCATCAATTTGTATCTCAATTTTTATATTGTAATTGGCTAAAGCACTTGAAATAATGTTCATTACTATTTTTACGGCATCTAATAAATAAAACTCTTCTTTCTCTTTTTTTGGCATAAAGAAGTTTCTAAAGTCATCAATAGTATGTGACATGTACTCTAATACTCTATCAGCCTCTTTTGATTTTTTATCCATAGTCTCTTTATCTAAAGCATCAATACTATATTTAAACTTTATAAACATCAAGATAGAAGAGAGCTCTGATAGTGGTTGTCTCCATTGGTGTGCAATATTACTTATCATTTCCCCAAGTGCTATAAATTTGGATTTTTGCACTAGTAGTTGCTCTTTTTCTCTGTTTTTTTCAATCTCTTCTTTTACTTTTTTCTCTAAAGATTGGTTTAGATTTTCAAGCTCATTTGCATTGGTTCTTACTTTATCTTCATAATTTTTCATAATATCATCGATTTTTTGTGAAATTGCAATTGAAATTAAAATAGCAATTGATAAAAACATTAGAAATAAAATTATATTTTGAACTACTTGTTTTTTTACTCTCTCTTTTAGAATTTCTCTTTTTACCTCTATTTCATTTTCAATATCATCTGTATAAATTCCAACAGCAATTACCCAATTAAATCTCTCATAATATTTAAAATATGAGAGTTTATAATTTGCATCTTTTGAATTAGGTTTATTGTAAGCATATTCAGTAAATGATTCACCTTTTTGTCTAATATCCCTTAGAAAAATCTCTCTAAACTTTTTTCCATCAGTATCTTTATAATTTGTTGATATTAATTGTCCTACTAAATCTGGTCTATTTGGATTTACAACCAATTTTGCAAAATCATCTCCACCGTTCATATTTTTGATTTCATAGGCAAAAAAATAGTTACTTTTATTTTCTTCAAAAGTGATATTATTTAATAGTCTGACAGCATCCATTTTTAGTTCATCATCATTTAAATCTGATTTAACAATATTATAATTTAATATATCAATAACAGTATTTACATCTTTTTTAAGAGTTTTCTTTTTATTTAAATAATACTCTTGAACAAATTTATCCATCTCTATTTCAAAATCATCATAGGTGTTATATACGTAAAAATATGAGATTGCAAATATCATTGATGACATTATTATTATAAATGTAAAAATTATGATTTTAGATAATTTTTTTTCCATTGTGAAATTCAAAATAAACCCTTAATTAGCATTAATTTGTTATGATAACATATCTTTTCTAATAAGGATTTTTAAAATATGAAAAATAATTTTATGAATAAACTTAATGCTTTTAGCGTACTTTATGCAGAAGATGAGGAGGGTATTAGAAATAATATAGAAGAAATTTTAAGACATCTTTTCAAAGAAGTATCCACTGCAAAAAATGCAAGTGACGCTTATAAAAAATATATTCAAAATAAACCTGATTTAATTATAACTGATATAAAAATGGGAAATGAAACAGGTATTGATTTAATAAAAAAAATAAGAGAAACAGATTCTAAAACAAGAGTAATTGTAACTTCAGCTCATACAGATTTAGATTATTTATTGGAAGCTACACAATTACATCTAATAAAATATATAGTAAAACCAATTACAAATGACAAATTAATGGAAGCGTTAGAATCATTCATAAAATCTTTTGATGATAATAAAATTTATAATTTAAATGAGAATTGGGTTTTTAATTCAAGTAAATCTGTTGTTTCAAATGGAACTGAAGATTTTATTTTAACAAAAAAAGAGGCAATTTTTTTAAAACTGCTTATTACAAAAAATAGAGTTATAAGTTATGAAGAGCTTGAAAATGCCATCTGTGATGATGATTCAATTTTGACTTCAAATGCAATGAGACTATTTGTAAAAAATCTCAGAAAAAAACTGCCTGATAATTTTTTGAAAAATATGCAAGGGATTGGTTATTATTATAATACTAAAACATCTGAATCAAATTAGAACACTTAAATTTTTAAGTGTTCTTCTATAAATATATTTATATTAATTCACTTTTTGTAATAATAACTCCATCATTATCTGCATAAACATAATCCCCATTATTAAAAGTTACACCTTCAAAATTTAGTTCAATATCTCTTTGTGATTCTGTAACTTCAAAATTTCTAAGAGGACACGTTCCAATTGCTAATAAACCAACATCTATATTTTTTGTCTCATCTGTATCTCTAACATAACCATTTAAAATAATTGCTTTCCAATTATTATTTTTAGCAAAAGTCATTAATTTATCACCAACAACTCCAAAAAATTCTTGTGAATTATCTACAACAACAATTTTTCCTTCGCCATCTTCATCTCTTAACATCTCTAATAATCGCCAATTACTTTTATCAAGTTTAACAGTTACGATTTGACCACTAAACTCTTTTAATCCACCATAATTGTTAAATTTTGCCGATAAAACTTGTATTTTTTTCTCTTTATTTTCATCACATAAATCTGCTGTATGTATATTCATTTTAATTTCCTTCTTCCTAAGTAGTTACAATGTTATATTATTAAAAAGAAATGTATAAAAAGTGTATAAATTAAAAAAAGATTAAATAAAAATATTAATTTT
>JAQTXA010000016.1 GCA_028689025.1 Aliarcobacter sp.
ATCATGAATGATGGTCTGTTTGATGAAGTGATTGATCCTCTTATTGCTGATCATCAATCTAGACTCATCGAAGCTAATGGATTATAATCCATTAGCTTTTTTTTATGATAGAACTAAATAAAACTTATATACACTACAAAAACAATAAACCCTACACTACTATAAACTTTTGTAAAATCCAAGAAAATCATATTTGGACAGAAGCTATTATCTATAAACCAAATGATTGTGAAGAACTTTTTGTGCGGACAAATAAAGAGTTTGAAGAAAAATTTAAACTTGAAGTAACCAAAATGTAATCAATAGTCATTAAACTTCCATCGTAAATAAATATATGGAGAAAATAATGACTTTCAAAAAAACATCTATGGCATTAATCGCAAGTGCTTTATTAGTAACAACTTTAAGTGCAAGAGACCAAATCAAAATCGTTGGTTCATCTACTGTTTATCCTTTTTCATCTTCAGTTGCTGAAGAATTAGGATCAACTACAAAATTCCCAACACCAGTTGTTGAATCAACTGGAACAGGTGGAGGAATGAAACTATTTTGTGCAGGTGCTGATATAAATACACCTGATATTGCAAATGCTTCAAGAAAAATGAAAGATAAAGAATTTAAATTATGTGAAGAAAATGGTGTAACAGACATTACTCAAGCTATTATTGGTTTTGATGGTATTGCAATTGCACAAGATTCTAAAGTTGCTGGTTTTAATGTAACAAAAGCTCAATTAGCTTTAGCAGTTGCAGAAGAAGTTCCATCAAAAGACGGTAAATCTTTAATTAAAAATCCTTACAAAAAATGGTCAGAAATTGATGCATCTTTACCTTCAAGAGAAATTATTGTTTATGGACCACCAAAATCATCTGGAACAAGAGATTCATTCGAAGAGTTAGTATTACAACATGTATTTGAAAAAATGTCAGTTTACACAGACTTATATAAAGCTGATGAAACTGCAAACAAAAAATATAAAGCTTATTCAGTTCTTAGAACAGATGGTGTTTATGTAGAATCTGGTGAAAATGACAACTTAATTGTTCAAAAATTAACTAAAAACCCAGCTGCAATTGGTATCTTTGGTTATTCATTCTTAGAAGAAAATAAAGATAAAGTTGCTGGATTAACAATTGATAATGTTGCACCAACAGTTGATACTATCTCTTCTGGTAAATATCCAATTGCTAGATCTATGTATTTTTATATCAAAAATTCACATTTAAAAGAAGTACCTGCTTTAAAAGAGTATACAAATCTATTTATGTCTGAAAAAATGATTGGAAAAGATGGAATCTTAACAGAATTAGGTCTTGTTGTATTACCTGAAAATGAAAGAAATACTGCTAGAACAAAAGTTATGAATAGTGAAAAATTAACTTTAGATCAATTAAAATAACACTAATAAAAGAGAAGTTTTTCTTCTCTTTTTATAGAAGATGTCATTGCTGAGTTTTTATCTGTTGCCGCGAACAAAGAGATAAAAACTTAGCAATGATATTAAAAAATAAAATTTAGGTTGTACTATGACAAATTGGAATCAAGTTGTTGACAAATTAGATTATGCATTTCAGCCTATTATTCACTCTCACACTGGTAAAATTTATGCAGTTGAAGCTCTTATACGAAATGTTCAAAATATTCCTGGATTAAACTATATTGATGATTTATTTAACGCTGCTTTCAATGATGATTATTTATATGAATTAGACTTACAATTAAGAGAAAAAGCTATTCAAAAATTTTCTGAAATTGAAGTTGATAATTTAAGATTATTCTATAATCTAGATAATCGAATTATTTATAATAAAAATCTCTCTGCTGGAAATACTTCAAAGATATTAAAAAAATATAAATTAAATAAAAGTGTAATCTGTTTTGAACTCAGCGAAAAAGGTACTGCAATTGAGCAAAATGCCCTTTCAACTATGATTCAAAGATATAAAGAGAATGGTTACTCAATTGCAATTGATGATTTTGGAATTGGAGTTTCTGGACTTAAACTTTTATATTTTAGTGAAGCTCATGTAATAAAATTAGATAGATTTTTCATTTCAAATATAGACCAAGATTCAAAGAAAAAACTTTTTTGTTCATCAATTATTGAGATGGCTCATATTATGGGAATGCAAGTAGTTGCTGAGGGTATAGAAACTGTAAAAGAATTTTATACTTGTAAAGACATTGGAGCGGATTTTATACAAGGTTATTTAGTTCAAAAACCAACAGTTGATATTGAAAAAATAAAACCAATTTATAATAATATTGTAACACTGATAAATGAAGATAAAAGAAATAATCCAAATGCAACAATTGATGAAGAGTTTATAGAACCAATTATTGCCCTGAATGTAAATACCTCTTTATATGAACTTTTTGTACACTTTAAAGAGTCGACAAAAAATAATTTTGTACCAATTGTTGATGAATATGATAATTTTTTAGGGATTATTTATGAAACTGACATTAAAAAAATATCTTATTCCCAATATGGATTAGCCCTTGCACAAAATAAAACTTTTTCTTCTGGTTTAATAAAATATTTAAAACCTGCACTATTTGTAGAAATATCTTGGGGAATTGATAAAATTCTGGAAATGTATAATCATAATTCTAAAGATGCGATTGGAATATTTATTACCCAATCAAATAAATATAGAGGATTTATTAATTTAAACTCTCTTTTAACTCTTTCATATAAAAGAAATATTGAAATAGCTACAAATCAAAATCCATTAACAAAATTACCTGGAAATAATCAAATAGAAAAATTTATTGAAAAAACTTTCAGAAAAAATCAAAAAACAATTACCCATATTATCTATTTCGATTTTAACCATTTTAAACCATTTAATGATATTTATGGATTTAGACAAGGGGATAGAGCAATACTTATATTTGCTGAACTTCTTCAAAAAAGATACCCAAAAGATGCTTTTATTGCTCATATTGGTGGAGATGATTTTTTTGTTGGATTAAGGAATCATACCTTTGATGAAGTATATAAATTAACATTTGAAGTTCAAGATGAGTTTAAAAATAGTGCTCAAAACATCTACACAAAAAAAGATAAAGAAAATGGATTTATGCTTGCAAAAGACCGTTTTAATATGGAAAGAAAATTTGATTTATTATCTGTTTCATCTGCAATTATTGAGATAAATTCAAAATCAAATATTTCAAATTTTGACAATACTTTAAATATTCTAAAGAAAGCATCTAAAGGCTCAAAGAAGCCTATATCTAGCGTTTTATAATCTGTAACCATTCTGTAACCAATTTTATTTAAAATTATGTTTTAAACTAATACAAAGGCAAAAGTATTGAGCACTTTTGAATCAAGAAAAAAGCAGAGAGAACTTAATGAGAAACTAATTAAATTAGCTTTAATTAGTGCCGCAGCTATCTCAATTTTAACAACTCTTGGAATTTTATTTTCAATATTATTTGAAGCTATAGAGTTTTTCAAATTAAGAAGTTTTTGGTATTTCATTACAGGAACTACATGGTCACCAGGTGTTATGGGAAGCCAATTTGGAGCTCTTCCAATTTTTGCTGGTACATTTATAATTACTATTGTTGCTCTTAGCGTAGCTATTCCTATTGGTCTTGGAAGTGCTATTTACATGAGTGAATATGCAAGTCCTAGATTAAGAGATTATGTAAAACCACTTTTAGAAATATTAGCTGGTATTCCAACTGTTGTTTATGGTTTCTTTGCAGCAATTACAGTTGCACCTTTAGTAGTAAAAATTGCAGCATCTGTTGGTTTAGAAGCTACTTTTAACTCTGCACTTGCTTCTGGTATTGTAATGGGGATTATGATTATTCCTGTTATTTCATCACTTTCTGATGATGTTATTAGATCAGTTCCTGATTCTCAAAGAAAAGCCGCATTTGGTCTTGGAATGACACATGGGGAAACTATTAGAAATATTGTTTTACCATCTGCAATGCCAGGAATTATATCAGCTTCACTTCTTGCATTATCAAAAGCATTAGGTGAAACAATGATTGTTGTTATGGCAGCAGGTTTACGACCAAATCTATCTTGGAATCCACTTGAAGACATGACAACGGTAACTGTAACTATTGTAAATTCTCTTGTTGGAGATTTTGAATTTAATTCACCAGAAACCCTTTCAGCATTTGCGTTAGGATTAATTTTATTTATCGTGACACTAATTTTAAATATGATTTCATTGTCACTAATTAGAAAATTTAAAGAAAAATATAAAGTGAACACATTATGATTAAAAGAAAAAAACAAAAAGCAAACGATAATCCTTTTTACGACCCAAATTTAAAAAAAAGACATGCCAGTGCAAATAGATTTAAAAAGTTTACTTTAACTTCATTAATCTTTTCAATTGCATTTTTAGGATTTTTTCTATTTGATATAGTTGGAAAAGGATTACCTGCTTTCCATATTGCTTATGTTAAAGTTGATGTAACTTATAATGAAAAATCTTTAGATGATGCAAGATATGCTGTTGATAAAAAATATAGAGGCTTAGTATCAAGAGCATGGCTTAGAGATATTCCAAATCTTGTAAAAGCAAATCCATCTTTAATGAATACTACGCAAGCAACTTGGGTTTTAGCTGATGATCAAGTGGATCAATATTTAAAAGATCACAATAACAAATTAAAAGAAAAAGAGATAACTTTAGTTGATGAATTATATTCTCAAGGATTAATTCAAAAGAAATTCAATACAGTTTTCTTTACAAATGGTGACTCAAAAATTCCTGAATATGCAGGTATGTATTCAGCAATTATAGGTTCAGTTTTAACTTTGATTATTACAATGATTGTAGCTTTCCCAATTGGTGTAATGACAGCTATTTATCTTGAAGAGTTTGCAGGTGATAATAAATTTACAAGATTTATTGAGATAAATATTAATAATCTTGCAGCAATTCCATCTATTTTATTTGGTCTTTTAGGACTTGCAATATTTATTAATCTATTTGGAATGCCAAGATCTTCTCCATTAGTTGGAGGATTAACTCTTGCACTTATGACATTACCAATTATAATAGTAAGTTCACGTGCAGCTTTAAGAGCTGTTCCTGATAATATCAGACAAGCTGGATATGGTTTAGGACTTAATAAAATTCAGGTTACGAAAGACCACGTTTTACCTTTAGCATTTCCAGGTGTATTAACAGGTTCAATCATTGGTTTAGCACATGCTATGGGAGAAACAGCTCCTTTAATTATCATAGGAATGATTGCATTTATTCCTGATGCTCCGACAATGGTTACACAAGCAGCAACTGTTATGCCAGCACAATTATTTACATGGGCTGGAATGCCTGAGGGTATGTATATAGAAAAAACAGCCGCAGGGATTATGGTGTTATTAACAATATTAATTTCACTAAATACAATAGCTATCTATTTAAGAAAAAAATTCGAAGTTAAATGGTAAAAGGGAAATTATTATGATAAAAAATGACAATAAAATTAAAATTGATGTAAAAAATTTAAATTTATATTATGGAATAAATCAAGCACTTTTTGATATTACAGCAGATTTATATGAAAATAAAATCACAGCACTAATTGGACCATCAGGTTGTGGAAAATCAACATTTTTAAGATGTATCAATAGAATGAATGATTTAATCCCAATAGTAAAAATTGACGGTTCAATCATCATTGACAGTAAAAACATTTATGACAGAGATGTTGATGAAGTAAGTGTTAGAAAAAAAATTGGAATGGTATTTCAACAACCAAATCCATTTCCAAAATCTATCTATGACAATGTAGCTTACGCTCCACTAAAACATGGAATTGTTAGAAAAGGAAAAGAGTGTGATGAACTTGTTGAAACATCTTTAATAAAATCTGGACTTTGGAATGAAGTTAAAGATAAATTAAATGCACCAGGAACTTCACTTTCAGGAGGTCAGCAACAAAGACTTTGTATTGCTAGAACTATAGCAATCAAACCAGAAGTTATTTTAATGGATGAACCTACATCAGCCCTTGACCCAATTAGTACAGAAAAAATTGAAGCTTTAATGCTTGAATTAAAACAAGATTACACAATTATCACTGTAACTCATAATATGCAACAAGCAGCTCGGGTTGCAGATTACACAGCATTTTTCCACTTAGGAAAATTAATTGAATATGATGAAACAGAAACTATTTTTGTTAATCCACACAATAAAAAAACAGAAGATTATATTACAGGGAGATTCGGATAATGTTAAAACCTTACGAAATAAAATTACAAAGTATAAAAGATGAAATAACAAAAATTGGTGTTGATGTTGTTGATTCATTGGAATTATCTTTAAGAGCTTTAGAAGATAAAAAAATTGATGATTTAAAAAATGTTTTAATAACTGAAAAAAAACTACTATTAAGATCAAATGAGATTGATAATATTATAGTTACAACTTTAGCTTTATATTCACCAGAAGCAAAAGATTTAAGACAGTTAGTTTCATTTTTAAAAATCACAAATGAATTAGTAAGAACTGGTTCAAATGCAAAAGATTTTGCAAAAATGTTTAAAAAATCTTATTCAGATGATTTAAATACAAGTATGATTTTGGAGTATGCAATTCCATTATTAAGATCAGCCCTACTTTCACTTCAAACATCTATTTCAATATTAGATGAAACAAATGCAAAACATATTGAAGAGAAATATCACAGAGTTGTAGTTGAAGAGAGTAAAACTGATGATTTATATTTAATGATAGAAAAAAATATTCTAAAATTAATATCTAAAAATCTTGATTTATCAAAAGAGTATTTTGATATATTAAGTGCCCTAAGAAGACTTGAGAAAATAGCTGATAGAGCTGTCTCAATCGCTAATTTATTGCACTTTGCTCAAGTTGGTGGAGATATAGTACAATCATAATATTTATGATATACTTTTTGAATGAAAAAAGCTATAAATAAAATAAAAAACTACTTTAGTACCAACTTTGAAGTCCTTGCGGCAGTGATTATTTTGATAATAGTTATAATTGCTGGCATAGACTTTTACAAAGCAATTATCTTAATGTTAGAGTTTATTGTAATCATGGAAGTTGTGAAAATGATTTCTGATTTCATCAAAAAAGAGACTTTAAGATTAAGATATGTTATTGATATTTTTATCATTTTTTTAATCCGTGACGTAATTATTTTAACTACAAATAAAAATAGAGATTACTTTGATATTTCATTTTTATTATTTGTAATTTTTGTGTTTTTTGTGTTTAGGATTTTAGCTATAAAATTCTCACCAGGTATTATAAAAATCTCAAAAGATACAGTAATTGAGTACGATGATGAAAGACCAAATAAAAAAGTTACAACTACAAAAGAGTCAAATTCAGATGAATAATAAACTAATTTTAATAGTAGAAGATGAAGAAGATATTTTAGAACTACTTGAATATAATCTTCAAAAAGAGGGTTATGAAACAGCAGGTTTTTTAACAATTGATAAAAATGTGCGAAATATTTTAAATGAAGAACAAGTTGATTTAATTATTATGGATAGAAATCTTCCTGGAATTGAAGGAACAACATTCATCAATGAGATTAAACAACAAGGCTATATAAATCCTGTTATTTACGTAACTGCAAAAGATAGGGATGAAGATATTATTGAAGGTTTTGATAGTCATGCTGATGATTATATTACTAAACCATTTAATGTAAAAGAGTTATGTGCAAGGGTAAAAGCTGTTATTAAAAGAACTTCAAAAGATATTGATATTTTAAAAATAAAAGATATTGTATATAAAGCCTCAAATAAAAAGTTTTATATAGATGATGTTGAAATGGATTTAACTCACCTTGAACATGACTTATTACTTGAATTTGTTAAAAATAAAGATATTTTGATGACTCGAGAGCATTTATTAAATAGTGTTTGGCAAGACTCTTTTGAGAAAAAAGAGAAAACTGTAAATGTTGCAATAAAAAGATTAAAAGCTAAAATTGACCCTAATGGAGAAAAAGATTACATTCGTTCAATTAGAGGTGAAGGCTACATTTTTTGTTAAAAATTCATCAACTTTTCCTCAGAACCTATATTACAATTTTTCTTGCTATTCTTATTAGTTTAAGTATTATTACTTACTTTTGGTCTAAAAATATTTATATTAATCAAATTGAAAAAAATCTTCTTCAAAATATTGATACCTTATCAATTGTTTTTAAAAATAAAAATGGCTTAGATAATATAAGCCAAATTGTACATGATTTACATGAAAAATTAAATCTAAGAATCACAATAATAGATGAAACAGGTGTAGTAATTGCTGATAGTGATAAAGAGCTCTCATTAATAAAAAATCATTTAAACAGAAAAGAGATTATTGAAGCTAAAAATAATAATATAGGAAAAGACACTAGAAAGTCAGAGACTATTGATAAAGAACTATTATATATTGCAAAAAAAATTGTAATTGCAGATAATGTTTATTACATAAGGATGGCTGATTATATTACTAATATAACAGACAATTTTATGGGACTTACTTTAGAAATATTTCTATTCATTACATTCTTTTTAGTTGTTGCTTTTTTAGCAACCTATTTCATTAGTATTAGAATAAAAAAAGAGACAGATGATATTCTTCATTTTTTAACACTTTTAGCCCACAAAAAACCATCTTTTAATCTTGATTCAAAATATACCTATGAATTTAACAAAATAACAAAACTATTAAATAAAGTTGCCATTAAGCTCTCAAAAAGAGAAAAACAAAAAGCTAAACAAAATGCTAAATTAAAACTTGCAAATAGACAAAAAGATGAGATTATTTCTGCTATTTCCCATGAATTTAAAAATCCAATTGCAATTATCTCAGGATACAGTGAAACAATTTTAAATGATGAACAAATGCCTCAAGCCATGAAAACAAAATTCCTGAAAAAAATATATTCAAATTCAAATAAAATGTCACATATTATTGATAAACTCCGACTTACTCTAAAACTGGAAGAAGGGAAACAAGAACTTCTCCTTGCGCCTTGTTCTATGAAAAAACTAATTGAAACTTGTATTTGTGATTTGAAAGATAAATATAAAAATAGAGAAATAAACATAGAAGGTATTGATGTTACTCTAAAAGTTGATGAGACCCTAATATCTATGGCTATTTCTAATCTAATTGAGAATTCTTTAAAATACTCAGAAGATGAAATTATTGTGAATATTTCGGATAATTCTATTTGTATCATTGATAAAGGTATAGGAATAGAAGAAAAAGAGTTAGAAAAAATCAATCAGAAATTTTATAGAATTTCAAATAATGGTTGGAACAATTCCCTAGGACTTGGACTTTTTATTGTTCAATCAGTACTATCTTTACATAATTTTTCCCTTGAAATTCATTCAGAATTTAAAAAAGGTTCTCAATTTTGTATAAAATATTAATTTACACTTAATTTAAGCAAACCATAAGTATTTCTACACTATGATTCCACCTCATTAAAAAAGCGGAGAAAATAAATGAAATTTACTCAAATGGCACATGCTAACGAAATCGAAAGAGATTGGATAGTAGTTGATGCAACTGATAAAGTATTCGGAAGAATTATTACAGAAGTTGCTACTATCTTAAGAGGGAAAAACAAACCTTGTTTTACACCAAATGTAGACTGCGGAGATTTTGTTGTTATTATAAATGCATCAAAAGCAAGATTTTCTGGTAAAAAATTAGAAAGTAAAAATTACTTTACACACTCAGGTTATTTTGGTAGTACAAAAACTCACAAAATGTCTGAAATGTTTGAAAAAAATCCAGAAAAATTATACAAACTAGCTACTAGAGGTATGCTTCCAAAAACTACTCTTGGAAAAGCTATGTTAAAAAAATTAAAAGTATATGCAGGAAGTGAACACCCTCATACTGCGCAAATTAAAGGATAAGAGTAATGGCAAAAGTATATGCAACTGGAAGAAGAAAAACAGCTGTAGCTAAAGTATGGCTAGAAAATGGTAATGGTCAATTAACAATTAATGGTCAAACTTTAGATGCTTGGTTAGGTGGTCACGAATCAATCAAAAAAAGAGTTATGCAACCATTAAATGTTGCTAAACAAGAAACTTCTGTAAACATTGTAGTAAAAACTCTTGGTGGTGGATATTCTGCACAAGCTGATGCTGCAAGACACGGAATTTCAAGAGCATTAGTTGCTTTTGATGAGCAATTCAGAGCTATCTTAAAACCTTTTGGTTTATTAACAAGAGATTCAAGATCTGTTGAAAGAAAAAAATTCGGAAAGAAAAAAGCAAGAAAATCTTCTCAATTCTCAAAAAGATAATTGGAGTTTTCGAAGAGTATATTTCTTACTGTTCTCAAAAAGGAGCGACGAAAGTTGCTCCTTTTTTTATGCACTTTTTTATAAAAAAACTATACAATACCCCATGAAATTTTTAACCCTATATCTATTAATAATTAGTTGCTTAAGTGCAAGTACATTAAACTTATCTATGAGTTCAAGTCCTAGTAGACTAAATCCTATCTTAGCAAACGATAGTGCTAGTAGTGAAATATCAGATTGGCTTTTTAATGGCTTATTCAAATATGACAAAAATGGAAATCCAACCGTTGATTTAGCAAAATCATATAACTTTGAAACACCAACAAAATTAATTGTAAAATTAAGGGAAGATGTACTTTGGCATGATAAAGAAAAATTCACAGCAAAAGATGTAATTTTTACTTATGAGCAAATTATTAATCCAAAAGTATTTAACTCTATAAAATCAAACTTCAAAGAAGTTCAAAGTGTTAAAGCACTTGATGATTATACACTTGAGATAATTTATAAACAACCCTACTTTAAAGCTATTGAAACATGGATGGTTGGAATTCTTCCCTTTCATATTTTAAAAGATGATAAAGATTTAATGACAAGTTCATTTAATAAAAATCCAATAGGAACTGGTTCTTATAAACTAAAAGAGTTTAAACAAGGGCAAGATATTGAACTGATTGCAAATGAAAATTATTATGATGGCAAACCCAAAATTGATAAAATTTTATATAAGTTTTTGCCTGATCCAAATACCTCTTTTTTATATTTAAAACAAAAAAAACTTGATATTGGTGGATTAGACCCAATTCAAGTTGATAGACAAATAGATGGTAATTTTAAAAGTAATTACACGATTATGCAAAAACCTAGTTTTTCATATACCTATTTAGGATTTAATTTAAAAAATGAGAAATTCAAAGATATAAGAATCAGACAAGCTTTATCATTTGCAATAAATAGACAAGAGTTAGTTGATATTCTATTTTTTGGTTATGGAAAAGTTTGTAATGGCCCTTTTTTACCTGGCTCATTTGCTTACAATGACGAAGTTAAACCAATTACTCAAGATATAGAAAAAGCAAAAAAGCTTTTAAAAGAAGCAGGTTTTGATGAAAAAAATCCTTTTACTTTTGAAATAGTTACAAATACAGGAAATGATATTAGAATAAATGCTGCTCAAATATTGCAATATCAGCTTCAAAAAGCTGGAATCATAATGAATATTAGAGTTATGGAGTGGCAAGCATTTTTAAATACTGTTGTTCATCCAAGAAAGTTTGAAGCTGTACTTTTGGGTTGGTCACTAGCATTAATGCCAGATGCTTATCCACTATGGCATAGTTCAAGCTCAAAACTTGGTGGATTTAATTTAGTTTCATATGAAAATCAAGAAGTTGATAAACTTATTGAAAAAGGTTCTAATACAATAAATAGAGAAGAATTAGGAAAAATATATAAAGAGATTTTCAAAAAAATTGATGATGATTTGCCATATCTATTTTTATATATACCAGATTCAATAACAGTCGTAAATAAAGATATAAAAAATATCGAACCATCTTTTATAGGAATAATGCATAACCAAAAAGATTGGGAACTAGAAAATTAATAATTAAATTAATAATTAAAATAATAGGAAAAATATACATGGATAAAAATAAAATAATACTTTTTGATTTAGATGGAACTTTAATAGACTCAACAGAAGCAATTGTTTCAACTTTTTATCACTCTTTTAAAGAGTTAGAATTTGAATTTAATGGTAATGATGAAACTATTAAATCTTTAATTGGTTACCCACTTGACATAATGTATAAAGAGTTAGGTGTAGATGAATCAAAAGTTTGGGATTTTGTTGACTCTTACAAAAACAGATACAGAGTTATTTCAAAAGAGCAAACTATACTTTTAGAAAATGCTTATGAAGCAGTTTATGAAGCCTCTTTATTTGCAAGGGTTAGTGTTGTTACTACAAAAACTAGAATGTATACTATGCCTTTACTTGAACACTTTAATATCGCTCAATTTTTTGAAGTGGTAACTGGAAGAGAAAATGTACAAAATCCAAAACCACATCCTGAACCAATTTTAATTACACTTGAACAGATGAATTATGATAAAGACAAACATTCTGTTTGGATGATTGGTGATACAAAACTAGATTTAATAGCTGCATCTGAAGCTAATGTTAATTCTATTGGTCTTTTATGTGGATATGGAGAAAAAGAAGAGTTACTTAAATATACTAACATTATAAAATCCAATGCACTTGATGCAATCAATCACATAAAAACATTATAACAACTAATTAACTATAGCTTAATATTATAAACTACTTATTATTTAACAAATAGTTAAAAGTTTGTAGTTCTATAATATTTCTATATTTATATTATCCTCAAATAATAACTAATATATCGTTTAAATAGTACTTTGTACTCTATAGATAATTTCTTGAGTTGACTTTCTTTTTATAAAAATTATTCTTAATTTATTGTTCAATAAAAAATTAAGTTAATAAAAGTTCATTTAAGTTAAAATTTTCTATAATACAAAAGACTAATTAAATTTTTTAAGTCAAATTTAATATTAAATAATAAGGAGAGCCTCTATGTTAGAAATTAGATGGCATAGCCGTGCAGGACAAGGTGCTGTAACTGGTGCAAAAGGTCTTGGTTCTGTTGTTGCTGAAACAGGTAAACAAGTTCAAGCTTTTGCTTTTTATGGTTCAGCTAAAAGAGGTGCGTCAATGACGGCATACAATAGAATTGATGATGAACCAATATTTAATCATGAAAAATATATGCAACCTGATTTTGTTTTTATTCTAGATCCAGGTCTAGCAATTACAGATAATATTACTGCAAATGGAAAAGAGACTACAAAATATATTATTACAACACACCTTGAAAAAGAAGAATTAATCTCTTTAGTTCCTACTTTACAAGGTATTGAAGATAGGGTATTCGTACTTGATTGTTTTCAAATTGCAAGGGATACAATAGGAAAGGCCATTCCAAATACTCCAATGCTTGGTGCATTTATGAAAGTTAGTGGAATGTTTGAACTTGACTATTTTAAAGAGAAAATGAAAGGTGTACTTAAAAAGTTACCTCAAAATGTTATTGATGCAAATATGATTGCAATCCAACGAGCTTATGATGAAGTTCACTAAAAGGATAAAAAAATGAGTAAACCAATAAGTGAAATGGGATGGGATGAGTTAGTACCTGGTGCTGCTCTTTTTACATTCAACGGTGATATAAATTATAATATTGCAGATATGCAACCAGAAGATAGAATGTATTCAGAAACTAGCTCAAAAAGTATGAGTGTAGGAGACTGGAGAGTTCTTAAACCAGTTTGGAATTCTGAGACATGTATTGACTGTCAAAATTGCTGGATATTCTGTCCAGATACATCAATCATTGCAAGAAATAAAGAGATGAAAGGTGTTGATTATGAACACTGTAAAGGTTGCGGATTATGTGTAAGCGTTTGTCCTACAAATCCAAAATCACTTTTAATGTTCAATGAGTATGAAACTGTTGAAAATGCACTTGCACAATGGCCTGAGAAAAAAAAGAAAGGTGAATAATAATGAATAAAAGAGTAATGGAATTAAAAGGTGTTGAAGTTTGGGATGGAAACATGGCAAATTCTCAGGCTTTAAGACAAGCCGATGTAGATGTTGTTGCTGCTTATCCTATTACACCTTCAACTGCAACAGTTGAGAATTATGCAATGTTCCATGCAAATGGATATATTGATGGTGAAGTAATCATGGTTGAATCTGAACATGCAGCAATGAGTGCATGTGTTGGAGCTGGAGCTGCTGGTGGGAGAGTTGCAACTGCAACTTCGTCTCAAGGATTAGCTCTAATGATTGAAGTATTATATCAAGCATCTGGAATGAGAATTCCTGTTGTTTTATGTTTAGTTAATAGAGCATTAGCAGCACCATTAAATGTAAATGGTGACCACTCAGATTTATATCTTACAAGAGATGCTGGATGGGTTTCTATTGATGCATTTTCTCCACAACAAGCTTATGATATGACTTTAATGGCATTTAAAATTTCTGAGCATCCAGATGTTAGATTACCAGTTATTTCTAACCAAGATGGATTTATGACTTCTCATACTGCTCAAAATGTTATTCCATTAAAAGATGATGTAGCTTGTAAATTTGTAGGTGATTACTTACAAGTAAATGCACTTTTAAATTTTGACAAACCAGTAACTCATGGTGTACAAACTGAACAAGATTGGCACTTTGAACACAAAGCAAAACAACATGCAGCTTTAATGGCTTCTAAAAAAGTTATTCTTGAAACATTTAAAGAGTTCAAAGAGTTAACAGGAAGAGAATATAAACTTGTTGAATCTTATAATTTAGAAAATGCAGATGTTGCAATCGTATGTTTAGGTTCAACTTACGAAACAGCAATGTTAGCAATTAACCAACTAAAAGAAGAAGGAATAAATGCAGCAGTTGTAGCACCAAGAGTATTTAGACCTTTCCCACTTGAAGAAATTGCTGAGACTTTACAAGGGATGAAAGCAATTGCATGTATGGATAGATCTGCACCTGGTGGAACTGTTGGAGTATTATTTAATGAAATTTCTGGTGCGTTAATAAACACAAAAGCTAGACCATTAATGTCTAATCTTATCTATGGTTTAGGTGGAAGAGATATGACTGTAGCTTTATTAAAAGATATATTTAGAACATTAGATAAAGAAGCGAAAGCTGGAAAACTATCTGGAAAAATCCAAAGATTTGTTGGAGTTAGAGGACCAGAACTTAGTTTCTATGAAGTGCAAGGAGAGACAAAATGAGTACATTAGTTAATACACAAAAAGAGATTAAAAACTTAAAATCATTTTCAACAGCTGCTGAAAGATTTGAAGGTTCTCACCTTTTATGTCCAGGTTGTGCCCACTCAATTATCGTTAGAGAAGTTTTAAATGCAACAAATGATAACTTAGTAGTATCTGCTTCAACTGGATGTTTAGAAGTTTGTACAGCAATTTATCCTCATACTTCATGGGATTGTTCTTGGATTCATATCGGATTTGAAAACTCTTCAACTGCAATGGCAGGAGTTGAGACAATGAACAAAGCATTAAGAAACAAAGGAAGAATCTCAGCTGATACTCCTCAACCAAAATTTGTAACTTTTGGTGGAGATGGTTCAACTTATGATATTGGATTCCAATGGATTTCGGGATGTTTTGAAAGAGGACATGACTTTATGTATGTTTGTTTAGACAATGAAGTTTACGCAAACACAGGAGGACAAAGAAGTTCATCTACACCAATTGGTTCAAGTACAACAACTGCACCTGCTGGAAGCCACTCTTATGGTGAAAAAAGACAGAAAAAAGATATCGTATCTATCATGGCAGCTCATGGTGCACCTTATGTTGCTCAAGTTGCTCCAAATAAATGGAAAGATATGGTTAAAAAAATCCAAAGAGGTTTTGATACACATGGACCTGTATTTATAAATGCAATGAGTGCATGTACAACTGAGTGGAAATTTGCACCAAATCAAACTATTGAAGTTTCTGATTTAGCAGTTGATTCACTTGTTTTCCCATTATATGAAATCATTGATGGAAGAGAATTAAACATCACTTACAGACCAAAAAACATTGTTCCTGTTAGGGATTATTTAGGTGCTCAACCTAGATTTAAACACTTATTTAAACCTGAATATGAATACTTAATTGATGAATGGCAAAAAAGAGTTGACGAAAGATGGGTATTCTTACAAAAAAGAGAAGAAATTAGAATGTAATTTCTTCTCTTTGTTTGAAAAATAAAAACTTTTTTAAAAGTTTTGTTTTTCTTACATTTATATTACATTTTATTTTAATACTATATCAAAGTCTATTAATTTACCTCCTACTTTAAATATGACTCAAAAATACTAACAATTTTCCTATTCCCATTTCATATTTTGCTTCCTTATTGAAATGGGAATTTTATTTTTTCCTTTATTATAAAATAAATGTTTCAATATATTTAAAATTCTTCAAATGGTGCTAAATTTTTTATTTAGAAATCATATAAAAGGCCAATTTCGATAAAATAATGATTCTTTTTATAAAAGCAATTAAAATAGCAAAGGATAAAACTTGATAAATGAATTAGCAGGTAAAAAAGCACCTAAAGAAATACTAGAAAATATTGAGAAATTAATTGAAGCCTATTATATTAATAAGCCAGATGTAAATATTCAAAGTCAAAAAGTTAGTTTTGGAACATCTGGGCATAGAGGAAGTTCTACAAAATCAAGTTTTAATGAAGACCATATTCTAGCAATCACTCAAGCACTTTGTGAGTATAGAAAAGGTGCTGGAATAACTGGTATTATGCATATAGGAATTGATACTCATGCTTTATCAACGCCAGCTCAAATAACAGCTTTACAAGTTTTTTTAGCAAATGAAGTTCAATGCAAGATTGCACCAGAGAACTCATATACTCCAACTCCTGTTATGTCTTTTACAATAATTGAATCAAATAAAAGTTCAACAGATTTAAATGATGGTGTAATTATAACTCCTTCACATAATCCTCCATGTGATGGTGGATTTAAATACAACACTCCAAATGGAGGACCTTCTGATACTGATGTTACATCTGTTATAGAAAAAAGAGCAAATGAAATACTAAAAGATGGTCTAAAAGATGTTAAATTCATAGCTAAAGATAAAATATATGAATCTAAATTTTTAGAAATTGCTGATTTTATAACACCTTATGTAAAAGCATTAGACACTATTATTGATATGGATATTATAAAAAATGCAAATCTAAATATTGGTGTAGATCCATTAGGTGGGTCTGGGTTAGAAGTTTATAAAAAAATAAATGAAATTTATGGCCTTAACCTTGATATTGTAAATGATTCAATTGACCCTACTTTTTCTTTTATGTCATGTGACCATGATGGAAAAATAAGAATGGATTGTTCTTCTCCTTATGCTATGGCTTCACTTATACAATTAGCTGATAAATATGATATTGCCTTTGCAAATGACCCCGATTTTGATAGACATGGAATTGTAACAAAAAGTGTTGGACTTATGAATCCTAATCATTATTTAACTGTTGCTATTTGGTATCTATTTTCAAATAGAAAATCTTGGAAAAATGATTTAGGAGTTGGAAAAACTTTAGTTTCAAGTTCAATGATTGATAAAGTTGTTAAATCTTTAGATAAAAGACTTTATGAAGTACCTGTTGGATTTAAATGGTTTGTTGAAGGTTTATATGATGGAAGTTTAGCTTTTGGTGGAGAAGAGAGTGCGGGAGCTTCATTTTTAAGAAAAGATGGAAGTGTTTGGTCTACTGATAAAGATGGAATTATTTTAAACCTTTTAGCTGCTGAAATTACTGCAAAACTAAAAAAAGACCCAGGAGTTATTTATCAAGAGTTCGAAAAAGAGTTTGGTAAAGCTTATTATAAAAGAGTAGATGCTGTTGCAAATTATGAACAAAAAGCAAAACTAAAAAATCTTAGTGTAAAAGATATTACATCTAAAACTTTAGCAAATGAAGAAATAGAAAATATTTATACAAATGCAAGTGGAAATAATGCAAGTATAGGTGGTCTAAAAGTTACAACAAAAAATGGTTGGTTTGCAGCTCGACCTTCTGGAACTGAGGATATTTATAAAATTTATGCTGAAAGTTTTATAAGTGAAGAGCATTTAGAATTACTAATAAAAGAGGCTCAATATTTAGTTTTAAAAAGCATAGAAGCATAAAAAAATATTTAACAACTGACCTAGGAAATCTATGATAAACATGCAACAATTATCTCAAATGTTACTTGCACTTTTCATAGGTCTTTTAGGTTCTATTTTATTTATATTTTTACATCTTCCACTTCCATGGCTTTTAGGAGCTATTTTTACAACTTCTATTGCCATGCGATTTGAAAATCTTCCAATACAAAGTCCAAGAATATTTTCTGCACCTGCTAGGATTCTAATTGGTCTTATTATTGGAAGTGCTTTTACTCCAGAAATTCTAGAATTTCTTCACATCTATTTATTTAGTATATTGTTAATTATTCCCTATTCAATTATTGTTACATTTGCAGGAATGTATTATTATGTTAGATTTCTAAGATTTGATAGAAAAACAGCTTTTTTTAGTTCAACTCCAGGTGGAGTTGTAGAGATGGTGATTTTAGGAGAGGAACAAAAAGCTGATACTTCAAAAATTACCCTTGTTCAATCTTCAAGACTTTTATTTGTGGTTTTAACTCTGCCTTTTATTATTCAATATATTTTTCATTTGGATATTAGTGGAAATCAGTTAATTACAAAAGCCCTAAAAGATACAAATTTAACTGAATTTTTCTATTTAATTATACTTGGTACTTTTGGAGCATTATTGGCAAAAAAGCTAAGAATGTCAGCTGCTTTTCTAATTGGCCCCATGATTTTAAGCGTAATTGCTTATAGTGGTGGTTTTGTTCATACTTTGATTCCCGATGAATTAATCAAATTTGTTCAAGTAATTTTTGGAACAATTATAGGTTTTACTTTTAAAGGTGTAAAGTTACGAATGATTATAAAAACTCTTATGGGAACATTTGGGCATTTTGTGATTATTGGTTTGATTTCTTCTTTTTTTGTATTTATTGCTTACTACTTTTTTGATTTTCCAGTTGTTTCAATTCTTTTAGCTTTTAGTCCAGGAGGACAAACTGAGATGAATCTAATTGCTTTAATTGTTGGAGCAAATGTTCCATATATTACAATCCATCATATTATGAGACTTTTTATAGTTATGAATTTAGCGCCAATAGTTGCAAAAAGATTATAGATTACTTATATTTTTAAACAAATCATCCATGATTTCATTTAATGTTTTATTTAAACTATTCACAAACTCATAGGGTTTTGTTTGAGCAACTAAAACTTTTTTATCATAAGTAAATGATTTTACAAGTTTTTCATCCTTTAATAAATCAAACTTTATTTTTAAAATAACATAAGATTTATCTGCATTTATTTCATTATAGATTTTTATCACATTTGTTTTTAAAACATAATCATATTTAACTTTTGTCTCTTCTTGTGAAACTAAAGAAAAGATATTACTAGCTTGAAAAGATTCCAATAAAGAGTTATGAATCATACTACTTGGAAGATTCATCCATCTATTTTTTGCATACTCTTCAAATAGATATGGTTTTGTACTATAAAAAATTGACCTTGAATTAAAACTTTTGTTTACAAGTGGTTCTTCAATTAAAATAGATTTATCAATTTTTTTATAACTCTTACTATTTTGTGAAAAATCAATAGAGTAACTATTTGAATCTATTGATTCTTGTTTAAATGAACATCCCGATATTAAAACTATTATTAAAAGGTAAAAAAGATTTTTCATGTTTATTCTCCTGGGCCATTTTTTATATTTTTTTGTTTAAATAAAATATCACTTGGACTCTCATTTAGATTATCAATTAGATTTTGTGTTTGAGAAAGTGTCTCATCTAAACCATTTAAAAGTGTATTTAATTTATCAAAACTCTCTTTTGACATATCTTTTACATCAAAAGTTCCTTTTTTTAATTCACTTAAAAGCTGTGTTGATAACTCTTTAAATGTATTTGCAGATTTTTCAATACTATCAAAAGATTTATTCCCAGTTTTTGCTAATGTTGAAATATTATTCAAAAGCTCATCAATTTTTTTCTCATTTGCCACAAGATAAGAGCTAAATTGTTCCATATTATTCATACTATTTTGAGTTTTTACAAGTATTTGAGAAATTGAGTTTATATTTTCATCGGCTAAAAGTTTTTTCATTTGCACTAAAACAATTGTTAACTCATTTGTTAAATCAGTTGTTGAATCAACCAAAGTTGTCAAATCTGATGTTTTTGATTTTATGATTTTTATACCTTTTTCATTTGCTTCTAAAAGTTTAGAACTATTACTCCCACCTTTTAGCTCGATATATTTAAGTCCAGTAATTCCAAGATTTCCTAAAACCGCATAGTTATTCTCTTTTATTGGAGTCCCTTTATTAATTACAATATTTATCTCTATCTCTTCAGAGTTATTAGGATTTATTTTTATTTCATTTACATTTCCAACAATAAATCCTTTATATTTAATTGAAGAACCTAGATTTAATCCAGAAATTGACTCATTAAAATAGATTGTATATTCGTCAAATTTTTTCTTTTCAAAGCCATATTTTCCTAACCAAAATACAATCCCTAGAAGTAAAATTATAAGTGTGCTTATAAATAGCCCTATTTTAAAAAAGTTTATTTTAGTATCCATTATTTGCCTTTATTTGTTAAAAAATCTTCTATAAATTCATCTTTTGAGTTCAAAGCTTGAGTTATATTTCCATCAAAGATTATCTTTTGTTTTAATATTATAAATCTATCTAAAACTGTTTTTATAGTCTCTAAATCGTGGGTTATAACAATAATCGTAATATTTAGCATATCTCTTAAATTTATTATTAGCTCATTTATTTTTTGAGTACTTGAAGGATCCAAACCACTTGTTGGCTCATCCAAAAACAAAATCTTTGGTTGCATTGCAAGACTTCGTGCTAGGGCAACTCTTTTTTTCATTCCTCCACTTAATTGAGAAGGGTACAATAAAGCACAATTTTTAGGAAGTCCTACAATTTCCAGATTTGTATAAGCAATTTTTTCTATTAAATCTTTTGGTAAATCTGTGTATTCTTTTAACATAACAGAGATATTTTCAATTACATTTAAAAAAGAGTATAAAGCCCCAAACTGAAAAAGATAAGAGAACTGTTGTTTTAAATCCTGACTCTCTTTTAAATTCAAAGTCGAAATATCTTTTTCCAATATTTCAATATTTCCCTTTTGAATTGGGTCTAACATTACCATCTGTTTTACAAGTGTTGTTTTTCCTGAACCACTTCCACCTAAGATTCCAAATATCTCTTTTTCATTTATAGAAAAGGAAATATCTTTATGGACTATGTTTTCTCCAAAGATTGTTGATAAGTTAGTTACTTTTATTATTTCCATTATATTCCAATTTGAGTCAGAATCACTGAGAATATAGCATTTAAAGCAATAACTACAAAGATAGCATTTACAACACTAATTGTTGTATATTTTCCTATACTTGTAGTATTGTTCTGTACTTGAAATCCTCTATAACAGCCTATCATTGCAATTGCAATTCCAAAAAAAACAGATTTTCCAACTCCAATTAAAAGGTGTTTTAAGGGAACTTCTTGTCCCATTCTATTTATAAATTGAACAAAAGTTATATCCAAATCAGTAAAAGCTATAACCATTCCTCCAAATATTCCAATCATATCTGCAAAAAATACTAAAAGAGGCAAAGAGATAAGTAAAGCAAAAATTCTTGGTAATACCAAAAATGTTATTGGCTCAAAATCCATAGTTCTCATGGCATCTATTTCATCTGTAATTTTCATAGCTCCAATTTCAGCTGTGTATGAACTGGCACTTCGTCCAGCAATTACAATGGCAGTTACCAAAGGAGCAATTTCTCTAAACATTGTAATTGAAATCATTTCAACTATAAAAATATTTGCCCCAAATTTTTCAAGCTGAACAGCCCCTTGATAAGCAATTACAACTCCCACCAAAAAAGAGGTAACTCCCACAATAAAAAGGGCATTTACAGCAGAGGTATCAATATATTTGAACATCGCTTTTAATCTTATTTTACTTGGATTAAAAAGTGAATATACAAAATAATAAAAAACTTTTCCCACAAAATTTATAAAATCAACACCAGTTAAATAAAGCTCATAGGTTTTTTTACCTATATCTTCTATAATACTTTTTTGTTCTTTTGTTTCAATGGTATTGTCTTGGTAATGTTTTTCATAAAATCTATAAATCTCCTCAAATGAGTTTAGATTTTTTAGTGTTAAATTTTCTTCTTGAAAAGTCTTAAAAAATGAAATTAGATAGATAATTGCTGAGTTATCCCACTCTTTTAGGTTTTGAAAATTTACAATTAATTTTGAGTTTTTTTGTATGTTTGTTTTATTTAAGGCTTGGATATTTTTATTAAGAGTTTTTTTATTCCAAATATTTAGCAATATTAGTTCAATAGTATTATCATCTAACTCTTTTATTTCAAAATCATAATCTTTCATAAAACTATATATCCTTTCAATAAAACTGACTTTACATATTAGCCTAGATTTTAGCACACAGTTTGTCTCAACTTCATTAAAAAACAATAATCAAGAGGGTATAAAAATTGCATATAAGAAACCATGGATGAAAATTACAAATTAGAAAATTATGAGCGTTTCTTCGGTGAGTTCAGAGAACATGGTGCCCATTGGGATAAAATAGAAAAAAGAACGGCAACACTATTTCAAGTACTAATTGATGGGGATTTAAAAGAGTTAGTTTTTGTTTTAAAATATTATCCAAAATATATCGAAATAGTATGTGACCACTTTAGATATTTATATAACTATTCAGCTCAAGAGGCTGATATATTCGCAGCTTCAAAACTTTTGCAGTTGAGTGAAGGTTATCATCAAAAGCAGTTTGTGAGAAATCTCTTGCGAAAACTGAGCAAAATCGATGAGTTTAATATATCGGAGTTAAATACATTTTTAAATGATTTGTTAAAAGACCAAGAACGACTGCACCCTATAATTTTGAGTTATTACAAAAGTCAGATTGAAAAAAATATTGAAGAAAACAACTATCATAAACTGCAAGTTAAGGTTATTGAAAAAAACCTAATAAAACTTCCAGTAAATAGTGAGTTTGATTTTAGTGCAAATGATAGAGATGCAAATTTAGATATTCCATATATGGATTAAGGAGAAAGAATGGATTTTTTTAAAAAAGCTTACAATTGGGCATTAAGCCACAACTTTGAACCAATTGAAGTTGAATACGCTTCAAAATTGGCTTTAAAAATGTTAGATGATAGTTGTCAAATGGATTCCCATGATAGAGAAGTTTTTTTCAATGTTTATGATGCTATTTGTGATAGAGCTGATATTAGTTTAGAGGATGATGTAAACAAACTAATCATTCTAGCAAGGGATAGAAATACAATCTATGCAAAACCAGAATTTGCAAATATTGTTCATGCTTGTAAAGAGGAGATTATCCCAAGTATGTTAAGAATTCACATGAAAGCTTTCAAAGCAATGGTTAGAAAAAATCTTGATATGAATTAAATTCATATCAAGTCAATAGTTTTTAGCTTTAACACTATCTTTTCCATGAAATTCTTTAGCATTTGCATTAGATACTACAAGTTTTGCTATGTCATCAGTTAGAATTGCAACATCATGGGTTTCAGATGCAATACTTGCATTTTCTTGTGTTTGTTGGTCAATACTATTTATCGCATCATTGATTTGTTCAATTCCAAGTAATTGTTCTTTACTTGACATCTCTATATCTTCTATTAGGTTTATTGTTTGTGAAATATTTTCATTTAATTGTTTATAACCACTTATCATATTAGTAGCTATATCTTTACCTTGATTTGCTTTTGAAGTTGCATTTTCAACTATTATCTTTATCTCTTTAGCAGCTTCTGCACTTCGTGAAGCTAGATTTCGCACTTCTGCAGCAACAACTGCAAATCCTTTTCCTGCTTCTCCAGCAGTTGCCGCTTCAACGGCTGCATTTAGTGAAAGAATATTTGTTTGAAATGCAATTTGGTCAATAATTGAAATTGCATCATTAATTAAGTTTACCTCTGTATTTATCTCATCCATTGCAACTGTTGTTTGATTAGCTAGTTTTTCACCATTTAAAACAGATTTTGTTACATCGTTTGAAAAAGTTGCCATCTTTGCAATTGTTTCTGTATTATTTCTAATATTTGAAGTTATCTCTTCAATAGCAGCAGCTGTCTCTTCGAGTCTTGATGCTGCTTCATTTGAGCTTATATTTAATTTATCTACATTTTCAAGTAATATATTTGAACTTATATCCAAAGTTAATCCATTTGATTTATTTTCTATAAGCATAACTGTTATATTTTCTTGAAGAATATTTATTCTTTCAAATAAAGAATTAAAATCACCGAAAACATTTCTAGTATCAAGTTTATTTAAATAGTTATATTTGCTATATTCATCTAAAATTTTTAGCATATTATCAATATTAGTTTTCATTGTGTAATTTAAATTATTAATAACACTTGCTATGTAATTCAATTTTACATTTGAAGTCTTAATATTGAAAATTCTATCATCAAAATCGCCTTTCATCATTTTCTCAGAAACAAGCATTATTTCACCATAGATTTGTAATTCATCATCATTTCTTTTATTTAAAATATCTATAATTAAATCTAATCTTTTTTTAACTTCTTTGTTCTTCCCTGATGATTCAAAATCATTTTGATCTATAATATTCGTTTTATTATTTAAATAGTCAATGATATTATCTAAACTATTAATGATTTTTTTATCTGATTTATTAAAAAACATACTTATACCTACGCAAGCGTTGAATAGAGTTTAATCGCATCAGCTATCTCTTCATTTGTGGGTTTTACTCTAACAGAGATATATCTTAACTCACCCATTGAAGTTTTAGAAGCATATGCAGTTGCATTAACCCAATAATATCCTCCATTTTTTGTTTTATTTTTTACTGTACCTTTCCAAATCTTTCCACTTTGTATAGTTTCCCATAAATCTGCAAATGCAGCTTTTGGCATATCGGGATGCCTTACTTTATTATGAGATTGTTCTACTAATTCATTCAACGAATAACCAGCAATTTTACAAAAGTCTTCATTTGCAAATTTAATAATACCTTTTGCATCTGTTTCTGTAACGATAATCATCTCTTCAGGCATTTTTATTTCTTGTTCCATTAATTAAATCCTTGTGTATATTAAATGTGTTTGTCTTGTCTTGTTTTTTTGCATTAAAATATTATTTAATAAATTATTAAATATATTTTACAGCATAAGAAGATTTAATTATTAAATCTATTATTCCAAGAATGGTCGATATTATCAGATAAGTTTAAATGGATAATATCAATTAAATTCAATATAATTTTTATCAAAAAAAATTATTTAAATATATTTGTGCGCAATTATACCAACTTAAATGACTCATAAATGACTCATTTTAGAAAATAAGTTGGAAAGGTGTATATTTTATTCTTTTATACATATAAGACCCAACATAAAGGATTCTCAATTACTTAAAAATAGTAACAAAATTATCTATCTATTCCTTTATATGTTTATTACAGATTTATTCTTATTGTAATATACTGCTTTTTATTCAATCCTATATAAAGGAACTTTGTGAAAAAACTCTTCTTATTTTTACCCCTTTGTCTTATCTATTTTACTGGTTGTTATCAAGAGAAAAAAGAGACTAAATTTTATGGAAATGTTGATGTTAGAACTGTTTCTTTAGCTTTTAGAGTTTCAGGAAGATTAGAAACATTAAACTTTGATGAGGGACAAAAACTAAAAAAAGGTGATGTAATTGCCACAATTGAAAACTCTATTTTTAAAGAAAATCTAAACCAAATAAATGCTCAAATAAATCTTCAAGAGATTCAAATACAAAAACTTGAAAAAGGTTACAGAATCGAAGAGATAGAAAAATCAAAAGCTAAACTCTCTGAAGTAAAAGCAAACCTAGATAGAGTAAATAAAGATTTCCAAAGAGCCCAAACACTTTTAAAAAGTAACTCTATTTCAGAACAATCTTATGATAATACAAAATCACAAGCTTTGGATTTACAAGCCCAATATGATTATGCAAAAAGCTCTTTAGAACTACTTCAAAATGGTTATGAAAAAGAGGATATTTTAAGCGCAAAAGCTACACTTGATTCCCTAAAAGCTCAAAGAAATATTTTACAAATAAATTATGATGATACGGTTTTATATTCGCCAGTTGATGGAACAATAATCACAAAAGTATATGAAGCAGGCTCAATTGTAAACAGTTCTCAAACTATTGTAGAGATTGCAAAAAGTGATGAATTTTGGGTAAGAAGTTATTTAAGCGAAAAATATTTAGGTGTTATAAAAGCAGGAATGAAAGCTGTAATTTCAACAGATGGAAATAAAACCTATGAAGGAGTTGTGAGTTTCATCTCTCCACTTGCAGAATTTACACCAAAAACTGTACAAACAGAAGATTTACGAACTGATTTGGTTTATAGATTTAGAATTATTGTAAATAATGTTGATGATAATCTAAAACAAGGAATGCCAGTAACCATCACTTTCCCACAAATCAACTAATATGTCAATACTTACAATAAAAAATCTCTCAAAAAGTTTTGAAAAACAAAAGGCCTTAAATAACATATCTTTTGAAATAAAACCAAATAAAATCACAGGAATTGTTGGCCCCGATGGTGCAGGAAAAACTACACTTTTGCGAATACTAAGTGGGCTTTTAACCTATGAAGCAAAAGATATAGAGATTTTAGATTTAGATTTACAAACAAATATCCATATTATTCAAGAACAAATAGGTTATATGCCTCAAAAGTTTGGATTATATGAAGATTTAAGTGTGGAAGAAAACTTGCGATTATTTGCTGATTTACAATCAATTCCTTTAGATAATCTTCAAAATAGAATAGATGAACTTTTACATTTTACTTCCCTTTTTAACTTCAAAGATTTTCTTGCAAAAAACTTGTCTGGTGGAATGAAACAAAAACTAGGACTTGCAAGTGCGTTGATTAAAAAACCAAAACTTCTACTTCTTGATGAACCAGGAGTTGGAGTTGACCCCATTTCAAGAAAAGAGCTTTGGAGTATGGTTGAGAATCTTACAAAAGAGAATGTAACGGTTTTATGGAGTACAGCTTATCTTGATGAAGCTGAACTTTGTGATGAAGTTTTACTTTTAAATGAGGGAGATATTCTTTTTTTTGGTAATCCAGATATTTTAAAAGATGGTATGAAAGATAGAGTTTTTGACATAGTTGGAGATATAAAAGACAAAAGAGAGACTTTACAATTAGCCCTTGGATATGACTATATAAAAGATGCTTTGATTTTAGGAAATAGTATAAAAGTCATTTGTGATGAATCACTAAAGTTACCAGAACTAAAAGATATAAAAGCTTCAAATTGTGTGTATAAAAAAGCAATTCCTACTTTTGAAGATGGTTTTATGAATATTCTAAAAGCCAATTTTGATGGTATTTCAAAACTAGCAGAACAAATAGAGTTTATAAAAACGACCGAAGAAACTGTAATCAAAGTTAAAAATCTCACCAAAAAGTTTGGTAATTTTATTGCCACTGAAAATATTAATTTTGAGATAAAAAAAGGACAAATATTTGGACTTCTTGGGCCAAATGGAGCTGGAAAATCTACAACTTTTAAAATGCTTTGTGGATTAGTAAAACCCTCAAGTGGAGAAGCAAGTGTTTTGGGTTATAACTTTATGAACTCCTCTTTAAAAGCTAGATGGAGAATTGGTTATATGTCACAGAAGTTTTCACTTTATGGTGATGTTAGTGTTTTTGAGAATCTAAAATTTTATGCTGGAATTTATGGATTAAGATTTAAAAAAAGAGATGAAAAAATATCTAATATGTTAGAGATTTTTGATTTAAATAAATTTAAAAACACCCAAGCTAAAGATTTACCTTTAGGATATAAACAACGATTAGCCCTAGCTTGTGCTGTTATGCACGACCCTGCTGTGCTTTTTTTGGATGAACCCACAAGTGGAGTTGACCCAATCACAAGAAGAGAGTTTTGGAATCATATTTACGCAATGGTGCAAAAAGGAATGACAATCATGGTTACCACTCACTTTATGCAAGAAGCAGAATATTGTGACCAAATAGCTTTGATTTATAAAGGAAAAGCCATTGCCATTGATTCACCCCATGAATTAATCCTAAAAGTCTCACCAAATGCAACTATGCAAGAAGCATTTATCGAACTTATAAAAAGAAGTGACAATGTTTAAATTTAGAAGATTCAAAGCTTTGTTTATAAAAGAGAGTTACCAAATCATAAGAGATCCAAGCTCAATATTAATAGCTGTGGTTTTACCTTTGATTTTACTTTTTTTAATGGGATATGCAATTTCACTTGACTCAAAAAATATTCCTGTTGGAATTGTAGTTGAGAAATCTTCTAAATATACCCTAAGTCTTTTAGATGCTTTTAGAATGTCACAAAGTTTTAATGTGCAAGTTGGAAATAATCGAATGGATTTTGAAACAAAACTTCAAGAAGGAACCATTCGAGCGATAATTGTAATTCCCTCAACTTTTGCAGAAGATTTACAAACCAAAAGCAGTAAAATCCAAGTCCTAGCCGATGGAAGTGAACCAAACATTGCAGGTTTTGTTCAAAAATATACAAATGGCGTTTGGAGTAACTGGCTTATTCAAGAGGGTTTTGATAAAAAATCTACAAGCTCATCTTTGGATATTCAAACAAGATATTGGTTTAATGCTCCACTTCTTAGCTCTTATTTTTTATTACCAGGTTCTATTGCTATTATCTTAACTCTAATTGGTACACTTTTAACGGCTTTAGTGGTTGCTAGAGAGTGGGAAAGAGGAACTATGGAAGCCATAATGTCCACTCCAATCACAATTAGCGAGCTACTTTTAGGAAAGATTTTACCCTACTTTGTACTTGCTATGATTTCAATGTTTATATGTGTTTGTATTGCTATATTTTGGTTTGAGATACCATTTAGAGGTTCTGTTTTTTTACTTATTTTTACCTCAGCTTTGTATTTAATTCCTGCCCTTGGACTTGGACTTTTGATTTCAACACTAGCAAAAAATCAGTTTGTGGCAGCTCAAGCTGCACTAATTGTTGGATTTTTACCTGCATTTTTATTATCTGGTTTTATCTTTCAAATTAGCAGTATGCCTTTGTGGCTTCAATATTTAACCCACATTATTCCAGCAAGATATTTTATAGAAATCCTACAATGTATCTTTTTAAGTGGCGATATTTACGAAGTTATACTTCCAAATGTAATAGCCATGTTAATAGTTGGAGCTGTTATATTTTCTATAATATTTAAAATCACAAGAAAAAGGTTGGATTGATGGTTTGGATTTTTCAATTATTAGCTTTGATGAAAAAAGAATTTTTAGCCATTTGGAGTGATAAAAAATCAAGAACGATTGTTATCATCCCACCTTTGATGCAACTTTTACTTTTTTCATTTGCTGTTACCCTTGAAGTAAAAAATATTAATATTGCCATTCTTGATAGGGACAACAGTGTAAAAAGCCAAGAGATAATAAGAAATCTAAACTACAGCACAACCTTTACAAATATCTACAGATTAGAAAGTGAAGAACAGCTTCAAGAGTATATTGACACTCAGAAAGTTATCTTAGCTATTTATATTCCACAAAACTTTGCTCAAAAAATAGCAAAAAATGAAGATGTATCAATTCAAATCATAGGCGATGGAAGAAAATCAAACAGCGCTCAAATAGCCCAAAGTTATGTGCAATTAGCTATTTCAAAAGTAGTAAACAACCAAACAATTGCAAACACAATAATAAACCGAAATTTATACAATCCAAACCTCGACAACTTTTGGTGGATACTTCCAAATCTAATGGGAAGTTTATCTATGTTAATCGCTCTATTATTAACAGCTTTATCAGTTGCACGAGAGAGGGAACTAGGAACTTTTGAGCAACTTTTAGTTTCACCTCTCTCTTCAACTATTTTAATAATTGGAAAAACAATCCCACCTCTTTTGATAAGTATGGCAGAAGCAAGTGTAATATTTTTTGTGGCTATTTTCTTTTTTAATGTTCCCTTTGTTGGTTCAATATTAATTTTATATTTAGGATTATTAGCTTTTTTATTCTCAATAGTTGGACTTGGACTTTTTATCTCTTCAATCTCATCAACCCAACAACAAGGAATCTTAGGAGCATTTGTACTGATGGTTCCATATATTTTGATGTCAGGTTTTGCAACACCAGTTGAAAATATGCCCCAATGGTTAATACCCGTTACAGATATTATCTCGTTAAAATATTTCTTGATTTTGTTAAAAGGTGTTTTCCTAAAAGATATAAGTTTTGATATGGCTATTTCGCTAATAGTGCCAATGTTAGCTTTAGGTTTTATATCTTTGTTTTTTGCTTCGTGGATGTTTAGGAAAAAAATTCAATAACTTTAATAAAAAAAAGAATTAATATTGTTCAAAATCCCTTTTCATTACAACTAACAATTTCATCTCTTACCACCCATTTAATAAACTTTTGATACAATCTGCACTTATTAAAAAACAAAAAATTGAACAAATTTTATAAACAAAAAGGAAATTACAATGCCATTATTAGATAGCTTTAAAGTTGACCACACTATTATGCCAGCACCTGCAGTTAGAGTTGCAAAAACTATGAAATCACCATCGGGAGATATTATCACTGTTTTTGATTTAAGATTTTGTGTACCAAATCAATCAATGATGAGTGAAAAAGGTATCCACACTTTAGAACACCTTTTTGCGGGATTCATCAGAAATCACCTAAATTCGCCAACAGTAGAAATTATCGATGTTTCACCAATGGGTTGTAGAACTGGTTTTTATATGAGTTTACTTGGAAATCCAGATGAAAAAACTGTAGGAGCTGCGTGGAGAGCGGCTATGGAAGATGTACTTGCTGTTGAAAAACAAGATGATATTCCAGAATTAAATATTTTCCAATGTGGAACTTGTGCTATGCATTCACTTGAAGAAGCAAAAGAAATAGCTCGTGATATTTTAAAATCTGACATTGGTGTTATGTCAAATGAAGAGTTATACCTTTCAGATGAAAAACTTAACTCTTTAGGAAACTAATTCAAAGTGGAACAAAAACTAAATCTTTTTAAAGAGTTATTTGCAGATTATACAAATATCGCTATTTTACATATTGATAACTCTTTAGGTCTTGTTGATAGTGCCTTAGAAGAGATAAAAGTTCAAAATGAAGGGAATATAAAATATATTCCTTTTGTTGATGAAAACAGTGCAAAACTTCGGGCAACTGCAAGGGAATATGAATATATAGTTTTAGGAAATATTTTATCATTATGTACTGACCAAGAGATTATTTTAAAACTAATGTACAAAGCTTTGGAAAACTCAGGAAATATAATCATCCTTGAAAAAATCTCAAATGATAATAGATATGAACTTTTAGATTTATTAGAGAAAGTTGGTTTTCAAGCACCAAACTGTATTGAACTTTTTGATGATACATATATTTTCACAGCAAAAAAAATGCACCATTGGGACAATGGCTTATAAGATGAAAACTAATCTTGCAAGATAACATAAACTCTATTGTTGCCACCAAAGATGGCTCAAACACCCTATTTTCTCAAAAATACAATCAACACTATCATAATCCTGATGATGGAGCTATAAACGAAGCTTTGAGCAAACATATAATCCCAACTTTTACATTTCAAGAAAATAAAAAAGAGCTTTTTATTTTGGATATTTGTTTTGGTATTGGATATAACACTTTTTCAACTATTTATTATTGTTTGGAAAACAATCTTGATATAAAACTAAATATTTTTTCACCTGAACTTGATGGTAACCTTGTGAAATCTCTTGAAAATTTTGAATTTCCAAAAGAGTTTGAAAATATTAAACATATCATAAAAGCAGTTGCACAAACAGGAAAATATGAAGATGAAAAAATCAAAATAGAAGTTTTTATCGGAGATGCAAGAGAGTATATAAAATCTTTAGATAAAAACTCTTTTGACATAATATATCAAGATGCTTTTTCAAGTGATGTGAATTTTGAGCTTTGGACAAAAGAGTATTTTGATGATATTTATAGACTTTGTAAAAATGATTCTGTTATGAGTTCTTATGCAATTGCAACACCTATTCGATTATCTATGAATGAAGCAGGATTTTTTATCTATGAGCATCGACCAGTTAAGAGAAAAATTACACTAGCATTTAAACAAAAACAAGAATTGATTGGGAAGTTTGTGGATATGGAGTTAAAAAAACAAAGAAACAAAGAGGCAAATGCTTTGTATGATAAAGTAGTTTAATAAAACTACTTTGCTGTTTTACTACTTGTTACTTTGAAAGATTATCTAAAATATATTTTTCTAAATCTCTTTTTGAAATCTCTTCTTTCATTGATTTTTCAAAAATTTCATCTATTTTTTCTGAGTATTCTTCATAAGAAAAAAATGGAAAATGTAGTTTCCATGATCTGATTATAAGTTCATTCGTCATTGCATCTCTCATTCTATCTCTAAAAAAATTAAATCCTATAAATATAATAGCAGTAATAGCCATAGCTCCCAAAATAGAAATATGCGGGTCAATTTTTACTAAAGGTTTGTGAGTTAATAATGAAATAGGAATTAATATAGCTAAAACTATTGCAATATAAACTTGATATGCTCTTATTAATCTTAATCTAAAGCCAAGTTTTGCAGGGTCTACATGCATCCCATCATTGTGTTGTCTGTTTGCTACTAATAAATCTTTTAATAATATTGGTTGCTTTGAAATTGTATAAATGTACTCTAAAATTTTATTTTTAATTGTTTTCTCTTTAGACATAATATTTTCCTAAATTTAATGATAGACATTTTATCTTACTTTGTTATAATATTGAGTTAATTACATAAAAAGAATAAAGGTTCTCTAATAAAAAAAATAATATTAATACTTTTAATTATTTCTATATCTTTTCTAAATGCTTCAGATTTGAAGAAAACATCTATACAATTAATGTGGTTAGACCAATTCGAATTTGCAGGTTTTTATGTGGCAAAAGAGAAGGGTTATTACCAAGAATTGGGTCTTGATGTTGAAATTAAAAAATTTAATTCTAATATAGATTTGACACAAGAAGTTTTAGATGAAAAATCTGATTTTGGATTAAACTCATCATCTTTAATTGTTGATAAATCTGAAGGAAAAAATATTCTAATTTTAGGAACGATTTTTCAATCTTCTCCTTTAGTATTAATTGCTTTGGAAAACTCAAATATCAACACTTTTAATGACTTAAAAAATAAAAAAATTATGATTACAAACAATCAAGAAAACTTTGCACCCCTACAATCTATGCTAAAAAGTCAGAATTTACAACTAAGTGATTTTAAATTTATTCCTCACTCATTTAATGTAGATGATTTAATAAATAAAAAAACTGATTTAATGGCAGCCTATACGACAAATGAACAATTTACACTAAAAGAAAAAGACTATAAAAGTAAGATTTTTAATCCGAAAGATTATGGATTTGATTTTTATGAAGATATAATTTTTACATCAAAAGAATTTGCACAAGATAATCCTGAAACAGTTAAAAATTTTTATGCAGCAACAATAAAAGGTTATTTATATGCCTTTGAACACATTGAAGAAGTTGCAAAACTAATCCACGAAAAATACAATTCTCAAAATAAAAGTTTAGAGAGTCTAATTTTTGAAGCAAATGAGATGAAAAAATTAGTTTTTGACAAACAAGGAAATATTGGAACGGTTACTCCTGAAAAAATCAATTTAATTGTAAATACATATAGAGTAATGGGATTAATAAAAAGTGAAATAAAAAGTGAAGATTTTATCTACTCAAAACATCTTGAAGATAATTTTCTTTTAAATAAGGAAGAAAAAACTTATTTAGAAAAAAAAGAGAGTATCAAAATGTGTGTGGATCCAGATTGGATGCCCTTTGAAAAAATAGAAAAAAATAAACATGTGGGAATTGCAGCTGATTATATAAAGTTGATTGAGAAAAAAATCAATAAAACTATAACTTTAGTTCCTACAAAAACATGGAGTGAGTCTTTAGAATATGGTAAAAATAGAGCTTGTGATATATTTTCTCTTGTTATGAAAACTCCTCAAAGGGAAAAATATCTTAATTTTACAAAACCTTATTTAGAACTTCCATTAGTAGTTGCTGCTGATATAAATACACCTTTTGTTGATAATATTTTGCAAATAAAAGATAAAAAGTTAGCAATGGTAAAGGATTATGCTTTTGCAGAAATACTAGAATCAAAATATCCAGATATTCAGTTTATTAATGTTCAAAATTTAAATGAAGGTTTAGAACTTGTACGAAAAGGTCAAGTTTATGGGTTTATAGATACTCTAGCTTCTATTGGCTATAACATTCAAAATAACTATATTGGTCAATTAAAAATAGCTGGGAAGTTTGATGAGACTTGGGAACTAGGAATTGCTTCAAGAAATGATGAACCTATTTTAAACACAATTTTTAACAAAGCCATAAAAGATATATCACTTAGTCAAAAACAAGAAATTCTTAATAAATGGATTTCAATTAATTACCAAAAAAAGATTGATTATACTTTCTTTTATAAAATGTTAGTAACCTCTATAATCATTATTTTAATCATTGTTTTGATTTACAGACACTATTTATTAAAAAAATTAAATTCTCAATTAAATGAAAAAATAGAACTTGAAATCAAAAAAAATGAAGAGAAAAATAGAATTTTGATTCAACAATCAAGAATGGCTTCAATGGGTGAAATGTTGGAAAATATTGCCCACCAATGGAGACAACCACTTTCAACAATAAGTATTGCAGCTTCGGGAATGGAAGTAAAAAAAGAGTTTAGTACCCTAAGTGATGAAGAGTTTTATAAATCAATCGATCATATTAAAAAAGCATCTATGTATTTATCTCAAACTATTGAAGATTTTAGGAGTTTTTTCAATAAAAAGAAAACTCTATCAAAAATAAATTCAAAAAAAGTAATTGATAAAACCTTAGAATTAATGGGTAATACATTTGTACAAAATAGAATTACCTTAATAAATGATACTCAAGAAATAGAGACTTTATCACTAGAAAATGAGCTTATACAAGTTTTAATGAATATCTTTGCAAATGCAAAAGATGCTCTAAAACAATTATCAGGAGATAATAAATATATTTTTATCAATGTTTTTAAAGAAGAGAACAACTTAATTATTCAAATAAAAGATAGTGCAGGAGGAATAGATGATGAAATTATTGATAAAATCTTTGAACCATATTTCACTACAAAACATCAATTTAATGGAACTGGAATTGGTCTTTATATGAGTAAACTTTTAGTTGAAAGACATTTAAAAGGAACATTGAGTGCTAGAAATGTAGAGTTTACCTTTATGGAGGTTATCCATAAAGGAGCTTTATTTGAAATAGTTTTACCTATTTCATAGTCATATTTAAAATTTGTGCAACTTTTTCTAAAGTTACAGTTCCATTTTCACCAATATTTGTCATTCCATGTTTTTTAAGTGCTGACGTAATATTTTCTACAACTTTATCATCAATATCGTAATCATTTAAATTTGTTGGAACACCAATACTTTGATACATATACTCTAATGCTTCAAGAACTATCTCTTTATTATGAAGAACTCCAAAAACTTCTCTTCCCATTAACTCAAATTTCTCTTTTTTCTCTTCCATCATAACTCTAATAAGTTGTGGTTGTACAACTGCTAAACTTCTTGCATGGTCAAGTCCATAAAATGCTGTTAATTCATGTCCAATCATGTGAGTTGCCCAATCTTGTGGAACTCCTGAACCAATGAAACCATTTAAAGCTTGGTTTGCCAAAAGCATAAGATTCTCTTGCCATTGGATTTCATGTCTATTTTTCCAATCAACTGCAAGTGTTTTTAAACCTTTTAGAATTGTTAAAGAGTAACCATCATGTAAAAGTGAAGTTGTAGGATAAGTTAAAAACTGCTCACAAGTATGAACAAATGCATCAACTAAACCATTTGCAAGTTGTCTATCATCTAGTGAACTCATTACACTTGGGTCTAAAACTGCAAATTTTGGATAAACCAACGCTGAACCAAAATATCTTTTTTCATTTGTTGAAACTCTTGAAATTACAGCAGTTGTATTTGATTCACTTCCTGTTGCTGGAAGTGTTAAAATAGCGCCTAAAGGAAGAGCTTTTTCTACGGTTTTACCTTCTAAAAAATCCCAACCATCACCATCATAAAGTGCAGCTGCCGCTAAATATTTACTTCCATCAATAACAGAACCTCCACCAACAGCCAAAATGAAATCAATTTTTTCATCTTTTATGATTTTTACGGCTTTGTTTAAAGTCTCAATAGATGGATTTGGTTCAATTCCACTAAACTCTAACCAAGTATAACCCTCAAGTGCAGTTTTCACTTGGTCATAAACTCCATTTTTTTTGATACTTCCAGCACCATAAACAACTAACACTTTTAGTTTTTTATCAATGTAATTTACTATTGATTTTATTTTGCCTGTTCCAAACTCTATTGCAGTTGGATTAAAATATGTATAATTCATAAAAAGCCTTTATAATAATTTTGAAGCTTTATTATAGGATAATTATCATTTCTAAAGGATTACAATGATTAGAACTTGGTTGTTTATTTATTTTTCTGTTTTTATTTGGTCACTCATAAATCCAAAAGATTTATTTACTTGGTTTTTGGAAGTTTCCCCTGCAATAATCGTATTGATTGTTTTAGCTTTTACTTATAATAAATTTAGACTCACTCCATTAGTTTATTCACTTATTTTAATTCATTGCATTATTTTAATGGTTGGTGGTCACTACACTTATGCAGAAGTTCCTCTTTTTGACTTTATAAAAGAGTTTTTTCATCAAGACAGAAATAACTATGATAAATTGGGACATTTAGCCCAAGGTTTTGTTCCAGCTATGGTTGCAAGAGAAATTATCATAAGAAAAAGTATCATCACAATTGAGTCTTGGAGAAACTTTTTTATTGTTTGTTTTTGTTTAGCATTTTCTGCCTTTTATGAACTTGTTGAGTGGTGGGTTGCCATTTACTCAGGTGAAGGAGCAGATGATTTTCTAGGAACACAAGGATATATTTGGGATACTCAAAGTGATATGCTTTGGGCTTTGATTGGCTCTATTTTGGCTCTTGCACTATTGCAAAAATATCATTCTAAACAATTACTAAATATTAAAAAGCTATAAATCCGAGATTAAAAATTAAGGAATTATTATGACTTGTTGTGAAAACAAACTAGAATCTGTTTTAAATGAAGATATTGGGAAATTAATTTTAAGATTTACCATTGCATCACTTATGTTATTTCATGGTTTCACTAAACTATTTAATGGAATTGATGGAATAAAATTTTTAGTTACAAAAGCTGGTCTTCCTGAATTTGTGGCTTATGGGGTATATTTTGGAGAAATCGTTTTTCCAATTTTAATTATTTTTGGTTTATTCACTAGAATTTCATCACTGTTTTTTGCTCTAACAATGGTTTTTGCAATATTTTTAGCTCATAGTAGTGAACTTTTTGTGTTAGATGAAAGTGGTGGTCCAGTTATTGAGTTACCATTAATTTATCTATTAGTTTCTATTTCTCTTATGTTTATTGGTGCTGGGAAATATAGTCTTGATGCGAGATGTAAAAAGTGCGAGATTAAAGCATAAAAAATCTTTCCAAACTTTTGTTTGGAAAGAGTCTCTTACTCCCCTCTTTTTAAAGTATATATTGAGTTTACAATCAAAGTTGCTATTATTATACTTCCACCAATAAATGTATAAGAACTTGGAATTTCATTCAGAAAAATCCAAACCCAAATAGGTGCCATAATAGTCTCTATAATCATCAATAGACTAACTTCACTAGCACTTATATACTTTGCACCATTTCCCAATAAAACCCTTGAGAATGGGCTTATTATTAAACCCATTACCATTACAATAGTTAAAGTTTTATAATCAATAGCTAACTCATCGCAAAAGAAAAATGCAATCACACTTAAAGAGACTCCACTTAAAGCTGTTAAAACTACCCTATCCATCTCTTTATAACGTGACAATAAAACAAATGAGATTGAAAATAGAGCTGTACATAAAAGTGCATATACATTTCCTTCAAAATTTCCTAGATTAAGCTGGTCATTAAAAATTATATATAGACCTAAAAACATAAAAAATGAAGCATAAAAGATATTTTTTGTGATTTTCTCTTTATAAAATAAGTAAGCAAATAATGCCGAAAAAAGTGCTGCTGTACTAAAGATAATTACCACATTTGCAACTGTTGTTGTTTTTACAGCTGTTATAAAAAATATATTTGAAACACCCATTAAAATAGAGCAAACTATCAAAATAGGTAAAGAGCTTTTAATGGCATTTTTTACAAAACCCTTCTCTTTAAATAAAAGAGTTGAAGCCATTGAAACAAACATAAAAATCCCTATATAAAAAGAGAAAAGAAATGATGAAATAGTAGTAAATTTAATAAATAATGATTCTAAACTCATTATTAAAACACCCAAAGAGGTGAGTATTAAGCCTTTGGCATTGTTAGTCAAAATTGTAATCCTGTGAAAATTTCATAGGATGCGAAAGCATCCTATTTGTTAAATATTGTAGTAGTTTGCTTCTTTGTGAGTAACCACAATAGCGCAAGTTGTTTGTTCTGGGTGCATTTGGAATGTTTCAGATAATTCTATTCCAAACTCTTCAGGATTTAATAAATCAAAAATATCTCTGTTCATTGCTAAATCAGGACAAGCTGCGTATCCAGGAGAATATCTACAACCTACATATTGTTTCATTTGAACATCATTTAAAGTGTGTCCCTCTTTTGGCACAATATCTAAATCAAGTCTGATTTGTTTATGTAAAACCTCAGCTAAAGCTTCAGCAAGTTCTACTCCAAGTCCATGCACTTGGTAATATTTACTAAACTCACCTTTATCATAGATACTTCTTTCATAATCAGAGATTTTAAGCCCTGCACTTGCAAGTGTGAAGGCAACCACATCAAGTCTATCATTTGCAAAAAAGTCAGGAATACATCTAAATGGTTTTCTTTTTTGTCTTGGGAATTCCAACACTTTTATAGCTTCACTTAAAGGTGGTACATTTTTTGACTCTTCCAAAGTATTAAACAGATATTTTTTATCAAAAATATAAAGTTTATTATCATGGGAAATACAAGGATAATAAGCATAAATAGCGATTGGTTCAAATACCTCTTTATCAATTAACTCAGCTTTTAAAGTTTGATATGTTGGCTCAACTACCTCTTCTTCATATTTTAAAAAGGCTTTAGCGTCTTGTTTTCCTCTTTTATATCCCCATCTTTGTCTAAATAAAACCCTATGATTTATCCATTTAAAAATTAACTCTTTATCTAGTTTTCCACCTGTTTTTGCAACTCTATCCCAAATTGGAGGGAAAGTAAAAGTTCCTTTTTCAGGTAATGAAATCTCTTCATAAGGAGGAATTACAATAGCTTCTTCTTCAACTCTGTCACTTGTGTCAATAATTTGTATTAAATCAGCAGCAAGGGCAGTATTATTTTCATCACCCTTTTCAATTCTTTGCATAGAAACAACACCATCAAAAGCATCTCTACAATAAAAAATTGGTCCATCATAATATGGTCTGCAATACTCATCAATAAAGTTTTTAGTTAAGGCAGCACCTCCAAGAAGAACTGGAATTTTTATTCCCATTCTTTGAAGCTCTTCAAGATTTTCTTTCATAACAGCTGTAGATTTTACAAGTAATCCACTCATTCCAATTGCATGGGCATTGTGTTCTTGTAGTTTTTCAACAAAAGTATCTAAACCTGCTTTTATACCAACATTTACAACTTTGAATCCATTATTTGAAAGAATAATATCTACTAGATTTTTACCAACATCATGAACATCACCTTTTACAGTTCCTAAAATTAGTGTAGTTTCACTCGCTTTTTCTTCTTTTGGTAAATATGGATTTAATGCATCAACAGTAGCTTTCATAGTTTCAGCACTTTGAAGAACAAATGGTAACTGCATTTGCCCTGAACCAAAAAGTTCTCCAATGATTTTCATTCCATCAATTAGCCACTCATTTACTATTGTTTCAGGTTTTATAGTATGTCTTAACTCTTCAACAAGTGGAAGTAATCTATCTTTATCCCCATCTAATAAAAGCTTTTGAACTTTTTCAAGTGCTGGCATATTTTGATACTCTTCATCCGTTTGCTCTTCATGAGCTTCAACATTTGAGAAGTGTTCAATAAAAGCAAATAATGGGTCACCATTTTCATGGTTATTAAAAATCAAATTATCACAAGCAGCTCTATCTTCATCACTTATTTTATTTAGTGGAATAATATGTTTAACATTTACAATAGCAGATGTTAATCCAGCTCTTACACAATGGTCTAAATAAATAGAGTTCAGATAAATTCTAGCTTTTATATCAAGTCCAAAAGAGATATTTGAAAGCCCTAATGTAGTTCCAACTTCAGGATGTAAAATCTGAAACTCTCGAATTGCTTCCATTGTTTCCATTCCAGCAGTTCTATACTCATCATCTCCAGAACCAATAGTAAATGTAAGCATATCAAATACTAAATCAGCAGGGTCAAATCCATGTCTATTTACACATAAATCAAAGATTCTCTCTGCTATTCTGATTTTATCCTCTTTTGTTTTTGCCATTCCAACTTCATCAATAACAAGACAAACAAGTGCTGCTCCAAATTTTTTAGCTAATTTACAAACAGCATCAAATTTCTCTTCACCATCTTCAAGATTAACAGAGTTAATAATTGCTCTTCCACCGATTTGTTTTAATGCAGCTTCTAAGGCATAAATTTGAGTAGAGTCAGGCATTAAAGGAAGTGCCACTTTTTGTGAATAAAGTGCAGTTACCTCATCCATGTCTTTTCTTTCATCACGTCCAGCAAATCCAACAGAAACATCAATTACATGGGCACCAGCTCGAACTTGCTGTTGTCCAACACTTAATGTTCCCTCATAATCATTTGCTTTTAGTAACTCTCTAAAAGCTTTTGAACCAGTTGCATTTGAACGCTCACCAATAAGTAATGGAGCTGGTTCTTGTTTTAAAGGAACTGTTCCAAAAAGTGAAGCTAAAGATGCTTTTAAAAATCCGCAAGATTTTAAAGGAATAGCACCCTCAACAGCTTTTGCCAAAGCTTCAATATGTTCAGGTGTAGTTCCACAACAACCACCTAGAAATGAAACTCCATTGATTTTTAAGAACTCTGTTTGTAAAGATGTAAATTCATCAGGTTGCATTGGGTAATAAGTTTTTCCACCTCTATTTTGAGGAAGTCCTGCATTTGCATGAACTGAAATTGGAAATTTACAAACTTCACTTAAAGTTTTAACATGTTTATGAACTTGTTTTGGTCCACTTCCACAGTTAAATCCTAAAGATAAAATATTAAATGGTGCCATAATAGCTGCAATTGTTAAAGCATCTGTACCAATTAGCATAGTTCCTGACATCTCAATAGTAACAGATACCATAATAGGAATTTGTGGAGCAATGTCAGTTAAAGCATGAAGTGCTGCTTTTATTTGAAGTGGATCTTGACAAGTTTCAAGTAAGAAAATATCACATCCACCATCTACTAAACCTTGAGCCATGATTTTGTAACCATCGTACATTTCATCATATTTAATGTGTCCAAGTGATGGCAGTTTTGTTCCAGGACCAATTGAACCTAAAACATATCTTGGTTTTTCAGGTGTGCTATATTTTTCACAAGATTTTTTTACAAGTGCAGCACCCAATTTTGAAAGTTCATAAGATGTTTGGCCAATACCGTATTCATCCAAAACCCAAGACATTGAACCAAAAGTATTTGTACTTATTAAATCAGCACCAGCAATTGCGTAAGCATCATGAATAGTTTCAAGAACATGGGGAGCTGTTAAATTTAAAAGTTCATTACAACCCTCTAAATCAGCACCTTCATAAATCCACTCTTCTTTTTTTATGTCTGCCAATTGAAGCTGTGTTCCCATAGCTCCATCGATTATTAAAACTCTATTTTTTATTAAATCTTTTATTGTTTCTAACATTTTTTTCTCTGTATTATTTATTATAATTGTTTTTGATATTTATTATTAGATAGTGTACTTAAATCGTAGTTAAAAAGTTGTTAAACAAAATTTTAAATCTTTTGAATAACAACTCTAATCACGCAAGCCTCACCTTGATGGCCAATACCCTCATCTAAAGTTACAATCTCTTCTGAGATATTTTTTTCACATAAAGTAAAATGATTTGCAAAATCCTCAACGGTATATAAAAGCTCTAAATCTTTTGGTCCACCACTATTATAAGTCAATTGTTTTGTTGAAAAAAACTCTCCAACGAAGTAACCATTTGAATTTAAAGAGTTCTCTATTTTTTCAAATAAATTTTCCCTTTCATTCTTATACATATGTAAATATGAAGCTACGATTACATCATATTTTTCATTAGCTTCCCAATGATTTAAGTCCATACAAAATGTTTTTATCACTAAATTCTCTTCTTTACTTCTAAAATCTAATTTTGCCAAACCTACATCAGAAGCATCAATTGCACTAACTTCAAAACCATTTTGGGCAAAAAATATTGCGTTTCTTCCTTCACCCTCACCTAAACATAAAAGCTTTTTATGATTTTTAAATAACTCTATTTTTGATGCCAAAAATTCATTTGGTTTTGTTCCATAAAAATAATCAGCTTTTGAGAATTTGCCATTCCAAAATATTTGTTGACTCATGTTTTTACCTTATATTTTAGTATTTACTACAATCAGTTTTTACATTATCTATCAAAGTTATGTACCAATTATTTTCTATTTTTGTTAAATAAAATATTACATTGTAAGGAATAGTGATTTCATAACTTGTTTGCTCAATAAAATTAGCTCTTTCTAAATCTTCTTTTTTAAATTTATCTGTTTCTAAAAGATTCACTTCTTCCATAATATCTGTTATGTATGGTTTTGTTTGAGTATCTAAAAACACACCTTCTTTATCCCAACCATATAAACTATCATCTAAAGGACTACAATTAAAAGTTACCTTTTCAATTTTTACATCAATATCATCAATTAGATTACTAAATTCTGTAGTGAAACTTTTCTTTATTTCGAAAGTATTTTCTTTTTCAAACATTGTTATGTCATAAAAGCCATAACTTGGATGTATATATTTACTATTCAATAATGCTAAATTATTTTGTTTTACAAGCAAAAGAATTTGACTTATTTCATTCATCAAGACAGGAGAAATTGGCTCTTTTTTATATACTATTTTTTCATTAACCATCATTTGATTACTATCAACTGCACACGCTGTTAAAAAAAGTGTAATGAGGATTAATGTTAATAAATGAAAGAACTTTTTTAAAAGCATTTTTTTTCTTACCTGTATTTTTTCTTTTATATTACATTTAAATATCTTAAATACTTAATAAGCCATTATCTAAGAGTTAATTTTAATAATATCTTAGATAAAATAATTGTTAAAATTTTAATCATTAGGAATTAATAAAATGACTGAATCAAAATATATTTGGATGGATGGAGAATTTGTAAATTGGCATGATGCTAAAGTACATGTTCTAAGTCATACTCTTCATTATGGAAATGGTGCAATTGAAGGGACAAAAGCTTATAAAACTGTAGATGGTAGATGTGCAATTTTTAAACTTAACGAACATACTAAAAGATTATTAAACTCTTCAAAAATGACACTAATGAATGTACCTTTTACACTTGAAGAATTAAATAAAGCTCAAATTGAATTATTACAAAAAAATGAATTATTTGAAGGTGCCTATATCAGACCTTTAGTATATCTAGGTTACGGTGTTATGGGACTATATCACAAAGATGCACCAGTTAAAGTTTCAGTTTCTGCTTGGGAATGGGGAGCTTATTTGGGTGAAGAAGGTCTTAGAAAAGGTGTTAGAGTTAAAATATCTTCAATGACAAGAACTCCAAATACTTCAGGAATGGGTAAAGCAAAAGCAGTTGCAAACTACTTAAATTCTCAAATGGCAAAATATGAAGCTGTTGAAGCTGGATATGATGAAGCTTTATTAAGAGATGACCAAGGTTATATTGCAGAAGCAAGTGGTGCTTGTTTCTTTATCGTTAGAGATGGTACTTTAATTACTCCTCCAAATGATAATTCACTTGAGTCAATTACACAAGCAACTGTTATTGATTTAGCTGCTGATATGGGAATTCCTGTTATTAGAAGAAGAATTTCTAGAGAAGAAGTTTATATAGCAGACGAAGCATTCTTCACAGGAACTGCTGCTGAAATCACTCCAATTAGAGATGTAGATGCAAGAGTTATCGGATGTGGCTCACGTGGTCCAATTACAGAAAAAATACAATCAGCATACTTTGATGTAGTAGCTGGTAAAAATGAAAAATATATTAAGTATTTAACATACGTTAACTAAAGTCAATTAATATACGTCAGAAATATTTAAATTAAGGAAAAATATGCCAATAGACAACGACTATTTCAAAAACAGACAAAATAATAACAATGGTGGTGGGAACAATAACGGTGGTGGAAATTTCCAACCTCCTTTTGAAACACCTGAATTTTTCAAAAATTTTGGGAAAAAAGCTGGAATGCTTTATGTGGTTATTATAATCATAGGTGCACTTTTTATTTTCAAGCCATTTGTAATTATTGAATCAGGACAAGTTGGGATTAAAGCAACTACTGGTAAATATGATGAAACTCCTTTAAATCCTGGTTTTCACTTATATGTTCCTGTTTTCCAAAAAGTTATAATAGTTGATACTAAAGTTAGATTATTAAACTATAGAAGTGTTGAAGAGATGAGCGGATTTGATGCTGGTATCAAAATTAATCCAGCAATTAATATCTTAGATGCAAGAGGTTTACCTGTTTCTATTGAACTTACTGTTCAATATAGACTTACAGCTTCAGGTGCTCCATTTACAATTGCAACATGGGGACTTTCATGGGAAGATAAAATCGTAAATCCAGTTGTAAGAAATGTTGTAAGAAACGTTGTTGGTGGATTTAATGCAGAAGACTTACCTACAAAAAGAAATGAAATTGCAACTATGGTTGAACAAGGAATTAGAGAGCAAATTGAAAATTTACAAGGGAAACCTGTTAGTATTGAATCTGTTCAATTAAGAGAGATTGTTCTTCCTATTAAAATTAAAGAGCAAATTGAAAGAGTTCAAATTGCGAATCAAGAATCTGAAAGAGTAAGATACGAAGTTTTAAGAGCTAAACAAGAAGCTGAAAAAAGAGCTGCACAAGCAACTGGTGAAGCAGAAGCAAAAAGAATTGAAGCACAAGGTAGAGCTGATGCTGTAACTATTGAAGCAAAAGCACAATCTGTTGCAAACAAATCTATTGCAGAATCTTTAACTCCAAGTTTATTACAAATGCAACAAATTGAAGTTCAAGGTAAATTCAATGATGCACTAAGAGATAACAAAGATGCTAAGATTTTCTTAACACCTGGTGGTTCAACTCCAAATATTTGGGTTGATACTAAAGATAAAGCTAGAGATGCAGCAATAAACAAATAAAAAGAAGTAGGAAACTACTTCTTTTAAAACTATGAAAAAAAATTCTTTTTTATTAATTTCAACTCTAATACTCATCTTTACAACTTCTATTTATGCAAAAAAAATAGAATCGGTTGTAATAGTTAAACCTGAAATAAAATATAGTGAAAATCTTAAATATGAAAAAACTGAAGAATTTACAGAAGAAAAAGCATATAAAGAAAAATACGATTTTGGATTTGATTTGAATATTAATAAAGAAGAAAGAACTATCGATTATTGGAAAGTCGATGTTAAAACAAACTTTTAGAGGAAAAGATTATGGAACAATTAAATAAAATAGATTGGGCAAAGATGGATAATCTTATCCCAGTTATTACTCAAGATGCGACTACAAATGAAGTTTTAATGCTAGCATACATGAATCCTGAAGCACTAGAATTAACAATCAAAACAAACTATGCCCACTATTTTAGTAGAAGTAAACAAAGAATTTGGAAAAAAGGTGAAAGCTCAAACCATCTTCAAGAAATCGTTGAAATTTTAATTGATTGTGATAATGATACACTACTACTAAAAGTAAATCAAGAAGGTGTTGCTTGCCATACAGGAAGAAAATCTTGTTTCTTTACGAATCTATCTACAAATGAAACAATAAGTGATGTTCAGATTGATACAACATCTGCTTATGGAGTGATTGATACTTTATATCACACTATTCAAGAGAAGAAAAATGACGATCCAAATAAATCATACACTGCAAAACTTCTTCAAGGTAAACAAAACTCAATGCTTAAAAAAATTGTTGAAGAATCAGGTGAATTTACTTTTGCTATAAAAGATAATGATACTGAAGAAATCATCTATGAAGCAGCTGATATAACATACCACGTTTTAGTGGCACTTGCATCTAAAAATATAAGTCCAGATAGAGTTAAACAAGAGTTAGTAAGAAGATTTGGAATCTCAGGGATTGAAGAGAAAAATTCAAGAACAGATAAATAAGTTTATAAAAAGAGTTTAAAAACTCTTTTTATATTTTTCTACTTTTAGTGACAACCACATCCAGTTCCACAACTTTCACCACTTTTAGCTTTTTGAGCTGCTGCTTCATGTTCAGCTTTTATTTTTTGACCTTCAGTTGAACAAGCACTTACACCTGCTGGCATTATTGGTTGAATCGCTGAATTATTAATATCATCATCAATATTTGCTAAAAACTGAATTAGTTTATCAGCAGCAATCATATATCTTTTTGCTGAAACTGATTCAGGATTAAAATAAACTACAGGTTTTCCACTATCGCCACCTTCTCTAATAGCTGGCTCAATTGGTAAGTTTGCTAATACTTGAGTATTATATTGAACTGCAAGTTCTTCACAAGTTCCCATTCCAAAAATATCAGATTCTACATTACATGATGGACAAACAAATCCACTCATATTTTCAACAATTCCAGCAACTGGAATATGTAGTTTTTTGAACATGTCTAATGATCTTCTTGAATCATCAAGAGCCACATGTTGAGGAGTTGTTACATTGATTCCAGCACTAACAGGAACACTTTGAGCTAAAGTTAATTGAGCATCACCAGTTCCTGGAGGCATATCAATAAATAAAATATCTAACTCTTCCCATAAAATATCTCTTAAAAGTTGTTGGATTGCTTTCATAATCATAGCACCTCTCCAAATAAGAGCTTGCCCCTCTTCCATTAACATACCCATTGACATAACATCAACGCCATAAGCATTTAAAGGTTTTGCTTTATCTCCAACAATTTCTACTTCTTTACCTTGTAAACCCATCATACGAGGAATATTTGGCCCATAAATATCAGCATCAAGAATACCAACTCTTTTACCTTGCATTGCAGCTGCAACTGCTAAGTTTACAGTTGTTGTTGATTTACCAACTCCACCTTTTCCTGAACTTACCATTACAACTTTTTTGATTTGCGGTGCAATATTTTTACCACTTACACTATTACTTGATTGAACTTGTTCTTTTGGTTTATTAAAATTCAGTGTAACATTCATTCCAATAGCACTTAATGCTGCCGTAATTTCTTTTCTTAGTTGATCTTCAACTTCTGGAGCAGTTGAAGTAATATCAAGTGCAACTACACAATTTGTTCCATTTACTTGAATATCTTTTACAAATCCAAACTCTACTATTGATTTTGCGAAACCTGGATATTTAATATTTTCTAATTCTTTTTTAATATTTTCTACATTTGCCATATAAAAATTCCTTTAATATTTACTAATGTTTGCATTATAATTTAAATAGGATAATTATTATCTTAATTAACTATAGTATTAGGTATTTTAGCAAAAGAATAAAAAGAATAAGGAATAAATTTGATAAGAAAGTGAAGAATTTAGGAAAATAGTAGATACAAACTTGTATCTACTATTAAAAAGAAGAGTTATCCAGCAATATCAATCATTGCTTGACCATGCTCTTTTACGATTTTTTGAGTGATTTTGTATGAACAGAATTTAGGTCCACACATAGAGCAGAATTCTGCTTCTTTAAATACATCTTGAGGTAATGTTTCATCATGATACTCTTTTGCTCGCTCTGGATCTAAGCACAATTCAAACTGTTTGTTCCAGTCAAAGCCATATCTTGCATCAGACATTTCATCATCAATATCTCTAGCACCTTTTCTTCCTCTTGCTATATCAGCTGAGTGAGCAGCAATTTTATATGCAATAATTCCATTTCTAACATCTTCAGCATTTGGTAAACCTAAGTGTTCTTTTGGAGTTACATAACATAACATTGAAGCTCCATGCCATCCACCAACAGCTGCACCAATTGCAGATGAAATATGATCATAACCAGCAGCAATATCAGTAGTTAATGGTCCTAAAATATAGAACGGTGCTTCATGACAATACTCTTTTTCAAGTTTCATATTTCTTTCAATTTGATTTAAAGGAACATGACCTGGACCTTCAATCATAACTTGAACATTTTTTTCCCAAGCTCTTAAAGTTAATTCACCAAGAACTTTTAACTCATTTAATTGTGCTTCATCAGATGCATCTGCTAAACATCCAGGTCTTAATGAATCTCCTAAAGATAAAGATACATCATATTTTGCACAAATATCTAAAATCTCATCAAATGCTTCATAAAATGGATTTTCTCTGTGATAATGCATCATCCAAGCAGCCATTAAAGAACCACCTCTTGACACTATTCCCATTTTTCTTTTTGCAACGTGAGGCATAAATTCTAATAAGAATCCCGCATGAATAGTGAAATATGAAACACCTTGTTGTGCTTGTTTTTCAATAACTTTTAACATAACATCAATAGATAAATCTTCGATTTTATCTTTTACATCATGTAAAATTTGATAAATAGGCACTGTTCCAATAGGAACAGTCGAATGCTCAATCACTGCTGTTCTAATCATATCTAAGTCACCACCTGTACTTAAATCCATGATTGTATCAGCACCATATTTTAAACAAACATCAACTTTTTCTATTTCACCTTCAACATTTGAAGCTAGTGCAGATGAACCGATATTTGCGTTTATTTTGCATGAAGATGCAATTCCAATTGCCATTGGAACTAATTGTCTATGGTTAACATTTGCAGGGATTATTAATCTTCCTCTTTCTATCTCAGCTCTAACTAGCTCAGGGTCAAGTTTCTCAATTTTTGCCACATATTCCATATCTGGCGTAATAATACCTTGTTTCGCATAATACATTTGAGTTCTAATTTTGTCATTTTTATGATTGTCTAACCAATTTCTCATTTCTAAAATCCTATAGTTTATTATATTTGAATTGTAAATCGATTATAGCTAAATATGTTTAGAGAACCTTAAGTCCTCTCATTAATTACAAATTATTATTCGTATAAGTTTCTTTTCTATATAATTAATGCAAATATACAATAGGTGTAGTGATGATGATTAATGAAGATTCTACAAACTCTCCAACTTTTTCTTTTTTTACAAGTAAAGAATTAGAACAAAAAGATTGTATAAAACAAATAGATGAAGTACTAGAAAAATATAATATTCTAGAAAATGACAACCAATTAATAAGTTCACTTGAAAAAAATATTTTATATACGATAAATTATATAGAAGCCCTATCTATCAAAAAGGAAGATATTCCTGAAGATTTAGAAAATTTATTTTTAAATAATCCAACTTTTAAAGAACAAATAAATCTTTATGTTGAAAAAAAGCTCTTAAATATTACTCAAAAAGATTCAATTTATTTTTTCAAAGATATAAATATCATGTTACACATCTTATCTATTGGAACAAAAGAGAAAATCATAGAGTCTTACAATAGTTATAATTTTGATTCACTCTCTAATCTTTTTAGATTTTATGAAGCTAAATTAAAATTCCTATTTTTAAATAATCTAAAACTTTTTAACATAACATTTGATTCTTATATTGTTTTATTAAGAACTATTACTCAATTATGTAGTTTTAACTCTATTGATATAATTGCAAAAAAAAATATAAGATTTTTTCTTGAACTAATGACTGAGACTATAAATCTCTTAAAATTCAATGTTTTATTAGATGAAGAAAAACTAAATAAATTAAATAACATCCAAGGAAAATATTTATACTATTTTTCACATATGGATGAGATAAAATTTGAATTAAATGATTTGAACACAACTTTTAAAAACTATTTATTAAACCTTGAAAAACATGAAGATGGTTATATTCTATCAAAAGAGAGTAATTTTGGAAATGAAACCGAAAACTTAGATTCTCAAGAATTTCTAATATTTAAAATGAACTCTTCTATTTTAATCTTAAAATTAATAAAAGAGTTAAAAAATTCTATGGATGAAGTTTTATATTTTGACGCTGATGATTTCCAAAGAATATTAAGATTCTATTATAAAAAGTTCAGTCTATATCTTCCAAGTGAAAACATTGCTTTAAATGTAACAGATTTTCAAAATGATTTATTAAATGCACTTTTGACAAATTACCAATTAAATCAAGACTTTTTAAAAAAACTTGATTATCATTTAATCATTGATGATTTTGTATTTTCACAACAAAATACAAGTAATACAAATTTAGAGATTATTTATAAACTTTTATTTTTTGCAGATGATATTCCTACATATAAATATCATCAAATTACCCAAATTCTAGCTGACTATAAACCAATTAAAAATGATTACCATGAATTCTTTAAATTAGAAATATTCGATTTAACAATAAATGCATCTATGCAAAATAAATACAATAATGAGATTGAAGAGTTACTAAACAAAATTTATATCTATGTAAATAACTATAAAATTGCCTCACATCTTTTATCTGTTTATTCAAAAATCTATTTGAGTCTTAGCCTTTTTTATTCAACAAATTTAATTGATTTAAAAAAAGCGAAAAATTTATATTCTATGTTTATACAAATTAATGGTTTAGAAATTCTTCAAAATGAGTATAATGAGATAAATTCTGCTATTTTGGACAATATTCAAATTTCTTCTGAGCTTATTTTAAAAGAGTTTTTAGAAAACAAAAATATTGAATTAGAAAATGAACTATTAAAGATAAAAGATAAAATTAATAAAAATATTTCTAGAGATGAAATTAAAATATCTCTTGTTAATTTTATTTCAAACAATATATTTCATGGCTTATGTATAACTTATCTTTTAGAATCTAATCAAGATTTAGATAGTTTAGATGCAGGTTTCGAAGATTATAAAATAATCTTGCCCAAATATGTTATTAGACTAATTTTTACAACAGTTTATAAATCTAACTTTTTATCTATTTTTGATGAAAATAGAATGCTGATTGAAAATAATCTATGTAAAATTCTTAATAATTTTAAAGAAGAAAACAAAAAATTCAATATTCTTATTGATGATGAAGATGAAATAGAGATAAATTACTAATTTTTTAGGAAAATAATGAAAAAAGATTTAAGAGAAGAGATAAACTCATTACCTCCTCTACCTGCAAGTGTAATAGAACTTGAGAACTATAAAAAACTTGATAATAGTGATATTAAAAAGTTGACTTCAATTATCAAAAAAGATCCTTTGATGGTAGTAACCATTTTAAAGATTGCAAATTCAAGTATGTTTGGATTTAAAAGTAAAGTTGAAACTCTAAGTAGAGCTATTAATTTACTTGGAATAAATTTCACAATTTCTGTTGCTATTGGTTCTGCAATACAAAATACTATTCATAGTAATTTATTAGCATATGCTGTAAAAAATGATGATTTTCTTTTTATAAGTTCTCTAGCTTCAAATATTGTTAACACATGGGTTTCAACTATAAATTTTGATTTAAAAAATGAACTTTTATTACCTGCATTTTTACAAGAAGTAGGAAAATTCATCATTTCACAAGTAATTCAAAAAAACAGAAAATCTGAAGAATTTTTAATGGAATTAGAAGAGACAAAAGACACAACCTACTGTGAAAAAAAATACACTGGTTATAGTTGTGCAAGAATAACTGCAAATGTATTTAAACAATGGGACATAAGTCCAAATATAATAATTCCAATCGCTTTTACCGATGATATAGAATCTTGCCCAAATGAATTTAAAACAAAAGCGCAAATTTTAGAAATAATAAAAATTTTATGTGATATTCGTTATCCACTAAGTGATGAGAATATTCACAAAGCTTTAGAAAAGGTTTCATTATATAATTTTGATGTTGAAAACTTTTTAAATTCTATTGATGTGATAAAAGAAGTAATTAATCAAAATTCTTAACTTATGCATAAGTAAGTATATACTATAATATGTAACTTTTTTACACAAAGGGGTTTTTGTTGTTAGATGTTACACTAATAGTTTTATGCGCTGGGAATTCTTCGCGGTTTGAGCATAAAACAAAAAAGCAATGGATTAGAATAGAAAATGAACCTTTATGGCTAAATGTCACAAAAAGATTAGCTTCATTTTCACAATTTAATAACATCATTGTGGCTTCCCATGAAGATGAATTAAATTATATGAAAAACTTCACCGATGATTTTACTTTTGTAAAAGGTGGAGAAACTAGACAAAAATCTATTTTAAACTGCTTAGAATTTGTAACAACAAAATTTGTAATGATAAGTGATGTAGCACGAGCTTGCATTCCCCAAAGTGTAATTAAAAACCTTTTAAATGAAAAAGAAAATGCAGATTGTATTGTTCCTGTTTTAAATGTGACAGATACAGTGATTTATGAAACAAATACAATTAATAGAGACTCAGTTAAACTAATCCAAACTCCGCAACTTTCCCTTACTCAAACTTTAAAAAAAGCCTTAGATACTCAAACTGAATTTACAGATGAAAGTTCTGCTATTAAAGCAATAGATGGAACAATTAAATATATTCAAGGAAGTACTGAAAGTAAAAAACTAACTCTTGGAAATGAACTTGATGAACTTCCTTGTTTAAAAGAACCATCAAATAACTTTTTCACAGGAACTGGTTTTGATATTCACGCCTTTGAAGATAATAAAGAGATGTTTTTAGGTGGAGTAAAACTTCCCTATGAATTTGGATTTAAAGCTCACAGCGATGGTGATGTTTTAATTCACTCTATTATTGATGCACTTTTAGGAGCTTGTGGAGCAGGAGATATTGGGGAATTTTTTCCTGATACTGATGAAAAATATAAAGGTATTGACTCAAAACTTTTATTAGAGCATATTGTTAGATTTATTTACAATGTTGGTTATGAAATTGTAAATATTGATACGACAATAATCGCTCAAAAACCCAAAATAAATCCATTTAAACATGAAATAAAAAATTCATTAGCTGCGTTATTGAATATTGAAAAACAATTTATAAATGTTAAAGCAACAACTGCTGAAAAAATGGGATTTATTGGCCGAGCAGAGGGTGTGGCTGTACAAAGTATTGCTACATTGAAATATTATAATTGGAAACAAAAATGAACATATTAATTATTGAAAATGAGATTTATCTGGCACAAAAAGTTGTGTCAAGATTACTAGATGATGGACACAGTTGTGATTATATCGAATCACCAAATATTGATAATCTCACAAAAGATTATGACACAATACTTTTATCAACATCTTTACCCTCAGCTTTGTGTAAAAATATTATAAAAAAATACTCTGAAAATTCAATCATTCTTCTTTTAGTCTCTTATATCTCAGATGAAACTGTTACAAATCCTATTAAAGATGGTGCAAAAGATTATATTATGAAACCATTTATTATGGATGAATTAATCAGAAAAATCTATCACTATAAAGATTGTAGAAGTTTAAAAAGAGAGTTACAAACTTTAAGAGAGTATTTTGAATTTACAATGGCTGACATTGATACAACAGATGTATTATTACCACCATCATTTCCAACTTTAATAGAATCAAACTCACAAAAATGTGCTGATAAGTTAGTTTTTGAACTTTCAAGAAAAATGGATTTACCAATTAATTTTATCTCTTTAACATCTACTTCATGGCAAAAGCAAATTAATGCTATACAAGGAAAATCTATTATTTATCTAACAGAATTTCATACCTTAAAAAAGAATGTTAAAGAAAATGTTATAAAATTTATTGAAGATAAAAACTGTGTTGTTTCAACTTTAGAAACAGAAATTGATTTCCCATATAGAAAAATTGAGTTTAATAACGAAAACCAACTAATCGGTAATTCAAATATCATGACAATAAATGATTATGTAAAAATGATGGTTGTTTCTTATCAAAATAAATATCCTGATACTGAATTATCAAAAAAACTAGGAATTTCAAGAAAATCTCTTTGGGAAAAAAGAAAAAAACTAGATATTGAAAAGAAAAAATAAGGAACTATTTTGAATTTAAGAAAATTTTTTTTAACAGTTGGATTTAGTGGGTTAAGCCCAAAAGCTCCAGGAACTGTAGGTTCATTTGTATCTTTGATTATTGGATTATTTCTACTTAAATTTCTTCACGTATCAACTCTATTTTTATTATCTTTACTAATTACCGTAATTGCTATTAAACAAATAGATATCTACGAAAAAGAAGTTGGTATGCACGATGGAAAAGAGATAGTTATTGATGAATTAGCAGGAATGTGGATTACATTATCTATTTGTGGAATCAATAGTTCAAATATCTTATACATGGCTCCAATTGCATTTATTTTCTTTAGATTATTTGATATTTGGAAGCCATCATTTATTGGAAAAATTGATAGAGATGTAAAAGGTGGATTAGGTGTTATGGGAGATGATGTTTTAGCTGGAATTGCTGCTGGAATCGCAACGGCAGGAGTTTATCAACTGATTGAGAAATTTATTCTTTCATAATGCACAATATCCTAATTATTGACCAGTCACATAAAACAGTTAGTCTTTTAAATCTAATTGTTACTGAATTCACAAATTATCAAACAACAGTTGAAACAAAAAAAGATCATATTATAAAGCTTATAGACAATACAATTTTTGAGTATATTGTAATTGATCATATTATTGAATATTCAGATGAAATAATTGCATACATCTTAAATAAAAATCCTAAACAAAAAGTAATATTATTAAGTGACCATATAAAATGTCCAGTTTCTTGTGAAGATTGTTTTAATTTATTCCAATTTGTTAGAATTATTAAACCTGTTAAACCTAGAACTATTTTAAATTATTTAAATAACTCAAGCGATTTTGTTTGTCCAAACAAAGACAAATTAAAATCAATTAACACAATTGATAAACTTTATGATTTTATCAATTTAGAGGACAATTCATTCTATAAAAATAAAGAGTTAATTGACAATAAAATCCTAATAAAATCTACAACTAGAAATATGAATATACATGAGATTTCAAAAATCGAAAAGTTAATAAATGAAAGTTTCTTTAAAATGGAAGTAAATGAGAATAATGAGATTGAGATTTCTATAAAATAAGGTTTTAACCTTATTTTACAATCTTTGCAAATTCAGCAAAGATATATTTTGACTCATGTGGACCCGGACTTGCTTCTGGGTGATGTTGAACTGAGAATATCTCTTTATTTTTATATTTAACACCTTCAATTGTATTATCAAATAAATTTAAGTGTGTTACATCTGCAATTTCTATAATATTATCTGGAACATTATAGTTATGATTTTGTGCAGTAATTTCTACAACACCATTATTTGCAACTGGATGGTTACCACCATGTTGACCAAATTTTAGTTTATATGTATCATAACCATGGGCAATTGATAACATTTGGTGCCCTAAACAAATTGCAAAAATTGGAATATCAGTTTTTACTAATTTTTGAACTTGCTCTTTTTCAGCAATTAATGTTAGTGGATCACCTGGACCATTTGATAGGAAAACTCCACCAATTTCTTTTGCTTCAAATCTTGCAATTAAATCATCTGCTTTAAAAGTTGAAGGTACAACTTCTACTTCAAGACCTGATTCTACAAGCTCATTTAAGATATTTCTTTTAACACCAAAATCTATAACAACAACTTTTTTATCACTCATTACAGCTTTATTGTAAGCTTTAATACTATGATTCCATGCTCCAGATTTGTGTACATAAGACTCTTTTGTTGATACTATTTCTATATAATTTATATCTTCAATTCTAGGACTTGCTTTTAGTTGTTTTGCTAATTCTTCTTTATCAGAAATTTCTGTTGATGCTATCATCATCATAGCACCTTCATCTCTAATCATTTTTGTTAAATATCTAGTATCAATTTCACAAATTCCTAAAACACCGTGTTCTTTTAATAAAGAATCTAAATCATTTTGTGCTCTATAATTTGAATATTCACTATGATAATTTCTAACTAATACACCTTTACAATGACATTTTCTACTTTCCATATCATTGTCATTAACACCAACATTACCAATCTCAGGCATTGTAAAAGTAATAAACTGACCAGCATAAGATGGATCTGAAATAATTTCTTGGTATCCAGTTAATGATGTATTAAAAACTATTTCTCCAACAGATGTTCCTGTTGCACCAAAAGATTTCGCTTCTAAAAAAGTCCCATTTTCTAAATATATCCATACTTTTTGCATTTATATCAATCCTCTTTTTGTTAATTCCTCTTCATATAATCTGTGATAAACAAGATCATAATCATCAGTTCCTGGTATTAATTTTCTTTTATAATTTTTTAATTTTGCCATTACTTCGCTGTCAGCTTTTTCAAAACCTTTTATGAAATCATCTAAAGAAGCAAAGATTACATTTTTTATTTGGTTATCAGAACATGTATAGTGAATAAAATCTTCTTCCCATAAATAATCTAATATTTTATGAGCAATGTCAGAAAATCTATCTTCATTATTTAAAATAACTCCAAAATCATTAGCTAATCTTTTTTTAGTCATCCAAAAAAGTTGTCTTCTATCTGCATTTAGATACTCGATTTCTTCCTCTTGAGCCTCTAAAATTTCTTGAACTTTTTCATCTAAAGAAAACTCTTTTTCTAAATCTTCATCCAATATTCTTTCAACTTCTGCTTCAATACTATGTTTCTCTTTTCTAACCTCAACAAATTCACAATTAAGTAAATCTCTTGTAATTCTTCTTGAGACATACGGTGTATGATGTAATTTCATTCTCATGCGTTTTTACCCCCTTATAATTGTGTCATCTCTTTCAGGAGATGTTGAAACGATTCCAACTCTAACAGAAGTAACTTCTTCTATTTTTTCTATATATTTTTTAGCATTAACTGGTAATGAATCATAATCTCTAATTCCAACTACACTTTCCCATCCATCTATCTCTTCATAGATAGCTTTTACATCATCTAAATGTGTTGGAACATAATCTATTCTTTCACCATTTAATTCATAAGCAACACAAATTTTAATTTTAGCAAAACCATCTAAAACATCAAGTTTCATTAAAGCTAATTGATCACAACCATTTAATCTTCCTGCGTGTTTAACTGCAACTGCATCAAACCAACCACATCTTCTTTTTCTTCCAGTTGTTGTTCCGAACTCTTTTCCAACTTGAGCCATAGTTTCACCTTCGTCACCAAAATCTTCTGATGGGAAAGGTCCATTTCCTACTCTTGTACAGTAAGCTTTTGTAATTCCAGTTACAGTTCCAACGTCTTTAGGACTTAATCCTAAACCAGTACATGAACCTGCACTTACAGTATTTGAAGAAGTTACATAAGGATATGTTCCGTGGTCAATATCAAGCATTGTTCCTTGAGCACCCTCAAGTAAAATTCTTTTATTTTCATCAAGAGCTTTCCAAACCATATTAGTTGTATTTGTAATAAATGGAGCAATTTTTTCTTTATATCCAGTTAACTCTTCTAATAACTCTTTTTCATTTGGAGTTGCTATTTCTAATACATCAAATATTGCTCTATTTTGTTCAAAATATTCTAAAATAGATTTTGTTAATTTTGCTGGGTCTAATAACTCACCAACTCTATGTCCAACTCTATTTATTTTATCAGAGTAAGCAGGGCCAATTCCTTTTCCTGTTGTACCAATAGCTTTTGCACCTCTTAATCTCTCTTTTGCTTGATCAATTAATGCATGATAATGTAGGTTTAAATGTGCTTTATCTGAAATATACAATCTTCCTTCTAAGTTCTGAAATTGACTCATCTCTTTGATGATATTTTCAGGTGATAAAACAACACCATTTCCAATAACATTTACTGCTTTTGGATTTAAGATTCCTGATGGAACTAGGTGAAGTGCATATTTAACACCATCAACCCAAATTGTATGACCAGCATTGTGTCCACCTTGACTTCTACATACCATATCATATTTTTGGGCAAGCATATCAACTATCTTACCTTTACCTTCATCTCCCCATTGAATACCAACAATTATATCTGCGCTCATTCTTAATCCTCTAAAATTTTTAATAAATTATCTGTGTATAGTGCAAAACCTAGTGAGTTCATTCCTTCACTTGAATACATTCCACCGTTGCATAAAGTTAGATTGTCATTAATTACTCTATAATAAATGCCATCATAATATCTCAATGTTCCATAATAAAGTGGAGCAATAATAATATTTCCATAATCAACCTCTTTTGCTTTTAAAAGAAGTTTTTCTAACTCTGACTTAATTGACTCTGGAACAATATCTATTACTGTTTCTAAAGTATTAATGTCTTTAACTTTTATAAGTTTATTTAGCCAGTCACAATTTAATTTAAATAGTGCTGCAATCTCTCCATTTTTAAGTAAATCAATATCAATATTTAACTCTTGAGAAACAAGTTTTGGAATATTTATATTTGAAATCTGTAAAATTGGTTCTATATTTAAAGCTTTAAATATATTTGCTGTTAAATTCATAATATCAGCAATATTATCATGATCTATCCACTCGCATCCAATTTGATACTCTTCTTTTGATGGATAAGAAAAAATAGGTTGAACATAAAACCATTTTTTATGTGTTGTTGTTCTTCCTAATCTTTTTGTGATAATTCTTACCACATCTAAAGTAGAATCGGCTCTTAATGATACTTGCTCATTTTGCTCATCTGAAAACTTTATTAGTTTTTTTTCATTTGCAATTGCTTGATGTTGAGAATATGAAAAATTTGGAGTTAATATCTCTTCAAATCCATCATTATCTAAAATCTCACAAACTTGGTTTTCTAATACTCTTTTTCTTTTAGCAGATGCTCCAAAGTATAATCGACTTCCTTTTGGAATTTCGTGTTCAAAAATCATTCTTATTAATTCCCTTTAAACATATTTGATGCAAAAACTTTGTTTGCAGTTCCATCAAATGTTCTAATACCTAAATCATCTAATGCTAATTCAACAGCATTTACAGCCCATGAAGCTTCATAATCTTCAACTAATCCCATATGATTAATTCTAAAAATTTTACCAGCTAAATGATCTTGACCACCTGCAATATTTACATTATATTTATTTTCTAATATTTTTCTAATTGCACTTGATTGCTCAGTATAAACAGTTGTCATAGCATTTGCAGGAGTTTTTGGATAAATATCAAATCCAATTGCTTTTAAAGCTTCTCTTGTCGCATTTGCTCTTAAAGCCGTTTGTTTATATAAATTATCAAATCCATCAGCTTTTAATTTTTCTAAAATTGCACCTAAACCAATAATTAGTGTAGTAGCAGCCGTCCATGCTGTTGTATTTTTTCTTTGTGTTTTAATTTCAATTGCTAAATTAAAATAGTAACCTCTTGGTTTTGACTCTATTTTTGCAACTGCTGCATTTGAGAATCCAATCATTGCAAGACCTGGTGGTAACATTAAAGCTTTTTGGCTTCCAGTTACAACAGCATCTAAATTTGTTGTATCTATTTTTTCAACACCTACAGCTGTAATTCCATCTGCAACTATTGTAATATCTTTATTGATTTTTTTAACTTCAGCAGCTATTTGCTCAACAGGATGTCTTAATCCTCCGGCACTTTCACAAATCTGAATAAATACAGCATCTATTGAAGGATCGGCTTTTATTGCATTTACAACAGCTTCAACACTAACAGGAGTATCCCATTCATTTTTTATTTCAGTATATTCAATACCAAATGCTGCACAAATTTTTCCGAATCTCTCACCAAATTTTCCTGAATTAATTGTAAGTGCTTTTTTATGTGTCAAGTTTGTAACACATGCTTCCATAGCACCTGTACCACTTGAAGCTAACATTACAACTTCAGGCATATCATATAATTCTATTAATAATTCTCTAGTATTTTTAAAAATTGCTTCAAACTCTTCAGTTCTATGATGAATCGTAATATCAGACATCGCTTTTCTTACAAATTCTGGTACTGGAGTTGGACCTGGCGTCAATAGCATTTTAGTATCCTTATTTTTTCATTCTTTTTAGCAAAACGAATTATTTTATCCAAAAAATCATTATGAAAAGGTTAAGTATTTATTTCTACATTTTTAATAAAAAAACTTTTTTTACAAATTTCTAAAAAAACCCCTTGACATTATTACTAATTAGTAATATAATTTCGATAGGAGTATGCAAATGAATAATAAAACATTAAAAACTTATGGGGAAAGAACTGATAAATCTATGAAAACTGTTGTTAGATTAGAAAAAGCTAGTTTAAAAATCACTAATTTAACTGTTAATTATTTATCAAAACATAATCTAACGTTTAATCAATTTAAAGTATTAGAAGTATTATATCATTTAGGTGATTTGAACATTGGTTCAATTACAAAATTGACTATGAGCACACCTGGGAATATCACTGTTGTTGTAAAGAATTTAAAAAGAGATGAATGGATTACTTCAATAAAAGACCCAAACGATAGTAGAGCTTCAATATTATCAATTACTCAAAAAGGTAAAGATATTATAGAAGAAGTGTTTCCTAATCATGCAAAAAATTTGCATAAAGCTTTAGAAGTTTTAAATGATGAAGAACTAAATACTTTATATGATTTGTTAAATAAGGTTTACAGAGCAAATTAATTTTTTTGCTTTAAAAGTACTAATTAGTAATATATTATAGATAATAAAAGGAATATAAAATGAAATTTTTAAAATTAGGATTGGCTTCTTTCGTAGCTTCAAGTGCACTATTTGCAGGAACATATAATGTGGATGCAAGTCATTCAAATGTTGGATTTAAAGTAAAACACTTAATGATTTCAAATGTAAATGGTAAGTTTGACAAATTCAATGGAAAATTTGAATACGATGAAAAAACAAAAACATTAAAAAGTTTAGCAGGTGAAGTAAGCATAGCTTCAATTAACACAGAAGATGCAAAAAGAGATGCACATTTAAAATCAGCTGATTTCTTTGACGAAGCTAATAACCCAACACTTACTTATAAATTAGACAAAGTTGAAGGTGATACGGCTTATGGAAAACTAACAATTAGAGGTGTTACAAAAGATGTTAAACTTGATTTAGAAAATAATGGAACTGCAATTGATCCATGGGGAAATACAAGAGTTGCACTAGCATTATCTGGGAAAATCAATAGAACTGATTTTGGTCTTAACTGGAATAAAGCATTAGAAGCTGGTGGAGTTTTAGTTGATGAAACTGTAAAATTAAATATTGAAGTAGAGGGAATTTTAGCTAAGTAATTAGCTAGAATTTTATAATAATGAATCCAACACTATTTATTTCACATGGAGCACCAAATATAATTCTAAGCGATATAAAATCGAAAAGAAACATAAAAAAATTAGCTGAAAATTTAGAAATGCCAAAATATATTATTATATTTTCAGCACATTATTTAACAAAAGATTTAAAAATTATTTCTCCTACTACAAATAAAATAATGTACGATTTTTATGGTTTTGAAGACGAACTATATAAAGTTAAATATGAGATAAATAGTGATGAGAAATTAACATTAGAATTAATTGAAAGATTAAAAAAAAGTAATATAGATATTTCAATAGATGAAAATAGAAAAAGTTATGACCATGGTGTTTGGAATGTATTAGCATTAATGTATGAACATCTTAAAATTCCAGTACTACAGATAAGTATTCCAAGTTCATATAGTATAGAACAACTCATTAATTTAGGAGTTAATCTTCAACAATTTAAAGACGAAGCTTTGATTATCTGTAGTGGTGGAATTACTCACAACTTAGGTGACACAAGTATGAATCCAAATATAAAAGATTATGCAAAAAAATTTAATAGTGATATTATTGATATTATAGAAAACAACAGAGTTGATGATTTAAAAAATATTCAGAAAAATATAAACTTTTACAAAAATCATCCATCAACTGAGCATTTTTTGCCACTATTTGTTGCCTATGGAAATGCGATAAATAAAAAAGGAAAGTCGTTTAACAGTGAGATGCTTTATTCAAATATCTCAATGGAGAGTTTTATTTTTGATGAAGATACAACTTATAAACAGTAATTTAAAGGATTGAAAATGACATTAATTTTTGTAGCAAGTTTAAATGAAAACATGAAACTTGCAAATACTATAAAAAATAAACTAGATAATCAAAACATTAACTCAGAAATAATAAATCTAGTAGATTTAAATTTACCAATGTATGATACTTTCAAAGAACAAAACGATGGAATTCCACAAATTGCTTTAGACTTAGCAAAACAAATGGAAGAAGCAACATCATATATTTTTGTATCTCCTGAATACAATTTTGGTGTTCCTCCTGTTCTTGTAAATACAATTGCTTGGATTTCAAGAATTGGAGATAATTTTAGAAAATTATTTACAATGAAAAAGATTCAATTAGCTACACATTCAGGAAGCAATGGTCAAGATTTATTAAACTCTTTAAGAAGCCAATTTACAAGACTTGGTGCAGTTGTAATGCCAAGAGAAATTATTGCAACTTATGAAAAAAAATGTAATGAAGATAGTATAGAAAGAATTTTACAACAATATATAAATTTTATAAAGGAGTAGACAATGTTAAGAAAATTACCAAAAGAGAATATGGGAACATCAAATTTAGGTTGGTTAGAGAGCCGTTTTCATTTTAGTTTTGCAGAATATAGAAATCCAAATAATATGAATTTTGGAGTTTTAAGAGTTTTAAATGATGATATTGTTCATGCAAATTCAGGATTTGATACACATCCTCATGCAAATATGGAAATTATCTCTTATATTGTTGATGGAGAAATTACACACAAAGACTCAATGGGAAATGCTGAGACTTTAAAAAGAGGGGAAGTTCAATATCTAAGTGCAGGTGATGGGATTTATCATAGTGAACACAATTGGCATAAAACTCTTGATTTAAGACTTTTACAAATTTGGATAATTCCTCCAAAACAAGGACTTCCAAGACTTTATGGTTCAAAAAGATTTGAAGAAATCGATAGAAAAAATAAACTATTAAATATAGTTTCAAGCCAAGAAGGAAGTGCTGATATAAAAATCTATCAAGATATAAATATTTTTGTTAGTGAACTAGAAGCAGATAAAACTATAAATTTTGATATTAAAAAAGATAGACAAGTATATTTTGTACAAATTGAAGGAAGTTCGCAAATAAATGACATCATTTTAAATAATGGTGATGCATTAGAAATAGTTGATATTGAGAAACTAGAGATAAAAGCTTTAGAAAATTCTCATTTTCTATTTATTGAGATGAAAAAAGCATAAAAAAAAGGGTAAGTTGTAAAACTTACCCTTTTTTTATTTATCTAAGTAAAATATTAGATAAACTCAACACATTTAGCACCATCTGCAATATGACCAATTACATATCCATCTGTGTTTGCTAAAACTGCGTCAACATTTTCAGTGCTTACCACTAAAACCATACCAACACCCATATTGAATGTTCTGTACATCTCTTCAAGTTCAACATGTTCAGCCATAAATTGGAAAATTGGTAAAACTCTTACATCTGCTCTTTTTACAACTGCTTTTAAATTATCAGGTAAAACTCTTGGTAAATTTTCTGTAATTCCACCACCAGTAATGTGTGCTAGAGCATTGATTTTACTTTTATTAGCTTTGAACTCTTTTACATAAATTCTAGTTGGTTCTAATAAAACATCTTTAAGTGGTTTTCCTTGGAAATCGTCATCTAAAGACATTCCTAATTTTTCTAAAAGTAATTTTCTAACAAGTGAAAAACCATTTGAATGAACACCAGAAGATGGTAACGCAATTAATGTGTCCCCTGCTTTGATTTTGTCAATTCTATTTAATTCATCTTTTTCAGCAATTCCAACACAAAAACCAGCTAAATCGAAATCACCCTCTTTATACATTCCTGGCATTTCAGCAGTTTCACCACCAACAAGTGCGCACTCAGATCTTATACAACCCTCAGCAATACCTTTAACAACTTGAGTTGCTTCTTCAACATCAAGTTTTGCAGTTGCATAATAATCTAGGAAAAATAATGGTTCTCCAAAGTTACATAATAAATCGTTTGAACACATAGCAACTAAGTCAATTCCAACTGTGTCAAATTTTTTTGCATCAATTGCAAGTTTTAGTTTTGTACCAACTCCATCTGTTCCAGATAGAATTACAGGTTTTTTGTAACCACTTGGTAATTCAAATGCACCAGCAAATGAACCTATTCCACCTAGAACTCCAGGAATCATTGTTGATTTTACATAAGGTTTGATATTTTCTACAAACTGATTTCCAGCATCAATATCAACCCCAGCATCTTTGTAACTAACTGTTGCCATTATTCACCTTTTTTTTATTCTATTTTCCAAATCTTGCGATTACTTTAAAAATTTTTGGGTATTATAGCAAAATGTTTATAAATATTAAGGACTATATA
>JAQTXA010000017.1 GCA_028689025.1 Aliarcobacter sp.
ACAAAAGCACCTTCTTTTTGGCTAGCATTTGTAAAGGCATCATTTTGGCCTTGATTTTGTTGATTGTTTTTTGATTTGTCATCACATCCCACTAATCCAGTTATTAGTAAAGCACCTAAACCACCAACTATTGCGTAATCTGATATTTTTTTAATATGATTTCTTTTTTTCAATTTTATTTCCCTTTCTCTTTGATTTAAATTTTTATAATATTTATTTTTAGAAATTGCAATATTATAGCAAATAGGTTAACAATAATCAAAAAAAAGTAATTTTTATAATGTGTGACACCAGATGTGACGCAAAATTGATAAAATATTTATTATTAAAATCAAGATATATAAGGAATAGAATAATGAATGAAAATTATTCAAATCAGGTTGGTTTTTTTACTGCCTATAAAGAGATTATAAATAACTCTTTTAGTTTATTAGTAAAAAAAAGAGATATTTTAGCAAGAGCTTTGTTAATTCCTTTTATTTTGTTATCGATAATTCATTATATTGGTAAAATTTATCCTAATATAAATAGTTTTTCATCATTAATTATAAGTATAATAATTGCAATTGCAACACATAGAATTCTTTTAAAAGAGGAAGAATTTCCTGTAAAATGGGGATATTTTGAATTTGGTTCACGGGAATTTAAATATCTTGGTAATACATTATTCATAGGAATATTATGTTTACCTTCTCTTTTTTGTTTGTTTATTCCAATAATTGGTATTCCTCTTACCGTAGTTATATGTTTAATTTTAATTTCAAGAATGTCTTTAGTTTTTCCAGCCATTGCTTTAGATGAAGAGATGAATGTTTGGGATTCTTGGAATAATACTAAAAACTATAAACTAATAACTTTCTTTTCTATCATTGTTTTTCCTACAATTATTACTTTAGCTGTAGGAATTGTTTATGGTTTAGTTATAAATTTTTTAGTGAAAGTTGTATCATCTCAATTGGAGATTTTATATGTGATTTTAGATTTATTTATCACTGTATTAGTTGTTAGTACTCTCTCTTCAACGTATAAATTTATCAAAAAATATGGTTTTATTGAAAAAGTAGAAGAAAAATCAGATGAAGAAATTTTAATTAATGAAAAAGATGGAAATTATAATGTTTCTATCCCCTTTTCTTTAAATAAAACTTTTGAAGAGATTAAGAAAGAATTGTTATGTCAATATGAAGAATTGGGCTTTTCAAATATAGTAATAAATAAAGAAAATTTATGGATGATAAAAAATCCACAAAAAGATGACTCTTATGTGAGTTTATCTATTGGCACAAATAAATTCCAATTAGAAACTTATAATACTAATAAACCAGAAATAACTTTTATATAAGTAAGTCAAATTATGACTTACTTATAATCTATCGTGTATAATAACCTAAATAACTAGTGGAATTAATCAATGACATATATTAAAATAATTTTTTTACTGCTAATTTCATCTACTGTTTGTGCAAATAGTATAAATATTTATGAAGATACAAAATCCCTATCAATACTCCAAAATGCTCAAATCTATATAGATAAAAATAGAGATAAAACAATAGAAGATATAAAAAAGATGGATAATTTATTTGAAAAAAATGAAAAAAATATTTTATCTTTTGGATATTCACCTAATTTCGATGTTTGGGTTAAATTTACTATTTCAAATAATTGTGATAAAACTTTTAATAAAATTATAGAATATAATAATCCACTTTCTACAAATGTGGAGTTTTTTGATCCAAATAAAAATTATCAAATTCAAAATGATGGACTTTTATTTGATAAACTCGATAAAAAAACTATTAATCCAATTTTTAATATAAAAATTGAAGCAAATCAAAGTAATACATATTATTTAAAAGCATCTTCATATATAACTACATTAATCATTGATTTGAAGTTGTGGGATGAAGATTCTTTTTATAAAAAGGAGATAAAACATCAAGTTATTCTTGCTTTATTTTTTGGTGCGATGCTGATTTTAGGTATTTATAATCTATTTATCTACTTTTTTACAAAGGATATTAGTTATTTATATTATGTTTTTTATATTATTGGATTGATAATTCACCATTTAATGTATACAGGTATTGCAAATACCTATTTTCTAGATTATAAAAGTATGATAACAATTGTTAGTTTTGCTTCATTAATAGTTGCAATTCCTGTTTATGCTTTAGGATTATTTACAAAAAGTTTTTTACATACACAAAAATATCCAAAATTTAATAGTGTATTAAATACTTTTTTAATACTTATTCCTATATCTATTATATTTTTCCTAGTTACTGATGAATATGACCAATATAGAAATAGTTTAACAATGATGTTTTTAGTTTTTTTAATGATAATAACCATGTACTCTTCAATAAAAAAGAATAAACAAGCATATTTTATATTATTTGGTTGGTTTATATTTTTATCTTCTGGAATGTTAATGTATTTATCAAGTGTTGGTATATTTGATATTTCACGATATTTCCCATATTTAATTGAAGCATCTTTTGTAGTTGAAGCAATTATCTTTTCAATAGCTTTAGCAAATAGAATTACAAATTTACAAAGAGATAAAAATGAGGCAAATAAAAAACTAATAATTCAACAAAAAAATGAAACAAAAAGATTATCAAAAGAAGTTGCATTAAGAACAAATGATTTAAAAACAGCCTTAGATGAAAAAGAGTTATTATTAAAAGAGCTAAATCATAGGGTTAAAAACAATATGCAAACTATTGTTTCATTGATTCGATTACAAAGTGATGAGATAAAAGATGAGAGATTAAAAGATATTTTACTTACTATTCAAAATAGAATTAATGCTATGAGTCACTTACATGAACTATTATATAAACAAGAAAATATAGCATATGTGGATGTGTATGAATATTTGGAGAATTTAATTGAAGAGGTAAAAGATAGTTATGATACTTACATAGATATTCATCTAAATATAAAAACAAAGCTTAAAATGGAACAATCAATTTATTGTGGTTTGATTATAAATGAACTGGTTACAAACTCTTTTAAATACGCATTTCCAAATAAAGAAGGAAATATTTTTATAAGTTTAGAAAAAGAGGATGAGATGATAAAATTAATAGTTAAAGATGATGGAATTGGTTATGATGAAAAAAATGCAAATATCTCTTTGGGTTTAACTTTAGTAAATACACTAGCTGTAAATCAGCTAAAAGGTAATATGAATATTGACTCAAAAGAGGGTGTTACAACAACGATTTTATAGGAAGAAAATGCCTAAAATAAAAATATTAATAGTTGAAGATGAGAGTATTGTAGCTTTAGATATAAAAAGAATTCTCACAAATCTTCAATATGAAGTTACAAATATGGCAAATGATTATTATAGTGCAATAGATAGTGTTCAAAGAAATAGACCAGATATTATTTTAATGGATGTAAATTTAGGCAAAGGTAAAGATGGAATTGAAACAGCAAAAGAGATTCAATTAAATCATGATATTCCTATAATCTATATTACTGCATATAGTGATGAAAACACTATTAATCGGGCAATCTCAACTAATCCCATGGGCTATTTATTAAAACCTTTTAAAAAAGATGAAATAAAATCTATTATTTTATTAACTCTTTATAAATTAAATCAAATCAGTGATTTTAATAAAAATATAAATCATCACAATTTAGGTTCAAATTACTATTATGACTTAGATAATGAGATACTTTTTTATAAAAATAATCCTTTGAAACTTAGCATTAAAGAGAAAAAACTATTAACAATATTAGTTGAAGCAAAAGGTCATATTGTCTCTTTTAGGGAACTAGAATATATGTTATGGCCAGATGCTCCCATATCTGACAGTACATTAAGAACTTTAATATATAGACTAAGAACTAAACTAGAATATAAAATCATAGAAACCATCTCCTCAATAGGTTGTAAAATAATCTCTTCTTAAGTTAGTTTTTAGCAAATCTGTGACGCAAAACGTGACGCAGTTCCTATAAAGTTTGTCCTAAAAAAGGACAAACAATGGCTAACCTAAACAAAAATATCTCACTAAATCAACTTCAAGAGTTCGTTCAATTAAATATTCAAAAAAGATTAGATTATCTTCCTGAAAATTTTTATGCTGAACAAAAATCAGCTTTAGAAATATTTCAAAAAAGAATATTTTTAGAAAGTATAATCGAAGAGACAATCTCTTTTAATAAAAAGTTATCTTGGGACGAAAGTAATAAAAATCTTAGACTTACAAAAACAGCAGAAGAGTTAATAGAAGTTTTCAAGTTAAGAAGTGATGTGTTTACTCAAATAAATTATCAAAATGAATTTCCAGATACTATTGAAGGATTAAATTTTGATGTATTTGATAAAACGTCTGCTGTAATTTATTATAAAAATAATAAAGAAGTATCAGGAACAATAAGACTTATTTTTGATTCAGAGAATAAATTACCCTCAGAAAATAAATCTTCTTTTGATGATATGAGAAGAAAATATAACTGCATTGGTGAAATATCAAGAAATATTGTTAAAACAAGAGGTCAAGGTTTAAATCTTGAGTTTAAATACCTAATGTGTGGAATTTATAATGTTTTTACAAACAATGATATTGATATTGCTTTATCTGGAATAAGAAAAGAACATTTAAAGCTATTTGAAAAATTAGGTGGAGTTGAAATTTATAAAGAGTTAGATTCTTATGGAAGTTTAGAAACTCCATGTTTAATCATATCTTATAATCCAAATTTTGCTTCTAAATTTTTTAAAAAAGTTTTTTTAGAATTGTGACTTTTGTGACAAAAACTGTGACGGTAAAATGTTACCATCAAAAAATAAGTAAGGAATAAAAAGATGAATATGGATAAAACAAAAATACTAATAGTTGAAGATGAAAGTATCGTAGCTCTTGATATGAAAAATACATTAACAAATTTTGGTTATGAAGTTACAAATTGTGTTACAAATTATAATGATGCAGTAAATAGTGTACAAACAAATAAACCAGAACTTATATTAATGGATATTAATTTAGGAAATGGAAAAGATGGAATAAATGTAGCTGAAGAGATACAAATATCTCAAGATATTCCAATCATTTATATAACTGCTTTTGCAGATGAAAAGACTATAAATAGGGCAATTAAAACAAATCCCGTGAGTTATTTGATAAAACCTTTTAAAAGAGAAGAGTTAAAATCAAATATTATGTTGGGTTTATATAAAAACAAAACAATAACTAATTTAAGTATGGAAAAAACATTTATTCCTTTGGGACAAAACTACTATTTTGAAGAGAGAAAAAACAGGCTTTATTACAAAGCATTACCAATAAACTTAGGTTCTAAAGAGAAAGAGTTACTGAAAATATTAGTTGAATCAAAGGGAAAAGTTGTTGCTTTTTCAGATATTGAATACAAAATTTGGGGAAATAATACAGTTTCAAATAGTACTTTACGAACACTGATTTATAGGCTAAGAGCTAAGCTTGAACATAAATTAATAGAGACAATTCCAAACGTTGGGTGTCTAATTAGTGGATAAATAATAAAACTGTGACACCAGATGTGACACGTTTTCGTTATGATGAATATGATTATAAAAGTAGGAGGATTTTATTATGTTAAATTTTGCAAATGATGCTATAGGTTCAACACAAATTTTTACACAAAAAAACTCTTTAGAAAAAAATATTTTTACAGATACTAATGAATTAGAAAATATAAGTAGATTAATTGCAGTTATAAAAGAAAAAATTGATATAACTACTCAAGGTTATCAAATAGTAGAAAAATTATTTAAAGAAAATAGTAGAAAAAAATATGAATTAAATCAAAAAATATCTCAAAAGAAAAAAGAAATTGAAAAAATATTAGCTGATTTAACTCAATTAAAAAAAATATATGATGATTACAATTTAAAGTATGAGAATGTAGAAGAATTATCTATTATTGATAATAAATCTGAGCCTATATTTAGAAGAGAATTAAATAATATTGAAAATCTTTTGATTAAATTCAGTGAGTATAATTTATTTAAAAAAAACTATAAGCAAATTCATCAAGTAGAAATTATTAATGAAAAAATATCTTCTGAAGGAGATAATAAGTTGGATTTAAAAGAGAAACTTGAAATAATAAATCAAAATTTAAATGAAATTCTATCTAGAAGAGATGAAAAAAATCGTTTAATCGTTCTAAAAGAGAATGCTTTTAGAAAGTTAAAATTAAAAGAGCATGAATTAAATAGTTATGAAAATCAATTAACTATATTAATTACACAAGAAAAACAACTTATTCCAATAAATTACAGAAGAAGTTTGGCTGAAGATATGATAAAAATAAATGGGACTATAGATGAATAAGAAGAGTGTTTTTTGGGAAGTATATTTTTGGTTTATAATTATTTGTTTTGTAGGTGCATTAGGATTTTTAGTTTTGAATGAAGAAGATGTTTTTTTGACAAATAATTATTCAAGAATGTTTGATGTTTTTTTTCTTATAGTTATTATTATATCTTCACTTGGAATTAGAGGATATCGACATGAAAAGAAGTATTTTTCTAAGGAAATCTGGATTTTTTTCTTTTTTCTAATTTTGGTAGATTCAATAAATTATCTATTCTTTGAATATAACTATTTTTTTCTTAAAAATATAAGTTATTTATCACTTAGCGTTATTCTTTTTCCTTGGTATTTCGCACTTTATAAATATACTTTTAAAATGAATGAATTATGGGGAACTTATCATAATTATTGATTTATATTTTTTTCATCCTTCATTTTAGGGGAACATAAAAGAATTTTTTCTTTTGTTTCTCTTTTACATTTGGTGCAAAAATAGATTTGATTTGGTGTTGATTTTTCATCTTGAGGTAAGATAATACAACTTTTCTTTGTTCCACAAAGTTTTGTTATTTTTTCCATTTTTTGACTTCTTATGTTTGTGTAGTCTATATTAGAATTATAGTTTAATTCTGATGATTATAAAAGAAGAATATCTATTCTCCTTTTAAACCTTTTCTCATGGCTTCTACCAAACTTTCATCGGCTTTTGTATTTGTAAAGTATTCAAAGGCTAAAACACCTTGGAAAAGTAGCATATCTTCACCGTCTTTTATTTCAAGTTCATTTTCACTAGCAAGTGCTAGAAATGGTGTGATTTTTCCATAAACACAATCAAAAGCAAAAGAAGCATCTTTGAAAACTGTTTCTAAAATCTTTTTATCACAAGGTAAATATTCATCTTTTAATCCAGCACTTGTTGAGTTTACGATTAAGTCATATTTTTTAGGTTCAAAATTTTCCCATGAAAAACATGGAATTTTGTGTTCTTTGAAAAATTCCAGTTTTCCCTCACTTCTATTTAATACAGTTACATTTATATCTTTTGATTTTAAGGCTAGGGCGATTGCTTTTGCAGTTCCGCCAGCTCCTAAAAGAAGTACGTTTTTAATAGTTCCAAAACTCTCTATTGCTTTTAAAAATCCTGGTGCATCTGTATTGTAAGCTATTACTTTTCCATCTTCTAAAATGTAAGTATTTACAGCTTTTATCTCTTTTGCTAATCCTCTGATTTCATCTGCATTTTCATAGGCAAACTCTTTGTGTGGAACTGTTATATTTGCGCCTTTGTAGTTTGACTCTAAAAAAGTTTTTTTGATTTCATTTCCATTTTCTAGATGATGTTTTTCATAATTTCCATCAAAATTTATATGTTTTAATCCTGCATTTTGCATTTGTGGTGATTTTGAGTGAGCAACTGGATTTCCAAATATTGCAAATTTTTCTGACATTTATTTCCTTTTATTTTTGTGCTATTAGATTAAAAAGTGGATACTCTTTTTCATTTCTTTTATGTACATAAACTGTATCGCAAGAGATGATTTTAAAACCTACATTTTCAAAGATTTTTTTTACATTTTCTTTTTCATATCCGAAGTGTTCAACTCCATCGTTTTTATGTTTTTCGTGGAAAGTCCCATCCTCTTTTTCTAGGTCATTAATACATATAAAAGCCCCATTTACTAAAGAGTCATAAGCTTTTTGTGCAAACATATTTGTATCTTTGATGTGGTGCATAGTCATAGATGAGATAAATAAATCATAAGAATTTTTTGATATTTCATCTTCATTCATATTGTGTTTTACAGCTTTGATATTGTCAAAATTTAGCTCTTTTGCTTTTTCATTAAATCTATTTACCATGCCATCTGAATAATCCATTCCTAAAACACTGTTTTTATCTGTGCTTAATGCAAAAGCTATAAATCCAGTTCCACAACCATAATCTAAAATGTTCCCATTCTCTTTTATAACTACATGTTTTTGTAGATTTTCCACACAAGCGTTTGAGCTATCAATACTTGCTTGTTTGTTATCCCATGTTTTAGCAGCTTCATCAAATCTGTTCATATCTATCCTTAAACAATAAATCATTAATATTTCGCTAAATTATATCAAAAGCAAATAAAAGAGCAATTATGAATCAAATTAAATACTATTTTACAACAACTCACGATGGAAATCTAGCTTATCATGTAAATGACATAAAAGAGAATGTGGACAAAAACAGAGAAGCTGTTGCTTTAAAAATGGATTATAAAAATGAAGATTTAGTTTATATGAATCAAGTTCATGGGAATAATGTTCAAATAGTAGATAAAAACTCACCAAAACTTATAGATAATTGTGATGGAATAATCACAAAAGAAAAAGGCTTGCCACTCATGGTTATGGTGGCCGATTGTATTCCAATTCTATTTTTTGATGAGATACAAGGTGTAATTGCAGCGGTTCATGCTGGAAGAAATTCTACTTTTTTAAAGATTGCACAAATAACAGCAAATAAAATGATGAATGAGTTGGGTTGCAATGCAAATAATATAAAAGTTATTATGGGGCCAAGTATTCATGAGTGTTGTTATGAAGTAAGTGAGGAGTTAGTTCAAATTGTAAAAACCTCTTTTGGAGAGAAATTTTGTAAAGGCAGAAACATAGATTTACATGGAATTAATATAAAACTTTTAGAAGAGGTGGGAATTAAACATATCCAAGTTTCAGAGATTTGTACAAAATGTTCAAATGAGCCATTTTTCTCTTTTAGAAAAGATAAACACACTGGTAGATTTGCAGGAATAATAAAATTATCTATTAATCTATAAAATGGTATTATTCGGGCTTTAAAAAATTAAGCTTGAATAATAAATAGGATAAAAATGGAAGAGTATATACTTTTAATTGACACAGAAGATTCAAAAGGACTTGTTTATAATATCTCAAAAGTTCTTTTTGCAAACAACTTAAACATCGAGCAAAATGCTGAGTATGTTGACCCAGATACAAAAAAGTTTTTTATGAGAAGTATTATTTCTGGAAATGTCTCTAAAAATATGTTACTAAAAGAGTTAACAGAAGTTTTACCTGATGGGGCTTCAATCAAACTAAACAAAAAAGAGAAAAAAGATGTTGTTATTTTAGCAACTAAAGAGTTTCATGTTTTAGGTGATTTATTAATTAGATATATTGCAGGTGAATTAAATGCAAATATTAAAGCAGTTATTGCAAATCATGACCACTTAAAAGATTTAGTTGAGAAGTTTAATATTCCTTTTACTTGTATTAGTGCTGATGGAATTAGTAGAGAAGAACATGAAGATAAAATGATTGCAAAAATTAATGAATTTGAACCTGAATTAATCGTTCTTGCAAAATATATGAGAATTTTAACTCCAAAATTCGTAGATGCTTTCCCTAAAAAAGTTTTAAATATTCATCACTCATTTTTACCAGCATTCATTGGAGCAAATCCATATAAACAAGCACACGAAAGAGGTGTTAAAATTATTGGAGCAACTGCTCATTATGTTACAAGTGATTTGGATGAAGGTCCAATTATATTCCAAGATGTGGTGAGAGTTGATCATAGTTATTCTTGGGAAGATATGAGAAATGCTGGAAGAAATGTGGAAAAAATCGTACTTTCAAATGCTTTTGAAATGTTATTACATGATAGAGTTTTTGTTCATGGAAATAAAACGGTAATTTTATAATGTTTAATATAGTTTTATTAGAACCAAGAATCCCTGGAAACGTGGGAACTATTGGAAGACTTGCATTTGCTTTAAATTGTACACTTCATCTAATCAAACCTTATGGTTTTGGTGAAATTACAGAAAAAGAAGTAAGACGTGCTGGACTCGATTATTGGTTTGAATTAGATGTACGAGAGTATAAAAACATAGAAGATTTTTGGGCAAAAAATCCATTTAATGATAGACATTTTTTTGCAACTACAAAAACAAAACAAGTTTATTTTGAAGCAAGTTATGAAGTAGGGGATTATTTCTATTTTGGAAGAGAAGATGCTGGACTTCCTCAAGCTATTTTAGATAAAAGTCCAAAAACTTGTATTACTATTCCTATGACAAATGAAGCAAGAAGTTTAAATATTGCAAACTCTGTTTCAATTGTAGCTTACGAAGCTTTAAGACAAAACTTTAAAGATTTTAAGTAGGCTTAGTAATAGCAATTAACACTTATTTTATATACTCAATTAAGAAAGGAAAATCTTGTACAAAATTTTAGTTTTAGAAGATGATGAACTTTTTGCCTCTACTGTTGAGGATTTTTTAAGCGATGAGGGTTTTGAGGTTGATATTGCAAGTGATGGGGAAGAGTGTTTAGATTTCAATTTTAAAAAAAACTATGATTTATATCTTTTTGATATAAATGTTCCAAAAATAAATGGTTTAGAACTTCTTGAGCAATTGCGAACTTCTGGGGATAATACTCCATCTATTTTTCTAACTTCTTACAAAGATAAAGATACTTTACAGACTGCATTTTTAAATGGTTGTGATGATTATTTAAAAAAACCAGCTGATTTGGATGAACTACTTTTACGAATAAAAGCACTGCTTAAAAGAAATAAAAAACAATTTGATGTTATAAAACTCTCTGAATCTATTACTTTTAATCCAACAAATAAAAGAGTTTATGAAAAGGAAGAGGATTTAAATCTTCCTGTAAAAGTTTTAGAATTAATAGAACTTTTTATTGAAAATAGAGGTGATATTGTAACTAAAGAGATGATTATTTCGAAACTTTGGGCAACAAGCCAAGAGTATAGTGAGGGTTCGATTAGAGTTTATATTAATCAAATCAAAAAGCTTTTGGATAAAGATACTATTTTAAATATCAAAGGTGTAGGATATAAAATTGAATTCTAAAAAAAGAGATTTTTTAATCTCAATTTCTATAATTTTTGTTTTTTCATTGATAATTATTTTATATCTAAATTACTTTTTTATATCAAGATTTGGACTAAATCATGATAATTTTGTATTTATTATCATTCCTTTGATAATTTTAGGTTTAGGAATATTTTTGAGTTTCTCAATCTCTATTTTAAAACCTCTATTTAAAAGCGATGAAAAACTTGAACTAAGTATTAAAGAGACAATCCACGAGCTAAATATTCCAGTTTCAACAATTAAGATGAATACTCAACTTTTGGAAAAATCAATCACCGATGAAAAGAGTTTAAAACGATTAGATAGAATCAAACAAGCTTCTAATAATCTTTTAAAACTATATGAAAACATGGAATATAACATCAAAAAAGAGATAGACAAAATAGAAAAACAAGAGTTCTATTTAGAGGAATTAGTAAAAAATTGTGTTGAAAAATTTGATGATATAAAAAAAGATGTAAATATTTCAGTTGATATTCCAAATATTAGGCTTTTTACAGATTTAAATGGTTTTGAAAAAACTATTGATAATCTAATTTCAAATGCAATAAAATACAATATAAAAGAAAATCCAATAGTAAAAATATCTTTCAAAGAGAATATTTTTTCCATTTATAATAGTGGTGAAAAAATAGATACAAAAAATCTTTTTATAGTTTTTGATAAATATTTCCAAGAAAACTCTTCAAAAGATGGTTTTGGTTTAGGTCTTGCCATGGTAAAAGAGTTTTGTGATAAAAACAAAATTGCAATAAATATTGATACCACAGACAATGGAAATCAATTTAATTTAAATCTAAAGAATATAATTAAATGACAAATGATACAAAAACATTACACCCAAGAAATCTTCACAATAATAGATACGACTTTCCAACTCTTATAAAAACAAAACCCCAATTACAAGAGTTTGTAAAACCAAATAAATATGGGGATTTATCAATAGATTTTGCAAATCCTCAAGCTGTTATTGCTTTAAATCAAGCCTTATTGGCTCATTTTTATGCAATAGAAAATTACACTATTCCCAATGGATATTTATGCCCACCAATTCCAGGCCGTGCTGATTATATTCATCATATAGCTGATTTACTTGCTAGTTGTAACAATGGAGTTATTCCAAAAGGAAAAGCGGTAATTGGTTTGGATGTTGGAATTGGCGCAAATGGTATTTATGCAATTATTGGTGCTAGTGTTTATGATTGGGATTTTATGGGAAGTGATATTGAAGCTGAGGCTATAAAATCTGTTGAAAATATCGTAAATTCAAATGACTTTTTAAAAGAAAAAATCCAATGTAAACTACAATCAAAACCTGAAAATATTTTTGCTAATATCATAAACAAAGAAGATATTTACGATTTTACCTTATGTAATCCACCTTTTCATAAATCTTTAAAAGATGCCACTGAAGGAAATAAAAGAAAAGTTCAAAACCTAACAAAACAAAAAACTGCAAAAAGCGCTCTAAATTTTGGTGGAAAAAACAATGAACTTTGGTGTAAAGGTGGAGAAGTAACTTTCATAAAAAATATGATAAAAGAGAGTTTAGAGTTTAAAAATAATTCCCTTTGGTTTACAACTTTAGTTTCAAAAAAAGAGAACTTACCTCTTATATATAAAGCCTTAGAAGATATAAAAGCAGTTGAAATAAAAACTATAGATATGTCACAAGGACAAAAAATCACAAGAATTCTGGCTTGGACTTTTTTAAATAAAGAAGAACAAAAGAGTTGGTTTAAAAATAGATAAACTTTTCATAAAAAAATCTGTGACATGAAATGTGACAAGTTTCTGATAGAATAACTTGATTAAAATAAAAGGAATTTCATGGAAACAAGTATCGTATTTGCTGTAGCAATTATATTTTTTGCTTTAATTATTATCTCAAAAGGTGTAAAGATTGTTCCTCAATCTGATTTATATGTAATTGAGCGATTAGGAAAGTTTAATAAAGAACTTCATGGTGGTTTTCACCTTATTATTCCTATTATTGATGTGGTTCGAGCAATTTTGACTTCAAGGGAGCAGTTGGTTGATATTTCAAAACAATCAGTAATTACAAGGGATAATGTAAATATCTCTATTGATGGCATTGTTTTTTGTAAAGTTGATGATGCAATGGAAGCTACTTATAATGTAGTTGATTTTAAAAATGCAATTGCAAATCTTGCAATGACAACACTTAGAGCTGAAATTGGTGGAATGGATTTAGATGATACTTTATCAAATAGAGAAACATTAAATGCAAAACTACAAAATGAATTAGGAAGTGCAGCTGCTAACTGGGGAATCAAAGTAACAAGAGTTGAGATTTCTGATATTTCAGTTCCTGCAGAAATTGAGCGAGCTATGAATATGCAAATGGAAGCTGAAAGAGAAAAAAGAGCAATAGAAACAAAAGCTAGAGCTGATAAAGAAGCAGTTATTAGAAAAGCTGAGGGTTTCAAACAAGAAGAGATTTTAAAAGCAGAAGCAATCGAAAGAATGGCAGATGCAAAAAGATATGAACAAGAACAAATGGCTGCTGGGCAACAAGAAGCTATGAGACTTATAAATATCTCAATGATGGAAAACGAAAAAGCAGCAGAATTCTTACTTGCAAAAGATAGAATCGCAGCATTTAGAGCCTTAGCAGAAAGTGGTTCAACAGATAAAATGATTTTACCTTATGATGTGGCTCAAATGGTTGGAGCAACTTCTGTTTTAGGTGATGCATTTTTTAAAGGTGTAAGTAATGCCAACTCAAATAATTCTTAGTGTAATTGACCCATATATCCTTTTAGCAATAGGAGTTGCCTTAATAGCTTTTGAAGCTGTTATTGCATCTTTTGTTCTTATTTGGTTTGGATTAGGATTTATTTTAACTGCTTTGATTAGTTATGTTTATATTTATTCAGATGGACTTTGGCAAATTGCAACAGCTTCAATACTCTCTTTGATTTTATTATTACTTTTTAGAAAAAAAGCATTGGAATCTTTTTTGAAATCAAAAAGAGATATTTCAGATAACTTTTTAGATGAAAAAGGAATTGGTGAAATAAAAAACTCAAAAGTTCTATATAAGGCAACTTATTGGGATATTGATTCTGCTATTGATGAAAAAGAGTTTGTTGAGGGCGAAAAAGTTGTTGTTTTAAAAACTTTTAAAAACAAAGCTACAATAGAAAAAAGATAGAATAGAAATTTAAAAAATTTCTATTCTGTAATCTTAAAAATGAAATTCACCAGCTATTTTGTCAGAATTAATGTTTTTTTTGAAAGAGTGTTTCTTAAAAATAATTTGAAAAAGATCGTGATCTAAAATAGGTAACTCTCCATCTGCATATTGTAATAATATTTTATTTATATCTATTTTTTTATCTCTTGCAAAATATGTTCGGATATTATGATTTAGAAGGCTTTCAAAGGGTTTTTCTCTCATGTGAGAAGTGATAAGTATATTTACATTTTTACTTTTTAACCAATCCGCTACTGCTTTTCCACTTGTTTGTTCATTTTTAACTATTTCTACACTGTTGTTGTTTATTAAAGCAAAATATTTAGCTTTTCCAAATAGTGTGGATAGGAAACAAGTTTCTTTTTTGATTTTTATTGGTATTGCAATCATTTTATTCCTTTTGTTGCATTTTTTGTATAAAGTTTATATCTAATAGATATAACAATGGGCTAAAGACTTAACCATATTAATTCACTAACATATTTCACAAAACTTCCTTATCTAATAATTAGGATAATCAGAAAATTCAATCTCTTTTGTAATTTTATTTATCTATATATCCGGTATATAGTAATTACAATATGAACCAATTAGTGATAACTTCATGGTCTAAGAGCATAATGACTTCCCGAACTATTCATATAAGTAGTGTTGTTATTGAATTCAATACAAAAAAATTGACATTACGATAAAAACGATAAATTTGAAGATAGTTATACTCTCGTGGTAAAATTGTATCATTATATTATTCTATAATACAAGCTTTATGACAGATTATTACCCTAAATTTTACATAAAGTGAGTCATTTGTGAGTCATTAGTCTGTTATAATCTATATTAAGAAAATAAAATAAAAAAGACTCAAATTTGAAAATAGTACATTTTAGTGATACCCATCTAGGTTTTAATGACCTTGATATAATAAACAATGAAAATATAAACCAAAGAGAAGCAGATTTTTACGATGCTTTTTCCCAAATAGTTGAACAAATCAAAACAATCAAACCAGATTACATAATTCATACTGGCGATTTATTTCATAGATCAAGTCCAAGTAATAGAGCAATTACCTTTGCCCTTGAAAAGTTTAAAGAAATAGAATCTTTGGATATTCCATTTATTTTAATAGCTGGAAATCACTCAACTCCACGAACTAACCTCAGCTCACCAATTTTAAAGATTTTTGAGAACTTTAAAAATATCTATGTTTCATATAATCAAGAGTATAAAAAAATAGAGTTTGCTGATGTAGTTTTTCATACTCTACCTCATCTAAATGATGACACAAAAGCTTTGATGCAAATAGAATCATGTGAAGCAAATATAAGTGAATCTAAAAAAAATATTATGATGATGCATTGTAGTGTTGGAGCTTGGTATTTGATGCAAGAGTTTGGAGAGTGGGTTTATCCCTCAGACAAAGAGTATATTTTTTCTAAAATGGATTATGTAGCTCTTGGGCATTGGCATGGCTTTGGCGCTGTTGGTAAATATGAGAATGTTTATTATAGTGGCAGTAGTGAGCGAACAAGTCTAAATGATAAACGAAACTCAAAGGGTTTTATACTTGCAACTTTAGAAGAGAGTTTAACTATAGAGTATAAAGAGATAAACATAAGAGCTATAAGACAAAAAGAGATAGATTGTGAGGATTATGAAACTTCTATACAAAATCTAGATGTTAGTGATTGCCTTGATGCTATAGTAGAAGTAAAACTAAAAAATCTTACGCCACTAAGTTCCATAGATATACAAAACAAACAAATCAAAGATATATTTCCAAGTGCCATGAGTGTGAGTATAAAAAGAGAGTTTAAAAAAAGTGATTCAAACTCAGATATACAAAACCTAGAAGCCATATCACTAGAAGAGTATTTTTTAGAACACATAAAAGAAGAGAGTGAAGATAAAGAGTATGAAAGACTAAAATCAAAGGTACAAGAACTATTTTCTAAATATGAGGAGTTAAGTTATGATACTAACTAATCTAAAACTAGAGTATTTCAAAAAGTATAAACATTTTGAAATAGCCTTTGAATCAGGTCTTATAGGCATTATTGGAAAAAACGGTGCTGGAAAATCTACTATCTTTGAAGCTATACTCTTTGCCCTATATGGAGAACTAAAAAGCAAAGGTGATAAAGAAGTAGTAAGAAACTCAAATGCCTCTTCAAAAGATGCTGTTATAGTTGAACTTGATTTTGAGTTTGATACTATAGAGTATAAGGTAATAAGAGAGTTTAGAGGAAAAACACTAACTGCCAATGCAAAACTATATAAAAACACTGAACTTATTACAACAGGAGCAAAAGAAGTAACTACAAGTATAGTAAACTTAACTAAAATGAGTAAAGATGCTTTTGTACATACACTATTTGCTAGTCAAAAGGAACTTACAAGTTTAAGTAATAGTAAACCAGAAGAGCGAAAGAAGATGATAAGAAAACTTCTAGGTCTTGAAAAGATAGATTTTGTAGAAAAAGAGCTAATAGAAAAAAGCCGAGAACTAAAGCGAGAAATAGGGGCATTTGCTGAAGTATTATTAAGTGCTGAAGATATAAGTATTAAAAAAGAGTATATAGTAGAGTATACAAAACAAAGCCAAGAGATACAAAAAGATATAAGCACAAGAACAACACTTTTAGATAGTACAAAAATAGAAGAACAAACTATAAAACAAGAGTTAGAACTATATACAAAAACAAAAGAGCAAAAACAAAACCTACACGCAAGATGTGAACTTCTAAAAAATAGTATTAAATCTCACCAAGTAAATCAAGATAAGCTATCAAATGAGCTAAATAACCTAAAAACTAAACAAGAAGAGCTTCGAGGATTACAAAGTGTTAAAGAAGAGTATATAAACTTACATGAGAGTATAAAAGAGCAAGAGAAACTAAAAGAGTTTCACATAAGAAAAGAAGGTTTAATCCTAGAGCAAAATGAACTGAGAGATCAATACAAAAAAGCAAAAGAGACAATAAGCCTTTTAGAGTTTGAAACAAAAGAGCATAAAGAGCTAGTAGAAAAAGAAAAAGCCCTAGAGCTAAAACTAGAGAGTATAAAACAAACACTTCTACAAATACAAACAAAAGAAAAAGTCTTACTTCAAGAAATAGCAGGGGAACAAAAGCTAATAAGTGATATTTCAAAAAAGATAGAAAACATCACAAATCTTGGCCGTGAGTCAAATTGTCCAACATGTACAAGACCACTTCTTGATGAGTATGATAATGTAATACTTTCATTAGAGCATATAGTAAAAACAACACAAAAAGAAAAAATAGACAAAGCTTCTATAAACCTAGAAGAGATACAAAAAAACAAAGAGCAAATAGAAGAGTCTCAAAAAGCATATATAAAAGAACACTTTGAACTATCAAAAGCTATAAATCTAATAGAGAGTAAAAACAGAGACTTAACAATCCAAAAAGAGCATTTTGAAAAAGTGACACAAAAAGGTGTTAAAAACAAAGCCGAACTAGCAAAACTAGAAATCTACTCTTATGATAACACTATACACGAACAACTACTTTTAAAACAAAAAGAGCTAAAAACAAAATACGAATATGTATTAAGTTTAGAGACTATGCTAAAAAGAGTAGATAGTATAAAAGAAGAACTACAAACTTCAATTCAAAACCAAGACAAATACAACCTAGAACTTCTACAAAAAGACCTAGAATTCCAAGCCATAAACTACGATGAGGTAAAACACCAAGAAAAAATAAAACAATACGATGAGGTACAGTCTCAAAAAGATAGCCTAACAGCTGTTATAAATGAACTAAAAGTAAAAATAGCCACAATCCAAGGTCAAATCAAAACAATCCAAGAGAGCCTAAATAACAACGAAATACAGCTATCAAAAGTACAAACAAAAAAAGATGACCTAAACGACTACGAAAAAATCAAAATAAGCCTAGCTGAGTTTAAAACAAAACTAAACTCAAAAGTAGCTCCCCGAATCTCAGACATAGCCTCAACTATGTATGCCCAAATCACAAAAGGTAAATACCAACACATAGAAGTATCAAATGATTTTGACTTTTATATCTACGATGAAGGCAAAAAATATCCAATAGAAAGATTTTCTGGTGGTGAAATCGACCTAGCAAACTTAGTTTTAAGAATCGCAATATCAAAAACTCTTAGTGAACTAAATGGCGCAAGTAGTGTAGAGTTTCTAGCCTTTGACGAAGTTTTCGGAAGCCAAGATGAAAATAGAAGAATGGAAATCCTAGAAGCCTTTCATACTATCAAAGAACAATATAGACAAATATTTCTGATAAGCCATGAAATGGAGATTAAAGAGATGTTTGAGCGGGTTGTGGAAGTTTAGGAAAGAATATAAAAATAAAATATAAGGAATTAATAATGAGCTTATTTGAAATTGAATTAGGAGATAATTTTTTATTTAAAAGCAAATCACCTTTTCTGCTGGAATATGATTTTAATAACTTTTATGCACGAAATATCATCCATCCTGATAATGAGTTTAAAAGTTTACTATATGAAGACAATTTTTTTGAAGTTGAATTTGATAGTATTATAAATCGTAGATTTAAGTATAAAAGAAAAGAATATGAATGTTTAAAAGAGGTTATATCAATAAATATTTATGAAGAATATTATCAATATAGAGAAAAAGATTCAAAAAAAGAATTAGCTGAAAAATTATTTGGTTGTAATATGGATAAAGTTTTATATCCAATTTGGCAATTATTTTACATTGTAATTGGAAAATTAAAGTGGTCAAATTATAATCAAACAGAATTTATTGTTAATTTAGAATATTTTAAAAAATTATCAGAAACACTTTATAAAGAATATCTAATTAGAAATTCATATAGAGACCTTGAATTTGAGAATGATGAAAAAGCATTTGAATTTAAAAAAGAATTATTTGTAATACTTAAAAAATATAATAAAGAAATTTACACCCTAGAAAAATTAACTTCATTTTTAAAGTATTTATTACAATTACATTATTTATTAAGAGAAAATGAAAAATATAAGTTGATGTGGAATCTTGAATCAACATATATTCTTACTACAATTATGATAATGATTCGAGATTTTGAATTGACATATACACAAATAGTTGAGTTAGTAAAAGATGAAACTAATATGCTTTATCAAACTGATATAAACTTGGTTTATAAAGAGATTAATACTAGTGTTAAAGAAAATTATTTTTATTACGCTAATAAATCAATCATTCAATTTGTTAATAATATGCTAAATAAAAATATTGAAGAAAATAAATTTATTGAGGTTTTGACATCAAATGATAGATACAAAGGAATTTTATCTTCTATAATTGAAATTAATAATAGATTTTTTGCTAATAAGAGAGATGAAAGTACTGTTCTTTCTATTACAGTTGGTGTAATATTAAATACAGAAATATTTATAAAAGAAAAATCAACATCAACTAAAGATGGTCTTTTTGACAAATTAAAAGGATTAGATAATAGTTTATGTTCACATAAATTAAGTATGTATCGAAATCTTATAGAACTATCAGATAAGGGAGATATTTTTTTTGAAAAATATAATAAATTTACTAATGAGAAAGATAGTGTAGAAAAAGTTTTAATTTTATATTATCATTCAAGAAATTACGTAGCACATAATTTAGTTGATTTTGAAAAGTTTTTTTATGAAAATAATAGAAAAGTTATAAATACTATTTTAAACTCAGTTTTAACTATACTGTATTATTTGGAAGAAATGAATAGTTAAAATATGTAATAATATTATTACAAATTGACATATTTTTAAATCAAAATAAATTCAAATGTTATTATATAAAATATAAATCGTTTTGCCGAAATCAAGAAAACGATTTGATAGAAAGTAAATTTTATAAAAAATTAGGCATAAAAAAACCCAAGCTTAAACTCAAAGGTTTAAGGCTTACTGGGTGTCGTGTGGGAATTATATAAAAATAGTTTAGGAAAGTCAAGTGAGAAGTGAAGTTAAAACTAAATTTATAAGTGATATTCGACTTAGTCATTTTAAAGATTTTGATGAATATAAACGAAATATTTATCAATCTGAAAAATATTATATTTTACTATCAATTTTTGAAGTAAGTTTGAGAAATTCTATAGATAATTATTTTAAAGAAAAAATATCATCAAATTGGCTTGAATCTGAAATTTTACATTTTGATACAAAACAAAGAATTATAGAATCAAAAAATAAAATAGAACAAAGAAAAGAGATTTTAACTCATGATAAAATCATTTCAGAATTATCTTTTGGTTTTTGGACTTCATTTTTTCGTAAATCTTATTCAAATTTGATTAGAATAAAAGATATAAAACATATATTTCCAAATATTCCAAAAAGAAGTCAAAAATTTATTACAAGACGAATATTAGATAAAGAATTAAATAAAATAAGAAAATTTAGAAATAGGATTTTTCATTATGAAAAAATCATAAATAAAATTGAATATACTAATATGAAAGATGATATATCTATTTTATTAGTATATTTTGATGATGAAATTCATAAGTTTGCAAAAGAACTTATTACCTAATTTATAAAGGAAAAATAAAATGGATGATTTAGATAAATACATAGAAAAAAGAAAATCTCAAAATAAAGACTTTGCAGAAAATTTCGACAAAGGTTATGAAGAATTCAAAATAAATGAGTTAAAAGAATTTGATATTTCTGAATACTTAGACAACAAAGAAATAAGAGATGAATATTTAGCCCAAGTATTAAAAGATGGTGATAAAGATGAATTATCACAAGCTCTTGCAAATATTAAAAAAGCCAAATCTTGAAACAAAAAATAACCCTTTTCTACGATAAACAATGTCCATTTTGCTCAAAATATGCAAATCTTCTAAAATTAAAAGAGAACTTTGAAATCACTCTAAAAGACGTAAGGGAAAATCTATCTGAAATATCTCTTCTTTGTGGAAAGCTAAACATAAATGATGGTTTTATTGTGCTTTATAAAAATGACTGTTTTCAAGGTGCGAAGGCTTTGGCATTTTTAAATAGTGCTGTTGATAAAACCACACTTTTAGGAAAACTGCATTTTTTCTTTCGTTATGACAATCTTTTTTCTCATTTTCTTTATAAACTTTTTTTCATTTTGCGAAAAATTATACTTTTTATTTTAGGAAAAAACAGCAAGATTTGATATTATCTAAAATCTAAAAATCAAGAAGTAATATGAATATATACGCTTATATAGTTCCAGTTGATGATGGTGCTGCGCCAAATCCTTATGGTGGAGTTTGCACCCTTGCTATTTGTAAACCAAATCTTAGAAAAACCACGAAGCAGGGCGATTGGCTTGTTGGTTTGGATTCAAAGTCACAACTAATCTACACTATGAAAATCACAACTGTTATGAGTATGAAGGAGTATGATACTTATACAAAAGAGAATTTAAGCATAAAAATCCCCAATAAAACCAGTAAAAATATAGAAGAACAAATGGGCGATAGTGTTTATGATTTTTCACAAGATAGTGTGACTTTACGTGCAAGTGTTCATAGTCGTTGTACAAAAGAGATGGATTTAGCTGGCAAAAATGTTTTACTTTCAACTTGTTTTTATTACTTTGGTGAGCAAGTAAAAACTTTGCCAAAAGAGTTTGAAAATATTGTAAATCTTGATATGGATTTTCTAAAGTTAACAAAAGAGTTAGAATCGAGTTTTTTAACTTGGTTAGAAAATCAAAATTTTGAAAAAAATAAAATATATTCAAAGCCTCATATTCTAGGAATTATAAGCCCAAGCGACAGAGAAAATGAGTTAAGTTGCTGTATTAGAAAGAAAATTGAAAAGAAATTCTACATTTAAGAGTGCATTAACAAATAATTAATAGAAAATTAACACAACTGTTTTATCATCTTGGAAATTATTTTCTAAGGAATGAAATGAAACTGAAATATTCAATTTTTGCCATATTAGCTATAAACGCTAACTTACTCGCAAGTGATGTTGTTAATCTAGACCAAATGTCTGTAACTGCCACAAAAATTGCGACACCTACAAAAGAGATAAGTGAAAGTATTGCTGTTGTTGATGAAAAAACAATTGAAGATAAAAATATCTTAAATATTCAAGATGCAATTCAAAATGTTCCAGGAGTTATTGCTGAATCTTCAACAAACTCTCCAAGTCCAAGACTTATCATAAGAGGTGCAGGTTTAAAAGCTAGATATGGTGTAAGAGAAATCATGGTAATGAAAGATGGAGTTCCTATGACGGATCCTGATTCATTTACAAGATTTGACTTTATTGATATGCAAGATGTTTCAAGTATCGAAGTTCAAAAAGGTCCTGGTTCTATAAATGCTGTAAATGCAACTGGTGGAGTTGTTCAACTAATCACAAAATCAGTTTTTCAAGAGGATAAAAATAGAATAAAACTAGGAATTGGAAATGATGGACAAAAAAATCTAAATCTAAAAGTAAGAGGTGCTATCTCTGAAAATGATTTTGCTTCAGCTACTTTTTCTGCAAGAACAATAGATAACTCTTGGAGAGATAACAACGAGTTTGATACAACTCAACTTAGTTTAAAATATGGACACATTTTCAAAGATGAATCTACAATAGAAAATGAGTTAGCTTATACAGAATCAAATCTAAACTTACCAGCTTCTATGACAAGAACTGAGTTTGAAGAGTTTAAAAGAACTGGCAAACAACATAATACTTCTAGTGAATGGCAAAATACTGCAAGGGATTCAAAAATAGTTTCATTTAATTCTAAATATGAAAAAGAAGCTGGAAGTATCACTTATAAACCAAGATTTTATTTTAATCATTGGGAGCATTTCCATCCAGTTAGTGGAATTATAAATGATAGTAATGATAATAATATTTTTGGAACAGATTTAGAGTTTAATCATGCCCACAAACTTTTATCAAAAGATGCTGTGTTAGTTGGAGGAGTAACTTTAAAAACTGATATAACAAAAGATTCTAAAAAATATGAATATGCAGATATTCAAACGCAAAATGTTACAACAGGATTTGGTGCAAATCGTAGAACAGTTACTCAAATAGTAAGAACTCTTTCGAATAATAAAGGTGCATTAGCTTCAACTGAAGATAGTACAACAACACTTTATGGTGGATATTTGATGGAAAGTTTCAAAGTAACTGATAAATGGGGATTTGATTTAAGTACAAGGGTTGATAAATTAAATTTTGATATTAATGGAAATGAAATAAGGACTTATGACTATGCTACAAAAAGTTATACAAATGGAGTTGGTAATTATTTAATAGATAATTCATTTACACTTTTCTCTGCAAAACTTGGAACATCTTATGCCATAACTGATGCAACAAATGTTTATGCTTCAGTTGCAACTGCTAATCAAGCACCAACAACAAGTGAATTAGGAGCTAATGAGAGTTTACAAAAATCACAAAGTATAAATTATGAAATTGGTTTAAAAACAAGAACTGAAAAAAGTAATACAGATTTAGCTATTTATGAAAATATGGTTAAAGATGAGATTATTCAAATAAAAGATGCAAATGGTAATTCTATTTATGATAATGCGGGTAAAACAAATAAAAAAGGTTTAGAGTTAAATACAGCCTATGATTTGACAAATACTCTTCAAATTGGTGGAGCTTATGCTTACAGTAAATTCAAATTTGATACTTTTAACGAATTAGTTAGAGGAGGTTTAGTTTCAAGAGATGGAAATTATCTACCTTTTATCCCTGAAAATCAATACTCTGTTTTCTTAGCTTACAATTTACCAAGTGGCTTTAAATCAAGAGTAACTGCAAAAAGTTATGGAAGTTATTACATGGATAATGCAAACACACAAAAATATGATGGTTATGATTTAATTACAGATTTAATGGTAGGTTATGGAATAAAAGAACATAGCATCCAATTAAATGTAAACAATGTTTTTGCAAAAAACTACGCAATGGAAGCTACAAAAGATGTTTATGGTGTAGAGTCTTATAAAGCAGCAAGTCCTCGAAGTACAATGCTTACATATACATATAAATTTTAGGAAATAAGATGATAAATTCTATAAAAAGAGATAAAAATGATATTTTTGGAATACCTGTATTAAATATTATATTTAAAAACCGAGTTTTTTTAAGAACTATACAAACAATAGTTTTTGCTCTGTTTATTTATGCTATTTATTTTGGAATCATAAACCCAACTAAAGAAGAAAATTTATTTACAACTGGACTTTTTTGGGGATTATTTTGGCCATTTTTCATGGTTACAACTTTAGCCACTTTTGGAAGAATTTTCTGTGGGGTTTGTCCCCATGGATTTATTGGAAAATTTATCACTAAATTTGGTTTGAAAAAGAAATTACCAAAAAGTATGACAAATCCATTTATTGGAGTATTTCTACTTTTTTTTGGATGGTGGGTTACATATTATTTATATCCAGAATTTTTCAAAACTCCTTATGCTACGGCGATGTTATTTGCTGTTATGACATTGGTAGCTGTAATTTTTTATTATATCTATGATGAAATGGCATATTGTAAATATATTTGTCCTATTGGAACAATTACAAAAGTTTTTTCAAAAGTTGGTTTTACAAAACTTGAAACTTACAAAGAACATTGTTCATCTTGTAAAACTTTTGATTGTGCAAAAGCTTGTTCTTATAATCTAAAACCTTTTACCTTTGAAAAAAAGAACTCTATGGAAGATTGTACTTTATGTATGGATTGCTCAACTGCTTGTGAAAGTGTTGCTTTTAAATTTAAAAAGCCTTCAAACACTCTATTAAATAAATTTAAACCAAATAAAGCGGAAGTTTGGGCATTGATTTTTATAACAGCAGCAATTAGTATTACAATGGGATTTCACCATGCACTAGGGCGAAGTGCCATTGTTGAAGAGTTTTTTTGGGTTAAAACTGCAAGATATTTTCAGTCTTTTATAGATTTTGGCTCAATTGATGTGATTGGATTATTTGCTTTTTCTTATGCTGTTTTAATATCAGTTTTATTAAGTGTAACGGGGATGTTTATAGCTTCAAAAATTATGAATGTGGATTATGAAAAAATATTTTATACTCTTGGATATGCTATTGCACCACTATTTATAATTGGTGGATTATCTCATATTGGGGAGTTTTTCTTTTACTCTTATGCTTCAAATATTGTAAATGGTTTTAATCAAGCTTTCTCTTTGGGATTTGAAACAATGTTACCACTAGCAAGTAGGAAAGATGATTGGGTGCATATTTTTAAAGTTTTTAATCATATAGGATATATTTGGGCATTTATTTTAATGGCTATGAGATTTAGATTAATTGATGCAAAAACACATCTAAAAATCCTTGCTTTCCCTTTTGCATCGGCATTAATTATATTTTATATGGGGCTTAATTTTTATACGGGTTATGTATTTAAAACTTATGGAGCAAATATGGGTGGACACAATCACTCTTCAGCTCAAATGAAAATGGAAAACAAATGAATATAGAAGTTCTAAAAAATCTAGTTGATTATGGTGTTGTTGCACTGCTTATATTTATGAGTTTTATCTCATTTTGGTTTTTTATAGAAAGAGTAATTTTTTATAAAAACATGGATGTAAAAAGTTATAAAAATAAAAAAACTCTTGATATAGCTTTAACAAGACATCTAACAATTATAGGTACAATTGCTTCAAATTCTCCATATATTGGACTGCTTGGAACTGTATTAGCAATTATGCTTACATTTATGACTATGAGTAATGGGGATATTGAAGCTGCAAAAATTATGAGTTCATTAGCACTTGCTTTAAAAGCAACTGCTGCTGGACTTGTAGTTGCTATTGCTTCTCAGATTTTTTATAATATTTTAGGTCGTTATGCAGAAGTTTTAGAGAGCAAATATGAAACTGAAGAAGTATGATTCTATAAATGTAATACCTTTTATTGACGTATTACTTGTACTTTTAACTATTGTTTTAATGACTTCAACTTTTATATCAAAAGGGATTATTCCAATATCCCTGCCAACTGCAACAAATGCAAATAATATAAAGGTAGATAAAGAGATAATCATAGTAATTAAAGAGGATGGAACTTTTTATTGTAATAACTTTATAGAGGGTTTAGACAATATCAAAGAGCATATATTACAATTTCCAAAAGATACACCAATTCATATAAATAGTGATAAAAATGCAAAATTTGACACTTTTGTATCTGTTTTAGATATGTTAAAAACATACGAATACTCAAATATCTCAATTGTGACAAAAAAATGAGAAGATATTTTAACTCTTTTTTTATAGCTTTTTCTTTTTATGCTTTTTTTGCCATAGGTATTTTTTATACCTTCATAAATGATAATAAAATGCTCAATAAACCAGAAGAACCAAAGAGAATATCTTTAAATCATGTAGAACTAAAACCAGAGATAAAACCAATACAAGAAGAGATAAAAAAAGAGGAAGCTAAAGCTGAAGAGCCTAAAGTTGAAGAAAAAAAAGAGCTTACAGAAAAAGTAGTAGAAACTCCAAAACCATCAATCAAAAAAAAGACAAAAGAAAAGGTAGTTGAGAAAAAAGAAGAAGTAAAAAAAGAGACTGAAGCTACAAAAACAATAGAAGAAGTTACAACTAAAACTACAAAAAAAATCACAACTGCTGAAAAAGAGATTTTGACAAAACCTATTATAGATGAAAAAAAAGATTATTTAGATAAACATTTAGCCCAAATTAGAAATCTAATAAATGAAAATGTAAAATATCCTATGAAAGCTAGAAAACTTTCAATCGAAGGTGTAGTGGTTGCTAGATTCAAAATTTTAGAAAATGGAAGTGTAGAAAATATTGAAATTATTAATGGACATAAATTTTTACAAAATGCAACAATTGAGGCAATACAAGAGGCTTCAAAAAACTTCCCCAAAACAAATAAAAGTATAGAGATTCAAATTCCAATAGAATATAAATTAATTTGATTACAAAATGACCACAGTTTTTCCAAGTTTATAATTGTAAATTAACCATTATTTAATTACAATGGGCGAAAATACTCTATTAGGCAGATATGAAATTATTAATTCTATTATTTATTATATTTTATACTTCATTATTTTCAAGCGATTTGGATAATTTATTACAAGAATACAATACAACTAGCGAAAAATCATTACAAACTCTAGATGAAAAACTTGGGCATGTTTTTATTTACTCTCAAAAAGATATTCAACTTATGCAATATCATAAACTAAATGATATTTTAAAAGAACTTCCTCTTATAAATCTGAATAAAAATAGATATGGATTTTTAACACCATCGCTTTCAGCAACAAAAGCTATGGTTAGTGGATTTTTTAGAGTTTTTGTTAATGACCATGAAGTAAGCTCAATTTATAATCAAAGTGCAGCTTTAGCTTGGGGAGATTTACCTTTAGATTTCATTGATCATGTTGAGATATATTACGGTGAAAGTTCATTTTCTTATGGTAGTGAAACTGGGATTTATTTCATAAGACTTTATACTAAAAAAGGTATAAAAGAAAATGGTAGTGAAATAAATGCAAATGGTTCAACAACAGGAACTTTTTCTGAGAGTTTAACGAATTCAAAAGCTTTTGAAAATGGTTGGTCTCATTTAGTTTTCTTTAGTAATGAAAAAACAAATGAAACTAACAAATATAAAAGTAAAGAATTAAAAAATAGTGCAAATAGAAGATATTTATATTTAAATGTTAATAATGAAACAACAGATATAAATATGGCTTATACTGACATAAAAAAAGATAATTATATAGGATTATCTACTGATGCAAATCCAGATGATGGAAAACTTATTTCAAAAGATTTTTTTATAGATATTACAAAATACTTTTTAGATGACAATTCTTTAAAAACGAATATTTCAATTGATGTTCAAGATTTAAAAAATGAAGAAGTAAATCAAGAGGGATTAACTACAATATTTTATAGAAATTTAAAAGAAGTAGATACCAATTCAAAATTAACAAAAATAAAAGCAAATATTTCAAAATCTTTTGAGTATGGAAATAACAATTTTTTAACAGGAATTAGTGTTTCAAATAAGAGATATGAACCACAAAGTATAAAAACTGTTAATTTTGCTAATCAAGTAAATTATAGAGATCAATTTTCAGATTTTAATGAAGAGCAAATATCATCTTTGATTTTTGAAGATGATTATAACGCTTTTGATAATTTAATTCTAATTGGAAATGCAAAATTTGATAAATATAAAAGAGCAGGTTCTTTAGAAAATATCTCAGAAGAACTTTACCGAGTTGGTGCAATTTATACACCCTTCGAAAATTTTGGTATAAAAACTTTTTACACCAATACATATTTACCACCATCTTTTTATAATATAGATTACTCATTATCAAATAATTTGAATGTACAAAAATATAAATTTTATACAATCGAAGGTGTTTATACAACAGAAAAACAAAAGTTTAAAGTAACTCATCACAATGTTGAGATAGATGATTTCATCCATTTCCATCCAACTTATGGTTTTATAAATATTAATCATAAAGTTAAAACAGAAGGTTTTATATATAGCTATGAATATTTAGTTTCAGATACAGATAAATTACAACTAAATTATTTTACAACAAAATTAACTGAAGGTATAAATAATTCAAATAAGGGTGTAAATTTTAAATATATGGGAGAATATGGGAATTTTGAATATTTCACTTCAGTAATATATAGAAACTCTTACACTTATATAGATGCAAATGTTGATGCTTCTTATGATTTATCACTTGGAACTTCTTATAACATAAATAAAAATTTAAAAATTAGTTTAAAAGGTGAAAATCTTTTAGACAGCGCCAGTCAATCAGTATTTAATGATGCAGGAACTAATTTTATTCTTGATGATTACGAAAGAAGTGTTACTCTTTCTTTGAAATGGATATTTTAATGAAATTTATAATATCCCTGTTAGTAATTATCTCATTTTTAAATGCTGAACAATATACTTTTTTAGTTAATAAATATGATAAAGAGATAGAACTTGAAGCAAAAATAATATCAAATATTGCAACTTCTTCCATTAAAAAAGATATAAAGCTATATATCCCTGAAATATCATTTATGGAAAAAGATGTGTATTCTAAATTTTTCACTTTGACAGATAGTTGTGAAGATGCAAATTTTATTTTCATAAAAAGAAATGTTAAACTAGATAGTTTATGTAACAATGAAGATAATAAACTATTTTTTACTAATAATTATGAAAAACTTTTAGAAGATAATAGATATTTAGGTGCATTTTTTTGGAATAAAAGTAGACCAAATATTACATTTATAAAAAGCAGATTAGAAAAACATGAAATAAAATTACCAAATGATTATGATAAATTTGTGGAAGATTTTTAATGAGAAGAGTTTTATTTATTAAAAATCCAATATATTTGATTTTTTTAGCTATTTTTGTCTCTATTATTTTTATCTTATTACTTTATAGTACTATTAAATTAGAAGGTAATATCACAAAAAAAATGATGGAAATATCTACAGCTGATGTTATTTCAATAGCAAATAATAATGCATCATTTATAAATAAGTCATTTAAATCAACATCTCAAAATTATGCTAAAGAGCTAATGAATAATAAGACTTTACGGGAAGAAATAGAAGAAAATCTAAGTTTATTATTAACTTCAAATATCAAATATGCATATTTACTTTATAGAGATGATAGAGGAATCTTTAGATTTTTAGCAGATGGTGCAATAGAGTCTGAAAAGGCTTTTTTAAATCAAAAATTTGATATAGATAATCCTAGATGGTTAGAGATTTTTGATACTAAAAAAACTTTAATTATTGAACATGGATATTTACAACAACTTTCAATTACTTATTTAGTTCCAATTTTAAAAAATAATGAAGTAGAACTTATTTTAGCAGTGGATTTTTCCATTAAAAAAATTGAAGATATAAATAAAATTCTTAATTGGATGAAATATACAATTGTTGCAATTATTCTCATTGTAATTATTTTCCTGATAATTTTTTTAATTCAAACTTTTAAATATTTAGCCATTAAAAAAAGTGCATTTACAGATAGATTAACGGGTGTTTATAATCGAAATTATTTACAAGAATCTGAAAATTTTATTAATTTAAATGATTATATTTTAGCAACTTTAGATATTGATTATTTTAAAACAGTAAATGATACATATGGGCATGATGTTGGAGATAAAATCTTAACTAAAACTGCTCAAATAATGACTTCAGCGGTTCGAACAAAAGAAGATATACTTATTAGATATGGTGGAGAAGAGTTTGTAATTTTGGCAAAAATTAATCGAAATGATAATTTAAGTGCCATAAATGTAATAGAGCGAATTTTTAAAAATATTCAAGAAGCAGAGTTTTATATAAACAATTTTGAGTTTATAAAAATAACAGTATCAATTGGTGTAAATCTTGTACCACATAAATCAAGAAGTTTCAGTGATGCTTTTAAATTAGCAGATTTAGCTTTATATAATGCAAAAAACAAAGGTAGAGATAATATAGAAATTTACGATGAAAAGGAGAATAAACATAATGATTTATCTCTTTCAATAAGTGAAATAAAAGATGCTCTAGAGAAAAAACAAATAACTTGTTTTTATCAAAAAATAATAGATACAAATACCCAAGAAATTTCACATTATGAAGCATTACTTAGAATAATAGATAAGAATGGAAATATAATTTTACCAGAAAAGATTTTGCCTGTAATAAAGGGAACTTTTATTTTAAGAAATATCACAAAAGCTGTTTTAAAAATTTGTTATAAACAGTTACAAGAAAATAGAGATATAAAAATAAATGTAAATTTAAATCCTAAAGATGTTATTGATAATTCAATTCTTCAAATTTTAAAAGATTTTGCTTTAGAAGATAATATTTCAAATAGATTAGGTTTAGAAATTGTTGAAAGCGAAGATTTAATAACTTGTAATGAAGCAAAAGATAATTTATTAATGCTAAAAAAAATAGGATATAAACTATTTATTGATGATTTTGGAAGTGGTTACTCTAATTTTATATATTTAACAGAGATAAAAACAGATTACATAAAAATAGATGGAAGTATTATAAGTAAAATACTCGAAGATAAAATATGTTTCCTTTTAGTAAAAAGTATTATAGATTTTGCAAAAGAGGCAAATATCAAAGTAGTTGCAGAATATGTAATTAACAAAGAGATTTATGAAATGGTAAAATTATTAGGTGTTGATTATGTTCAAGGATATTACTTCTCAATTCCACAAGAGATGGACAAATCGATAATATAGAGTTATATTATCAAATTAATTAAATCATCAAACCGAACTTTAATTATAGTTTTAGTAAAATAAAGACTTATTTTTAGAAAAACGGAGAATTATTATGAAGATGACTGGCGCAAAAATGGTTGTAGAATCATTACATCAAGAAGGGGTTGAAGTAGTATTTGGATACCCTGGAGGCGCTATTATGAACGTCTATGATGAAATATATAAACAAAACTATTTTCAACACATTCTAAATAGACATGAACAAGCTTCGATAATTGCGGCTGAGGGATATGCAAGAGCTACAGGAAAAGTTGGAGTTTCAATAGTAACTTCAGGACCTGGATTTACAAATGCTGTAACAGGTTTAGCTGATGCTTATATGGATTCTATCCCTTTAGTTGTAATTTCAGGACAAGTTCCAACTACAATTATTGGTTCAGATGGATTTCAAGAGATTGATGCTGTTGGAATTTCAAGACCTTGTACAAAACATAATTATTTAGTTAATAGAATTGAAGATTTACCAAGAATTATTAAAGAGGCGTTTCATATAGCAAGTACTGGAAGACCAGGACCTGTGCATGTTGATATTCCAAAAGATATTACAGCAGAATTGGGTGATTTTATCTATCCTAGTGAAATAAATCTACCAACTTACAAACCAACTGTTAATTACAATAAAAAACAGTTAAAAAGAGCTATGGAAGCTATTTCAAATGCAAAAAAACCACTTTTATATGTTGGTGGTGGAGCAATTTTATCAAATTGTGCATTTGAGATTAGAGAGTTAGCAAAAAAATTAAATATTCCTGCTGTTGAAACACTTATGGCAAGAGGTGTAATGGGTGATGAAAATCCATTATTCTTTGGAATGTTAGGTATGCATGGAGAATTTTCAGCAAATATGGCAGCCCATGAAACAGATTTATTAATCTCTTTAGGTGCTAGATTTGATGATAGGGTAACAGGAAGACTTGATGAGTTTGCTTCAAAAGCTAAAATTATTCATGTTGATATTGACCCAACATCAATTGCAAAACTAGTTGTTCCTGATTATCCAATAGTTGGAGATTTAAAAATCACAGTAAAAGCTATGATTGAAGCTATAGATAATGGTGAAAATGAGTTTAATGACTATACAAATTGGGTTGAATTATTAAGAGACTATAGAGAAAAAGAGCCTTTAAGATATATTGATTCAACTGAAGTTATTAAACCTCAGTGGCCGATTCAAAGAGTAGGACATCTTTTAGGAGCAAAAGCTGTTATTTCTACAGATGTTGGACAACATCAAATGTGGACAGCGCAATTCTATCCATTTTCATATCCAAGACAATGGATTACTAGTGGCGGTTTAGGAACTATGGGGTTTGGATTACCAGCTGCTATGGGAGTGGCACGTGCTTTAAAAGGAACTGATAAAGTTTCAATTAACTTTACAGGTGATGGTTCTATTTTAATGAACATTCAAGAGCTTATGACTTGTGTTGAGTATGAATTACCAGTTATTAATATCATTCTAAATAATAACTATTTAGGAATGGTTAGACAATGGCAAACAATGTTCTATGAAAATAGACTATCTCAAACGGATTTATCAGCTCAACCAAATTTCAAAATGCTTGTAGAAGCTTTTGGTGGTTTAGGTTATAGAGTTACAACAAAAGAAGAGTTTGATGCTGCCTTAAAAGATGCAGTTGAGAAAAAAAGACCAGCAATGATTGAAGTTGTTGTTGCTAGAAATGAAGAGGTATTACCAATGGTTCCAAATGGTCATGCATTAAATGAAATGACATTAATCGAAGGAGGAAAATAATGAACAATTTTAACCATTATTACGATTCAGAAACAACAAGACAAGTAATTTCAGTTATTGTCTTAAATGAACATAATGTTTTATCAAGAATTGTTGGATTATTTTCAGCACGAGGTTATAATATCGATTCTTTAACAGTTGCACCAATTACAGATAGTCAATATTCAAGAATGACAATTGTTACAACTGGTGATAAAAGAGTGATTGATCAAATTGTTAAACAATTAAATAAATTAATTCCTGTATTAAGAGTAAATGAGCATAAAAATGTTATTGAAAAAGATACAGTTCTAATGAAATTTTCTATTGATAATAATTTATCAGATATTGATGTAATTGCACGTGCATATCATGGAAGCATTCAAAATGTAACTGATGATTCTATTATTGTTTCAGCTACAGATTCAAGTGCTAGAATTATGAATTTTATAAAAGTTATGCAAAAATTTAATCCACTTGAAGTTGTAAGAAGTGGAATAGTAGCGATGGAAAGATAAGAGTTTAAACTCTTATCTTATTCTTAAATATAAGGATAAAAAATGACTCTTCAAGAGATTGCGGAATTTATTGGCATTGATTGTCAAGAAGAAAAAGAGATTACAGGTTTAAACACTTTATTAGATTCAAATGAAAATCAACTTACCTTTTTAGAAAATAAAAAATATATTAGCGATTTAAAAAATACAAAAGCAGCGGCTGTTTTAGTAACACGTGAGAATGCTAATGAAGTTCCCTCAACTACTATTGCTTTGGTTTGTGATGAACCATATTTAAGTTTAGCAAAAATTTCTAAACTTTTTGCACCAAATGTTATTGAACTAGATGGTGAAAAACCTCTAGTTGGTGGTGGAACAAAAGTTATGCCAAATGTTTATATTGGAAAAGATTCAGTTGTAGGAAGTGATTGTACTATAATGGCTGGAGCATATATTGGTGATAATGTAAAAATAGGAAATAACACTATTATTTATCCCAATGTTACAGTTTATAGAGATTGTACAATTGGAAATGATTGTATTATTCATGCAGGAACTGTAATTGGAAGTGATGGTTTTGGATTTGCTAATACAAAAGATGGGAAATACATAAAAATCTATCAAAATGGAAATGTAACAATTGGAAATGATGTTGAAATAGGTGCAAATTGTGCAATAGATAGAGCAGTTTTTAATTCAACAATCATTGAAGATGGTGTAAGAATAGATAATCTTGTACATATCGCACACAATTGTAAAATTGGTCGTGGTTCAATTTTAGTTGGACAAGTGGGACTTGCTGGTTCAACAATTTTAAATGCTTATGTTGTAATGGGTGGACAAAGTGCATGTGCTGGTCATTTAGAAATTGCACCATTTACAACAATTGCAGCTCGTGGTGGAGTTACAAAAAGTATAACAGAACCTAAAAAATCATGGGCAGGTTTTCCTTTATTTGAGCATAGAGAATGGCTTAAATTACAAGGAAAAATATCAAATTTATTAAAAAAGTAAAGGCTTTATTATAGCAAAGAGAATCATATCACTAATTTTTTTATTTATTATTATGTATTTCCAATTTTCCACTTTTGAGAGTGGTCAAGATGTTGTTGGAAATGTTGGATATGTTTTTTCAGATTATTCACATAAATATTTTGGATATTTATCATATGTAAGTTTACTATTATTTATTTATGTACTTTATATCATAAATTTTAGAAATATAAAACAAAGAGATTTAATTTTAAATGTGGTAGTTATTTTTCTATTACTACTTGTATCTTTGATTTTACAAGCATTAGTTATTGAGAATCCTTACCAAAGAGGCGAAATAGGAAATATTTTAGTTGATAGTTTAAGTCCAATTATTGGGCAAGCGGGCCTATATTTCTTTGTTTTAGTCGGATTTATAATTTCTGTTATTGTTTTGTTTGAGAATTCAGAATTTGACATGAGTGATTTACATAGATTAAAAAATAAAATTAAACTAAGAAATAGTTTAGATATTAAAAAAATAGAGAATAAAAGAAGAGAAAAAAGAGCTGAAGAAATCAATCAAACTGTTTATAAAAATATAGAAAAAAAGTTAGATAAAAATATTTCAGAAATGAAAACAATTGAAAATAATTCGAAAAATAATGCTCCTGAAATTTATGAAAAATTGCAAGAGATAAAAGAAGAAGAGCTTTTTGAAAATTCATTATTTGATGAAGAAGTTTTAGAAAAAGCAATTGAAACAAGTGTTGAAAGTCATAATATAATAGTTGAAGAGTTAGAAGAGAATAAAAAACTATTAGATCAAATCGAGTTAGGTAGAACTGAAAAACCAAAAAACTTTAAGTTACCTCCCTCATCATTTTTTCAAGATTCGCCAAAAGACAATAAATCAAAGGTATCAGAAGCTTTTATTGACCAAAAAATCGCCGATTTACTTGATAAATTAGCAATGTTTAAAATTGATGGGGATGTTGTACGGACTTATACGGGTCCTGTTGTAACAACTTTTGAGTTTAAACCAGCACCAAATGTAAAAGTATCAAAAATTTTAGGTCTTCAAGATGATTTAGCAATGGCTTTAAAAGCTCAAACTATTAGAATTCAAGCTCCAATTCCTGGAAAAGATGTTGTAGGAATTGAAGTTCCAAATGAAGATACACAAACTATTTATTTAAAAGAGATGCTTGATAGTGAAATTTTCCAAAATTCGAAATCTCCATTAACAATGATTTTAGGAAAAGATATAGTTGGTAAACCATTTATTACAGATTTAAAGAAACTTCCTCACTTGTTAATTGCAGGAACAACAGGAAGTGGAAAATCTGTGGGAATTAATGCAATGATTTTATCATTGCTTTATAAAAATTCACCAGATAATTTAAGACTTGTAATGATTGACCCAAAAATGCTTGAATTTTCAATGTATAACGATATTCCACATCTTTTAACTCCAGTTATTACAAAAGCAGCAGATGCTATAAATGCATTAGCAAATATGGTTTCAGAAATGGAAAGACGTTATACATTAATGTCAAAAACTAAAACTAAAAACATTGAAAATTACAATGAAAAAGCACAAAAAGAGGGTTATGATACGATGCCTTATATTGTGGTTGTAATTGATGAGTTAGCGGATTTAATGATGACAAGTGGAAAAGATGTTGAGTATTCAATTGCAAGACTTGCTCAAATGGCAAGAGCTAGTGGAATTCACTTAATTGTGGCAACGCAGCGACCATCAGTTGACGTTGTAACTGGACTTATTAAAGCAAATCTACCAAGTAGATTATCTTATAAAGTAGGGCAAAAAATAGATTCTAAAATTATCTTAGATTCTATGGGTGCTGAGTCACTTTTAGGTCGTGGAGATATGTTATTTACACCTCCGGGAATGTCTGGACTTGTAAGAATCCATGCACCCTGGTCAACGGAATCTGAAATTGAGAAAGTTGTAGAATTCTTAAAAGATCAAAGAGAAGTTTCTTATGATATGAATTTTATAAAAGATAGAAATTCAGGGGTTTCTTCAAGTGGTGGGAGTTCTAATAATTCTGATAATATTGAACTTGATGAGTTATATGAAGATGCAAAAGAGGTTGTAATAACTGAGAAAAAGACTTCTATTTCATATATTCAAAGAAGACTTAGAATTGGATATAACAGAGCTGCAACTATTGTAGAGCAACTTGAGCAAACAGGTGTTTTATCAGAAGTGAATGCAAAAGGTAATAGAGAAATCCTTCTTTAAATAGATGTTACTTTTTATTTACATTAAAATATTATAATTATAATTGTAAATAAGGAGTAACTTTTTAATCAAAAAATGACTTACATTAATAGATATTCCCAATTTACTATGTTTTACAAGGGTTATTTTTTTATATATGTATAGGATTTAACGATTTTTATGATAGAATAAATAAATTATATATAAGGAGTATGTTATGAATACAGGAATTGTAGGAAGACACATAGATTTAACAGATTCAATAAAAGATTACATTAATAGCTCAGTAGAAGTATTTAAAAAATATAACTTAGACATTATTTCTGTGAATGCAATTATCTCTCAAGAAGAAAAACACGGTAAAAAAGCTTTCTCTTTTGAGTTTACATTAAACATTGCACATTTAGATACAATTGTTGTAAAACAAAAAGATAAAGATTTATATGCTGCTATTGACATTGCTGTTGATAGAGTATCAAAAGTTTTAAGAAGACACCATGATAAAATTGCAGCTCATAAAGCTACAAAATTAACTGAGGTTGAATCTTCTGAAATTCAAGATGGAATTGCTCTTGAATTAGAGAAATTTGAAAATGAAATTGCTCCTGTAAGATTAACATCTTATAAACCAATGGATATTGAAGAAGCATTAGAAGAGTTAAAAGCATCTGATGCACAATTCAAAGTTTTCTATGACAAAGACGATGTTATGAGAGTTCTTTACAAAAGTTCAATCCAAGGTAAATTTGGATTATATTAAAAAAAGCTTTTGTTAGTGAAAAGGTATTAGCATAAATGGCTAATACCTTTTTTAGTTTATGATAAAAAATAGGATTAAAAAAATTTATGGATAAAACATTAAAAAAAATTGCTCTAATTGGGCAACCAAATGTAGGAAAATCTTCATTATTTAATAGAATTGCAAACAAAAGAATTGCGATTGTATCTGATATGGCAGGAACTACAAGAGATATTAGAAAACACGAAATAGAAATATTAGATAGAAAAGCATTGATGTTAGATACAGGTGGTATCGATGAAACAAATGATGCTATATTTTCAAATGTAAAAAGAAAAGCTATTGAGACGGCAAAAGAGGCTGATATAATACTTTTTATGGTTGATGGTAAAAACATACCTGATGATAAGGATAAAGAATTATTTTATGAGCTTCAAAGATTAGGAAAAGAGTTAGCCTTAGTTGTAAATAAGATCGATAATGATAAAGAATTAGAAAGATTATGGGAATTTTTTGAGTTTGGAATAGGGGAAGAGAATCTTTTTGGAGTTTCTGTTTCACATAATAGGGGAACAAAAAACTTATTTGATTGGATTTATCAACATCTTCCAGTTAATCTTGAAACAGTGGCTTTAGAAGAAGCTGAAGCTTTAAAAAAACAAAGAGAAGAAGATTTTGATTATGATGATGATCAAGATTTTTCAAGTGAAGAAGAAGATGATTTTGTACCAGTTTTAGAAGATATACTTGAAAATGAAGTTATAGACAATAACATTAAAGTTGCAATCATTGGAAAAGTAAATGTTGGAAAATCTTCTATTCTTAATGCAATTGTTGGTGCTGAAAGATCAGTAGTTTCTCCAATAGCAGGAACTACAATTGACCCAGTTGATGAATCTTTTGAATATCAAGATAAAAATGTAACATTTGTTGATACAGCAGGTTTAAGAAGAAGAGGAAGTATTGAGGGAATTGAGAAATTTGCCTTAATGAGAACAAAAGAGATGTTAGAAAAAGCAAATATGGCTTTAGTTATCTTAGATGCTTCTAAAGAACTTTCTGATTTAGATGAAAAAATTGCTGGACTTGTTGATGAATATGGACTTGCAACTATTATTGTTCTAAATAAATGGGATGAAAATATGGAAACATTCCAAAAAATGGAAGAAGAAATAAGAAGAAGATTTAGATTTTTATCTTATGCTCCAATTATGGCAGTTTCAGCAAAAACAGGAAGAAGTATTGAAAGATTAAAAGATAAAATTATAGAAATTTTCAATAACTATACACAAAGAATTCCCACTTCTAAATTACATAGAGTTATTGAAGAAGCAGTTATGAGACATTCACTTCCAAGTCCAAATGGTGCATATTTGAGAATCTATTATACAACTCAATTTGATACAAAACCACCAAGAATTGCATTAGTAATGAATAAACCAAATCTTTTACACTTTACATATAAAAGATATTTAATAAATTATTTAAGAGATAATTTCAATTTTGAGGGAACACCAATTCACGTAATTGCTCGTGGAAAACATGATAAAATGGGTGATGAAGAATATTTAGAAAGAGATACTAAATAACCTTAAATTCTAGGAGTATTCCTTGCATAGAGTAAAAAATGATATATTTGCAGGAGTAACAGCTGCTGTTGTTGCTCTTCCTTTGGCTTTAGCTTTTGGAGTTGCCAGTGGAGCTGGTGCAATTGCTGGTTTATATGGTGCAATTATATTAGGTTTTTTTGCAGCACTTTTTGGAGGAACTCCTACTCAAATCTCTGGACCAACTGGTCCTATGACTGTTGTTGTGGCAGCTGGAGTTGTAACTTTCCCTAATGATTTATCAACTGTTATGACTGTAATTTTTCTATCAGGTTTAATACAAATCTCTTTTGGAATAATTGGTATTGGAAAATGGATAAAATATATTCCTTACCCAGTAATTTCAGGTTTTATGTGCGGTATTGGTATTATTATCATAATACTACAAATAAATCCATTTTTGGGTGTAAAAACTTATGGTTCTATAATTTATACCCTTACTCATCTATTGGATACTTTTCAAAAAGTTAATTATGAAGCTTTAATAATTGCAACTATAACATTAGCCATTATGTTTTTAACACCTAAAAAAATTTCAAAAATAGTTCCAGCAGCTCTGATAGCTTTAGTTAGTGTAACTTATTTTTCTCTTTTTATGGGATTTCAAATAGATACTATTGGTGAAATTCCAATGGGTTTACCACCTTTTGTTTTACCAATTTCCTTTGATATATTAAAATTAAATACGATGTTAACTTTAGCTATTACATTAGCACTTTTAGCTTCAATAGATTCACTATTAACCTCTATAGTTGCAGATTCTATGACTAAAACAAAACATGATTCAAAAAAAGAGTTAATAGGTCAAGGAATAGGAAATACAATTTGTTCTTTTTTTGGTGCAATTCCAGGAGCAGGGGCAACCATGAGAACAGTAATAAATATTAATAGTGGAGCAACAACTAGATTTTCAGGTATGACTCACTCTATTACTTTATTAATAATTGTTCTATTCTTAGCTCCACTTGCTTCAAAAATTCCACTTGCCGTGCTATCAGGAATTTTGATAAAAGTTGGTTTTGATATTTTAGACTATAAGTTTTTAAAGATTTTAAATAAGGTATCAAGACAAGATTTACTTATAATGGTAACCGTATTTTTATTAACAATTTTTGTGGATTTAATTATGGCAGTTGGAGTTGGAATTACAATTTCATCAATAATGGCTGTTTATCAAGTATCTAGAAACACTCAAATGAAAACAACAAAATCAAAAGTCTCTTTTGATATAGATATAGAAAATCATGATGTAGAAATTATTAAAATAAATGGTTCTTTGTTTTTTGGAACAGCATCTGCTTTAGATGCAAGATTGGAGAAAGTAAAAAATAGTAAAAAAATAATTCTTGATTGTAGAAATGTATCATTTTTAGATATTTCAGCAATTTTCACTATTGAAGAGATAATAGAAAAGTTTAGAAGTAAAGAGTTAGAGATAATTTTAGTTTTAAAATATAGACATAAAAGAAAAATTTTAGATGTTGATACAACAAATTTATTTAAAAGTATTAAAATTTATGCCACATTAGATGATGCGATAAATTACACCCAAAAATATGAATTAGTAACAAATGGCTAAAATTTATCTTTTAAGTAATCAAAAATATCAAGATGTGGAGAATCTAGAAGTTTTTCACATTGAATATATTAAGTCAAATATAGATTTATCTTCTTATGATGCATTAATTTTTACTTCAAAAAATGCAGTTTATTCTTTAGATTCTTTTAATAAAAATTGGAAAAAAATTGATTCTTATGTAATAGCTCCTAAAACTTCTCAAGTAATTGAAAAATTAGGTGGAAAAGTTATTTTTACAGGTATTACTTCCCATGGAAATGAGTTTGCCCAAGAATTAATTGAGTTATTAAAAGATAAAAAAGTACTTTATATAAAAGCTTTAAAAACAGTATCTAATTTAGTTGAAATTTTAAAAGAAAATAAGATTTTAGTAGATGAAATAGTGGTTTATAAAACTTCATGTAAAGAATCTAATATATCTTTAGAAGATAATTCAGCGTTTGTTTTTACCTCACCATCAAGTGTAGAGTGTTTCTTTAAACAATATTCATGGAAAGATTCTTATAAAGCAATTGTTATTGGAAAAACTACAGCTTTATATTTACCAAAAGAGGTAAATTATACAGTAAGTTCTGAAACATCAATTGATGAGTGTATAAAACTTGCAAGGCAAACTTTATTTTAAACTCAATTTTAAACATCTTTAGATAAAATAAGACAATCTAAGTAGTTCGGGATTTCCATTGTTGTGGGTCCGATAAATTATTTTTGTACATGATGGCTGTTGTATGGTGTGCAGCAATTCAATGCGTTTTTGCTCCTGAAATATACGCTCATGTACTATTCGTGGCTTTTAGGGCCATTTTAATGGTTAACGGCTACTCGGATTTTTAATTATAATACAAGGAATTATCGTGAATATATTGATACTTGGTAATGGTGGTAGAGAATACTCTATTGGATTAGCAATATACAAAGAAAATGCTCATAATCTATTTTTTATGCCAGGAAATGGTGCAACTGACAGATTGGGAACAAATATAAATATTAAAGATTATAATCAATTAGCTCTTTGGGCAAAAGATAATTCTATTGATTTGACAATTGTGGGACCAGAAGCTCCATTAGTAGATGGTGTTGTTGATATATTTAAAGAGAATGGTTTAACAATTTTTGGACCAAGTGCAGCAGCAGCTCAACTTGAAGGTTCAAAAGTTTATATGAAAAATATATTAAAAAAATATAAGATACCAACAGCAGCGTTTATAGAGACTTCAAATGAAAAAGAAGCTTTTGATTTTATTGATACAATGAGTTTACCAATAGTTGTAAAAGCAGATGGTTTATGTGCAGGAAAAGGTGTAATAATTGCTCAATCAAAAGAAGAAGCAAAAACAGCTGCTTCAGATATGCTTTCAGGTGCTTCATTTGGTGATGCTGGAACTTCTATAGTTGTAGAAGAGTATTTAGATGGATATGAATTATCAGTTTTTGCTATTTGTGATGGTGAAAATTATAAAGTATTACCAGCTGCTCAAGACCACAAAAGAATAGGGGACGGTGATACTGGACCAAATACAGGTGGAATGGGTGCGTATGCTCCAACGCCACTTGTAAATGATGATATTTATAAAAAAATTGAAGAGAGAGTAATAATTCCAACACTTGAAGGAATGAAAGAAGAAGGAGCTCCATTTGAAGGAGTTTTATTTATTGGAGTAATGGTTGTTAAAGGTGAGCCAATTATTTTAGAATATAATGTTCGATTTGGTGATCCTGAGTGTGAAATTTTAATGCCTTTACTAGAGACTCCAGTTTCTGAACTATTTTATAAGGGTGCAACAAAACAACTAGATAAATTAGATATTAAAATCAAAAAAGAGTTTGGTGTCGGTGTTGTAATGGCAAGTGGAAATTATCCTTATGGTTCAAGCACGCCTGCTGAAATTATAGTTGATAAAATTGTAGATGAAGATTTATTAAACAACTCTCACATCTCTTATGCTGGTGTTGAAAAAATTGATGACAAATTAATGGCAACTGGTGGAAGAGTTTTAGTTTGTGTTGGATTTGGGAAAAGCATCAAAGAGGCAAGAGATAGAGCTTATTTATTGTGTGGGCAAGTACATTTTGTAGGTAAAAAATGTAGATCTGATATTGCTTATCAAGCTTTAAAGTAAAAATTAATGCAAGATAACAGTAACAATCTTCAATTAGCATCAATGCGTTCACGTGCATTTGCTTTTGTTATTGATGATTTATTAGTAACTATAATTATTATGATGATTTTTTGGGAAAGTATTCTTGCTGTTAGCCAAGATATGGATGCTATGATGTATTTGATGAAAACAGAGTTAGCTCTACCTTTAATTATGTTAAAGGTAATTTATCATACTTTTTTTGTTTGGTATTATGGTGGAACAATTGGTAAAATTCTTGTAAAAATAAGAGTTATTGACCTTAATTCATGGGGAAGAGTTTCAATGTTATCATCTTTTTTAAGATCTTTAGGAAGAATTTTTTCTGAGATGTTTTTTTATTTTGGTTTTTTAATTGGATTTTTTAATGATGGAAGAAAAACCTTTCATGATATTGTTGGTAAAACGTTGGTTGTAAATGCATAAAAAAATCATAGCTTCACTATTAATAACTTCGTATTTAATTCATGCACAAGAGTTAAAAAATGAGAAATTTCAATTAGTTGCAAAAAATGTCGATGCTCTTGAAAATATTGTTACAGCAAGTGGTAATGTAGTTATTTATTCACCAACGTATTATTTAAGTGCTAATAAAGTTATTTATAACAAAGAGAATGAAACATTTGAACTTTTTGATAATGTATTAGTAATTAAAGACAATAATATTCAAACCCAAAGTAATTATGCTTTTATTGATTTAAAAAAAGACTCATCTAATCAATATCCAATGTTTTTACGAGAACAAAATAATAAGATTTGGATAAATTCTAAAACTTCAAATAAAGAGAAAGAAGAAATAGATTTAGATAGTTCTATTATTTCTTCTTGTGATTGTTTAGATCCAGTTTGGAGTATTAGAGCATCAAGTGCAGATTATGATACAGAATCTAAATGGATAAATGCATATAATCCAAGATTATATCTGAAAAATGTACCTGTTTTTTATAGTCCATACCTTGGTTTTCCAACAGATACAACAAGAAGAACAGGTCTTTTACTTCCAACTATTGGATATTCAGCTAGAGAAGGATTACTTTATTCTCAACCAATCTTTATTGCACCGGCTGATAATTATGACATAGAATTGGTACCACAGACTAGAACTAAAAGGGGATCAGGGGCATATGCCTACTATAGATATGCAGATTCTCCTGATTCTGTATTAAAAATTAAAACAGGCATTTTTAAAGAGAATGAAAACTATTTTTTAGAGAATCAATTACAAAATCAAGAACATTATGGTTTTGATTTAGATTATCAAAGAAGAGAGATGTTTTCTAAAAATAATTCTCACGATGGTTTATTTACATCAATTAAATATTTAAATGATATTGAATATATCACACTAGCTGATGATACAGTAGTAACTTCAACTGATAGAAAAGTCGAATCTAAAGTTAACTATTTTTATGATACTCCTGAGTATTATGGTGGAGCATATGGTAGATATTATATTGATGGTTCAAAAACATCAAATAAGGGAACATTACAAGAATTACCCCAAGTTCAATTTCACTCATATAATAAAGAAACATTTATTGATAACTTAATATATTCAGCTGATACAAAAGTTATAAATTATACTAGGCCAGAGGGATTATCTGCAAATGTTTATGAAATAAGTGTACCTGTAAGTTATAGTGAATATTTTATTGATGATTATATTTATGCATTTGCAGAAAATAAAACAATAATTAGTAAATACGATTATAGTAATTTTAATACTATAAACTATGAAGATGGAACTTTAATCCAAAATATAACTTCAGTTGGAGTTGGAAGTAATTTAATTAAACCTTATGAAGAGTATTTACATACATTAAATTTAATAGCTGAATACATCGTTCCTAAGAATTTAAAAGAAAATGGTGATTTATATAATATTACTACAGTAGATAATTCAACAAAAGAAAATGAACTAAGAGCTTTTCCTATTTCTCAAGAACAAAAAAATATTAAATTATCAGCTAATCAATCTCTATATGATAATAGTGATTTGAAGCAATTAATTAATCATAAGATTTCTCAATCTATTTTATATGATCAAGTTGATAATCCTAAACTACAAGATTTAGAGAATTATCTAAGAGTGAATCATGAATATGGTAGTATAAGTGGAAAAACTGTTTATAATGTAGAAGATGGAAAAAATGTTGAAAATAGTGCAACTTCAGTTTTTACATATAATGAGCTATCTTTAACAGTTGGTTATTATCAATCTAAAAAAACGCAGAATATATTTAATTCAAGAGAAGATTTAGAATCTTATAGATTTGATGTTGGATATAAATTAGCAAAAGATTATAGAGTTTCATATTATGAAAATTATGATTTACTTGAAAATATTAGAAATAGACAAGGAATAAGTTTAAATATAGATGATAGTTGTTGGAATTTTGATTTAAAATATGAAGACCAAATTACACCAACATCTAGTTTAAATTCTGATGGAATACAGCAACAAGTTATATATGCAACTATTTTATTAAAACCATTAGGTGGAATTAAACAAAAATATAAAATGCAAGATAGTAATTAATGAATTCAGATAGAATATATTTTAAAAATAGAGAAGTTGCTGCATATAGACTTCTAGATGTTTTACCAATTGATAGTATGAAATTAGAAGATTGGACTGTAATTTCAAGTTCATATGGTGGGTTTGAAATTGCAAAAATTATAGCAAATGAACTTAATAGTAAATATGATATGATGTTTTCAGAAAAAATTTATGCTCCTAACAATGAAGATTGTGAAATAGCTGTTGTAACAGAGCATGAAGAGGTATTAATTCATGAAGAATTAGTAAAGGCATTTGATATTAGTTTAGATTATGTTTATTCTAAATCTAAACAAGTATATGATGAATCTATTGTCAAAAAAGTTAGTAAGTTTAGACATGGAGAAAAGATTCAAAAATTTGAAAATAAAAATGTATTGATTGTTGATGAAGGAATTAATACAGGTTTAACAATGATGGCTTGTATAAAAACAGCTATTAATTTAAAAGCTAAGTCTATTTCAGTAGCAACTCCAATTTTACCAACAGCTAGTATTCCTACAATAGAATCAATTGCAGATGATTTATATTTTATTAAAAAATTAGATCATTTTGTAGAAATTGATTTTTATTATGATAGTTTAGATGATGTTAGTTTTGAAGATTTAGAGAAAATAATTAAAGGATAAAAAGTATGTCAACAGTTTGTGAATTTGAATTAAATGGAAAACAAGAGGTTTTTGAATTTGGAAAAGTAGCTAAACAAGCTAATGGTTCAGTATTAGCAAGAATAGGAAATGCAGTTGTATTAGCTACGGTTGTTAGTGAATTTGATAATCCTGTAAGTGAAGATTTCACTCCATTAACAGTTCAATATATAGAAAAAACTTATGCAGCAGCAAAATTGCCAGGTGGATTTATTAAAAGAGAAGGGAAACCAAGTGATTTTGAAACATTAACATCAAGAGTAATTGATAGAAGTTTAAGACCACTTTTCCCAAAAGGTTATGTTTATCCAACAACAATTACAGTTATGGTTTTAAGTGCTGATAAAAATGTTGATTTACAAGCATTAGCTTTAAATGCTGCAAATGCAGCTTTATATACTTCAAATATTCCTATTAAAAAATCTGTTTGTGGTGTAAGAGTTGGAAGAATTGAAAGTAATTATGTTATTAATCCAACACCTGAACAAATGGCAAATTCTACTTTAGATTTATATGTAGCTGGTTCAAAAGATGAATTATTAATGATTGAGATGAAAACTATATCTTCAAGTGAAATGGTTGAAGTAGATATTGAAGCATTTACAAAAATTCATAATGCAAATGAGATGAATGAAGATACTTTAGTGGAAGCTATTGCTTTTGCACAAGATGCATTAAAAGAGGCTAATTTAACTTATGAGAAAGGTTTTGAAACTTCTTGTAAAGAAAAAGTTGAAGTTGAATTAGTTCAATTTACAATTGAAGAATCAGTTATCCACTATGTAAGAGATAATTTTTCAAATGAAATTAGAGAAGCTATAAAAAAATTAGCAAAAAGTGAAAGAGCAACTCAATTAAAAGATGTTGCAAAAATGATCTCTAAAAATGATTATTGTGTTACAAATGAATTAGCATTTTCTACAATTTATGAAGCAGTTTCTGTTGTAAAAAGAGAAATTGTAAGAAACATGATTGTAAATGACAAAATAAGAGCTGATGGAAGAGGCCTTAAAGATGTAAGACCAATTAGTATTGAAACAAATATTTTACCATCTGCACACTCTTCTTGTTTATTTACAAGAGGTGAAACACAAGCTTTAGTAATTGGAACAATTGCTGGGTCTAAAGATGGACAAATGTATGAAGTTTTAACTGATAAATCAACTTCTGTTGATAGATTTATGGTTCATTATAATTTCCCTGGTTTCTCTGTTGGAGAAGCAAAACCAATGTTTGGAGTTGGAAGACGTGAATTAGGTCATGGAAATCTAGCTAAAAAAGCACTTGAACCAACAATTGATGATGATTATAATGAAACAGTAAGAATTGTTTCTGAGATTTTAGAATCAAATGGTTCTTCTTCAATGGCAACTGTTTGTGGTGGTTCATTAGCTTTAAAAGCTGCAGGTGTTCCAGTTTCTGATTTAGTAGCGGGTGTTGCTATGGGTATGGTTGTTGAAGGTAATAACTATTCTGTTTTAACAGATATTATGGGATTAGAAGACCATGATGGGGATATGGACTTTAAAGTTGCTGGAACAACAAAAGGAATTACTGCTTTACAAATGGATATAAAATTAGGTGGAATTGAATTATCTGTTTTAAAAGAAGCATTACTTCAAGCAAAAGAGGGAAGAGTTCATATCTTATCTTTAATGGAAGAAGCAGCAAGTGAAATTGTGGCAAGTAGTGCATTACCTTTAGTTGAGCAATTTGCTATAGATCCTAGTAAAATTATGGTAATTATTGGGAAAGCAGGGGCAACTATCAAAGAAATTATTGAGAAATTTACAGTTTCTATAGATTTAGATAGAGATAGTGGAACAGTAAAAGTAAGTGGTGGAAATAAACAGAATGTTTTAGATGCTTGTGAGCATATTAAAACTATTTCAAATAATGCACCTGCAAGAAAAGATTTTCCAAAAAATATAGATTTTGAAAAATTATATGCAATTGATGAAGTTGTACTTGGAAAAGTTGAAAGAGTTGTTGATTTTGGTGCATTTATTTTATTACCAAAAGGCGGAGAAGGTCTTTTACATATTTCAAAAATCTCAAAAGAGAGAGTAAGTAACGTTTCTGATATTTTATCTGTTGGACAAGAAATTGAAGTTAAAGTATTAAAAGTTAAAAAAGATAGAATAGAATTATCTTCTAATTAAAAAATAATTTTCTTTATTAAGTAGGGAGTAATATCCTTACTTAACTCTCTTACTTTTATAATCCTTCTAATAATCAACAAAATTCCATTTTTCCATTCAATATAACCCTAAATTAATATTTCTTTTGTTAGTATAGTAAAAATAATTTTTTTAAGAAAACTTAAGGGGTTTTAATATGGCTAAGCTTTTGATAGTAGATGATTCTACAATGCTAAGAGACATGCTAAACTATGCACTAAACGAAGGTGGTTACACAGATGTAACTGAAGCAGTTGATGGTGTTGATGGTTTAGCAAAAGCTAAGGCTGCTGATTTTGATTTAATAATTACAGATGTTAATATGCCAAATATGGATGGATTAACACTAATAGGTGAATTAAGAAAAATATCACAATATTCTAAAAAACCAATTTTAGTTCTTACAACTGAAAGAAGTGATGAAATGAAAGCAAAGGGTAAAGCTGCTGGGGCTACAGGATGGATTGTAAAACCATTTGTACCAGACCAATTGTTAAAAGCAGTTAATATAGTTTTAAGTAGATAAGAAAGGAGTTCTCATGTCGTTTGATATTTCTAAATATAGAGAAATGTTTCTTGAAGAGGCTGAAGAGCTTTTTGAGTCAGCAGATAATGTTTTATTGGCAGCTGAAAATAATGGTTCATTAACAGATGAAGAAATGGGTCAACTTTTTAGAGATGTTCATACTCTAAAAGGTAGTGGAGCATCTGTTGAATTAGCATTATTTGCTGAATTTACTCATGATGTTGAAAATTTAATGGATAAGTTAAGAAATCATAAAATTGAGTTTATTCCAGAAATGGCAGAAACACTAATTGATGGATTAGATGTTATGAAAGAGATTCTCGAACTTGAAGTTGCTGATAACTTAGATAGAGAAACATTTACAAAAATGACTACTGCTTTATTAGAAGAACTTAGAGCATATTCAAATGGAACAGGAACTGTTGCAAAGAAAGCTGAAGTGGAAGTAGTAAAACCTATTGAAACACCAAAAACAGTAGAGACTAAAAAAGAAACTACAGAAGTTTTAGATAGTGATAGTTTTGGATTTTTTGATGATGATTTAAATGAGCAAAGAGATAGTAAAAATAAAGCATATGGTATATTTGCTGACGATGATATAGATGAAGTACATCAAAATTTTGGTTTCTATGATGATGAACTACAAACTATTTCTAATAACACAAAAGATGTAATTAATAAAGTTTCTGAAGAAGATAAAGAGAATTTTGGTTTCTTTGATGACATGCCGGAACTTACTTCAAATTCTGTTATGGAAACAAATGATATAAAAGAAGAATTAGTTATACCTAAAAAAGCACCAGTTATAGAAACAGCTGCGGAAAATGCTCCTCAAAGAAAACTAAGAGTAAAAGAAGATGAAGATGAGGGTACTGCAAAAAAAGCTGTTCCAAATAATAATAATAGTATTAGAGTAAATCTTGATAAAATAGATTTATTAATGAACAATGTAGGTGATTTAGTTATTACTAATGCAATGCTTACTCAATTTTCTTCAACAATTGAAGAGACGAAAACAAGAAATTCTGTACTAGAAAGATTAGAACTACTTGAAAGACATATTAGAGATATGCAAGATTCTATTATGAGTATTAGAATGGTTCCAATGGAATCAATTTATTCTAAATTCCCAAAAGTTGTTAGAGATATTTCTAAAAAGCTAGGTAAAAAAGTTGAGTTTAAACATTATGGAGATAATGTTGAAATTGATAAAGCAATGATTGAAGGATTAACTGATCCATTAATGCATATTATTAGAAATTCACTTGACCATGGTATTGAAACAGCTGCAGAAAGAGAACAAACAAAAAAATCTGAAGTGGGTTCTATTAGCATAACAGCTGAACAAGCGAATGGACAAATGATAATTACTATTGAAGATGATGGTAAAGGTATTAATTTTGAGAAAGTTGCACAAAAAGCATTAGAACAGGGTCAAATTGATGAAAATCAATTTAATACTATGAGTGATAATGAAAAGGCTATGTTAATATTTGGAGCAGGTGTTTCAACAGCAGATCAAATTACTGATATTTCTGGACGTGGTGTTGGAATGGATGTTGTTAAAACAAATATTCATAAACTTGGTGGTGCTATTAAATTAGATACGCATATTGGTGAAGGTACTACAATCACTATTATGCTACCACTTACACTTGCTATCTTAGATGGTTTAGATATTAGAGTTGGAAATCAAAAATACATTTTACCTCTAAGTTCAATTGTTGAATCATTACAACCAACATCTGAGATGATTAAAAAAATTGGTGATGGAACTCAAGATTTATTAATGCTAAGAGAAGAATTTATTCCCGTGGTTAAATTACATCAATTATTTGGTCTTGAAAAAAGTTTCGAAAAACTTGAAGAGGGTATGTTAATAGTTGTAAAATCTGGTAATACAAAAGTTGCAATATCTATTGATGAATTTTTAAATCAACATCAAGTAGTAGTTAAACCTCTAGATAAAAACTTTAGAAGTGTTCAAGGAATAGGGGCTGCAACAGTTAGAGGAGATGGAAGCATTGGTCTAATTTTAGATGTTGTAGGAATCATTAATGCTCAATTAAAAGTTGAGAGAGATATGAGTGTAGCTAAAAAAGCGTCTTAATATATGAAATATACGACTCAAGATGTACATAATAAGGTAAAAAAACTTCTTTATTCTCTAACAGGTATTACTCTTTCTGAGAATAAAGATATTATGATTTCAAATAGAATTGATAAATTAAAAAGAAATTGTGGTTTTTCTGGTGATATAATGGAGCTTTTAAACTCTATTGAACAAGGAAACAACGTAAGTGAATTTATTAATTCATTTACAACAAACAAAACACATTTTTTTAGAGAAGATTTTCACTTTATTGATTTAAAAGATAGAGTATTACCAATGTTTGCAAGTAGTGGAGAAAAAATAAATATGTATTGTTCTGCTTCTTCAACAGGTGAAGAACCATATTCAATGGCTATGACCGTATTAAAAGCTAAAGAAGAGTTAAATAAAAGTATAAATGCCTCTATTATAGCTACAGATATAGATACAAATGTTTTACAATATGCTGCAGATGGTATTTATAGATATTCTAAATCTTCAAAAGAATTTCCTGATTGGATTAAGCCACAAAATTTTTTTAAACGAAGAGTTCAAAAAAATCTTGCAGGTGAAGAAGTTCTAATAAAAGTAAATGATGATTTAAAGAAAATGATTACTTTTCAAGTAATGAATTTAAATGATAATTTATACCCTTTTTCAAAAAATCAATTTGATGTAATTTTTTGTAGAAATGTTTTAATATATTTTTCTGTAGAAGATCAAAATGAAATTTTGAAGAAATTATTTAAATATCTTAAAATTGGTGGAACATTATATTTAGGTCATTCAGAAAATCCTCAAGATTTAGTACATTATGTTAAGAGAATAGGTCAAAATATTTTTCTTAAGGAAAAGGAAATCCTATGATTGTGATAGGTCATAAAGATGGAAGTATTGAAAAAACTTCAGCAGTTAGATTTACTCAAAAAACCAAAGGTTTTCCAACACATACTGTTATTGGTGGAGAATTTGCTGTTGGAAATGATATTGAACAAATTGCTTTTAAAACTTTATTGGGTTCATGTGTAGCTATTATGTTTTATGATAAGGTTACAAAAATAAAAGGTATGAATCATTTCTTATTACCAAAAACAAATAATACAAATGACGATATGAAATATGGACTTTATTCTGTTGAAGCTATGCTCAATGAAATGTATAAATTAGGTTGTAGTAAAGGAAATATGCTTGCAAAGATATCAGGTGGTGCTGATATTATGCAAATAAATTTATCTTCACAATCTATCGGATTTAGAAATGTAGAGTTTGCAAAAGATTTTTGTAAGTCAGAGGGCTTTAAATTAGTTAGTGAGCATACTCGAGGTGAACATGGTAGATTGATTTTATTAGCTAATGATTTTGAGACATTCATTAAAGTTACACAAAAATCAGAAACTGATAGTAAAATCTTATCAGAAGAAAAATCTTTACAACAAGAGATTACGAAAGCACCAGTTATCAAAGAATACTCTGGAGCTGTTGAATTATTTGGTATTGATAATAAAGAAGCTGAACCAGTAATGGAAATAGAACTTTTTTAAAAAAATAAAGTAGGGTGGTAAAATTAAGTGTATACTGTTTTAGTAATAGATGATTCGCCCTCAATGAGAAGAATTATCAAAGACATGATTAATTCTATTGATGAATTTGAGGTTGTTTGCGTAGCAACAGATGCCTATGATGCAAGAGAGAAAATCAAAGAATATGAGCCAGATTTAGTAACTATCGATATAAATATGCCAAAAATGGATGGAGTTACTTTTTTAAGAAATTTAATGAGACTTCATCCTATGCCTGCGGTTGTAATTTCAGGGGAGGGTGTAAGAGGAAATGATATTTTTGATGACGGTGCTGTAGGATTTATACCAAAACCTGAAAATGGTGAATCTATGCAATCATTTCAAGCAAGGATTAAAGATACATTATTGAATCTAACATTTTTGTTAAAAAGATATACATTAAAAAAGCCAGAAGCATTAAGAAAAACCTCAAAACCAACAACAAATATTGAATATAAAGTACATCCTGATGAAGTAATTCCCTTAAGAGCTGCAACTTTCCCTGGAATGAAATTAATTGCAATTGGTTCGTCAACAGGCGGAGTGGAATCATTACTTAGAGTTTTTAAAAGATTACCGGGGAATTTACCTCCGATTTTAATTACTCAACATATTCCATATGGATTTTCGAATTCATTCGCTCATAGATTAAATGATCACTCAGATGTAATTGTTTGTGAAGCAAAAGATGGAATGATTCTAGAAAAAGGCCATGGATATTTAGCTCCTGGAAATATGCATTTAACTATAGAAAAACATGGAAATGAGTATAGAACTAAATTATTAGATACAAAAAAAGTAAGCCAACATAAACCTAGTGTAGACGTATTGTTTAGATCTGTTAATAATAGTGTTGGAAGTGCTGCAATGGCTGTAATGATGACGGGTATGGGAGATGATGGAACAATTGCAATGAAAGAACTTTTTGATAATGGTGCATACACTATCGCTCAAAATGAAGAGAGTTGTGTTGTTTTTGGGATGCCAATGAAAGCTATACAAGCAGGTGCAGTAAAAGATATAATTCATTTAGATGAAATTGCCGATTACATAATTGAATTCTCTAAAGGAAGGAAAAGATAGACTCTTTTTCTTTTTTATATTATCTAGTATTGAAAACTATAATTTTCAAACTAATAGCTATAATTACTTATATCATATTTTGATTCATTAATATATGATTTAGTGTAACCTAAACAGTACAAATAATAAGCCAACTATTAAATATTACTTTATATATCTTCTTTATTTATTCTACATTTTTTTCTTTCTGAGCTATTTTGTAAGATAAAAAGAAACTTGTCTGAATATAATTTACCTTTTACTTCAATAGTATAAGGTATTTTATATTTTTTACTGTAATTATCATCTTCACAAGTATATTGAGTATCAACTTTTATAATAGGTTTTATTTCTGTATAGTTTTCTTCAATTTCATATTTTTTTTCATCAAAAATATTTGCATTAATATCAATTTCTCCTGTCTTTACAGTTACTTGCTCATTTGTAAGATTATCCAATTTAGATTCTTTATCTATATCTAAAACTTGTTGTTTTGTTTGAATGATATTACTATCCCTCTTTATTAAACTAAAGTCATAAAATAAAAACAAAAGAAAAAATGTAAGAATTAAATTTATAATTATTAAAAAGACAATGCCATAGAGTAATTTTTCAACTAATCCATTTGAATATGATTCATTACTTTTATTTTGAATTTGATGTTCTAGTTCAGATAATTTATCTATTATATTTTCATTTCTTTCATATTCTGCTAATAAATTTTGTCTATTTAACTCATGAATTTGAGATAGAATATTTTGATATTTATCTTGTTCCAATAACATTAATTTCCTTATTTAATATAATATTTTTGTTATTCATAATAGCATAAATTAAGTTTCCCCAATTAATAGAATCTTGTTTTTTATTGAGAATTGTATTAAATGTTGTTGTATTCCAATATAAAAAATCTTGAGGATTAATATGTTTTCTTAAATATGTTATTTCATAATGTAAGTGTTGACCATTACTATTACCTGTATTCCCTGATAAACCTATAAGGTCACCTTTTTTAATAATATCACCCTCTTTTACAAATATATCATCTAGATGTCCAAATAAAGTTTCAAAACCATAATTATGAGTAATCTTCACTACTTTTCCATAGCCACCCAGATCTTGATTTCTTACTTCTAATACTATTCCATCTGCAGTAGAATAAATTTTTGTTCCTACATTAGCTCGTAAATCTAATCCTGTATGTAGTTTATTTGTTTTAAAAATAGGATGAAATCTATATCCATATTTAGATGTAATGAAAAGTTTCCCCAATGGAGATGAACTTGGTATAGAAGATAGAATATACCTTTTGTCTTTTTCTGATAATTTAGTATCCAAATAAATATTATTTGAAGAAGATAAATCTAATCCAATATTTAATAAATTTTGAAGATCAGCTAATTGTGTATTCAATTGTTCTATTTCATTAATTCTATTATTTATTTGAAGTTTATAAATATTATCTTTTGAATTTATATCATCGTTTAAATCTATGATATCTAAATTTAAATATATTATATATGAGAATAATATTGTAAGTACTATTAAGAAACTAATAATTAATCTTTTATTTAAAATATTTTCAGTTTCTATTTTCAATTTTAACTTTTCTTTAGAATAAAAGACTAATCATATTTAATCTTCTATTTTATTTTCTTTTTTTAAATCATCCATTGATACAATTAAATTTTTACCTGCAATCTTTCCATATTCATCACCAATTTTTGATGAATAAATTTTTTCAATTTTCATTTTATCAGCACTTAAATAAAAAGAGTTCTTAAGTTTTGCATCATCAATAATTGTATTTCCCCCAAGCTTATAAGCGAATACTTCGATTTTAGACGGTATTATTCGATAATATGTATAGCTAATTTTTTTTATTTTCTTTTTAGCTATTTTTTTTACTTCTTCAACTGGTTCAGTTTTTGTTATAACTGGCTCAACTACTTCTTCAACTTTTATCTCTTCTTTTTCAACTGTATTATTAGCTACACACCCACTGTAAATTACAGTTAATATACTTAAAAGTACTAAATTCTTCTTCATTTATTATTCCTTATCTTGTTGTTTTAATAATAATCTTTTTCTAATTTGTTTTTCTTCATCTTGAAACTTAACATAAACAGACGTGAGTTTATATATTTTAAAACCAAATAACATATCATTTTCATGATAAATTTTATCTCTAAATATTAATCCCTCACCTTCATATTTTAATTCATTTTTAAACTTTTCAATTTGATCTATTGAAGATAATATTATTTCATTATTATCAGAAATGCTTTCTGTATCTATTAAAGTTTCCCCTACTTCTTCTTTAATTAAAGATATCTCTTCTTTAACTGTTTCTCTAATTTGTGGTAATTCTTCTTTTATCTTAATTGATTCTTCTATTTTTATTTCTTTAACCTTCTTTTCTTCTTGATTAGTTTTTTCAACTTTTTCAGTAGATAAAGGTAACGTGGTTTTCCCCTTATTATTACTACTATTTAGTAGAAAAATTACTAATAAAATAATTAAAGGTAATATATATAATGTATATTTTTTTATTTTTTTATTATCAATAATTGAAGTTTTTATATTAAAAGAATCTTTATTAGTGTCTTTAATATTTTCTTTTTTTAAATCTTTTTCTTCCTCATTTATATAAGACTCTACCGTTTTATGATTTATAACTTTTTCTTTAACATTAATTATTTCATAAATATTCAATAAATCTTCATTTTCATCTAGCTCATTTAATAATCTATTTATAACTTTGTTATCACTACTAATGTATTCATTTTTTTTTATTTGATTTAAAATATTTATAAGTTCTTCTTCGTGATTTATCTCATATTTATTTAAAATATAATTTGCAGTCAATTCATCTTTTTCATCATTTAATATTTCTTGATAAATTTTATTATAGTTTTCAAAATTCACTTTCACTAATCCTTGAGATTTTTTATATAATTAAATAATTGATGTAATTATTACAAAATAATTATTAAAGTTAGTTTAAAATTAACTAGAGTATAATCCCCGACAAAATTAAATAATTTAGGTATGTCTATGAATTTTTTCATGTTAAATAAAAAGCTTTTTAAAACTCTTGAAGGTAAATTTATTATTTTTGGAGCAGGTTATAAAGGAGGTATTGGTAAATCTGTAATATCATTAGGACTGGCAAAAGAGTTTAATATCCCATATATTACAAATGATCAAGGTTCAGCTATTTCTGGTAATATTGAGTTTTATAAACACACATATTTAACTTATGATTTTATATCTGATGAAAAATTAGAAGAATCAAAAATAGTTATTATTGACTTAGCTGGCTGTTTTTTTATTGATAAAACAATATTAAAGTTGATAAAAGAATCTAACCTAATAATACTACCAACAGGAGAGAATCCTTACTTAGATCATACAGGATGTTTGATTACAGCGGATAACTTATACAATTTAAATAAAAATATTATGTTTGTTACAACAGGAATAGAAAATGATAAATTAAAAGATACTATGTTCTCTTTTAATAAAATAAAATTAATGTATCCTAATTTTGAGAAATTGAAGCTATTTGGCTTAAGTAAGTGTAATGAAATTATTAATGATTCACTATTAAAAAAAAGAAGTTATTTAAGAACTTATCTATCATTATCTGAAGAGAAAAAAGATGAATTTAAACCATTTATAAAAGATTGGGCAAGAATTGTGAAAGAGGTGAAATTAGCACTAGAAGAACATCAAATTAAAATTTGATGTTCTTTTTTTATTCTTATACAATAAAATCCAATATCATAATGTTGATATGATGGATTGTTATAAAAAGTAATATTATCTCCATAGACTTTAAAATAAGATGTATCTGAAAAATTCCATGAACCGCCTTTTAGATAGTTAAATTCATTTCCTTCGAGTGATGATGTCCAAACCCAAACATTACCTACTAAATCACTAACCCCAAATTTTGAATTACCTTGTGGGAACATACCTATTTCAGATGTTTTGTTTAATTGGGTAATACCATTATTACAGTAATTTGGATTCCAGTTATTTCCCCAAGGATAAACTCTATTCTCTTTTCCTGCTTTTCCTACATATTCCCATTGCTCTTTTGTAGGCATTTGATAATCATATACTTCATCTAAATCAGATAAATATTTACAAAATGCCTCTGCCTCATAATATGTAATATATACTATAGGTTGCAAATCACTGATAAAGTTTTCTTTTATTAACTCTTCTTTATATTTTTTCTTAAAGAACTCTGCTTCTTTTTCAACCATTTTGTCATATTTTTCATTTAATGAAGAAATCTTATTTTTCATCAACCATACATTTGCAGCAATATTATTCCAATATTTTGAGTTATTGTAACCGCCAGATAATATGAACTCTTCAAACCACTTGTTTGTAATAACATATTTACTCATTTCAAAATCTTGATTAGGTATTTTTATGAACTCTTTTGGATTTATTACAGTTTCTTCTTCCGTAAGAATTGCATTATCAAGAAAATCTGTCTTATACCTAGGCATTGAGTCTATTTGAATATTTTCAATTATTTCATTGCTTAATTTAAGGAATTCATATGTACTTACTCTATGCATTTTATTTTCTAACCAGTATTTCCCCTGCTCTGTATTAAATATCATTTTTAGAACATGGAAATTATTTTCTACTATATTTAACATAGATTTTTTATCACTACTCAATATATTGATATTTAAAGATAATGACTCTTTATCTAAATTTTCATTTTGTAATGAAGCAATCAAATATTTTATAAAAGTATCATTTTTTATTAAAATATTATGAAAATCCCTAAACAATTCATCTAGCGTACAAGAAATTGCAAACAATGATAGAATATTTTCTTTTTCTATTTGTGTATTAGGATTAAGTTTATCATATATTTTACTACAAACTTTAATCCTATTTATTAATCTTATAATTAATCTTGGAGTTAAAATATTTAGTGCTGATATAGAATAAATTACATTCTTAATGCTATTTTCTAAAATTAAATTTGAATTATTTTTTGAATATAAATTATCTAACAAATCTTCTATTTTACCTTTAAATGACGGTAAATTAAAAGGTAACTGTACAAGTTTATCAAGGTATTCTTTACTATTTTTGATATTTGATTCTAATCGTTCTTCTAGTATACTTCTATCTGCTGCAAATACAAAAGAAAAACCTTTTAAATCAAAAATTAAATTTACACTTTCTAAAATTCTGATACTATTTTTAGGTTTACATTTATCCAAATTATCAAGATATATTATAATTTTATAGTTTTCTTTTGATAATAATTTTTCTAAACCTTTTAGAAGTGCATAAATCTCAAAATAAGTACTTTGATTTACAATATGTTTTTCTATGTCTTTATCGATAATATTTTCATTATTTAAATCTAAAGTAGCTATTTTAGCTTCATTAGTTATATTTGCAACGGCATTTTTAATATATTTGATGTATTCTAAAATACTCAATATTACATCTTCATCGTATTCAAATCTAATTTTTTTGATGTTTTTTTCAACTATATTTAATAATCCTAAAATAGGATTATCATCATTTTCAAACTTCCATGCATCATAAAATACATTTATAGTATTATTTTTATTTAGTGAAATTTCATTCATCAAAAATTTTAGTAAGGATGTTTTCCCTTTTCCCCATTCTCCATAAATAGCAACTGTAAATGGTGATGGTGTTTCTAAAATAGCTTCTGCTAAAACTTGTGCATATGTATCAAAATCTAAACTATCATGTTTTATTTGATCGATTGCTTCATCATTAATTAAATTTAAATCATTATTTATTATGTTTGTTGACATATAGTAACCTTATAAAAAAGTTAGCAACTATATCTAAAATTATTTAAAAAGTTATTTAATTTTTAATTTAGATATAAATTAATTCTATTCCATATCTATTGTTACACATTAAAGAATCTTCATTTATATCAAAATCTAGATTGTTATTTTGAGTATTACAGTTATCTTTCAAAGTTGCTGTATAATTTATATCCTTTCAAAAAAGATATTTGGAGTTTGAGAAGTACAAACATGTTTTTTCTATTTCTACGCAACTGCACTTTTAGCTATCCAAGCTTTTATATCTTTTTTACCTTTATACAAAATATACAACCAATCATCTTTTTCTTCTATTATTTCTACTTTATTACCTTTTACTAGATACATTTTTATTTTTATTTGTGCTTCTAGGTTCTCAAATATTGATACATGATCTCTTGAGCTTTGTGCATCTAATATTGTTGCCCAATTAAAACTTTGAGGTAGTCTTTTATCCCCTATTTGTGCAGTTTGTACAAATGTTTTAAAATCTTCATTTGCAAATACTTCTAGATGTAGGCAGTTAACATTTGGAGATTTTGACATATTTTAAGTATGGAAATTTTAGAGTTATTTAAACTCTAAAACTCTTTTTGGGATTTTTACTTCTTTATTATCTTCTTTCATAAGATTTATATATTTTTCATAGTTTTCTTTTGCTTTTTCTTTATTCCCTAATCCATCATAAGCATCTGCAAGATTTAAGTATGCAACTGTTCTATTTGGAAATTTCTCTAATATCTTTTCTAAAAGAAATATTGCTTCATCATTTGCGTTTGCTTGTTGGAGATAGTAGGCTATATCGTTATATTTTTGCACTGTCTTTTGATTTAGTTCTTCATTTTCAAAAATAATATTAAAATCTGTGGTGAGTATAGTATTTGACTTCTTATTTTGTATAGCATTTAAAAGTTCTTCTATAGTTTTAGGAATAATTAATTTTACTTGAACAAAATTTTTATCATTTTCATTTAAATATTCATCAGAAAAATTTTCTTTTTTAAAATCATATAATGTTGGAATATTTTTTATTGGTTTAAAAATATAACTATCTTGAAGAATTCCATCTTGATTTGAGTCTTCTCGTGTAATTTTTATTAATTTTAAATTTTTAAAATTAAAATAAAATACTATATCTCGTTGTACTCTATCCACATAATTAGAAAAACAACTAATCATATAATAATTACCTTTTGGAAATATAGATTGAAACCATATAATATTAGTTGTTTTACAAAAATAGACCTTTTCATCAAAAGTTTTTTTGTAATCTTCATTCTGCTCTTTTTTAAAAATAAGTATTTGATTTTTTTTATCTAGTAGATCAACAATAAGTATTTGATCTTTTACATCTTTTATAATTTGACTTTGTAAACTTTTATCATTAATATAATTATTTAACTCATCATTCCCAAAAACTATACTTACTAAAAGTAGTACATAAAATACATATTTCATTTCTAAAATCCTTAATTGTTTAAAATATTTTTGATTAAATCAAAGTGTTGTTTTCTACCTTCTCTCGAGCCAGTATTATAATTTACAATATCCGTTATATAATCAACTTTTCTTCTATCCCATTCCGCATTATCTGCTTTTCTATTTAGATTGTTCATTGTCCAATATGCCATTGATGAAAGCATTGCTCCTTCAATTGTTAATATTGATTCAGGATTTACAATAATATCTATAATAGAATTTGATATTTTAGATTTTATTTCTTCATTTACATTTTCATAATTTGTTCTTCCTGTTAGTTGAATAAATCCTTTTCCTCTAAAATTCCATCCATCACCACTTTCAATACTACCATTTCCCAAATCACTTCTATTCCCATATGCTCTATTTGCAATGGCTTCTTGTTTTGCACTTTGTCCAATTGCTTTTATAGAACCATATTTATCTGCTTCGGATGGATTATCCCAAAAGTATGAAAAGGAAGCACCTTTTTTTCTTCTTCCATCATCGTCAGTAATCGTGATACTTTTATGTGTTTTTAACCTTTTAGATGAATAATTCAAATTTTCATTTTTGAAATTTATTTGTTCCCCAACCTCTTCCTTAACCTGTGCAAAGAAATGTGCCACTCTTAAAGGTGTGTTTATTTCAAAAACTTGACAATATTTATTAAATACTTCAAGAACTTCTATTTTTTTATTTTCTGGTGCTGTTGGAAATATTTGAGTAAATTTATCCATTGTTAAACACCTGCAAAAAAACTCATTAACCAAGCCAATAGGATTAATAACATAAACCATATCACTTTGAGGAAAATCAGAAATAGATTTGCATTCACTAAAAAAACTCAAATTTTCTATTCTTTTTTTCTCTTTTTTTAGCATTTCTATATATTTATCTTTATTCTCAAACTCTGAGTTATCTATATTATCCACTATATTTTGTAATACATCTACCATATTTTGTGTTTTATCCCATTCACTAGAGTGTTTTACTACATATTTATTTGTTATCTCTTTTATATTTGGATTTTTTGTTGCTTCTTCTAGTTCATGTACTTCTAGTATTCCATCTCCGTTATCTTGAGTACCTTTATCTATTAAATCAAACAACTTTCTAAACACTTCATTCATTCTTAAATTTTCTTTTTTAAACACTGCTTCTAGATTCTCAAATATTGACACATAATCTCTTGAGCTTTGTGCATCTAACATTGTTGCCCAATCAAAGCTTTGTGCTAGTCTTTTATCCCCTCTTTGTGCAGTTTGTACAAATGTTTTAAATTGTTCACTTGCAAATACTTCTAGATGTAGGCAGTTAACATTTGGAGATTTTGACATATTTTAAGTATGGAAATTTTAGAGTTATTTAAACTCTAAAACTCTTTGAGGGATTTTTGCTTCTTTATTCTCTTGTTTCATAAGGTTTATATATTTTTCATAGTTTTCTTTTGCTTTTTCTTTATTCCCTAATCCATCATAAGCATCTGCAAGATTTAGGTATGCAACGGTTCTATTTGGGAATTTTTCTATGATTTTTTCTAAAAGAAAAATTGCTTCATTATTTGCGTTTGCTTGTTGTAGGTAGTAGGCAATGTCGTTATATTTTTGGAGAGTTTTTATTTCTAATGGAATTTCATTTAATATAGCTTTCATTGTATCTATATCAAAAGAACTATCTTTAAATGTAAATAAACTATCATATTTTTTTTCATAATCAAGTTTTAGAAATTCAATTAATGAATCTAAAACATCTATATTTGAAATATTTAATTGTTTCAATTTATTTTCTATTTCTATTTTTGTTTTATATGGAAAAATAGTTTTTTTACACATATCTATACCATCATATCCTTTCAATTTTTGATTAATTTTAATAAGATTTAAAAGAAAATTATCAAATACTTTGTATATATTTAAATTGTAATAGGTAGCATAAATTCCACATTTATCATCAATATTTGGTATATTGTTAAAAACACTAGATAATATTAAAAACATATTTGTATTTTTATCATTAAATATATTATTAATTCTAGGAATATCTCCATTTTCAACATAAATATCAATCAACGTATTGTTATAATACACATATAAATTATCATCTTTTTTTTCAACTTTAAACTTATCACTATTTGTTTCATTTATAAATATATTTACTGCAAAAAGATTAATACTAAATAAAGTAACTAATAGAACTAGTATAATTTTTTTCATTTATTTAACTCCTGTTTATTTTTTAGTACTTCATAAGCTTTTTTTGTATATTTAACCCTATCATCTAATCCATTATATCCACCATTTACAGTGTAAGTAACAAGATTTATATCATTTTCCGATTTAACGATATCATTGATTTTTTTAATAAATGTCCAAAATATCATTGCAGATTTCATTGCTATATCTACATTTGTTTTTAGTAATTGAATATCCTCCCCTAAAAAATCTTTTGGTTCATTAGGGTACAATTGATTCCATTTCTCATGTATTTTTGTATATTGTTCTTTTCCTGTTAAATGAATAAATCCTACACCAAAATAATCAGACCCATCTTCAGTTAGTTTTGCTCCATTACCCATTCTACAACCATAAACATAATCAAATAATTTTGTACTTCTTACATATTCATTTTTTATAGAATATCCAGCAGATACAAAATTAGCATAACTCCAATTAGGGTCTATCTCAATTGGATTTTCAACTCTTTTATGTCCATAATCTCCATTTGTATAAGGACATGAAGATAAATCAACATCATAACCTTCTATTAGAGCATGATATTTATATGTTTTTTTATTAGATTTTATTGGATGATTAATTTGTGCTTTTTTTAAGAAAATCTCATAAATTCTTTCAGCATTATATTTATAATTTTCATGTAATTTTTCCAACTCACCAGTTTCCGTACCAATTTGTCCTAAAAAGTGTGCCATCCTATCAAGCGTATTTATTTCAAATTCATGACAATATTTATTAAGTGCAAATACAACTTCTTTTCTTCTATTTTCTGAACTATTTGGAAATATTTGTACTAAATCGTCTTCTGTTATTCCACAATTCAAATTATTAAACTCATTAACCAAACCAATAGGATTAATAACATAAACCATATCACTTTGAGGAAAATCAGAAATAGATTTGCATTCACTAAAAAAACTCAAATTTTCTATTCTTTTTTTCTCTTTTTTTAGCATTTCTATATATTTATCTTTATTCTCAAACTCTGAGTTATCTATATTATCCACTATATTTTGTAATACATCTACCATATTTTGTGTTTTATCCCATTCACTAGAGTGTTTTACTACATATTTATTTGTTATCTCTTTTATATTTGGATTTTTTGTTGCTTCTTCTAGTTCATGTACTTCTAGTATTCCATCTCCGTTATCTTGAGTACCTTTATCTATTAAATCAAACA
>JAQTXA010000018.1 GCA_028689025.1 Aliarcobacter sp.
ATAAACTTTTTTATTAAAAAAGATGTATTAATCTTACTGAATTCAGGATTATTTTTAAGATGACTAAGTATTTCATTAATTTTTTTCATGGGCTAATTATAGCAGGTTTTATATTATCATTCAGTGGCTGTGGTTACAAAGATGATCCAAAATATATTCAACAAGATTCTTCAACAGAACAAAATAGTAATAACATTTCAAAACAATGATTTACGATTATATAATAATAGGCACAGGAGTTGCTGGGCTTAATGCCGCAAGATTAATTCCAAAAAACAAAAGAGTATTGATTTTATGCAAGATGTCAACATGGAATTGTAATACTTTTTGGGCTCAAGGTGGAATTGCAAGTGCAGTTGATGAATCTGATATTCCTACACATATAAAAGATACATTAACAGCAGGTGTTAATTATAATGACAAAGAAGCTGTTGAACTTTTAAGTAAAAAATCAGTTTCTGCAATTAAAAACTTAATAGCAGATGGAATGAAATTTGACTTAAGTGATAATGGTGAATTGGCATATACAAAAGAAGCAGCTCATAGTAGAAACAGAATTCTTCATGCAGATGGCGATGCAACAGGTAGAATGATGCACATTTTTTTACTTGAACATTGTGAACATGCAATAATAACTCAAGCTGTAGTTTGTGATTTATTAATAAAAGATGATATTTGTTATGGTGTTCAGTATTTTACAGATGAAACAACTCAAAAAGTAGTTTATGGCCACAATACTATTATTGCAAGTGGTGGAGTTGGTTCAATTTATAGATACCACACAAATTCAACTGCAAATGCGGGTGAAATTCAAGGAATTATTGCAGAAAAAAATCTTCCATTAAAAGATATGGAAATGATGCAGTTTCATCCGACTGTTGTAAGAGGAACTACATTTGCTAGAAAACCTCTATTATCTGAAGCTTTAAGAGGTGAAGGTGCCTATATTGTTGATGAAAATGGATATAGATTTTTATTTGATTATCACAAAGATGGAGAGTTAGCACCAAGGGATGTTGTTAGTCGTTCAATCTTTGATTACAATAAAAAAACAGGTTTAGGTGTATATCTATCTTTTGAAACATTTGAGAAAAAAGCCTTCAAAAAGAGATTTCCAAATATTTATTCAAACTTAAAAGAGCTAGGTTACGATTTACCATTTGAAAGAGTTCCAATTAGTCCTGCATTTCACTATTCAATGGGTGGAATAGAGACAACTTTAGATGCAAAAGTTAAAGGAATGAAAAATCTTTATGCAATTGGAGAAGCTGCATGTACTGGTGTTCATGGAGCAAATAGATTAGCTTCTAACTCTTTACTTGAAGGTTTGGTTTTCTCACAAATTGCTGTTGAAGATTCTTTAAAAAATGAGTTTAAAATTGAAAAAGATAATTATGATAAACCAATCATCAATTATGTTAGAAATCAAGCAATAGATAAAGATTTAAAAGATAATTTGAGGGAGATGATGTGGACTCATGCTTCAATAGTAAGAGATCCAAAAACACTTCAAACTACACTAGATACAATAGAGAGTTACTTAAAATTGGATGTAGGTAGATTACTTTATTTAAGGCTACTTACGGCAAAATCCATTTTGAAATCAGCTTTAGAGCGAAAAGAATCTCTTGGAGCACACTATATTAAGGAGAATTAATGTTTAAAGTTTTAATGACTTTACTTTTAGGTTCATTATCATTATTCGCAGCAACTACAAGTCCGGAAGCAATGCCAGATATTACTATGACTTGGGTTGGATTTGCGGCACTATTTATATTTTTAGTTGGTTACTATTTAGTTGCTGCTGAAGAAAAATATGGAATTGATAAAGCAAAACCTGCTTTATTTATTGGTACATTTATGTTTATTTTAATTGCTATATATTATAGTTTAAATGGTTTAGATATGAATCTTGTTCATGTTCAAGCACAACATTTAATTTTAGAAATTGCTGAAATTTTCTTCTTCTTGTTTGTTGCAATGACATATATTGAATCACTTTTACATATGGGAGTTTTTGATAGATTAAAATATAATCTAGTTTCAAAAGGTTATACATATAGAAAACTATTCTGGGTAACTGGATTTTTAGCATTCTTTATCTCACCAGTTGCAGATAACTTAACTACAGCTCTTATTTTATCAACTGTTTTAATTACAATTGAAAAATCTAGAAAAGACTTTTTAGTTCCAGGAGCTATTAATATCGTTGTTGCTGCAAATGCAGGTGGTGCTTGGTCTCCATTTGGTGATATTACTACACTTATGTCTTGGGCTGCTGGAAAAGGTCAATTTACTGACTTTTTATATTTATTCCCAGCTTCAGTTCTTGGATATATTGTAACAGCATTTTTATTATCTAGATTTGTACCTAAAGTTGTACCAGCTTTTGATGCTACAAAAGAGAAAGAACCAAAAATGTCTGAAGGTGCAAAAGTTGTTATGTTCCTAGGAGTTTTAACAATTCTTTGTGCTGTATTATCTCATCAAGTTTTACATTTACCTGCAATGTGGGGAATGATGTTTGGTTTATCATTACTTAAAGTTTATGCTTATGGGCTTAAAAGAAAATATGGTGATGACCATTTCAATATTTTCCATTCAATGGCAAAAATTGAAAATAATACTCTAATGTTTTTCTTTGGTATTTTAGCAGCTGTTGGTGCATTATATTTCATCGGATGGTTAGCTTTAGCATCTGTTGTTTATGATCCTTCAGTTCTTGGACCTACATGGTCAAATATCGGAGTTGGATTCTTATCTGCAATTGTAGATAATGTTCCAGTTATGAGTGCAATTCTAAAAGCAAATCCTACTATGGGACTTGACCAATGGATGCTTGTAACTATGACAGCTGGAATTGGAGGTTCTTTAATCTCTTTTGGATCAGCTGCTGGTGTTGGTGTTATGGGAAAAATGCATGGTATTTATACATTTGGTTCTCATATGAAATACTCTTGGACAATTTTAATTGGATATATTGTATCTGTAAGTGTTTGGTATTTCCAATATCATATATTAGGTATTTCTCATTAATATCTAATATATTTAGAATAAAAAGGGCTGTTAGGATTTTTCCTAATGGCCCTTTTTTTATTTAACCATTTTTTTACAACTTTTTAGATAAAATATCTAATTAAAATTTGTAATATTCAACACAATAGTGTGAAATATGAAGGAAAACAATATATGAAACATGTCCCAATCGTAGTATTAGATTTTGGTAGTCAATACACTCAAATCATTGCTAGAAAACTAAGAGAAGCTGGTGTTTATTCTGAAATAGTACCTTATAGTGAGAGTATTGAAGATATTATGGCTAGAACTCCAAAAGGTATTATTCTTTCTGGTGGTCCTGCTTCTGTTTATGCTAAAGATGCTTATCATCCTGATACTACAATCTTTGAATTAGGTCTTCCAATTTTAGGTATTTGTTATGGAATGCAGTTAATTTCTCAACACTTTGGTGGAAGCGTAATTCCTGCTGATCACCATGAATATGGAAAAGCAAAATTAAAATTTGAAATTGAAAATCCAATTTTTAAAGACACAACAGATGGTCAAATTGTTTGGATGTCTCACGGTGATAGAGTAGAAAATATTCCAGCTGGATTTGAAAGAATTGCAACAAGTGAAAACTCTCCATTTGCAGCTATTGCAGATATGGATAGAAATATTTATGCATTCCAATTTCATCCAGAAGTTTACCACTCAGATGAAGGAAGTAAACTATTAAAAAACTTTGCAAAACATATTTGTGAATGTGAATCAACTTGGAATATGGGTTCTTTTGCAAAAGAACAAATAAAAAGTATTCAAGATAGAGTTGGAAATAAAAAAGTTCTTTGTGGAGTTTCAGGTGGAGTTGATAGCTCAGTTGTAGCAACACTTTTAGCTGAAGCAATTGGTTCACAAGTAATTCCAGTATTTGTTGATAATGGATTATTAAGAGCAAATGAAAGAGAACAAGTTGAAGCAATGTTCAAAGCTAGAGGTGTAAAACTTATCACTGTTGATGCAAGTGAACAATTCTTAACAAAACTAGCAGGTGTTACAGACCCTGAAACAAAAAGAAAAATTATCGGTGAAACATTTATCGAAGTATTTGATAAAGAAGCAAAAAAACACGATGGTATTGAGTTTTTAGCACAAGGTACACTTTATACAGACGTTATTGAATCAGTATCTGTAAAAGGTCCTTCTAAAACTATTAAATCTCATCACAATGTTGGAGGACTTCCTGATTGGATGAAATTTGAATTAGTTGAGCCTTTAAGAGAAATTTTCAAAGATGAGGTTAGAGCTTTAGGATTAGAACTTGGACTTCCAGCTTCAATGATAGGAAGACATCCATTCCCAGGACCTGGACTTGCTATTAGAATCATGGGAGATGTAAATAAACCTGATTTAGAACTATTAAGAAAAGCTGATACTGTAATGTTAGATGTATTACACGCAACTGGTTATTATGATAAAACATGGCAAGCATTTACAGTATTATTAAACGTAAAATCTGTTGGAGTTATGGGTGATAATAGAACTTATGACAATACAGTTTGTGTTAGAATCGTTGAAGCAACAGATGGAATGACAGCAACATTTGCACATATTCCACATGAAATATTAGAAACAATCTCAAGAAGAATCATCAACGAAGTTGACGGAATCAACAGAGTAGTTTATGATATTAGTTCAAAACCACCAGCAACTATCGAGTGGGAATAATTTCTAACAATTTTCACGCATCTTTCACCAAAGTTTGGCTCGATGTACTTGTAGTACACCTTCGCCAAACTTTGGCAAAATCTACATAAAACTTGTTAAAAACTTTCTATCAAATTTTGTATTAAAATCTAAAATATAAAGAAACAAAGTGATTCACGAAATAACTTTAACAAGGAAGGAAATTCAATGTCATTTGTAACAGGAAAATTGAATATAGTATTAAGAATTGAAGGTCTTTGTATTCTACTAACTTCGATTTTATTTTACCATCAATTAAATGCAGATTGGGGGCTTTTCGCATGGTTATTTTTAATCCCAGATTTTGCTTTTTTAGGTTATATATTCAATGCAAAGATAGGTGCATTAGCATATAACTGTACACACTCTCTGATTGGTTCATGTTTTTTACTTGGATTAGGTATGAGTATTGGAAGTGATATTACAGTAATTGTGTCACTAATTTGGTTTGCCCATATAGGATTTGATAGAGCCTTGGGCTATGGTTTAAAATATGCTAGTAGCTTCAATGATACGCATCTTGGAAAGATAGGTATTAGAAAAAATACATAATTTTTTTCGTTCCCAAGCTTCAGCTTGGGAATGCATATTTAATTTCTCTCTACGACGAACAACTAACATGCGAAATACCAGCTATTCCAAAATAATCTGAGGGTTTTTTAATATAATATTTTTCTTCTATTTCTTTTGTTTGTTCATCGTATGGATTTGTCATTATTTTTTGTAACTCGTGTACTGGTTCATAGTTTCCATTTTGGGCTTCTTGGTATGCCCAAACTAGATGCCATTCTCTTAGAGTGTATTTTGGATTGGTAAGTTTCATTTGATTTGAAAGGCTCTCAATAGATTCTTTATCCTTAACATTTATAAGTGATTTCCATTTTTCTAACCAATTATTCCATCTTGTTTTAATAGCTTCATTTTTCAAACTTCCATAAAAACTTTTTTCAAGTTGATTAATGTCATTTGGAATATTTGAAAGTTCTCTAAAAAATATAGTATAGTCAACTTTTGTTTCTATCATAAGAAAAATTAGTTCATCAAACAGTTCAACGTCAAATTTATTAATTCCAAGTTTTTTTGCCCACATATCTTCCATTTTTGATTCCATAACTTTTGCAAAGTTATTTTCGATTTTTTCAAGTTCTTGTAAAACCTGAGTATTTGAACTTAGTAACGGTTTTAATGCACTAAAAAATAATTTAAAGTTTTTTTGAGCAGCAAGTGGTTGATTAAAAAATGAAAAGTGCATTCCTCCACCTGTCCAAGGTTGAAATTTTGGGTCAAACATTTCGATAAATCCAAATGGTCCATAATCTAGTGTAAAACCTCCTGCTGCACAGTTATCACTGTTGAAGTTACCTTGGCAATATCCAACTCTTATCCAGTTAGCCACCAAAGATGTAAGACGATTTTGAAACTCATTTGCTAGTATTATGATTTTCTCTTCTAAGTTTAAATCTTGGTTGATTACCTCACTATACTCTCTATCAATCAAATGTAAAACAATCATTTCTAACTCTTTTAAAGCATTTTCATGCTCATTTTTTCTAGCACGTCTTCCAAAAAGTTCAAGTTGCCCAACTCTTATAAATGAAGATGCAACCCTTGTAGTGATTGCAACATCTTCTTCAATCATAAGCTCAGGATCTTTTGAGTAAGAATTATCTCTAAACCAAGGTCTTGTTACTTGCTCTTTTTGAGAGGTAAATAGAGTTAAAGATCTTGATGTTGGAATTCCAAGTGCATGTATATGTTCTTGGGCTAAAAACTCACGAACGCTTGACCTTAAAACTGCACGCCCATCAGCACCTCTACAATATGGTGTTTTTCCTGCACCTTTTAGTTGAAATTCCCATCTTTTGCCATTTATAAGTGCTTCAAAAATTGAGATTGCTCTACCATCCCCATATCCATTTCCAGTTTGAAAAGGACATTGGGCATAATATTCCGTACCATAAATAGATAGTGCATAACCAGTCGCCCAACCTGTATTTTGTGTTAGATTAGAAATATTAGACATATCACCTGAAAACATTTTAATAAAATCATCTGATTTTATTAGGCTCTCAGAAAAGCCTAATTCTTTAAAAAAGTTAACACTGTGAGAAATATATATTGGTTCTTTAATCGCAGTTGGACTTACTGGTACATAGTGACCACTAAAAACTTCTCTTGGTGATTTGTTATCTCCATTAAATTTTGCATCAGGGTCACTGTTGAGTTTTTCTACAAAAGAGTAATTAGCTAATTTTTCAAGTTCTTCAAATGTTTCTATATTTTTGTTAGTATTTTTTTTCATAATTATATTTGTCCATTAATTTTTATTTATTAAGATTTTAACATAACTATTAAATTACACCCCTGAGGTTGAAATGCTACCTCTATCAAAAAAGATTGTATTGAAGAATAAAAGTATTACTTATATTTTTGAATTAGAAATTCTATAAAATTCTCAAATTTTCTTTTTTTGTGACATGAGATGTGACGTAAAACAATTATAATTGTAATGTTAATTATTTTATTTTAAATATTAAAAATAATAAATTCTTAAAAGGTAAAAAATGAAACAAATAATATTAATATTTTTTTTGAGTATATATGTATTTGCAAACAATGAACCATTAAAAAAACAATTACATAATATGCTTCTTCAGACATTACCCGAAACAACGTGTAAAGAAAAACTTATATTTATAGAATGCTATTTTGTAACTATTCAAGAATGTAAAATACTTATTGAAAAATCAGTAACACCATGTTTTGAACAATTTGAAAATAAAGTTAATGGAAATATAAGTAGAGAACAGTTTATAAATATAGCTGGTGATATAGGGAAGTGTGTAGGCAGTAAATATTATAAAATCCTACAAAAAGAAAATAAGGTTGATTTAACTTGTTATCATTCACCAAAGTGGCTAAAATAACTAAGCCTTCAATAAAATAATTTTTAAAAGGAATTCTATGAAATTTAAAATCTCATTATTAATATTCGCTACAATGTTATTAAATGCACAAACAATGACTGATGAAAAGTTTATTAAATATAAACAAATGGCACTTGAAGTAATTGATATAATGAATAACCAAACAAAAACAATTATTTCTTGCTTTGAACATGAAAAAAGTCTTCAAAACATGAATAATTGTTTAAGTAAATCAGGGAAACCTATTGAAACAATGATAAGTAAAATGATTCCGGAACAGATAAATAAACTCTGTGTAAAAGATTCAGATGGTAAATTAAACTTTGTTTGGAATAATCAAAATTATGAAATAATAATTTCTGAGCTTAATAAAACCATTCATAAGAATGAAAAAAATAAACTATGTATACTAAACTCTAATACAGTTGAAGAATATGCAAAGTGTTTGGTTAAATCTAAGGTATAGTAAAAGAGTATTTAATAAATAAAGAGAACAGGCAATTTTTTTCGTTTCTAACTTTAAATCTTTGATTCAAAACAAAGCAACTATTAACTAAAATACAAAAAATACCAATAAAAGCGATAACTATGGCAATAACAAGACAGATAATATTTTTAGCAAAAAAAGATTGTATAGAAGAACTAAAAGCATTACTTAAATCTACTATTAAAGATACTAAAGAAGAAGCGGGATGTTTGATGTATGAAGTTTTTCAAACAAAAAATAATCCTGTTGAATTTATTGTAATTGATTCATGGGAAAGTGAAGAAGCTTTAAATAAGCATTATGAAACAGAACATTACTCTCACTTTATAAATAATTTCAAACAATACAACGCTCATATTGAACCTTTTGAATTAGAACTTTTATAAAATCAAAAGATAAAATAATATGAAAATCTCTTATCATCGTAGACGTAAAATCAAAACAAGAAGAATAGCTTTACGGGATTTGATTTTACGAGGTATAAATGAGCCAAAAGATTTAGCAAAAGAGTTAAAAGTTACCGTACAAACAATCAAAAGAGATTTGGAAGCAATTAAAACCATGAGTGAAGAAGATTTTACTTTTGAAACTAGACAAACATCTCAAGAAATACTTGATAAAAAAGATACTATATTAAAAATGTTAGATGATGAATCATATTACAACGAAAATGGCGATTTAAATATATCAAAGATAACAAAAGATTTAAACACTAGCAGAGCAACTGTTATGTCTGTTTTAAATGGAGAATAAAAATGATGTAAATAAAGTGTCAATTCTTTGTGGATATGAGTTTTACAAAGTTATTTTATACTTCCAGTATCAAAAAATAAAAGGATACAAGATGAATAAAACTACATCACAAATATTTCTAGGTCTAGTTATGCTAAAACTATCTTTACTAATCGTTATTGTAGCTTCAGTGTTTAGTGATTTGTAAAAAAAGGAGCTAGCACATTTTTTATATTTCTTTGTCCATCTAAAACATAAAACTTGATTTCGACTATCTTCATCTACTTTTTTACTAATATTAACTAGAATACAAAAAAATACCAATCAAATCGATAATTAAAGAGGGAAAAAATGATAGTTGAAATACCAGGAAGAGAATCTTTTGAGATAAAAAATGTTGTTTTTGATTACAATGGCACAGTTGCCATTGATGGGAAATTAATTGAGGGAATTTCTGAGAGTATAAATGAACTCTCAAATAGTTTTAATTTCTATGTAATCACAGCAGATACTTATGGCACTGTAAAAAAAGAGTTACAAAATACAAAGTGTGAGGTAATTGTAATTCCTAATTCACAACAAGATATTAGCAAGTTAGATTTTGTAAAAAACTTAGGTTCTCAATATACTTTAAGTGTGGGAAATGGTCGAAATGATAAATTGATGTTAAAAGAGACAGTTTTAGGTATAGCAATTTTACAAGATGAGGGGCTTTGTACTGAAACATTATTAAACTCAGATATTTTAGTAAAATCTATTTTTGATGTTTTTGCTTTCTTAAAAGATTCAAATAGATTAATAGCAACTCTTCGAAACTAAATTTTAAAAGGAAAATTATAAATGAAAATCCATAGAATTAACCCATGTAAAAGATGGTCAGATATTACTGTTTTTAATGGAATAGCAACTTTTACAGAAGTGGCAGATTCAGATACAAGTGCAGATATTAATGGTCAAGTTCAACAAATATTTGAACAAGCGGAAGCCTCACTTGCTTTGATTGATAGTGATAAAACACGAATTTTAGCGGTTACTATTTATATAACAGATTTTGCAAACTTTGATGGTTTAAATGAAATTTGGGATTCATGGTTTCTTGATGGAACTGCACCAAGTAGAGCTTGTGTAAAAGCTGAATTAGTAGACCCAAATTTATTGGTTGAAATGACATTCACTGCAGCTGCTGGTGAGAAATACCAATCATAATTATAAATTCAAGAGAAGCTTTTCTTAAATTCCTCAATTTTTATCATATAATGTAAACCATAAACAATAACTATCATCTTTCTTTTAACTACAACTTAAGAAATTGCGGGGATACTTTACAAGTATCCTGTCCCTGAAACTACGGGCTTATCAAACATACTTAAGGAATGTAGCCCATGAATATAACAACAAACGATTCTCAAATACTCTTAGCACTTAACAAACCTAAGGGATATTTAGTCACAAGATCTGATGACCTTGGGCGAAAAACTGTTTACAATCTTTTACCTGATTGGCTTTTTCAAGATGGCTGGATGCCTATTGGGCGCCTTGATTTAGAATCAAAAGGGCTTTTATTATTCACAAGAGATGGAAAAATAAATGATGCTTTAACAAAACCGGGAAATTGCATTAAAATATATGAAGTTTGGGTTAGAGGTTATGTCACAGATGAACATATTTTAGAAGCTAAAAAAGGTGTAGAAAGTATTCATGGAATACTGAAAGCAAAAGTAGAAAAAATAGGAAATGGGGGAGCAAAAACAAAACTTAGAGTTGAACTAGAAGAGGGCAAAAATCGCCATATTCGCAGACTTTTTGGAGCATTAAAAGACCCAAAATTTGGAACACCATTAAAAGTTTTGGATTTGAACCGAGTTAGTATTGGCAGTTTTAAGCCCAATATTGAAATAGGTAAATGGCGTTATCTTTCAATTGATGAAGAGAAAATGCTAATTAAAAATTAGAAGCAATACAAGTCGTCTAAGCTCTTTATGTTACAATACTTTTTTTAAAATGGTTGTAATTAAATAGGAGTTTAAAATTAAAATAATAAATGTGATTTCTAATCAAGATAGATTAAATCTAATTCGAACTTTTTGTGATGATGATTTAGAAAATGAAGTTGAAAATGTTTTGAAAAATATTTTAGAAAATGGCTCTTATGAATTAAAATCAATGATAAAACTTTTTGATTTAATGGATAATTCACTTGATAGTGATTTACAAGCTCCTTATACAATTGGAAATAGAACAATCGAAGTTATTAATACTTGCGAACAACTGCAAGAGGCAATGAACACAATCCAGTTAGCTCCTTTTATAGGCTTTGATAGTGAACAAAAACCAACATTTAAAAAAGGTCAAGCAGATAACGGTGTTTGCCTTATTCAACTAGCTACGAAAGATAAATGTTATCTTATTCAAACTAAACAAATCAAAAATCTAAAACCACTTATAAACTTTTTGGAAGATGACAAAATAATAAAAGTAGGCACGGGATTAAAAGGCGATAATGTAGCACTTTTTAGACAATTTAATTTAAGACTAAAATCAACAATTGACCTTGAAGATATATTCAAAAAACTCTCATCAAAAAACCAAATAGGCGCTAGAAAAGCAGCTTCAATAATTTTAAATGAGAAATTACAAAAATCAAAAAATATGTCAAGATCAAATTGGGAAAATGAAGAACTAACTTCAGGACAAATCAAATACGCTTCCGAAGATGCAACTGTCGTATATGATGTAATGAATAAAATCCTAGAACAATATCCATTTGCTATGAAAATGATGCCAATGTTTTTTCAATTACAGTACTCTCAAGAATAAAAAATATTATAGTTTAAAGCATAATCTCTCCTATGAAAAACTTACCTATTTATGATGTCTTAGAAGATATTAAAACCACACTTAATAATAACTCAACACTTATCCTAGAAGCACCACCAGGTGCAGGGAAAAGTACTGTTGTACCTATTTCTTTGCTCAATGAATTTTGGCTTGGAAATAAAATCATCATTATGCTTGAACCTCGCAGAGTTGCTGCTCGAATGGTTACTGTTCAAATGGCAAAGTTACTAGGTGAAGAAGTAGGGCAAAGTGTAGGTTATCAAGTTAAGATGGAGAGCTGTTATTCAAAACAGACAAAACTATTAGTTGTAACAGAAGCAATACTTGTACGTAAACTTCAAAGTGACCAAGCTTTGGAAGATGTGGCAATGGTAATTTTTGATGAATTCCACGAACGAAGTATTCATACTGATTTATCCCTTGCACTTTGTCTTCAAGTGCAAGAACTTTTACGGGGTGATTTAAAACTTTTGATTATGTCTGCAACACTTGATTCAAAAGAGCTAACAAATTTTTTAGGTGAAGTTCCAGTTATAAACTCAAAAGGTAAAATATATGATGTTGAAAATATCTATCTTGAAACAAATATAAAACAACCAGATATTAAAAGCATAAATACACTTCTTTTAAATATTACACTTAAATCTATAAAAGAGGATGAGGGTGATATTTTGGTTTTTTTAGCAGGCTCACGTGAGATACAAAAACTTCAAGCTTTACTTGAAGAGAGTTTAAAAGAAAAAAATATTGAAATACTTCCTTTGTATTCATCACTTAGCAAAGAAAAACAAGACAAATCAATCAGTAAATCAAATAAAAGAAAGATAATACTCTCTACAAATATCGCACAAACATCTTTGACTATTGAGGGTGTAAAAGTTGTGATTGATTCAGGCTTAGAAAAAGTATCACGTTACAACTACTCAAATGCAATGAACCATTTAGAACTATCATTTATATCAAATGATTCTGCAATCCAAAGAGCAGGGCGAGCAGGACGTTTAAGTAATGGAAAATGTTACAAACTTTGGCACAAAAGTAAGATACTGCAAGAGACAAGCAAAGCTGAGATATTAAGAACCGATTTAAGTTCATTTTTTTTAGACTTAGCTCTTTGGGGATATGAAGATATAAAAGAGTTTAAGTTTTTAAATTATCCACAAGAAGAGGTACAAAATAGCACAAATTTAGTACTTCACGAACTTCAAATGCTAAATGAAGATAATCAAATAACAAACTTTGGTAAAAAATCCCTAACTCTTGGCGTTCATCCACGATTTGCTTTTATGATATTACGAGCAAATGAGTTAGGTTTTGCCTATGAAGCTTGTCTTTTATCTGCCATGTTAAGTGAAAAAGATATATTTAAAAATATGAGTTTTAATTGTGATATATATTCTAGGTTTTTACACTTGTATGAAAAAGATTTTGATAGTGCATATATAAATTCACATCTCGCAAAAACTGTGTTAAAACAAGCAGAATTCTTTTATGGAAAATTAAAAAATATTGAAGCTATTATCAAAACAACACAAAAGATAAATGAAGAAATTTTGAGTATTTTACTTCTTTTAGCATATCCCGATAGATTAGCAAAACAAAGAGGAAAAAATGACACTAAATATAAACTAAGCAACGGTAAAGGCGCTATTTTAAATATAGAAGATAGTTTATTTAATGAAGAGTTTTTAGTAATTGCAAATCTAAACGCACATACAAAAGACTCATATATAAATCAAGCCATAAAGATTTCTTTGCAGACAATAGAAAAAGAGTTTGAATCATATATCCAAAAAAAAGAGTCAATCACTTACAACAAAGAAAACAAAAAATTTGACATAAAAGAGCACTATTATTTCTATGCCCTTGAGTTATATTCAAGAGCAATATCAAATGATGCTAAACACGACTTTTCAAAACTTCTTTTAGAGTTGATAAAAAAAGAGGGCTTGGAACTTTTAACTTGGAGCAAAAAAGCCATAGAACTACAAAATAGGGTGAATTTTATAAATGAAAATATGAATAATGATTTCCCAACATTCACAAACGAAGCTTTATTAGATACACTAGAACTTTGGCTAGAACCATATTTACAAAATATAACAACAGTAAAAGAGCTTGAAGCCTTAGATATTTACACTATTTTACTAGGAATAATCCCTTGGGAAAAACAACAACTTTTAGAAACTCTAGCACCAGATAGTATAAAAGTTCCAAGTGGCTCAAATATAAATATCGATTATTCAAACCCCAAAAATCCTACCTTAGCAGTAAAAATCCAAGAAATGTTTGGACTAAGCGTTACTCCAAAAATACTAAATAACACCATCGCCTTACAAATACATCTTCTAAGCCCAGCTTTAAGACCAATACAAATAACAAACGATTTAAAAAGCTTCTGGGAAAACTCATACGATGAGGTAAGAAAAGAGCTGTTTTCAAAGTATAAAAAACACTATTGGCCTACAAATCATTTTGAGGCGGTTGCTACTAATAAGACTAAGAAAAATATGATGAAGGGTGATTTGTAGAGGAAAAATATAAGTAAGTTTCCTTTTATCAATTTTTAAATAGATTAAAGAAATAAAACAAACGAATAAAGGGGACAGGCAACTTTAAATTAATAAAAAAGTTGCCTGTCCCCTTTTATCTTGTTGCGTTCAAACAATACTGACGTAAATGAGTTTTTCGATACAGGTGTTTTTATAGGTAAAACCCCAGCAATTAGCGAAACTATTAATATATCTTGACTTTGAACATAACAATGGCGGTTTTTTCTCAACTGTGACAATAAGTTTTAAATAACAGGTTATTTCTCGTATAATAGTAATTAAATAAAAATAGTAATATAAAGGAAATTATCATGGCACGTCAAGCATTTTACAGCTTTCATTATAAACCAGACAATTGGAGGGCTTCTCAAGTAAGAACAATGGGTCTCTTAGAAGGAAACAAGCCTGCTGCGGACAACGATTGGGAAACAATTGAAAAAGGTGGAGATAAAGCCATCCAAGAATGGATAGATAATCAAATGAAAGGAAGATCTGTTCTTATTGTCCTTATTGGAGAAAATACAGCTGGAAGAAAATGGATAAATTATGAAATAATAAAAGCATGGAATGATAAGAAAGGTGTACTTGGAATCCATATTCATAATTTAAAAGATAGTAAGAACAATCAATGTAATAAAGGCTCAAACCCCTTTACAAACATCAAAGTAGGTGACAAACCATTAGATGAGATAGTTAAAACATATGATCCTTCATACACAACAAGTACATATGTTTATAGCCATATAAAAGAAAACCTTTCTGATTGGATTGAAACAGCCATTGAGATTAGAAATAAATATAAACAATAGGAAAAAGCATGGAACGTCGTCTACCTCTACTTGGAGTAAGAGTGCATCTTTCTGGTTCTGTTCCTGATAGATTGTCTGAAGATAAACGAAAAGATATCTATCTATTTGTGCAAAAACTTGCAAGCAAGGTATTTAGTGAGGGAGGAACTATTATTCATGGTAGTCACCCTACGTTATCAGCTCCATTAGAAGATGCTGCAAGGAAGTTTATAGATGCAGGTGGGAAGAAAGATTCTCTCACATTAGTTCGTGCTCAAAAGTTTGCAATAAAAGATGAACATTTAAAAGAGATTGAATGTCAACGTGAATATGCTGTGGTACAAATTACACCCGGATCCAAAGAAAATGAACAAGAAAGTTTAGTTCCAATGAGAGAGTGGATGGCAGAACGTTCTGATGTTATCATTTGCTTTGGTGGAAAATGGTGGGATGAGAATAAATCACGTGCAGGCGTACCAGAAGAGCTTGACACCACATTGGCACTTGGAAAGCCTGCTTTTGTTATTCCTCAATTTGGTGGTGCGATGGCAGGCTATGTAGAAGATGACGGTTCTTTATTGTCTCGCTTACATAATGGACTCTCTCATAAGAAAAATCTTGAAATAGCAGAAATAACATCTTCTGTAGATATCGTAAATAGTATTGTCAATCAGTTAAAACTTTTACCTCTTGTACGTAATAATATATCTAGTGGACGAAATTTTCGTATTTTAGTCTTAGATGGTGGAGGTCTTCGAGGTACCTTTACAGCATCAGTACTTGCAAAATGGGATGATATGCTTAAAAAAGGAGGTGGGAATGAACTTGTTAAACATTTTGATCTTGTTGCAGGTACCTCTACTGGAGCTATTCTTGCAATAGGACTTGGACTTGGGTTAACACCACTTAAAATGCTAGAGTTCTATCGACATGAAGGTCCAAAAATTTTTCCAAAAAATAGAAAAATGCGACATTGGATAAATTCAAAACATGATTCAAAAACACTTCGTGAGATATTAGAATCAGTACTTGGAAAGGAAACACTTATTGATAATTCATGTTGTAGACTAGTTATTCCTACTGTACGTGCAACGCATGGCGAAACTGAAGTTATTACGACTTCACATACTGAAGATAGAACAGGGTTTCATAATATTACAGCCGTCGATGCAGCACTAGCCTCTTCGGCTGCACCTACCTATTTTGATGAGGCTATTATTGGTACAGATATTGCAGTAGAACAATACTTGGATGGTGGTATTTGGGCTAATAATCCAATACTTCCGGCCTTAGCTGAAGCTGTGCGATATTTAAATATTCCATTAGATAGAATTGATGTCTTGAGTGTTGGAACAATGGGTAACGAGTCTGATTTTACGAAATCACTTGGAAAAGGCAAAGCAGGATGGGCACCAGAAAGTGCTGATCTCTTTTTCTCTGCCCAAGAACATGCTGCATCCATAATGGCAGAAAGTTTTCTAGGACCTGCTCATCATTTACGCGTTAATCAACAAACACCAAGTGAAATTAAGTTGGATGATATAGAAGCTATTGAAGATATGGCCTCAAGGGGAAGTAGAGTAGGAATAGACACTTTTAGTGCCGTTCGATCACGATTTTTAGATGGTATTTATGTTCCAGATTGGCGAGAGTAATAAAAAGTATACGCATTAAGAACATTTTGAATGTAGTATTAAAAATTCTGGGGATTTTTTTATGAATAACATAGAACAAGCTAATCATCTTGACATTATTAAAGAAATTGACCATTTAGAATTTAATCCAGCTTTAGAAATAGACTATATTCAAAGTATGGATTCATTTGAAAAATAACTTGCTATTTTCGATGAGTTAAAATTACACTTGTAATTTTAATTCCTCTTTATCTTGAACTATCAGCCTTGTTTGAGGCACATAAGAGAATTTATAATGAAATTAACATGTACTCTAAAGAGTTTTTTATTGCCATCCTGAGACTATTAAGGAGTGAATTTGGATAATATACTTCAATACAAAATCAAAAAATATATTAGCAAATATAAATACTAAGGAAATATTAAAATGGAAACAATTTATTCGAAAAAAAATCATCTAGAAATTAACACTAGTGTTATATTTAAATCTTCTGAATTTAAAGAGAGTGTAATGAAAGAATCTGCAGAAAAATTTGCACTTATATCACAGACAACAAGGTATATGCCCCAGATAGTTCTCAATGGAAATTCTGTTAATATAATTTCCTTTTTTGATAAAATGAAAGAATTATATTTTCACGAGCGTTCTATTAAAAATATAACTGATATGTCATCAAGGTCGTCTTTTTTCAACACAGAAGCTCAAGAATTTAACCTTGAGATGGCAGAAAAAGAGATTAAAAAATCAGATAAGTTTTCAAGCATAGAAGATATATTTAAAGCGTGGGAAAAGTACCCTGTAAATCTAGTTTCATTTTTAACTCCTCTTTATCATATGGGTTATTTTTTAGTTTTAGCAGAGATTTCAAATAACAAAAATTTAAAAAATAAACTTAAAAACAGAGCTTCAAGTTTTTTAAGATCTTACTTAGAATTAGAAGAATATAAAGCTGTTATTGGTTATACAGTTGATATAAATATAAAATCTTTAACTTTTACAGAGCTAATAGCCCAATGGATGTCTTTTATTAATTCATTTCTAAGTGATTTTTCTGTTTATTTAATTAAATCTAAACAAAAAGTGACTTATGAAAATAAAGATGAAGTAGTGTTAAATTTTAAAAATTTAATGAAAGATATTAAACCAAAATCACTTAATATTAATGAAGAGATTTTGACTTACTTAAAATAAAATTTATGTCAGGCACCAATTAATAATTTTTCTTAACTCAGACTTAAAAGTAAAGGGGGACAGGCAACTTTAAACTACTGCTCTTTTTTACTTTTATTAGTGACAATAAGGACAAGTATAATCTGTATTTTCAGGTTTTTCTGGGTGGCTTTTATTATCTATTTTATCTTTATCAAAAGTATGATAATTTTTGCACTCTTTCTCAAAAGCACTTTTAGGGCTTGAAGCATAGAAGAATTTAAATCTTTTATATTTACCAATCCAATTTTTAATTTCGTGATTTAAATCTGTATCAGAACGACCATAATATTGAACAACAAATAGTCCAGTTTTACTTTCAAACCCTAAAGCAAAGTTACCAGCTGATATTTTTGTGATTTCAGAATCTACACTCTTCGCTATTAAAGCATAAGAACTTTTCATTCCAATAGATCTCTTCATTTATTTTCCTTAGGTTATTTTCTTAAATTAAATTCAGCAGACAGTATACTAAACTAATTATAATTTAAAATAAAAGGAATATAATTCCACAACAAAAGCCTATATTCCATACGTCCAAGGACATTTTTAATGCCAAATACTAATCAAAATAATCTAATAGAACTCTCTACACCAGAGCAAAATCACCAGCACTTCAAAATATTTAAGCCATATGGTTTTTTAAGTCAGTTTGTACCTGAAACACGAAAGAAGAAAAAGGTATTAGGTGAGTTATTTCCGTTCCCTGATAAGATTATGGCTATTGGCAGACTTGATCACGACTCAGAGGGATTGTTGTTACTCACAACTGATGGTATGAAAAGCTTTCAAGTAAGAGATAAAAGTATAGAAAAAGAGTATTACGTGCAAGTTGATGGAGAAATTACAGAAGATGCAATATCACAGTTGCAAAATGGTGTTAATATTAGTGTTAATGGCACTATTTATCTGACTCTTCCTTGTAAAGCATTTATGCTTGAAGATGAGCCCAATCTTCCCGCTCGTGGTCGTAATATTCGTGGTTCAAGTCATGGTCCTACTAGCTGGATTTCTATTACGATTTGCGAAGGGAAAAACCGTCAGATAAGAAAAATGACGGCTGCTGTTGGTTTTGCTACCTTAAGACTGGTAAGAGTTAGGATTGGTGATATTCATATTGATAGCATGATTGCAGGTGAGGTTGTTACTCTAGCTAATTTTGATGATGCACTTAATTGCTAGAAATTCTGGGAGACAATTAATTTTATTAAATTCCAATAGTTATATAAACTGTCCCCAAAATTCAATCTATCAAGCTAAAATCTAAGAATTCTGCTAAAATGAAGCTCATAAGCCCATTTGAAAAATAATCTATAAAGATAAGTTCTTTGACTTATTAATCAATAAATAGCATTATTGTATGGGGAAATGTATAAATATAAAATAAGAGGATGATAAATGGCTAAAATAAATTACAATTACGAAAAACGAGCTCGAGAGATAGAAAAAGAGAAAAAGAAAGAAGAAAAATTAAAGAAAAAAGAAGCCCTAAATAATAGTAAAAAAGCAGAAGAAGTTTCTTCATCTACTGACGAAAAATAAATATAAAATATTTAAAATAATTTACCTTTAATAATCAGTAAGTCAAATTTCATTAGAATACGAAAATATTTAAAGGATTTAAATGAAAAAAGAATTTGACAAGTTTAAACAATGGCTTAGTCTTAACTATAGTGATGGTTTATTAGATTTAAATCCACCTGCTACAGATGCCCAAATAGAAGAACTTATTGACACTCTTGGTGTTGATTTACCAGATGATTTTATTAGTGTATTAAAAATACATAATGGTCAAAAAGGTGAGGCTGCTTGGCTTTTTGATTCTCAGGAGTTTTTATCAACGCACCGTATCATTGAAGAGTTTAACACTTGGAAAAACTTATTGGAAAATGAACTTCAAGGTAAAGTTTCCACTCCTGATGATGGAGTTAAAAATGATTGGTGGAATATAAACTGGATACCATTTACAAGTGATGGTTGTGGAGATCATTATTGTCTTGATTTAAGCCCCACATCAAGTGGCACAAAAGGGCAAGTTATTACTTTGTGGTATGAGTTAGATGAGCGAGAAATCGTGTCACAAAGTTTCTCTTTATGGTTTAAAGAGTATGTTGAACTGTTATATTCTGGTGAGCTTGTTTATTCGCAAGAGTATAACTCTATCGTTTATAAAGACGAATTAGAATAAGGAAAAGTTTTTGAACGACAATATAATTTATCTATTTATTGCCATAGCAATTTTTATAGTTTATAAAAAATATACTCAATACAAAGTATTAAAACTCGTACCAACTCTGCTTGCGCAAGGTGGACAAATTGTTGATGTTAGAAGTGAAGAAGAGTTTGCATATGAGCATAAAGATGGAAGTATTAACATACCATTAGATTTACTTGAAAATAGAATAAATGAGTTAGATAATACAAAGCCTATAATTCTATGTTGTGCCAGTGGAAGTAGAAGTTCAATGGCAAGAAGTACTTTACTGGCAAATGGATTCAAAAATGTTCACAATGCAGGAACATGGAATTCTCTTACAAAATAAAATAAAAAAAGAAGCATAATGTTTAAAACAAATGATTATTGGGAAGAAGAATTTATAGAATATGATGATAAAAATTTAGATTCTATCTATTTTGATGATTGTACTTTTATAAAATGTGACTTTTCAAAAAGTAATATGTCCAACTGCAAGTTTACAGAGTGCAAATTTGTAAATTGTGATTTATCTTTATCTGTATTAAAATCTTGTACTTTTAATGATGTTGTATTTGAAAATTGTAAACTTATTGGAATCTCTTGGAGTTCTTGCCAAGACCCTTTTGAAGTGAAGTTTGAATCTTGTAATATCTCTCAAAACTCTTTTCATGTTATGGATTTGCGACAAATGAAGTTTGTAGATACTTTGATTCAAGATTGTGGTTTTGAAGAGTGTAATTTAGAAAAGGCACTTTTTGATAACTGCAATTTAGAACAAACAGTTTTTATAAAAAACAATTTGAAAAAAGCAAATTTTGAAAGCTCAAAAAATTATCTAATTGATCCAAAACAAAATGATATACAAAATGCTTTTTTTTCACTTCCTGAAGCTTTGAGTTTTTTAAGTCTACTTCCTATTAAAATAAAATAACCACAAATAGGGCATTCGTAGTTTTAACACGATTGTAAATAGCTATGTGTTATCATTGCGCGACCATTTTATGTTATAAAATATTTTAAATTTAGGAGAGATATGCGTTTTCTTATACTTTTTTTTCCAGTTATTTTTCTTTTTGCCTCAAATACAACTTTTGATATTTATAAAAAAGAGACAAATCCACAACAACACACACTTTTAATAATTGGTGGAATTCACGGTGATGAGCCAGGTGGATATTTTGCACCTGCTATGTTAGAAAAATATTACAAAATTAAATCAGGTAATTTATGGATTATTCCAAATCTAAATACTGATAGTATCATGGCCAATAATAGAGGAATCTATGGGGATATGAATAGAAAGTTTAATGTTATTGATAAAAATGATAATGACCTTTTAACTATAAATAAAATTAAAGAGATTATTCTTGATAAAAGAGTTGATTTGATTTTAAATTTACATGATGGTTTTGGATTTTATAGAGATATTTATGAAGATTCTGTTTTTAATCCTAACTCTTGGGGACAAGCAACTATTATTGACCAAGAAAAAATAGATGAAAAATTTGGAAATCTGGGCGAAATAGCGAATCAAGTAAATAAAAGTTTAAATAATGAAGGTTTATATAAAGATTTTCATACTTTTGGCGTAAAAAATACTCAAACAAAAGAGAAAGATGAGCAGATGCAACAATCTTTAACTTATTTTGCAGTTACCCACAATAAACCAGCTTTTGCCATAGAAACCAGCAAAAATATTACAGAATTAACACATAAAGTAATTTATCAATTAAAAGCTATGGAAGAGTTTATGAAGATTATGAATATTGAATTTGAAAGAGATTTTGATATAAATAATTATGAAGAGGTAGAAAGAATAGTTAATGATTTTGGAAAAATTACTATTAATGACAATATCTCTTTTGATTTAACAGATATTAAAAATAATCTTAGATTTGTTCCTTTGAAAAATGAAAACAATAAATTTGATTTAACTCACCCTCTTGCTAGAGTTAAATTTAATGATAATAAATATGAAGTTTATGTTGGAAATATAAAAGTTTGTGATTTATATCCCCAGATTTTTGATGTAGTTAATACTCAAGATAAAATCAAAATCTTAGTTGATAACAAAGAGATAGAGATATCTTTTGGAAATCAAATAGATATAAAAAATGATTTTAAAATAGAAAAATCTGATTTTAGGGTAAATATTATTGGATTTAGTAAAGATAAAATAGATAGTGAAGATGATATTCTTATCAAAAAAAGTGATATTCAAGATAATTATTCAATAGATAATAATAAATCAAAATATAGAGCAGAGTTCTATAAAGATGGTAAGTTTTATGGGATGATTATATTAAACTTTTTAAAGAACTAAAAAGAGGAAGTTAAATTCCTCTTTTCCTATTTTGTTTTTGGTGTACATTTTTTACTAAAAATACACACAGGACAAAAATCTACGATTCCCACAATTAGTGGAATTACTCCTAAATAGAACCAATAATTATCTGTAAAGAACCCAATTCCTATTAAAATTAATCCTATAACTATTCTAAATGGTCTACAAAAAGCTCTAATTTTATCAAATATGTTCATTTATAATTCCTTGATATTTTATTAAAGATGAATTATTATATAAGTAAACTTAATGCTTTATAAATAAGTAAAACTTATTTATCTAGAAAATCAGACATACCAAAGTGTAGATAGAATTTAATTTATTAAAAAAGTTTTTATGATAGGGAAGGGGGAGAGTAGAAAAAACAGTTTAAATATTAAACTGTTTTTTGTATAGTTCTTCAAGTGGTGTTTTATCTTTGTAATCAATAATATCACCGATTTCAATTTGAATAGTTAGGTTTTTAGTTCTTTGCTCAATTGCTTCTTTTAGAACTTGATTTGCATTAGTTTTTATAAAAACTGGCAGAATATTAATTCTATTTTTAAGTGCCATTAATTTTGCACCCTCTTTAAAAGTACTTATTGGTTCATCTGTTTTATTTCTTGTTCCTTCTGGAAAAACAAAAATCGAATAACCTTTTTTTACTACTTCTTTTGTATCTTTGAAAAAAGAGCTCATATTAGAAGCTTCTCTATCTAATAAAATTGCATCTGCATTTCTAGTAAAAGTACCAAAAAAGAAAGAGTTGAAAAGCTCTTTTTTTGATACCCAAAAACCATGAATAAGAGAATCTTTTAATGCAAGTTCAACAATAAGAGGATCAATAATACTTCTATGATTTGATACAAGTAAATAGTTTCCCTCTTTTGGAAGTTTCTCTTTATTTAAAACTTCAACGTTGATATTTAATTTTGATAATAGAGTTTCAGAATACTCAATTCTTAATGCTTTTTTTTCTTCAGATGTTTTAACTTTTCTTAGTTTGAAACCATATTTATTTGTTAAGTATGTTGCATATATTGCAATGCTTATTTGTTTTAAGTTCAATCTTGTCCTATTTAAATTTTTTTTGCAATTGTATCAAAATGAATCTATAATTGAGGCTTTATTTATGTAAATCTCTTCTAAATTTATATGTGATTGATAAACTAAGACTTCAACACCATTTTTAGTAACCTCGTTAAAGGCTTCACAATACTTTTTATCTATTTGGCAAGCTAGTTTAAAGGGCAGATTATCAGTTCTTTGTATAACGTATAACATTACTGCACGGTGACCATCTTTTACCATTTGAGCTAATTCATTTAGATGTTTTGTTCCCCTTGAAGTAACAGAATCAGGAAAAGCTAAATAATCATCTATTTTTAAACTCACACTTTTTACTTCTACATAACACTTTTCATTTTCATTTTCAAGTAAAATATCAATTCTGCTATTTTCTCCATATTTTTGTTCTGGTTTTAAATTTTCATAACCTTGAAGCTCTTTTATCACACCATTTTGTATAGCTTCAATTGATATTTTATTTGCAACTCCTGTATTTGTACAGATTAGATTTTTACCCATTTTTGTGAGCTCCAAAGTATATTTTAGTTTTCTTTTAGCATTGTCATGAAAAGTAACCCAAACATCGCAATTTTCTTCTATACATGAAGTCATTGCTCCACTATTTGGAACATGAGCAGTAATTTCTTCACCATTTTCTAAAATAATATCAGCTAAAAATCTTTTGTATCTTTTTACTAAAGTTCCTTTTATCAGTTTTTCAAATTGCATTTATTAATCCTCTTTGGAATATGTTAACTATTATCTATTATACTATATCAATTTTTAGTTTTTAAAAAGGGAACAAATGGACTCTATTCATAGAAAAAGAGATAAATCACTTGGTATATTTGAACTCATTGCCATTGCTTTAGGTGGAATGGTTGGTGGTGGAATTTTTACAATACTTGGAATTTCTGTTTCAATGATAGGTGCTTATACTCCAATTGCTATTATTTTAGGTGGAATTATTGCTTCATTTGCTGCTTATTCTTATATTAAATTAGGAGTTTATTATCAAGATGAGGGTGCTACTTACTCTTTTTTTAAAAGAACTTATACAAATTCAGATTTTGCAATCTCTTTGATTGGCTGGTGGGTGATTTTTGGATATATAAGTACTTTGGCTTTATACTCTTATACTTTTTCTTCTTATGCACTTAGTAGTTCCTCTTTTGCAAATGATGATTTTATTAGAAAAATATTAGCAGGTGTAATAATTTTGGTTTTCACTTTGATTAATATTTGGAGCGTAAAAGGAATGGGTAAAATTGAAGATATTATGGTTTATACAAAATTAGTGATATTGGTGATTATCTCTTTTGTTTTGATAAATAATAGTAATACAACAATTCCAATACTGTTAGAAAATAGCAAAAATGTAGAATTTTCAGCAATTTTGATAGTTGCTTCAATTACATTTGTTGCTTATGAGGGATTTCAACTTGTGATAAATGCTGTAAATGAGATGGAAAATCCCAAAAGAAATATTCCCCTTGCAATTTACAGTGCTATTGCTTTAGCAATTTTGATTTATGTAGTGATTTCACTTGGTGCAATTCTTGCCATCTCTTTTGAGGATATTATTGCAAATAAAGAGTATGCACTTGCCTCTGGTGCAAACAAAGTTTTAGGACATTGGGGAAATGATTTAGTAATTATTGGAGCATTATTAGCAACAAGTAGTGCAATCAGTGGAACTTTGTTTGGGGCTTCAAGACAGATGTCAGTTATTGCAAATGATGGCTTTTTCCCATCTTTTTTATCAAAAAGAAATAAGTATAATATTCCTACAAATGCCATAATGATGATGGCCTTTCTGGCTTTTTGCCTAATTCTTAGTGGTTCATTAAAATTAATACTTGAATTTGGAAGTGTTACATTTTTAATTGTTTCTTTACTTATGGCTATTGCAAATTTTAAAATAAGAGATAAAACAGACTCTTCAATTTATCCAACAATACTTTCAATAATTTTATTATCAGGAAGTACAATTTTAATTATTTATTATGAATTTAAAGTTGAATTTGAACAAATGTTATTTATTATATTTTTGTATATTCTTCTAACGATTTTTGCTTGGATATATTCAAAAAAAAGAGTTATTAATAATCTTTCTTAATGGAATACTAATTGCATTGATGAATACTAAATCATTGGAGTTAATAATGAAAAAAGTAAAATTATTTGAGCAAGATAAACATTCGTTGAATTATGAAAAAATGGACACATTACACATGGAGTTTTTAGATATCTACAATAGTGTAGATTTAAATTCTAAAGAAAGTATTAATTCAAAAGCAATGGAATTACTTGAGCATACAAAAAAACATTTTAATGAAGAAGAAAAACTAATGGATAGATATGCTTATCCAAGAAGTAGAGAACACAAAGAGGAACACAATAAAGTTTTATCTGAACTAAAATTCTTCATTGATAAATCTTATAGTATTTTCGGGATGAATATCTTAAAATCATATTTTGCAGAAAAATTACCATATTGGTTTGATTATCATTTAGCAAGTATGGATAGTGACTTAGCAGCTTTTTTAAAAAATGTTAATTTAAAAAGCAATAAAAAACAACAAGAAGTAAATTAGACTTATTGTTTTAGATTGATATAAAAGACTATTTAAAAAAGAGCCTAAGCTCTTTTTTTTATTAATGGAAGTTTATCCAATAAATCTTCACAATATTCCCATTGAGTTAGGGTTTCTTTCCACTGTTTGGGAATTGCATCAACTCCAAAATATGCTCCTAAAACCATACCAATGGCAATTGCTCTTGAAGCGTTATCACCTCCTACCATTGCATTTGCTTGTAGGGCTTTTTTTAGTCCATCTTCTTTGTTTGCATATTTTAGTATGAAGTAAATACTTCCTGGAAGTGTTCCTTCTGTTGGACTTGCTTTTCCTACTTTTATAGGTTCACTTCTTCCAATATCCCAAAGTCTAGCCATTGATGTAAGTGCTAGATCATCGCTGAATTGCTCTTTTGAAAGCTGTGTTTCAGGATTTGCTTCTTCTTCATATTTTGCTATTGCTTGTTTTGTTTTATCTTCAAAAAATCCACCCATTAAAACTGCAACTTCTTCGATGGCATCTCTTGGACTCACCCCTCTTAAAACTCTGTGTGTAACCCTTGCAAAAAACTCACCTCCACCAAGAGCTGAGAAGTCTTTGTGAGTGAACATAGCTTTTCTTGCAACATCAACTAACTCATCTTCATTTTCATAGTATCCATGAGCTGCCACGTGTCGTATTGCCATGGCATTTGATATTCCACCTAAATTTTCGATTTTTGTTCCATGTTTTACTTGAGAGTAAGTCTCTTTTGTCATTGTACAAATCCAAGAACCCCAACCATTTTCAAGCCTATTCATCCAATGGGGAATCAAGTCTTGCACGCTAAAAGTTCTAGGTGGATTTGAAGTAGCTGCTAAGTGCTCAAGAATTACGATATTATAATCTCCATAATCAGTAGTTCCACCAGCGCTTTTCCCCGGATGATAGTTTCTCTCACCCCAACCAATACCGTGAGTTTGTCCACCCATTTTTTCACCTGGACTCATAAACTTTTCTATTGGTTTTTGTCCATAAGCTTCATAGATTTTTTTAGCATCATATTCGTAGTGTGTACCTAAACATAAAGCATCACCTACCATAGCTCCAAAAAAAGCACCTTTTATATTTTTTTCTTTTAAATTTTCATTTGATAGTGTATTCATAATTTATAACCTAGTATTTATTTAATACTTGATTATAACTAAGGAATTTTTATTTTAGATAAGTGCAAGAGTATATTTTTTCTCTGTTTTAGATGAATAGCCTAATTTTAGATATTAAAACTCTTTTAGATATAATAAATATACATATTTAAAATAGGCTCCCATGAAAAAGAATCAAATAATATTTTTTACAATATTAATTTTTACTATTACCCTAAATGCTACAACTCAATTTCCAAAAGAGAAAATTAATTTACAACTAAAATGGTTTAGCTCGTTCCAATTTGCTGGTTATTATATGGCTTTGGAAAAAGGTTATTACTCTGAAGCTGGACTTGATGTAAATATTCTTGAAAGAGACCCTAAAAAGAACAATATTGAGCAAGTTATAAAGGGAGAATCACAATATGGTGTTGCTGATTCAGCTTTGTTACTTTATAGAGCTCAGGGAAATCCTGTTCAAATTATTGGTTCATTTTTTCAACATTCTCCTTTAGTTTTTATCTCTAAAAAAAGTTCGGGAATAGTTAGCCCTTTTGAGATGAAAGGTAAAATTATCTCTTTTCAACAAAGTATTGATGATGCACCACTTCTTGCCATGCTTTTAGAAGCAAAAATCACTCCAAATGATTATATTTATAAACCTTTAGATTTTACAAATAATGCATTTATTCGTGGTGAAATTGATGTTATGAGTGCATATATTAGTGATCAGCCAGATATTATGAAATCAAAAGGAATTGAAGTTAATATTATTAATCCTTTAAATTATGGAATTGACCTTTATGGTGATAATCTATTTTCAACAGAAGCTAATCTTGAAAAAAATCCAGAACAAGCAAAGAAATTTCTAGATGCTTCAATTCGAGGTTGGAAATATGCTTTAGAAAATAAAGAAGAGAGTGCCAGAATTTTAATAGAAAAATATGGTGCAAGATTTAGTTATGAGCATCTTTTATTTGAAGCAAATTCAATTGAAAAAATGATGATACCTTCTATGATACAAATAGGTTATACAAGTGTTGAGCGTTTTTATCGTATTTCAGAAATATATGAAAATATAAATAAAGCTTCAAAAGATTCACTTCATAAAGCCCTTGAAAACCTTATTTGGGATTCAAATAAACAAATAAATAAATATGATTACTATTACAATATTCTTCTAGGCGTAGCATTTGTATTTTTAATAGTGATTGCTATTTTATTTTTAATAGCTCAAAGACTTAAAAAAATTATTCGAGATAAAACTTCAAAACTTCAAGAAGAACGTTCAATGATTGATAAATATGTAATCATTACAACAACAGATTTTGTAGGAAATATAACAAGTACTAGTGATGCATTTTGTAAAATATCAGGGTATAAATTAAAAGAGATTGTAGGAAAAAGATTTAGTAAAATTAGCCATAGTAATATGCCAGCATCTTTATTTAATGAGTTATGGGAAACAATTTCTCAAGGTAATATTTGGACAGGTGAAATAAAAAATAGAAAAAAAAATGGTGAATATTATTGGGTTGATGTTATTATTGAACCAATAGTAGATAGTTCTAAAAAGCATCTAGGTTATCGTGCAATTTATCAAGATATAACAGATAAAAAGTTAGCTCAGGAATTAGCTATTACAGATAATCTTACTAAACTTTATAATAGAGCTTATGTTGAAAGTGTATTAACATCACAAATGGCCATTGTAAATAGACATAATAGATATATGTGTGTAGTTTTATTGGATATAGATTATTTTAAAAAAATAAATGATACTTATGGACATCAAGTTGGGGATACTGTTCTTAAAGAAGTTTCAAAAATACTTCAAAATAATATTAGAAAAACTGATATTCTTGGACGATGGGGTGGTGAAGAGTTTTTAATAGTAACTCCTGATATAAATGCTAGACAATGTTTTTTATTGTGCGAAAAATTAAGAAAAGCTATAGAAGAACAGATTTTTGAAGAGATGAAAAGTTCAGTAACTATTAGTATAGGAATTGCAGAATTTATTTTAAATGAAAATATAGATAACTTTATTGAACGTGCTGATAAAGCAATGTATTTTTCAAAAGAGCACGGTCGAAATTGTACTAATATTGCTTAGGTAAGAAGTTTATTAAATAAAAACTAAATTACATAAAACACCTTTTAATAAAACAAATTTTATAGTGGAATAGTTTTGGCATATTAACTTTTTCAATTGTAATAATAATTATATTTTTAATAATATTACTCTAAGCTAGATAATATTGATCTAATTATTGTATAATGGGAAATTCATCAAGAATAAAACACATACAAAATCATACAAACTCACCCTATAAGGTCTATAAATGTCTCAACAAAATTTCCATAAATATTTCACAATTTATTTCATTATATTTGGAATTATGATTTCTTCTTTTGGAGCAATAATAAATTATATGTTGCAGATTGATGATATACATAAAAGTACAGATAAAAAAGCACAAGAAATATTTGAAATTAAAACAGAGATAATATTAAAACAAGCCCTTAAGAATATGGATGATATTGTTAATTCACTTGCTACTAATAAAACTATTCTTGAATTTTCAGCTACAAATAATTCACATACAGAAGAAGAACTTGAGCAGATATTTTTAGCAGTTACTGGTTCTTACGATAAAATTATGCAAGCAAGACTTCTTTCAAAAGAAGGAAAAGAGATTATTAGAGTTGATAGAAATAAAGAGAATGGTCAAGCATTTCTTGTAGTAAAAGAAAAACTTCAAGATAAAAGTAATAGGGATTATTTTCAAGAAGTATCAAAAATGACATATCAAACAATATGGCATTCTAAACTTGATTTAAATATAGAAAATGGAAAAATAGAAGTACCATATAAACCAACTATAAGAATAGCAATGCCTCTTTTTAAAAATAATGGTTTTATTGGTATGGTTATTGTTAATGTACTTACAAATGATTTGTTTGATTCTATTGGTAAATCTACAGTATTTGAACATTTTATAATAGATAAAGATAATAACTATATTTTACATCCAGATAATCAATTTTCATTTAATAAATATAAAGAGATAAAAAGAGATTTAAAAGAAGACTTTCCAAATGGTTTAGATGTAAAAGAAGTTTATACTTATTCTCTTGGTAATATTTTAAATAATGATGATAATGCAGTTTTTGTTTTAAAAACTAATCTTGCCTATGAAAAGAATTTAATAAATATAAAAATTAAAACAGCAGTTATTGTTTTGATTTTAACAATAATTTTAAGCTTTATCATTGCACTTTACATTTCAAGAAAACCAATAAAACTTCAAAAAGCGCTATTAAAAGCTCATAATAAATTAAATGAATTTGCATCAATAATAGATAGATATATAATTACATCAACAACAAAAAAAGATAGTACCATTATTAGTGTAAGTAGTGCATTTGTTGAATCTTCTGGTTATACAAAAGATGAACTTGTTGGACAAAAGATGCATATAATTAGTCATCCAGATAAAGACAGAACTCTCTTTAAAAACTTATGGGAAGCAATTTTAAATGGTAAAACATGGAATGGTGAGATTAAAAATAAGAGAAAAGATGGTGAACCTTATTGGCTTGAACAACATATAATTCCAACATTAAATGAAGATAATGAAATAGAAACATTCGTCTCTTTAGGTGTTGATATTACTGCAAAAAAAGAACTTGAGAAAATTGCAGCAATAGATACATTAACAGGTATATATAATAGACGAATGGTTGATGAATTTATCAAAATAGAAGTTGAAGCACATAAAAGACACTCTTATGGATTATCAGTGATTATGATAGATGTTGACCATTTTAAAGATGTAAATGATATCTACGGGCATCAAGTTGGAGATATTGTTTTAGCTCAAACTGCAAAATTAATTATTGACAATAGTAGAAAATCAGATATATCAGGAAGATTTGGAGGAGAAGAGTTTATTATTATTTGTCCTCAAACTACATCTGAATCGGCATTTTTATTAGCAGAAAAAATTAGAATAGCAATTGAAAGCTTTAGCTTTGAAGAAGTAGGAAATAAAACAATTAGTTTAGGAATAGCTTCATTTGAAGATAATGATACAGTTGAATCATTAATCAAAAAAGCAGATACAGCACTTTATCAAGCAAAAAATAGTGGTAGAAATAAATCTGTTTTATATAAAATGTAACTAGGAAATAAAAAGTAATTAATGGTACTTATAGTTATAATATTTTATTAATGGACTTTCAATTAAGTGGAATTTTAATTGTAAATTCCGCTCCAATATATGAAGAATCTTCATAAGTGAATTCATCATTTTTAATTTCAATAGTACCTTTTAAATGTCTTACAATAATCTCTTCTGTCATATATAAACCAATTCCTGTACCTTGAGACTTGTGTTTTGTAGTAAAGTAAGGCTCGAATATTTTATTAATATGCTCTTTTGCAATACCACCTGCATTATCTTTTATTTTAATAATTACTTCACTCTCATTTTTTGAAGTAGAAATGAAAATTAATTTATTAGGTAACTCTTTTTCTTTTAATTCATCCCTTGCATTATTAAGAATATTTATAAAAGCTTGAATTAGTTCATTTTCATAACTATTTATTTCAATATCTTCAATATCTTTTATGATTTTTATATTTTGAGAGTTAAATTGTGCAGATAATAACTCTAAAGCTGTTTCAAAAGCATTTGATAAAAAGAAATAGTTTTTAACTTTTTCTGGATTAAAAAAGTTTCTAAAATCATCTATGGTTTTAGATAAATATTGTGCTGATTTATTTATTTTATGCAGATAATCTTTTAGTGTTTGATCTTGAAGTATTCCCAACTCTTTTTCTAATAAAATACCCGTTGATGCTGTTGTAATTGTAGATAGTGGTTGTCTCCATTGGTGGGCAATATTTCCTATCATCTCTCCCATTGAAGCCATTTTTGATTGTTGATATAAAATGTTTTGTTTTTTTTCTAACTCTTTTTTGTGTTCATTAAACTTATTTGTAAAGAAATTTGATACATATCTAGAAATAAATAGTAGAACCAAAGTTAAAAATGTTGATAAAATAAAGATATTTCTAATATAAGTATCAAACTTTTCATTAAGTTCTTGTTCTCTTTTTTTGATAGTTTCATTTATTTCATCTTCATAGAAACCAGTTCCAATCATCCAACCCCAATCGTTTAAACCTTTTACAAAACTAATTTTATGGGTAGGTAAATCTGTATTGGGTTTTTTATTTTGAGTATAAGATAAGTAACCTTCACCATTTTTTGAAATAATTATTAAGTTATCAATAACTTTTTTTATATCAATGGTGTCATTGTTTTCAGAAGCATCTTTACCTATATATTCAGGTCTAATATGATTTAAATATATTCCATCATAATTTATTATAAAAATATAACCACTTTTACCATAACGAATTAAATTTATAAAATCAAGTGCTTTTTTTTGGATTTGTTTTTCAAAATCTTCAACATATTCACCGCTTCCAATTGCTACATTAAATGGTTCAAAATATTTATAAAATGAGATTTTTTTTGAATTATTAACTTTACTATTTGGATTTTCCCAATAATATTGGTCAAATCTTTCAGTTTTATCATTAATTGTTTTTACAATACTTTGCATAAATTGATAGCCGTGGGCATCTTTATAGTTTAATAAATTTTTACCTTCAAGGGCTTTATTTGGCGGTTGTAATACTTTTTCTCCAAGACTATTATCAATAAAGAAGTAACCTCTACCACTGTTATATCTAAAATCATTTAAAGTGGTTTTTATAATCTCTAATATCTCTTCTTTTGATTTTTTGTCTTTGTATTTATTGTAAATAGAAGTTGCAATTGTATGAGCTTCATAAACTCTATTTTTTATTGACTCTTTTAGTTCAAATTCTGTGGTTTTTTGTAAGTGTTGTATGAAGTCATAAACTCTATTAACTTCATCCCTAGCAATTGCTTTATTTTCTAAAATATAATTCTTTTCAATATTCTCTTTCTCATTTAAAAAAGTTTTTTTATTTTCAAGATAGAAAAAAAGTGTAACTATAATAGATGAGATTACTATAAATGCAGATGGAATGTACTTGATAATTTTTAATATTTGTTGTTCTTTACTGTCCACAAAATCCCCAAAATATAAACTTGATTGTTATTATACTCCTAAATTTCTTTAAAAAACTCGCTTTGATTTAAATTTATAAGTTATTTCTAAAAATTCAAACTCCAAATAATCAGCTTGGAGCATTAGTCTTTCTCTTTTAATAACTTTTATTCTTTCCTCTTGGGAAATGTTATTTTTTAAAAAATCATTAGCAAATTTTTCATCAACTCCATAGATTGGGTCACCCATGATTTTATGTCCTATTGAGTTTAAATGAACTCTAATTTGATGTTGTCTACCTGTTAAGGGAATAGCTTCTATTAAAGTTTCATTATTTTTTTTGTCATAAAAGATTGGTTTTATGATTGTAGTTGACTCTTTTCCATTTACATCTGTTTTCATTTTTAGTTTTATTAAACCTGTATCATTTGTGATTGGAGTGTTTATTGTTAACTCTTCTTTTATTTCTCCATTTACTAAAGCTTTGTATTTTTTTGTATAGAGTTTTTCTTCAAACATGTTTTTTAGCATCATGTCACTAAAGGCATTTTTAGACACAAGAACTAATCCAGAAGTTTCAGCATCAATTCGGTGAACTAAAGAGCCCTTCTCTCCAAATTGATATTTTATTTCATCTAAAAGAGTATAAACATTTAGTTGGTGAGAAGAGGGATGAACCATAATTCCACTTGGTTTATCAAAAATAGCAAAATGAAAAGAGTCGAAGATTGGTTTTAAACCTTTTGTTTGGGGCTCAAAAATCACTATATAAATAAAATCTGATTTTATAATTTGATTTTTTTGAAGTCTTTTGTTCTTTTCATCACTTATTTTGCCTTTTTCTAAAAGAGTTAAAAGTAGTTTTGAATCTAGGGGAATATCTTGGATTAAGAAGTCCTCTATTTTTTTCCCTTTTATGGTTTTAAACTCTTTTTTTATGTATGGCAATGTAAATCCTATTTTTTTATCTTAGGCAATTATACTATATTCTTAAATTTGGTAATCCCATAGTAACTATAGAGTCCTAAAATAGAAATATTGTTATAGAATGAATCCAAACTACATAGGAGATTAATATGAAAAAAACAAAATTGGAATATGTTTGGTTAGATGGATATAAACCTACACAAAGTTTAAGAAGTAAAACAAAAGTAGTTAAAAGTTTTAGTGGAAAATTAGAAGATTGTGAGATTTGGGGTTTTGATGGTTCATCAACACAACAAGCAACAGGAAATAATTCTGATTGTATTTTAAAACCAGTTGCTATTTATCCAGATCCAGCAAGAGCAAATGCTTTTATAGTTTTAAATGAAGTATTAAATTCAGATGATACAGCTCATGTTTCAAATACAAGAGCAACTATTGATAAAAAAAATGACTTTTGGTTTGGCTTTGAACAAGAATATACTTTAATCGATTTAGATACAAATAAACCAATTGGTTTTCCTGAAGATGGATTTCCAGCACCTCAAGGTCCATATTATTGCTCTGTTGGAGCCGCTAATGCTGTTGGAAGACAAATAGTAGAAGAACACTTAGATATGTGTATAGAAGCTGGTTTAAATATTGAGGGAATTAACTCTGAAGTAATGATGGGACAATGGGAATATCAAATATTTTCAAAAAATGCCACAGAAGCTTGTGACCAACTATGGGTTGCTAGATATTTTTTAGAGAGAATTTGTGAACAATACAATGTAAAAGTAGATTTAAGCCCAAAACCAGTTGCAGGAGATTGGAATGGTGCAGGTATGCATGCAAATTTTTCAACTAAGGTACTACGAAAATCAGGGGATAAAAAGATATTTGACAAAATTTGTGAAGCATTTAAAGAGACTCACTTGGAGCATATAAAAGTTTATGGTGCAGGTAATGAGTTAAGATTAACGGGTAAGCATGAAACTCAAAATATAAACTCATTTTCTTATGGAGTCTCTGATAGAGGTGCTTCAATTAGAATTCCCCTTGCAACTGTAAAAAATGATTGGAAAGGCAGAATCGAAGATAGAAGACCTGCTGCAAATGCAAATCCCTATGAAGTGGCGGCCATAATTATCAAAACTGTTAAAAGTGTTTTATAAAGAGGTATAGAAATTGCAAGGTCTATGTAAAAAATAGGTTATAAAATGGTAACTCCTTCAATTGGAACAATAGAACTATACAAACAACTTCAAATATTACTAAAAAGTGATATGCCAGTTTTCATCCATGGAAGTCCAGGAATTGGAAAATCTTATATTGTAAATGATATTGCAAAAAAGAATAATTTAGAATTAGTTGATGTAAGACTTTCTCAACTTGATGCGGTTGATTTAAGAGGAATTCCAACAATTACAAACAATCAAACAGTTTGGATGCCACCAGTTTTTTTGCCACTTGACCAAAATTCAGCAGGGATTCTTTTTTTAGATGAGTTAAACTCAGCTTCACTATCTGTTCAAGCAGCAATTTATCAGCTTGTTCTTGATAGAAAAATAGGGGAGTATTCACTTCCAAAAAATTGGAAAATTGTATGTGCTGGAAATAAGATAAATGATAAAGGAATTGTTTTTAAACTTCCTAGTCCACTTGTAAATAGAATGGTTCATTTACTTTTAGAAGCAAAATATGATGACTTTAAAAATTGGGCGATTTTAAATAATATTCACTCATATATCTTAGGTTTTTTAGGTTTTAGACCAGATTTATTAAGTAGTGAAGTTCCAAATGCAACTGAAACAAATCCTGCTTTTTGTACACCAAGGGCTTGGAGTATGATGTCAAATATTCTAAAAACAGAGAGTAATGTTAATCTTATCTCTCCAATCATTTATGGAACAGTGGGATATGCAGCTGCTGTTGAATTTATCTCATTTATAAAAGTTTATAAAACTTTACCAAATATTGATGATGTTCTAAATGGAACTTGTGAAATTATTCCGCAAGAACCAAGTGCTTTATACGCTTTATGTTCTGCTGTAATAGAAAAATATGAAAATACAAATCAAGCTATAAATATCTTTGCTTATAGTAAAAGTTTACCAGTTGAGTTTGCTGTTATGCTTATAAAAGATTTAATAGTAAAAGATGAAAACATAGCACTCTTAGATGAGTTTGATAAATGGATGGAGAAATATGGAGACTACATATTATAAAGACATTTTTGAGAAAATTAGGATAAGTTTTTTATTTAACCATCCTTTTTTATCAGTTTTAGCTTTAAGTATAAATAGTGAGTTTAAAGGGAATATCAATAGTGCTTTTTTAACAGATGGTTTTAAAATCACAATTGATACGGAAAAATTAACACAATATTCAAGGGATGAGATTACATATTTATATGCTCATACTTTGCTTCATATTGTTTTAAAACATCCATATAGACAAAAAACGAGAGATAGACATACTTGGAATCAAGCTTGTGATGTGGTAATAAACAATATCTTAACAACTTTTGAAAATGTTGGAACAAGACCAGCTGATGAGATACTTGATGTAACTTTAAAAGATAAGTGTGTTGAAGAAGTTTATGAGATTTTATATAAAAAGAAAAAAGAGGAGTTAAGTAAAACAACTCCTGACAAAAAAGGAAATATAGAATCAAATGCCTATGATAAATCAAAGTTAGATTTAGATGAGGTTTTAACAAAAAGCGAAAAAGTTAACCAAGAGAAACTAGATGGAATAATAATCCAAGCTTTAAGTCTTGCAAAAAAATCTTCAAATTTATATGAGGGAATGAGTATAGAAATAGATACATTGATAAAACCAGAAATAGATTTACACGATGTGTTAAAAGAGTATTTAATAAGTTCATTTTTTGAAAAACAAATCTCTTATGAAAGACCCAATAAAAGATTTATAGATAGAGGCATTTATATGCCAGGAACTAAAAAACTAAATGACAACCTAAATATTTTTGTAGCACTTGATAGCTCATCTAGTGTTAGCCTTGATGAGTATAAAAAGTTTTTAGGAATCATAAGTGAAATAGCTGAGAGTTTTTATGAGTATAAAATAGATATTTTACCCTTTGACTTAAAAGTTAGAAATGAATATATTATTAGTTTTGATAGCTTTAATCCTTTGAGTAATAAAGAGTTACTAATTCCTAAATCAAATGGTGGTACAAATTTTGATGAGCTATTAATTTATTTAAGAAAATCAAGTGAAGTAAGAAATGATAGTTTACTTATTGCTCTAACAGATGGAGAGTTTGATATAAGTGAGTCACTATTGTGTAATACACTTTTTATAATAAGTAATAAAAAAAATCTAAGAAAGTTTGAGCAATATGGAAGAGTTATTCAATTTAACATATAAAGAAGAAGTTGAAGAGTTAAAAGAGGAAGATGATTTTGAAGCCTTAGGGGATGAAAAGTATTTAAATCATCCAGATATGGAAGCTAGACTTTATTGGGCTTTTTGTAGACCAAATGGCTCATGTGAAGCACAAATAGAAGATATTGAACCACTTGTTTCTATTATGGCTTTTAATCACTCAAAACTAAATGCTTTTAAAAGATTTTCTCTACTTCATAGAGATGTTGTAGATAAGGAAGATTTACGAGTAAAAATAAAAAATAGAACAAGAATGCTTTTTAGGTCTTTAATAGATGATGATTTTAAAGAGTTAAATAAAGTATTACAAATAGTTCCAGTTTTTTTAGATGTAGCAGTGGATCAGTTAAAAAATGGAAGAAAATGGAATGACATTTTTGCTGATGAAATAGAAGCTACAATATTTTTGCAAAGAGCGCATGAGTATATAGATGAAGACTTTAAAGAGGCTCTGTTTTATAAACTAAAAGATGTAAGTGAATTAAGCCAAGATGAGTTAAAAGAGCATTTAGAGTATTTAATACAAAAGAAAGAGCTAATAGATATTTTAATATTAGAACACTACAAAAAAGAGATAGAAAAATGGAGTAATAAAAGCTCTCTTCATCTCTTACAAAAAATGGCTATAAGTAAGCTTGTGGATAAGCTATTTTAATAAGGTATAGAATTTGCATATAAGTATGTAAAAAAGAGAGATTATGAGCAATTTCACATTCTATAATTTTACATTTTACGAAAAAACTGGTTGTAGCGGTAATGCTAAACAAAAAGAGTTACTAAAAAGTCATAATATTTCTTTTAGTGTAAAAAGTCTACTTGATACAAAATGGACAACGCAAACTCTTGGAGAGTTTTTTAAAGGTTTAGAAGTAATTGATATATTCAATCCTTTTGCTCCACAAATAAGAGATAATGAGATAGACATAAACACTTTGTCAAAAGATGAAGCGATAGAGCTTATGATAAAAAATCCAATTTTAATTAAAAGACCATTGTTAGATATAAATGGAGTTAAACTTTGTGGATTTGATATTGAAAAAATAAACGAGTTATTAAATACAAATATAGATACAAACAAAAAACTAAATACTTGTTCAAGTAGTGACTCATGCACAAATGTTTAATTGAAATTTGCCAAGAGTTTGAAACTGTAAAAGATTTTCTAACAGATACCACAAAAGAGAAAGAAGAGATAATAAATGCTCTTTTTTTAGATTTTATGGAGTGTTTTCCTTCAATAAAAGAGGAAAAACTAAGATATCCAAAAGAGTTCATACATGATGTGAGTTTGTTCAACGAGGGAAATTTTATGCTTGTTCAAAAATTCCAAGATGTTCAAATGAGATATTTGATGTTAAGTGATTTTTATGATTATGCAAGATTAACAAAGAAATATATAAAAACTTAATATAATTGCGCCATGCAAAAAGATTTAATTACAAAACATGGTTTCGAAAAAATAGTAAAAGAGTTCAAAGGTTTACTCAAAGAGAAAACCTATTGGGTGAAAGAGAAAGAAATCGCCGCACAACTCGGCGATAGAAGTGAAAATGCTGAATATATAGCTGCAAAAGAACAGATACGAAATACTGATAAAAGACTTCGTTTTTTAGATAGGATTATAAACAATAGTGAAGTAATTGATATATCTTTGATTCCACATACAAAAGTAAATTTTGGATCAGTTATTGTGGTTGAAGATTTGAATACTCAAAAAGAGAAAACTTTTATAATTCTAGGAACTCACGAAACAAATCCAAATGAAAATAAAATATCAAATAAATCTCCAGTTGGTAAAGCTTTGTTAAATAAAACTTTAAATGAAGAGTTTGAATTTTCTATAAATGATAACTTCTTCGAATACAAAATAATTTCAATAAAAGAGTATAAGTTTGAATAGTATAAATATAGAAAAATTAAAAGAGATAATTCTTAAAAATCTTGAAAATAAAAGTGTAGATTTCAAGAGAGTTTTCCATGGTCGTGGGAACTTTTATGATGATTTTAATTACTTAGTGGTTGATAGTATAAATGATATTTTAATGGCAACTTTTTTCGAAGAAGTTGATGTTGATACTCAAAAAGAGATAACAAAAATACTTGATGAGGTTTATGCCACAAAAGGTTTTAAAACTCTGATAATTCAAAGAAGATATAAAAAAGATAATCTTTATGAAATTCTAAGAGGGAAAATCCCTGAAAATCCCATTGCCTATGAAAATGGTTTAAAATATGCGCTGAATTTTTCAAATCAAAATATAGGAATTTTTCCAGATATGAAAAATGGAAGAAGTTTTATAAAAGAGATTTCAAAAGATAAAAATGTTCTAAATCTTTTCTCTTATACTTGTGCTTTTTCTGTTTGTGCCATAAGTGGTGGAGCTTTAAAAGTTGTAAATGTGGATATGGCAAAAAATGCACTAACAACTGGAAGAACAAATCATCATCTAAATAATCTTGATACAAAAAAAGTAAAATTTTTACCATACGATATTTTAAAATCATGGAATAGAATCAAAAAAGAGGGACCTTATGAAATTATCGTAATTGATCCACCATCTCTTCAAAAGGGAAGCTTTGAAGCTAGCAAAGATTATGAAAAAATCATCAGAAGATTAAATGAATTAGCAGCTCCAAACTGTACCATATTGTCATGTTTAAATGCTCCTGACCTTGATTCTGATTTTATAAAAAATAAATTCTCAGAGTTTGCACCATCTTTTAAATTTGTAAGAAGATTGGAAAATGTAGAAGAATTTGTAGCAATTGATGAAGAAAAAAGCCTGAAAAATCTCATTTTCTCAAACTAAAGAAGACTAATTTTATCTTCTTTAGGCTAAAATCCCGCCTTAAAAAATTGTTTATTAAGAAGGGTTATATAATGGTAGAAAAAAACCGTTGGCTTATGGCTTTAAGTGCTGTGGGTGTTCATATATGTATTGGTTCTGTTTATGCTTGGAGTGTTTATGTAAAACCTATCCAAGCTCAAATGAACTGGGATTTAACAGATGTTACTATTGCTTTTAGTGTTGCTATATTTTTCTTAGGTTTAAGTGCTGCGTTAATGGGAAAATTTGTTGAGAAAAATGGTCCAAGAGTCTCTGCAATAATTGCAGCTTCACTTTTTGGTCTAGGAACTATGGGTTCAGGATTAGCAATAATGATGGAATCAAAACTGTTGTTATACTTTTTCTATGGAGTTCTTGGTGGTTGTGGTCTTGGAATTGGATATATTTCCCCTGTTTCAACTTTAGTAAAATGGTTTCCTGATAAAAGAGGAATGGCAACAGGACTTGCAATCATGGGATTTGGATTTGCTTCTGCTGTTTGGGGACCAACAATTAAAATTTTGATTGAAGCTGTTGGAATTTCAGGAACATTTTTTATTTTAGGTGCAACTTATTTTGTAATAATGTTTTCATCAGCACTATATTTAGAAAAACCACATGATGAGTATTTACCAAAAAGATTTGAGCAAAAAATCAAAGAGGGTAAAAAGAAAATCAAAGAAGATTTAGCTTTTATTGGTTTAAGTGAAGCTATTAAAACACCTAGATTTTATGGTCTTTGGATAATGTTATTTATAAATATCACTTGTGGTATTGCAATTATTGGAGTTGCGTCTCCACTTTTACAAGAAGTTCTAGGAATGACTGCAATTGCAGCAGCTGCTGCTGTTGGTTTAATGGGAATTTTTAATGGAGCAGGGCGACTTATTTGGGCATCGTTAAGTGATTATTTAACAAGACCAATTGTATATGTTATATTTTTTGCAACTCAAATTGTGGCATTTTATATGTTGCCATCAATTAAAGAGATAGTTGTATTTCAAGTAGTTTTATACTTTATTATGACTTGTTATGGTGGAGGATTTGCTTCAATTCCTGCATATATCGGTGATATTTTTGGAACAAAAGAACTTGGTGCAATTCATGGATATATTTTAACAGCATGGGCAGCAGCAGGGCTTGTTGGACCACTAATTATTTCTATGGTAAAAGATGCAACGGGTTCATACTCTCAAACACTTTACGTATTTGCAGGATTTTTTATCATTGCATTTATAGTTTCAATTGCTATGATTATAAATATCAAATCAATTCAAAAGAAAAAATTAAAACATCATAATCACTAACAAAAGAGTAGGGTTCTTCCTACTCTTTTATAAAATTAGTTGGAAAGTTTTAATCCAACTATTCCAATAATAATCAAAAGAATCGAACCTATTTTTTGTAAATTTAAATCTGTATTTGAGTAAAAATATTCAATCACAACCAACGAAATAATACCAATAGCACACCAAACTGCGTAAGCTACACTAACTGGAAGAACTTTCATGGATTTTGAAAGAAGGAAAAAACTACATATTACTAAAATCAAAGTAATAATTGTAGGCATGGGTTTAGTAAAACCATCACTAAACTTTAATCCCATTGCCCACAGTGCTTCAAGTAATCCAGCAATAACTAGATAACTCCAAGCAAGAGCTGTTATTGACATAAAAAAGCTCTCCAGCTTTTTAATTCACTTATCTCTTTTGCATCTTTTATATAATCACTTTCACATAAAAATCCATAAATAGTAGTTTCATCTTCTAAAAAAACTGTTCCAATTCCAAGTGGTGAAGTAATTTGTTTCATAAACTTTCCAAAGTTTTCAACTCTCATTGACCAAATTTCAACTTCTATTTGAGTATTACACGAAGAATCATATACCATTCCTGGGCGGATTGGATTTTTATTTTCAAGTAAAAAAAGTCTATAACCTTTTTTAGTTTTTGCCTGTTTTACTAAAGTTGCATCCAAATCAGTAAGTTGCCAATTTAATGGCAATCCACTCATGTGAGCTCCACAAACTCCTACTAATATTTCATTTTCACTCATATTAAGCCTTTAAATATTTTTTTGAATAATCAAGTAAGATTTTTTCATCAAAAGCATCTGCAACTATTGTAACTCCAAAAGGAAGTCCATTTTTTCTAAATCCAGCAGGAACTGCAATTGCTGATAAATCTAAAAGATTCATAAAGTTTGTGTAGTATCCAAGATTTGTATTTAGTTGAATTGGATCTGCATTTACTTCATCTATTTTATAAATAGTTCCAGTTGTTGGTGTTAACATAAAATCAAAATTGGCAAAAATCTTATCTGCAATTTTTCTATTTGTTTTCAAAATATATTCTGATTCAAAGTAGTTAATTGCATCTTTATTTTGTCCACTTGAAATAATAGTTCTTACTGTTTCATTTACAACTAGGGGAGTTTTTGTAATAACATCTTTAATTGCAATAAATCTTTCAGTTACCCAAGGCCCACTATAAAGTAGATTTGCACTTTGATTAAATGGTTCATAATCTATCTCGTAAGCTTTTCCACCAAGTGATTCAAACTTTTTAACCGCTTGAAAAAATAGTTTTTCTGCTTCATCATCACCAAAAAATTTCAATTGAGATTTTTGTGGAATTGCAAAGGTAAATTGCTCTTTAGACTCTTTTTTTGTAGAAGTATAAACTCTGCTATAAATATCTTTTTCATCATAGTTATTAACTATTTCAAAAACAGTTTTTATAGAACTTAACTCTTTTGCAAAAACAGTTACACAATCCAAACTTCTACAAGCAGGAACAACTCCACTTGTACTTACAACTCCTTTTGTGGCTTTTAATCCAATTAGATTATTAAAAGCAGCTGGAACTCGTCCACTTCCTGCTGTATCCGTTCCAAGGGAAAAACTAGCCATCTTAAGGGCAACACTTACAGCACTTCCTGAGCTTGAACCACCTGAAATATATTGGGGATTTATTGAGTTTTTACACTCTCCATAAGGGCTTCTTGTTCCCACAAGTCCAGTTGCAAACTGGTCTAGGTTTGTTTTTCCTATTGGAATTGCACCTGCTTTTATTAGTTTTTCTACAACAAAAGCTGACTCTTTTGGAATGTATTTATATTCAGCACATCCAGCAGTTGTAGGAATATTTGCTAAATCAATATTATCTTTTATGGCAAAGGGTATTCCATAAAGAGGAAAATCCTTTGGATTTTTCCCCTCAAGATTTTTTATATATGGTTCTAACTCATTTTCATTTAAAGTATAAATCCAAATATTGTGATTTTTTGTCTCTTCTATTTTTGTTTGAATAAATGTGATAACTTCTCTTATTGAAGTTTTGTTTTCAAGATAATTTTCTCTTAGAGTATTTATATTTAGATTCATTTTTCATCCTTTTTTATTACAACTAATACATCACCTGATTGAATATTGTCACCTTCTTTATACAAAATCCCAGATACAGTTCCACTAATTTCAGCTTCAATATCTACTTCCATTTTCATAGATTCTAAGATAACTAAAACATCTCCTGCTTTTACAATGTCACCTATTTGAACTTCTATTTTCCAAATATTTCCAGACATAATTGATTCAACTGCTTCTTCATTAGCAGCTAAAATAAGAGCATCTTTATCTTCACTTGCTTCTATTTTTGTATCAAAACTATCAAGACCCTTTTCTTTCCACATTAATCTTTCATCTTCAAAAGCTTGTCCTCTTTTTGTTTGAAAAGAGTTTGATTGCTCTTCATTTGCTTTTAAAAATGCCTTGTACTCTTTTAGTTTAAATGTTTTATCTTCTATTGTTAAAGGAAATTTTCCATATAAGAATTTTTCTCTAATTTCATGTAACTCTTCAGTTGTTACAGGATAAAACTTGATTTGGTCAAAAAATCTTAAAAGCCAAGGTTTATTAAACTCTTTAGTTTGTCTATATGTATTCCACATTTGTAAAGTTCGTCCAAATAGTTGGTAACCACCAGGCCCTTCCATTCCATATACACACATATAAGCTCCACCGATTCCAACAGAGTTTTGAGCTGTCCAAGTTCTTGCTGGATTATATTTTGTTGTTACTAATCTTTGAGCTGGATTGAGTGGCGTGGCAACTGGAGCTCCTAAATAAACATCTCCTAAACCCATAACCAAATAATCAGCAGTAAAAATAATATCTCTTACTTCATTTGTATTTTTTAAGCCATTTATTCTTCTAATAAAATCAATGTTTGAAGGACACCAAGGGGCATTTGGTCGAACTCCTTGTTGATATTTATCGATTGCAATTTGAATACTTGGGTCATTCCATGAAAGTGGAAGCCAAACAGTTCTTGAATCTACCTCTAAATCTTCAATATTTTTAAGATCTAAAATAGCCTCTTTTACAAGTGCTAAAATATCAGTTCTACTTACAACTTGAGTATTAAAATGAATTTGTAAACTTCTAATTCCAGGGGTTAAATCAATAATTCCAGATAAATCTTTCTCTTCAATATAAGTCATTAATGCATGGATAAAAAATCTCAGTTCAATATCCAGTTTTAACTCACCAGCTTCAACTAAAATAAACTCATTTCCTGCACATCTAATTGTAATATCAATATCAAGTTCATCATATTTTAAAACATCAATAATTGGCGTTGCTATTTTTTCATCAAAATCAATCACATAATCAGCTAATTTTGGTAATAAACTATTTGATCCAATGGCATCTTCATAAGCTTTTGTCATTAAATCTGCATTTTCTAAACTCACTGCTTTAAATTTGATTTTATCTCCTGCTTTTAATTGTCCAACTTTATAAAGTTCACATGAAATAATAGTTGCAGGACAAACAAATCCCCCAAGACTTGGCCCATCAGGTCCTAGAATTACTGGCATATCTCCTGTAAAATCTATAGTTCCAAAAGCATAAGCATTATCATGGATGTTTGAGGGATGAAGTCCAGCTTCTCCTCCATCATTTCTTGCCCATGAGGGAGCTGGTCCTATTAGTCTAACACCCGTTCTGCTTGAATTAAAGTGAACTTCCCATGAAGCTTCAAAAAACTCTTTTATATCAGAATTTGTGAAAAAATCTGGACTTCCATGTGGTCCATAAACAACACCAATTTCCCACTCATTTACTAAAGCAGGAGTTTGAACTAAAGGAGTGTAAATCTCTTTTTTTAGTACATTAAAACTTAAAACATCACCAGCTTTTAAAGCTCGCCCACCATGTCCTCCAAACTCTCCAAGGGTAAATGTTGAAGCACTTCCAAGATAAGTAGCTGTATCAAAACCACCTGCAATTGCTAAGTAAGTTCTATTTCCATCGCCAATTACTTTTTTAAACTCTAAAATATCCCCACATTTTACTTCTAGGGCTTTAAACATTTCAACTTTTTTACCATTAATACAAGTTTGCATATCTGCCCCACCAAAAGCAATAATAGCATCTTGTCTGAATTTAAAACTTGCACCTATAAATGTCATTTCAATAAAAGGTGCATTTTTTTCATTATTTAAAAGTTTATTTAAAAGTCTTGGAGTTAAACTATCCATTGCACCCGATGGTGGAATTCCAACTGCCCAAAATCCTTGCCTTGCTGGGAAATCTTGAATAGTAGTCATTGTTCCAGATTTTAAAATATCTACTTTAAAAGGTGCATATTCAAAACTATCAAGAACTTTTGTGTAAAAAGTTGCATCTTTGAAAAACTCTTGTTTAGAGATACTTTCAAGATAAGAAAGATTTGATTCAATTCCATAGATTTTACTTTTTTCTAAAACATTTTGAAGTTTTAAAATATTCTCTTCTCTTGTATTACTAACAGTAATGATTTTTGCTAAAAGTGGGTCATAAAATGGGCTTACTTCACAGCCATCTTCAATCCACGTATCAACTCTTATATCACTTGGTAGTTCAATTTTTGTGATAAGTCCAGTGCTTGGTTGGAAATTTTTTCCTCCATCTTCTGCATAAACTCTCACTTCAATTGCATGACCTTTTGGATTGTGTTTATAATTTAAAAGAGGAGTATTATCACCACCTGCAATTTTTATCATCCATTCAACTAAATCAACACCACAAACTTCTTCTGTGATTCCATGTTCAACTTGTAATCTTGTATTTACTTCAAGGAAATAAAATTTATCTGCAGATGTGTCATAAATATACTCAACAGTTCCAGCACTTTTATAGTTAACAGCTTTTGCTAATTTTTCAGATGCAACAAAAAGTTGCGCTCTTAATTCATCACTAAGATTTGGGGCAGGGGTCTCTTCAATAACTTTTTGGTTTCTTCTTTGGATTGAACAATCTCTCTCACCTAAAGTTTTTACATTTCCAAGACCGTCTCCAAAGATTTGAACTTCAATATGTCGCGCAGTTTGGATATATTTTTCTAAAAAAACACCACTATTACTAAAGTTTGCACCAGCTAGTTTGATAACTCCTTCATAGGCATCAATTAACTCTTGTTCACTAAAACAAAGTTTCATTCCAATACCACCACCACCAGCAGTACTTTTTAACATAACTGGATAACCAATATTTTTTGCAGTTATTATGGCATCATCTAAATCTTTTAGTAATTCACTTCCTTCAAGTAATGGAACACCATTATCTTTTGCAATTTGACGAGCAGTGTGTTTTAATCCAAAATCTTCTATGTGTTTAGAGTTTGGGCCTATAAAAACAATACCATTTTCTTCACAAGCCTTTACAAAATTTACATTTTCACTTAAAAAACCATATCCTGGATGAATTGCATCAACACCATTTTCTTTTGCAATTGTGATGATTTTTTCAATATCTAAATATGACTCACTTAAAACATTTGAACCCAATGGCACACTAATATCAGCATTCATTACATAAGAGGCATTTTTATCAACTTCACTAAAAATAGCAAGAGATTGTATATCCATTTTTTTTAGTGTTTTAATTATTCTATTTGCAATCTCGCCACGATTGGCAATTAATACTTTTGTAAACATTTTTACATCCTTAGAATTAATCTTGTGGGCCGTCCCGATTGATTATATTTTGTAAGTCGTCTTACAAAAAAGAGAAAGAGGTTCTCTTAAACCTTTTATTTATCCCAGATAATTAGTTGTATTGGAGTTGGGTTATAACCATTACAAGGATTGTTTAGTTGTGGGCAGTTTGAAATTAATACTAAAGTATCCATAAGTGCCACCATTTCAACATAATCGCCTTTTTTTGATATTCCATCTTCGATTGCTAAATGTCCATTTTCTTCAACTGGTACATTCATAAAAAAGTTGATATTATTTGTAATATCTTTTGGACTCATTTCAAGTTCACCAACTAATGTTAAATAATTATCTCTGCAAGAGTGCATATATCTTTTATCTAAACCAAATCTAACTGAGTTACTCTCAGCACTACAATGTCCACCTAAAGTATCATGGTTTCCACAACTGTCTTTTACAATTTCCATCATTACATTATCATCACTACTAAAAAGTTTTGTTCCAGTTGTAATAAAAATACTTCCTTGTTCTCTTATCGTATCTGTTGGACTATATTTTTCATCAAAATTATTAGCATTGTAAAAAAGTGTATCAACTGCTTGACAACCCTCTAAATCTACTATTCTAAAAGTTTGACCTTTTTTGATTACTTTTCCCCAAGGAAGTCCTGATAAAATTTTCTCATTATAAACTGCATTTTCAATATTTTTTGACATCATTTTCTCCTTACACAAAGTATCTATTACTATTTTGAAAGCCTCTTTTAGCTTCATCTGAAAAATCTGCATAATCTTCATCTTTAAAAGGAACACTTTCAAAAATTGAGATTTCTATATCACTTGGATTATAAACACCAGTTTTATCCATAACATGTGGAGTATTTGATAAAATTAATAACACATCCATGTGAGCTGTTAGTTCAATAACATCACCTTCTTTTGCGCATCTTGGATTTAATTCTAGGTTTGAGCCACCTTTTACATCTACTTTTCTAAATAGATTGAGTGCAGGAATCATATCTTTTTTACCCATTCCATATTTTCCAAGTTCTATTAAAAAGTTTTCCCTATCACTTTTATAATAAGCATTTCGACAAGAGTCATAAGTTGCTTCTTCTTTGAAGTTTTCTTTTATAATTCGGGGATTTGAAATTCCACCTAAAGTATCAAATAAACCATCTGTTGTATCTTGCGTTATTGCAAATAAAACTCTTCCCATTTCTGAAAAAAGAACATCATTTTTTTTCAAAAAGGCATTCCATTGTATTTTTACAGTATCAGCACTATTAAATCGCTCAAAAGCATTTGAAGCATTGTAAAACATTGCTGATAAACTAGCATTATTTCCTTTTGCTTTTAGCTGAATTGTTTGTCCTCTTTTTATAATTTTTGACCATTTTACACTTGAAGGTAATATTTCATTTAATACTACATTTTCACTTCTCATTTTTTCTTTCCTTTTTCTTACTCGCATCTATATCGTTTACAATTGTTGACCCATATCTATTTGGGAAATCTTTATCGGTTTTTATTTTGTCAAAGACTAAAACTCTAGTTCCCAGCTTAAAAGCTTCACTAATATCGTGAGTTACCATAACTACACCAAAGTTTAATTTGCTATGAATATCTAAAAGTAATTCATGCATATCTAAACTAATTCCTGGATCCAAAGCTCCAAATGGTTCATCTAGTAATAAAAGCTTTGGCTTTTTAACCAATGATTGAGCTATTGATAATCTTTGTTTCATTCCACCACTTAACTCGTGTGGATATTTATTTTTTGAATCTTCTAGTCCAACAGCTTTTAAAATCTCATTTGCTTTTTCATAAGCCTCTTTTTTCTCTTTTCCAAAAAGTTTTCCAAAGAACCTAGATTTTTCAAACTCTAAACCAATAATTACATTATCTATTACATTTAAGTGACTCAAAGTTGAATATCGTTGAAAAACAATTCCTCTTTCATCACTTGGCTCTTTTGGATACTCTTTATCTTCAAAAAGCAGTTTCCCTCGTGTTGGTTCATCTATACCTAAAAGCATTTTTAGAAAAGTTGTTTTTCCACAACCAGATGGTCCAACTAAGGCACAAAATTCTCCATCATTCATAGAAAAATTTAGATTTTCTAAAATAACATCATTACCATATATTTTCCAGATATTTTTTGCTTTTACTAAACTCATAATTACTCCTTACCAAACCAAGGAAATAGTTTTTGATTAAACTTTCTCAAAATAAAATCAATTAAAAATGCTAAAAGTGTAATCCATAAAACATAAGGTAAAATCACATCCATCGCTAAATATCTTCTTACTAAAAATATTCTATATCCTAAACCTTCTGTTGAAGCAATTGCTTCTGCTGAGATTAGAAAAATCCAAGCAGTTCCAAGTGTTAATCTAATTGCATCTATTAATCTTGGTAATATTTGAGGAGTTATTACTCTTGTAATAATCTGCCAAGTATTAGCACCCAATGTTTGAACTTTTATAATTTGTTCGCTGGGAATCTCACGTACCCTTTGATAAATTTCCCTTGTCATAATAGGGGCAACTCCTAAAATAATAAGAACAACTTTTGAAACTTCACCTAATCCAAAAACAATAAACAAAATGGGAAGCATTGCCATGGTTGGTATTAATGAAAAAAACCATATCAAAGGAGATAGAGTTGATGTCATATATGGAACAATTCCAATAGAAATACCAATAACAAGGGCAAATATTGCACTAATTGTAATACCAGTTGCTAATCTTTTCAAACTAGAAAGCGTATCATTTAGTAAAATATATTCACCAGTTCGTTTGTCTTCTTCAAATGCCAATTTACCCATTGAATCCATGCACTTTTCAATTGAGGGCAAAAGTTTATCATTAGGATTTTGCGTAAGTCTTACAGCAGAAGCACTAATATAAACTATTACAATCAATAAAAAAGGTAAAAGCCCCAAAAACAAATTTGTTGTTTTTGATGGGACTTGATTTATTAACCTTTTCATTTGGTTTCCTAACTACAGCGAACCGTCCGCTGCCATTTTCATGTATGTATCATCAAATCTTAATTTGATATTTCCTTTGTCACCTATAACTTTTCCATTTGGAAATTCAATTCCAACAAAACCATAATCACTTGCCCCATCACCATATAATCCATGATTAAATGAGAATTTAGCAACAAATTCCATAGTTTTCATAATCTCATCACTATTATTAAATTTAACAGCATCAGATGCTTTGTAAAACATATTTGTTGTTTTTAATTGGTCTTCAAATCCAGCTAAATCAGTTCCTGAAGCTTTTGCCATGATTGATTTTGCATCAGTAGAAGCTTTTGTATTTGATTGCATTAATGTCATCATTTCATACCAAGCACCAACAAGTGCTTTTCCAAAATTTGGATTATCTTTTAGAGTTTGAGAATTTACTACCATTAAGTCAATAATTTCACCTGGAACTTTTGAGCTATCAAAAATATTATTTGCTTTTGGCATTTTAAGAATTTCACTAACTTGAGGTTTCCAAGTAACTACATTTGTAACATCAGCAGTTGAATAAGCTGAAACCATATCCGCATCACTTGTGTTAACTACAGTTATATCTTTTTCAGATAAACCATTTAGTTCTAAACCACGAGCAAGTAAATAGTGAGAAATAGATAATTCAACTAAATTTACATTTTTGCCTTTTAAATCTTTGATTGATTTCGCATCTTTAGAAATAACTGCATCATTTCCATTTGAAAAATCTCCAATGATTAAAGAAGTTGAATCAACTCCACCAGCTGCTGGAATTCCAAGAGCATCAGTATTTGCCATTGTACAACCATCAAATTCACCTGAAGTATATTGATTAATTGATTCAATATAATCATTGATTTGAACAATTTTTATATTGATGTCATATTTTTTAGCCCATTTGTCCATGATTTTTTGTGAGTTTATAACATCCCAAGGCATCCAACCAACATAGATTGTCCATGCGATTTTAAAATCTTTTTTAGTTTGGGCATACATTGAGCTTGTTGTTAATCCTAATACTAGAACAGACATTGACAGTACTTTAAAAAGTTTTGTGAAAGTAGATGATTTCATCTTGTTTTCTCCTACATAGAATTTGAAACACATTAAGAGGTATTAACCTCCCGGGCTTTTATCCCTCCGTGTAACTCTATATATGAGTCGGTTGCTCTCGGACCAGTCACTTTAAAAAAAGTCGGAACCCTAGCTGCCTTTAGTAGTTTTCTTAAATGAGGTAAATACCTCTAATATGATTTCGTTAAGACAAGTATAAAATAAAATTGAATTTATTAAAACAGTTTTGTTGTATAAAATATAGACAATAATTAAATATTTCTAATATCCACATAAGAGCCAGATTCAAATTCATCTATTTTGTTTATTAAATTATCTAGTTTAATTGCCGTTTCTTCAGGCGTTTGAACAAGACCTTCATTTAATTTTTTTGCAGATGGAAAAATATTTTCATCTAACTCAAATCTTATATAATCTGTCATAGGAGTTTTTATAACTCCAGGGGCAACAGCAAGTATTTTTGTGTTTAACATCTCATTTGAGTAAAGATTTACAAGCATATTAACACCTGCTTTTGATAAAGAGTATGAACCCCAACCTTTATATCCAGTTTTTGAAGCTCCAGAAGAGGTAGCTAAAATGTTTTTTACTTGTATATTTTTTAAAATATCAAGAAGTTCTTTGTTTGCATAAACATTTAATTCATACACTTCTTTCATTTCACTTGTTGATAACTCTTCTAAGATTTTGATTTTTCCTAACATTCCAGCGTTTAGAAAAACAGTTTCAAACTGTGAAATGTCTTGAATAATTGGGCTTAAAATCTCTTTTATTTTTGAGATTTCTGATAAATCAAAACTAATATGAGTGAAGTTTGCATTTTGTATTTCAGGTTTATTTCTGCTGATTCCATAAACTTTGAACTCTTTTTCTAAATAGTAATTAGTTAAAGCCAGTCCAAGTCCAGAACTACATCCCGTGATTAAAATATTTTTTGACATTAGGCTTTCCTCATATTAAATATTGATTTTACAAAAGAGTAAAGGAAAAATAAAAATATTATAGGTAAAAGGATAGTTTGGAAGATAAAAACTATGATTAAATCAATAATATATTGGCTTGAATTATCAACGGCATCTTTGTATTCATTAACCTTTTTTTCATAATAACTGCTATCCAATTTCTCCATAACTTTATTGAAAAAAGAGCTATCTTCTTTTTGAGTTACAGTATCTTGATTTATTTTACTAACATCATCTTTTACTTTTAAAATATCTTGATTTAACTCTTCAATGTTGTATTGAGGTTTTACAAAATAGTTGTAAGAAACTTCGTTTACATAACCAATCATTGGGATTGCAAATCTTAAAAACAAAAGTATAAAAGTGATTTTGAAAAATAGATCTCTTAATTTCTCATCATTTGCAAAACGTTTAAAAAGCCAAATGTTAAAAACTATAATAAAAGTAAATAAAATGTAGTTATAAATATCGTTTGTCACAAAATTTAGCAAGATTTTTTGAATACCAAGGGAAACCATACTTGCTAACATCACAAGGGAAAACTGCTCAACTAAGTCATTTATAGGGTCAAGCACTTCTCCAACTGCAACTATTACAAAAGGCAGATTTAACTCAGTTCCTTGAGCTAGTGAAATCACAGCATTTAAAGCTTTTGCACTTCCAAATACAATAACAGATTGTTTGAATGAATCATCAACAAGTTTTTTTGCATTATCATCAATAGTAAAAGTTAAAGCAAAACAAAGAGCGAAGAGGGTAAAGGCAACTAATAAAAGTTTGTTCCAGTTTTGTATAATAAATGTTTTCATAGATTGATTATAGCAGATTATCTTTGATAGATTTTTCACTTAAATTTTGAAATTAAGTTATACTGTATAAAAAAGGATTTTCCATGGAAATAGTAACTTTTTTTATCTATCTTGTGATGTTTCTTATAGCATTTGTCCTAAGTTTTGCCACTGTGAAGTATTTTATAACAATGTGGAAATTTAAAAACAGAAAAAAAGACGGAAGTGAAGATGATGATTTTAAGAGGTTTGATTAGATTATAACTTTTTTAATAATCTTAAAATTTCATATAAAAAAATTATTGTATTTTTCTAAATTTTCTTATGATATATTTCCATAATGTTCATTCATTCTTTTTATGCAATTTTCATCTTTTAAAATATCACTAGTAAGAAATGTTGTTGTTCCTAATACTAAGCAATCATATAAATCATTAATATCTAAGGCTTTTAAATCTTTATTAGAGTTAGTAATACTTTTTTCAAGAATTTCTACATCTTTATTACCCCAAGTATAAGTAATTACGGAAGCTTTTTTGTTATTAGATTTTGTTGAGTTAGGTGTTAATGTATGAATCATTGAACATCTTGCAGAATATAAATCTATAGCATTTACATTTAATTTTTTTTCTTTAAACATATATTCTTCAATCCATTTTATATATCTTGTTTCAACTGGAATATCACCGTATGTAATCCATGAGAAACTATCGATAAGACTATAAATTAATGATAATGTTGGGAATTGTAAATTTTGTTTTAAACATAAATCAATTCCAATAAACATTTGCATGTGATTTTTTTCAAAATTATTCATTGTGAGACACCTTTTAAAATAGATTTGTTTTAAAGGTATATTTTACCTAAATGACATAAAAATAACTTAATGATTAAAATACTAAAAAAGAGTTTTTACAACTCTACTCAAACAATATTTTTATTCGATTAGAGCTATGTTTTAGGTCGAGAGAGTTTTAAAAACTCTCCCATTCTGAAGTATTAGAATTATTAGGTTTATTTGAAATAATTTTTGGTTTGTTTTGTTTTTTTGGAGGTGCTTTTACTTCATAAGAAGGATTTGATTCCATATTTATACTTTTTGCTTTAACATCATTTTTACCTGTAAATTCTTTTTCATTTGCATCACTAACTACCAATTTTGCTATTCTATCTGTTATTACGGCTACATCATGTGTTTGACTTGCAACTGCTGCATTTTGTTGTGTTTGTTGGTCAAGTTGTGTTACTGCATCATTTATTTGCTCTATTCCCATTAACTGTTCTTTACTTGACATCTCTATATCTGAAATTAAATTTATAGTTTGTGAGATATTTTGATTTAACTCTTTATATCCACTTATCATATGATTTGCAATCTCTTTCCCATCATTCGCTTTTTTTGTTGCATTTTCTACTATTGTTTTTATCTCTTTTGCAGCTTCTGCTGAACGAGATGCCAAGTTTCTTACTTCTGCTGCAACTACTGCGAATCCTTTTCCTGCTTCTCCTGCTGTTGCTGCTTCAACAGCTGCATTTAGTGAAAGAATATTTGTTTGGAAAGCAATTTGATCAATAACTGTAATTGCTTCATTAATTAAATTTACTTGAGTATTTATTTCATCCATTGACTGAGTTGTTTGGTTTGCCAGTTTCTCTCCATCATTTGCAGATTTTGTTACACTATTTGAGTAAGTAGCCATTTTTGCAATATTTTGAGTATTATTTCTTATATTTGAAGTAATTTCTTCTAATGCTGCTGCTGTCTCTTCTAGACTCGCGGCTGCTTCATTTGAGCTTATATTTAACTTATCTACATTAGCAAGTAAAATATCTGAGCTTTCATCTAGTGTTAATCCATTTGATTTATTCTCTATTAGCATTTGTGTTATTGAAGTTTGTAGAGTATTTATACCTACCACTAATCTTTCAAAAACCCCACCTTTTTCATCAGTAGATTTCATATTGAGTGTTTTTGTATAATCTAATTTTGAATACTCTTCTAATATTTCATCAACTTCACTAAATCTATTTCTAGTAGTTTTAATCATTTGATTTACATTATTTTTGAATTCTTCTAAAGATGCATTAGAAGTCGATTTTTCTATAAATTGTGAATACCAACCATTGTTTACTCTACTCATTACTACTTTTGCATCTTCTATTAGAGCGATATCTTGATTTATTGTTTTTTCTGTAATATCAATATTTGAATTAATAAATTTAGCCATCTCCCCAAATTCATCAGTAGAGTCTAAGTCGATTTTTTCAACGCTAGTAATTTCTTTATTTAAGAAAGAGAAGAAACTTCTTAGACCTTTTTGAACTAATTGTAAAGCATTCATAATTGAACTAACAATTGTTGCACCAAAAAGTAATAGAACTAATAAAGATATTATACTTGCAGTAATTATCATTGTTTTTAAAGAATTAATATCATCTTGTGCTTGTTGGTCTTGAGTTTTTCTGAATATATCAACTATCTCATCAACATTTCTTGCTTTTTCAACAACACTTTTTTCTTCATCACTTGGAGCATATTTAACATCTTTTTTAGATTCAACATTAACTAAACTTTCAAAATTTGTTTTATATAAATTTATTTTTTGTTCTATATTTGATAATGTTTCTAAGTTTTTAGGATTTTTAAATCTTTGTTTCAATTGATTTATAATTCCCAATGTTTCATCATATAGTTTTTTATGATTTTCTAAACTTTTTTCATCATGTCTTAACAGATAATTCTTTTCTTGAATTCTCATATCAGTAAATCTTCTGTTAATTTTATTTACTTCATTTGCTTTTTCTACTCTATCTATAGTTGAATTTAACTCATTAATTGTCGGTATTACAACAACACTTAACGCAATTAAACCTACTAATACTAATAGGTAAATTTTTACTTTTACTTTTAAGTTTGTAAAAAAACTCATAATTTTTTCCTTAATATAATTAAATTTTATGAATAATATATAAATTAAACTTATATATAAATAATAAATGATAAAAATTATTAATAAATTTTTTTTATTAATAATTCTTTGTAAACACTTAATAAAAGGAATTTGATATATTATTAATTAATTATATTATGTAAATAAGCGCCTACTTTTTTAAAAATAATATATATTTTCAAAAGAATTTTACTTCTTTGATATAAAAATAATTTATGCTAAAATCTAATTATGAAATCAAAAAGAGTATTAAAAAAAGAGTTCTTTATAACTCTATTTATCAAACAAAACAAATGGCATAGATTTGGTGTTTTGCTTCATACTTTAGCAGTTGTGGTGCAGGTTTTAAAAGCCAAAGAATATAAGATGATTCCTGCTGCATTTTTGCATGATATTGGAAAACCTTATGTTGCTTTTCAAGATGAAAAGGACAAGATTACAAAAGAGTATTCATTTTACAATCATGAAGAGATGAGTTATCACATCATTAAAAATTGGAAAGTTTCAGAGTATACAAAAAAACTGGTACGTTATCACTATCTTCTTCGAGGAATGCAAAAAGCACAAGAGAAAAATCATATTGGAAGATATAATCGTATGAAAAGAGCCTTTGATAAACTAGATGTTAGTTTTATTGAAGAGTTAAATATTTTTATGAAGTTTGATGATTTAGGAAAGATAAGTTTTTTTAAAACTAAAGATAATATCTAAGCTATTTAAAATTTTTTTAGATATAATCAAATTACTTAAGAATTAGAAGAGAAATTTTGAATCAATTTACAATAACAGATAAAATAAAACAATTAGAAATAGAAGATATAAAAGAGAATCTTTTTCATTATTCATACGATAGCAAAAGCTTAAAAGCCTTAGTAAAAAACAATACATCAAAAGAAGATATTTCTTATATCTCTGCGTATAGTAGCTTTAAAGGCGAAGTTTATGAAAATATTGTTTATGAACTTTTACTTCAATATGCACTTACACAAGATGAAATAAAAAGATTTGTATTAAAAGGCCCTTATCAAGATAAAGAGAATTTATATATAAAAAGTGGACTTTTAATTGATAGAAGCTCTCAAATAGTTTATAAATCAGCTTACAAAGATATTAGTGAATTTGATGCTCTGTTTTTTACAAAAGATAGTGTTTATTTCGTAGAAATGAGTACTTCAAAGAAGACTTCTAGTTTAAATAAAAGACTTACAAAAAAATATGCTCTTTTAAAGATGATTTTTCCAACATTAACCATAAAAGCTTTAATAGTTGTAACTGTTGGCTCAACTGGTTTAAAAAACTTTCCCCCATATGCTACTATTTGGCTTACAAATGATTTAGAAGATGAAGAACTAATTGAAAAAATCATATTTGCTAAAAAAGTTAAAAATGACGTTCAAACTCTAAAAGCTCCAAGAAATCCTAAATATATTGAAGCATTAAAAGTAAAATATACAAAATTCCAATATTTTCCTACTTTAGAATGGATTTTAAATAAATCAAGAGAAAATCCAAAATTTACAGTTGACTTGAAGTTTTTTTCTTCACCAAAACTAGGTCTTTATTTTGATATTTATACAAAACTATATATTGGATTTATAAATACAGAAGAGTTTTTAACTCTTTATCCAGAGTTTGAGTTGAAAATTAAATCTGATAGAATAATTGTAACTATTGAAAAAGTAAATCAAACTCAACTTGATATTGTATATTATGCAAAAGAGACAAATGGAAAACTAAAAAGAGTAAGACTTGAAGAGAATAATATCTCTATAAAAGATAAAGAACTTGACGGTTTTACAAATGCAGAAGTTAGATTTTTTATGAAAATACTTGAAGACAAACATCACTTGAGTGTAGAAAATATAAACCATATTTTAAATAATATATCTTTGATAAAGTGAAAACTTTATCTAGACTTATGCTATAATATCGCTCAAAATTTAAAAAGGACTGAAAAAATGAATTCAAACGACTCCTATTATAGGCGTGCTTTAAACTTCTCTAATATAGGGTGTAAAAAATGACCCTTCTACTTACTTACCTTCTTATCGCGTTATCTGTATCTTTTTTATGTTCGGTTTTAGAAGCCGTATTACTTTCAAGTACTTCATCTTACATTGAAACTTTGTCAAAGGGTGAAAATCTAAAAGCTGTTAGATTATTAAAAGAGTTAAAATCAAATATAGATAAACCTATATCTTCAATATTAACACTAAATACTTTTGCTCATACAATGGGAGCAGCAGGTGTTGGTGCACAAGCACAAATACTATTTGGTACAGAATGGCAAGCACTAATTGCATTTTTATTAACTTTATTGATTCTTTATGTGTCTGAAATTATTCCAAAAACTATTGGAGCAATTTACTGGAAAAATTTATTGGTTCCATCAGCATATATAATTTCATTTATGATTAAAATAACTCTTCCTTTAGTATGGTTTTCTGGTTTTATTACAAACTATATTTCTAAGGGTAAAAAAGACGAAATAAACTTTTCTAGAGAAGAGATTATGGCAGTTGTTACAATGGGAGAAAAAGAGGGTTCAATTCATTCAAAAGAGAGTGTTTTAATTGAAAATCTATTTAAGTTAAAAAACATTAAAACAAAAGAGATAATGACGCCAAGAAGTGTTGTTTTTGCACTACAAGCAGACGTTACAGTTGAAGAAGCTATTGAAGATGATAAAATGTATATTCATTCAAGAATACCAATTTATAACGAATCAATAGATGATATTATAGGAATAGTATTTAATCAAACTATTTTAGAAGAGAGCGTTGAGGAAAGAGATAGTACTTTATTAAGAAATATTACCTTCCCTGTTCATAAAATTTCAGAAAGTGTTCCTGTTTCTGTATTAATAGATTTATTTGTAAAAAGAAAAACACATCTATTTATAGTTCATGATAATTATGGACAAACTAGTGGTGTTGTAACTTTAGAAGATGCAATTGAGACTCTTTTAGGTGTTGAGATTGTTGATGAAATGGATGAAGTTGAAGATATGCAAGCTTTTGCAAAAGATAAAAGTAAACAATTCCAAGATAAATTATTAATAGAAAAGAAAAGACTAAAAAAATTAGATTTATCTAAACAAATCTAACTTATCATATAAACAAAAAGAGTTAAAACAATAACTCTTTTTGCATTTTATCAAAATTATAAATATCATCCCTAAATTGTAAAACTCCATTTTCATCAACCCAAGAAGTTATATAAACTATATGTATCGGAATCTTTTTATCTAAACCAATTGATTTGTCAGTGATAGTGTCATTTGATAATATTTCATTGGCTTTATCAATACTTAAATTCTTATCTTCACTTGCTATTGTTGAAAGTAACTCTTCTGGTTTTGAAAGTCTAATACAACCGTGTGAGAAAGCTCTTCTTGCATAAGTAAACAGACTTTTCCCTGGTGTGTCATGTATATAAACAGAGTGCTTATTTGGGAACATAAATTTCATCTTTCCAAGAGGATTATCTTTATTTGACGTTTGAGAAAATCTAAATGTTTGAAGATTGTCAACATCTTGAAGTATTGCACTATCTAAAACCTCTTTTGAATCAACTTTTTCAACAGAACCATTCCATCCTGCATAAATATCTATTCCATTATCAGCTAGATAATTTGGATTTTTTAAAAGTTTTGGAATAAGTTCATTTTTTGCAATACTGCTTGGAATATTCCAATTTGGATTTAAAACAACATAAGATACTTTGTCCGAAAATATTGGTGTTGGAAATTTTGTATCTCCTACAATTACAGCCATATTTAACTTAATATCATTATTTTCATATAGTCTTAATTTATATTCTGGGATGTTTACAAGTAAATATTTTTCACCTAAATTTCTAGGTAACCATCTCATTCTTTCAAGATTTAATCTGATTATTGCAATTTTTCTTTTTGCTGTAACATTTAAAAATCTTAAAGTTTGCCCACCAACAATCCCATCTGCAAATAAACCATGTTTCTTTTGAAATGAGATAACAGCGTTTTTTAAATCTTCATCAAAAATATTTTCACAATTTTTGATTAAATCATCTTTTATAGCAGTCTCTTCTTCTGTTGCATTTGTATCAATAGTGTTTGTTACTAAATTTTGAGCATTAATACTGTTTTGACAAGTTGTATTTAAATCATTACTTTCGAATAATCTTTTTCTTAAAAATGGTGCAAATTCAGATATATCTCCAATTCTTAGAGATTTAAATTCAGGAACCTTTGTATATCCACCATTTGAAGATATTTTTTCAAGTTCATCAATTGCTGATACTAATTTATCAGCTTGGGGATAATTAAAATCTATTTCTTGAAAAACTGTTAAAATATCATTCTCTTCAACTACTCTTTTTAGTAAAAGTTTAGGATTCTTATTTAAAGTATATTTTTCCCAAGATGCTTTTATCTCTTTCTCTTTTTCACGCTCTGATAGTTTCATTTCAAACGCATCCCAATTTATTGAGCCTTTTGTTAAATAAGTAACGTATCTATCAAATAATTCTGTAAGCATTAAATCTATTTTTATTAAATTTTCAAGATATTTACTATCAGCTGTATTCAAAGAATTTAAAGTAGTATCAACTTCATCTAATCTAAATAATTTATTAGCATGAGGTTTTAATACAGGGTCATTTTTAATTCTATTTAGAAGGGAAATAGCAATAGTTTTTATGCCATTTTCATTTATCCAATAGGGTTTAAAATTATTGTTAAGATAATAGGCTTCTAGATTTGCTTTACTTATTAGCAAACTTTCATAATTTGTGTTTAAAAGATATTTTATATTTTTTTTGCTTTCTGATTCAAAAGAATTATTTTCTTTTGCAAATAAAGAACAGTTAAGTAATAGGATAAAAACCATAAGTTTTAATTTTAGCATTGTTGATGATCTCCGAAATGATTATGAGTATTTAAAGAAGTTAAAATACCCAAACTTCTATTAAAAAAATGGATTAATAATATTTTGACAAATAAATTTTTTTGAAAAGTATCTTTAATACACTAAATAGATTTTTTATAGGGAATTTTATATCTTATATCATTTTCATTAAAAGCACATTTTACTTGATAATCAACCATTTTTTCAAAAGGTGTTAAGAAGTTTTCTAAGGAATTATTTGAAATATTCTCAATATTTTGTAAGTTTAATAGTTCAAGTAAACATAAAGTTGACTCAATTGTAGATAAACAATATTGATTTGGTTGTGTTTTGATTTTAAATTGAGATGATTTATCATGTTCAAAACTTACTTTTTTTAGATTGTGTAGATTTTTACTTAATCTTAACATTTTCTTTGAACAAGGCCACGTTGAGTCAATTATGAAAACTAATGCTTTTTTTTCACTTGGAAGTTTTTGAGTATTTAATTTTATGCTATTTTCATCTGGATATAAAATATAAGCTTCATAGTTTTCATCATTTAAAAGTTCATTTACCCTTGAATGATTTGAAAAATCAATTCCCACATATAACTCACAATTCTCTAAAGAGTTATTTGTCATGTGACCAGTTCCATTTTTTGTTTTTCTATACTCTTTTGGATGCATTAAAATAACAAACTTTGTATTTGTATCTATTGGATTTATTGTGTATTGACAAACACACGAACTTTTTGGTCTATAACACTTATAACATACTTCTCTTTGGTCTTCGTTTTGCAATATACTACTTTCTTTGGGCTTTTTTCTTATTAATTTGCTATTATATTATTAAAATTTTTAAAGGTTCATTTTTGGAAGAATTAGAAAAAGATACAAACTTCGCAAAAGCATTCTATTTTTTTGCTTTTATGTTTTTATTTGTTTATGCATTAAATAGTCTGAGTGATATTTTAACACCAATTGCAATAGCGATTTTGATTTGGTTTTTGATAAATGCCCTTGCAAATCAAATTAAGAAATTACCTTTTTTAAACCAAAAAGTAGGGGATATAATTGCTATTCCTTTATCTTTGATTTTTATAGTTTATTCTATGATAGAAATAGGAAGTTTTATTGCTTCAAGTATGATGGAGTTGAGTTCCACAATATCACAACTTGATGGTAAAGTAAATCAATTAGTAGAAAAAGTATCTTTAGCAACTTCATTTGATTTAACAACTCCTTTGCAAAAGTTTTTTCAAGAGTTTAGTATTTCAAGTGTTATAAATAAAGTGATGGCTGCTTTTAGTGCCATATTTGGAAATCTTATTCAGATTTTTTTATATGTACTTTTTTTATTAATTGATCAGCAGTTTTTTTCTGCAAAATTAAATGCACTTTTTCCCAAAAAAGAGCATAGAAATAGAGTTGAACATATTTTAACTTCAATTTCAAAAGGTATTAGAACTTATATCTCAATTACTACAATTATTAGTTTGTCAACGGGTCTTTTAACTTATCTTATTTGTGAAACATTTTCACTTCAAGGTGCAGTTTTGTGGGGATTCATAGCTTTTGTTTTAAATTTTATTCCAACTATTGGAAGTATAATTGCTGTTTTAATTCCAATAATTTTTGCACTAATTCAGTTTCCTTTGATTTCTGATGTTTTGATTGTATTTACACTTTTGATAATTATTCAATTTGTTTTAGGAAATATTATTCAACCAAGAATGATGGGGAATAAACTTAATATTTCTCAATTTATAGTTATCTTATCATTAGTTGTTTGGGGAGCGATGTGGGGAACAATTGGAATGTTTTTATCAGTTCCATTGATGATGATTTTGTTGATTGTTTTAGCTCAGTTTGAAAGTACAAAGAAGTTAGCGATTTTAATATCTGGGGATGGAACTATAATTACATCTCAAAAAACTTCCAAATAATTATATTTGGAAGTTTTAAATTTTAATTAGAAGTTATTATCAATAGTATTTACTAATTCTTTAATAGAATTAATTGATTTTGCAAATTGAGCTTTTTGTTCTTCATTTAGTTCAAGTTCAACTATTTTTTCAAATCCATCTTTTCCTAAAACTACAGGAACACCAGCAACAATATTTTCATATCCATATTCACCTTGTAACATAACAGCACAAGGATAAGTCTCTTTTGAATCAGTTAAAATAGCTTCAACCATTAAAGCTGTAGAGTGTCCAGGTGCATAATATGCAGAACCAGTTTCAAGTAATTTTACGATTTGAGCTCCACCATTTCTAGTTTTTACTATAATTTCTTCAATCTCTTCATCTGTTAAAAACTCTGTTAAAGCTTTCCCATCTACAGAAGAGTAGTTTGCTAGAGGAACCATTTCATCACCATGTCCACCCATAACAGCTGCTTTTATATCTTTTGGAGTAAATGTTAATTTCTCAGAAATAAAGTGAGCCATTCTTGAACTATCAAGAACTCCCGCCATTCCAATAATTTTACTTCTATCTAATGAAGTTGCTTTTAAAGCAGTGTAAACCATTGCATCTAATGGATTTGAAACTATGATATAAATTGCATCTTTATTAAATGGAGCAATTTCATTTATTACTGATGTCATAATTTTTGCATTTGTAAGTAATAAATCATCTCTACTCATACCAGGTTTTCTAGGAATTCCAGCAGTTATTACGATTACATCACAATTGCTAAACTCTTGAGCATTAGATGCAAAACTAACTTTTGTTGATGATTTTGCAGCTCTTGCAGCTTGTGAAATATCTAAAGCCATTGCTTCAACAACATTCATTCTTAAATCTTTTAATACAATCTCAGCACAAATATTTTTATTTGCTAAACTAAAAGCTAAAGTAGCTCCAACATTTCCTGCCCCGATTATTCCAACTTTTTTATTCTTATTCAAAAATCTATCCTTTTATTAAATTATTATCATTATTACTTAAATACTCATGGGCTAAATACGAACTTCTAGCATAAGGAGTACTATGTACAAACTCAAATCCTAACTCTAAAGCTAAGGTTTTATATCTATCAAACTGTTCAGGTTTTACAAATTCAATTACTTTTTCATAGTCACCTGATGGTGCTAGATATTGTCCTATACTTAAAAATTTACAACCAACGGCAACTAAATCTTTAAATACTTGAACCATTTCATCTTCTGTTTCACCTAAACCTACCATTAAAGCACTTTTTGTTTTAACAGCATCGCCACCTAGTTCTTTTATTTTTTTTAGAACTTCTAATGATCTTTCATAAGTTGCATTTCTTCTTACTCTATATAATCTAGGAACCGTTTCAACATTGTGTCCAATGATAACAGCACCTGAATCTACAACTTTTTGAATAGATTCAACATTTCCTTTAAAATCAGGAATTAATAGTTCAACTTGAGTATTACTTGTATTTTCTAAAATATTTTTTGTTACTTTATAGAACTGTAAAGCTCCACCATCATCTAAATCATCCCTTGCTGGACTTGTGATTACTACAAATTTAAGACCAAGTTTTTGAACAGCAATTGTT
>JAQTXA010000003.1 GCA_028689025.1 Aliarcobacter sp.
CAAAAAATGAAAAAAATATTGATGTAATAATTTTAACTGATGTAAAAATTGATGAACTTCTACTTGCAAATATTGAAAGAATTTTAAAAGCTGATGGTTTAATTGCTTTTGCTTCAAAAGCAATTTCAAAAGATAAAGAGCAATTATTTGCTGATTTAAAACTTGTTGGAACAAAATTCTGGATTGCTATGCCATTTAAATTTGGACATAACACTTCAATTTTAGCTTCTAAAAAATATCATCCAACTGCTGATATAAATTTACAAAGATCTGATTTATTAGATGGATTAGATTACTATTCTTCTGAAATTCAATTAGCTTCTTTTGTATTTCCAGCCTCTGAGCACAGAGAATTAACTGGTATCGCAAAAAGATAACACTGCTATTAAATATAAATAAATCATTATTATTGTAGAATCCATCCCATGAGTAATGATTTATTTAAAAATGCAATCGCCTTAACTGGCGGAATATCAACAGGCAAAAGCACTGTTTGTAACCTCTTCAAACTTCACGGTTTTCTAACAATTGATGCTGATTTAATAGCACATAGGCTATTGGATGAAAATTCAAACAAAATTGCTGCAATGTTCGGCGAACAATATGTAGAAAATGGAAAAGTTTTAAGAAAAGAGTTGGGAAAAATTATCTTCTCAAATGAAGAGAATAAACTAAAATTAGAAGCCCTACTTCACCCATTAATTAAAGAAGAAATCATTAAAGAATCAAAAATATTTGAAGAACAAAATAAACCATATTTTGTAGATATTCCACTATTTTTTGAAAAAATGCATTATCCAATTTCAAAATCTTTGGTAATTTATACTCCAAAAGAGATACAAATTCAAAGACTTATGAAAAGAGATAACATTGATGAAAATGAAGCAAAATTAAAAATATCAAATCAAATGGATATTGAAGAAAAAAGAAAATTAGCTGACATGGTAATAGATAATTCACAAAATTTAAAACATCTTCAAAATGAAGTTGAACGAATCATCGGAGAGATTATATGACATATACAAAATATAGTGCAAGTGGAAATGACTTTGTAATTTTCCACACTTTTATCGAAAAAGATTATGCAAATGACGCTATAAAATTATGTAATAGAACAGAAGGAATTGGTGCAGATGGATTAGTAGTAATAATCCCATCAAATGAAGCTGATTTTAAATGGCAATTTTATAATAGTGATGGAAGCCATGCAGCTATGTGCGGAAATGCTACAAGAGCAGTTTCACATTATGCCTTTACAAATAATTTAGTACCATCAAATGAAATGCAATTTTTAACAGGTGCTGGTCTTATTAAATCACATGTTGAAAATGATATTGTTGAAACACAATTAACTGCACCAAAAGTTATTAAAGAAGAGTTTGTTCAAGATGGATTCACTTGGTATTTAGTTGATACTGGGGTTCCACATTTAGTAACCATTGTAGATGATTTAGAACTTTACAACCATGATTTATGTGCAAAAATGAGATATGAACACAATGCAAATGTAAATTTTGCAAAAATAGAAAATGGTATTATAAAAGTAAGAACCTACGAAAGAGGTGTTGAAGGTGAAACCCTTGCTTGTGGAACTGGAATGGCTGCTTGTTTTTTAAGAGCAAATCAATTAAAACTTGTGGAAGATTGTACTTTTGTTTACCCAAAAAGTGGTGAACAATTAACACTTTCAAGAAAAAATGGCACTATTTATTTCAAAGGTGCTGTTAAAAAAGTTTTTGTAACAACAATTTAATAAAATCAATAATTAAGGATAATAAATATGAAATTCCCTGCGCCTTTAAAATCTGACTCTATAAAAATTATGCTTCTTGGAAGCGGTGAACTTGGTAAAGAAGTTATTATCGAAGCTCAAAGATTAGGAATTGAAACAATTGCTGTTGATAGTTATAACAATGCACCAGCTCAGTTAGTTGCTAACAAATCATATACAATCAATATGAAAAACAAAAATGAGATTCTTGATGTTATAAGAAGAGAAAAACCAACTTACATTTTACCTGAAGTTGAAGCAATTAATATTCAAGCACTTTTTGAAGCAGAAAAAGAAGGATTTCATGTAATTCCAAATGCTGATGCTGTTAATAAAACTATGAACAGAAAAAATATTAGAGAGTTTGCAGCTGTTGATTTAAAACTTCCAACAAGTAAATTTGAATTTGTTACAACATTTGAAGCTTTACAAAAAGCTGCTTCTAATATTGGTTTCCCTTGTGTTATTAAACCTGTTATGAGTTCTTCTGGACATGGTCAAAGTGTTGCAAGAAGTGAAGCTGATTTAGAGAAATCTTGGGAATTAGCAAAAGAAGCTAGAGGTGATGCTAGCGAATTAATCGTTGAAGAGTTTATTAGATTTGACTATGAAATTACAATGCTAACTATTAGAAACGGTATTGATACAGTATTTTGTGAACCAATAGGACATATTCAACAAGATGGTGACTATATTTTCTCATGGCAACCTATGAACATGAGTGAAGTTGCAATTGCAAAATCTCAAGAAATTGCTAAAAAAATTACTGATGGTTTAGGTGGAAGAGGAATTTTTGGAGTTGAGCTATTTGTAAAAGGTGATGACGTTTATTTCTCAGAAGTAAGCCCAAGACCACACGATACGGGAATGGTTACTATGATTACTCAAAGTGCTAGTGAGTTTGCACTTCATGTAAGAGCAGTTTTAGGTCTTCCTATTGATTATATCACTTATGGAGCAGGAGCAAGTGCTGCATATAAAGCAAGTGGAGATAGTTTTAATCCAACTATTGATATTTATGATTCTTCATTTACAAAAGATTCAATTATTAGAGTATTTGGAAAACCTCAAAGCCATGTGGGAAGAAGAATGGCTGTTGCTTTAACTTTTGATAAAAATTCTAGTGATGTTGCTTTACAAAAAGCAAAAGAGATTATTGGAAATTTTAAAGATAATTAAAAATATAAAATCCAAGTAAAATAAAACTTTTGCTTGGGTTATATTTTTATGTTTAAAGAGTACTGCATTCCTTCATTTTCTATATTAATAACTTCAAACTTTGCATTTAACATATTTGCTAAATTTTTTGCTTCAAGAATAACTTTATTATCAATATCTGCTACAAATAAACTATTAATATTTTTAACTTCAAAACCATTATTTCGTACAATTAGTTGAATATTTGATTTTGATATTGAAACTGATACATCTATTTGTTTTTGAATTTTCCCTTTTTTCAACTCTTTTTTAATTAAATCCATACAAGATTGCTCAATAAAACAAGATAAAATATTTTCTAAATATGCCTTATTTAAATAAATTGGTTTAACTAAAGTTGTATCTACATTATAATCAATAAAAATCTTATATCTTACATTTGCATAGGTAAAATTATCTGTTCTTCTTTTGTGTAATTCTAAAAGATAGTTCAGATTATTTAGATTTGAAATTTTCTCCAAAGGATGGTTTAAATTATCTATTTCATACTCAAACTTCTTTAATTCCTCATATTGTAAAGCATAAGAATCAATAGTTTCAAAAATAATAGTACTATTAATCAAATCTTCAATACCCATTTTATTGATATTCTTATCAAATATATCTGTATCAAACATCTCAAGAAAATATTTAAGATTATAAAGTCTATTTTTTAAAAATAAAAGATTTTTAATATCATTAAGATATTTATCTTTTAAATCTTTTGATAAAGTATTATGTTTAAGATTTATTTCTAATATTTGCAAGAAATTCTGATCATCAAAAATTAGATTTGTTACTTCAAACTTCTGCTCTTGAGAACATAAAACTAAAATCTCTTTTAATTTATCTTTTACTATTGCAAAAGACTCTTCTAAACACATATTTATCTCTAATATAGATGGTTGAATATCTTCATGGTTTTCATTAAAGACTTGTCTATTTAATCTTGTTTTTCCACCATTTTCGCTGGAAAAAATCTCTGCAATATTAAAAAACTTATTGTAGTTTGGTATTAATATTTTTAATTCATTTGATATTTTTTGTAAATCAAATAAAACACCCGATGTATTTTCATTATTATTCAATTTTATATCCTAGATACAATTTTTATCAGAACTTACACTATCATCAACAATTTGCACCCAATTATTTTCAATTAATACTTTCATTACATCACCTGATATTTTTTTGTAAATAGTATCAATTTGAACCCAATCTTCTACTTTTTGTTTTATACTAAACTTATCATCTATTTTTAATACTCTTAATATTTTTCCATCTAAACTACTATTATCTCTAACATTTAAATTCTGTTTTTTTACTGTATATAAACAACTAGAATTCATTTCATTTGTATTTTTTGCTACTAAAATAGGCTCTTTGGTTGGAACTTGCTCAAAAGCTTTTTTTATTGGGAACTCTTCTTTTATCAAAGCCTTTACTTCTTCTTTTTTTATAGTTTTAGTTGTTTCTTTTTTCTCTTCAGGTTTTTGCGTTTTAATTAAATCACTAACAGAAATTCCATAATTACTCAGATAAATTGTGTATCCATTTTCATCATCAAGTTTTTTATATAACTCTATACTTTTTGTTCTTGTATTTATATTTATAATTTTATGCTCAAGTATTGAATCACCTTCAACATATCGTCCTTCGATATTAGCACTTAATTCAGCACCTATCTCTTTTTTTGTTGCAGTTGCTGTTTCATCTTCAAGTTTTAAAACAACATAATCTTTTCCATTAAAAGAGTACATACTTTTAATTTTTAAATCTTTTAATTTTTTTGTTCTTGTAAAATCTGTTGTAAGTTTTGCCATGTCATTTTGGTGAGTAAATACATATTTTTCATAATCTTCTTGAGAAAGTTTTGGTTCTTCTTTTATTAATGCCTTAGGTTGATTATTTACAATTCCACCAGTTGAATTAGGATCTTTTTTATTTTTTATTGTACTTACTTGTTCTTCTAAATAGTCCTTTTCAAGACCAGTAATTGCATTAAAGAACTCTTTTGATTGCTTATCTAAAACATCTAATTTATCTGCATTTTGCATCTGATTTGAAATTGTCTCTTCTGCTTGTAAATTAAGTGCCATAAAAAATAGAAGTGTAATTATCTTTATTCTTTTCATTTTTTCCCTTTTAAATTTTTATTTAAATATAAATTCATAATTAAATCCACCAATATATGTAGGATATTTTATATAAAACTTACTATTATTCAACCATGTACCTGATGTCATAGTTGTAGGAGTTGTATTAGCTCCACCTTCAGAAACTAAATAATCTCTATTTATATCAAAAAGATTTGTATTAAATACTGGCAACATAAATGTATTATCTTCTGAATTCGTTGTACTACTATAAGTTTGAACTCCCCAACAATACATTTGATTATCTGTATTTATTCCACACATAGAATTATTTGTATCTTCAAGAACTTTAATACTTTTCCATAGCATACTATTTATTGTATTATTAAATGTTGTGTCAAATGTTGAAAAATAGTCACTAATTAACTGATTAGTTGAATTTACATAAACAACTATTCCTGTACTTGTTAAATCTATAGATAAAACATCTGTTTTATCTATTAGATATGTAATCTGAACTTTTTTATTTACTGGTTGCTCTATCTTATAATATTTATTATCACTTCCCAATGCAATTATTGCATGACGTCCACTTTGTATAGATTCAAAAGTTAAATCAGTAGGAAGATTAGAATTACTTGTAGTTATTTTTGTAGGTTGACAAAGATTAAAAGAAGCACCTTCCCAAGATACACTACAAGTTGGCATATTTGCAATATCTGTATCCATACCCCAAATATAAAGTTCCCTATCTGTTGATAATGCAAACATTTTTCTATATCCAGAGCTTAAAGTATTTGAAATATCTTTAAACTTTATTGTTGTGATATTTTCTGTTATTTTTTCAGGTACTTTATCTGTATTAATAGTGCTTGTAGTTGTACATTCTTGTCGATATTTAGTACATACCTGATGCCATGACCAATTATACCATTGCCAATCATAATTAGTACAAACATCTACGCAACTTGTACTACTACTAACATTAAAAGTAGGAGTACCATTTCCTGAAAATCCATTATTATTTGTATCTTCATAACCCCATCTATAAATATCACCATCTTTTGAAAGGATTAACCAAAGTTGATTATTAGCAAATATTTTTGTTGCTTTTTTTGAATCAGTTGTTCCATCAAAATATGTACTTCGATAGAGCATTTCTCCATTTCTCGTTGTGTCCACTTGTGTAAATAGATTGCCAAAACTTTTATCTGAAGCACTAACTATTCCCCCACAATAAAGTTCTCCATTAGTTGTAATCCCACAAGTTCCATTTTTTGTATTTGAAAACAGGTCTACAAATCTTGGTCTTAAAGGCGATGAAAAATAGTTTTGAGTATAAAAAGTTGTTAAGTCTTTTGAATCAGTCAAATCATTATCATAAATTTTTGCCCGTACTCTTACTAAAGTATTAACTACTGGTGTTTTACTACCTGTTGAGCCAGAGTTTTTTGTATATTCATCTATATCTATACTTGTAATTCTATTTTCATTATTTCCCCAAGTATAAATATCTCCATTTATTATCATTCCACCTGAGTTTTTCCCTATTTGAATTAAACCTAGTTGTGTATCTAATACTACATCTGGATTTTGTCTTACTATTGTATTTTCATTGATACCTATATAAGCATCCGCAGTATTTGTATTACTATTATTTTGTAAAATTGTTTGTCCAGCATAGGTAACATCTCTTATCATATCTTTAAATGCTGTATTAACAGTTTTGTCTGCATTTATCATAGTTACACTTGAATCTACGATTAAATCTTTATCAACCGAAAATTTATAAACTCCACCTTCATACCAATGAAGAACACCATTTGTATCTAGATAATATTTCCCTGCTGTTGCACTCACTGCAGTTGCTTTTACGGTAGTAATATCAGTTTTATTCGTATAAATAAATTTCTCTTTAGCAGATAAAATTATTTCAATATCGCTATTATTTGTACTTAACGGTGCTTTTGTGTTTATTCTATATTTATTTGAGTAATAGTAATCGTATATATTTGATTTTAAATTATTATCCGTTGTTGTGAAACTTTTTAATTTATGTACATTTGTAGAAAAACTTATATTTCCTCCAAAATAGTTATTTGTACTAAAACTACTTGGAAGATAGCCTGTTGTAGTCTTTAAAGTTGAAAGGGTTGAGGGTTCACTACCTTTTTCTAAAATATATTTCTTATACTCAGTCGCAATTTCTTCTTCTTTTTCTATAAGTTTTTTTACTTTTGATAAAGTCAAAGAGTTAATGTAATCATCATTTGCGAAAATGTTTAATGCAAGAAAAAATAAAATTAGAAATCTTAATAAAAACATTATTTCACTTCCCTAGCTTTTGATACATAATCTACAAAATAGATACTATCATTTATCTCACTTTTTTTAATACTTCCAATATATGATAAAATTCCCTCTGCGGCTTGTAAACCTTTTTCACTTTCGGCACTAACTTGAGTAACAATCAAATATCTATCAAGACACATTTTTTTTGAATCTAAATATTTTATTTCATAATCTAGAATTGACATTCTTTGGAATATGTCTTTTACTTTTGTTTCAAGCTCTTCTTTTGATATATATTGTTTTTCTACACTCTCTGTTTTACTTTTAGATAATTCAACTTTACTTTTTAAATTATTGGTTTCTGTTCTTTTTTCTTGTAAAACAACTTCTAATTGCTCTTTCTCAAAAGCAATTTTATAATAGATTATTGTTTTATAAGCGAAAAATCCTAAAGTATAAACTCCTAGAATTGTTAATCCAACCCTACTAATATATGAAACTGTTTTATTTGCAATACTAATCATTTTGAAACCTCTTTATTAGTACTAAGACAATCTGTTAATTCTTTATATTTCTTTTCACTAGTATTTAATATAAGTTGTTGTCTTTTTGCTAATTGCGTCTCTATTTTTATCTCTTGATTTACATTATCTAAAGATTGTTGTTCAAATAATTTGGCAGTTGCTAAATCTAAACCAAAAAACATTGTCCATAAAATAAATCCTACTAAAAATATAGAATAAAACATTTTCGTAGAGTGTGATTTAAAAGTATCTAATTCATTAAGTGGTTTTACTAAATCACTAATTTCACCTAAAGATTTTGCAACTACTTCATTTTTTTCATTTTTTGTATTTTGTTTTAGAATATTTTCAATAGCACTTTTATATTTTGAATTTATTACATAATAGATATTTTCAATAGCTCCACCACTTGAAAGCATGGCAATATGTTTTGTAATTAATATTGATTTAATCATATCATCTGTAATAAAATTTTGATTTATTTTTGCAGAATATACTGTTTTATGATTAAATAAAATTACATACTCATTTTCTGCTATATGTATCAAAAATTGATTTCTACCTAAATGCTTTTTTGACAGAAGATTTAATGAAAAAATTTCTTCTGTAGTTTCATATCTTGAAAGAAAAACACTATATTTCTTAAAAGAGTTGTATGTGAACATATTTTGTGCAGATGCAAACTCATCATTTAAATAAAATGTTTCATTTAGCTCTTTTGTTGCAAAATCTGTTATTACTAATCGTACCATACTTCCTCCCCTCTAATAATTGCAATAGCATCATCTTTTGTTATAAGTCCTTCATGATATTGAGCCATACAAGCTTTTTCTACAGTCATATATTCAGCAGGATTTTCAAAATCTCCACCATGCCCTATTTTAAACCTTACAACCTCAGCAATAGGAACCCTATCTTTAAATCCACTATTATTACACTCATCACAACCAACTTTTTTAAATCCACCTTCTCCATCTTCTGTTTTACAAAATTTACATAATTTTCTAACTAATCTTTGAGATACAATTCCTCTTAAGTTATCGATAATATCACCTTCATTAATTCCTAATGAACTTGTCATCCTTGAAACTGTCGCAGGGGCTGAATTCGTATGCATTGTAGAGAAAACCAACTGCCCTAAGTTTGATGCATTTACAAGTTGAGATGCAGTTTGTGGTTCCCTTGTTTCCCCAATTAGAATAATATTTGAATCTTGTCTTAAAATATCAACAACTGCTTCAGGGTAACCATATTTAAACTCTTCACTTGCACTTGCAAACTCAGATAAATCGATTTGGAAGAATGATTCATCAACATACTCAACGGGGTCTTCAATAGTAATAACATACTGTTGTTGTTTTGCAAGTTGTTGTAAAAGAGCATACATTAAGTGCGTTTTTCCAGATCCAACTTGCCCTGTAATTAATATCATTCCATTTGCATATTTTGTTAAATTTGATAAGATATCAACTGTTTCTTGTGGATAATTTAATCCTCTTAAATTATGTGAAACAACTCCTCGTCCACCAATCATCCTCATAACTAAAGAGAAATTTAATTTTGAATTTATAAGTCCAAGTCTGAATTTAATACTTTTTTTACCATATTCATAATTTATAACCCCATTAATTGATTCATAATCTGAATCTTCTTGGTCTGCCATGGTTACCAATCTTCTTTTTAATGTTTTAGCAATTGTAATTGGCATTGTTCCCATATCAACTTTTATACCATCAATTCTAAACCATAAAGTTGCATATCTACTTGTTTTTTGAATATGTATATCTGAAGCTCCAAGAAGAATAGCTTGCCCCATCATTTTGTCAAAATATTTATTTATCTCTTCATCATTTTCAGTATCATTATTTGAATTAAAAATAATCTCTCTATCTTCACCAAAAACAGAAGATAAAACTCCTTCACCTAAAACAACTATTTTTGTAAAATAGAATTTACTCAAAACATCAAAATCTAAGTTTACAACATCTCTAATACCCAAAACTTTATTTTTGATTTTTTTGTCTTCCAAAGTTATAATATACATAGTCGTACATAACTCTAACTTCTTTTCATCTAATTGAAATGATGTATCTTGGTAATATTTTGACAACTCACTATAACTTGCATAATATTCGTATCCAAGGGATCTAACAAATTCTGCATATTTCTCTTCATTAGCAATTAAATCTCCATATCCACCTTTTAATTGATATTTATCTTTAATAACATCTTCAATTAATATTGCTAACTGAGTATCTACATCCTCGTTTTTACCTATAAACTCAAAAAATTTATGTTTTAGCTTTTCAAAAATAGCCATATAATCTATTTTTTTTGATTCAACTCTTTTTGTTTGATTCTCTTTTTTCCTTTTTTTTAAAAAAGAAAATTTTGGAACATTTTGAAATGTTGTAAGAAGTTTTTTAATCATTTTTTATCTTCTTACTTATATAGTGTTTTAAAGGTAAATGTACTAATTACTAAATTAATAATATCAGAACCAATAATAACTGTAACTAGCATAGCAACCATCCAAAACATAAATTTCCACTGTAAAACCATATAATTTATATTCTTTTCATACATAGTGTCACAAGTTTGATATAAAGATTTTGTAACTTCTGAGAAACTTGTTTTACTAAGTTCTGACAGTTTTATATCTGCTGTTATAATTGCAGGAAAATTATACTTTTCAAATACAATAAACAGTTTTTTATTTCTATTTATAATATCTGCTAACTCTGCAAAAAATGGTCTTAATCCTTCTTTAAAATAATCCTTTGATAAAATTAGTGATGTTTTATGAAAAGAGATACCAGCACTCAACATTCCATTTAAAATTCTAAACATAAATCTTCCATCTGAAAAAGCTTGTGTTTTAAAAACTTTATAAAGCCACGCTGGTTTATACTTTTCACAATATACATATCCAAAAAAAAGAAATGCTGTTACAAAAATGGATAAACCTAATCCTGCATATGCAAAATCATAAGTAAAATATTTAGGTACCCCTAAAAATTGTTCCACATCTGGATTTAATTTTCGTAAATGTACTAAATCTTTTTGTAGCATGTCAAGATATATAATAAGTCCATAAAAAGTACCTATTACAATACCTAATGGCATAAATATTGGATTTATCATTTTTAATAATAGATTTGAATTTGCTTTTTTAAATGATAATACAAGTTTTAATCCATCAATTGTACTTGTACTATTTACTACCAAACTAAACTGGAAATTATTTAAAAATTTGTGTTTATGTAAGATTGCCTCAAGTTTATGTTTTCCCATCTCCATATCTTTTATTGCAGCTATTAATCTTTTTTTAAAATTTGTTTCCCTAGTAATTTGTTCACTATATAATAATAGAGCTCTTCTTGTATTAGAGCCATTTTCTAATTTTGTAACAAGATAATCCAATAAAAACTGCTCATACGGATCAGCGAACATACTCATAATTAAAAGCCTTTGATATTTTTAAGAGTAACCACATACACAATTTCTCTTCTAATATAAGATTTTGAATCAGATCCACCTATTGCAAATCCTTCTATAGGAAGAACTCCTTGGTAATTTTTTGCATCATCATGAACAATAATAGAGCCAACAATTGATGTTTCTCCAAGTCTTACTTCCCTTGAAATATTATAACTCTGGTCATTATATTGAGGAAGTTTTATCATTGTTCCATCAACACTAACTTCTCCAAATGCAATAAGTTTTTTAATACTAGGAGCTATATTTAGAAATATTTTATCTCTAGATATTTTTGCCATTGCAGTTATTGATGTTCCTTCTTTTAAAGTATTTACCGTTACATCTGATGTTCTTACATTTGTATCTGCATCAATTGTTGTTTGGATTTTCTCTACATAATCTGTATTATCTGTAATAGATTGTACTGTTGGTATATTATTTTTCAGTACTAACGTATTTTTACTATAATTTAATATTTTTCCTATTTCATTATTTGCAGTTGCAGTTAGTTGAAGTAATCTTGTTGCATTGTCACTTGTAAAACTAAATGCGCCACCTGTTCCTACACTTTTAACAACTCCGGCTCCTGTGTTTGTTTGCCTATCATCAGATATTGTTCCAATTCCATATTGTCTATTTTTATTTAAAATAAGTTCAATTCTTTCAAATTCTACTACTGCTTCTTTGGCAAAAGATAATTCATACGCCTTTGCAATAGTTCTCACTGCATTTTCTACTGAAGTTGTAGATTTTAAAAATATCAATCCACTTGATTTATCTATGTGATATGTTGATATTTTATCCGTTGATATTATATTCTTAAGCATTTTATCTAGTTCATCATAGAGTGCAATTTGAGAATTATTTTCTACTTTTGCATCACCTGCTGATTGTTGTGATGTTTGACTTGAAGATTTCATATCTAATAATGGGATATTTAATTCAATCACTATATCTTTGTATCTTGAAATATTTATAACTTCTTTATCATAATCGATATCAACAAAAACATCTTTCGCATGAGATAAAGAGTTTAATGCATCTTTTAAATTTTTTGAACTTATGCTTACAATACTATTTTGAAAATCATCCCTATTATCTATATAACTTCCAATATTAACTTCATATCCAGATTCTGCAGTTATAAGTTTTATTAACTCCTCAACAGAAATTTGACCCTCAAGTATAAAAGGAATATGCTCAATTGATTGTTTTTTTGTTTCGCTTGTACTTAAAAGTTGAACTAAATAAATAGAACCATTCTTTTTAATAAAAAGTTCTTTATCTAATACAGCATTTAAATACTGATTTAACTCAGCAAAATTATGTATTTTTATTCTACTTTTTGGGATTAAAATATCACTACTTTTTAAGTAATAGAAATTACCATCTATAATTTCCATCTCTTTTAATATTTCACCTAATGATTTATCTTCTAAAATACTAATAAACTCTTTCTTAACTTCTTTTTCATCAACTAATGAACTAGCATAAGACTCTTTAATGCCTTTATAATCTTTTTTATCAAGAGATTTCTTTGTACTATCAATCATTTCTTCATGATAACTTTTTGAACTGCATCCTGTTAAAATTACTGCTAAAAGAGTAAAAGATAAAAGATTTTTAAATTTTTTCAAATATTATTCCTTATTTAAAATAAAATGGATAATCAAATCCACCAATGTACGTTGGATATTTTAAAAATAAATTCCCACTATTATTATATTTATCAAAAGACATCTGAGTTGTCTTGTCACTTTCTTGAGAAATAAATAATTTATTTATAGTGCTTATTTTACTCACATCATATAAAGATGTACTTAAAATTGGGATACTTCTACCAACATTTCCCCAACAATACATCTGTGACGCTGTTGTAAATCCTGTCATTCCACAAATAAAAGACTTACTTGTCTCTTTAACTCTTACTCGAACATTATCAATTCCCCATGATTCATCACCAATAGTCTGTCCATACGACCAAGAAGTATACCCCGTATCTGTACTCACTCCATTTCTAACCCTAAATACAACTTTTAGGTTACCACTACTATCAAGTTTTCCCTTAAACTTATATGTATACTTTTCATCATTATTTTTTGAAAATTTTATGCCATATAGTTCTGAACTTTTGTTATTACAAATTCCATCTGATGTATAATTTGTACCTAAATTAAGGGTATAAATACCTGTATCATTTGTATCTTTAGCTTCATCATGACAATCATGAATAAATCCATCTTCAGATACTAAAACATCATTTAATAAAATTTGAAATCTCTCCATATCCCATGAGTCGATTTCATAAAAATCAAACTCTATTTCAACTTCATTATTTGCATAGGTACTTCCGAAAATATATGTTTTTTCTAATGCCTGATACCCTAAAAGAATTCTACCTAAAATTCTTGTTGGGTTAACTCTTTCGGTAACAGGTGAAATTGATGTATTTGGTGATGATTCTGTAGCAACATATGTTGGTGCAGTTACGCTACTTGTTTGATTTTTAAATGCTGTATCACTATATGTTTTTAATTTCCAAGTATCCACACCACTTTCAAAATTATCTGATTGTTCAGTTTTTATTGTATCCAATTGATAAATTGATACATTTGTAAAATTTGCATATCCAGTAGTGCTTGATATTGTATTTAATTCAGCCAAAGCTGTATCAAAAATTGCACTATCTGTTGAATTACAATTAGTTCCATCACTCTCTTTACAAGAAATAAAAGAATCACTACCTTTTAATTCTAAATTTTTATTGGCATATGTATATAATGTACTTGCTCCGTTGTCATATAAAGAAGCACTTATAGCATTACTTGGAATATCTGAATTTATAGAACTTACTGATAGATTAGCATTTGTTCTGTAAAATATCCCATCACTACCTTTTAAAATAAAACTTTTGCTATTAGTAAAAATAGCATCTGGATTAAATGTTGATAGTGATACTAAGGTTGGTTCAGAATAAGTTGTTCCATCTGGTAGTTCTCCCCAAATATAAAATAAATTATTTGAGTCTATTGCACCAAAAGTTTTTATATCTCTTAAAGCAAATATTTTTTTAAAAACTTGACCATTATTTTTAACTTGCACAGGTGTCAATTGAATTATAAATTTATCTGTACTTCCAATTCCTAAAGCTCCTAAATAATTTCTTCCTATAGTATAAATTTTCCCGGCATCAGAAAGAACAGCGATAACATCTTCTACCATTGCAATCTCTTTTAAATATATTCCATTTGTTTTATCTTTAAAATAGTTATTTCTAACTAGTATTGATGTTTCAATTGTAGATGTTATATTTTCATAATTATTTGTAATTTGTCCATTGCAATATAAATCACCACCTTCTTTAGTTGTTGTTCCCACAAAAATAGGAGAAATGGCACATACATTCGTACTATTCATTGCCATTTTTTGAAATTTTACTCTATATGGATTGTTGTACCATTTAATGCCATTTTGTGTTGAGTCGTTTATCTGAACTTTTAACATCACAGGGGTATTTACAAAATATGGCTTTAAAGTTGTATCTAACTGTCCATAAGTTTCTATTCCTGCTTTTTTATATTGATTATTTCCCCAACAAAATATATCTCCATTTGCAAGCATACAACCACCATCACGTCTAAGCATCAAATCTTTTGAATTTGGAATATAACTAAGTAATTTTTGTTCTATTGATTGACCATCTAATGATACAGGTTCATTTGTTGCTCCACCTGTTGTTTCACTTGCACTCCAAAGACTTGTGCCATCTTTTTTTAATCCAATAAAATACTTTTCATACCATGAAGTACCTATTTTAACATAAGCTTTTGCCCCAATTTCAGCTATTATATATTGTAAATCTTCATCATTTTCAGTATAAATTGGTTCTTCTTGATAAACTTCAAAACTTCTATTTTTTGGAATGTCTGTTTTACAATACTTATACGTAAGTTTTTCATTTTCTAACTCATAAAAAGGCTTTCCACTTGTACATGTTTGATTTGGAAATTTTATATCTTTAGGAGTTGTTTCATTTAAAACTGAAACTATCTCTTTTTGAATATCATTATATAAAACTTGAGAACCTAAAGCTAACTTATCTTTTGTGATATTTATAGGTGGAATTGTATTTACTCTAAAAACTTTATTGGTATAAAAATTATATAGGTAATTATATTCACTGTTGTAATTAGTTGTCGTCTCAATGGCACCTTTTATAAATGCACTATTATTTGAATCAAAAAAAACTACTATATTTGATTTACTTAATGGATTTGTTTTATTAAAATTTGTTCCTAAATATTCTGCTGTTTCTAGTTTTGTCCAGTCTAAGCTATTATCACTATTTTTAGGAATTGTTGCTGTTTGTAAAATATATTTATTTAAAGCAAGTGAAATATATTCTTCCTTTTGTATTACATCTTTAACAGCATTCATTAAAGATATATTTTCACTAGAAGAAAAAGCAAAATTTATATAAATTAAAATTAGAATTAGAATTTTCATTTAATTCACCTTCAAAATTTGCAAATTATTTGAAGAATCATTTATTAACTTCACATATTTTACACCATCTATAAATATATATGCACCAACTGATAAATCTTGTAATTTTGTATCGGTTAATAAACTATTTGTACTTAAAATGACATTACCTTTATTAAAATCTTTTTTACTATATTCAATCCATTGTAAACTAGCGTTATACCATCTTATAGATTTTTTATTATTACTACAATAAGTTCCTGCAACTGGCGAACTACAATCTTTTTGTATAGTCTTATCGTTTTTTAATAAATCAAAAATTGTTTTTGCTTCATTGCTTTGTAACTTAATTTCAACATAAGAATCTATTATTTTAACTTTATTATTTACAGTATCTTCTACAGAATATACAGAAGTATAATTTCTATATAAATCTCTATTATAGAGTTGCACTATATAATCTTGAGTGTTGTTATATTCATCTTTTGTAATTAAATATTTTAATTTTAATGTTTTTGTATTTGAAAAATCTATATCTATACCCATTCTATTTTCTACTGAAAAATTACTTCCTAAATAACTATCATTAATCAAATTAGTCATTGTAGGTAATGCAAACTCTGTTAAAATATATCTTTCAAAATTCTTTGCAATACTTTCTTCTCTTTCTATTAGATTTTGAACATATAGAGTATTTTGTTTTTGAGCTGTTAAATCTTCATTTGCACTTAAAGAACTTATAAAAAGAAGTGTTGTAATTATTCTTTTTATCATTTTAATGCCTCAAGAGTTGTTGTTGTTTTCACATACTTTACACCATCTATATCATAAATCAAAGCTCCCTTAGGAATTGATTTAAATACATCTTCAGTTGTGTACTTTACACTATTATTGGTAACAACAATAGGACCTGTTTTAAATTTATCTACATGATAACTCATTAAATAACTGGCAATTGTAGTGGGTGTTACTCCTATTGCATCTATATAAATATGGTTATCTCTTTTACAAGCCTTGTCTGAATTTGAAGATGAACAATCTTTAATTTCATTACCACTATTTAATTTTATTAAATCATATAGATGTTTTGCAAAACTATCTTCTAAGATAAAATAAACTGCACCGTCTCTTACATAAGTTCTTTTTCTAAAGGTGTCACTCTCATATAAACTTTTTATACTTAAATCTGCTTTTAAAATATCTCCTAAAGCATAGTTTATTTTTGGTAAATCAGCTGTCAAAGTTGTAAGATTAACTTTATCATCTATTGTTACAAAAGCGGTTATTGTTCCACCCATTAAAGTTGTAATAGTTCCTACCGTTGGAGGAAGTTTATAATTACTTAAAATATACTCTTCATAAGTTCTTGCAAATGATTCTTCATATTGAACTATATTTTTTATATCTTGTAAAATTATCTGTCTCTCTTGAAAAGTTTCACTTTGCAAAAAATTAAAACTTATTATTAAAAATAAAAAACACCTAATCATAATACATCTTTTAATTGATAATATAATTTTGTTTCAATAGCTGTTTCATTTAAGTAGAGTTTCTCTTTGATTTTTGATTTGAAATAGGCTTTTTTCCTAGTTTTCAATACTTCTACATCCAAAACTGTATTAGCTGAAACTTCAGCTGGTGTTCTAAAATCTTGATACATTTTGCCATAGGGTATAAATTTATCTTCTGGAGTATAATCAGCCATCAAGGTTGTCATAGTTGCTGTTACTGTTTGAGCAGAATATAAAATCTCAATTTCTAAAAAATGGATAGCTCTATTTACACTCTTTTCAATTTCAGCATCATTTAAAACTAGGTTTTTATTATTTCCACCAACATCAAAAGTATATTTATTTGTTGTTGTATCAGCTGTAATTGATGATGCATCTGTAATATTTTTTAATTTTGCTTTTAACGCTAAAAGTTTTAATTTTTCATCTTGGCTTATTTCAAAATTTCCTTCACTATTTACAAGCTCTTTATTTGTTAAATTACTATCTTTATTTCTATCTAATAATAAAACTTTTTCCCAATTTTCACCTTTTGGTAAATTGGCAATGATTACATCTCTTGTAATGTCTTGGGGATTTTTGTTGTATTGTTTGGCTAAAAGGGTTTTGATTTCTGAGATTATTTCATAATTTTCTTGGATTTGTTTTGCTTCTTGGACATCTGAATAAGATTTATACATAGCCGATGCTGAAAATATAGCTGTAACAATAAGAGCAGATGATAGCCATATATTTCCAAACATTAATAAAAACCCTTCAAAAAAAGAAACTTAAAATAAAAAGTAAATACTGTCAGATTTTAGTACTTAGTTTTTAGTTTGCAATTTATAATAATATTTAGGCAAAAGCCTAAATATTATTTAATTACCTCATCAGCACCAAAATCTTTAAAGTAAATAATAAATTTACCATCACTTATACTTTCACTTCCTGTTGTTGTAACTGGAGTAGAATATCCAGGTGTTCTTTTCTCTAAATCTGTCCCTGAACTATTTTGCACAGTTGCAGGTGCTGTAGCTGATACTGCATGTCTATCAATATATGCAACTGCTTCTAAATCTTTTGCAATTTGAGCTTCTAAAAATGCTTTATTTGTTTTAAGACTTCCATCTGCCAAATCAACGAAAAGACCTGGTGTTGTTCCAACTGTAGTAGCAACAAGAGAAATTTTCATAGCACTTTTATTTGCTGTTCCGGTTGTAGTTTCAGATTTACCACCAAAAGAAATTGCATTATAAACATTAGCATTTGCATTAGTAGAAGTTGTTAATTGACTATTTATTTGTTCTGCAAAATAAGAAAGAGTCGCTAACCCTTTTAAATTTTTCGCTGCATCAGGATCTGTACCAGCAGAAGTTTGAATATGTGCAGATTTTGCTGCAATTTTAACACCATCTTTAATATTATTAATCTCTGTAATAATACTTCCTTTTTGAGCAACTCCCTCGATTTTATCACCTGTTCCACCAAATGTTTGGAACATATAAATCATTGCTGCAACTACTACGATTATCATCGCTATCAACTGTGGCATTTTTCTATCCTTTTTGTTAAATTAAATTTTTTCTGACCTAAGGTCTTAATTATACAACAACTTTTGTTTAGTTGCACCAATTTTCTACTTAAATACTATACAAACAAAAAGTCCATCATTGTTTGTACCATCTTGCTTAAAATCTTCTTTGCCAACGGTTGATGAATCATAAGATTTTCCCGTTGTTTGAAAAGTACCAAAAAGCATCTTCTCACAAAATTCTCTACCTGAAAAACTTTCAGAAAAGGTACCTCTACTTTTTAAAGCAGAATTTTTAGTCATATCAACTAACAACTTGTAAGAGCTATTATCATCCTTATTTGGTATTAATTGCCAAATAACTGTACTAGAAGGGAAAGTCAATTTTGAAGTATTTAAACTCCCTGTTACATTATCAGCAACACCATCAGCTGTAACTGTTGTATCACAATCTGTTGCTGATAATGTATCTTTGATATTGCCTGACAATATTCCTGAACATGATAATTTCTGAAAATTCACACTTGTCAAATCTCCACCTGATTGAACAAAGGTATTTACAAATCCATCAACCATTAAAAACATAGACTTCATTCTATCAAGTTCAGCTGTGATTGCACTATCATCTGCTTCATATCTTGTTAACAAAATAATAGTTGCTGCAACAACAGCAATTATAGAAGATACAAGATATGGCATTTTATTCCTTAAATAGCGGATATTCTGACTTGAAATTTTATTCTAACATATTAGATGTTAAATGTTAACTTAAAATAAAAATTATCATTTAATTATTTTTGCTAATAACTATTTATTTTGCTATAATTTATTATTACTTAATAGGATTTATTATTTTGAAGAAAAAAATCATTTTTATATTATCTTTTTTTATTCTCTCATTTCTCTTTGCTTATGTTATCAATTCTCTCGTAGAAAATAGAAAAAAAGAACATTTAGACGCTGAAAAGAAAATAATTGAAGTTACTTACAATACAATTGTTGATGCATATAAAGTTTATTCCAATATTATCTACTTTAACAAATTAAATACAAAAGATACTAAAAGTATTTTAGAGAATGTTTACACCTCATCAGAAGAAGAACAAAATCAAATACGAGCAAAATTATATACGCATCTTATTGATATGTATAATAATATGGAAGATTACAAATTAAAACAACTACATTTCCATTTAAAGAACAATGACAGTTTTCTAAGATTTCATCGACCTGACAAATATGGTGATAATTTAACAAATATAAGACTTACTGTTGCTTATGTAAATGAACATCATAAATCAATTAGTGGTTTTGAAGAGGGTAGAATTTACAATGGTTATAGATTTGTTTATCCATTAGAATACAATGGTGTTCATTTAGGTAGTGTTGAAACTTCTGTATCAATGAAATCTATAATCAATGATGTAAAGAAAGAATTGAATAGTGAAGTAGATTTTATTATTAAAAAAGAAGTAGTTGAAAACAAGGTATTCGAAGAGGAAAAAAACAATTATTTCCCTTGTACTACAGATAACTATTTTTACCATGAAAAAAGTATTACAAATGGTGAAAATCAATATATTGAACCTATTTTAAAAAACTATTATAAAGAAAATCCAATAGAAATTAGAAATAAGCTTAACTCAAATGAGATTTTTAACTTTTATAGTAAATATAATGATGACTATTACATAACAACTTATTTACCAATAAAAAATGTAATTTCAAATCAAACTGTGGCTTATATAATAATTTCAAATAAACATAATGATTTGCAAGATTTTATTAATCAATACCTTCTTTTCTTATTTATTCTTTTACTACTAACAATATGCATGCTTTATTTTATCTATAGAATTGATAAAACAAAAAGTTTACTTTTTAAAAAAGATGCCGTTTTAAATGAAGTACAAAAAATTGCAAAACTTGGATATTGGGAATTAGATATTTTAGAAAACAAACTAAAATGGAGTGATGAAGTTTATCATATCTTTGGATTAGCTCCACAAGAGTTTGAAGCTACATACGAAACTTTTTTAAAATATGTGCATCCTGAAGATGTAGATATTGTAAATAAAGCATACACTGACTCTCTTAAAAATAAATCAAGTTACCAAGTTGAACATAGAGTTATCACAAAAAGTGGTGAAATAAAATATGTTGAAGAGGAGTGTAGACACACTTTTGATGAATATGGAGATGTAGTTCAATCTTTAGGTACTATTCACGACCTTACAAGTATTAAACTTTATCAACAAAAAATGAAAAAATCAAAAGATCAATTTGAATCGTTAGTTTCTCATATCCCAGATATGATTTATAGATGTGAGATTGATAAAAATTTCACTATGCTTTATGTAAACAATGCTTTAGAAACTATTACTGGTTATAAAATAGATGAGATAAAACTTAATAAAATTTTATCTTTTGCAAGTATTATTCATCCTAATGATTTAAATATGGTTTATAAAAAAACTGATGAGATGATTAAAAATAATGTACTAAATATAGATTTAGAATATAGAATCATTTCAAAAGATGGAAGAGTTATATGGATAAATGATAATCTTCAATTAATTAATGATAATAATCATACATATTTAGAAGGGGTAATAAGTGATATTACTTCTCAAAAAATTGCTTATGATAAACTTTATAAGTTTATTGATACCCAAGATAATATGGTAATACTCTCAACTGGCATAAATATTGAATTTGCAAATAAAAAGTTTTTCCAATTTTTAGGTTTTAAAGATTTAGATGAATATAAAATAGATCACAAATGTATTAGCGATTTATTCATAAAAGATGAAAAGTTTTTTGATTTATCTTCAGTAAATGAAAATGAAAATTGGGTTAATGTAATTCAAACTCTAAGTCATAGGAAAAGAGTTGTCGCAATAAATGGAATTAGTGGAACAACCCATGCTTTTTCTGTAACAATTAATAAATTTGAAGATGCAATTTATATAGTGAGTTTCACGGATATTAGTGACACAATGCTTGAAAATATCCAATTAGAAGAAAAAACTTTAAGAGATAAATTGACAAATGCATATAATAGAGAATTTTTTGAAAATAATTATAAAAGATTAATAGATACATACGAAAATGAAGATATGCAATTTGCGTTGGCTATGGTAGATATTGATGATTTCAAAAAAATCAATGATACTTTTGGTCATGATATTGGGGATAAAGTATTAATAAATCTTGTTTCAAAAATTGAAAAATCTTTAAGAAATGATGATGTACTAATTCGTTGGGGTGGAGAAGAGTTTATTATTTTATTAAAAGTTTCTTCAAAAGAAGTGCTTGAACTTATACTTGAGAAATTAAGAAACACTATTGAAAATAGTAAATTTAAAAATCTTCCAAAAATAACTTGTAGTTTTGGTGGAACACTTTATGAAAATGAAGAAGCAATCAACGAAACAATCAAAAGAGCTGATATAGCACTTTATGAAGCAAAAGATGATGGGAAAAATAGAATAAAAATTAAATAAGGTAATAAAACTAATGAAACTACTAAATCACACTTATGTAGATATTGATTCTTTAGAGAAATTCATATGTAACTTATGTCCTTATAAAACCATGCTAATTCAAGTATTTAGTGGAACTTCCGAATTAGTTTTAATTCAATCTATTTTAGATTTCCTAAAAAACAAACTTCCTGATTCAAAAATTATTGGTTCATCAACAACTGGAGAAATATCAAATGGAAAGATTTTAGATAAATCTATAGTTTTATCTTTTTGTTTATTTGATGATACAAATATTGAAATACATTACTTTCAAAATTGTAATTATTTATCAGGTGTAAAAATTGCAGAAGAGATTATTCATGATGATACAAAAGTTGCCATTGCTTTTGCCGAATCTTTAAAAACTGACACAGAATCCTTCCTAAATGGTTTTTCATCTTTAAACAAAGATGTAATTCTTTGTGGAGGAAATGCAGGCGATAATTACAAATTCCAACAAGTTTACATCATTTATGAAAATACCATCTATTTTAAAGGTGTTGTTCTTGCTACATTAAATAGTAAAACTTTAATTGCCTCAAATAACTATATTTTAGAATGGTTTCCCATTGGAAAAGAGATGACGGTTACCAAAGCTGAAAATAATATCTTATATGAAATTGATGGGGTAAAAACTATTGATATTTATAGTAAATATTTGGGAGAATCTACGATAAAAGAGATTCCATCAAGTGCTATTGAATACCCTTTTATAAAAGTTGAAGATGGAGTTGAAGTTGCAAGAGCAGTTGTAGGACTAGGTGAAAATGGTTCTATGATTTATGCAGGACATTTTCAAGTTGGAGATAAAATTAAATTTGCAATTGGAAATATAAATAACATAAAAAACAAAGCTATTAATCTTCAAAATAAAATTAAACAACATCCAGTAGAAGCTACTTTTATCTATTCTTGCAGTGTTAGAAAATTGTTTATGCAAGAACATGCTCAATATGAATTTGAAAAAATCGAAGATATTGCACCAACTTGTGGTTTTTTTACTTATGGAGAATTTTTCCATAGTAAAGAACAACAACATCTTTTAAATATCACCACAACAACTCTTTCATTAAGTGAAAATAATTTTAGTGAATCAAATAAAACTATATACAAAGATACTTTTGAAGATAATAACCATACTCTCCAAGCATTAATTCATTTAGTAAATACTACACAAAATGAGTTAGATGAAAATATGAATTTCTTAAATCAATACAAGATGTTACTTGATGAGAACTCAATAGTATCAAAAACTGATTTAAATGGCATTATTACTTATGTTAATGATGCATTTTGCACAACTTCTGGATATTCAAGAGAAGAGTTAATAGGGAAATCTCACAATATCTTTAAATCACCAAATACAGATGAAACTATCTATAAAAATATGTGGGAAACAATCTGTAATAAAAAAATTTGGAAAGGTTCTTTTGGTAATTTAAATAAAGAGGGAAAAGAGTATTTTGTTCAAGGTGTGATTATTCCAATTCTAAATGAAAAGAATGAAATAGTTGAATTTATTGCTTCAAGAACTGATATAACAAAACTTTTAGAACAAAAAAGAATTATAAAAGAGCAAACTATTGATGAATTAACAGGATTTGAAAATAGAATATCTCTACTTTCAAAACTTAAAAATTTAAAGAATAAACACACTTTGATGCTTATTAATATTGATAATTTTTCAGATATAAACAACTTCTTTGGATATGAATCAGGGGATAATGTATTAAAATTATTCGCTAAAAAATTACAAAACAAAATCACTAACTATCCTATATTTAGAATTTCGGGAGATGAATTTGCTGTATTATACGAAAATCAAGATTTTAAAGAAAATTCATTAAAAGAAAAGATTACTTCAATTATAAATAGACTAGAAAATAGTCAAATATCAATTAATGGCTTAGATACAACAATTTCATTTACTTGTGGCATTGCTTATGGATCAAATGATATTTTATATAAATTAAGTAGTATTGCCCTAAAAAACAGTAAGAATACCAATAAGAATATTACATTCTATGAAGAGGAAGATTTTCAAACAACTGATATTAAAAAGAATATTGAAACAATAACCAAAATTCAAGATGCAATAGCAAATGATAGAATCATTCCTTATTATCAAGGAATTGTTGATAATAAAACAAAAAAAATTGTTAAATACGAATCTTTAATTAGAATGATAGACAAAGATAATAATGTAATAAGTCCCTACTTCTTTTTAGAACATTCAAAAAAAGCAAAACTTTATAATACCCTAACTCGTATTCTTATGAAAAAAACTATTGAGAATTTTGCAAATAATAGTTTTGAATTTTCAATAAACTTTACTCTGCAAGATATATTGTCAAAAGAGACAAAAAGAATTTTATTTAATCTTCTTGAAGAACACAAATGTGCAAATAGACTCGTTATAGAAATAGTTGAATCAGAAGGAATAGATAATTTTGAAGAAGTTATCTCGTTTATTCAAGATATAAAAAGTATTGGTTGTAAAATTGCAATTGATGATTTTGGAACAGGTTATAGTAACTTTGAATATCTAATCAAATTAAAAGCTGACTACTTAAAAATTGATGGTTCTTTAATAAAAACTCTTCATAGTGATGAGAATATGTATACTATTGTTTCAACTATAGTAAACTTTGCAAAAAGTCTAAATATGCGTGTTATCGCTGAATTTGTAGAAAATAAAGAAATTTTTGAAATATTAAAAGAGTTAGATGTTGAATATTCTCAAGGTTATTATTTTAGTGTTCCAGATAAAGAATTGATTTTTTAAATTAGAAATTAATTAGGAAAAGTGGTACGCCTGGTAGGATTCGAACCTACAACCGCCGGGGTCGAAACCCGAAGCTCTATCCAGTTGAGCCACAGACGCACTTGTTCTTATAAAAATAAGGCTAGAATAATACCACAGCCTTACTTAAAAAGTAAATTAAAAGAAAATATTGTCTAAAACTACCAATATAAAAAATATTATCCCTAGGTAACCATTTACTGTAAAAAAGGCTTTATCTATTTTTCTGAAATCTTTATTTACTAAATAGTGTTCATAAGATAACATCAATGCACTTGCTATTACAGCAAGATATGCAAAATATGAACTTTCAGAAACAATAACAAATAAAAGCCAAAAGATTACAGTTAATAGATGAAAAAACTTTGAAATTTTCATTGTTTTTTCAACACCAAATTTTGATGGAATTGAATGAAGTCCAAGTTTTTTATCAACTTCAATATCTTGTAAAGAGTAAAGTAAATCAAATCCTGCAACCCAAAACATAACTCCAATACTTAATAAAACTGCCCAAAAAGGAATTGTTTCACTAACAGCCACAACACCAGCAATTGGTGCAAACCCTAAAGAGATACCTAAAATAACATGAGCTAAATAAGAAAATCTTTTAAAGTAAGAGTATGAACCAATTATTATTAAAATTGGAATTGATAAATATAAAGCCAAGTCATTTACAAAATATGCAACTAAGATAAATCCCAAAGCATTTAAAACAACAAAGATAAACATAGAAGAGGCACTAATTCGCCCATCAACATTTGGCCTATTTATAGTTCGTGGATTTAGAGCATCAATGTCTCTATCCATAAATCTATTAAATCCCATTGCAAAGTTTCTAGCAGTTAAAGCTGCCAAAATTCCAAGAACAAAAAGTTTAAATCCAAACCAGCCATTTGCTGCTACTACCATCGCAATAAAAATAAAAGGTAGGGAAAAAATAGAGTGTTTGAACATAACAAGTTCGTTAAAATCGTTTAGTTTTTTTATAAGCTTATTCATAAAAAGGATTGTATCTAAGATATTATTAAAAAAATTAGAATTAAACTTTTTCTCGTTATAATCAGTTTTATTTTAATTATGAAAGATGTTAATGTTTAAAATCACCCTACTTATAAGCGCCCTACTTTTATCTTTTACCTTTACAGCTTGCAATTCAAAAGCACAAATGGATGTTAATGATTCTGGTTCAAAAGATGTATCTGATCTTTTAAGAACTCTGATTCAAAAAGAAAAAGAGATAAATATTTTAAATCAAAAATTAGAAGATTGCAAAAATTCAAAAGTAAAATCATGAAAGAAATAGCAATAATTGGCTCAACAGCTTCAGGGAAAACTGCCCTATCTTTAGAAATAGCAGCAAAAACAAATTCAATCATTTTATCTCTTGATTCCCTTTGTGTTTACAAAGAGATTGAAATAGCTTCTGCAAAACCAACCATTGAAGAAAGAGGCAATATAATTCATTTTGGAATAGACGAAGTTTATCCCAATGAAGAGTTTGATGTTGTTAAATTTATTGAACTTTATAAAAAAACAAAAGATTATGCCATTGAAAATGAAAAAAATCTTATTATTGTTGGTGGAACTGGATTTTATTTAAAAGCTTTAATTGATGGCTTGTCAAAAGGTGTTGATGCAAAAATAAAACTTGATATTCCACAACTTGAAGCCTATGAACTTCTTTATTCAATAGATAAAGATTATATGCAAAAAATTGAGAAAAACGATAGATATAGAATTGAAAAAGCTTATGCTATTTACAAAGAAACTGGCCTTAGCCCTACTTCTTATTTTGAAAAAAATCCCAAAATTCCTGTTGCAAAAGATTTAAAAATTTTTGAAATTCTTTGGGACAAAGAAGAATTAAAAAATAGAATTGCTCTACGAACAAAAATAATGGTAAATTCAGGCCTTATTGATGAAGTTATATTTTTAGAAAAAAAATATACTAGAGAGCCAAATTGTATGGCTTCAATTGGAATTATTGAAACTTTAGAGTATTTAGATGGGAAACTATCAAAACAAGAGTTAGAAGAAAAAATAACTGCAAATACGGCAAAACTTGCAAAAAGACAAAACACTTTTAATAGGTCACAATTTTTAGATAAAACATCCAATATAATAGAAAACTTAAATTCAGATATTATTAAGTATTTTTCGTTATAATCCCGTCCCTAAAGAGTTTTTTAAAGGGCTAGCAATAGACTTGACCTTTTATTAAACATTAATTACATTAAGGATTATGGCATGAAAAAAGATATTCATCCAGATTATAAAGTTTGTACAATTTCTTGTGCTTGTGGTAACTCATTTGAAACAAAATCAAATGTTGAGTCTTTAAGAATTGACATTTGTTCATCTTGTCACCCATTCTTTACAGGTGAGCAAAAACTTGTTGATGCTGCTGGTAGAGTTGAGAAATTCAAAGCTAAATATAACATGGCTAAATAGTACAATATTATGTTGTGCTTAGTTCCAACTCCAATAGGAAATCTTGAAGATATTTCAAAAAGGTCTTTAAGTGTCCTAATGGATGCGGAACTTATTTTTTGTGAAGATACAAGAGTAACAAAAAAACTTCTAAATCTTTTAGGTGAAAAAAACAACCTAGACTTTTCAAACAAAGAGTACAAATCTTTTCACTCACACAATGAAAATCAAATTCTACAATCTTTAACAAAAGAGACTTTTACTAAAAATGTTGTTTATGTAAGTGATGCAGGTATGCCTTGCGTTAGTGATCCTGGTGCTACACTTGTGGATTATTGCATAAAAAATGATATTTCTTATGATGTACTTCCTGGTGCAAATGCTATTTTAACTGCTTATGCAATGAGTGGATTTACTCACACAACTTTTTCATTTTATGGATTTTTAGACCATAAAGGTGTAAGTCGTGCTTCAAAATTAAATGATGTTTTAAATGATGATAAGTTAGCAATACTTTACGAATCACCACATAGACTTCTAAAATTACTTGAAGAGTTAAGTATAAAAGATGCAAATAGAACAATATTTTTAGCAAAAGAGATAAGTAAATTACACCAAAAAACCTATAAAAACTCTGCATTAAATCTGTTTAATGAATTTAAAGAGATAAATATAAGAGGCGAATGGGTTGTAATAGTTGAACCAAAAGAGACAGTTGGTTTTAACCTTGAACTAGATGATATACTCTCTTTAGACATTGCACCAAAAATAAAAGCTAAATTAGTAGCTAAAATGACTGGACAATCAATAAAAGAGGTTTATCAACAAATTTTAGATAGAATCCCCGAATGATAATATATGGAAAACAAATCGTACTTTACGTACTTGACAAACACCCGAATTTAATAGAAGAAGTTTTTCTTTCAAAAGAAATTGATAAAAAACTTTTCTCAAGATTTGCAAAACTTGACAAAAAAATCCACAAATTGGATAATCAAAAAGCTCAAGCATTAGCAAAAGGTGGAAACCATCAAGGTTTCTTTTTAAAACTAACACATTCTGAATATACAGATATTAAAGAATTCAAAAAAATGAATTTTATTCTTGTATTAGATGGAGTTACTGATGTTGGAAACATTGGAGCAATTGCTAGAACTGCTTATTCTTTAGGAATAGAGGGTTTAATTGCTGCTGATATTAAAACGGTAAATGATTCTGGAATTTTAAGAACAAGTTCTGGTGCATTACTTGATTTACCATTTATGGTTCATCCAAGATCTGCTGATTTAGCAAGTGAATTAATTGATTGTGGTTTCACATTAATTGGTGCAACAACAGATGGTGTTGACTTAAAAAAATATGGAAAAATAGAAAAAACTGATAAAGTTGCGCTATTTTTAGGAAGTGAAGGAACAGGTATCTCTCCTAAAGTTGCTAAAAAACTAGATTTAAAAGTATCTATTGCTATGGAACATGAGTTTGATTCATTAAATGTATCTGTTGCTGCTGGGATTTTAATTTATAATCTTAAAAGATAAAAGAAAGATAATACCGTGATAAGAAAACTGATTTTATTAGTTACATTAAGTGTAATATTAAGTGCAAACTTAGATACAAAAATAAAAGACTTATTAGGTGCGAGTGATTATAACACTCACAGAAATCTAATTAACCATATTTTTAGTAATGAAGCTAACTTTTATACTAACAATCAGATTAATTATACGCGGATTATTCAAGAACTAGATAATAATGGTGTGTTGAAACTAAATCTTCCATCAACTCAAAATGTTACTATTACATTCAATATTAATAATTATCCTAAAAAATCAATGAAAAATTTAACTGATATTTTAAAAACATTAGGTCAACATAATTTTGTAACAACAGAAGAAATTACAGTTGATAATAATTTAAAATGGACTATTCAAATTAAAACTGCAGCCGCCATGAGCCCTCTCAGATTATCTCAAGAGTTACAATCAATAGATTGCGCAATAGTAGATATCAAAAGAGAGGGAAACTATAATTGGAGTTATTCAATAAATACGAATAATTCTTCAATATATAGAGCTGAAGATTTAATTAATAATAAACAGTTATCTTTAAAAAAACCAGCTAAACCTTATATGATTAAAATAGCTGATGCAAAAGTTATCACTATAAAATCAGGAAGTGGTAATATTTGGTACCCTAATGTGGTTTTTTATGATAATGCTTTAAATATTATTGGAATTTATGACGAAAATAGTTTGCATAAAAGTTTAAGACTAGAAGTGCCTAATGATACAAAATATATCAAAATTGATGATTTACATACTCTTGCTAATATAAAGCAAGGATTAAACATTACTAAGGAGTAAATAGTGTTCCCAGAAATAGAATTTGAAAGAATGAAGAGACTTCCAAACTATGTGTTTGCAGAAGTTAATAATATTAAAATGGAAGCTAGACGTGCAGGTGAAGATGTAATTGACTTTTCTATGGGAAATCCTGATGGTCCCGCACCACAACATATTACAGATAAACTAATTGAAGCAGCAGCAAAACCTAAAAACCATGGTTATAGTGCAAGTGCTGGTATTTTTAAATTAAGACTTGCAATTTGTAACTGGTATAAAAGAAAATATAATGTAGATTTTTTAGATCCAAATAAACATGCATGTGCAACAATGGGTTCTAAAGAAGGATATGTTCACTTAGTTCAAGCAGTTGTAAATGTGGGTGACGTGGCTGTTGTTCCAGATCCTACTTATCCAATTCACTCATATGCATTTATGTTAAATGGTGCAGCTGTACACAAATTTGAATTAGGATTTGACGATACTTTTAAAGTTGATGAAGATTTATTTTTTGAAAGATTACAAAAAACAATTGATGAGTCAATTCCAAAAGTAAAATTTGTAGTTGTTAACTTCCCACATAATCCAACATGTGCGACGGTTACACCTGAGTTTTACACAAAATTAGTTGCTATGGCAAAAAGAGAAAGATTTTATATCATCTCTGATATTGCTTATGCAGATATTACTTTTGATGGATATAAAACTCCTTCTATCTTCCAAGCTGAGGGTGCTTTAGATGTTGCAGTTGAATGCTTCACTTTATCAAAATCTTACAATATGGCAGGATGGAGAGTTGGTTGTATCGTTGGAAATGAAAAACTAATTGGTGCTTTAAAAAGAATTAAATCATGGCTTGACTATGGAATGTTCACACCTATTCAAATCGCTGCAACTGTAGCACTTGATGGACCACAAGAGTGTGTTGCTGAACATGTTGAAAAATATAGAAAAAGAAGAGATTTAATGCTTGAAGTATTTGCAGAAGCTGGTTGGAAAATGAATAAACCAAATGCTTCAATGTTTATTTGGGCAAAAATTCCAGAATGTGCTGCACATTTAGGAAGCATGGAATTTTCAAAACAATTATTAACTCAAGCACAAGTAGCAGTTAGTCCTGGTATTGGATTTGGACATTATGGTGACCAATATGTAAGAATTGCACTAATTGAAAATGAAAAAAGAATTAGACAAGCTGCAAAAAATATAAAGAAATATTTAAAATCATTAGAGAAATAGGAATTATTCATGTTAAGAGTTGGAATTATTGGAGTTGGTACAGTTGGAGCTAGCGTTGCAAATATTTTAAGAGATAATAAAAATATTATAACCGCACGTGCTGGTAAAGAGATTGTAGCAACCCTTGGAGTAGTTTCAAACTTACATAAAATAAGAGATGTAGATATTAAACTTACAGATAATATTGATGATGTATTAAATGATGATTCTATTGATGTTGTTGTTGAATTAATGGGTGGAATTGATAAACCAAATGAAATCGTAAGAAAAGCTTTATTAAAAGGTAAAGCAGTGGTTACTGCTAATAAAGCTCTTTTAGCATATCATAGATATGAACTTCAAGAGCTTGCAGGTGATATTCCCTTTGAATTTGAAGCAGCAGTTGCTGGTGGAATTCCAATTATTAATGCCCTAAGAGATGGATTAAGTGCAAATCACATTAAATCTATTCAAGGTATTATGAATGGAACATGTAATTATATGTTAACTCGTATGATAAATGATGGAGTTAACTATAATGACATTTTAAAAGAGGCTCAAGAATTAGGTTATGCTGAATCTGACCCTACTTTTGATGTTGGTGGATTTGATGCCGCTCATAAACTTTTAATTCTAGGTTCTATTGCTTATGGAATTGATGTTAAACCTGAAGATATTTTAATTGAAGGTATTCAAAATATTACAAGTGCAGATATTGCTTTTGCTAAAGAGTTTGAATATTCAATTAAATTATTAGGAATTGCAAAAAAAGTTGGAAATGAAGTTGAATTAAGAGTTCATCCTGTTTTAATTCCTGAAGATAAAATGATTGCAAAAGTTGATGGTGTTATGAATGGAATCTCTGTTGTTGGAGATAAAGTTGGTGAAACTATGTTTTATGGAGCAGGGGCGGGTGGTGATGCCACAGCATCTGCTGTTGTAGCAAATATTATTGATATTGCTAGAAAAGGAAAGGGTTCTCCTATGCTTGGTTTTGAGAATCAACCAGGTGAGAAAATCACTTTAATGCCAAAAGATAACATCCAAACAAAATATTACCTAAGACTTGAAGTTGCTGATAAATCAGGAACTTTAGCAAAAATTGCAACTATTCTAGGAGATAATTCAATCTCAATTGAAGCAATGATGCAAAAACCTTTAAAAAATGGTAGTGCAAATTTACTTCTTACAACTCACATTTCAATTGAAAGAGATATTTTAAAAGCAATAAATGAATTAGAAAATTCAGGTGTTGTTTTATGTAAACCTGCAATGATAAGAATAGAAGAATAGTTCGCTATTCTAATAATTTGAAAGAAAACTCTTTAAACCTAACAACTCAAAATATTCCAACTTTAATAAGACAACTAGCAATCCCAGCTAGTGTTGGAATGTTTTTTAATACTATGTACAATGTTGTTGACACTTTTTATGCAGGACTCATTTCAACACAAGCAATATCTGCATTAACCTTATCTTTTATGATTTTTTTCTTAATTATTGGTTTTGGATATGGTTTTAGTTCAGCAATTACTGCACTTCTTGGAAATGCTCTTGGTAAGAAAAGATATAAATTAGCATCAATTTATGCCCACAAAGGACTTATCTTTGTGCCAGTTATTGGAATTGTTTTAACAATACTTGGATATTTTGCTTCACCTTATCTTTTTATGCTTTTAGGTGCAAAAGGTGAATATCTTCAAATCTCTCTTGATTATATAAATACTATTTTATTTGGTTCTGTGTTTTTTATGTTTAACTTCTCATTGAACTCAATATTAGTGGCCACAGGAGATACAAAATCTTATAGAAATAGTTTAATATTTGGTTTTTTTGCAAACATCATTTTAAATCCTATATTTATCTATGGTTTTTTATTTATTCCAGCTCTTGGAATAAAAGGGCTTGCGTTGGCAACTGTTTTAATTCAAGTTGTTAATATGTTTTATCTGCTTTATAAAGTTTTACAAACTAAACTTGTACATTTTGAAAAACTTGAATATTTTATGCCTAATATTAGAGTTTATAAGCTTTTTATCACTCAAGGATTACCAGCAAGTCTAAATATGCTTACAATGTCTATTGGTTCACTAATTCTTACTTATTTTGTATCTCACTATGGTGTACAAGCCGTTGCAGGATACGGAATAGGGTACAGAGTAGAGCAACTTTTGCTTTTACCTGCTCTTGGACTAAATACAGCAGTTTTAGCCCTAGTATCAAATAACTTTGGAGCAAAGAAATATGATAGAGTTATTGAAACTCTAAAAGTCTCATTAAAATATGGATTTATTATTTCAACTGTTGGAATAATATCTCTTACGATTTTGGGAAGATTCATAATCTCTTTATTTGATTCAAATCCAGTTGTTGTTGATTTTGGAGTAGATTATTTACTTGTTGAGATTTGGATTTTTTATGCTTATGTAGTTTTATTTATTTGTGTATCAACACTTCAAGCAATTAAAGAACCTAAAATGCTTTTATATATAGGACTTTATAGACAAATTTTTGCAAAATTAATTATTGCCTATTTAATAGTAAAATATTTTGAACTTGAGTTTATCTATTTATGGTTTGGGATTTTATTTATGATTTATAGTGCTGCAATTTTTACTTATTTCTATACTAATAATTTATTAAAAAAGCTTTGTAACAAAAGTTTGTAAAAAGAAGCCTTTGTCGGCTTCTTTAAAAAGGCTTATTTAGAACCACATTTTCCTGTACCACAAGAACCATTTTTCATATCTTTTGCATTGTTCATCATGTCATTCTTATCATTCATCATATTACCTTTCATGTCATTGTCTTTCATGTTGTCCTTCATATCTTCTTTCATATTAGCACCACATTTTCCTGTACCACAAGAAGCACTTTTCTTTTCAACCATCTCTTTTTTCATTTCACCACCACATTTTCCTGTTCCACATGAACTTGCTGCAAATGCTGATGTAGTTGCAATTAATGCTCCTAAAAATAATCCTGCTAATTTTGTATTCATACTCATTTTTGTTTCCTTGATTTTTGGTTTTTTAATTATATTATAATTCATTTAAGAATTATTACTTTTCAACTGCTTCAACTTCAACTGCAATTTTTACTTCTTCAGCGACTACAACACCTCCCGCTTCTAGAGCTTTATTCCATTTTAAATCATAATCCAATCTATTGATTTTGCCTTTTAAAGTAAATCCAACTCTATTATTCCCTTGTAAATCTTTTATACTTGCCATATCGTCAACATCTAATACGACTGGTTTTGTGATTCCTCTTATTGTTAAGTCACCACTCATTTTTCCTTCATTTCCATCTGATTTATAAGATTTCATAACAAAAGTCATTTTTGGGAATTTCTCACTTAAGAAGAAATCAGCACTTTTTAAGTGTGCATCTCTTTTTTCAATTCCTGTATCAATTGAAGCTGTATCTACAGAAGCACTAAAAGCTTTGAAAGTTTTATTTGCATTATCAAAATCAATCTTTGCATCATAGGTTTTAAACTCACCTTTTACATTTGTAATCATCATATGTTTTACTGTAAATCCTACATTTGTATGGACATCATCAACAACATATTCAGAAGCATTTGCTAAACCAAAACTTAATATCAGAGCACTTGCTATTTTTGCTATAGATTTCATCTTCTTATCCTTATTTTAAATTGTTAAATTTTATACATTTTTTGTTTAATCAATGTGTAGAAACTTCTTTCTTAAAGTTTATCATATAAAAAACTGCCGGTATGATAATTAACGTTAAAAAAGTTGAAGTAGCCATCCCACCAATCATAGGTGCTGCAATTCTTTGCATTACTTCACTTCCAACTCCATGAATATACATAATAGGAATTAGTGAACCTAAAATTGTAAACAGAGTCATAAGTTTTGGACGAAGCCTTAAAACTGCACCTTTATATATTGCTTTTGCTATTTCATTGTTTGAACAATTTGTACAATTTTGTTTTAACTCAACCATAGCTTCATGTAAATATACAAGCATTACAATAGAAGTCTCTGAAGCAACTCCTAAGAGTGCTAAGAATCCAACAATTACAGCAATTGAAATATTAAAATTCAGATAATCCAAATAAAATATTCCTCCAGTTAAAGCAAAGGGTAGGGTAAAGAATATAATTAAAGTATAAGTCATATTTCTTAATGCCAAATATATTAATATAAAGATAATCATCAATGTTAAAGGAATAATATAAAGTAATCTTTTCATTGCAGATTCTAAATATTCACTTTGTCCTGCCCATTCAAAATAGTAACCAGATGGTAACTCAATTTGTTTTAATAACTCTTTTGCTTCATCTTTATATTGTTTTGTTGAAACCCCTTCAGTTGGTGTTATATAGATGAAATTTACATTTAATGCTTTTTCAGATTTTATAACTGATGGTCCCTCTTCATATTTTAAATCTGCAAATAATCTTAAAGGTTGGAAACCTAATTTAGTTTTTATTTGAAGATTTTTTAATGTTGTTATATCTTCCCTTTGATTTGCTTCAAATCTAAGACTTATAGGGTATCTTTCTAACTTATCAAAAAATATTGAAATTTGTGCTCCACCAACTCCAAAAGATATAGTGTCTAAAATATCATTTTTATTTATTCCATATCTTGAAATCATCTCTTCATTAATTGCGATATTTAGATAATATCCTGAATTAACCTTATCAGATGATACAGATAGAGTTCCCTTATATTTTCTTAACTCTTTTTCAATTTTTCCAGCTGTTTCTTCTAAAATTTTATGGTCATTCCCATAAAGTTTTATTCCAAGAGGTGTTCTAATACCAGTTAAAAGCATATCAATACGACCTCTAATTGGATAAGTCCATGAATTAATTAATCCATTAACTTGAAGTTTTGCATTCATCTCTTCTTGTAATTTTTTATAAGTCATTCCCTCTCTCCACTCATCTTGAGGTTTAAAAGTAATAACTGTTTCAATCATAGCAAGTGGCGCTGGATCTGTTGCTGTTTGTGCTCGTCCAACTTTTGCAAAGGCTGTTTGAACTTCTGGAAATGATTTTAAAACCATATCTGTTTTTTGAGCTAACTCTTTTGCTAAGTCTATTCCAATACCATAGGGAGTAACTGGCATATACATAAAAGTTTGTTCATTCATCATTGGCATAAATTCCCAATTTTGTTTTTCATAAACTGTATAGGCAAAAACTATTGTTCCTATATAAATTGCAACTATTAAATATCTCAGTTTCAAGGAGATTTTTAATAAGGGTGAATAGATATTAATAAAAAACTTATTTAATATATTTTTATCTTCTGCCATGATTTTCCCACGAATTAGAAAAACCATTAAAATAGGAACTATCGTAATTGATAAAATGGCTCCCGTCATCATTGCAAATGATTTTGTAAAGGCAAGGGGAGAAAACAATCTTCCTTCTTGGCCTGTTAGTGCAAAAATTGGCAAAAATGACACAACTACTAAAATCAGAGCAAAAAATATTGGACGACCAACTTGTTTTGCTGATTTTATAATTATCTGAGTTCTCTCCTCATTTGAAATATTCTCTTTTCCTTGCAGATATTTATGGGCATTTTCAACCATTACAATTGTGGCATCTACCATTGCTCCAATTGCTATTGCAATCCCACCTAAACTCATGATATTTGAGCCAATTCCAAAAAGTTTCATTAGTAAAAAACTAATTAATACAGTAATTGGAAGAGTTATAATAATAATCAAAGCCGATCTAAAATGAAATAAAAACAATCCAGAGATAACTGCTACGATAATTGACTCTTCAATTAAAGTGTGTTTTAGTGTATCAATTGCTTTATCAATTAGAGAAGTTCTATCATAAACTTCTACAACTTCCACATCTGGAATTTGTAATGTAGTTAATCTCTCTTTTACAGCCTTTATAACTGCATATGGATTTTCTCCATACCTAACTACTACAATTCCTCCTACAGTCTCTCCTTCACCATCTAAATCAGCCATTCCTCTTCTATTTGATGGCGTAATATTTACTTGGGCTATGTCTTTTATTTTTAGAGGTACATTATTTAAAGTTTTAATTGTAATATCTTCAATATCACTAACTGATTTTAGGTAACCACGAGCTGTAATAATCTGCTCATAACCATTTTCTAAAATAATTCTTCCGCCAGTATCATTATTGCTTGCTTGAATTATCTTTTTTACCTCGTCAAGACTAAGTTCATATTGAACTAATTTATCTTGATTTAAAGTAATTTCATAGTTTTTAATATATCCACCAATAGAGCCTATTTCACTAACTCCATCAACTCCTAAAAGTGCATATTTATAATAATAGTCTTGTAAAGTTCGTAACTCTTCTAAACTTTTTGTTTTTGATTTTAAAGCATATTCATAAGCCCAACCAACCCCAGTTGCATCTGGTCCTAATTGAACAGATGAGCCAGTTGGGAAAGTTCCTTGTAATGTTGAAAGTTGCTCTAAAACTCTACTTCTTGAATCATAAATATTTGTTCCATCTTTGAAAATAATATATATCATTGCATTAGAAAATGAACTCATTGCTCGAACCGTTTGAATATTTGGCAAACTCATTAAATTTGAAATCAATGGATAAGAGATTTGCTCTTCTATTGTTTTTGGACTTTGCCCATTCCATTCAACTTGTATAATAACTTGTGGAGGTGATAAATCAGGTAGGGCATCTAAATTTGTATTTTTAACTGCCCAAAATGATGATATTGTTAATATACCTACAAAAAAAAGTACTAAGAATTTATTTCTTATACTGTATGCAATTATACTTTCAACCATGACAATTACCAGTTCTCATCATCAGATTGATACAATGAATTTGTAACTGCATCTGAATCTAATAAAAATAAAGCATTATTAATTACTTCATCATTCTCTTCTAAACCACTTAAAATCTCATATTTATTTGAAGCTATTCTTTTTGCTTTTATTTTTACAGGTTCAAAATCACCTTTATCTAGTGGTCTAAATACATAAAAATCATTTGCTTTTTTTAATACTGCTGTTTTTGGAAGAGTCAGCATTACATCATTTTTCACACTAATATCAACTTTTCCAAACATACTTGGGAATAGTTTTAAATCCTTATTTTCTAGAACAAATCTAACATCAACTGTTTTATTTTTATCATCAAAAATAGGGTAAACAAAATCAACTTTAGAAGCTATTTTCTCACTTATTCCATCAATATTTACAAATGCTTCTCTATCTTTTTTTATGTACTCTAAATCACTTTGATAAACAGAAGCAATAAACCAAACTTTATCTAAATTTGCTAATTGTAAAAGTAATTTTCCCTTTGTTACTGCACTTGTTTGATTAATGTTTTTTTCTATTAATAAGCCATTCATAGGTGAGGTTACTACAACACCTGATGAATTTACTTTTCCTTCTTTTATTCTTTGTTGTTCACCTTTTGAGATATCTAAATTATCAAGTTTTGATAAAGTACTTTGAAATATATTTGGATTTAACTCTTTTGCAATTTGTAATTCATTTTGAATAGCTAAAATATCTTGAGAATAAACTGAGTATAAAGGTTCACCTTTTTTTATTGTCATATATTTATTGTTTGCATATAGTTTTGTAATATAGCCATCAAATCTACTTACAATATCAGTTAAGGTTGATTCATCTACCTTTGTAACACCATAAAAGCTTTTATTTATTGATACTTCTTCTTTTTTTACTTTTGTTGTTGTTTTATTAAATAGCTGTTTTGCATCTATTACTTGTGCTTGTAAAACTGAACTTAAAAGTAGGGCAGTTAGAACTATATTTTTAATCATTTTATACCTTTATTTGTAAAATATAGAAGTTGTGAGTAACTCTCATAATATTTTTGTAACTCATCTAAAGCTTTTGTTTCATAAGTGATTAACTCATTTAGATTTGTAATACTCTCTTGAGGTTTAATCAATTCAAAACTATTATAGTTTTCTATATTTTTTTGGATTTTTTGTTTTAGTGGAATTATCTCTTTTTGGATTAATTCATAATTTTCATATGAATTATTCAAACTATTTTTTAACATTCCAGTTTGAATTGAGAAATTGTGCTTTAACTGTTCTAATTTATCATTTTTATCATTCGCATCTATTTTTGCTTCGATTCTAGCTGTGTTTTCAGTGTTATATATAGGAAGAGGAATACTAATAGACATATTTACATAGTCATTAAATTTATCATCCCTTTGAAAATATGCAACATTAAATTGAACATCTGGTATCTTTTTTGCGCCCTCTAAATTTGCTAAATCTTGAGATTTTTTTGCACCTTCTTCTAAAACTTTAAATTTTGGATGTTCTTCATTTTCAAGCAATAAATCAACTTTTCTTATATCAATTTTTTCATCAATATGATCAATCTTTAAATATGTAATTTGTTCTAATTTTAAATAAGAATTATCAATCATAGTTTTTAGTTTTTGTTTTTCTAAATTAATATTTAAAGATGATATTTGAGAGTTTAAAATCTCATTTTGTGTTGCTTTTTGGTATTTGTATAAAGAAGTATATAAACTCTCTAATTTCTTTACATTTGCCAAATAAATATCTAATAGCTTATATTTTTCTTCTAATATTACTATGTTATAGGCATATTCATATATTTTTGATTCTAATTCTAATTTTTTATCTTCTAAATCTTCAATCTTAATATTTTTATCTTTTTTTGCAATTGCTTCTTTTATATCAAGTTTTGAACCAGTTGGAATAACTTGTGAAACTCCTATAAAAGAGGCTTGCATTGCCTCTTTATCCCTTGATGATAAATCATTTAACCACAAATCGTTTGCACCAAATGATAAAACTGGATTTTGCCAATTTTTTGATAACTCTATTTGATGCTCTGCAATTTTTATTGATTTATCTAAACTTTTTAAATCATAATTGTTTTCAAAACTATTTTTTACTAGCTCATCTATAGTTGTTGCTGACAAAAGTGAGATAGTAAGTGATGAGCTTAGTAATATTTTTTTTAACATTATAAATTTACGCTTCCTTTTACAGTATGAACTACACCATCATCTGTTTTAAATTTTAATTGATATTGCCATGTTCCACTCATTGGTACATTAATATTCATTTTATATTTTCCATCAACTAAAACTCCATTCTCTTCTGATTCCATATATGGCATTCCTGGCATTTCAGGCATAAAAAACTTTAATTTTACTTTTGCTGTATCTATTACTTTTGAATCTTTAAATAATTCAACAACAAACTCATTTGTACCTGCTATTAAAGCTTTTGTAGAGCTAAGCTTAACATCAAAGCCATCTTTTTGACCATTTTGTTCTAATAGTTCGGCATGAACAAAGCCAAATGTTAGGAAAAGTCCTAAAACTATTTTAATTAAATTTTTCACTGATATACTCCTAATGTATTAATTAGTCGTATTTTATTTGTTTTGTGTGGAGTTAGTGTGCAGATTATTAAAAAAAGAGAGTAAAAGTTGTACCTTTATTTATTTGTGATTCAACATTGATTTTTATTTTATATATTTTACAAATTTTATTTACTATATTTAAACCAATTCCAAAACCACCTTGTTCTTGGGTTGCTCTATAATATCTACTGTAAATATCATCAAGTTTATCTTTTTCTATTCCTATACCTGTATCAGATATTTTTAGTATATTATTTTTAAGTGTTACTTCAATAATTCCACCCATTTTGTTATATTTTATTGCATTTGAAATTAGATTATTAAAGATTCTTATAAAATCATCTTTACTTATTTTATACATAGTATCTTCTATACTTTTTATTAGTGTAATTCGTTTTTTTGTTGATAATAACTCTAAATATTCTAACTGTTCATTTATCAAATCTTTTAAATTAAACTCTTGAATATTCTTTATTGTATCTCTATCTTCTAAAAATAAATAAGTTAAATCACTATAAATTTCAGAGACTCTTTTTGCACTAATTGTAATTCTTTCAATCTGTTTTTCGCTTAGATTTTTATTTTCTGTTGACATTAAAATAGCACTAATTGGAGTATTTAATTCGTGGGTTGTATCTTTTATAAAGTTATTTAGTTTTTCTCGTTCTTCTTTTATCGGTTTTAAAAAAAGCTTTGCCAAATAAAATCCAATAATTGCAATAATTAAATAAATGGCAAAAAATACTCCAATTATATTTAACTTCAACTCTTCTATTTTTTTAAAATACATATTCTCTTTTAAAGCTATATAATATATATCTAAGTGACCTAAAACTGCGTCATCTGTTAAAATAAAACTATTTTTTGTATCAATGATTTTCTTTGTAAAATCAATATTTTCATCAAGATTTCCAAATATCTTATTTTGATTTTTATCATAAAAAGAGATTCTATAATCCTCTTTATCTAAAAGTTTTTGTTTATTAAATTCAGTTCCTCTCATGTGTGAAAGTATAATTTCTGAGGATATTTTTGAAACTTCATTTTGCATATTTGATTTTGTTAAATCATAATATAGAATTTTCTCATTTTGATAATAAAGTATGGCAATAACAACCATTAAAACAAATGAAGCACCTAAATATAAAGATAAAAATCTAAAAAAAGTACTCTTTTCACTTCTTGTTAAATCGATAACCAACTCCTCTTAAATTTATTATATATTCATCTCCTAGTATTTTTCTAAGATTCTTTATATAAGTTCTAATTGTTGAAGAAATTGGGGCATCTTCATAAGCCCAAACATTTAAACTAAGCTCTTCAATACTTACAGTTTTAACGCTATTATTTATCAAATACTCTAAAACTTCGCACTCTTTTTTAGCTATGTGTATTTGATTTTGCTCTTTGTTAATCAAAAGATTTTTTTTATCTAAATATATATCTTTTGATATTTGTATTAAATCTTCATTTCCAATATTAAATAATCTCTTAATATTGTTTATTCTTATATCTAATTCTTTTAATTCGAAGGGTTTTTTTATGTAGTCATCGCAACCAGATTTAAAACCTTTTTCTATATCATCTACTTGATTTAGAGAGGTTAAAAATATGGCTGGTGTAAGAATCTCTTTGAGTCTTAAATCTTTTAATAGTTCAAAGCCATTTAATAAAGGAACATTTACGTCTAAAAGTAATAAATCAAATTTTTTGCTGTACAGCAAATCTTGTGCATCAAAACCTGTAAAAACAGTTGTTATCTCGTGATTTTGTGAAATCAAATGTTCTTCTATAATTTCACTGAGTATTAAATCGTCTTCTAATAATAATATTTTCATAGTTATCCTTGAAAAAATTATATCATAAAAGAAATATCATTTCTGATTGTTTTAAGTTGTATAAAAAGAAAGTAGTGTTTAAAAAAATCACTACTTTTTTTAAATTAGAATTGTCTTCTTGGTCTTTCTTCTCTAGGTTTAGCTTCATTAACTCTTAAAGTTCTACCTTCGCTCTCATTACCATTTAAAGCTTCGATTGCTTTAGTACCAGCTGATGAATCTTCCATTTCAATAAAACCAAAACCTTTTGATTTTCCTGTTTCTCTATCCATTATAACTTTTGCACTTTTTACTGCACCAAACTTTAAGAAAAGTTCTTCTAAATCTTTATCATTTGTTCTATATGATAAATTTCCTACGTAAATATTCATCTATTTTGTCCTTTGTAAATGTACGATTATTATGCCTGATTATTTTTAAATAATCAAGTATTTTGAAAATTTCTTTTTAAGGCTTGATTTAATCTTGAAGAAACCTCATTAAACCCGAGTATTGCTATAATGTCATACACAGATGGAGCTTGAGTTCCACCAGTTAATGCTATTCTAATTGGTTGAAAAAGTTGTGGAAATTTTAATCCATTTTGCTCAATAAATGGTTTTGTAATTGCTTCTACATTTTCAACATTATATAACTCATCTTTGTTTTTTTCTAATAGTTCAAGATATTTTTCTAAGAAATCTTTTGTATCTTCTTTTACAAATTTCTTAACTCCACTCTCTTCATAAGATGTTGGAACATCTAAAATATCAGTAATAGATTTTTTTAATTCAACTAGAGTTTGAGCTCTTTGTTTTGATAAATCTAAAAGTTCTGTCTTTTTAGCATGATGTGTTAAATCTAAATCAAAGAATTTTAACTCTTCTAATAATCTATCATTTGAAACAGCTTTTATATATTCAGAATTTAACCATAAAAGTTTTTCACCATTATATGAAGATGACGATTTATTAATATTTGATGGGTCAAATAGTTCTAACATCTCATCCATTGAGAAAATTTCTTGGTCACCATTTGACCAACCAAGTCTTACTAAAAAGTTTAATAATGCTTCTGGTAAATAACCTAGATTTTTATAATCCATAACATCCATTGCACCATCTCTTTTAGATAGTTTTTTACCTGAAGGATTATTTATCATCGGAACATGGTAAAACTTAGGAACTTTAAATCCTAAAGCATTATAAACTACAATTTGTTTTGGAGTATTTGATAAGTGGTCATCACCTCTAATTACATCTGTCATGTTCATTAATGCATCATCAATAGCAACAACAAAGTTATATGTAGGCATTCCATTAGATCTTGCAATTACAAAATCATCAACTTGATTTGCATCAAATTTCATAGAACCTTTTACCCCATCTTCAAACTCTATAGAGCCAGTAAGTGGTGCTTTTATTCTAATTACAGGTTCAATTCCTTCAGGAATTTCAGGTAAAACTTTACCATCTTCTGGTCTCCAAGTTCCATCATATCTTGGATTTTGTTTAGCAGCTTCTTGTGAAGCTCTTAAAGCATCAAGTTCTTCTCTACTCATATAACATTTATAAGCATTTCCATTTTCTAAAAGTTTGTCTATATAAACTTTATAAATATCTGTTCTTCTTGACTGATAAAATACTTCACCATCATAATTTAATCCAACCCAATCAAATGCACTAATAATAGCTTTCATTGCTTCTTCATTATTTCTTGCAGTATCTGTATCTTCAATTCTTAATCTGAATTCACCATTTGTTTTTCTAGCCCATAAATAGTTATAAAGTGATGTTCTTAGTCCACCAATATGTAAATATCCTGTTGGACTTGGTGCAAATCTTGTAATTGCCATTAAATTATTTCTCCTCTTCTTTTTTATTTTGTATATAAAATCCTACGCCTGTTACTATTGCTACTGTTGCTATAAACACCAATAGTGATATCTCAAGAATTCCCATTTGCTTCTTTCTCCTTTAGCTGCCCACAAGCAGCACTAATATCGATACCTTTTGATTCTCTAATTGTACAAATTAATCCTCGTTCATTTAAATAATCTTTGAATCTTAACATATCTTCCACTTCTGGACGCTGATATGTTGTTCCAGGATATGGATTAAAGAAAATAAGGTTCACTTTTGCTTGAATTCCATTTAGAAGTTTGATTAATTTTTTTGCAGCTTCAACAGAATCATTTTTATTTTTTATTACTAGATATTCAAACATAACTTTTTTTCTAGTATCTATTGGAAACTTTTTAACTGCATCGATAATTGAAGCTATGTTATAAGCCTTATTCATTGGAATTAATTCACTTCTTAACTCATCATCAACAGCATGTAAGGAGATAGCTAATTGGATTCCTAAATCGATTTTCCCTAATTTTTCTATTTTTGATGCAATTCCTGAAGTTGAAACTGTTTGTCTTCTTCTTGAAATTGCTAAACCATCAAGTTCTGAGAAAATAGAAACAGCTTTTATAAAATTATCAAAGTTATCAAGTGGTTCACCCATTCCCATATAAACAATATTTAAAGCTTTATTTTCAGCGATATCATTATCTCTTTTAATATTTACAATTTGAGCGATATACTCTCCAACTGTAAGGTTTCGAACAAAACCACCTTTTGCAGTTAAACAAAAACTACATCCAACTTTACATCCAACTTGAGATGAAATACAAACAGTAAATTTTTCACTTCTTACAATATTTCCATCTTCATCTTTTTTCTTTTCTTTCATTAAAAGTAAAACAGCTTCAACTGTATGGTTATCTCTTAATTTAAAAAGATATTTAATACTTCCATCAATACTTTGCTCTTTTTTAACAATTTCCATAACATCAATTGGGTAGTTTGCTTTTAAATCTTCTTTTAATTCATTTGGTATATTTTTCATATCATCATAAGAACTTGCATACTTTTTATAAAGCCAGTTATATATTTGTTTTGCTCTAAATGATGGTTTTAATTTTTCTTTTAATTCATCTAATGTGTAATCATATATAGATGGTGTTCCTTCTTTTGCCATTATAATTTGTCCAGTATTTTATTTATTTTATTATATTTTTTTCTAGTAAATATTTTGTTAGTTTATCCATTGCCTCTTTGTGATTTTTTATAAAATCTTCATGGGCATTTTCATTTGTATAATTTGTTATTACGAATATTCCAGCAACTGGAATTTCAAACTCTTTTGCGACACTTAAAATTGAAAAAAATTCCATATTTTCAATTCCAACTCCATATTCATTAAACTCTTTACATAATTTTTCATTTGTTGATATATAGTTTGATGAGTTTACTATTGTGTCATTTCTTGCAAACTTATTTTCAGATTCTAAAACATTATCAAGTGGAGTATAAGCACTTTGTGTTAAAAATCCTAGTTCTATATTTGAAGCTCTTTTTGATTCAACAATATCAAATATTTTGTGGTTACCATAAGATCCAGCACTTCCAACAAAAAGTAGATAATCTGGTTTATCAAATAGACACATTCTTGTAAGGTTTATTGCACTTTCTATTAAGCCTACGCCAATTGGGTGAGCAAAAGGAAATGTTTCATTTCTTCCAGCACAAATAATCATTTACATTCCAATACAAAATTTGGATTAATTGTAATATTTTGTTCGCTACTAATAGGTGCCACATTTGCAACTGATTTTGCCATAGTTGAATATGCCATTTCACTTCTTGCATAAACTACATTTCCTGTATTTGATTCAAAAATATTTATCTTTGAAACTTCACAAAATTTAGCAACTTGTCCTGACAAAGTTTTTGCATAACTATCAATCCAAGTTATAGCTTCAAATCTTAAACCCTCAAAACTCTTATTTTGTAAATCATCACTAATATTCCAAGCAACATTTGAAATATTTAATTTTACATCTTCAGATTTAATACTATCTTTTAGTGTAATTAATTTATCCATAAAACTATTTAACTCTTTTGCATTTTTTGATTCTGCTGAATATCTTAGATTTCCAACATAACCAATAAATTCTTGTTTATTGTCATAATATTTATATTTAGGACTTAATGTAAAACTTCCATTTTTCAAAGTTACATCATTTGTCTTTTTTATTAAATCATTAAACTTCTCAATTTCAACATTAACTTTGTTTTCATCTTTTTTTTCAACACTAATTGTTATATTTGTTGTTAATAAATCTGGATTCACTACTTTTGAAAAACTTTTATTAAAATTTAATTCATAAGAAAATGACAAAATTGGTAATAAACACAATGTCATTATTATAAAACTTCTTTTCATTATCTACCTTTTATATTCTTACTGGAATATTGTTTGCTCTTAAATATCTTTTTAAATCCATAATATCTATCTCTTTAAAGTGAAATATTGAAGCAGCAAGTGCCGCACTTGCTCCACATTCAAAAGCTTCTTTTATATGCTCCATAGTTCCGGCACCACCACTTGCTATTACTGGAATATCTACAAGTTTTGAAATTTGTCCTGTTATATTTAATTCAAATCCAGTTTTAGCACCATCAGTATCCATAGAAGTTAAAAGTATTTCACCAGCACCTCTATCATAAACCTCTTTTGCCCAAGCTAGTGCATCAAGTCCCGTATCTTCACGTCCACCTTTTACAAAAACATGATAAGAACCATCAGCAACTCTTTTTACATCAATAGCAACAACAATACATTGTGAACCAAATCTTTTTGAGCTTTCATTTATTAAATTTGGATTTGTAACCGCTGAAGAGTTAATTGAAACTTTGTCACAACCTACATTAAGTAAAGAATATATATCTTCAAGCTTTCTAATTCCTCCACCAACTGTTAAAGGAATAAAAACCTCTTGTGCAACTTTTTTTACAATATCAACAATAGTTCCTCTATTTTCATGGCTTGCTGTAATATCTAAAAAAGTAAGCTCATCGGCTCCTTCTGCGTTATATCTTTTTGCAACTTCAACAGGATCACCAGCATCCCTTAATCCAACGAAGTTTACACCTTTTACAACTCGTCCATTATCAACATCCAAACATGGTATTATTCTTTTTGCAAAACTACTCAAATATAATCCTTCTTAATAACTAAATATTATCTTATCTAATTGTAAGTTAAAAGCAGATATACTCCTTGCAATTATGGAAAAACTAAAAGCAAAAAAACAATACGGACAAAACTTTTTAAAAGATACTACTATTTTGGATAAGATCATCCAATCGATGCCCAACAACAATAACTATGTGGTGGAAATTGGGCCTGGATTAGGTGATTTGACCAAAAATTTAGTCAAGTACAAAGATATGACTGCTTATGAAGTTGATACTGATTTAATTGGTATTTTAAAGTCTAAATTTGCAATAGAAATAGAAGAGGGTAGACTAAAACTGATCCACACAGATGTTTTAGAGGCTTGGGATAAGCAAAAGACCCTCCATGACGGTAAATATGACTTAATTGCAAACTTACCGTACTATATTGCAACAAACATTATATTAAGAGCATTTGAAGATAGAGCTTGTGAAAATATTATTGTAATGGTTCAAAAAGAGGTTGCTGAGAAATTTACTGCAAAGGTAAATGACAAAGAATTTTCTTCTTTAGGAATAATTACTGATTTAATGTCAATTGATTCAAGGATACTTTTCGATGTTCCTCCTGAATCTTTTGATCCAGCTCCAAAAGTTATGTCTTCAATTCTTTACATTAAAAAGGATATGGATAAATATCTAGATAAAGATTTTAACAAGTTTTTAAAAGCCTGTTTTGTGCAGCCTAGAAAAAAACTTTCTAAAAACCTTACATCTGTATTAGATAAAAATTCTATATCTAAAATGTATGAAGAATTAAATGTCGATGATAATGTTAGACCTCATGAAGTAAGTTCATCTTTGTATAGCCAAATGCATACAAGGGTAAAAGATGGAAGAAATTAAAAACGAAGAACAAGTTGTTGTAGCTTCACCAATTATTATTGATGAAAACAACTCACAAAATACAGATACTACTGAAAATGTTGAAAATGTTGAAACAAAAAAACCACCTTTCAAAAAAAGAAAGCCTAAGCCAAAAGTTGCAAAAGATCCTCAAGCTATACAACAAATAAAAGGTGATGGTTGGATTACTGATTTAAAAAAAGCCTACTTAGTAAATGAAAAAATACATAGAGATAGATTAAATCCTCACTATAAATTAAACCTAAATACTACTGCTAAACTTAAAATTACTCCACTTGGAGGATTAGGTGAAATTGGTGGAAATATGATGGTTATTGAAACTGAAAATGAGGCAATAGTTGTTGATGTTGGTATGAGTTTTCCTGATGAAAATATGCATGGTGTAGATATTTTAATTCCAGACTTTACTTATATTAGAGAAATCAAAGATAAAATTGTTGGTATTATTATTACTCATGGACATGAAGATCATATTGGTGCAATGCCATATTTATTTAAAGAGATGCAATTTCCTGTTTATGGAACTTCATTACCTTTAGAAATGATTGGTTCAAAATTTGATGAACATAAAATGAGAGAACATAGATCTTTATTTAGAGCAATTCAAAAAAGAACTCCTATAAAAATCGGAAATGAGTTTGAAGTTGAGTGGATGCATGTAACTCACTCTATTATTGATTCATCATGTATTGCTGTTAAAACAGCTGCTGGAACAATGATTCACACAGGTGACTTTAAAATTGACCATACTCCAATCGATGGATTCCCAACAGATTTACACAGAATTGCACATTATGGAGAAGAGGGTGTTTTAGTTTTAACATCAGATTCAACTAATTCTCACTCTCCTGGATTTACAAGAACTGAAAAAACAGTTGGACCAACTTTTGATAGAATATTTCAAAATGCAAAAGGTAGAGTTATTATGTCTACTTTCTCATCTAATATTCATAGAGTTTCTCAAGCTATTGAAAAAGCACTTTTCCATAACAGAAAAATTTGTGTTATTGGAAGATCAATGGAGAAAAACTTAGAACTTGCAATGAGTCTTGGTTATATCAAATTTCCTAAAGATCAATTTATTGAAGCGCATGAAGTAAATAAATATAATGATAAAGAAGTTTTAATTGTAACAACTGGTTCTCAAGGTGAATCAATGTCAGCACTTTATAGAATGGCAATTCATGAGCATAGACATATCAAAATTAAACCGGAAGATCAAATAATTCTTTCAGCAAAAGCAATTCCTGGTAATGAAGGAAGTGTTTCAGAAATCATTAATCATTTATTAAAAGCTGGTGCAAAAGTAGCTTATCAAGATTATCCAGATATTCACGTTTCAGGACATGCTGCACAAGAAGAGCAAAAATTAATGCTAAGACTTGTTAAACCTAAATTCTTTTTACCAGTTCATGGTGAATATAATCATGCTTTAAAACATGGTCAAACAGGTATTGATTGTGGTGTTTTAGAAAGAAATGTATATATTATGAGTGATGGTGAACAAATTGAAGTTACTCCAAAATATCTTAAAAAAGTAAAAACTGTTAAAACAGGAAAAGTATATATTGACAATCAATTAAATCACAAAATTTCAGATGATATAATTTTAGATAGACAAACTATGGCAAATGAAGGTGTAGTTATGATTGTTGCACAAATCAATGAGAATGACAGAACATTAGCACAAAAACCAAAAGTAACTTCATTTGGACTTGTATCAGATAAACAAGATAAATTCTTTTCAAAAGAGATAGAAGATTTATTAACAACTTTCCTTGAAAATATTAAACCAGGAATTCTACAAAATAATAGAATTTTAGAAGATGAATTAAGAAAAGTTGTAAGAAAACATTGTACAAGAAAATATAAAAAATATCCGATGATCGTGCCTACAATCTTTGTTCAATAAGGAAAAGTATGAATTTTAAACAAATAGTTAAAGATGTTTTATTAACAGAAGCAAAAGAGATAGAAAAAGCAGCAGCTCATATCTCTTTTGATATTGAAAAAGCTATTGATTTGATTATAAATTCAAAAGGTAAATTAATTGTTACAGGTGTTGGTAAATCTGGACTTGTCGGAACTAAAATTGCAGCAACATTGGCAAGTACTGGTACAAGCTCATTTTTTCTTCATCCAACTGAAGCAATGCATGGTGATTTAGGAATGATTGGCAAAGAAGATATTGTTCTTGGTATTTCATATAGTGGTGAGAGTGAAGAATTAGTTCAAATACTTCCTCACTTAAAAAGATTAAATATCCCATTAATTGCAATGGCAAGAAATGAAAAATCTACTTTAGCTCAATATGCTGATGTTTTTATAAATATCAATGTTGATAAAGAAGCATGTCCACTTGACACTGCTCCAACATCATCAACAACTTTAACTATGGCAATGGGTGATGCCCTTGCTGTTTGTTTAATGAAAAAAAGAGATTTTAAAAAAGAAGATTTTGCTTCATTCCATCCAGGTGGAAGTTTAGGTAAAAAGCTTTTTATAAAAGTTGATGATTTATTAAGAAAAGAAAACCTTCCTGTAGTTTCACGTGAAACTAAATTAAAAGATGCAATTCTTATAATGAGTGAAGGAAGACTTGGAAGTGTAATTATTGAAGATGAAAATAAAAAAGTAATTGCACTTTTAAGTGATGGGGATTTAAGACGAGCTTTAATGAATGATAATTTTTCTATGGATTGTAAGGTTGAAGATATTGCAACAAGAAATCCAAAAACATTAAAAAACAAAGAGCTTTTAGCAAGTGATGCACTACAAGTAATAGAAGATTATAAAATACAGCTATTAATTGTAACTGATGAAAATGATAAATTAGTTGGTGTATTACATATTCATGATTTAATTGAAGCTGGTATAAAATGAAAAAGAAAATTGAAGAGACACAAGAAGAGTTAGTAAGATTAAATAAATTTTTATCTCACAACAGTAATTACTCAAGAAGAGAAGCTGATAAGCTAATAGAAGAGGGTAGAGTTAAAGTTAATGGTAAAGTAGTTGTAAATCTTGCAACAAAAGTTTCAAATAGTGATGAAGTACATATTGGAAAGAAATCTATTAGAGAAGATAAAAATAAAATAAGTACAGTAATTGTTTACAATAAACCAAAAGGTGAAATTGTTTCTAAAAAAGATCCTCAGGGAAGAAAAACTATTTATGATTCACTTGATCATAAATATAAACATTTTTTAAGTGTTGGAAGACTTGATTATGCTAGTGAAGGTTTACTACTTTTATCTGATAGTGTAGAAATTGTTGATGCCTTAATGCACTCTGATTTAGAAAGAGTTTATAAAATAAAAGTAAATGGTGTAATTACAAAAGCTGTTGAGCAAGCAATGCAAAATGGTTTAGAAATAGAAGATGCAACATCAGGTGCATTTAAAACTAGTAAAATTAAATCTATGAGTTTTGCTCCATTTTTAGCTTATGATATTCTAACTAATGCAGAAAAATTCTCAAAAATTAAAGTTGTAATTTCTGAGGGTAAAAATAGAGAATTAAGAAGATTTTTTGCCCACTTTGGACTTGATGTACTTGATTTAAAAAGATTAGAATATGGTGGAATTTCTTTAAATAATCTACCAACTGGAAAAACTAGATTTCTTACAAAAGAAGAATATAAAAATCTAAGAATCTTTATGAATGAAGATGATAGATCTCTCTAACAAACTTAGACCAACAAATTTAGATAATTTTGTTGGTCAATCCCACATTATCTCAAAAGATAAAGCACTTTACAAACTAATCAAACAAAAAGATATTCCTCATTTATTTTTTTATGGAAAACCTGGAACTGGAAAAACTACCCTTGCAAAAATAATTGCTCGTGAAATCAACACAGACTATTTTTACTTTAATGCTACAAGTATAAAAGTTGAAGATTTAAGAAAAGTATTTGATAAATATAAGGGAAGTTTGATTAAACCTTTAATTTTTATTGATGAAGTTCATAGACTTTCTAAAAATCAACAAGAAGTTCTTCTTCCTATTATGGAAAATTATGATGCTATTATTATTGGTGCTAGCACAGAAAATCCTTTTTTTACCTTAACTTCTGCAATTCGCTCAAGATCATTTTTATACGAATTTAAAGCTTTTACAAAAGAGGAGATGAATAAAATTCTTCATATTGCATTAAAAGATATAGAGATTAACATTGAACCTCTTGCTTTAGAATACTTGATAACTTCTAGTTCAGGAGACGCAAGAGCAATGCTTACACTTCTTAATTTTGCATATAAAGTATCAAAAAATATTGATCTAAGTTTGTTAAGAGAATTAAGAGAAAATGTAATAGGAGATGGAGTTTCATCATCAGATACTCACTATGATTTAGCAAGTGCTATGATAAAATCTTTAAGAGGTTCAAATATTGATGCAGCTTTATATTACATGAGCAGATTAATAAATGGTGGAGAGAGTGTTGATTTTATTACAAGAAGGTTAGTAATTTTTGCAAGTGAAGATATTGGAAATGCAAATCCAAATGCTTTAAATCTTGCAGTAAATACAATGATGGCTTGTAATAAAATAGGTTATCCAGAATCTAGAATTATTTTATCACAGTGTGCAATATATTTAGCATCTAGTCCAAAATCTAATAGTGCATATAAAGGTGTAAATAAAGCGCTACAAGAGATAAAAGCTGGAAAACTACTTGATATACCAAAGCATTTAGATTCACAGCATATAGGCTATTTATACCCCCATGATTTTGGTGGATATGTTGAACAAGAATATTTAAAAGAAGATTTAAATCTTTATGAAAATTCAAATATTGGATTTGAAAAAACTTTAAATGAATGGTTAAATAAAATAAAAAATAATAAAGAGGATTAGAATGGAATATTACACTTGGGTTTTAACTTTTCATATTGTAGCTTTGATGTCATGGATGGCAATGCTTTTTTATCTACCTAGACTTTTTGTTTATCATGTTGAAAATATTGATAAAAAAGAGTACGTTGAAATTGTAAAGATTCAAGAATATAAAATCTATAAATATATTGGAATGCCAGCAATGTGGGCAACAATATTAAGTGGAATAACAATGCTTATTCTAAATCCAATTTTACTTGATTTTAATACTAACCCATGGATGTATGCCAAACTTACTGCACTTATATTTTTAATTGCATACTCTTTTTCTTTAGAGAAATATAGAAAAGAATTAGAAAGAGATACTTGCAAAAAAAGTGGCAAATTTTTTAGAATGTATAATGAATTCCCAACAATGCTAGCAATACTAATTGTAGGTTATGTTATTACTAAAACATTTTCTATACTCTTCACTCTAATTATTGTGCTACTATTTGTTTACATATCTTATGTAATAATGAAACCAAAAAAAGAGAAAAAAATATGACTTTTGACAAATACTATATTCTTGACACAAATATTCTACTTGAGGATGCAACAAATATTTATAAACTATCTCAAGATGGAAAAAATCTAATTATTCTTGCTGAAACAGTTTTAGATGAAATTGATACAAAAAAAAGTGGTTTTGATGAGATAAACTTTCAAGCAAGAGAGTTTGCAAGAATACTTGAAAATGCAATAATAGTTGAATCAATAAAAAAAGATTTATATAAAATCATTCGATTGAAAATTGAAAATGATAAAAATACAATCATTGATATTATTTCAAAAGAAGAGTATGAGGTTAATATAAAAAATGTTTCTCCAAATATTATAAATGATAGAAAGATATTAGAAATTGCAAGTTTTGCTAACAACTACTATAAAAAACAAGTTGAATTCTTATCTCTTGATATTATGGCTAGAACAAGAGCCATTTCACTTGATATAAAAACAGATGCACTTGTAGGTAAGGACAAAGATGCTTTTGATTTTGAATTTTCAAAAGAGATTACAATTAACTTTGAGGATTTAGAATCACTATTTGATAATGAACCAATCATAAAATTTGATGAAGAGTATAAACCTTATAATTTTTCTTACTGTTTTAAAGTTAAATCTTCTGACCAAGTAATACTTGCCAATATTCAAAATAAACGAATAAAACTTCTAAATGAGGATGAAATTAGAGATCAAGTTATAACTCCTTTAAATAAAGAGCAACTTTTCTTTAGTGATGCTATTTTAAATCATCTATACAACGTTTTAATAGTTGAAGCAAAGGCTGGTTCAGGTAAAACTCTTCTAGCGCTTAGCGGTGCTTTAAAATTAGTAAGACAAAAATTCTTTCAAAAAATAATCTATATTAGAAATTCGATTGAATCACTTGATAAAGGTGAAGATGTTGGTTATCTTCCAGGACTTGAAGAAAAATTCAAAATATATAATCATCCTTTAATGGATAGTTTAGATTATATCATTAGAACTGAACACAAAAGAAAAAGAAATAAAAAGAATCCTGACATAGTTATATCTGAACTTGATGATAGTGAAGTAACTGCAAGAATTGAACAAATGATTAGCAATTATGGAATTGAAACTATGTGGGTAGGTGAGATGAGAGGAAGAACTCTCTCAAATGCTTTTATAATAATTGATGAAGCACAAAATATGTCTAATAAAACAATGCAAATGGTTTTATCAAGAATTGATAGTAGTTGTAAAGTTGTAGTTCTTGGATCAAATAAACAAATAGACAACTTTTATGTAAATAAATATACTAATGCTCTAACAACTCTTTTAAAATCAACAAAAAATGAAAATAATCTTGTAAATACATACGCAATTAAATTACAAAAAGTTCTAAGAGGTCCAATTACAGAGTGGGCTGAAGAGATATTCTCTAAATAATATTCACAAAAATCTTTTTTGTGGATATCTTATAAGTTAATTATAATTCAAAATACAATTCACTTTTAATTTACTTCCTATTAAACTTAATACTAAAATCTATTAACAAAACTTCATTTATAAATTTAATTATAATATGCTTGTATATATTTTAATAGTTTCCTATATTACGGATTATTAAAGATTAAGTTATAATAATTACAACAATATTATAAACTAAATATTAATTATAATCTGTGTTATAATACATATTATAATACATAAAGGAATAGTATGGGATTATTACAATATACATCTAAAGAGATGTTTTCATCTACTGAATTAGTAAGAAGAAGTAAATATATATTTGATAAACTTAATAGTAATGAAATAGAAAAAGCAATTGTTTTAAGGGACGGGAAACCGGGAGTAATACTTTTAGATTTTAATTATTACGAAGAACTTATCAATGAATACTTATCATTAAAAGAAAAAAAACAAAATGAAAAAACTGTTATAAAACCTGATTTAGTTAGTGAAAAAGTTTTGCCAAACAACAATGATGTTTATAAAGAAAATAATGTAGAAGATGTATTTGAAAAAAAAGAAGATAGTGAATTTTCTTTTGATTCTGATTTTACATTGGATAAAAATGAACCCTTAAAAGAATTCTGGGATTAACAATGTATGATGTACTTATAATTGGTTCTGGAATATCAGGATTAACAGCTGCAATCAATGCTTCAAATAATAAATCAAAAGTTTTAGTTGTATCAAAAACATTTCCAACTCACTCACAAAGTGTTCAAGCACAAGGAGGAATCAATGCAGTTTTATATGAAGATGAAGATAGTATTGATTTTCATGTTGAAGATACATATAAAGCTTCGTGTAACTTAGCTAAAAAAAAGAATATTGAACTTATGTGTAAAAATGCAAAAGATACGATTTTATGGCTTGATTCAATAGGAGTTCCATTTAATAGGAGTATTAATAATAAAATATCACAAAGAAAATTTGGTGGAACAACTAAAATCAGGACTTGTTATTCTAGTGATTATACTGGATTAAAGATTTTACATACACTTTATGATAGATGTATAAAGGATGAAGTAGAGTTTATTAATGAACATTTACTACTTAATCTTATTATTCAAGATAATCAATGTATTGGAATTACTGCACTAGATATTCAAAGTGGTGAAGTGAAAGAATTTTTATCTAAAACTGTAATTATTGCAACTGGTGGATATGCTGGTATTTATTCAAATCACACAACAAATTCATACTCAAATACTGGGGATGGAATTGCTGTTGCATATAATTCTGGTGTAGAATTATCAAATCTTGAATTTGTTCAATTTCATCCAACTACGCTAGAAAATTCAAATATATTAATAAGTGAAAGTGCTAGAGGTGAGGGTGGTTATTTATTAGATCAAAATGAAAATAGATTTATTGATGAATTAAAATCAAGAGATGAAGTATCAAGAGCTATATATGAAAGAATACTAAAAAATGAAAAAGTATATTTAGATTTAAGACATTTAGGGCTAGATAAAATTAAAGAATTTATGCCTCAAGAGAGAAATCTAGCATTTGAATATTCAAATATTAAAATTGAAGATGAACTGTTACCAATTACCCCAGCTGCTCATTACAGCATGGGTGGAATAAAAACAGATATTGATGCTAAAACAAATATAAAAAATCTTTATGCATGTGGAGAGTGTGCTCAATCAAGCATTCATGGTGCAAATAGATTAGGTGGTAATTCATTATTAGAAATAGTTGTTTTTGGAAAAATTGCAGGGATTAATGCCTCTAAAAATGCAAAAAATATCTCTAATATCAATTCTAATTCAATACAGTTACATAAAGATAAAGATTTAATTAAAGAGATATACAACTATCCCAATAAAATCAGTTTTTACAATGAAAAAGAATTACTTGGTAATTCACTATTTAAGAATATTGGGTTATTTAGAACAGATTCCCAAATGCAAGATATGTTAAATATATTAAATGATTTAAATAAAAATATAAAAAATATGGGAATAGGTGATAAATCAATTACATATAATAAAAATCTTGTTGAATTTATTGAATTTATGAATATTTTAAAAGTTTCTTTGCTTGTTGCAATATCTGCAGTAAATAGATTAGAAAGTAGGGGAAGCCATTTTAGATTAGATTTTCCTAATCAAAATATAACATATGAAAAAAATAGTTTAATTAAAAATTCAGAAGATTCTATTGAATTTGAGGATCTAATATGAAAATAAACATAAAGCGATTTAATAGTGAGTTATCTGAACAAAATTACATATCTGAATTTTCTACAAACAAATCAAACCTTCTTCAAGCAATAATTGAAATAAAAAATACTCAGGATAACAGTTTAACATTTAGATGTGGATGTAAAAGCGGAGTATGTGGTTCATGTGCAATGAGAGTTAATGGAGTTGAAAGACTTGCATGTAAAACAACACTTAAAAATAATGATTTAATAGAACCTATAAAGAATAGTACAGTTATAAAGGATTTAGTTGTTGATGTTTCACATGAAACATTCTTAATCCAGAGAATGGGACTTTCTATAACTGAAAATAACAATATTGATAAAGTAACTCAAGAAGATATAAAGAAAATTGATTTACAAAGTAATTGTATTTTATGTAACTCTTGTTATAGTTCTTGTCCTGTTTATGATGTAAATAAAAGCTTTTTAGGCCCTTTTGCATTAACAAGAGCACTTAGATATATAAATGACAAAAGGTTAGAGAATAAAGCGCCTGTACTTGATTCTATACAGACAAGTGGTATATGGGATTGTACATTGTGCAGCGCCTGTACATTAGTTTGTCCTCAAAATATTGATCCAAAAGCTGACATTATGCAATTGCAAAATATATCAGTTCAAAATGGATATACAAATCCCTATGCACAAGATTTAAGTTTTGATAGTTTTGGAGATGATTTTGGTGGATTTAATCCAAATGGATTTTAAAATAGAGAGAAGTATCTCTCTATTTGAAGAATTATAAATTATCTTTTAAATACAAATAATCAGACATCTTAGTCCATTCTCTAACTTTTTTCATATAAGCGTCTTGAGAATCTAAAACCTCTTTTAAAAGTGGGCTTTCATTTGATACTTGAGTTCTTAACTCTTTGTTAGCCTTCTTCATTTCATCCATAATATCTTTTGAAAATGTTTTTACTTGAATATTAGGATACTCTTCTTTCATCTTTTGCCATGCATTTGCATTCATATCATAGTTTTGAATATACATATCATATGCACTTACTCTCATTGCAACAACTAATATTTTTTGCAAATCTGCAGGAAGTTTTTCAAATTTCTTACTGTTAATTATAAATTGCATTTCAGATGCTGGTTCATGCCAACCTGTGTAATAATATGGTGCAACTTTATGAAATCCCATAGAAATATCCATTGATGGTCCAACCCATTCAAGTGCATCTAAATTCCCCATTTCTAAAGAAGTAAACAGTTCACCAGGTGCAATATTTGTAACTTGAACTCCAAGTTTTGCCATAATCTCTCCAGCAAATCCTGGAATTCTCATTTTAAGACCTTTTAAATCATCAAGAGTTTTAATCTCTTTTTTAAACCACCCACCCATTTGAACACCAGTACTTCCACCTGGAAATGATAAAACACCATGTTTATCATAAACCTTTTTCATAAGCTCCATTCCACCACCAAAATAGAACCATGCATATTGTTCAGGTGAAGTTAAACCAAATGGCATTGATGTAAAAGGTAAAGTATTTATATCTTTACCTTTCCAATAATATGAAGCAGTGTGTCCCATATCGTATTGTCCACCTTTAACCATATCAAGTACACCTAAAGGTGATTTATGTTTATTTGCAGAATCAACCTTTATTACAAGTCTACCATCAGACATCTCATTTGCTAATCTTGCCATATTATTTGCAGCATCAATTAATGGAGATGCTGTTTCACCCCAAGTTGTAGCCATTGAAAGTTTATAAACTTTATCATTGGCATTTAATGATGAGACAAAAATTGATAAGAAAACAAATGTACAAACTTTTGTAATTGTTTTTTTCATAATTCCTCCTAAAAAATTGGAGAATTATATATTTAAGAGAATATTATTGGGCTTAATTTAAGATGCAATCTTTTAGCTTTTTTTTATTGTTCCATTTTAATTTCTTTAATTCAGGTTCATCATAAAACTCTTTTGTATATCCAAAACACAAATATGCAATAAATTTATACTCATCTTTATTTATATTAAATATTTTATTTATTTTTTTTGGTTTTAATATTGAAACCCAACCCATACCAATATTAAGAGATCTTGCTGTTAACCACATATTTAGTATTGCACATACAACAGAATATTCTCCTGCTCTTTTCATATAGGTTTGACCTAAAATATTCTCTTTATTTTTTTTGTAATAAACAGCAATATTAATATCAGATTCTTTGATACCTTCAAGTTTTAGATTCTTATATAGAGGTTTATCAATAAACAATTTTTTACTCTTATCAAAAGATTTAGTAAAATGGTTATATACGAGTTCTTGTTTTTCTTTATCAACAATTATAAATTGCCAAGGTTGCGAATAACCAACTGAGGGAGCATGTAATGCAGATTGTAAAATTAAATCAAGTTTTTTTCTTGATATCTTTTTACTTATAAAGTTATTACCTCTAACATCTCGTCTTGAGGTAATAATATTGTTAAGTGTTTCAAAATCTTTTTTTTTAAATTTCATTAGATAGAAAAATCATGTAAATCTTTAAATATAAATGCTTCAACAATTTCATCTATACTTTTTTGGCTTGGTGCAATTAATGCGATAATTCCTTCATCCATAAAAGGCCAAACATATTCTAAATCATTTATAACTACAACGGAATCAATCCAAACAGTTATATCTTCACGTCTGTCAAAAAATTCAACATTTGCAACTCTTCCTTCATCTAAAGTTACAAAAGCCCAAGCTTTGTTTTCTTCAATTGATGAAATAATACACTCATGTCTTTTTTTTGAATCTACAGGTATTAATATTGTCATTTAGTTCTCTTTAAAATTTATTATTTAGTAATTATTATGATTTTACAATCTTTTTTCTTAATAAAGATACTCTTTTTTGAACCATAAAGAAAATACAAAAAGTGAGTACAAATGCTGTTTAAATTTATTTGATTTTGACAATTCATAGATATGTAAAATATATTCATGATTAAAAAAATTTGTCTCATTATTTACTTCAACAATTACATCAATAATTTCATTTTTATACTCTTTATTTAACCACTCATTAAAAGGTGAATTAAATCCTTTTTTTGTTCTATTTATTATTACATCTGGAATATATTTAGAAGCTATTTTTTTTAGTAAATATTTATTAGTATCGCCAACTTTTATATGTGATTCAACACTAAACATATAATTCACTAAATTAACGTCAAGAAATGGCGTTCTAACCTCTAAAGAGTTTCCCATTGATATTCTATCAACTTTTGATAATAAAGCCTCTCCTAGCCAAATCTTCAAGTCTATATAACTCATCCAATCAACTGGATCTTGTTTTGCAGTTTCACTTTTAAATGTTGGAACTTTTTTAAACAATCTTTTTCTTTGAATATCTGTATAAATTTCTCCAAAAGAGTTATAAAGATTTTGTTTTTTTACAATCCTTCTTAAATATTCACTCTCTTTAGTATTATTTTGTAAAGCTCCAATAATATCATTTAGAAATAAATTTTGTTCATTTGATAAACTTTTCTCAAATTCATAATATTTTAAAAACTTTGCATAATTATCATAACCTAAAAATATTTCATCACTTCCTTCACCAGATAAAACAGTTTTAATTCCTGCTTTATGAATCTGTTTAGTTAAAATATTTAAAGGGATAGCAGCACTATCTCCATGGGGTTCTTCAAGCATATCAAGTGTTTGTTCAAAATGATTGATATACTCTTTTTGATTTATCTCAACTGGATTATGATTTGAGCTAATATGTGTTGCGGTAATTTTTGCATAATCTAATTCACAATAATTTTTATATTCATCATAACCTACACTAAAAGTATTTATCTTTTTTCCTGAAATATTCGTGTATAGTGCTGATATTAATGAACTATCAATTCCACCACTCAAAAGTGAGGCAACTTCAACATCACTGTTGAGTCTATATTCAACACTTTTAAATAAAAGTTCTTCAATATCATTTAAAGCTTGTTTTTCGTCTTTTATTGCTTTGTAGGTGTTTATCTTGTAATATTTCTTCTTTTGAAGCTCTGGGCTCTTATTTGGCTCATAAATCATATATGTAGATGCTTCAAGTTTAAAAATCCCTTGATAGAAAGAATCTTCACCAAAAGAGACAAAATATTGCATATATTTTGAAAGTGCAACTTTATTTAGATTTGGTTTATAATCAAGTAGATTTAATATTGATTTTATTGAAGAAGAAAAGATAAATTTATTATCTTTAAAATAGTAAAAAAATGGTTTTTTACCATATCTATCCCTAGCACAAAAATATAACTCTTTTTTAATATCATAAATACAAAATGAAAACATCCCATTTAATTTGTTTAAAAAATCAAATCCATACTTTTGATAAAGTCTAATTAATACTTCACTATCACTTTTTGTTTTACACTCCAAATGTTCCACGTGAATCAATTCTTTGTAATTATAAATTTCCCCATTAAAAACAAGTAAAATATCATCAAAATTCATAGGTTGATTTGCTTCTTCATCTAAATCAATAATAGCAAGTCTAGTATGTCCAAATTGTTTGTTATCAATTTTTACAGATTTCTGAAAATCTGGACCTCTATGATTTAAAAGTTCTAAAGATTTATCAAATTTAGTTGATAAAAAGTTTGTACCAATAATTCCACACATGATAACTACTTAATAAAATATTCAATAATTTGAATATAGAAATATAATAAAGAAACAAAAACTACACTTGAAATCAAAATTGATGCAGCAACATCATAAGGTTTACAATGGTATAAAGCAGCAAGATTTACATTATTAACAGCTAGGGGGACCATTAATTCCATAATTAAAATAGAAGCAACATAAGAGTTTAGATTTGTAAAATTTATTACAATAATTAAACCAATAAGAGGCAATAAAATATGCTTTACAAAACTTATATGTAAAGCTGAATGCCAAGGTAAAACTTTTATTTTTACACTAGATAAGTACATTCCAAATATAAATAGTTGAATAACCATAGAAGTATATCCACCCATTTCAAGTGCACTATAAATATATTTATTAATAACTACACCTTGTGAGTTTATCAATAAAGCAAAAATGGCAAACCAAATTCCTGGTATTTTCATAATAGAAATTATTGCTTGCTTAATAGAAAATTGATCTCTAGCAAAAAAATAGACTGAAAAAATGTAGATAAATAAAGTATTGGCAATATTTATTATACTTGTATATGGCACAGATTCAATACCAAAAAGTGCAATTCCTAAAGGGATTCCAAGATTACCAGTATTTCCAATTAATGCAGTTGCTAAATACATAGATTGTTCTTGTCTTTGCGAAAAAATCTTTTTATTAATTAAAAGTAGGACAGATAAAGATATTAATAGAATAATAAAATATAAAATTGGAGAGATTACAAATTCATAATCAATAGGTTTTTTAGTTAATCCCCAAAAAATTAAAATAGGTTGGAAAAAATATAAAGAGATTAAAACTAATGTTCTTTCATCTAACTGATTAGTGAAAATTTTTTTTGCAGTAAAACCTAATAAAATAAAAAAATAAATGGGTAAAACAGAGAATATAGCTTCGATAATAAGTCCCTAATAAAAAAATTTAGAGATTTTATCATTAATGAGATAAATTTTAAGAAGAATCATAAGTAGAAAATCTACTTATGAAATCATGATACCTTTAATCATAAAGAAAATAGCAGCAGCAAGAATAGCAGCAGCTGGTACAGTTATAATCCAAGCTGCAATAATTTTCTTAACTGCATCTCTTTTTACATATTTAGTACTTTTTGCATCTTTAACATCTTTTCTTTCTTGTTTAATTAATTCTTCTCTTTCATCAATTCTTTTATAAAGCTCAACAATTCTCATATAATTAGCTTTTGATTTGTCTTTTATTAACTCTAATCTATCTAACTCTTCTTGCATAAGATCTAGTTCTCTTTTATGTCTTTTAAACTTTTTTCTTGTTTCTTGTAAAAATCTTTGTTCATTTGCATCAAGAAATTCTCTTAAAAATCCAACTCCAAAAACTCCACCAATAGCAATATGAGTAGATGATACAGGAAGACCTAATTGACTAGCAATAATAACAGTAATTGCAGCAGCCATTGCAATTGAATAAGCTCGCATTTGGTCAAGTTCTGTAATCTCAGAACCTACAGTTTTAATAAGTTTTGGGCCATATAAAGCAAGACCAACTACAATACCAAAAGCACCAACAGCCATAACCCATAAAGGAATAGAAACTTTTGATGAAATATCCGAATTCATAACAGCATCGTTTATTGCAGCAAGTGGACCAATTGCATTAGCAACATCATTAGCACCGTGGGCAAATGATAATAAAGCAGCTGCAAAAATTAGTGGTAAATTAAATAAAGTATTTATAGATGCTCTATTATTTTGTAATTTTGATGATGCTTTTGCAACTAATGGTTTTACAACAAAATAAATTCCAATTGCAATAGTTAAACCAATTAATAATGCTACTAAAAAGTTTACACTGATAATTGCTTTAAGACCTTTTAAAATAAGATATGTACTAAAAGACCAAGCCATGAAAGCAATTAATAAAGGAACAAATTTATTTGAAGCTGCTAACACATCCTCTTTATATATAATCTGTTTTTTAATAAAGAATAAAAATCCAGCTGCAACTAATCCACCCAATAGAGGTGATATAATCCAAGAAGCAACAATTTTACCTACAGTATCCCAAGCAACAATTGAGAAACCAGCAGCAGCAATTCCTGCACCCATTACACCACCAACTATTGAGTGAGTAGTAGATACAGGAGCACCTATTGAAGTAGCAAAGTTCAACCATAAAGCACCAGATAATAGTGCCGCTGTCATTGCCCAAATAAATATTTCAGGATTAGATATTAAAGCTGGATTTATTATTCCATCTTTAATTGTTTTAACAACATCTCCTCCTGCAATAAAAGCTCCTAAACTTTCAAAAATTGCTGCAATAAGTATTGCACCGGTAAGAGTTAAAGCTTTTGAACCAACTGCTGGTCCAACATTATTAGCAACATCATTTGCGCCAATATTCATAGCCATATATGCACCAAATATTGCACCAATAATTAAAAATGTATTATTAGGAACATTTCCATTTGAAGTATATGACCATAAAAATACTATTACTATAAATAGTAATGCTAATGAAAGCTTTGCAAAACCAGGAAGAGTTTTATCTCTTGCTTTTTCAAATTTGTTGATTGTTTTTATATCCAAAGTAAACCTTTTGTAACTAACTTGTAATCTATTTGGGGCATTATAGTGGTATTTCGCTTATTATAGCTTTAAAGAAGCTTAAACTAAATATAGCTTTAATCATTAAACTATTGAGTTTATCTATATTTTATTACTGAAAGATTTAAATTATTTGTATTATTGAAAGATTAAAAAAGAGAATTAAATGGGTGAAAAAGAGAATTAATCTCTTTTTCTACTTCTGTCACCTGATGGTCTTGGTGCTCTATCTCCAGAAGGTCTATCACCTCTTGGTGCTCTATCTCCTGAAGGTCTGTCACCTGATGGTCTTGGTGCTCTATCTCCTGAAGGTCTATCACCTCTTGGTGCTCTATCTCCTGAAGGTCTATCACCTGATGGTCTTGGCGCTCTATCTCCTGAAGGTCTATCACCTCTTGGAGCTCTATCTCTATCTCCACCTCTTGAGTTTCTATCACCTGATGGTCTAGAATTTCTATCTCTGTCTCCACCTCTAGAACCGCCGAATTTTCCACCTCTTCCACCTCTAGAATTTCTTCCTGATGATGATCCATCATTTTCATATCTGCTAGAGTTTTCAATAAGTCTTTTAATATCAGATTCAGATTTTCCAATATTGTTATTACCTTGAACCAATGTAGATGCTGAAATCATTGATGCTAATTTAAACGCAATTGTTGAAATATCAAACTCTTCTTTTAAGTCTTCTACAAGTGCTAATGCATACTCACTAATTTCTTGTTCACTAATTTGGTTTTTTAATTCTGTAACTTTTTTCTCTTTTACTGAATCAATATTTGGAACAATTTTAGCTTCTAATTTTGTACCAATACTTTTTTCAATTTTTTGTAACATTCTAAATTCATGAGGAGTTACAATTGAAACAGCTATACCTTCTTTACCAGCTCTACCTGTTCTTCCGATTCTATGTACATAAGACTCAGAATCAAATGGTAAATGATAATTAAATACGTGAGAAACATCATTTACATCAAGTCCACGAGCTGCAACATCTGTTGCAATTAAGATTTCTAATTTAGAAGTTTTAAACGCTCTAATTGCTTCTTCTCTTTGTCTTTGCTCCATATCACCATGAAGACCTTTTGCCATAAATCCTTGAGAAACCATAAATGTTGATAATCTATCAACTTCTTTTTTAGTTCTACAAAAAATAATAGATTTAGTTGGATTTTTGTAATCATATAATCTAATAAGTGCATCATCTCTTTCTCTCTCATCTACAACGTAGAAAGTTTGAGTAATTTTTGAATTTGTAACATCACTTTTTGTTAAAGTAATAAATTCTGGATTATTTAAAATAGTTTTAGCAAGATTTTTAATAGCTACTGGCATAGTAGCTGAGAATAATAGAGTTTGTCTCTCTTTTGGTAAGAAAGTAAAAATCTCTTTAATATCATCTAAAAATCCCATATCAAGCATTTCATCTGCTTCATCAAGAATTACATAATCAGGTTTAATACTAATTTTGTTACCTCTTAAAAGATCTAAAAATCTTCCTGGAGTAGCAACAATAATTCCTGCATTTTCTATTAATTTAATTTGTCTAGCATACGCTTGTCCACCATATACAGTTGCAGTATTAACACCTAAGAATTTACCAAATCTGTATAATTCATCTGAAACTTGCATTGCAAGTTCTCTTGTAGGAACAATAACAACTGCTTCAACACCTGAGTTCCCTTTCATATTATTTAAAATTGGAAGTCCAAATGCTGCTGTTTTACCAGTTCCTGTATGTGCTTGTCCTACGATATCTCTTCCTGCTAATACAAATGGAATTGCTTGTTCTTGGATAGGACTTGGTTCTTTAAAACCTGCTTCGTCTATTGCTTTTTGCAATAAGTCTTTTAAATTGAATTCGTTAAAAGTCATTTTTTTACCTTAGTATATATTTATAAAAAATACACACGGTTATATAAGTTAGATTTAATCTCCCCATAAATGTACAATTAAAACGCAATTTGAGTCTTGCAAGTAAGTCAGTTTAATGAAAATGAATCTTTGATTAGTCTATCAAAGTAAAATGGGTATATAAATGTGTATAATTTAGCGGATTGTATCTAGTTTTAGATAAATTTAAGCTTTAAGAAAAAGAGCTAAGCTCTTTTTCTTATAAGTCGTCTAGTTTTTTGTAGTTTTCTAAGTATTTAGTATCATAATTATTTGAAATAAAATCTTCATTTTCCATCATTTTTTGATGGAATGGAATAGTTGTTTTAATTCCTTCTACTTCAAATTCTGCTAAAGCTCTTTTCATAATATTAATTGCTTTGTTTCTATCTCTTCCCCAAACAATTAGTTTCCCAATCATTGAGTCATAATATGGAGGTACTACATAGTTTGTATAAACGTGAGAATCAACTCTTACATTTCTTCCACCTGGAACCATCCATTGTGTTACTTTTCCAGGACTTGGTAAAAATGAGTTTGGATCTTCAGCTGTAATTCTGCACTCAATTGCATGACCTCTGAATTTAATAGATTCTTGAGCTGGAACTTTTTCACCTTCCGCCACTTTAATCATTAATTCAACAATATCAATACCTGATACCATTTCAGAAACTGGATGTTCAACTTGAAGTCTAGTATTCATTTCCATAAAAAAGATATTTTGTTTGTCATCTGCTAAAAATTCAAAAGTTCCAGCACCTTCATATTTTAAATATTTAGTAGCTTTTACAGCAACTTCATGAAGTTTTGCTCTTGTTTCATCATTTAATAAAATTGCAGGTGATTCTTCTATAACTTTTTGATGTCTTCTTTGAAGTGAACAATCTCTCTCACCTATATGAATAGCATTACCATGAGAATCTCCAACAACTTGAACTTCAATATGTCTTGGATTATTAATAAATCTTTCAAGATACATAGTCCCATCACCAAATGCAGCTAATGCTTCACTTGATGCTGCCATAAATAGTTGGTCGAATTCAGACTCATCATGAATAAGTCTCATTCCTCTTCCACCACCACCAGCAGCTGCTTTTGCCATGATTGGATAACCAATTTCAAGAGCTAATTTTTTACCTTCAGTAACAGAATGAACAGAACCTTTTGAACCTGGAACTACAGGAACACCAGCTCTAACCATCTCTTCTTTAGCTTTAGATTTATCAGCCATTTTTTCCATTACTTCAACAGATGGACCAATAAATTTGATATTATGCAATCTACAAATTTCAACAAAGTCTTGATTTTCTGATAAAAAACCATATCCAGGGAAAATTGCATCACATCCAGTCATTTCAGCAGCGGTGATTATTGCTGGAATATTTAAATATGAGTCTTTTGATTTTGCACCACCAATACATACAGCTTCATCTGCATGTTTTAAATAAGACGCATTTTTATCACCGGCACTGTAAACAGCAACTGATTTTTTACCCATTTCTCTAATAGTTCTAATAGCTCTTTGAACAATCTCACCTCTATTAGCTATTAAAATTTTTTTAATTTCTGCCATAATTAACTCTTATAACTTTTCAACAACAAAAATTGGCATGTCATATTCAACAGGAGAACCATCTTTAACTAAAATTTCAATAATTTTGCAATCAAATTCTGCTTCAACTTCATTCATAATTTTCATCGCTTCTAAAATACAAAGTGTTTGTCCCTTTTTAATAGTAGAACCAACTTCTACAAATGAAGGAGACTCAGGAGATGGTGAAGAATAATATGTTCCAACCATTGGAGAATTAATTACTTCACCTGATTTAGCAACACTTGCAGTTTCAACTGTAACTGGTGCAGCAGCTACTACGGGAGCTGAAATAGCCGCAGCTTGTGCCATTGGAGCAGAAGTTGTAACTGTAGTAAATCCATTTTCAAAACCTCTTTGCATAGAGATTTCAAATTCACCTTCTTTAACCTTTAATTTGTTAAGTTCACTCTTATCAAATACTCTTATTAATTCTTTGATATCTTTAAAATCCATACTCAGCCTTTTTAATTTAATAAAATTTTTTCTCATAATAGCACATTTTTTCTGATAAATATATTTTTGTATATTTAAATAAGCTTTATTTAAGTTTCAGACAGAATTCCTCTCTTATTTATTTAAAATATCTTTTAGATATAATCAAAAAAATTTAATTAGGACTAAAATGTTAAACGATAGAAGTTTTATAAATATTGCTAAAGAGATTTCAAAAGCATCAAAATGTGTATCAAAACAAGTTGGAGCTGTAATTGTAAAAGATGGAAGAATATTATCAACCGGATACAATGGAACACCAGCTGGTTACAAAAATTGTAGTGAACATTGGAATGGTGAATATACAAAAGATCACCATGATTGGTCAAAAACTTATGAAATACATGCAGAAATGAATGCAATAATTTGGGCAGCAAGAAAAGGAATATCAATTGAAGATGGAACAATATATGTAACACTTGAACCTTGCAGTGAATGTTCAAAAAATCTAATTGCAAGTGGAATAACAAGAATTGTATATGAAAAAGCTTATGAACACACAAATTCTGAAGTGATATCAAAATTTATAAAAGATAATAATGTTCAAATAGAACAAATTTCAGAACAAAACTAAATGGCACAAAAAGATAATCATAAATTTTACAAACCTGCTATCTCAAAATATGGAATAAGTGCAAAAGGAGTTCATTGGAACTCAAAATATACACAATATAAAAGATTTGAGATTTTAACAAATTTTATAAAAGAAGAAATTAAAGATTCAACAATTGTAGATGCAGGCTGTGGTTTTGCAGAGTATTATAATTACCTTTTTGATAATAATCTTAAACCAAAATCATATATTGGGATTGATTGTGAAGAAGAGATGATAAATCTTGCATCAAAAAGATTTCTAGAAACAATATATTTTAAAAAAGATATTTTAAAAGATGAACTTCCAAATGCAGATTATTATATTTGTAGTGGAGCTATGAATATTTTAAATAAAGAAGAAGTATTTCTTTTTATAGAAAAGTGTTTTGAAAATTCCAATATAGGATTTGCTTTTAATTTCCTAAAAAATGACCCTCTAACAAAAATTAAAATCAATGATATTTTTGATTATTGTAAAAGTATAACAAAAGAGATAAAGATTGAAGAGAAGTACCTAGATAATGATGTAAGCATATTTCTAAAAAAATAAAATTATCATATATATCTCATACACTAAATATAAAATTAGTTATTAAAAAGTAGGAGTGTATATGAAAATAGGTCTTTTTATTCCCTGTTTTATGAATGAGTTATATCCAGATATTTGTAAAGCAACCTATAAAGTACTAAAAAATCAAGGTTTACAAATAGATTATCCCTTAAGTCAAACTTGTTGTGGACAACCTATGGCAAATTCTGGCTGTTCAAAAGATGTAAAAAAACTAGCTATAGAATTTGTAAATACATTTAAAGATTACGATTATATCGTTGCACCAAGTGGCTCATGTGTAGCAATGGTAAAAGAGCATTATGCAGAATTTTTTGATAATGATAAAGACTATAATAAAGTAAAAGCTTCAATTTATGAAGTTTGTGAATTTTTACACGATATTATTAAAATAGAAAATATTAATTTTAATGTTTCATTTCCCCACAAAGTTGGAGTTCACAATTCATGTCATGGACATAGAGTTTTAAAATTAGCAACTGCAAGTGAACTTAATATTCCTTATGATTCAAAACTAAAAAATCTTCTAGCAAAAGTATCTGATATTGAATTAGTAACATTAAAAAGAGAAGATGAGTGTTGTGGTTTTGGAGGAACTTTTAGTGTTCAAGAAGAAGCGGTTTCAGTTGCTATGGGAAAAGATAGAATTAAAGACCATTTAGATTCATCAGCCCAAGTAATTACAGGTGCTGATATGTCATGTTTAATGCATATGGATGGAATTATAAACAGAGATAAAAAACCTATCAAAGTTATGCATATTGTAGAAATTCTTGCAGGAGTTAAATTATGAGTAGTCATAGCGTTAATGCTAGCAAATTTGTAGCTAATGATGAGAGAATGCATTGGCACGACCAAGCACTTTGGTTTGTAAGAGAAAAAAGAGATAGAGCTAGTAAATCCATTCCAGAATGGGAACAATTAAGAGAGTTTGCAAATCAAATCAAAACTCATACAATGGCAAATCTTGACTCTTATCTTTTACAATTTGAAGAAAATGCAACAAAAAAAGGTATTAAAGTTCATTTTGCAATTGATGCACTTGAACATAATCAAATTGTTGCAAAAATATTAAAAGAACATAATGTTACAAAACTTGTAAAATCAAAATCAATGTTAACTGAAGAGTGTCACTTAAATCCATATTTAGAAAATTTAGGAATTGAAGTTATTGATACAGACTTAGGGGAAAGAATCGTTCAACTAAGACATGAGACTCCATCTCATATCGTTCTTCCAGCAATTCACCTAAAAAAATCTGATGTATCAGATACTTTTCATGAACATTTAGGAACAGAACAAGGTAATTATGACCCAACTTATCTTACACGAGCTGCACGTGCTGCACTTAGAGAAGATTTCTTAACTGCACAAGCAGGACTTACAGGAGTAAATTTTGCAATTGCAAATACAGGTGGTGTTGTAGTTTGTACAAATGAGGGAAATGCAGATATGGGAGCTAGTGTTCCAAAACTACATATTGCTTCTATGGGAATTGAAAAAGTTATTCCAAGACTTGAAGATTTATCTGTATTTACAAGATTATTAGCAAGAAGCGCAACGGGACAACCAATCACTTCTTATACTTCACATTTTCATTCACCAATTGAAGGTGGGGAAATGCATATTATTATTGTTGATAATAAAAGAAGTCAATTTTTAGCATCTGAAAAAAATAAAAAGGCGCTAAACTGTATTAGATGTGGTGCATGTATGAATACTTGTCCAGTTTATAGAAGAAGTGGTGGTCACTCTTATGAATATGTAATTCCAGGACCAATTGGTTCAATTTTAGGAGCAAAAAAAGAGCCTGAAATTCATAACTCTTTGCCATTTGCTTGTACTTTATGTGGTTCATGCACAAATGTTTGTCCAGTAAAAATTGACTTAGATTCGCAATTATATAGTCTAAGACAAGATTTATCTGAAGCAAATTTAATTGATCCAAAGAAAAAAATGGCAATGAAAATAACTGCTTGGCTTATGAGTAAACCAACACTATTTGAATTTGCTGGAAAAATGGCTAGATTTATTGTGCCAAAATTACCAAATTCTATTATATATAATAAAGCAAATGTTTGGGGAAAACAAAGGGATATGCCTAAAATGCCTCCAAAAAGTTTTAAAGAGATGTTTAGAGATGGAGAATTAGATGACAAGTAAAGAAAAAATATTAAAAAATATTAAAGACAACAATGTTGTAAAAAGTGTAAAACTTCCAAGTTATGAAAGTTTTGGTATCAAATTTGATAATAAACTTGAAACTTTTTCTACTATGCTTGAAAGTGTAGGGGGAAAAGCTTTAGTAATTGAAAAAGATAAATTAGATGAAACAATAAAAGCTTTATATCCTGATGAACAACAAATAGCTTGTAATGTGGATTATTGTACTTTAGGAAATTTTGATGCTAATAGCTTTAGAGATGTTCATGAGTTAAAAGATATTGATTTAGCCATTGTAAAAGGTAATTTTGCAATTGCTGAAAATGGTGCAATTTGGATGAAAAATGAAGATAATAGACATAGAGCTTTATATTTTATTGCACAAAATATTGTTATTGTAATTGATGAAAATGAACTTTTAAATAATATGCATGAAGCTTATGAAAGAATAAACTTTGAAAACTCTGGTTATGGAGTATTTATTTCAGGTCCATCTAAAACAGCGGACATTGAACAATCACTTGTTATTGGAGCTCATGGACCAAAAACTGGTTATGTGATTTTCATAAAATCTTGATATAATTGCTAAATAGGGGATAATAATGAAATATTTTTTACTATTTAGCATACTTTTTTTTAACTATTTATTTGCAAGCCAATCAAAAGATGTATTATTAATTCATTCATATCATAAAGGATATATTTGGACTGATGATATTTCTAAAACTATCGAAAAGACTTTTGCTGATCATAAAGAAATAGAACTCACAACAATTTATATGGATACAAAAAGAGTTGATGATGCAACTTATTTATATAATCTTTCAAGACTTTATAAACAAGAGTTTGAAGGTAGAAAATTTGATTTAATTATTTTAAGTGATAATAATGCTTTTGATTTTATGATTAAATACCATGAATTCTTATTTAAAGATGTTCCCGTTTTATTTTGCGGAATCAACAACTTTGATAAAGTTTTTTTAAATGAAAATGATATGTATAAATATATGTCAGGGGTTGCTGAAGAGGTTGATATTGAGAAAAACTTTGAATTAATATCAAAACTTCACCCAAATCTAAAAAATCTACTAATTATTAATGATACTTCAACAACTGGTTATGCAGTAAAAAGAGATTTAAGACCAATTATTGAAAAATATAAAAATAAATTTAACATTGAATATACTGATAATTTAGAGATTAAAAATTTACAAGATAAAGTCTCTAGTTTAGATAAAGAGAATAGTGTAATCCTATTTGTACTTTTATTTAAAGATACCACTGGAAAGTTTTTTACTCATAAACAGAGTTTTGATGAGGTAAAAAGAGTGAGCCAAGTGCCAATATATGGTCTTTGGGATTTTTATTTAAATAATGGAATAGTTGGTGGTCTTTTAACTTCTGCTGTTGCACAAGGTGAAAATGTTTCAAAAATGGCTTTGGAAGTTTTAAGTGGTAAAAAAATCACTGATATTCCAGTTTTAGAAAAATCACCAAATCTTTATATGTTTGATTATAATGAACTACAAAGATTCAATCTAGATGTAAGTAAATATATTGAAAATCCTTTAATAATAAATGAACCAACATCTGCATATAGAGAACATACAAAGTTTTTTATCATTTCTATTTTGATTATTTTTATTCTTAGTATAGTTGTTTTAATTTTAAGAGCAAATATTCAAAGAAGAGAAAAACTTGAACTTGAACTTTCAAATAGAATTGAGTTTGACAAAGTACTCCTTGATACAATTCCTAATCCAATTTATTATAAAAATGTTGAGGGTAAATTTTTAGGATGTAATACAAGTTTTGCCTCATTAGTAAATTCTTCAAGAGATGAGATAATAGGAAAAACAGCCTTTGACTTTTTTCCCCATAAAATTGCAACAGCAAATACAAAAATTGATAAAGAGTTATTATATACCTTTAGTACAAGTACTTCTGAATTTACCTTTTATACAAAATCAAATGAGATGAAACATATTATTTTAAATAAAGCTGTTTACAAAAATATTGATGGAAGTGTTGGTGGAATTGTTTGTATTATGGATGATATAACAGAAAGAATCCAACAAAAACAGTTTTTAATTCAACAAAGCAAACTAGCAGAAATGGGTGATATGATTGCTGCAATTGCTCACCAATGGAATGAACCACTTGTTGAATTATCTGCACTTGTACAAGATATTCAAACTTCTTACCTTTTAAAAGAGTTAAAAGATGATGAGGTAAAAGAGTTTGTAAATGACTCAATGATTCAAATAAAATATATGTCAAAAACACTTAGTGATTTTAGAAACTTCTTAAAACCATCAACTAAAAAACAACTCTTTTCTATTACAAAAGCTTTAAATGAAATAAATGAGATTATTGGAAAACAAGTATTTTATTCAAATATTAAAATGAATTTTAATTATAAAAATGAAAATGAAGAGTTACTGATTTATGGATATGAAAATGAGTTCAAACAAGTTTTATTAAATATCATAAATAATGCAAAAAATAAAATTGTAGAAAAAGATTTACCTATAAATGAAAAAGGAACTATTGATATTAATATTAAACGTTCAACAAATTCAAATACAATAGAGATAATTGATGATGCAGGTGCAATTGATGAGAAAATTATAAATTCAATCTTTGAACCATATTTTACTACAAAAGAAGATGGAACAGGCCTTGGTCTTTATATGGCAAAAGTAATAATAGAAGAAAAAATGAGAGGAAGTATTAGTGTTAAGAATGATGGGAATCATGTAGTTTTTACAATTAAACTTCCTCATAAAAAGGTTTAAAATGAAGATTTTACTTTTAGAAGATAATAAAAAATTAAATGAGACAATCACAAAAAGATTAAAATTAAAAAACTATAATGTAGTCTCTTTTACAGATGGAGCAGATGCTTATGAAAACATAACAGAAGGCTTTTCATGTTTTATTTTAGACATAAATGTTCCTAATATTGATGGAATTAATATTCTTAAAAAAATAAGAGAATATTACAAAATTGTTCCAGTAATAATTATAAGTGCAAGTGTGGAATTAGATGTAATAAAACAATCATACGATTTTGGATGTAATGATTATTTGAAAAAACCATTTTTTATAGATGAATTAGAGATAAAAATTGAGAAACTTTGCAATATTCAAGATAGTAAAATCTATTTTGATGAAAACTCATATTTTGATTTTAAATCAGCAACAGTTGTAATTGATAATGAAGAGACAAGATTAACAAAAAAAGAGAAACTTTTGATAAATCTATTTCTTAGTAAAAAGAATCAAGTCATTACCTATGAAAGTATAGAAAACTACGTTTGGGAAGGCAGTTTTGTATCTTTAGAATCCATACGAAGTCTAATAAGAAGGTTAAGAAAAATATTAGAAAAAGACTATATTCAAACAGTCGTTGACACAGGTTATATCTTTAAATGCACTTAATATTCTAACTTGAACAATGAACGGATAAAATATACCCTCTATTTGAAAATGATTTAATTGTAGAATTATCCAGCTTTTTTCTTAATCTTCTAATAAGTGTTCTAATTGCATCAATTGAAGCATATTCACCCTTCCATACATAGTTTTGTATACTTTCATAACTTACTAGTTTGTTTTTATTTAATAAAAATAAGTTTACAAGTAAATTTTCTTTCTCTGTAAGTATTTTTTTATCACCATCTATAGAGATAAAACTCTCATTAAAATTAAATGAACAATTATCATTAAAAACTACTTCGTTATTAGGAATATTACAAAGTTTATCAACTTTAATTTCTAATTCATCTATAAAAAATGGTTTTTTCAAATAGTCATTACATCCAAAACTATATGATTTTTTTATAATGTCTAGTTCAACAGTTGAAGAAATAATAATAACAGGTACAGTATCATAGTATTCTCTAATTTTTTTAAGAATATTAATTCCATCTACATTTGGAACATGAATATCAAGAAGAAAACAGGAGAAACCATTTGTAATATTATTATAAGCCTCTCTTCCACAGATATAAGAGCATACTTTATAACCTTTTAATTCAAATTTTAATTTTATCGCCTCATTTAAGGTTTTATTATCTTCCAGTAAAAATATTTTCATCTTTATGCTTCTTTATTTTTGGTATTTTAATTGAAAAAATTACATTTTCGCCGGCATTTTTAACTTCAATTTTTCCTGACATTTTATCTTCAACTATAATTTTTGCCATGTATAATCCAAAGCCTGTACCATTTTCTTTTGTAGTAAAAAATGGATCAAATAATCGATCCATAATGTGGCCTTCAATTGCACCTGCATTATCAATAATTTCAATAATATTATATTTTTTATTCTCAATTACTTTTATAATAATAACTCCGGAAAAACTACTATTTTCATTAATTTTAACTATTTTATTTTTTGCATTATTTATAACATTTAATAAAACTTGTTTTAGCTCATTTTTATAACCATAAAGAAAAATCTCATCATTTGTTTCATACTTAAAATATACTTTTATATTGAAATAAAAGATTTGTTTCCCAACTATTTCAAAAATTTCTTTTATAGCTTTTTTAATTCCAAATTCTTCTTTTAAAACAGATGGTTTTAGGAAATTTCTAAAATCACTTAAAGTTTCGGACATATATTGAATTTGAACCATCGAATCAATTACAAAATTTGATACTTTATCTTTATCAATAACATTTGAAGAATAAAAAAGTTGCATTTTCTGAATTTGTGCAGAAAGTTCCACTAATGGTTCATTCCATTGATGGGCAATTGCAGCTATCATCTCACCCATCTCTGCAAACTTACTTTGTTGGATTAAAAGTTCTTTTTCTTTTATTCTTTCAGTAATATCTGTCATAATACAAACAATACCGGCAACCATTCCTTTATAATCCAAGCAGACAGCTTTACTTAGATTGTAGTATCTAACTTCACCATCTTTTTTTATGAAATGAACTTCATCTTCATATGGTGCTAATGTTTTCATAATTTGTATATCGATAAGTTTATGTCTATCAGCAGCACTTTTGGGGAAAAATTCATAAGCAGATTTTCCTATAACTTTTTTCTTAGAAGTACTAGCTAAGTCTGCAAATCTTGTATTACATCTTATAAAATCACCTTTTATATCTTTATAATATATGGGGTTGGGTAATGCGTCCAACAATACATCCTCAAAATTTAATCTTTTATTTAATTTATTATAATATTTCTTACTCATTCATGTCCCAATTAATATTTACAAATATGATATCATAATGATATCGTATCATATAAATTAACTACACTTTTTTAAGTAAAACAGCTGTTCCTAAGCCTCCACCTATACATAATGAAGCTAACCCATATGTTGAGTTTTGTTTTAACATTTCATAAACCAATGAAACAATAATTCTATTTGCACTTGCTCCAACAGGGTGACCTAATGCAATTCCACTTCCATTTACATTCATTTTCTCATTTAAGATTTCATCCGTTAAATTAACTTTTTCTTTTAATAATTCAAATACGCCTAAGATTTGAGCAGCAAATGCTTCATTTATTTCAATTACATCAATATCACTTATATCAACACCTGTTTTATTTAATAATTTCTCAATAGCATAAGCAGGACTTAATCCCATAACAGAAGGATCTATACCAACTTGAGCAATATCTACAATTTCTACTAAAGGTTTTAGATTATATTTTTTAATAGCATTTTCTGATGCAATTAGTGTAAAACTTGCACCATCATTTATTCCAGATGCATTTCCAGCAGTTACTGTCCCATCTTTTTTGAAAACAGCTTTTAGATTATTTAATTTTTCTAAAGATGTATTTCTATTAATATATTCATCTTTTTTGAAAATTAGCTCACCTTTTCTTGTTTTTACAACAATAGGTGTTATCTCATCTACAAACTTTCCTGCATCATCAGCAGCAATTGCTTTTCTTTGAGAATCTAAAGCATATTCATCTTGCATTTGCCTAGTTATATTAAATTTTTCAGCAATATTTTCAGCAGTTATTCCCATATGGTAACCTTCAAAAGCATCAGTTAATGCATCACTAATAGAATCAATAAGCTTTCCATCACCAAGTCCCAAACCAGATCTAGCTTTTGAAGAAACTAAAAATGGTGCTCCTGACATACTTTCAACACCACCAGCAACAATAACATCACATTCACCTGATTTTATTTGTGCAACAGCATTCATAACAGCTTTCATACCAGAACCACATAACATATTCAATGAATAGGCAACCGTTGACTCTGGTAAACCTCCAAAAATTGATGCTTGTCTTCCTATTCCTTGTAAATGACCTGCACTTAGAATATTTCCAACGATTACTTCATCAACTATATTTTTATCAATATTTTTTGTTAAATCTTTTATTACTTGCCCAGCTAAATCACCAGGTTTCACATCTTTTAAAGTTCCTAAAAAACTTCCTATAGCACTTCTTTTTGCTTCTACAATATATACTTTCAATTTTTATCCTCACTATTTATTTTAAAGACACAATATAAGAAGCTTTTGTAGCTTCTTTAATTTGTGCTAATGTTGTATTTCCCATCAATTCAGTAAGATGTAATTTTTTATCGATAAATTCAAAAACACCCATCTCTGTAATAATCATTTTTATTACACTTTTCCCAGTCAAAGGAAGTGTACATTTTTCTAGTATTTTAGGCATTCCTTTATCTGTATGAAGCATTGAAATAATTACTTTTTTTACTCCATTAACTAAATCCATAGATCCACCCATTCCTGGCACAAATTTCCCTGGAATATTCCAACTAGCAAGACTTCCTTCTTGATCAACTTCTAATGCTCCAAGCACTGTGATATCAATATGTCCACCTCTGATAATTTCAAAAGATGTACATGAATCAAAAAAGACACCACCTTCTCTTAATCTAACATTATTGCCACCTGCATCAATTTGATCTTTATCAATATTGTCTTCCGTTGCTTTATCCCAAAGACCAGCAAATCCATTTTCTGAATGCAAAATAATGTTAATATCTTTTGGAATATAATTAGCAACTTTTGTTGGAAGACCAATACCTAGATTTATAAAATCTCCATCTTTAAACTCTTTTGCTACTCTTTGAGCAATAATATCTTTTGCTTCCATTTTTAAGCCTTTACAATATGATTTATATATACAAATGGAGTATGAATAAAGTTAGGGTTAAGTTCACCATTCTCAACAATTTCTTCAACCTCTGCAATAGTTACCTTTGCAGCTCCTGCCATTGGAACATTAAAATTTCTTGTTGCTCCGTTATAAATTAAATTCCCTGATTTATCTGCTTTTTGTGCTTTTACTATTGCTAAATCAAGATGTATAGGTTTTTCTAAAATATAGTCTTTACCATTTATATTTATTACGTCTTTACCTTCTTGTACTAACGTACCTAATCCTGTTCTAGTTAGTACTCCCCCAAGTCCAGCAGCTGCAGATCTTAATCTCTCGACAAGAGTACCCATGGGTATTAACTCTAGTTGAATTAACCCTTCTGTAATCTGTCTTTGTGTATCCTTATTTGTACCGACATGACTTGCCATAAGTTTTGATATCCTTTTATCTGCAATTAATTTACCAATACCTTGACCGTCTCTTACTGTATCAGAACAAACTAATGTTAAATTTTTCACATTAGTTTTTAGTATCTCATCTATAATATTATGAGCATTTCCACAACCCAAAAAACCTCCTATAGAGATAGTCATTCCATCTTTTAAGAATTTTCCTATTTCAGACATTTCTATAATCTTTCCCATATCTCTCTCCTTATTTTTATAAATGAATTACTTTACTCTGAAAGTATATGTATAAATAATGATAAAAAAATGGCAAATTCTTCTTAGTAGAAAGAATTTATAAAATAAGTAAATGAAGTATATAAATATTAAATAATAGGAAAAGAGTTGTTTTTTATCGTGTTTTGTATTTAAAATAATGGATTATGAGTGAAAGTTAAAATTATAATTTTGTAGTTTTATAATTTTAACTTTTTAATATAAGAATTTATAGGAATTATTTTTATTTATTTTCTAAAATTTCAAAGACCTTATCAGGAATTTTAATTGCTTTATAATCTCTAACATAAACTAATACAACTTCAAAAGAGCAAATAAGTTCTTCATCTCTTAATATATTATGTTTTAAAATTACTGAACTATTTTTTCTTGTAAGTATTTCTGTTTTAACTTCTAATAAATCTCCAAGAAATGATGTTTGAACAAAATCACATATAATATTTCTAACTACAAAATGCTCATTGTTCATTTTATCATGAGAATTAAATCCTTGTTGAAAAAATATTTCAGACCTTGCTCGTTCACAGTATTTTATAAAATTTGCATGATAAACAATTCCAGCTGCATCTGTATCTTCGTAATAAATTCTAACTTTCATTTTATTCTTCTTTATCTTCTATTACAGCAAGAGTTAATCGAGAGATACAAATTAATTTATCTGTTTCTTTATCTTTAATTTTTATATCCCAAACTTGTGTAGTTCTACCAATATGAATAGCTGATGCAATACCAACAACTACTCCTTTACTAATACCTCTTAAATGATTCGCATTTATATCTAGTCCAACTGCTGTATATCCAGCTTTAGAAGCAATGATTCCTGCAATACTTCCCAATGTTTCAGCAAATAAAACAGAAGCTCCACCATGTAAAATGCCATGAACTTGATGGGTTCTTGAATCAACTGGCATTTCACCTTCTAAAGTATTATCATCTACTTTTGTGATTTTAATACCTAAGGTTTCAATCGCTGTATTTTTACATTTATCATTAAGTGATTCAATTGTAAAAGTTTTTTTCCAAATACTCATAGTAATTCTCCAAATAAAATGATTTAAATATTTTTATCTAGTAGGAACAGGTTTACCACCTGAATAATCATAGAAACCTTTTCCAGATTTTACTCCATACCATCCAGCTTCTACATATTTAACTAATAACGGACAAGGACTATATTTTGGGTTTCCAAATCCTTCATGTAAAACATTTAAAATTGCAAGACATGTATCTAGTCCCACGAAATCTGCTAATTCTAAAGGTCCCATTGGATGTCCCATTCCAAGTTTCATAGAAGTATCTATTGATTTAATATCACCAACACCTTCATATAAAGCATAAATTGCTTCATTTATCATAGGTAATAATATACGATTTGCAATAAAGGCAGGGAAGTCTTCTGCCGTTGCAATAGTTTTACCTAAAGATAATGCAAATTGTTTTGTAGTTTCAAGCATTTCATCACTAGTAGCAATTCCTGGGATAATTTCTACCAATTTCATTACTGGAACTGGATTCATAAAATGTAATCCGATAAATTTTTCAGGTCTATCTGTTGCTGCAGCTAATTTAGTAATTGATAAACTAGAAGTATTTGTTGATAAAAGACAATCTTTTTTAATATGTTCTAAAATACCTTTAAATATTTTAACTTTTAAATCAAAATTCTCAGTTGCTGCTTCGATAATTAAATCTGCATTTTCAAGTGCTTTAGAATCAGTATTTGTAGAAATATTTCCTAATGCTTTGTCCATTTCTTCTTGAGAAATTTTTTCTCTTTGAACTTGTCTTCTAAGATTTTTTTCTATAGTTTCAAGAGCTTTTGTTAATGCTGTTTCAGCAATATCAATTAAAACTACTTTATATCCAGCTAAAGCACTCACATGAGCAATACCATTTCCCATTTGACCTGAACCAATGATTCCTACTTCTTTTATTTTCATTATCTCTCCTTTTAAACTTTTTTATTATTTTTTAATAGCCAAACTTTTTCACATCCATTTGATTTTCTTTTTAATCCACTTGGAAGATTTTCATTTTTTTCAAGTAAAACTAATGAATAAATATCAAAATAATATTCTTCTACTTCAAGGCTATCCACACAAAAAGGTGGACCTTTCATTGTATTTTGATCATATTCATAAGTTAGCAGTAGTTGAGAAACGCCACTTGTAATACTTAATAAGTGTGCTGAATATCTTTTTCTCATATCTTGAGGTAGAGCAACAAGAGCTGCTCTATCATAAATTAAATCAACCTTCCCCAAAAGACTTTTAGATAGATTGAAAAAATCTCCTACTAATACTTCTATATTTTCATGTTTATAAATTATAAAGTCACTTGTTTTTAAAATTGTTGGTTCTATTTTTAACTCAATAAATAGACTTTTAATGGCCAATTCATTTAATTCAACACCTACAATTTTGTAGTTTCTAGCCAATAACCACTCAATATCTAATGTTTTTCCACATAAAGGAATAAAGATTCTTTTTTGTTTTTCTAAAGATAACTCTGAAAAATATTTTATAAGCATAGGATTAACTTCATTCATATGAAAAGCTATTTCCTTCTTTTCCCATCTCTCATTCCAAAAATCTTTATCCAAAGTATCAACCTTTTATTAAACTTTTTATAATTTATTTGTTAGAGCAGGTACAAATTGAAGTACATCTGCAACTATTAAAACATCAGCTATTTCACCAATTGGTGCATCTTTATCTGTATTTATAGCAACTATAAATTCAGATTTTTTCATACCTGCAAGATGTTGGATTGCTCCTGAAACTCCACAAGCTATATATAATTTTGGAGATACTGTTTGTCCAGTAGTTCCAACTTGATGACTATGATCAACCCACTCATTATCTGCAACTGGACGACTAGCACCTAATTCTCCACCTAATTTTGTAGCTAGTGCTTGAATGATAGGAATGTTGTCTTTTTTACCAACCCCTCTACCAGCTGTAACGATAATATCTGCCTTTGTTAAATCTAAACCTTTTGCTTCAGCTTCTTCATAACTTACAAATTCTACATTTGAAGCCCCTAAAGGAGTAATATTCTCAACACTTACAGAACCGTTTGGTTCTTCTAAAGGAGAAAATGCACCCGCTTGAATAGTTATTACAGTTTTATTAGTTTTTGCTTTTAATTCTCTTCTTAATTTTGAGTTACAAGAAGGAACTATAAAAGAACCATCTTTAAAATCAATTACTTCTGTAAATTGTGCAGCTTTTAAAGCAGTTGCAACTCTTGGAGCTAAATCCCAACCAAAAGAAGAGTGAATAAATACAATTACATCTGGATTTTCTTTTTCAACTACATCTAAAATCATTTGTTTATGTACGTTTGGATTATATTCTCCAACATCATTTGCATTAGCTAAATATAGTTTTCCATCAAATTTTGGTAGATCAGATTCATAACCTGAGGCAACCATTACTTTGTCAGCTCCTAATTTATTTGCAAATCCAACTAAATCATAAGTTACGTTTAATAACTTCTTTTCTTGATATTCACCAACTAATAATAATTTCATAATTACTCCTTTTTTTAAAGAACTGATGTCTTTTCTTTTAATATTCCGATTAATTTATCAACAAGTTCTGACACATCACCTTCTAAAACAAGGCTTCCAGCACTTTTTTGTGGATGGTAAAAATTAACAGTTTCATAAGAACTATCAACCGTAAAAAGATCCAAAGAAGGAATTGTAAGTAACTCTTTTTTCTTAGCTTTCATAATATTTGGCAAAGTAGGGTATCTTGGAGTATTTAATCCTAATTGACAAGTTAAAACAACTGGTGTTGAAACCTTAACTACAGATTTCAATCCACCTTCAAGTTCTCTTTTAACAGTAATTCCATCTTTATACTCAAAATCTGCAATTGTCGAAACACAAGACATATTTAGTAATTCAGAAAGGATAATTCCCACTTGACCAGAACCTCTATCTTGAGACTGCATACCAGTAAATACAATATCAAAACCTTTATCTTTAGCAAAGTCTGATATTAAATTTGCAATTTGAAAAGGCTCTTTTAAAGAAGATTGCTCATCTTCAATATGAACAGCATCATCACAACCCATTGCTAATGCTTTTTTTAAAGCCTCTTTTACCCTTGCTGGTCCAACACTTAAAACTGTAATATCTACATTATTTAATTGCTCTTTTAATTGAACTGCTTGCTCAATTGCATACTCATCGTACTCATTTATACGATATGCTAAATCATTTTCATCAAACCAAGTTCCATTAGCATTTATTTTAAATTTTGATTCCATATCTGGAACTTGTTTAATACATACAAGTACTTTCATATTTTTATCCTTTTACGATTTTTTAAGTCTTTCAACAATTATTTCTGATAAATCTTTTACTACTAAGCTATCTTCACAATCAGCCATTTTTATCCCATCTTCAAACATTGTAAGACAGAATGGACAATTTGAAATCAAAGTAGGGGCACCTGTTTCTTGAGCCATATTAACCCTTGCAATATTTATCTTAGTTCCAAGATGTTCTTCTGCAAGAATTCTTCCTCCTCCAGCACCACAACAAGAAGTATTTTTTCTACTCTTATCCATTTCTATAATATTTGCACCCGCTGCATTTAAAAGAGATCTTGGTTGATCATCTATATCATTGTGTCTTACTAAATAACAAGAGTCATGATATGTACAATCAAATGCTTCTTCTTTCATTGGAATTCGATTCTCTTTTTCCAATCTATCAAGGAAAATAGTATAGTGTTCAACTTGTGTTTCAAAACCTAAATCCCTATAATCTTTGTTTAGTGTATTAAAACAGTGAGGACATGTTGTTACAATTTTAAGAACATTATATTTTCCTAAATTCTCAATATTTTCTTTTGCTAATTCTTGATATAAATATTCATTACCCATCTTACGAATAGGCTCTCCACAACATTTTTCTTCTTTTCCTAAAATACCAACTTTGATTCCTGAGGCATTACATATTTCAACAAAGTTCTTTGCAATCTTTTGATTTCTTGCATCAAAAGAAGCATAACATCCAACATAATAAAGAACATCAACAGGATTTTTCACTATTTCATAAGTATCACTCATGATAACTACATCAAGTCCTATGGCCCAGTCTCCTCTTGAAGCCATTGCTAATCCCATTGGGTTACCATTTACCTCAACATTATCCATAGCTTGCATAACCTCATCACCTGCAAACTCACCTTCCATAAGAACAAGATTTCTTCTAAAATCAATGATTTTATTTACATGTTCATTATTAGCAGGACAAATATCTTCACAAGCTCTACAAGTTGTACAAGACCAAATAGAGTCTCGTCCAATATCATCAATTAAATTTATACTTGGATCATTAAATGCAGCATTTCCAATTCTGTTTATTACACTCATTGGAGACAGTGGTTTTCCTGTTGCATTAGCAGGACAGATATCTTGACAACGACTACAATTAATACAAGCATCTGCATCAAATATATCTTTCCATGTAAAATCTGTTACTTTTGAAACACCAAAACTCTCTATAGTTTCGTCTTCCATATTCAAAGTTACAAGTTTTCCGGTAGGTCCATTATCTTTAAATACATAATTAGCTGTTATTGTAAACATATGTCTTAATTTTGTAAGAGGTATTACAATAAAAAAAGCTAAAACTATAAATAGATGCACCCACCAGATTATTTTATGAGAAAGAAGAAGAACTCCATCACTAACTTGCGAAAGCATATTTGCGATAACCATACCAACTGGTGAAAAAATCATCCATTCAGGATTAGTTTTTAATTCAGTAGCAGCCATTCTTACACCTTCAATTAAAAATCCTGTAATAAGAATTGCAAATAAAAGAACATGAATAATAGTATCCTCTTTCGAAGTTACTAAACTTTTAGGTTTAAACACAAATCTTCTTATGAATAACCCACCTAACATAATAATTCCAACTAAACCTGCAATATCTAAAGAAAATGAATATATTTTGTAAAAGTCACCTTTTAAAAATACATAATCAAAAAATAAATTTGTAATATCAGCTTGAACGAAAACTAAAAATGTCCCTATAAATAAAATAGTAAATGACCAAAAAAACATACTATGTGCAATACCTGGACGACTTCTTCTTCTAACTTTAATCTGTCCTGCCATATTAGTTAGCATATATTTAATTCTTTCAGCAAGATTATCTGTTCTATTTAAAGGTTTCCCTAATTGGTATACTTTATATCTTTTGTAAAAAAGATATACAACATATCCCATAGCTAAAAAAGTAAAGAAGTACATAAGTGCGATTGTTGTTAAACTATTTCCAACATTCCAATATATTTCTCTAGATATTTCCATAATACTCTCCACATAAATCTAAAATCAAATCTCTAATAATTTAGGAGTAAAAATATTTTTACTCCTAAAAAGATTTATTTAATCAGCATCTTACCTATGATAACTCTTTGAATTTCACTAGTACCTTCATAAATCTCTGTAATTTTTGCATCCCTATACATTCTTTCCACTTCATATTCACAAATAAATCCATATCCACCATGAACTTGAATAGCATCTTTTGTTACAAAAGTAGCCGTTTCAGAAGCTGAAAGTTTAGCCATCGCTGATTCCATAATATATGGTTTATTGTTTTCTTTTAACCACACAGCTTTATATATCATCAGCTTACTTTGTTCAATTCTAACTTTCATCTCTGCTAGTTTCATAGATACTGCTTGAAAAGCTGAAAGAGGTTTACCAAATTGTTTTCTCTCTTGTGTATAATCAACTGATCTTTCAAATGCACCTTGTGCGATACCTAACGCTTGTGCACCAATACTGATTCTTCCAGCATTTAGTGTTTCCATTGCTATTTTGAAACCATCACCTTCTTTTCCTAACATATTTTCTTTAGGAACTACTACACCATCAAGACCAAAAGCAGTTGTATAACTTCCTCTGATTCCCATTTTTACTTCATTTTTTATAACTTCAACACCAGGAGTTGATAAATCAACGATAAACGCAGATAGACCTTTATGACCTAATGTTTTATCTTTTGTAGCAATTACAATACCTGTACCTTTATATGCACCATTTGTTATAAATATTTTAGAACCTGTTATTACATAACAATCATCTTTTTCAACATATTTAGTATCAATATTTGCAACATCACTTCCAGCATTTGGTTCAGTTTGTAAGAAACATCCGATTTTTTCTCCACTTGCAAGTGCTGGAAGAAACTTTTTCTTTTGTTCTTCTGTTCCATAAGATAAAATTGGACCACAACATAAAGAAGTGTGAGCAGCAATTAAAACTCCAGATGAAGCACAAGCTTTTGATACTTCTTCAACAGTTAATATATAAGAGAAATAGTCCATTCCAGCTCCACCATACTCTTCTGGAATATATGTACCCATAAATCCTAAATCGCTCATTTGAGAAACTAAAGATTGTGGAATTTCATGTTTTTCATCAATTTCCATTGCAATAGGTTTTATCTCATTATCAACAAAATCTTTTATACTGTCTATCAAAACTTTGTGATCTTCACTTAATTCAAAATTCATAATTATTCTCCTTGATTCGTTTAATATAAGGCAGTATATTTAGAAAAAATGACAATTTAATGATATTGGAAACAAGAAAATAGAAATAAATTAAAAGTAATTAATAATCTAATAACTAATTATTAAAAGTATAAATAATAGATTTTATTTTAAGAAAAGTAGGATAACTAGCCCTTAAAATAGGGCTAGTTCTTTGTATAAAAAAGTAATTAAGATTTAGTAGGCACTGGGGTTTCGTTATCATTACCCATTAAAATACTACTTTCATCATGCTTCCCTAATAGTTTTGGTCTTTCAAGTAAGAAATACAATACAAATCCAATAGCAACTGCATACAAAGTTGATTTAGGATCTGGCATAGATAAGGTAATTGCAACAATTCCAGCAACTCCTCTTTCTGTGGAATTTTTAAGTTGTTCTACACCAACTAAAATGCAAATATATGCAGTAAGAATCAATGTAAGGGATAAAGCTATCGGCAATACTGGTTTAAAAAATGTCACTAAAGGCAACATAAATAAAGCTAACATTCCACTTATCCAAAATGTTCCTCCACCACTGTAAATAGAGTCCATTGATTTTCTTCCCATTGCATAACGTTCTGCCAATGTAGCATGAGCAGCAGTCCATAAAGGTCCTGCAAGTCCAGGCCACGGTGCAAATAAAGAATGCAATGCATTTCTAATAGCTGTAACTAAATGTACTCTATCAACATTTTCTTCAATTAATTCATCTGTACGAATATCATCAGCTCTTTTAACTAAAGTAAAACCAATAATAATATCTCCAAAAGCAATTACATATGCAATTAATGCAGTAGGAATAGCTAATAAAAATATATCCCAAGTAGGTAAACCCGTAGAAAATATCAAATAATCCCACATTAAAGAAAAATCAGGCTGCGTAATTCCAAATTTAATATCAGGTAAACTATATTCCCCCACACTCCAGCCAACAATCATAGCGATAATCATCCCTGATACCAAACCAAAATTTGCTATTTGTTTTGCAAAAGCATTATTTTGAATAACATTTTTAAATGATAATGAGAATAATACATATGCTGAAACTAAAGAACCTATAATAATTGAGATAGGAGTAATATCAATACGACCACCAACTTTTAATTCACCCATTAATGCAGCAATTCCTGCCCCAATAATTACACCAGATTTTAATGAATTTGGTATTGAATCAACTAATTTAGAACCAAGTCTTGTAATTCCTAAAAATAAGAAAATTAATGTTACTTCAATCTGTAAAGCAAACATTGCTTTAATAGCTTCAGGACCTGGTTCAAAACCTTTTAAATAAAGCAATACTACAGGTATTGCAGGAGTAATCCAGCCAGGAACTAACGGAACGCCAAGTATTGCTGGTAACAAATATCCAATTCCTGCAATAAAACAAAATGCTAATGCAGCTTCATAGGGCATACCAAGATATTTTTCCAATAATGGAATCATTGCTAAACCAACAACAAACATAAAAAATCCCTGCATCATTTCAGGTAACTCCCAACGGTAATGGATAAATGGAAGTCGTACTTTAAATGGACCTAATGGCCAAAAAGGGTGTTCTTCTCCGTGTGCTCTCTTATTAAATTGCATAAGAAATCCTTTCTATAACTTTAGATTTTAAATTAATAATCATCTTATCTCTCCTTATTAATTTGAAAAAGTATATTTATAAAACATGACAATTTAATGATATTGAATTGCTAAATAGTTGAAATTTTAAAGGAATATAAAACTTAGTAGGAAGACGATTTATAGGGAGGGGAAGAAGCTATAAAATTAAATATTTTATAGCTATGCTAGATTGTAAATAAATGAAATTATGTTCTAGGAATAAAAACTTCGCCTTCTCCATCAATTACAATTTCACCTTTTACACTACATACAGTTCTTAAGAAAACTCTTCTTCTTTCTGAATCAATCCTTTGTACAATAACCTTTGCAGTAACCGTATCATTAATATATACTGGCTTTAAAAATTTTAAAGTTTGAGATACCCAAACACAACCAATTCCTGGTAGTTTTGTTCCAAATAAACCAGAAAAAAATGAAACAGAAATCATGCCATGGGCAATTCTTCTTTCCCATCTTGAATTCGTAGCATACTCATCATTTACATGAACAGGATTATGATCACCTGACATTCCAGCAAATGTTTTAACATCAGCATCAGTTATTGTTTGAGAATAACTAGCTTCCATTCCTTCTTTAATATCTTCTATTGCTATACTATCAACTATTAGTTTACTTGACATATTATTACTCCTATTGTTTAAAATTAAATTAGTATATTTTTATTAAATGACAAATTTATGGCAAGAAATTAGAAACTAGACAAATTTCATCTTATGACTATATGTAACGAACTTTTTTATTAAATGAGCAAAATAACCCTCTACAAAATATTTATTATAAACGAGTCCTATTGCATAATCACCACCTAAAGAAATTAAAATACCATTTGATTTTGAGGTAAATTCTTCTGTATATTTATACGATAATTCATTATAAATATAAGTTGACACATATTCCCCACATTGAATTGCAAGTTGAGCAGTTGGGGCCAAGTATTTATCATTTGAAATTACTTCAGCAGCATCACCAATTACAAAAATATCTTTTTCACCTTTTAATTGTAAATTACTATTTACAATATATTGATTTAGTTTGTTAATTTCATAATTCTTATTCGATTGAATATTAACAGCTTTAATTCCACCTGTAAAAATAAAATAATCATAATCAACTATTGTTTCATCTGCTAAATAAATTTTATTCTCATCTACATCTTTTATAAATGAACCTAAATATGTTTTTATGTTTAATTCTTCTAATCTTTTCTTACAAGCATCAACCAATCTATCATCCATATTTGGTAAAACTGTTTTCATTCCATCTACAATAATAATATTTATTTCAAATCTATTATTCTGTATAGTTGAAAACTTATCTTTTATTAATGCTGCCATTTGTGCTGCAACTTCAACACCTGAAAGACCTGCCCCTCCAATTACAATATTAAACTTGTTAGAAACATTACTTTGATAAGCTTTTTTATTAATAAGAGAATTAAATGTTTCAAGAACTTTACTCGCACTTTGAATGGTTTTAATACCCATAGAATATTTTTTTATATTTGGAACTTGAATAGGAAAATTAGTAAGAGAACCTGTAGCAATTATCAAATAGTCATAAGAATATTTCATATCATTAGCTGTAGTAATTTCTTTTAAACTCGAATCAAAGAATTCTACTTTTTCTTTATGAAACTTAATGTTATTATTTAAACTATTAATATATTTATTTATATTAATAGTAACATCCGATATAGCATAGGTTGTTGATACAAAACCATAAGATTCAACTTGCATGTAGTGATAATCATTTTTATCAAATAATATAACTTCAATATCTTTACATTTAGAAAATTTCTTAACTGCATAAAGTCCAGCATAACTAGCTCCAATAATAATCACTCTTTTCATTTTAAACCTTAATCATATAATTTCTGAATATTAATTAAAAATAATGATAAAAATATGTCAAGAACAATTTAAATAAATTTTATTTTAAAGCTAAAATATCATATCATTATCATTCGGTGTAGTTAAAATTTAATACTAACAAATCTAAGGAGAAATGAAATGTTAAAATTTACAACAAAATTACTAGTTACTTCTGCGCTACTTGCAGGTCTTACAACTGCGGTAAGTGCAGCTGATAAAGTTATCAAATGGAAGTTGGCAACAACTTGGGGTTCAACTCTTAGTCCTTTTATTGATTCACCAACAAATATGTCAAAACTTGTAGAAGAGATGTCTGAAGGAAGATTACAAATCAGAATTGATGCTGCAAATAAACATAAGGCACCACTTGGTATTTTAGATATGGTTAAAGGTGGTCAATATGAAATGGGTCACTCAGCATCATATTACTGGAAAGGTAAAGATATTGATACTTTACCATTTACAACAATGCCGTTTGGTATGACAGCACCTGAACAATATGCATGGTTCTACTACGGTGGTGGAATGGAATTAATGCAAAAAGCATACAAAAAACATGGTATCTTAGCATTCCCTGGTGGAAATACTGGTAACCAAATGGGTGGTTGGTTCAGAAAAGAAATCAACACACTTGATGACTTAAAAGGTCTAAAAATGAGAATTCCAGGATTTGCTGGTGAAGTTATGGCAAAACTTGGATTAACTGTTACTAATATAGCTCCGGGTGAATTATATACATCACTTGAAAGAGGAACTATCGACGCTTTAGAATGGGTTGGCCCTGGAATGGATATAAACATGGGATTCCACAAAATTGCACCATATTATTACACAGGTTGGCATGAACCAGCAACTGAATTACAATTTATGGTTAATGAAGAAGCGTACAACAAATTACCAAAAGATTTACAACAAATTTTATTAACAGCAATGAGAGTATCAGCTTATGATATGTACATTCAAAACTACCACATGAGTAGTGAAGCATGGGCAAATATGTTAACTGAATTCCCAAATATCAAAGTTAAAACTTTCCCTAAACCTGTTATGGATGCTATGAAAAAAGCTAATAACGAATTACTAGAAGAGGTTAAAAAAGAGTCTCCAATAGTAAAAGAAGTTTTAGAATCACAAGAAGCTTATCAAAAAAAATCAAGAGAGTGGACAAAAATGTCTGACTACTTGTACTTAAAAGACAATTTATAAAAAACTTTTCTAACTCTCTTTTGAGAGTTAGATTATAAAATCAAAGATAAATCAAATAAATCTACCTCAAATAAGTTTATTTGACTTATTTAAAATCACAAAAGGATTATTATGCTGTTAAAACTGGAAAAAGGTTTTGATAAATTTGCAGATATAATAGGCTATTTTACTGCTTTTGTAATGGTATTGATGATATTAAATGTAACTTATGACGTTGTTATGAGATACTTTTTTAATACAGGTAGCATTGCGATGCAAGAGATGGAATGGCACCTATTTTCTGTAATTATTTTATTGGGAATCTCTTATACATTAAAAGAAGATGGCCATGTTAGAGTTGATATTATTTACGATAGATTAACTGATAAAAAGAAAGCTAGAATAAATATGGCAGGGGTTGTATTATTTATTCTTCCTGTTGCATTATTAATAGGAATTGAATCTATTCCTTATGTTGTTGAATCATTTTCATCAAATGAACAAAGTGGCGATCCAGGTGGATTACCATATAGATGGATAGTAAAATCGTTAATTCCATTATCTTTTTTCCTATTAATTATCACATCAATTGGATTTTTTATTAAAAATTTAAATGTTTATAAAGGTCTTAGACCAATGGATGATTACAACCTAAAAGGTGAAATAGAAAATCTAAAATGTGAATTAGAGCAACATAAACATCATGTTGTTGATATTGATGAAAAAGGAGAGAACAAATGATTGGTATTATAATGTTTTTTGCTTCATTAGTAATGTTATCATTTGGTTTTCCAGTAGCATTTACTTTTGCAGCAGTATCTCTATTTTTTGGAATAACAGCTGGTATCATTGAAGTTGGTTTTGACAATGGAATAATGGAAGGTTTAGTTGATGGATTAGATGAAGGTTTAGGAATGTTTGATTTCATGCCTTACCGAATCATGTCAATTATGCAAAATACAATATTAATGGCTGTACCTATGTTCATTTTTATGGGTATTATTTTACAAAAAACTGGACTTGCAGAAAAACTTTTAGAGTCAATGGCTTTTCTTTTTGGAGAAGTTAGAGGTGGAGTTGCAATCTCTACAGTATTAGTTGGAACTTTACTTGCAGCATCAACAGGAGTTGTTGGAGCATCAGTTGTTGCGATGGGTGTTATTTCACTTCCTGTTATGATGAAATATAAATATAATCTTCCATTAGCAACTGGAACTATTTGTGCTTCAGGAACTTTAGGACAAATTATTCCACCTTCAATTGTATTAATTATTTTAGGAGATGTATTTCAAGTTCCAGTTGGTGATCTATTTGCAGCTGCTGTTTGGCCTGGACTTGCATTGGTTGCAGCTTACATATTATTTATATTAGTAGTTTCATATTTCAAAAAAGATATGGCACCAGCAATTCCAAAAGATCCATCAAGAGGATCTAAAACAAAACAAGTTATTGCTGCATTAATTGCGATTATTCCTTCATTAACTCTTATTATAATGGTTTTAGGTTCAATTTTTGCAGGTGTTGCAACACCAACAGAATCATCAGCAGTTGGATGTATTGGAGCAGTTTTATTAGCAGTTTTATATAGATCTTTTTCAATAGATATGGTAAAAGAAGCAGCTTTTGAATCTGTAAAAATCACATCAATGGTATTTGGTATTTTAATTGGGGCAACTGCATTTTCAATGGTATTTACATACACAGGTGGAGATGAATTAGTTGAGCATTTTATGATGAATTTACCAGGTGATGAGAAATTTGCATTTATTTTATTTACAATGTTAGCAATATTTATTTTAGGATTCTTTATTGACTTCGTTGAAATTTCATATATAATTGTTCCTATTTTAGTTCCAATTGCAACAAATTTAGATATTAGTCCTGTTTGGTTTGCAATATTAATTGCAATGAATTTACAAACATCATTTTTAACGCCACCTTTTGGATTCTCACTCTTTTACCTCAAAGGTGTAGTTCCTTCAAGCGTTAGAACAGTTGATATATATAAAGGTGTATTACCATTTATTCTTATTCAAGTAATTGTACTAATGATAATAGTGTTTTTCCCAGAAGTATTTGGGATAAATCCAAAAGCATAACAATGCAAAAGGCTTTTGCCTTTTGTAAAAGTTTATGAGAAGTAAACATGAAAAATAGCAAATACTTTTTAAAACTACTCTTCAATATGATATTTAAAAGAAAAGATAAAATGTACTCTTTTATTTATGACCCTCAACAAAGAATTTATACGGTACCACGACTTGAATAGCAATTGATTTTTTTTCACAAACAAAAAAATAAAAAAGGAAAAAAATGTTAGAAGGTAAATACCAAGATTTTTATAATCAAATTATAAATAAGATTTCAAAGAAAAAGATTTTCACAGATAAGCTTCACACTTTAGCTTATGGAACAGATGCATCTTTTTATAGATTAATCCCAAAAATAGTAATCAAAACTGATAATGCAAAAGAGGTTCAAGATATTATTGAATTATCAAATTCAATGAATCTAAGCATAACTTTTAGAGCAGCTGGAACTTCACTTTCAGGTCAAGCGATTAGTGATTCAATTTTAATAATCACATCAAGAAACTTTAGTAACTTTAAAATTGCAGATGATGTTAGTTATATTTCACTTCAACCTGCACTTACAGGTGCTCAAGTAAATGGATTATTAGCAAGATATTCTAAAAAAATCGGTCCAGATCCAGCTAGTATTAATGCTGCTATGATTGGTGGAATTGCTGCAAATAATGCATCTGGAATGTGTTGTGGAATTTCACAAAACTCATATAAAACTCTAAAATCAATGAAATTAATCTTTGGTGATGGTTCAAAATTAGATACGGGATGTGAAGAGAGTAGAGACTCTTTTAGAATAACCCATGCAGATTTTCTAAAAGATTTAAAAAGCTTTTCAGATGATACAAAAAACAATGAAGAGTTAAGAGCAAAAATTGAGAGAAAGTTCAAAATCAAAAACACATGTGGTTACTCACTAAATGCATTAATTGATTTTAGTGATGAGTTTGAAATATTAGAACACTTAATCATTGGAAGTGAGGGAACTTTAGCCTTTATTGAAGAAATCACATACTATACAGTTGAAGATTTAAAAGATAAAGCAAGTTCACTAATTTATTTCAAAGATATGAATGAAGCTTGTTCTGCGGTTACTAAATTAAAACTTGCAAAAGATGCAAATAAAATAAATGTTGAAGCAGTTGAATTAATGGATAGAGCAGGGTTAAAAAGTATTGAGAATGACCCAGCAATGCCTTCATTTATAAAAGATTTAGATAAAAATGTAACTGCACTTTTAATTGAAACAAGAGCAGTTAGTGATAAACAACTAGATATTCAAACAGCACAAATTGAAGAGTTATTAAAAGAGTTTTCAGTTGTAAGAGATATTTATTTTACAAAAGATGTAGCAGAATATACACTTTATTGGAAAATCAGAAAAGGTTTATTCCCAGCTGTAGGAGCCGTAAGAGTTACAGGAACAACAGTAATTATTGAAGATGTTGCATATCCTATTGAATGTTTAGCAGAAGCAACACTTGAACTTCAAGAACTATTTAAAAAACATGGTTACTCTGAAGCTTTAATTTTTGGGCATGCCCTTGAGGGAAATTTCCACTTTGTATTTACTCAAGATTTCTCAGATCCAAAAGAGATAAAAAGATATGATGATTTAATGAACGAAGTTGTTCATTCAGTTGCAGTTAAATATCAAGGAAGTTTAAAAGCAGAACATGGAACTGGTAGAAACATGGCTGCCTTTATTGAAGTAGAGTGGGGATATGATGCCTATATTATGATGAAAAAAATCAAAAATTTATTTGATCCACGTGGACTTTTAAATCCAGGTGTTATTATAAATGATGATGCCCAAGCTCACTTAAAAAATCTTAAAACACTTCCAGCAACAAATGAAATTGTTGATAAATGTATAGAGTGTGGTTTTTGTGAACCAACATGTCCATCAAATGAATTAACATTAACACCAAGACAAAGAATTGTTATTAATAGAGAAATCTCAAGACTTGAAAGTATTGGAAATGATAAAGAAGCACGTGAGTACAAAGATTTATACCAATATGATGGAATAGAAACTTGTGCAACTTGTAGTTTATGTTCAACTGCATGTCCTGTAAAAATTGACACGGGAAGTTTAACAAAACATTTAAGAGCTGAACAAATTTCAAATACTGGAAAATCAATTGCAAATTTTGTAGCAAATAATTTTTCAACAACTCTAAAAGGTGTTAGATTTGGACTTCATAGTGCTAACTTTATTCATAAAGTCCTAGGAACTCCTAGTATGGAAACAATGACTAAAACATTTAGAGATTTAAGTAGTTCTATTCCTAAATGGAGTGTTACAATGCCAATCGGAACAAATATAGATTTAAACTTTGAGCAAAAAATTAGTGATAAAAAAGTTGTGTATTTTCCTTCATGTATAAATAGAAGTATGGGATTAAATGCTGTTTCAAAAGAAGAAAAACAACTATTTGATACAACAGTTGAACTATTATTAAAAGCTGGTTACCAAATATTATTCCCTGAAGATTTACCAAACTTATGTTGTGGTATGCCATTTTCTTCAAAAGGTTTTGATGAAGCTGCACATACAAAATCTTCACAATTAGAACTTGCTTTATTAAATGCTAGTGAATTTGGAGAATACCCAATTTTATGTGATACAAGTCCTTGTACAAAAAAAATGATGGAGAGTTTTTCACATAAACTTGATATTTTTGAACCAATTGAATTTGCATTACAATTCTTAACAAAAGATTTAGAATTCACAGCAATTGATGAGCCAATTACAATTCATACAACTTGTAGTTCAAGAAAAATGGGATTAGAAGATAAATTTAAAACTTTAGCATCATTATGTTCTACAAATGTAATAGTTCCAGCAGATGTAAAATGCTGTGGATTTGCAGGTGATAGAGGATTTAATTTCCCTGAGTTAAATAAATCTGCTTTAAGATCTCTAAAAGAACAAACTGCTGGCGCTAAAATGGCATTTTCTACATCTAAAACTTGTGAAATTGGATTAAGTGAAGAGTCAGGTCTTGATTATAATTCAATCTTTTATCTAATAAATAGAGTTACTAAAGCTAAATATTAATACTCTTTATTTTCAACAAAACAGATATTTACCATTTTTTTGGTAAAATATCTGCTTTATGAAAAAGGAATTATTATGTACAAACTTTTTTTAGCGTTACTTGTGAGTTCAGGAATATTATTAGCCGATATGGAAAATGGTCTTGCTCTAACTGTAAATGATGAACCAATCACTATTTATGATATTAATAAAACAATGGTTGAAAACAAACTTGGTAAAAATGAAGCTGTTGGCTTATTAATAGATAAAGCTTTATATGAACAAGAGGTAAGAGAAAACAATATAAGTGCTGATATTTTCGATATAAATGATTATATTGAAAAACTAGCTAAAGCAAACGGTATGGATTTATACTCTTTCAAAGCTGTTGTAAAACAAAAATATGGGAATTATGAACTTTTTGAAAATGAAGCAAAAGATGCTGTAATTAGACAAAAACTAATCCAAAAAATTGTAAAAGGTCAACTTACAATTGCAAGTCAAGAAGATATGGAACTATATTATGAAAAAAATAAAGAGAAATATTCAACTTCAAAATTTTATGAAGTAAATCAATATACATCAAAAAATAAAGCTTCTTTAATGAATACTATAAATAACCCAATGGTTATTGCTGATGATGTAGTAAAAACTCCTTTAAAATTAGGTTCTGATAGTTTACAACCTCAAATGCAATTTATGTTAAATGAAACTAAAACAAATAGTTTTACTCCAATTTTCACAGCAAATAAACAATTCATATCTCTATTTATTGTAAAAAAAGAGGGAACAAGTACTCTTGGTTTTGAAACAGTAAAAGCAAAAATATTTAACGATATTATGAGCTCTAGAGAGAAAAAATATCTTAAAGATTATTTTGAAAAACAAAAATTAATAGCTGATATAAAAATACTTAAATAAAGGAAATAGATGTTTGAAGTTATCATAGGACTAGAAGTACATACACAATTAAATACAAATAGTAAACTTTTTTGCTCGTGTGCTACAAGTTTTGGAGAAGAACCAAATACAAATGTATGTCCAACTTGTTTAGGATTACCAGGGGCACTTCCAGTTTTAAATAAAGAAGCTGTTCATAAAGCAATTATGCTTGGAACTGCACTAAAAGCACAAATAAATCAAAAATCTGTATTTAATAGAAAAAACTACTTTTATCCAGATTTACCAAGTGGTTATCAAATTTCTCAATTTGAAGTTCCAGTTGTTGGACTTGGTGAATTAGTAATTGATTTTCCAGATGGTAGACAAAAAACTATTGGAGTTACGCGAGCTCACTTAGAAAATGATGCAGGGAAAAATATCCATGCAGGAACTGTTTCTCATGTTGATTTAAATAGAGCAGGAACTCCACTACTTGAAATCGTTTCAGAACCTGATATGAGAAGTGCAGAAGAAGCTCTTTTATACCTAAAAAAACTACACTCAATTGTAAGATATTTGGGAATCAGTGATGCAAATATGCAAGAAGGGTCTTTCAGATGTGACGTAAACGTTTCTATTAGACCAAAAGGTGATACAAACCTTTACACTAGATGTGAAATCAAAAACATGAACTCATTTAAATTTATTGAAAAAGCAATCGCTTATGAAGTAAATAGACATATTGAAGCATGGGAAGATGGAGTTCACTCAACTGAAATTGTTCAAGAAACAAGACTTTTTGATCCAGAGAAAGGTGAAACTAGATCAATGAGAGGAAAAGAAGATGCTGCTGATTACAGATATTTTCCAGATCCAGACCTTTTACCTGTAATTATTACAGATGAAATGCTTGAAAAATACTCAAAAATTCCAGAACTTCCAGATGAAAAAAAAGAGAGATTTGTAAAAGACTTTGGACTAAAAGAATATGACGCTTCAGTTATTACGGCAAGTTTAGAAATGGCTAAATACTTTGATGAAATGATGTCAGAGGGAATTAGTGCAAAAAATGCTACAACTTGGTTAACTGTTGAATTATTAGCAAGATTAAAAGAGGGTGTTTCACTTGAAGATTCAATTATTGATGCAAAAACTTTAGCAACTATTGTTAAAAGAATTGAAGATAATACAATTTCAGGAAAAGCAGCAAAAGAAGTACTTGATTTTCTAATAGAAAAAGAATCAACAGATGTTGATGCAGCTATTGAAAAACTTGGACTTAAACAAGTATCTGATGATGGAGCACTATTGTCTATTATTGACTCAATACTTGCTGCAAATCAAGATAAAGTTGCAGAATATAAATCAGGTAAAGACAAACTATTTGGTTTCTTTGTGGGTCAAACTATGAAAGAATCAAAAGGTAGCGCAAATCCTGCTAAAGTAAATGACTTATTAAAACAAAGATTATCTTAATGAGAAACAACTCTATTGCAGTAATAGGTGCAGGGAAATGGGGACAAGCTCTTCATTTTGCACTTTCTCAAAAACAAAAATGTTTAATAAGTTCTAGAACTCCTAGAGATATTGAAAATTTTGTTGATTTAAAAACTGCATTAGAGTGTAAATACTTAATCATTGCAATTCCTGCCCAAGAGATTAGGTCTTGGTTAAAAGAAAATTTTGTTTTTAATGGGCAAAAAATTCTTGTGGCTTCAAAAGGAATTGAAGCTTCAAGTGGACAATTTTTAAATGAGATTTATGCAGAGTATGTTCCAAATAAAAACATAGGATTTATTTCAGGTCCATCATTTGCCACTGAAGTTAAACAAGGCTTACCTTGTGCTTTAGTAATAAATTCTAATTCAAAAAAACTTTTTGAAAAGTTTTCTCCTTTTTTTCCAACTTTTATCAAAACTTATTATAGCGCTGATGTAATCGGTGCTGAAGTTGCAGGAGCTTATAAAAATGTTTTAGCAATTGCAAGTGGAATTTGTGAAGGATTACATTTAGGTAAAAATGCTCAAGCTTCATTGATTGCTAGAGGTTTAGTTGAAATGGAGAGATTTGGTAAATACTTTGGAGCTAAAAAATCAACTTTTTTAGGTTTAAGTGGAGCGGGAGATCTTTTTTTAACAGCAAACTCTACAATGAGCAGAAACTATAGAGTTGGTCTTGGACTTGCTTCTAATAAAAATCTTGATGAGATTTTAAAAGAGTTAGGTGAAGTCGCAGAAGGAATTAAAACAGCAGAAGCTGTATATAATCTTTCAAATAAACACAATATTTATACGCCAATTGCAAATGAGGTAAAACTCATATTAGATGGTAAAAATCCAAAAGATAGTTTAAAAGATTTATTAAAAAACTAAATTATAGATTAATGAATAAATTTATAATTTCAATAAGCTTTCTTTTAATTTTAACATTACATCTATCTATAATTAACTTTTTCAGAACTAATAAACTTGAATCAAATCAACAAATCCAAAATAATACATTAAAACTTCAACTCTCAAAAGTAACTGAGATTAAAAAAGAAGTAACTCAAGAAAAAGTAGTTGAACCCAAAATTGAACAAAAAAAAGAGATAGTTAAAAAAGAACTTCCTAAAAAAACATTTACACCCACAATAACTAAAGCTTTAGAGATTACAAAAGAAGAAAAATCTGAGATAAAAGAGGAAATTCAATCTCAAAATATATCTACTCAAGAAGTTAAACCATCAACAACTCCAAGTGTGTCTCAAGAAGAAAAATTTAATACTCAAGAATATATGAATCAATATAGAAATAGATTAAGAGAAGAGATAAACAAAAATAAGACTTATCCAACTATATCAAAAAAGTTAAAAGAAGAGGGTAAAGTTATAGTAAGCTTTAGAGTGCTTCAAAACGGCTTCTTTAGTGAAATTAAGCTTCTTGTATCAAGTGATAAAGAAAGACTTGATAAGGCAGCTTTAAATGCTTTATATGATACTAAACACTTTGAACCTTATGATAACAAGATTGTAAATAAAGAGTATTTAGATTTTGAAGTGCCTATTGATTTTAAATTAAATTAGCTATTTATTTAGATAAAATTTTTCATGCAAAATATACCTTTAATAAATTTATTATATTCTCTAATTCCACTATTGGTTGTTACCTATTACTATTATAAATGGGCAAATAATAAAAGTGAGATAGTTTATTCGTCACTTAGAATGATAATACAACTTTTATTAGTAGGATATGTACTTATATTTATTTTTGAAGAGAAAAACATATATTTAGGTATTTTAATACTCTCATTTATGCTTTTGGTTTCAACATGGATAAGTCTTAGAAACACCCATAATAAATCATTTAATCACTTTTATAAAATTGTGTTATCTTTGGGTTTATCACTGATTTTACATATTGTTTTAATTATAAACTTTATATTAGATTTTGATACTTTTTATGAACCAAGATACGTAATTCCAATAGCTGGGATGATACTTGCTAATTCAATGAATGTAATATCTTTAGCAATTGAAAGATTTGAAAAAGAGTTAGAACGAAATGAATCTTTTGAAAATGCAAGAAAAATAGCATTTAAATCAGCACTAATTCCTCAAATAAACTCTTTATTAGCTGTGGGATTAGTTTCACTTCCTGGAATGATGACCGGACAAATTCTTTCAGGTGTAGACCCATTAATTGCAGTTAGATACCAAATTATGATTATGTCTACAATTTTATCAAGTGCAGGAATTAGTTTAATAATATATTTCTATCTAAGTAAAAAATCTACTTATTAGGAAAATCTTTTTTATGAATATCACCCCAAATATATAGTTGTTTTAAAATTGGTTTTAAAGTCTTTCCATATTCAGTAAGTGAATATTCCACCTTTGGTGGAACTACAGGATAAACTTCCCTAAAAACTAAACCATCATTTTCTAACTCTCTTAATTTTTGTATTAACATCTTTTGAGTTGCACGAGGAAGCAATTTTTGAAGTTCATTAAATCTTTTTTTTTCATCTTTTAAATACCATAAAATTAGAATTTTCCATTTTCCTGCTAATACATCAATTGAAGTCTCAACAGCGCATTTATCAATGTTTTCATCTTTATTAATTTCGATTTCTTTAGTCATTGTAATTCCTATAGTATCTTTTTAGATAGTACCTTTCTTAAAAGTTAGTTCTTGCACTTTTACAATATTTTAGCTAAAGTTTTAATATAAGTAAATAATTAAGGATAAAGATGAAAGCTTTTGTAGTTGAGAAAATAGCAGATAAAGAGTTTACATCTGGAATACAAGATATATGCACACCAAAATGTGAAGAGAATGAAGTTGTTATAAAAGTGACTTACTCTTCACTAAATTATAAAGATGCTCTTAGCTCTATTGGAAATCCAGGAGTTACTAGAAAGTTTCCTCATGTTACTGGAATTGATGTATCAGGTACAGTTTTTGAATCAACATCACCTATTTTTAAAGTGGGGGAAAGAGTTTTAGTAACTGGTTATGATATGGGTATGAATTCAAATGGAGGCCATGCACAATATGTAAAAGTTCCTGCTGCTTGGGTTGCACGAATTCCTGATTCAATTTCAGATAAAGAGATTATGACTTTTGGAACAGCTGGATTAACAGCAGCTTTAAGTGTAAATGAATTAATCGAAAATGGAATAAAACCTGAAAGTGGAGATATCCTTGTAACTGGTGCAACAGGTGGTGTTGGTTCTATTGCAATTGCAATATTAAGCAAACTAGGATACAACATAATCGCTATTTCTGGGAAAAGTGAAAGAATTGATTTTCTAAAAAAAATTGGTGCTAATGAGGTAATCTTAAGAGAAGTATTTGAAGAAGAATCTAATAAACCTATTTTAAGTGAGAAATATGCAGGGGTTATTGACACAGTTGGTGGAAAAATACTTGCAAATGCACTAAAAGAAGTAAAATATGATGGAGTAGTAACTTGTTGTGGTCTTACATCATCTTCACTATTAGATACAAATGTATTTCCATTTATTTTAAGAGGTGTAAGATTAATTGGAATTGATTCAGTTGAGTGCAAACTAGAGAAAAAACAAGCTGCTTGGGAAAAACTTGCAAGTAGATGGAAAATAAATAGTTTAAATACAATTATAAATGAAATTACTCTTGATGAAATAAAAACAGCTTATGAACATTTACTTTCAGGAAAAGCCGTTGGAAGATATGTAGTAAAAATAAAGGAGTAGATTAATTTAATCTACTTCTACCTCTCCATTTTCAACTTGTAAACTATAAGCAGTATCTTTACCAGAGTGTAAGATTTTTGCTTGTTCAACCCATTGATAACTTCTAGCAACGCCTGGAAGTAATAAAAATGCTTCAATCCATTCACTGTTTTTACTAGACCACTTTGAAATTTGTTCAAAATGGTAAATACCTATATTGTTTAAATCCATTTCAATTTTTTTATTAATACCTTTGATTTTTGTTAAATTATCTTTTCCAATTGGTTTAGGAGTAGATAGAACTAATGGTTTAAAATCTAAACCCGAATTCTTTTTAAATATAGGATTTAAAGCGTATTTCATCTTTTCACTTCTTGAATCATCTACGTTACTCTCATTTCCTATTGATTTAATTTTAGGAAAACTATTTCGTCCTAAAATAAACCCAATTAAAAAACCTATGAATCCCGCAATTACTAAATTTACTACTATTAATGAAGCTACTTCTAACATGGATTTATTCTCCTAGAATATTAAAATCTACTCTTCTGTTTATCTCAGATAAACCATTCTCATCATCTTTAGCAATTGGAAACTCTTCTCCATATCCAACAGCTTTTAATCTATCTGCATTAACTCCCAAAGAGATTAAAACCTCTTTTACACTATTTGCTCTATCTTGTGAAATCTTTTTATTTAAAGCATTTTCACCTCTTGAATCTGTATGTCCAGCAATTTCAACTTTTAGATTTTTATATTCATTTAAAATATTTGCAATTTTAACAATTGAACTTTTAGAATCCTCAGTAACAGTTGAACTTTTTCTTTCAAAAGCAATCTTTTTTACAGCTAATATTTCATTGATTTTTAATTGAATCTCATTTGCAGTTAAAGGTACTTTAATTTCATTTTCATGATTAGTTGTTTGAATAACTTCTGAAGATAATTCTTGTTCTTTACCTACATTTATAAGTGTTGGATTCGCAATGCTAATCTCTTTTACTAAACTAACATCAATTCTTGAAAGTATTGAATCTAATAAAGAGTATTGATTTGCATCTTTTAATTCACCAGATAAATAAACTTCATTATTGATAATTGACAATTTTGCACCATCATCAAAAAAGTCTTTAAAAGGTGTAATTAATGTTGCAATTTTTGATAATAAAACTTCATCAATTACAATATTTTCTTCATAAGTATATTCACCATCACGATTAATATTTAGAATTTCGGAAACTCTTTTTGTCTCATTTTCATTTGAAAATATCCCATCCATAATAACCATCCCATCTTTTTTTGTTAAAACAAGACTAAATGGTTTAGACTCGTTGTCAGTTGAAGAAGGAAACATATTAATAATTTTATCAATTAAGCCCGTGTCATTATCTTTTATCTCAGTAAAACTAGAAACTTGATTTTGATTATTTAATTGTGTATCATAATTAAAATCATAGACAGAGTAGACTATGAAGCCAACAAATAAAATTATTAAAAATAGTATCTTCTTAACAAGAGACATTATTATCCTTTTCTTACAACAATTATTTAAAGTTTGACATTATACATAATTAGTTAAAAAAATAACTAGAATATTTGCTTATTTAAAAAAATTAATTTAGGAATTTAATTAATTTGTTATAATTGTGTATAAATTATAAAAGAGACAAAATGCAACACATTATAAATTCAGCTCAAACTTGTTTAGATTGCAAAAAACCCAAATGTCAGACTGGTTGTCCTGTCGGTACTCCAATTGCCGAAATGATTAGACTTTTTTTAAGTGGAAATATAAAAGAAGCTGGTGAAATGGTTTTTAACAACAACCCTTTATCAATTATTTGTTCCCTTGTATGTCCCCATGAAAAGCACTGTGAAGGGCATTGTGTATTAAATAAAAAATCAACTCCTGTAAATGTGGGTGGAATAGAAAACTATATTTCAACTTATTATATGAATTATCGAGAGTTTGAAAAACCAATACAAAATGGCAGAAATGTAGCAATTATTGGTTCTGGACCTGCGGGGATTAGTTTAGCAATAATGATGGCATTAAAAGGTTATAACATAACTATGTATGAGGGAAACAATCAAATTGGTGGTGTTCTTAGATATGGTATTCCTGATTTTAGACTTGATAAAACAATTTTAGATAAAGTTGAAGAGACTTTAAAAAAGATTGGTGTGAAAATTAGAAAAAATATAATGATAGGGAAAAATATCACCCTTGATGATTTACAAAGGGATGGTTTTGATGCAATATTTATAGGAACTGGTGTTTGGGCTCCTAAAAAACTAGGAATTAAAGGCGAAAGTTTAGGAAATGTTCATTTTGCTATTGATTATCTAAAAACTCCAAAAGCTTATGATTTAGGTAAAAAAGTTGTTGTAATTGGTGCTGGAAATGTAGCTATGGATGTTGCAAGAACTGTTATTAGAAATGGTGCTAATGATGTATCTATCATGTATAGAAAAGGTGAAGAGAATATGCATGCTGAGAAAATAGAAATTGATCATGCAAAAATAGATGGTGTAAAATTTAATCTTCACAAATTACCTTTAGAACTAACAGAAAAAGGTATTAGATATATGACTACAAACCAAGAGATAAACAGAGAAAGTTTTGAAGAAGCTGATTCTATTTTAATTGCAATTAGCCAAACAGCTAGAGATTTAATCGTAAGAAACAATACTGGTTTATCTTTAGGAGAAAATGGACTACTACAAAGTGACTCAAATGGTATAACAGCTAGACGTGGAGTATTTGCTTCTGGTGATGTGGTAACCGGTGCCCGAACTGTTGTAGAAGCTGTTGCATTCTCTAAAAGAGTTGCCAACTCTATTGAAGAGTTTATCTCTAAACTTCCTCCAAAAACAGTAACTGCTTAAGCTACTGTTTTTAGAAGTTCTATCCAAAAATATTTATTAGCAACACCTTTTTCTACTGGTTTCCAACCATAAGTAATTGAGTGCAGATATAAAACATCATCTAATAGTTTAAAAGTTAATTCTAAATTTACCTTTTCACTTAAAACTTCTGTAAAAATTGCATAAATATGATTTTCATCAGATTCTATTTCATAAAAAGAATCCTCTAAATTTTCAAGTTGTTTATCAATAAAATCTTTTATTCTCTCTTTTGACATAAATAATCCTTTAATCTAAAGTTCGTATTCTAGGATTTTATAACTTACAAAACATAAACTTGTATTGATTTGTATCAATGTATCACATCTGTTAAAACCATATAATCCCTCAAAAATTTAAAAGGATTTTATATTATGAGTATGTTTTGTTATCAATGTGAAATGAGTCAAAAAGGTGGATGTGGAAGCAGTGGTGCAGTTGTTGGAACTTGTGGGAAAGATGAAAATTTATCAAGATTACAAGATATTATGATTTTTGGTTTAAAAGGTCTTAGTGCATATAGAGAGCATTTAAATACTTTTAAACCAGAACTTACAAAAGAGATTGATGATGTTATGAGTGAAACACTTTATTTCACCCTTACAAATGTAAACTTCAACTTCAACGACCATATCAATCAACTAATGAAAATAGGACGAGCTGGAAGTTTAGTAATGGATAGATTATCTAATACACATACAAACAAATTTGGTATCCCAACTCCTGTGACAGTTCCTCAAAACAAAGTTGAGGGAAAAGCTATTTTAGTTTCTGGACATGATTTAGAGATGTTTGAGCGATTATTAATTGCTACACAAGATAAAGGTATAAATATTTATACTCACTCTGAAATGTTACCAGCTCATGGTTACCCCGAACTGAGAAAATATCCACACCTAAAAGGAAATGTAGGAAAAGCATGGTTTGACCAAGCAAAACTAATGGAAAAATTCCCTGGAACTTTTGTAGTAAATACAAACTGTATTGTTCCTCCAAAGAAAAATTGTGGATATTTAGATAGATTATTCACATACAAAATTGTAGGTGTTGAAGGTTCAACTCCAATTGAAAATGACAACTTTGATGCATTAATCAAAAGAACTTTAGAATGTCCTGATGCAAATGGAATTGATTTTAATGAAGACACAACTTTAACAACTGGTCATCACTATAAAACAGTTTTAACTTTAGCTCCACAAATTTTAAAAGCTTTAGAAGAAGGAAAAATAAAACAATTCTTCGTAGTTGCAGGTTGTGATGCACCGGGAAAAGGTGGAGAATATTATAGAGAATTAACTTCATCATTACCAAAAGATTGTGTAATCATCACTTCATCTTGTGGTAAATTTAGGTTTAATGATATTGATTTTGGAGAAATTGAAGGAACTGGAATTCCAAGATATTTAGACTTAGGTCAATGTAATGACTCAAATGGTGCAGTAGAAATTGCAAAGGCAATAAGTGGCGCATTAAACACTCCAATCAACGACTTACCAATATCAATTGTATTATCATGGATGGAACAAAAAGCTGTGATTGTTTTATTAGCTCTATTCTCACTTGGAATAAAAAATATCTATTTAGGACCAAAACCTCCACAATTTGTAAATGAAGATATTTTCAACTTCTTAGCTGAAAACTTTAATCTAACACTTACAACAAATGCAAAAGATGATTTAGCAAAACTTCTAATAGCATAAAATAAAGAGAATTTATTCTCTTTATTTATCCCAATTTTTATATGGATTTTTCATCAAATTTGAGTTGTAATATCTGGCATCTGTGGTAACTTCTTCTTTTACCCAAGAAGGCAAAATTATAGTTTCATCTTCACTTGAAAGCTCAACTTCAACTACCACTAAACCCTCATTTTCTCCATAAAAAATATCAAGTTCCCAAGTATGATTTTCATAATTTATCAAATATCTTGTTTTATCAATCACTGGTTTTTGACATAACTTATCTAACATATCATTTGCTTCATCTAACGGAATTTCATATTCAAACTCTAATCTTGTAACCCCAATATTTGAGCCTTTTATTGTTAGATATGCTTTATCATTTTTAACTCGTACTCTTACAACTGCTTCTTTATTTGTTGAAAGATAACCTTGTTTTATTCTGCTTCCATTTTCTAAAGTGCCAATTTTTTGTAAATCAACAAGATATTTTCTTTCTATTTCTAAAGCCATAAATTACCTTTTTTATATTTTATTAATTCTATCAAAACAATTTAATATATTTAATTTTGTGCTAGAATTTATAAAAAGGAGTTACTATGAAAAAAATAGCATTAAACCTTGCCTTTATAGGCTCTATGTTTGCCAATGAATTACCAGAAGAGTTCAATAGAGATGTTTATAATAGTGGTGAAAAAATCTTTGAAAATAAGTGTATGGAGTGTCATCAAAAATCAATGCCAATTCCACTTTTGATGAAAAACTTTATTGAAGAAAACAATAAAACCCTAAATCTAAAAGCTCCAACGGGAAATGAAATCTCATTTAGACTTAAACAACAAATAGGAAGTCGCGATGAAATAGAGTTTCATCTACACCAAACAAATGACTTTTTAAAGGATTATTTATACAATCCTGATTTATCAAAAACAATCTGTCTTGAAGGTGTAATTAGACACTTTAAAGTAATGCCCACTATGAAAGGCAAAATATCAGAAGAGGAAATAGAACAAGTAAATCACTTTTTATACTTTTTAGAGGGATTTAATGGAGTTAATAAGTTCTATCACGATGAAACCAAATTTTAAAATAGGAGTTAATTTATGAAAAAGTTTATTTTAACAATATTGTCACTTGCAACTTTATCTTTTGCAAATGGAAATGTAACTTATAATATTGATGGAAAAGAGTTCGAAGGATATTACAGTGCTGTTTCAAAAGATGCACCATTGGTTTTTATGGTTCATGATTGGGATGGAATCACTGATTATGAAATCAAAAGAACAAAAATGTTAAATGATTTAGGTTATTCAGTTTTTGCTGTAGATTTATATGGGAAAGGCATAAGACCTACTGAATTAGAAGATAAAAAAGCTATTACAAAATATCTTTATACAAATAGAGATGTAATGCAAAAAAGATTAAATGCAGGATTTGAAGAAGCAAAAAAACTAGGTGCTAATGTATCAAATTCTCTTGGGATGGGTTATTGTTTTGGAGGAAGTGCAATTCTTGAAATGGCAAGAAGTGGAGCTAATATGAAAGCTTTTGTTCCTTTTCATGGAAATTTAGCAACTCCTGAGGGTGAAGATTATAAAAATACAAAAGGCAAAATTGTAGTATTTCACGGAAGTGCAGATACAGTTGTACCATTTAGTGAATTTGCTTCTTTAACAGTTGAGTTGGAAAAAACAGGAATAAATCATGAAATGACAACTTATAGTGGAGCACCTCATGCATTTTCTGTATTTGGAGCAAAAAGTTATAGGGAAGATGCAGATAAAAAATCTTGGAAAAGATTTACAGAAGTTTTAGAAGAAACATTAAAATAAAAGCAAGTTTTACTTGCTTTTATAATAACTCTAACTCATCCAAAGTAACAGGCCAATGCTCAGAAAATAGATGTTTTTCTAACACTAATCTTATTTCATCAGGAATCTTTACAGATGTTTTTGTAGCAAAGTTATAGTGAATTAATATACATTTTCCAGTTGTGCAAAGTTTTCCATCTTGATAAACTGCGTGGATTAATTCAATAGATGAATTACCAAGTTTTGCAATAGCAGTTTTTACAATAACTTCTTTACCCCAAAATACCTCTTTTAGGAAATCAAAAGAGCTGTGAGCCATGATAAGATTCCACTCTTTGATATTTACCTTTGGCATAAAGATATGAAATATTTCATCTCGTGCAGCTTCAAACCACACACCGTAAGTGTTGTTATTAATATGCCCAAGTGCATCAGTTTCTAAAAATCTTGGTTTTATTATTTCTGTGAACATGTTATTTTCTCTTATATTTAGTAAATTTTAATAGGATAGTTTAACGAAAAGAGTTTAGGGTTTATTTAAAAATTTATTGAAATTTGAATAGCTTAATATTCTATTCAAACCATACTTTACAATTATTCTTATCAAAATTCTCTAATTTAATAATTGAATCGTTAATTAAATTTTGTCTTTCTTTTTTCATTACTAAATAATCTTCTAATCCATTTAAAGTCACTATATCTACCTGGTAACTCTTTGATTTGTATGCTTTTGTTTCTATTTTAATATCAATTCTTGCAAAATCAACTTCTTTCAAATTAATTTCATAATTTTCGTTCATTTCAGCACTTATAAGAACCCCATCTAGAATTATCAGTGGTTGATATTCATAATAATAGTTATAAAACTTATCTCCATCTTCAGTAAAATCTTTATACGTATTTTCAAATATATCAATAATAGACTTAATTGAGGTCATTGATGCTCCATACCAGCGAGAGGGATTGTTTGGAGATTTAAAAGCTTCATGTATTCCATTTACATTTAATTTCCATTTATCTCTAATCTCGTATAATTTTTCATCTATATCTCTATATAACCTTGAATCATTAGAATGATTAAACTTGAAATTTTTTAATGTATTATAGAAATCATTTAACTGATTATGAGCATGATTTGATTTAAAAACAATCCATGGCTTTTCACTTTTTTTTACTTCTGCTGTAATATATAAATTATTAAATAAATAATAGTCATATTCTATATCAGAACATTCAGTTGTCATATTTAAGCTTGCTACTATATCTATTTCTCTTTGCTTATCTTCATCTTTATCAAAGTAATTATTACCTGCCATTGTTAAAAAATCTGATTTTTCAAATATTTTTAACGACTTTAATTCTGAACCAAAACCAGTTTTTTCTAAATCTTCTTTTATTTTATTTAATAATGAATCTTCCATATTATTTACCTATTTTTCATAATATTATAAATTATATCGAAAAAGAGTTTTAGTGATAGGTATTTTTTGAAAGTTCAAGGCCAGAGTGGAAATTTTGTTAGGAGCTTACTGCAGTAAGTGAGTAATAAAATTTCTGCGATAACGCAGAAATTTCGGAAAAGAGCTATTAATAAAACTCTTTTTTAAAAGTCGTCGAAGTCGATACTTCCTTTTGAGTAGTTCACTACATTACCTTCAAAGAAGTTTGTTCTTTGGTCGTTGAAAGATGCGTATCCATCAACCCATGGAATAGGGTGTTTTACATTGTATTCTGGTTTATATCCAACTGCATCTAATCTTTTATCTGCTAGGTATTGAATATATTGTTCGATTATTTTATCTGTAAATCCTAGGATTTGTCCTTGAGTGATATATGAACCCCAAGATGATTCTAGTTCTACGGCTTTTCTGAACATTCCTCTTACAGTCTCTTCAAGTTCGGCTGTGAATAGTTCTGGTCTTTCTTTTCTAACTGAATTTATCATGTTTTGGAAAAGTAAAAGGTGAGTTACTTCATCTCTTTGGATGAATCTAATCATTTGTGAACTTCCAAGCATTTTTCCTGATTTTCCAAGGGCATACATAGCTGCAAATCCAGCATAAAAATATAATCCTTCTAAAATCTGATTTGCAAAAAGTGCTAAAACGATTTTTTCATCTGTGATTTCACCTGCAAGATTTTTATAAACAGCTGCAATATAGTTGTTTTTTTCTCTTAGTTTTACATCATTTTTCCACATATCATAGATTTGGTCTGTGTTATCAGAAATAGACTCAACCATAACTGCATAAGATTTACTGTGATTTGCTTCTTCATAAGATTGTCTAGATAAACAAGCATTTATTTCAGGAGCTGTGATGTATGGATTTATATTGTCCATTAGATTATTTGTTTGTAAAGAATCCATAAAAATAAGTTGAGATAAAACTAAATCATACATTCTTTTTTCAGGTTCAGTTAGATATTTATAATCTTTTGCATCACCTGTCATTTGAACTTCTCTTGGAAACCAAGTATTAGCTTCCATTGTATCCCAAAGATTTAATGCCCATTGATATTTCATTTTTGTGAAATTAATCATTCCATCACTATTTCCACCAAAAATTTTTCTATCGTTTAGGCTCTCTTTTGAGTCTGGATTATATATGGTTTTTCGCTCCATTTTGTGAGTCCTCTGCTTTTCTATTTTGTCTTTATTATTTTGAATAATTTTATTCAAAAAATTGTTTTTATATAATTCAATATTTTTTCAAAATTAAATATTTTAAAACTAAATTCTGTACTTTTTTGTTCATATTTTGAATTTTTATCTTCAAATTTTGTTTCTGTCTTTTTCATACTAAAATCCATAATAAATCTCCTAGATTTATCATTTATTTACTGACAACCGCTACACTCCATACTTCTATCTTCTACATCATTTTTTGCTTCAGGTGATTGGCTTCTTAAATAATATGTTGATTTAAGTCCTAATTTCCAAGCTAATGTATAGATTTCATGTAAGTATTTTCCACTTGCTTTATCTAAGCTCATGAAGATATTTGTAGATTGACCTTGGTCTATCCATTTTTGTCTAATTGCAGCTGCTTTAATAACTTGTAATTGGTCAATTTCAAAAGCAGGTGTGTAATAATTCCAAGTTTCAGGACTTAGTTTTGGAACAACTACTGGAATTAATCCTGATAAGTTCTCTTCAAACCATTTTCTTTTATAAACTGGCTCAATAGCTTGTGTAGTTCCCACAAGAATAGAAATTGAAGATGTTGGAGCAACAGCCATTAAGTAACCATTTCTCATTCCATCTTTTTTAACTTTTTCTCTTAAAACATCCCAATCATAAGAAGCATCAAATAAATCTTTATCAACAAGAGCATTTACAGCTTGAGGAGCGTGGTCATGAGGCATAATACCTTGTGACCATTTAGAACCTTCAAATGTAGGATAAATACCTTTTTGTGTCGCTAAATCTGAACTTGATTTTATTGCATTATATGAAATTGCTTCCATAATTTGGTCGATTTTTTTGAAGTGTTCATTTGAACCCCAAACAAGTTTGTATTCAGCTAACATTTCAGCTTCACCCATAACACCAAGACCAATACTTCTTGATTTTAAGTTTGTTGCTTTTACTTTTCTTAATGGATAGAAATTTAAATCAATAACATTATCAAGCATTCTAACAGCTATTGGAACAACTCTTTCGATGTCTTCTTTTGTGTTAATTCTTGAAAGATTTACAGATGCTAAGTTACAAACAGCTGTGTCACCATCGATTTTTTCTTTTTCTACAATGAATACTTTTTTACCATTTACACTATCAAGTGCTGAAACTTTATTTGCTTTTTTAGTGATTCCACCATCAACAATGATTAACTCTTCTTCTTCATAAGTTTCAATGCTTCCATCTACAAACTCTAATTTGATTTTGTAATGATTTGGTTTTGTATTTTGGAAAATCTCTGTACAAAGATTTGAGCTTCTAATATGTCCAACATGTGAATTTGGATTTGCTCTATTTGCTGTATCTTTGAAACATAAGAAAGGACTTCCAGATTCAAAATATGAAGTTAGAACTTTTTTCCATAAATCTTTTGCTTTCATTATGTTTTTTGTGATTGATTCATCATTTTCATATTCTATATATCTTTTTTTGAACTCATCACCATAAAGTTCAGATAAATCTTTTACTTCATAAGGGTCAAATAAAGTCCAATGAGAATCTTCTAAAACTCTTTCCATAAACAAGTCAGTTATCCAAAGAGCTGGGAATAAATCGTGTGCTCTTCTTCTTTCTTCACCAGAGTTTTTCTTTAAATCAATGAAATCCACTATATCCATGTGCCAAGGCTCTAAATAAACTGCGATTGCACCTTTTCTAGTTCCTAATTGGTCAACAGCTAGTGCAATATCATTTGTGATTTTAAGAAATGGAACTGTTCCACCAGCAGCACTTTTATGGTCATCAATAACACCACCTAAAGCTCTGATTTGATTCCAATCCCAACCGATTCCTCCACCAAATTTAGATAATAGTGCCATCTCTTTATAACCATCAAAAATTCCCTCGATATTATCAGGAGAACTTCCAATATAACAAGAAGATAATTGGTGTCTATTTGTTCTAGCATTTGATAAAGTTGGAGTTGCGAGCATTACTTCAAATTTAGAAACTACATCATAAAACTCTTTTGCACATTGTTGTTTATTAACTTCATCTTGAGCTAAAAACATTGCAATTGCCATAAACATATGTTGTGGTAACTCAATTGGTTCAGCTTTATTGTTTTTGATTAAATATCTATCGTATAAAGTTTTGATACCTAAGTAGTTAAATAAAAAGTCTCTTTTTGGTTCAATATAAGAGTTTAAATCATCTAAATCATAACCCTCACCAAGATTTGGTATTAATCTTCCTGCATCTTTTCCATATTTTAAATAATCACTTAAATGGCAATATGGTTCACCTTTGATTCCATGAGTTGCTTTTCCAACTCTATGGTATAAATCAAAAACAAATAATCTAGCAGCAACAAATGTCCAATTTGGAACATCTATATCAATTTTTTCAACAGCTGTTTTAATAAGTGCATCTTGAATATCAGAAGAACTCATTCCATCAATGAATTTAATTTGAGCATCAAGTTCTAGTTCACTTTGAGATACACCATCTAAATCAACAGTTGATTCAATAGTCATTTTTTGGATTTTAGTAATATCTAAAACTTCTTTTCGACCATTTCTTTTTTTTATCATAATTCCCATGTTATTACCTTGCGATTTATATTTTATATTATTTGTTGAATACTCTGTCGAAAATTCCATCTACATTTTTTGTGTAATATTCAAAATTGAAACACTCTCTTATTTGCTCTTCACTTAATGAATTTCTTAATTCTTCATCAGCTAAAAGGTATTGTAAATATAAAGATTCACCTTTTTCATTTGTTGTAGGTTTTCCATGTTGAATCTCTTCCCAAACTTTCATTGCATTTCTTTGGATAATTCTATAAGCATCTTCTCTACTTACACCTTGTAATGGAAGTTCTAATAATACTCTTTGTGAGAATACTAATCCACCAGTTAGGTTTAAATTTTTCATCATATTTTCAGGCATAACTGTTAAGTTTGCAATTACGCTATTCATTCTGTGTAACATAAAATCACTTGTGATAAATGCATCTGGTAACCAAAATCTCTCTGTTGAAGAGTGAGAAATATCTCTTTCATGCCATAAAGCAACATTTTCCATAGCAGGGATTGCGTATGATCTAATCATTCTAGCTAGTCCTGTAATGTTTTCTGTTAAAATTGGATTTCTTTTATGTGGCATTGCAGAAGAACCTTTTTGACCTTTTGCAAAATACTCTTCACACTCATAAACTTCTGTTCTTTGTAAATGTCTTACTTGAACAGCAAATTTTTCAACGCTAGATGCAAGTAGTGCTAAAGCCGTTGCAAGTCTTGCATATCTATCTCTATGAATTACTTGATTTGAGCAAGGTTCTGGTTTAAGTCCTAGTTCTGCCATTGCATACTCTTCAAGTTCAAGTGGTGCGTGAGCAAAGTTACCCATCGCTCCTGAGATTTGACCAACAGCGATAACTTCCATTGTTTGTTCAAGATTTAAAAGATGACGAGCAACTTCATCATACCAAACAGCTAATGTTAAACCAAAAGTTATTGGCTCACCGTGAATACCGTGGCTTCTTCCTACCATTAAAGTCATTTTATGCTCAATTGCTCTTTTTTTGATAGACTCCATTAGCATTTTTACATCTTCAATAATTATTTTTAAAGAGTCTCTCATTTGAATTGCAACACCTGTATCAACAGCATCAGAAGATGTCATTCCATAGTGGAACCATCTTGACTCTTCACCTAAAGATTCAGATACGCTTGTATTAAATGCAATTAAATCATGTTTTGTTACAGCTTCGATTTCTTCAATTCGCTCAACTGAGAAAGTTGCATTTTTTACTATTTTTTCGCAATCTTCATCTGGAATAAGTCCAAGTTTATTCCAAGCTTTTACAGCTGCCTTTTCTACTTCTAGCCAAGCTGCATATCTTGCTTCTTGTGTCCACTTTGAACTCATTTCTTCTCTAGCGTATCTTTCTACCATTTAATGTCCCTTGTAATCATAATTTATAAATTTTTATTAAAAATTGTTATTTATTTAAGTATGATATAGTATCTAAAGAAACTTAAAAAAAGTAAAAAAGACAGGATAGAATTTTGCCATTTACACTCAAAAAACATAAAGCCATCATAGGTAAAAAAATACAAATTTTTTTAATTCACGAATTGGGTCTAGACCCTAAAATAGGGCAAAGACTAACATCAAAAGGAAGAATTTTTGATGAAAATATGAACACTATAAATACAGGTGAAACAATCCCTACAGATTATATATACATTGCTGTTTTTGAGGGCATGACACGGGGTTTAAAGCCATTACTTGAGTTTAATGATTTTGCAATATTTGATAAACCAACAAATCTAATGGTTCATCCAATTTCAAAAAATACTCCTTACTCTTTACTTGATGAAATTAGATACCATTTTGGAGAAGATGCAAATTTAATCCATAGAATTGATGCTGAAACTTCAGGACTAATCATCGTTGGGAAAAACAAAAAAAGCGAAATTGCACTAAAAGAGATGTTCCAAGAGAAAAAATATCATAAATCTTATCTTGCAATTGCCCAAGGTGAAATAAAAGAAGAGATAAGAATAGATAAGGGATTAGATAGAGAAGGGCTTTTAATTGGCGTAAGAATGAAAGTATGTGACGATGGGAAAGAGTCAGTTACAATTATAAAACCAATTAAATACAATAAAGAGAAAAATTTAACACTTGTAGAAGCTTTGCCATTAACGGGAAGACAACATCAAATTAGAGTTCATTTATACTCAGAAGGTCATACAATTTTAGGTGATCCAATTTATGGTGTTGATGATGAGAATGCAGAAAATTACCTGAATAAAACACTTAGCGAAGAGGATAGATTTAAAGTTACAAAATCAAATAGATTGTGGCTACATGCGAACTATTTGGAGTTTACATACAAAGATGTAACTTATAAAATATTTTCTAAAAACAAAGACCTTTACAATGAATTTTTAAATTAATTCATTGTAAAAAATAGCGATACAGCAACAATTGCCACTTCAAAAGAGACTAAGATAGCTAAATCTTTTTTATCAACATTTCTATCAGCATTTCCATCTTTTAATTTTATACTATTCATTATAAACCTCCTTTTATTGATTTAAAGTGCAATTAAAACAATTGCTTATATCATCACAAGCAGCACAAGCAGGTGCTGTTTTACCAATACAATCATACAAATATTTTTTCCATCGTTTATCTTCAGGTTTTAGTTTTGCTAGAGAACTGAAGTGTTTACACATAAACTCTCCCATCTCTTTTCTACTTTCTAGACCTAAATCTGAATACAAATGTCCCATTTGTAATGAAGTTTTTGCAATCCATGGAGCTAGTTCATTTTTCGCATATTCATCATTTGCATGACTTTGAAGAAGTACTAATATTTCACTTTCCATTCCCATATATACTAAACTACTCATGGTATGCTCCTATTTTACATCGCAAAAATCAAGTTCTAGCGATTGGGGTTTACTTAATCCTTTATTGTTATCAATAAAAAGATTTTTCAGACTCTCTAAATTATTTATAGAACTTGGTAGTGACTCTAACTTATTATCTTCAACATCAAGCTCTTGAAGATTTGTTAAATTACCAATTAATTCAGGTAATTCATCTAACTTATTTCCACTAATAGAAAGAGTAGTTAATTTTTTTAATTCACAAATCTCTTTTGGCAGTTTTGTTAATAAATTATTATCTAAAATCAATATTTTTAAATCTTCAAGTTTACTAACATCAAAATCTAATGATTTCAAAGCATTTCCACTTAAATCAAGTTTTAAAAGCATATCATGTGACTCTAAAGATGGTAACTCTTTTAAACTATTTCCCTCTAAAATAAGTGTCTCTAACTCTTTTATTTTAGATAAAGAAGAGGGTAAAAAAGTTAAATGATTAAACGATAAATCTAAATAATATAACTGTTGCATATTCTCAAAAATATCAGGAATATCTTCTAATTCATTTGTCTCTAATGAAAGATATAAAAGTTTTGATAACTTTTTAAAATCTTCATCTAAACTCTCAATTCTATTCGCTGCAAGTGTAAGTCTAGTTAGTGATTTTAAATCATAAAAACCTTTTGGTAGTGCTTTTAATCTATTAACATTAAGATTTAATATCATAAGATTTTGAAGATTTCCTATTTCTGTTGGTAACTCTTCTATTAGATTATTTTCACATTGAAGATTTCTTAAGTTTTTTAATTCACCTATTGCTTTTGGAAGTTTTCTAAGTTTGTTATTTGATAGTTTTAAAACACTCAAATTTTTTAAAACTCCGATTGATTCAGGTAAATCTTTTAAATTCTTTTTTGATAAATCTAGGTGCGTTAATAATTCTAAATCATCTTCAACAACTGACATTATAGGTGTTAAATCGTTAGCTCTAATCCATTTTACAAAATGTTCGATATCGTAACTCATTCGTCATCCTTTAATCTATCGTTTTTCGCATCGATTAAAAATGCAATCTCTTCATAGTCAACCTCTCCAAACTCTACCATGTTAAATAGAGCCATTAAAGGTCTTCTACAACAAGTCTGACTACAGCCAGTAACAAGTTTTTTCGCTTTTTTATATGGTAAATCAGTATCTTCAAATATTTTTTGAGCTTGTATAATACTCATCTCTCCACATTCGCAAATCTGTTTTTCTTTTAAATTTTCCATTATAACTACTTTAGGTATGGATGTTGTTCTAAAAACTCATTGACAATTTTCATTCCAGAATCTATATCTTGACTTAATTTTGGTAATCTTACATAGTCAGTCCAGATAGAATCTTCAACGATGTCATGAACTTCACCTGCTAACTCAACAACTTTTCTTTTATATTTAGCCAACTCTTTTTTTAACTCTTTTTGTTCAAATGTTAATTCCATAATTACTCCTTAAATTGCGTATAAATTATCTAGTATGATGTTTGGTTTTTCTTTCAAATACATAAGTTTGAAATCCCCATTGATTTCAAACTTATAACTTTGATATAAGTCCACTATCTCTTTTACATTTTTTGGAGCATAACCATAAATCTTTTTTAAACCCCTATAATATAAAACTCCTCGTAAAAGCTTCTCTGCATCTAAAAAAGCCTCATTATCCATAATCCAAGGAGATATTTTTATAAATCTTTTGTTTACAACATAAGAGTGTAAATATCCATATCCAGTTGAAAGTTTTAAAGAATTTGTAAAAATACAATCTGATTTTATGTAATCTTCTCTGCATAAATTAAAAACTTTTCTATCTACTCTTCTTGCAACTTCATCATAATGTTCACCACTAACTTGTTTTGCTGTAGAATTTGAGAAATTAAAAGCAACAGCTTCACCTGAATGCATAAATCTTAGAAAATCACTATGTGTTTTGAAACCTAAACTCTCTAACTCTTGGCTTTTGTTTTTATCTATTAAAATTAAAATATTTTCTTCTGGAAAATTTCTTATTAATAAAGAAATTAATCTTTTTAAAACATCTTCATACTCAGCAATTACTTCTAATACATTTATGTACAAATATTTCTCAAAAGAGTATGCACTTAAAATGCCAACTATTTTTGACTCTTCATAAGCAGCAAAACAGTATTGAGGGTAAGCATCGTATGTTTGTTTTAATAGCTCTAAATCAAATAAAGGATTTTTATTTGTTAAATCCTCTAAAGAATCTTCGAAGCCAATTTTTAGATATCCAATGAACATAGGTATAACTCTTTTAATTCGTTTGCACTTAAAACTTTTTTTCTATCTGTAACGATTTCTCGCACCTTTGGAAGAAGTTTTTGTACTATTTCTAAATTTGGATTAATTCCAACAGCTTTCAAATGATAAACCAATGTTGAGCTACCTGAGTGTTTTCCAATTGGGAAAGTTCTTTTTAATCCAACTTCATCTGGAGTAAAAGGCTCATAAGCCTGATTTGATTTCATCATACCATTTACATGAATACCAGATTCATGTGAAAATATGTTTTTACCAATAATTGGTAAATTTGTATCTATTCTTCTGTGTGAAGCGCTACTTACAGTTTTAATAAGAGCTTTTAGTACCTTTGAATTTATATGAACATCTTTTCCTAATAATCTCAAAGACATTAATACTTGTTCAAAAGAAGCATTTCCAGCTCGCTCCCCAATACCAATAACTGTAGTATTAGCACTCATTGCACCTGCTTCATAACCAGCAATCGCATTTGCCGTTGCCATTCCAAAATCATTGTGAGTGTGCATTTCTATATCTAAAAGATTTGAAGAACTTAAATCTTTGATATTCTCATAAGTTTTATGAGGTGTTAAAATGCCAACCGTATCACAATATCTAAATCTATTTGCACCAAGTTCTTTTCCCAATGTCATAATCTCTTTTAAAAAAGAGTTGTTCGCGCGACTTGAATCTTCTCCACCAATACAAACAAATAAATTTTCTTTTTTGGCTTGTAAAATTACTTCTTCTAATTGTTTTAGTAATCTTGTTTTATCTCCACCAAATTTAATATCAATCAAAATATCTGAAACAGGTATAGATAAGTCAACTGCTTTTAATCCACACTTTAGAGATGCTTCTAAATCACTCATCGTAGCTCTATTCCAGCTCATTATTGGAATAGGTAAATTAAGGGCAAGAATCTCTTTTAAATCATCTTGTTCTTTTTTCCCCATTGCAGGAATTCCTACTTCGAGCTCATCTGCACCAGCTTCATATAAAAGCCTTGCTATTTGTAATTTCTCTTTTAAGTTGAAAGCTACGAATGGTGTTTGTTCACCATCTCTTAAAGTTGTATCATTAATAATTGGCATTATACTAACCTTTAATTTCGATATAAATATTTATGCAAATAGTGTTCCGAAGTGAGAATTGTTAGAAAGAAATTGAAATTATTTTAAAATTTCTAACTCTTCAGTTTTAATAAGTTCTAAATCTTTATCTTCCAATTTGTCATAAGAAAAAACAAAACAGCATGGTTTTGCTGTGATTTCTTTTTCAATTGTTAAAAATCTGTCATAGTCAGTTAGTGTCACAACTTTTTGTGCACGAAGTTGTTTTAGTGGGAATCCAATAAAACCGTGAGCAGTTGTAATTGTAATTAGCTCCATTAGTTCATTATTTATAGAAATAGGGCCATTACCTTTTAGAAGTATTACTGTAGGTTTATTTTTCATAAGTTAGGAATTACCCTAACTCATGTTCAGTTTTATTTTCTGAATAAAAATATCTTTGAACAGCTGCAAAAACTGATTTTTCAATTGGTTGAAGCGCATAAGAATCATCACAAATCAAGTTTATTGATTTTAATTCATCCATTGGGCATCCACCGATTTTTTCAGTTAATAATAAATCCACATCTTTTAAAGTATTTTTAATATCTTCAATTGGATAAGAACCATCACAATCTTCAGGCCCTTTACAATATGGATTTTCTACTTTTCTGTGCATTACAAATTTAATTGCTTTATCACCAGCTTCATAGATTAAGAACTCTTTAGCATTACCAAAGTGTAAGTTAATAGTTCCCTCACCAGCAGTTGTAACAGCTACAAGTTTAGTTTCACCAGTTGAACTTAATTGCTCTTTGCTAGCTTGTGCAATTTTTACTTTTTCATTTGCAACGTCAAGAGCAGCTCTCCAGTTTTCAATAACTTGGTGTTTAGCAGCTCGAGCTGAGATATCATATTTTTTAGTTAAATCTTCCCATTCCATATTCATAAAAGTATCTTTTGTAAACTCATCCCCTCTATCTTCACCAATTAGTCCAACAGCATCTGCACGACATTGTCTACAGTGAGACATAAGTTTCATATCCATACCACAAGCTTCTTGTGCAGCCATAACTTCTTGGTCAGTTGCACTTTCTTGCCCATTTAGTCCATAATATGTACCAAATTCAGGTTTAGATAATAAAGGCATAATGTTATGTAAGAATACACCTAACTCTTTTAATTTTTTAGCAACATTTGGTAATTCATGTTCATTAACACCTGGAATTAAAACAGAGTTTGCTTTAACTAAAATTCCTCTGTCTGTTAACATCTTGATTCCCTCAAGTTGTCTTTGTAAAAGGATTTTTGCAGCTTCTTTTCCAAATACTTTTTTATGATTCCATAAAATCCAAGGATAAATTTTTGAACCAACTTCACCAGTTTCATCAACAGAGTTGATTGTAACTGTTACGTGGTCAACGTTGTATTTTACAATTTGGTCAATAAAATCTGGTAACATAAGTCCGTTTGTAGATAAACACATTTTTAAATCCGGTGCTTTTTCATATAGCATTTTAAATGTTTTAAAAGTTTTTTCAGGGTTTGCTAATGCGTCACCAGGACCTGCGATTCCTACAACAGAAAGTTGTTGGATTTCTCCACCAACAAATAAAATCTTCTTAACAGCTTCTTCTGGTGATAATTTACCACTAGTAACACCTGGTCTACTCTCATTTGAACAATCATATTTTCTATTACAGTAGTTACATTGAATATTACAAGCTGGTGCAACGGCAACATGTATTCTAGCGTAGTGCTGATGAGCACCTTCACTATAACATGGGTGATTATTAATTTTTGCCATTACCTCTTCTTGGATTGATTCTTGAGAACTACTTGAAGTACACGAACAACTCATAGATAACTCCTTATTTAAATTTAGAAATATAATGCACATATTGTTCCTTACAAAATATAGGAATAAAAAATGCATAATAAACTTCATAAAATAAAAGGATTTAAAATGGGTCTACAAGAAGAGATTAAAAAAGAGTTGCTAAAAGAGATTTATGGAAATATTGACAATATCTATGATTTTATTGATGCTAGGTTTAAACTAGATAATCTGTGTCATGATGGAGTAATTAAAAAACTGAATGAATTGAAAGATGTGATTTATAAAGTTACAAATTTGAGTGATTTAGCTTAAGATAAATAAGCGATGAGTACATGTTTTAGTTAAACCCCTGTAAAGTTTTATACTCATCGGTTATTCATCTTGATTTAGTTCATATCTATTTCGATCATTTTACCATTAACTATCTGTGCAAATTCTTTACCGAATTTAAAACAATCTTCTAATTCCTCTTTTGTAGGAATAAGTTTAATTTTCATAGGTTCAATTGGTGGAACTCTAAAATGTAAAGATTTCATTCTATCAAGAATCATATTAACAGCTTCTCCACTCCAACCATAAGAGCCAAATGCCATTCCTGTTTTTCCTCTTTTTTCCAAATACATCATACAAGATAATAAATCCCAAACTGGTTTTGGTGCATCTGCGTTTATTGTTGGAGTTCCTATTAATATTCCATCACTTTCTTCAAGAATATCAATCATATTTTGTTCTTCTATTGAAGCTAAATCATATAAACTAGCTCTTATAGTTTTAATACTTTCTGCACCATCAAAAATAGCATCTGCCATATCTCTTGTATTTTTATAACTAGTTAGATAAAAAATAGAGATGATTTTATTGCTCTCATTTATATTTTCAGGTCTTGCTAAACTCCATTTTCTATAAAGTTCAATATATTTATATGGTTTTTCCCTAATAATTGGGCCATGTAAAGTTGCAATCATCTTTATATCAAGTTTATCATATAACTTTAAAGCATTTAAAACATAAGATTTAAATGGTCTCATTATATGGTCATAATAGTATTTAAAAGCGTAAGAAAAATCTCCAACTAAATCATCAAAAAGTCTTTTATCATAATAGTGACTTCCAAAAACATCTCCACTAAATAAAAGTGAATCTTCAACCACATAAGAACTCATGGTCTCTGGCCAATGTAAATATGGTGTAGTTAAAAAATTTATAGTTTTATCACCCAAAGTCAAACTTTTATTTGTCCAAACTGTTTCAAAAGCAATGCTCTCATTGTTTGTAATAGCTTTTAACATTGGTGTTGCTTGTGGAGATATTAGAACTTTTGCATTTGGAACTCTTTTGATTAATTCAGGAATTGCCCCTGCATGATCTGGTTCTAAATGGTGACATATAACATATTTTATCTCATCATAAGAGCAAAGTTGTTCAATTTTTGAAAAAAACTCTTTTTCAAAACCTAACTTTACAGTATCGACAATAATTACACCTTCACTTGTTTTTATTAAGTAAGCATTATATGAAGAACCATTTGCAGTTTTCATGATAATGTCAAAGGTTCTAATATCAGGGTCAAAAGCCCCTATAAAAAATATATTATTTGCTATTTCTACTGGTTTTTTATGATTCATTTTCTAATAACCTTCTCATCCATATTGGAGGATTAGATTTCATTTTTATAAGTAAATTTAGAATATCTTCAATCTTTTCATTCTCTTTAGCTGATTGCATAGGGAAAATTTTACAAGCTTGAACCATTCTTGAAGCCTTTGGGCCAATTTGTTGTACATATAAAATATCACTATCTTCCAAACACTCTATTTTGTAAGTTAACTTTTCAATTTCATCAGAAATCTCAATTGATGAATCAATAGTTTTTACGAAATTGAAACTATCTTCAATGATTTCGTATATATAAAACTCTTTGCACCAACCAAAATGTTGGTTAACATGTATATTATCAGTAGATGCAAATGCGATTTTCATAATACATAAATCCTTACTCTTTTGTCTATTACTTGCTCAATTGTACTTTTAATCATTTCATAAGTTCCAGTTGAAGCAATAGAACATCCAACACAAGCACCTTGATATGCAAGTCTTAACTCAATTTCTGGCTCATTTAGATAATCAAGTAAAATTATATTTCCACCATCTTTTTTTAGAATTGGTCTAATAAATCTCTCTAATGCATCATTTAAAATCTCAAGTTGGTCTTCTAAACTTTTTGCTCTAAAGTTTCTATTTAATTCACCATCTTCTAAAGGTTTATCAACACCTGTTAACTGTACAGTTGCCATTACATGACCAGCCTTTGCTGCTTTTAACATACAGTCAAAACCTTCTTTTACACCATGTAAATCTGTTCTATCTTTTAATTGAATTAAAGCAAGTCTAAATGCAGCTTGAACATGATTTTTAGAAACTGCTCGTCTGAAATAATCAACTGCTTTTGGAATATCTTCTTCAACTCCAATTTTTGTTTGGTACATTAATGCTAAATTAAAATTAGCAGAATCATTATCATAAGCACTTGCTTGTTCAAACCACTCTTTTGCTTTTGTATAATCTTTTTCAACACCTTCACCCTTTAGGTACATTAACCCTAAGTTTGCCATTGCTTGGTCATTTTTTAATTTGGCTTCTTCTACCCAAATATCATGTGCTTTTTTGAAATCTTTGTTTTTATATGCATCAAGTGCAGCTCTATGTTCCATAAATCTAGTTCCTTCATTTGGATTGGGGATTGGATTATTTAATTCTAATTGTTTTTCTAAATGCTTTTTTAAATACTCTTTTGCCAATATAATAGCTTCTTCATAATCTTCACTAGAAGCTTTTATGTCAAAATCTATATATTCTACTAAGAAAGCATCACCAATTTCATTTTCTCCACTATAAACTTCAAGGGGATAATTTAATGATAAATAATAATCCAAATCCTTTTTCATATACTAAAACCTACTTTTTTATTTAGCTTTACAAGTACAAGCACTATTACCCGAATCTAAAAGTGCTGAACTATTTTCTTTTGTAACAAGTTTGGCTTTATTTACCAATAACTGCATATAAATCTCATCAATACTGTAATGAGTTTTTAAACAGCTATAAACTTTTAAACCTTTATCTTCCAAAAAGTCATACACTTTTTCACCCATATAGTAAAAAATTGTACTATCAATATTTTTCTCAGAAACAAATTTTGCAGTATCTATTCCATCACCACAACCTTGATTCTCTACTACTTTAAAAGTTCCAGTCTCTTCATTTAAAAGGGCGAAATATGGAGTGTTCCCATAAAGTTTAGAAATCGTTGTAGATTCCTTTTTATCTAATGGTATTGCTATCATTTTTACTCCTTTATTTTGATAATAGTATCTATGCAAATATCGTTCCTTTCTATTGGGGAATAAAACTTGCACTATAACTATAATAAAATCCAATTATAAAGAGTCTATTATGGTAAATAAAAAATTAATTCGAGAACTCTTGAGCGAAAGCGATTGCTCACATAATAAAACAAAAAAATCTTCATGTGATAAACCAAAACCAGGAGCAACAAGTGGTGGTTGCGCATTTGAGGGAGCACAAATTTCACTTTTCCCTTTTGCTGATGTTATTCATTTAGTTCATTCACCAGCAACTTGTATAGGTGCTTCATGGGAAACAAGACAAACTCTTACTTCTCATAAAGGGGAAAATAACACTGTTATGGGTTACACAACTGATGTTAATACAAATGACATCATTTTTGGTGGAGATAAAAAACTAGAAGCATCTATTGATTACATAGTTGAACATAAAAATCCAAAAGGTATTTTTGTATATGAAACTTGTGTTACTGCCATGATTGGTGATGACATGGACAATGTTTGTGGAAGAATGGAAAAGAAACATGGTATTCCAATTATTGTTATCCACTCTCCTGGATTTGTTGGTGGTAAAAATCTTGGCTCACGTCTTGGTGGAGAATCAGTTTTACACCAATTAATTGGTACAAAAGAGCCCGAAGAGATACATCCATTTGGAATAAATCTAATTGGTGAATACAATGTTACAGGTGATATGTGGCAATATACACCACTTTTAGAAAAAATCGGAATTAAAGTAATCTCAACACTAGCAGGTGATGGAAGAATTGAAAATATTCAAATGGCTCATACTGCAAAATTAAACGTAATTGTTTGTGCAAAATCATTAATTAGTTTAACTAGAAAAATGCAAGAGAAATATAATATTCCATATATCTCTATCTCATTTTATGGGAAACGTGACACTTCAAATGCAATTAGAAGTATTGTAAATGCCTTTGGTGATGAAGCCTTAACAGCCCGAGCAGAAGCATTAATCGCAGAAGAAGAAGCAAAACTTGAAGAGATATTAATTCCTTATAGAAAAATATTAGAGGGTAAAAAAGCTATTTTAAATACAGGTGGAAATAAAACTTGGTCAATAGCTTCTGCTTTACAAGATATAGGAGTTGATGTTGTTGCAACTAGCGTTCAAAAAGCAACTTTAGAAGATAAAGAGATTTGTGCACAATATGTAAAAATCTTAATAACAAATCCAGGAGTTGAACAAGCTCAATTAATAGATGAACATAAAATTGATATTTTACTTGCAGGTGGAAGAAGTTTATATACAGCTATTAAGAAAAAAGTAGCCTTTGTAGATGTAAACCAAGAGAAAAAAGTATCTTATGGAGCATATTCAGGACTTGTAAATCTAGCAATTGATGTTTGTAATGCTGTAAATAATAAAGTATTTAAAGTTGTAGGTGCACCTGAACCTTGGAGTGTTGATTAATCAACACTCTTTAAAGTTAAGCAGCATTATTTAGAATCTCTGATAATACTTCTTTTGTATAAATAGAGTCTAATCCAAAATGTTTTGCATTTTCATAAGCACTATCTACAATTAGAGGAATATCTTCTTTTTTTATTGAGAATTGTGATAATTTAGTTGGTGTACCAATTTTGTTAAACCAATTCTCTAAAGCTTCAATTCCTTCTTGGGCAGAATAAACACCAAAAATCTCATTTGCAAATCGTTCAAATTGAGTTGGATTTTTTTTGTAATACCATTTCATCCAAGCTGGCATAATTACAGATAAACCAGCACCATGGGGAACATTAAAAAGTGCAGATAAAGTGTGTTCAATCATATGATTTGGATATGAAAATCCTGCAACTCCCAAATATGTAGTTCCATTTAAAGCATTTGTGGCAGCCCAAGCAAACTCAGCTCTTGCATCATAATTTTCACTATCTTTTAATAAAATCTCTGTTGATTCAATAACAGTTGAAATATTTGCTTCAATATATTTTGAAATAATTGTAGGATGTACAGTTGCAGTAAAATATCCCTCAATAGAGTGAGCAATAATATCAGCTGCTGAATAAACTAAATAATCTTTTGATACAGATTTTTGAAGTTCTGGATTAATTACAGAAACTTTTGGATATATACAAGCTGAAATAATTGAGTATTTTTGTTTTGTTTTTTCATTTGTTACAACAGCAAAAGAGTTCATTTCACTTCCCGTTGCAGCCATTGTAATAATATCAAAGACAGGTAAAGCTTTTGTAATCTCTCTTTTACCTAAAAAGAAATCCCAAATATCTCCATCATCTAAAGCTCCAACAGCAATTGCTTTTGAGCTATCAAGAACAGAACCTCCACCCACACTTAAAATTCCATCTACTTTTGTCTCTTTTGCTTTTAAAATTCCCTCATAAACTGTTGAAAGAAGCGGATTACTAACAATCCCACATAACTCAACAAATTCAATATCAAACTCTTTTAAACTATTTACTACAGAATCGTATAATCCATCTTTTTTAATTCTATCGCTTCCAAAAGTAAGTAAAACTTTTTTAACACCATATGAACTTATATATTTTCCTATATTTTTTTCTTTTTCTTTTCCAAATTCTATTTGTGTTGGATTTTTATATGTAAATTTTTCCATTTATAATCTCCTAGTTTTTCTACAAATTATAAATGAATTTAAAAAAAGCCAATAGAAAAATAGTCCCTTATTCTTGCCTATTTCTACAAATTATAAGAAATCAGGCAATATCTTTGTTTTTTATTAAATTTGTGTGAGCAATTGGAGACATTCCAAACATTCTTGAATATTCCCTACTAAACTGAGAAGGACTTTCATATCCAATGGCAAAAGCCACTTGTGTAGCTTCAATATTTTGAGTTATTAACATCTGTTTTGCTTCTTCTAATCTAATTTTCTTTTGAAATTGTAAAGGACTCATAGAAGTTATTTTTTTGAAATTATGATATAAAGATGATTCACTAATACCTACAGTTCTTGCTAAATCCTTCATATTTATAGTTTGTGAAAAATTGTTTTTTATCTCTGTAATTGCTTTTACAATTTGATTAGTTAAAGTTCCTTCTAAAACATGTTGTTTTAAAAAATCCCCATTTCTTTCCAATAATATATAAATTATCTCTTTCATAATCAACGATGACAAAAACTTAATATCACTTGTTGATTTATCCAAAAGTTTAATTAACCTACTTAAAGGTTCAAGTAAACTCCCATCTAAATCATCAAAACAAAGACCTTTTTCTATCCCTTTTTTTTCATTTATTCCACTATTATCTACCTCTTTTAAGACTTCATAGATTTGTTCCAATGAGAATTTTAGAATAACTGCAACATAAGGAACTTCTTTTGAAGCCCTTTGTATTCTAACATTTGCAGGGATATGAGTACAAGCCAAAAGATATTTTGTTTCTGAATAACTAAACATCTCATCGGCAAAACCAACTGCTTTCTCGCCTTGTAATACAATACATAAAGAGGGTTCATAAATAACACTTGTAAATTCAGATAATGAAGTGGTTGTATAAAATTTAAGTGCTGGTATTTGTGTTTGGATTACTCCTTCAACTTTGTGTTTCTCTTGTATATAATTTATTAACTCTTTTTGATAATTTGTTTGATTCATAATAACTCCTAAAACCCAATTATTACAGAATTTGTAGAATTAGGCAATGATTAAAAACTATTATTCTATTCATATTTTGATATATTAATTATAATCTTACTAATAAAAATACCAAAAGGAAAGAAAATGACATATACAAAATTTGCAAATACAGATATAAAACTTTCAAGTATTGGTTTAGGTTGTATGGGAATGAGTTCAGCTTATGGAGAAAAAGATGATGTCGAGAGTATCGCAACCCTTGAGCGTTCAATTGAACTTGGAATAAATTTTTGGGATACAGCAGATATTTATGCAAATGGATTAAACGAAGAGTTAATCTCAAAAGTATTAACAAAAAATAGAGATAAAATTTTTATTGCAACAAAATTTGGTTTTAGAATGAAAAATGATATAGGTGACTCTTTTAGTGGAGAAGTTTATATTGATGCTTCACCAAAATATATAAAAGAAGCCGTTGAAAAAAGTCTAAAAAGATTAAATACAGATGTGATTGATTTATATTATGCCCACAGAGTTGATTTAAATATTCCCATTGAAGAGACAGTTGAAGCTATGAGTCAACTAGTACGTGAAGGAAAAATAAAATATCTAGGACTTAGTGAATGTTCTGCAGATGAATTAAAAAGGGCACACGCTGTTCATCCAATTTCAGCACTTCAAAGTGAATATTCACTTCTAACAAGAGATGTAGAAAAAGAGATATTACCACTAACAAAAGAGTTAGGAATTACCCTTGTACCATTTGCTCCATTAAGTAGAGGACTAATGTCAAATTCTTTGGAAGTAAATAAATTAATAGATAAAGACTTTAGAAGAAATCTTCCAAGATACAACGGTGAATATTTAGATAATAATCAAAAATTATCTTCTGAATTTGCAACATTTGCTCAAAATAAAAATTGTACTTCTGCACAACTTGCAATTGCTTGGATTATTGCTCAAAGTGATAATATCATTCCAATTCCAGGAACAAAAAGAAGAAAATATTTAGAAGAGAATGTAGAAGCAGTTAATCTAAAACTTGATTCAAAAGATTTGGAAACTATAGAAAATATATTAAAAAAATATCCAAATATCGGTCCTAGATATTCTCAAAGGGAAAATAAGTTTGTAAAAAGTAAATAAGATAACAACATTTTATATATATCTAGCACTACTTTTTTATTAAATAATTACTTCTATTGGTATATTAATTGCATTGATTATTTATCTGCAAGGACTTGATAAAAAAGTAGTGTTTTCCTTATAGAAAATATCATAAAAATATTATTTTAAATATTTATTAAGTTTTTACCCTTAGAATTATGTATAATAAAAATAAATTAAAAAAAAGAATATATGTAAAATGAGTATAGAAATAAAAATAAATAAGAACACAATGATTGTTTCAGAGACAGATGAAAAAGGAACAATCATATATGCTAATGATGATTTTTGCACTATTGCGGGATATGAAAAAGCAGAATTAATTGGTCAACCACATAATATTGTAAGACATTCTGATATGCCAAAAGTTGCCTTTGAAGATTTATGGAAAACTATTAAATCTGGAAAGGTTTGGAATGGAATTGTTAAAAATAGGACAAAAAGTGGCGACTTTTATTGGGTTAATGCAACTGCATATCAATCAAAAAAACAAGATGGGAAGTTACGATACATTTCTGTAAGAGTTTGCCCTACAGAAGATGAAATAAAGAGTGCTGAAAATTTATATAAAACACTAAAATAAGGGACTTACAATGATTTTTTCTGATAAAGGTAATGAAGTTATATTAAGGGCTTTAGACGATATTGACTCTTTTATAAATAATAAAATAAATAGTGTTCCACAAATTGATGGAACTTGTTCAGGTTTTAATACAAAAATAAAAGAAAAATTAGAAAAAATCTCCCTATCCTTAAAAATCAAAAATGATGAAGAACTCCAAGTTTATGGTGAAATTATGTTAATTTCAGAGAAATTAACAGACGGAAATATAAATGACAAAATTCATCATACAAATACATCAAATGAAAAATTAAACTATATTGCAAATACATTCAACGCTTTAGTTGATAATTTAAATTCTACAATTAGAACTATACTTGCTACTTTGGAAAATTATTCAAACCATGACTATTCAAAAAAACTTGAAATCCCAGGTATTCAAGGTGAATTTAAATCACTTGTTGAAGGGGTTAATACATTAAGACAGACCATAACTCTTATGTTAATTGAAAATAAAGCAAATGGTTTAACACTTGATAAAACATCTGACATTTTATTAATAAATGTAGATAAATTAAATCAAAGTTCAAATGATGCTGCTGTTTCATTGGAAGAGTCTGCTGCTTCATTGGAAGATATGACTAATAATATTAGAAAAAACACAGAAAATATTGCAAAAATGGCAAGTTTATCAAATGAATTAATTAGTGCAACCACTACTGGTGAAAAATTAGCTAATCAAACTACAACTGCTATGGAAGAGATAAATACACAAGTAAACTCTATTAATGATGCCATATCTATCATTGATCAAATTGCTTTTCAAACAAATATTCTTTCTTTAAATGCAGCCGTTGAAGCAGCAACTGCGGGAGAAGCTGGAAAAGGTTTTGCGGTAGTTGCAGCAGAAGTACGAAATCTTGCATCTCGTTCAGCAGAAGCTGCTCGTGAGATAAAAACTATTGTTGAAAATGCAACAATAAAAGCAAACAATGGTAAAAATATAGCAAATACTATGATAACTGGTTATAAAGAATTAAGTGAAAATATTTCACATACAACAAATATTATTAATGATATTCAAAAAGCTTCAAAAGAACAATTAGATGGAATTGTACAAATTAATGATTCAATAAACCAGTTAGATAGACAAACTCAATTAAATGCAAGTGTTGCTGCTGAATCTCACAATGTAGCACTAGTTACAGATAGAATCTCGAAACTAATTGTTGAAAATGCTAATAAAAAACAGTTTGAAGGAAAAGATCAAGTAAGAGCGTTAGAAGAATTTTAAATTTTAGGAATAGTTCTTGCATTGTTTCCATAATTATCCATACAAGGAAATATTATGGAAGCAATATCTTCAAAACCATTACAATTAAATCCAATAAAATTATCTCAACCAATGGGAGCAATGTTATGCTTCTTAGGTATAAAAAATTGTATGCCTTTAATGCACGGAGCTCAAGGGTGTGCATCATTCTCAAAAGTATTTTTCACAAGACATTTTAATGACCCAATCGCAGTTCAAACAACAGCAGTAAATGATATTACAGCTGTAATTGATGGTGGGGATTATGCTATTAGTGAAAGTATAAAAAACATCACGGCAAAGGTAAAACCTGATTTAGTAGGACTTTTTACAACAGGACTTACTGAAACAAAAGGTGACGATATTAAGGGTGCAAGTAAATTAGTTGAAAATATTCAACAAATGGTTTACGTGAATACACCTGATTTTGAAGGCTCAATTGAGAGTGGTTTTTCAAAATCTATTGAAGCAATAATTCAACAATTAGTTCTTCCATCAACTGAAACTGACACAAATAAAGCACTAATAATCCCAAATGTAAATTTAAAACCAATAGAAGTAGAAAAAATCAAAGATACTATCTCTTTATTTGGTTATGAAGTTTTTTCACTTCCAGATTTAAGTGAATCTTTAGATGGTCACTTAGGATTAAAACAAGGTGCACTAACTAGTGGTGGAATATCTGTAGAAGATATTAAAAAACTTGCTAGTTCTTCACTTGTTTTTACTATAGGGCAAAGTGTTGAGAAATGTGGTACTAAAATTCTTGAAAAAAATCCAAATATAAAACTATTTCACTTCGACTCTTTAGGTGGATTAGAGCAAAGTGATAAATTCTTCAAAATTTTATGCAAAGTAAAAAATATTTCTCAACCACATCCTTCAATTGTGCGGTGGAGAAAAAGACACCAAGATGCACTTTTAGATACCCACTTTGTTATTGGAAGTACCTCTGTTGTAATTGCTCTTGAGCCTGACCAAGCTATAAGTGTTGCAAACACAATCATCGAAGCAGGGGCTCATATTAAAGCCATAGTAACCACTCATAGAAATGATTTATTAGATGAAATTCCATGTGATAACCTTTTAATTGGGGATTTTGAAGATGTGGAATCATTTTTGCATGAGAGTGATTTAGTTATATCAAATTTTCATGCAGAAAGACTTGCAATTAAACACAAAAAAGCGTTGTTAGTTCGTGGTTATCCTGATTTTGAAAGCTTAGGAAACCAACTTAAAAATGACATTTTATATGAGGGAAGCTCATATTTGCTTTTTGAATTAGCAAATTTGATAAATCATCATAAATTAGGAGAAGGACATGAGCATTAATCCAACTTTACAATTAGTTCCATTTACAAGTGTAAAAATGTTAAATGAAACAATGAAATTAATAGGAATGCCAAGACTAAATGCACAAATAATTATTACATTACCAAATATAGATGAATTTAATGAAGAGCTAAAAAACAGTATAAATCATTCAAAAGATGAAATTGAGTGTTTTATTATAACTTCAAGTTCAAAAAAAGAGATAGAAAACACAATAAAAGAGTTTGAGTTAAACGAAGGATCAATTTCAAATGATTACAAATCATTTGCAAAAATATTTAGCTTAAACGATAAAGAAAATGAATTAATTAAATCATTAATAATGATTAATAAAGATTGTCAAATAATACACAAGGAAATTTTATAATGGAAGTTACATACAAAAACAATGCCTATACATTAGGGAAGAAAGATAGAAAAGTTGAAGGTGAAGCACCTGCTGTTAGAGTAAAAATGACAAATGACGAAGTAAAAGTTATTGGTTTAATGGCGCCAGCTGTTCAAGTTATGATTACATTAAATGATGTAAATAAATATAATGCAGATATGCATGAAGTAATTACTACTACTAGAAGAAAAGTAAATGCTTATGTTATTACAACTAGTGAAAAAGAACAAATAGAAGACGTTGCAGAAAAATTTGCTTTAGACAAATCTTTTATCTCTAATGATTTTAAAGACTTTTCACTTAAATTTGGTGTAAATATTGATGATTCGATGGTAGCAAACTCTATTTTTGTTATAGACAAAGAGGGTGTAATTAAATATAAAGAGATACCTACTGATTTAGAAGATGATTTTAAAATAGAAGATTTCTCAATTACTTTAAATGAAGTAGTAAACTTTAAACCAACAGGTCACACTCATGAAAACTGGATGGGTGTTTAAGATGACTCCTTTATTAAAAGAGTGGCTAATCAAAAACGAATATTCTGTTGATGACTTAAATGTAGCTGGGAAATACGGTAATTCCCCACTTATGAAAGCTAGTAGAGAAGCTAACATAGTAATCGTTGATGAATTATTATCTTTAAATGCCGATTTAAATATCAAAAATGTAGATGGAAATTCTGCACTATGGAATGCATGTTTTGGGAACTCTTATGAGTGTTTTGAAGCATTAGTAAAAGCTGGAATTGATATAGATTCACAAAATGTAAATGATGTGACTGCATTAATGTATTGTGCAAGTGCTGGAAAAGATGATTTTGTAGAATTACTTTTAAAACACAATGCAAGAACAGACTTTGAAAGCTTAGATGGATTTAAAGCAATCGATTTAGCGGTAACTCCAAAAATTGTAAAACTACTAAAAAATGCAAATTTATCATGACCAAACTGATATAAATCAAAAAAAGTATTTTAATCAAGCAAACTTTATAGATTATAGAACTCAACCAAGAGCTTATAAAAAATATCCTCATTTTTATCAAAGATTTAATCTTGATGATTATGAGGAGTTAAAATTTATAAAAAACTTCGGGAAAATCACCGCAACAAAAACCTATGGAAAAGAAAAAGTTGATTTAAGGGCAAATCCAAGTGCAGGAGGATTATATCCTTGTGAGATTTATATTCAGATTCGTGCTGTAAAAGGTTTCATAAGTGGAATATATCATTATGAAGCACTTGAAAATAATCTTACATTAATCCATGAGTTAAGTAATGATGGAGTTGAATTTTATTTTAAAGAAAAAGTTCAAAGGAAATTTGTAATTTTAATCTCAAATGCATATTTTAGAAGCGTATGGAAATATGAAAAAAGAGCAATAAGATACCTTTTACTTGATACTGGTCACCAAATAGGTTCAATAGTTTCTGCTTTAGAATTAACAGATTTAGAGTATGAAATAGATTTTAATTTTGATAAAAACAGTTTAAATGAAGAGTTTTCATTTGATAATTATGAATCTTTTTATACAAGTGTAACTATAAAATCTGATAAAACAAGCGAAGCAAAAAAACTAAGATCTCCCATAATAAATACAAGTGCTTGTGATTATCAATTAAGAGAACTCTTTGTGGAAGATTTTTATAAAGATTGTCAAAAAGACGAATATGAAAAAATATCAAATATAAACCTACTAAATGATATTTCAAAAAAACACTTAGAAAATGCCATAAACAATAGACGTTCAATCAGAGCATTTACAAATGAATCAATTTTAGAAGAGGATTTTTTATTTATAACAAAAGATATTTTTGATTTTGCAAATAAGTTTGGTATTGAGATTTATTTTGTTAATAACAATATTGACGGAATGAAAAAAGGTCTTTACAAAAATGTAGCCTTACAAGAAGAGGGTGATTTTAAAGAAAAAATGACTACATTAGCACTAAATCAAAAACTCTCAGGACAAAGTGCTTTTACTCTTATTTTTACAAGTACTGCAAGTCACAACTACTTTTATTCTTACATACTAAGTGGGTTTATTGCACATATTTTATATCTTAGAACAACTTCATTAAATCTAACAGCAAGTGGAATAGGTGCATATTTTGATGATAGTTGCAAAGAGTTTCTAAAATCAAAAAACAACATTTTTTATCTTTTTGCAATAGGAAAATAGAATTTAATTTTATGGAACACTAATTGCATATATTTTAAAGATACAAAACTTTTAGGATAGTAAGATGAAAAGTATAAAAATACAAACGAACGAACCAACAAGTGGAACTGTTAGAATCGCTTTTGCTACAAGTGATTTAGAAAATATTGACTCTCACTTTGGAAGCGCAAAGCAATTTGCAGTTTATGAAGTAGGTAAAGAGGCAACAACTGTTTGTGAAATCATAAAAATTGAAGATAAAGATACTGATAAAACTGTTGAATTATTAAAAGGTATAGACATTGTTTATTTTACAAATATTGGAGCAATAGCAGCTGCAAAAATCATAAATAATGGAATATTCCCAATTAAATATAAAGATCCTGTTTCTATAGAAGAAGAACTAAAAAAATTAACAACTATGTTAAATACTAATCCTCCACCATTTATTAAAAAAATTATTGAAAAGAAGGCTGCCTAATATGGATGCTAAAAAACTATTTATTGAGACATTAGTAGGACAAGTAAGAGCTTTAGACCAATTTGGAACTTGGACTGGTAAAAGCAATGAAGAACTAATTGTTGAAAAATATATCAGAACAAAAGAAGATTTAAAAAATATTCCTATTATTGCTGATATTGATGAGATGCAAATCAAAGATATAAGACTTATTTTTCAAGCAGTTGCACTTGCATTTGAAAAAATGACAGGGGTTATGGCTTCTGTTGTAATGGAAATGAGTCATGAAGGATTTGGAAGAGTTGTAGTTTTCGCAGGGAAAATTGTTCTTTGTGAAAAATTCTTCAAAGATGCTCATAGATACTCTTTTAGAGAGTATTCAAAATTAGAAGAAGAGGGTGAAAAGTTTCTTCTAAACGCTCAAGAAACTTATGATAAATATAAAAACGTGTAAGGAATAGATATGTCAAGTATTGGAATATTTTGTGGAACAGCTGGTGGTACATCAATGGCTATTGCAAAAGCACTAGCTAAAGAGTTTGATGTTGATGAAATTATAAATATGGAAGAAGATTTTGACAATGTTGATCAACTTCTAGAGTATGACATTTTATTTTTAGGAAGTTCAACTTGGGGACAAGGTGATGTTCACCACTCTTGGGTTGATCCAATTCTAGAAATTGAATCTGATAATATTGATTTCTCAGGGAAAACTGTTGCATTTTTTGGAGCAGGTGATTGTGTTAAACATGGTGAACACTTCTGTTCAGCATTAGGAAAACTTTACAAAACATTTACAAAAGCAGGAGCTACTGTTGTTGGTTTTGTTCCAGTTGATGGATATAAATTTGAATTCTCTTTAGCTCAAATGGATGATAAACTTTGTGGTTTAGCAATAGATAACCATAATGAAAAAAGTAAAACTAAAGAGAGAATTAAAGACTGGATTGAAACTTTAAAAGATGAATTAGACTTGTAATAAAGGATATAAAATGCAAAGTGTTGAAGATTTTTATAAACTAAGAGATACTGAAGATTTCTTTAATTTCTTTGGTCTTGAATTTGACCAAAAGCTGATAAATATAAAAAGATTTCATATGATGAAAGAGTACGGAACTTTGATAAAAAAAGGGATAGATTCTATTGCAGATGAAAATAAACTTTTAGAATTTCTAAAATTCTCACTACTTAGAGTTTATGGTGACTACAAAACTGGTCACTCTCCAAGTGCTGCTGATGTTTGGAATATGTATGAAACTGGTAAACTTGATGGTTGTTCATCTTGTGGAACTAGTACAACAGGATCTACTGAAGGAGGAAGCTGTGGGTGTTAATCATAAAGATATAGTTGATGCAGATACAATTTTACATGATAGTATCACTGCATCAAGATCAGGTAAAGACGAAGATGAACCAAAATTTGGTATAGGTCAAAAAGTAAAACTTCTTGAAGATATAAAAAATGATGGAACTTATCCTCACGCTCCTATTGGAACTGTAATGGTTCAAGCAGGTGCAATTGGTTATATAAAATCAATTGGAGAATTCTTACAAGTAATCAGAGTGTATGAAGTTCATTTCTTGGATTTAAATGCTCTTATTGAAGTAGTTGGTTGCCGGGAACACGAACTATTAGCAATGGAAGATTATAGAGATGAAGTAAAAGAAGAACTTGAATTTATGAGACAACATAGAGAGAAGAATTACTCAAAATAATCTTCATTCAAGCCAAGTAAAAGAGTTTAGAGAACTTTTTTACTTGGCTTGATGAACTTATTTTAGTAAACAAGTCTATAAATAGTAGTAAGGAGGAAAATATGGCAAAAGTGATTTTTATGCATTTTGACGCGGTAACTGATGGGGTATATGATGCAAAAACTGGAGAACCTATCGTTAGGTTAGCTAAAGAGAAGAATGTACCAATTCCAGCAGCAACTAATGGTGATTATTCTAAGTCTTTAATTTATGTTGAAAACTTAAGTGATGAAGAACCAACTAGTTATATGGAAGATGAAGAGTTAGATATTTTAGTTAAACTTGGAGCGATTACTGCTAGTGAAGCTGAACAATGTCAACAATTTACAATTAGTCCAAAAGTTAGAATTGCACCTATGATGTTAATCAAAGGTGATATTTTAGTTAAACCATTCAATTTAAAATAAGGGAAAAAAAATGACAACAAGAGTAGAAATCGTTAATGACTTTTTAGCAATTAATGTAAAACCAGGAAGTACAATTCAAGATGTTGTTGAAGCATCAGGTTCAGCTTTACCATTTGGTTGTAGAGATGGTGAGTGTGGAACTTGTCTAGTTTCAATTGAGCAAGGTATGGAATTCATTTCAGAAATCAATGAAAAAGAGAAAAAAGTAATTGCTGAAGCTGGAGCTGGAACAAATACTGAGAAATCAAGATTATCTTGCCAAATGAAAATAGTTAAACCAAATGGTGTAATTAGAATAAAGTATTAAAAAATATACTAAGGAATGTCCAAATTCTTTTAGAATTTGGGCAAAATAAAACTATGGCAAATTCACTTTCAATATCAACTGCTCAAAAGCAGAACTTAAACCTATCATTAAAGTTGTGGCTTCCAATGCTACAGACATCAATCCAAGATTTAGAATCGTACTTAACAAACTTATCTTACGAAAATCCTTTTTTGGAAGTAACAAAGTCGAAAGATTTTTATAGTAATTTTACCTCAAATGGTACAAGTGGAGAATTCGTTGAATCATTAGCTTTTTATTCAGACTCGTTGAATGATAAAATTAGTGAACAAATAGAAGATGAATCCCTTTTCCCGACACCTAACTCAAAAAAAGTTGCACTTGAAATATTGTGTGATATAGATGAAAATGGATATTTTGATGGTGATATAGAAAAAATTGCAACTACTTGCAATGTATATAAAGAGTATGTAGAATCAATTAGACAAAGATTTGCAAGATTAGAACCAAGTGGAATTGGTGCACTGAATCTTCAAGAATCATTCTTATTTCAATTGGATTCATTTGATAGAAAAATTGATGATGAATTGTATAATTTCACTAAAAAAATCATAAAAGATATTGCTCATGTTGATAAATATGCAGCACATCATAGATTTAATGATGCAAAAGATATTATTAAGTATTTTAATAATCCACCTGCAATTGATTATATAAATGACAATGTACAAGTTGTACCTGATTTTTTTGTTGAAATTAACGAAGATATAGAGATAAAAATAAATAATGCCTATTATCCAGACATTAAAGTAAAAAATCCATTCATTACAAAAAATGAAAATATAAAAGAGAAATTAAAAGAAGCAAAAGATTTGGTAAATTTACTAAATTTGCGAAAATCAACTCTTTATAAAATTGTTTTAATAATTGTAGAAAAACAAATATCTTTTTTTGTTGGTGGAGAATTACGGCCTTTTTCTATGCAAGAAATTGCTGCTGAATTAGGATTTGCAGAATCAACAATTAGTAGGGCTGTTTCAAATAAATATATAGAGTGTAATTTAGGAATTTTCCCACTTAAATTCTTTTTTTCAAATGCTGTTGATAAAGATTTATCTTCATCACAAATAAAAAGTTATATAAAAAGTTTAGTTGATTATGAAAATAAAGAGGAACCTTTAACTGATGAAAGTATTCTTGAATTCATAGAGACTAAATTTAATCTAAAAATGGTTAGAAGAACAATAACAAAATATAGAAAAATATTAGATATTCCCTCTTCTAAAGAGAGAAAGAAACTCTACAAAGTAGAAAATTTATAATAAAAGAGTTTTACATCTTGTCTAATTTCTTTTTATTTACTAAATTCATATATAATTAGTCAAATGAAAAGGAGTTTTTATGGATGAGCAACAAATTACTCTATTATCAACTTTATTTAATGAGTCTCTTGATGCAATTCTAATTTTAAATTTAAAAACACAGAAGTTTATCTTATCTAATCAAAAAGCTTTAGAATTATATAACTACACAGAAGATGAAATTAAAAAAATCACTCCCAAAGATTTAACTTTAGAATTTGTAACCAATTATGAAATGGAAAAAAGACAAAAAAATATTTTGGAAAAGGGTTGGGATAAATTTACAACTAAACATAAAACAAAAGATGGAAAAGAGCTAGATGTTTTAATCAAAAGTAAAAAAATCCAATTAAATCTAGAAACTCCATTGTTATACATAACAATTATTAATTTAGGAAAAGAACAAAAGTTAGAACAAGAGTTTGAAACAATATTTTATAGCTCAAAAGATGGAATTGCAACTATAGATTTGGATGGTAATTTTATTAAATTCAATGACTCTTTTAAACAATTAAGTGAGTATAGTTACAGTGAACTTATAAACATTTCTGCTTTCCAATTATTCTCAGAGACAAACAAAGAAAAAATTAAAGAGTTAATAAATCAGGTAATTAAAGAAAAATATATTGAAAACTATGAGGCTACATTTATTACAAAACATGGCAAATCTATAATTATTTATATTACAATGAATTTGATGCCAAATCAAAAAGAGATTTTATTAATTATAAAAGACTTTACACTTTTAAAACTTATTGAGTTAGAGAAAAAATTTAAATCATTAAATGAATTAATCCAAAATATTTCACACCAATGGAAACAACCATTAAGTACAATTTCAATTATTGCTAGTGGAATTAAACTACAAAAAGAACTAAATTTATATAATGAATCAAATTTAGATGAAGATATGAACAAAATTGTAGAAATAACAAATTATTTATCAAATATAATTAATAATTTTGATGATATTGCTTTTGAAAATCTTGAAAAATCTTACAGTATTTGTCAACTAATGAGTGAAATCTTACATGATATGAAAAAGGTTCTTGTTAAAAATAATATAAAAATTATAACAGACTATAGAGTTGATGATAAGATATATATTGAAAAACTTAAATTTTCAGAAGCAATTAGAAATATTCTAAATAATTCAATTGATGCATTTAGAGAAAACAATGTTACAAATAGAGTAATCATTATAAAAACTGAAAGTATAGATAATCATCTTAACTTGAATATTAAAGATAATGCAGGAGGAATAGATGAAAATATACTTCCTAAAATACTTGAACCATATTTCACAACAAAACATCAAAGCCAAGGCACAGGATTGGGATTAACAAACGCATATAAAACAATTGTAGAAATGCATAAATACTTGTTATCTTTTAATAATTGTGAAACTACCTTTGAAAATAAAAAATACAAAGGCTTAAAGGTAACTATTACATTTTAGTAGAGATTTAAAGAAAAAATCCTACTAAAATTGTAATAATCCCTAATATCATTAGCCAAATAAAACTAGTAACTGTTTTATCTTTCCCAAACCATAAAGCATAAATTGATTTTAAAATATTATTACTTCCTGAAGCTATGATTATTGCTGATGCAATTTGAGATGGTTCAATTGTATATTTACCTGTTAATAAAGACAAAATAAATGGATCAATATCAGTAAAACCAACAACTATAGATAAAAATCTTAATCCACTAGAACCATAATTATCAATTACATAATTAGTAATCAACATAGTAATTACAAACAAAAATGCAAAAATAAATGCTGTACCTAATTCTAAAGGATTAGAATCTTTTATTTCAAAATTGTTAATTGTTTTAGATGCTTTTATGTAATAAACATAGGTAATTATTATTGTTAAAATAATGAAAAACAAAAATGGTAACAAAATTGTTTTAGCCACTTCAAAATTGAAAATAGATGAAATTGCAAGTATTCTTATATACATCATTGTAGTTGCTGCAATAATCGAAGCCGTGATAATATGGTTCTTCTCTAAGGTATTCGCTTTTTTTGACAAAACAACAGTAGTTGCTGTTGAAGAGTAAGTTCCACCTATTAAACCTGTTAAAAATATGCCTTTTGATGGAAATAAATATTTTTGTACAATATAACCAGCATAAGAAATCGCAGAAATAACAACAACTGTTAACCAAATTTTATAAAGAGAAATTCCTAAATAAGGAATGATTTTATCTGCAGGAAGTAATGGAAGCACAACAGCTGAAAGTAAAACCATTTTACCTAAAGTTTCAAATTCGTAAATATTTATATTTAAATTAAAACTTGAAATCTTTTTCTTTGCATTTAATAAGAAAATTGTTACAACAAAAATGAAAGATGAAAACCATAAAGGAAAAAGATTTGATAAGGGACCAAAACTATATACAACTAATAAAACTAAATATAAAACAATACTGTGATTCTTTTCAGTCAAAAGTTTGTTATAAAACAATACAAAAAGTAAAGTAATACCAGCAAATCCTGCAATATATACAGTAAAATTAATTGGTTCTATTTTATATAAAATGAATCCTAACACACCCACAAAAGTGTAAGTTCTTGCTGTTCCAAAGAATTCTCTATCTTCAGGATGAAACATTAATTTATATGCTCTTAACTCTAAACCTATTAAAAAACTAAATAACATAGTTAAAATAAAATGTGTTAATAACGAATCTATACTCATTATACTCATAATCCTTATACTTAATAATATAAATAAATAAGTAAACAACATTATTGTAAAGATATTTATACATAAAATAGTATCTAAAATCTGAATCATTTACATTTTTTGCATTTATTTACCTCAAATTTTACAAAAAAAATTACAAAATTTGTGTTGGTAAAATAGGATAAAAAGTATCCTAAAAAGAAATATTAAAAAAAATTAACCTAATAAACATCGTATTTAAGGGCTTTTTGGAAAATATAAAAAAAATTTCTAAAAAATCTTTTCTGTGGAACGCAAAGTGCAATTATCTATTTCGTAAACATATATATCAAAGGAGTTAAAATGTCAGCATTAAGACAAATCGCGTTTTACGGAAAAGGTGGGATTGGTAAATCAACTACATCTCAAAATACTTTGGCGGCAATGTGCCACTACTATGGTCAAAAAATATTAATCGTTGGTTGTGATCCAAAAGCGGATTCAACAAGATTAATTTTACATGAAAAAGCTCAATGTACAATTATGCAATTAGCTTCTGAAGCAGGAACTGTTGAAGATTTAGAATTAGAAGATGTATGTAAACCAGGTGCTGGAGAATTTCACCCTGATAATAATGACATAACTGAAGGTTATATCAATTGTACTGAATCAGGTGGTCCTGAGCCAGGTGTTGGTTGTGCAGGTAGAGGAGTTATTACAGCTATTAACTTCTTAGAAGAAGAGGGTGCTTATACAGACGAATTAGATTTCGTTTCTTATGACGTTCTTGGAGATGTTGTTTGTGGTGGATTTGCTATGCCTATTAGAGAGGGTAAAGCTCAAGAAATTTATATCGTAATGTCTGGTGAAATGATGGCTATGTATGCTGCTAATAACATTTCAAAAGGTATTTTAAAATATGCAAATACTGGTGGAGTTAGACTTGCAGGTTTAATTTGTAACGCTAGAATGACAGATAAAGAATACGATTTATCAAAACACTTAGCAATGCAAATTGGTACTCAATTAATTCACTTCGTTCCAAGATCTAACCACGTTCAAAGAGCTGAGTTAAGAAGAATGACAGTTGTTGAATTCTCACCAAGTCATGACCAAGCTATGGAATATAAAGAATTAGCAAGAAAAATCATTGCTAATGACTTAAAAGTTATTCCTACTCCATTAGAAATGGATGATTTAGAAAACTTATTAATGGAATTCGGATTAGAAGAAGAAGCTGATTTAGAAAACGTTGGTAAAAAAGCTGAAGAAGCTTAATAATTTAGATTTAAAAAAATAAAAATAAAATAAAAATAGTAGTAAGGAGAAAATTATGTTTGTATGTGGATACCACTTTCCAGCTAGTGAAGGTAATGATGTAAGTTTTGAAAAAGTAATTGAAAAAGTAAATGAAGGTATTGATGCTGCAGGGAAAACAGTAACATTAACAAGTGAAACAAGAGAAGGTGTTAAATTAGAAACTATCGAAGTTCCTGAAGGTACTTTTTTACACACTGCACTTGTAGATTACTTCACAAATACTGAATGTAAAGAAATTGCTGGTGCTAAAATGATTTATTACACAAATAAATACCAAATTTCTGAAATTTCAAAAAGCGTTGATGGTGATGCAACTAAAGCAGTTTGTAGAAAATTAGATGACATGAATCTATACAGAGTTAAAGTAGCGTAAGCTACTTTTTCTTTAAAGGAGAAATTATGGGACCAGAAACATTAGAAAGTCTTCAAAAAGAAGCAATTGCTGAAGTATTAGAAGCATATCCAGAAAAAGTTAGAAAAAGTAGAGCTAAACATTTAGGTGTAGATTCACCTGAAACAAGCAAAGGTTCTTGTGATACAACAAGAAGTAACAAACAAACAGTACCAGGTGTAATGTCTCAAAGAGGTTGTGCATACGCAGGTTCTAAAGGGGTTGTTTGGGGACCAATTAAAGATATGATTCATATCTCTCATGGACCAATTGGATGTGGACAATATTCAAGAGGTGGAAGAAGAAATTATTATATAGGAACAACAGGTGTTGACACTTTCGTTACTATGAACTTTTCTACAGATTTCAATGAGAAAGACATCGTATTTGGTGGAGATAAAAAACTTAAAAAAGCACTTCAAGAGATTGATGAATTATTCCCATTAAATAATGGAATTTCTGTTCAATCAGAGTGTCCAATTGGATTAATTGGGGACGATATTCATGCAGTTGCTAAAATGCATAAAAAAGAGACTGGACATCAAACAATTGCTGTTTCATGTGAAGGTTTTAGAGGTGTATCTCAATCATTAGGTCACCATATTGCAAACGATATGATTAGAGATTATATCATGCCAGATACTTCTTATAGAAAAGATTTCGAATCAACTCCTTATGACGTATCAATCATTGGGGACTACAACATCGGTGGAGATGCTTGGTCAACAAGATTAATTTTAGAAGAAATGGGTTTAAGAGTTATTGCTCAATGGTCTGGAGATGCAAGTTATAAAGAATTAGCTATTGCTCCTCAATCAAAATTAAACCTATTACATTGCTATAGATCAATGAACTATATTGCTAGACACATGGAACAAGAGTTCAATGTACCTTGGATGGAATATAACTTCTTTGGACCTACAAAAACAACTGAGTCTTTAAGAAAAATTGCTTCATTCTTTGATGAAACAATTCAAGCAAAAACTGAAGCTGTTATTGCTAAATATACTGCAATGACTGATGCTGTAATCGCTAAATATAGACCAATGTTAGAGGGTAAAAAAGTTATGCTTTATGTTGGTGGATTAAGACCAAGACACGTTATTGGAGCTTATGAAGATTTAGGAATGGAAGTAATCGGAACTGGATATGAATTCGGACACGGAGATGATTATAAAAGAACTAAAGACGAAATCGAAAGATCAACACTTATTTACGATGATGCAAATGAGTATGAATTAGAAGCGTTCGTTAAAAAATTAAGACCAGACTTAGTTGCAGCTGGGGTAAAAGAGAAATATGTATTCCAAAAAATGGGATTACCATTTAGACAAATGCACTCTTGGGATTACAGTGGTCCTTATCATGGATATGACGCTTTTGCAATTTTCGCAAAAGATATGGATTTAGCGATTAACTCACCAGTATGGAACCACACAAAAGCTCCATGGGAAAAAGAAGCGTAAGGAGAAGGCTATGCAAGATTTAGATAATATAGTAAACGGACAAAAACTTTTTTTAAAGCCTGAATACCAAGAAGTTTTAAAAAATAAAAAAGAATTCGAAAGTGCTGCTGGTGCAGTTGCACCTGAGAAAGTTGCAGAAATTGCTGAGTGGACAAAATCTTGGGATTATAGAGAAAAAAATCTAGCAAGAGAAGCTATTACAGTTAACCCTGCAAAAGCTTGTCAACCACTGGGTGCTATTATGGTTGGTTTAGGTTTTGAAAATACAATGCCATATGTACATGGTTCACATGGTTGTGTTGCATACTTTAGATCATACTTTACAAGACACTTTAAAGAACCAACTCCTTGTGTTTCTGATTCAATGTCAGAATCAGCAGCGGTATTTGGTGGATTAGCAAATATGAAAGATGGTATCAGAAACTGTAATGCACTTTACAAGCCTGAAATGATTTCTGTAAGTACAACTTGTATGGCAGAAGTTATCGGAGATGACTTAAATGCATTTATCATTGGTGCTAGAGCTGAAGCTGAAGGTGAGTTAGATAATACTCTTATTACTCATGCTCATACTCCTTCATTCGTTGGATCTCATATTACTGGTTATGATAATATGATGAAATCAACTTTAGAGCAATTATCTGAAGATGTTGTAAGAGAAGTTGATGAAGAAAGAATTAACATAATTCCTGGATTTGAACCTTATTTAGGATCATTAAAAGAAATTAAAAGAATTGCAAAAATGTTTGGTGATAAAATCATCATGATTGGTGACCATGAAGAGCAATGGGACACAGGAGCTGGTGAATATAAATTATACGCTGGTGGAACAAAAATATCTGATGGTAAAGCGGCAATCAATGCAAAAGCAACTATTAGTTTACAAAAATATTCTTCAATTTTAACAGCTAAAACTATTAAAAACAAATGGAAACAAACTTTTGCTACTTGTAATCCAATCGGATTAAGTGGTACAGATGCTTTTGTTATGAAATTAGCAGAATTAACTGGAAAAGAAGTTCCTGAAGAATTAAAACAACAAAGAGCTAGATTTGTTGATGCAATGCAAGATTCTTATCCATATATGCATGGTAAAAAAATTGCAATCTGGGGAGATCCTGACTTCTTATTAGGAATGGTTTCATTCTTAGTTGAAATGGGTTCAGTTCCAACTCACATTGTGTGTAATAATGCACCAAGAAAAGGTTGGGAAGATGATATGAAAGCTATCTTAGCTAAATCTTCTAGAGCTGCTGAATGTAATATCTGGGGTGGAAAAGATTTATGGCACCTAAGAAGTTTATTATTCACAGAACCAGTTGATTTCATGATTGGAAATGTTTACGGAAAAGAATTATATAGAGATACAAAAATACCTTTAATCAGAATTGGATTCCCAATTTTTGATAGACATCACTTACATAGATACTCTATTAGTGGTTATGAAGGTGGATTAAATCTATTAACTTGGATTACAAATGCAATCTTAGATCAATTAGATGAAGAGACTAAAGATATAGCAAAAACAGACTACTTCTTCGATTCAGTAAGATAGTCAAAAAACTAGAAGATTTTCTTCTAGTTTTTTTTAAATTACCGTTATGTATTAAGTTACATAATGGTAATATTTTTTTATTTAGCGTTATATACTGTAAGATATAACAAAAAGGATTTTTGTGGAAATATTATCAAATTTAACTCTAGAGATTTTTAATCAACCATTTTTATTAGAAAAAAGAATTGAGTTATTAATTGCGGTTAAAAGAACAGGTTCTATTAGTAAAGCAGCTAAAGAAGTTCCTATGAGTTATAAGGCTGCTTGGGAAGCTATAGAATCTATGAATAATCTGTCTACAACACCAATCGTTCAAAGAGAAACGGGTGGCGTTGGAGGCGGTGGGACAACACTAACTCCTTATGGAGAAAATCTTATAGAAACCTTTGAAATTTTACGAAATGAACAAAAAAAATTTCTACAGAATTTAAGCAAAAGAACTGATATAAACACCGGAACCCTAAAAGATATAAGGAGATTATCAATGCAAATTAGTGCAAGAAACCAAATAAGTGGTATTGTAGAATTAATATCAAATGGAACAGTTAATGCAGAAGTTTATATAAAACTAAAAAGTGGATATACAATAGTTTCAGTTATAACAAAAACAGCTGTTAATAATTTAGATTTAAAACTAGGTGATGAAGTTGTGGCTATTTTTAAATCAAGTACAGTTTTAATAACTACTGATATTACACTAAATATTAGTGCTAGAAATAAACTTCAAGGGAAAATTGATTCAATTCATCAAGGTGAAATAAACAGTGAATTAATCATAGATATTGGTAATGGAGATAAAATAGCTTCAGTTATCACATCAAATTCAATTGATAGATTAAATATAAAAGAGGGTGCACAAGTTAGTGCAATTATTAAAGCATCAGATGTGATGTTAGGTAAATAAGGAGTTACAAATGAGAAAAATAATTTTAGCTTTAATGATTTTATCTTCAACAATTTTTGCAGGTCAAATAAATATCGCAGTTGCGGCAAATGTTAGTTATGCAATAAATGAATTAATTGCAGAGTTTAATAAAACTAATCCTGATACACAAGTACAAGTTACTTTAGGAAGTAGTGGTAAATTAACTGCCCAAATTAAAAATGGTGCTCCATTTAATATATTTATGGCTGCGAATATGAAATTTCCTGAGTCACTTTATGAAGAGAATATTGCAATTACAAAACCTGTAGTTTATGCTCAAGGTGCCATTGCAATGTTAAGTTCAAAAGAGCTTGATTTCAAAAAAGGTATAGATTTAATTAAAGATAATTCAATATCAAAAGTAGCTATTGCAAACCCAAAAACAGCACCTTATGGAACAGCTGCTGTTGAAGCTATAAAAAATGCAAAAATACCTGATTCAATTGAGAGTAAATTTGTATATGCAGAATCGATTTCACAAGTTGTAACTTATGCAATAACAGCAGCTGATATTGGCTTTATTGCAAAATCATCTTTATATGATGAAAAAATGTCACAATATAAAGAAAATATAAATTGGATAAGTGTTGATACTAGTTTGTATACACCTATTAAACAAGGTATTGTAATAATAAATAATGCAAAAGATAATGCTGAAGTAAAAGCATTTTATGACTTTATATTAAGTCCTAAAGCTAAAAAAATATTTGAAGATTATGGATATATAGTTAAATGAACCAAATAGTTGCAATAATAAAAAAGATAAATAATGTTGACAATTTAAATATTGTTGAATTTGATTTTAATGGAACAACTCTAAAAATGATGAGTTTAGATTTAGATAGTGACGTTCAAGTAGGTAAAAAAGTAAACCTTATTACTAAACCTACAAATATCTCTATTGCAAAAAATCTAAGTGGAGAATTGAGTTTATCAAATCAACTTGTTGCAACTATTCAAAACATAGAAAATGGACAATTATTAGCTAGTGTTGAGTTAAATGTAAATGACACAATACTAGAAAGTATTATAACTGTAGATTCATCCAAAAGAATGAATCTACAAATTGGTGAAGTAGTTACAATTTTGATAAAAGCTAGTAATCTATCTATTGGGGAAGTATTAAATGATTGAAATATTAAAAGAGATTGAATTTGAACCATTTCTATTATCTTTTAAATTAGCAGGAATTACAACTTTAATTCTATTTTTTATTAGTTTACCTCTTGCTTGGTATTTATCTCAATCAAATTCAAAATCAAAACCATTTTTTGAAGCAATAACTGCTCTTCCAATAGTTTTACCTCCTTCGGTTTTAGGATTTTATATACTTTGGGCTTTATCATATAATTCCCCAATAGGCGCATTCTTCGAAAGCACTTTTGGCATAAAACTTGTATTCAATTTTACAGGTCTTGTTGTTGCTAGTTGTTTTTATTCTTTACCTTTTATGGTTCAACCTTTACAAGGTGGTTTTGAAAGTTTGAATAAAAATATGCTTGAAGCTAGTTATATTAGTGGAAAGAGTAAATTAACAACTCTATTTAGAGTTGCGCTACCAAATATGAAACCAGCACTTTTAACAGCAATTATCATTACTTTTTCACATACAGTTGGAGAGTTTGGAGTTGTTTTAATGGTTGGAGGAAGTATTCCAGCAGAAACAAAAGTAGCCTCTGTTGCAATTTATGAATTTGTTGAAATTATGGATTATACAAATGCACACATCTATAGTGCAATTATGATAACACTAAGTTTTCTTACGCTTCTAGGTGTTTATATTTTTAATGGAAAACAAAAAAATATGTTTGCAGGAGTAAGTAAATGATAAAAATTGATATAAACAAAAAACTTCATGGCGCAAACGGTGAAATGGATTTAAATGTAAATCTAGAAATAAAACAAGGTGAATTTTTAGCACTTGCGGGACTTAGTGGAAGTGGAAAAACAACACTTTTACGAATTTTAGCTGGTCTTGAAACTGCAAGTGGAACAATAAATATAAATAACAATATTTGGCTAGATAATAAATTTTGTTTAGCACCACAAAAAAGAGAAATAGGTTTTGTATTTCAAGACTATGCATTATTTCCAAATTTCTCAGTAATAGATAATCTTTTATATGTAAATAAAGATAAAGAATTAGCAAACTATTTGCTAAAGATGACAGAATTAGAAGAACTAAAGAACAGATTCCCTTTGACATTAAGTGGTGGTCAAAAACAAAGAATAAGTTTATGTAGAGCGTTGATGAACAGACCAAAAATCCTACTTATGGATGAACCTTTATCAGCTCTTGACTCAAATATGAGAACTAAACTTCAAAATGAAATTCTTACATTACACAAAGAATTTAATACAACTACTATCATGGTGAGCCACGACCCAAGTGAAATTTATCGTCTAGCAAATCGCGTTGTTATTCTAAATTTTGGGGAAATTATAAATGATGGTTTACCAAAAGATATTTTGTTAAAAACAAAAGGTAGTCAAAAGTTTTCCTTTGAAGGAGAACTTTTAGACATAATAAAAGTCGATGTTATTCATGTGGCAATCGTATCAATAGGTCAACAATTGGTTGAAGTTGTTGTGAGTCGTGATGAAATAAAAAGTTTAAAAATAGGGCAAAAAGTAAGTATCAGTACAAAAGCATTTAGTCCAACTATTCAAGGTTTATAAAATGTTTAATTTATCTATTAGTGAACTAGAAAAATATATCCAAGATGATATACCTTATTTTGATTTAACTACAAGTTTACAAAATTGTAACAATGTAAAAGCTCAAATTGAAGTCTTTACTAGAGAAGATATTATCGTATCTTGTAGTGAAGAAGCCGTAAAAATAGCTGAACTTCTAAATTGTAAAGTTGAATTTTACGAAAAAAGTAAAACAAAAATAGAAAAAGGTTCTACAATATTGAAATACTCAGGAGATTATGAAGATATTCATAAAGCTTGGAGATTGACACAAATTCTTTTGGAATATAGTTGCAAAATAAGCACCTACTCATACCAAATGAAAGAAAAAATAGAAAAAATAAATCCTACTTGTGAACTACTAACCACAAGAAAGACTTTTCCTTTTTCAAAAAGATTTTGTATAAAAGCTGCATTTTGTGGAGGAGCAATGCCACATAGATTGAACCTTTCTGAAACTGTTCTATTTTTTGAAGGACATAGAATTTTGTATAAAAACAACGAAGAGTTTTACGAAGATTTAAAAAGAATAAAAACAAAAATCCCAGAAAAAAAATTAAATGTAGAGAGTGAGAGTTTAAAAGACAGCATAAATCTAATGAAAATTGGAGTTGATGTAATTCAACTTGATAAAATAGATTTTGAAGAACTTGAAAAAATCATCACTTACAAAAATGAAAACTTCCCAAATGTAAAAATCTTAGTAGCAGGTGGAATAAACCTAACAAATATAGAAAAATACGCTTCATACAAAATCGATGGAGTTGTTACAAGTTCTGTTTATAACTGTGGTATGGCGAATATTAGCAGTAAATTAAAAATCATATAAATATAGGGAAAACCCTATATTATTCAGCGATTAAGATTACGCTTGAAGCTTTGAATAAAGCATAAGCATCTTCAGAAACTTTGATAGATAAATCTTCGATTGCATCATTTGTAACAATTGCAGAAATAATAGCTGTTCCTAAAGAAAGTTTAACTTCACTATTAATAACACCTTTTATAACTTCAACTACTTTTCCTTTTAATACATTTCTAGCAGTTGTTTTAAGAGCTGCCTTACTGATAATAATTAAGATGCTTTAATGATTGCAGTAATGTTATCATTTAATTTAGCTCCTAAAGATTCTATACCATCTTTTGTAACCGTTGCACTAATTGTTACATCAGGAGAAACAGTAATTTTTACTTCACTCATTACAGCACCACTAATAATGTTTGTAATTTTTCCACTTAACTCATTTCTTGCACTTGTTTTCATAATACGTCCTTTTAATTTTAGTTATTTTATTGGAAAATTCTAGGCTCATAATTATAAAATATAGCTTAAAATTCTATATAAAATCTAAGATTTGTTGTATAGAAATCATATACCATTCTCTATATAAGTACATATATATCGGTATTTTGTCAATATAATATGATGATTATTAAAATTCTAAGTTAGAATTATAGATAAAATATCAACTTCTTCTAAAAAATTATTTTATTCTTAATTTTTAGAATAAAATTTCCGATTAGAACATGTAAAATATAGATAAAAAGAGATAAAATTTTATAAAAAACCTGAATAAAATCAAGAATTACGGAACACTTTTTGCATATACTTTTGTACACCTTTAAATATTGATGAGGGAGTAAATTTATTTATTCCCTTATTATTATGAAATTTTATAAAAAGAAGAAAAAATCATGATAGCAACATTTGATGACACTTACAATTTTGCAAAAAAATTCTCACATTATAAAGATTTTTATATCAAACATAACGATTTAATATTTTCAAAATTGGGCTTAGGTACTTTTAATAAAGAACCCTACAAAGAAGAAAATTATCTTTTCCATTATATTGAAGGCGTAAAAGAAGCGGTAAAAAGTGGAATAAATCTAATAGATACAGCTAGTAATTACAGATACGGACAAAGTGAAAAAGAGATAGGAATTGCCCTTGAAGAGTTGTTTGCAGAAGGTATTACTAAAAGAGAAGAATTAATTATATGCTCAAAAGGTGGTTTTATCCAATTAGAATACCCTTTCCCTGAAAATCCTTATACATGGATTCAAGAGAATATAATTAATAACTCATTAGCAACAAAAGATGATATAGAATTAGACCAACACTGTATGACACCTGATTATTTAGAGTGGTCATGTAAAAAATCCCTTGAAAATTTAGGTGTTAAAACAATTGATATCTATTTTTTACATAATCCAGAAATTCAAGTTTCAAAACTAGGATATAAAAAATTCCTAAAAAAAATAGAAACTATTTTTAGAAGATTTGAAAAAATGGTTGAAATGGGAATGATTAAATATTATGGTGTTGCTGTTTGGAATGGATTTATAGATGAAAGTACAAACGAACATATAAATTTAGAAGATTTAGTAGATATTGCTATTAAAGTAGGTGGTGAAAATCACAATTTTAAATACATTCAAACACCATTTAATATGGGAAAAACATCAATTTATACAATGCTCACACAAAAAGTAAAAGGTGAAGAGTGCACTTTACTACAAGCAGCTCATAGATTAAAAATTGGAGTGATTTCAAGTTCATCACTTCTTCAAATGAATCTATTCAAAAAATCTTTTAAACCTGAAGCTGGTTACTTACTTGATTCAAAAATGGTTTTAGAAAATGATATTCAACTGGCTCTTCAATTTGTGAGATCTACTCCTGGACTTATTAGCTCATTATTTGCTTCAAAAGTTCCAGTTCATATCAAAAAAAATCTAGAAATTACAAAAGTACCTGCAACATCAAAAGCAAAATACGATCTAATGTACAGAGTGTAAAATGATTTATGACGTAATAGTAGTTGGTGGTGGAATTGCAGGTCTTATGGCTGCAATTGAAGCTAAAGATGAACAAAATAGAGTTGCTCTTGTTACAAAAGGGAATATATTTAAATCAAATTCCTCAATGGCAAGTGGTGGAATAAATGCAGTTCTTGACCCTACTAATTCTAAAGAGATAAACCAACATATTAACGATACTTTTAATTCTGCAAAAGGTATTGGAAATAAAAAAGCTATTACTTATATGTGTAAACAAGCCTCAAATATCATAGAAAAATTAGTTGATTATGGTGTTGAGTTTGATAGGGATGAAAATAAAATAATTTTACAACGACCATTTGGTGGCGGGAGTTCAAATAGAACTTGTTATGTTGGAGATAAAACAGGAAGTGCTATAACTATGGCACTTATAAAAAAAGCAAAAAGCAAAGGTATAACTTTTTTACCAAATACTTTCATCTTGAATCTTGCAAAATACCAAGATAAAGTAAGTGGAGTAGTTGCATTAAATAAAGAAAATTCTCAAGTAATTATCTATCCTTCAAAAGCTGTTGTTTTTGCAGGTGGTGGATATGCTGGAATTTATAGAGGTTACTCTACAAATGCACCTGATTATACAGGAGATTTATTAGCAGTTGCACTTCGTGCTGGACTTAATTTAAAAGATATGGAATTTGTTCAATTTCATCCAACTGGTTTTGTAAAAACAAACTATTTAGTAACTGAAGCAGCACGTGGAGAGGGTGGATACTTAGTAAATAGTGAAGGTTTAAGATTTGTAAATGAACTAGGAACTAGAGATGAAGTAGCCAGAGCTATTTTAAAAGAACAATTAGGTGGGAAAAAAGTTTATATTGATTTAAGACATCTTGGAATTGAAAAAATCAAACAAAAACTTCCATCACTTCATAATGCAGCACTTATGCAAAGTGGAGTTGATATTAGTGAAGAGTTGTTAGAAATAAAACCTGTTGCACACTACACAATGGGTGGAGTTGATGTAAATATGACAACATGTGACATTAAAGGTCTTTATATTTGTGGAGAAATGGCTTCAAATGGAGTTCATGGAGCAAATAGACTTGGAGGAAATTCACTTCTTGAAGGTTGCGTATTTGGAAATTTAGCAGGGGCAAATGCAAAAGAGTATTCAAAAGAAAATGAATTTTCACCTATAAATTATAACACCGTTGTAAAAGATATTGAAATGTTAGATTTCATTTTTCAAGGTGATACAAGTATAAATTTCAATGCAATTAGAATAAGTTTAGGTAAATGTCTATTCGAAAAAGTTGGCATTATAAAAAATGAACAAAGTCTAACAGAAGCCTTTGATTATATAAAATACTTGCGACAAATTTCATACAACTTACACTGTATAAACAAAGAAAAAAACAACAATGTAGAGTTATCTGCAATTTTAGAGTTAAGAAATGCTCTAGAAATATCTGAAGCAATAATATTATGTGCACAAAAAAGAAAAGAGAGCAGAGGTGCACATTATAGAGAAGACTATCCTTTTATCTCAAAAGATTACAATCGAAGTTTTGTAGTAAAAGAGTTAAAAAAAGGTTTCTTTAGAATCTCATTCAAAGAAAATGAACTATTAAGAAAGTTCAGAAATTTATTTTTAAACAAGGAGTAAGAAATGGCAAAAGTTATGTTAAGAGAAGTTGATGGTGTTGTATCGTTTTATTTTGCAAAAAAAGATATGGAAGAGACTATAGAAGAAATAGAGTTTGATACTGAAGAGAACTGGGGTGGAAATGCAACACTTTCAAATGGTGAAGTTTGGTGGATTCAGCCAGGTGTTAAAAAACTTCCTAAAGAAGAAGTTTGTAAAAAAATTGCAGATTAATTTATAGATTAATCTATTGTATACTTTTTATATAAACGGACATTCATTGTGACTCATAAAATTGTTATAATAAAAATAATTAAAAAAACAGGAGGCAATGATGTTTGACAAATCTGCTTGTATGGGATGTTTAACCATAAGAGAACTAACAACTCTTTATGAAATATCTTCAGTTATTTCTAATCATTATGACCTACAAACTTCATTAGAAAAATCAATGAAAATATTAAAAAATTCATTGAATCTAGAAAATTGTGTGGTTCATATTTTGGAAGAAGATGTTCTACATGTTTTTGCATCGATTGAGTTGTCAAAATTCCAAAAAACTCTTGCCTCTTATAAAGTAGGTGAGGGAGTTACTGGAATGGTAGCCGAATCAAAAGAACCTGTTGTTGTTGAAAATATTCATAATAATTCTCTTTTTCTAAATAAATCAGGAAAAAGAGATTTTAATGGTAAATCTTACGTTGCAGTTCCCTTAGTAATCGATAATGTAGCGATTGGTGTTTTAGGTGCTGTTATTACAAAAACTGCTGAAATTCAACTTGATGATACTGTTAGAATTTTAACTATTGTAAGTTCAATTTTTGCACAAACAATTTATTCATATCAACTATATCAAAAAGAAAAAGAGAGACTTCAAGAGCTGAAACTTTATTATAAAATGGAATGGGATTCAAAAGTTCACAATTTTGGTGACATCATTGGTGATAGTCCAAAAATGGAACAAGTTTTCAAAGTTATTCAAAGAATTGCACAATCTGATGTAACTGTATTAGTTCGTGGTGAAACAGGAACTGGAAAAGAACTTGTAGCTGCTGCTATTCATAAAAGAAGTAATAGAAAAGATGAACCATTTATCAAACTAAACTGTGCAGCAATTACAGATACTTTACTTGAAAGTGAACTTTTTGGTCACGAAAAAGGTGCCTTTACAGACGCCAGAGAGACTAGAAAAGGAAGATTTGAACTAGCAGATGGGGGAACTCTATTTTTAGATGAAATAGGGGATATTAGCTCATCTGCACAAGTTAAACTTCTTAGAGTTTTACAAGAGAGAGAATTTGAAAGAGTTGGTGGAAGTAAAACTATAAAAGTAAATGTAAGACTAGTAGCAGCAACCAATAGAAATCTTGAACAAATGGTTAAAGATGGGAAATTTAGAGAAGATTTATACTACAGATTAAACGTAATTCCTATTGATTTACCTCCTCTTAGAGAAAGAGGAGAAGATATTAAACAACTTGTTAATTTCTTCCTTGAAAGATCTATAAAAAACCATAAAAAAAGAGTAACTATTACAGATGAAGCTATGGATACATTGTGTAGTTACCCGTGGCCAGGAAACGTAAGAGAATTAGAAAATACAATTGAAAGAATTGTACTAATGGGAAATGAAGACGGAATTACAAAATATGACATGCTACTTTTACTTCCTGCTTTAAATGACCAAAAACTAAAAAGTGAATATAAACCTATTTCTAAAAAAAGTTTAACTTTAGAAGAATTAGAGAGAGAAGCAATTATTGAGGCACTTGAAAATAATGATAATAATCAATCAAATGCGGCATCAGAGTTAGGGATAACTCTTAGACAAATGGGGTATAAAATAAAAAAATATGAACTCTAAAATAACATACAAAAATGAAGAAATGCAACTAACAGATGATTTTATTGACATTGGTTATATGGCAGAAGATTTTGACGTAATTAATATAAATAATGAAGAAAAAACTATCAAAAAAGCTAGTCCAAATAGAAATATTCAGCTATTTTTATCTTTTCCAAATTTCAATGATTTTAGTGAAGAAATCATAGCTTTTGATGAGTTCATAAATGGCGCTAAGATCGATATATTCGTATATGTTATCTTTAACGAAAAAATAGATTTTACTTATGAATTTAAGAAAATAATACCTATTTTTGATGTGAATGAAGAGTTTGCAAATATGTACGGAACAAAAATTGTAAGTGGTAGCTTAGAAAATAGATTGACAAAAGCACTTTTTTTAATCGGTAAAGACGGTGCCATCTATCATATTGATATGCCAAGTGACTTAGATACTCCACTAAATTTAGATCGAATTAGAGTAGAATTGAACAAGGTATATCAGTCATACACAGGAGCTGGATGTCATGGATGATATAATAAAAAAGATACAAGATGGAGAACTTATACCCTTTCTAGGAATGGGTGTATTTAAAGATACAAAAAATAGCGACGGAGCTCAACTTCCATTCGATAGTGATTCAATGATTTTAAGTCTTAATAACGGAAGAGCAATGAGTCCTAGACTTATGTATGAGTACTCAAGAGCTGCAATGAGTTTAGAACAAAGAAAAGGTAGAGAGTTCATTATTCAAATGACTAATCATATTTACTCTTCAAAAGAGTACGAACTTCCTGCAATTTATAAATGGCTACAAACAATTAAACCTAAATATATCATCGATACAAATATGGATGATAGCTTACAAAAAATTTACAGCAACTGTGAACACTTTTTAATCACAGGAGTATCAAGAATAACTGCGGATTGGGATAGATTTTTAATTTATTCTTTTGACGTAGCTACTAAAACATATACAAGAATTGAAAAAGAATTACTAACTTTAGACTTACCAATACTATTTAAACCAATGGGTTCAACAAAACCTGAAATGAATTTTATTATCTCTGATGCTGATTTTGTTGATTGGTTAACTGAAGCTATGGGTGGTTATGCAATGCCTCCAATTTTAAAAGAACATAGAAAAAACAAAGAATACTTATTTTTGGGAGTTGATTTCTCAAAAGATACTTTTAGAATGGTTGCAAATGAAATAACTGTGGATTTAAAAGGTGGTACAACTGTACTTGGTAAAGACGAATTAACAAAAAAAGAGGATAAATTTATTAAAACTCATAATTTAACTAATTTAGATATGAGCATTAATGAATTTATAAAAAGTCATGAGTGAAAAATTTAATTGCGATTTCTGTGGTAAAGAGATTACAGAAGTAAAAAAAATATTCTCAAGTGAAGTTTCACATATTTGTGATGAATGTGTGACAATGTGTTCTAAAGTTCTTGAAAAAGAGCTTATTAAAGATAGCAAAAAAGAGTTCCAAAAAGGGCTTAGTGTTCCTATTAAAATAAAAGAACATTTAGATGATTATGTAATTGGTCAAATTGAAGCTAAAAAAGTTTTAGCTGTAGCTTTATATAATCACTATAAAAGAATTGATAAACCAGTAGTTAAAAATGTAGAAATTGAAAAATCAAACATTATGCTTATTGGTCCAACAGGAAGCGGTAAAACACTTCTTGCTAAATCACTAGCTAGAATCATGGATGTTCCATTTGCAGTTGCTGATGCCACTGCATTGACTGAAGCTGGTTATGTTGGAGAAGATGTTGAATCAATTCTTTCAAGATTACTTGCCTCTGCTGATTATGATTTAGAAAAAGCAAAAAGAGGAATCGTTTATATTGATGAGATTGATAAAATCGCAAATAAAAGCGAAAGCTCAACAAGTGGAAGAGATGTAAGTGGAGAAGGTGTTCAACAAGGTCTTCTAAAAATCCTTGAGGGTGCTGAAGTTTATGTTCCGGTAAAAGGAAGTAGAAAAAACTCATCTGCTGAAACAATTCTTTTTGATACAACACATGTTTTATTTATTTGTGGTGGTGCTTTTGTTGGATTAAGAGAAGATGATAGTTCTAAAAAGAATAAAAAAGCTCCTAAAATGGGATTCCTTAAAAAAGAAGATGCTGAAGAAAATAAAAAAGCTATTGAAGCAAAAGAACTTATCTCTTTTGGTTTAATTCCTGAATTTATTGGAAGAATTCCTGTAATTGCAGAACTTAATAAACTTTCAAAAGAAGATTTAATAAGAGTTCTAAAAGAGCCTAAAAATGCAATTATCAAACAATATGAGATTCTATTTGAACTTGATGGAGTAGAATTAGAATTTACTGATGATGCCCTTGAGAGAATTGCAGAAATTGCAGTTGAAAAAGATGTTGGTGCAAGAGGTCTTAGAGGAATTATAGAAAATATTATGCTTCCATTACAATATATTACTCCATCTGAAAATAATTTGGAAAAATGTAGAATTACAAGAAAATATATTGATAAAGAGGAAGATGTTGAGTTACAATATAATGAAAACTCTACAGAAGAACCAACAAAAGAGATTTTATTTAAAAAATTTGCTAATTAATCTTTTAGTGGAATAATATTTGCATCTACATTTTATATTTTGATAAAAAAGGATAGAAAATGGCAGTTAAAATTACTGAAGAATGTATAAGTTGCGAAGCATGTGCATCTGAGTGTCCAGTTGCAGCAATATTACCAGATGGAAATGATAAAAATCCACAAGATGGAATTTTATATGTAAAACCTGAATCATGTGTTGAATGTGTTGATCATGCAGATGCTCCAAGATGTGCAGAAGCATGTCCAACTGCTGGTGCAATTGTATGGGATATGCCTTATACTACTGATTTTAGTTCATACTATTTATCTGGACATGAAAGTGGTACATATAAAATTAGAGAACACAAATCAAAAGGTTTAATGCTTCCTGAAGTTAAAGAACAAAAATTCAGAACTGATATAGGAATGGATGTAAGAGAAGCTCACGCTAACGTTTCTGACTTTTAATTTTCTTAGGTAAATATACTTTTTTGTATATTTACCGCAACTAAACTACTAAAACTATAAATAAATACCTAGAAAACTTCGATATAACAACTAAAACTAAAAACATTTTAAAATCAAATTTTAATATACCTGCAACAAAAGTAATTGGATCACCTATTATTGGTAACCAAGAAAAAAGAATACAAACTGCACCATATTTATCAAAGTATCCTTTTGATTTTAAAATGAGTTTTTCATTCAATAACTTTTTATTTATTAAATACTCTTCACCTTTTAAACCTAAAAAATAGTTAACAACTGAACCTAAACTATTTCCAAGTGTTGCAAAAAAAAGTAATAAATATATATTATAACCTTGGGTAATATCATAAATTAATAAGGCTTCACTTCCAAGAGGAAATAGAGTTGCAGAAATAAATGCTGTAGTAAAAAGTATTAAATAAATCATGTTTTTCTTTCAAAGCAAAATATAAAGATATTTTAGTTATAATTCCCAACTCAAAAGAAAAGCATTGAGAATATTTTAAATATTTTGAATGCTCTTCTTTAGACCCTTACAATCGTTATTTGAGACAACGCCCCAGGATGGGAACATAGCAAGGCACCTTGTTTAGTGGTGTGTTTGGGTATCTGGAGAAGAGTACTTTTACTCTTCTTAAATTAAATCTATAAAATCAGAATTTAAAATCAACAATTTCTTTTCAACTTTATTATAAATAAATCTTTTATCATTGGCTTTTATACCATTAAATATCATCATTTTTATCTCTTGTTCTGTTTTATTATATCTTTTCATTAATACAAAAAAATCTTTTACAGTAATAAAATCATTATCTGTTTTTTCTGATTTATTTTTTAAATTTGATTCAAGTTGTGGTTTATAAATAGAACGCATTTCATTAAATGCACTTTGTAAAAGTTTAATCTCTGAATTAAATACTTCAATAATTCTTTTTTGATTTCTTTCTAATCTAAAAATTTCAGAAATATACTGTTTTTTCATCCATTTCATAGATCTTTTTAACAAATCGATTTGTTCATTTTTAACATCAAGAATAGCTTGATTAGAATCGAATTTTGTTTGTTTTGAAGAAGTAGATTCAACTTTTACTTTTGTTTGAGTATTATCGACTTTTGCATCATCGTCAATATAAACAAAAATCTTCCCATCTTTTTTAATAGATTTTAGTTGATTTTTTTTAATTCTATAATGTATTCCTTGTAAAGATAAGCCCAATATTTCGGCAGCTTGCGAAGTAGTAACTAATCTTTCCAAGGTCTAAATCCTAAAATTTTGAGCTGTCAATTTCTATAACTGTATGCACATTTCCTCTTGGTTTAAAATCTCCAATAACTTTCATCCATTTTGGCTCTAATTTAGCATATAAAGTATCAAAAATTTCATTTATTGAATTTTCATGTGAAATTTCTCTAATCATAAAAGAGTTAATATAAATTTTTAAAGCTTTTAATTCAATAACTCTTTTGTTTGGTGTATATTGAAGTTTAATGGTTGCAAAATCTGGATAACCACTTCTTGGGCATTTAGCCATAAATTCTGGTAATTCTATATTAATTATATAATTTTTATCATGTTCATTTGGCCAAAAATTTTCTTCTTTATTTATATCAAATTCAACTATTTCTTTTTCACCATATTTCATTTCCATATTTTTTATAACCTTTATTAATATTAATTTAGCCCATTTTATCCAAAAAAGGCTTACAATTGTTTCTAATTAAAAATCTATCAATTTAAATCATGTTTATCAAATTATAAAAGACTCATAAAAAAAGGAAATTTTCTAATTATAAATTAAAAGTGATGATCTTTTACTTGCGGACAATCTATACAATTTATATTTTTTTCATGTTTGTCACAAGTTACACAAGGTCTTAAATTTTCAAATACTCTACTTTTATCACGATTATTTGGATTAATTGAGGCCATATAAGAGACATTTTGAACTGGATCAAAAAGTAAAGTATCAATTATTTCCTGATTAATATTCAAATTCTTTGCTAATGATCTTCTGATCAACATAGAAGAGTGTTCTTTTAAAAAAAACATTTCACTTAAATTAGTAGTTTCTAATGCTATATCTATTAATTCGTTGATATTCTTTAAACTTAAGTCCATTGTATCTACTCCAAATATGAATTTACTTCAAGTATATCTTATTTGAAAATCATTTACAATAGTATTTTTTAATAATTTTAGATTTTATTAGATTAAAAATATAATAAAAGTTTATACTTTTATTATATTTAATAATTTTTAAACATCTAGATGTTCAACATCTTTTGCGTGTTCTTCAATGTAGTTTCTTCTAGGTTCAACTTCATCACCCATAAATAGAGTAAATGTATCAGATGCAACCTCTGCATCTTCTATTTTAACCCTTAAAAGTCTTCTATTATCTGGAATCATAGTTGTTTCCCATAATTGCTCAGGATTCATCTCTCCAAGTCCTTTATATCTTTGGATATAAGCACCTTTCTTAGCTAAAGTTTCAATATCATCTAAGATATCTAATAAATCTCTACCTTCAAATACTGTTAAATCTCTTTCAACTAATTTATTATAAATATAAGTTGCTTCACTAAAATATGATGATGCAAATAGTTCTTCATCAATAATTAACTCTTCTAAACCCTCTTTTGTTTGTACAAATAACTGGATTCTTGTTTCTGTAACATTTTTTGAAAGAATGTTATGACCTCTTGCATCTAAAAATTCTTTTACTTTTTCATATAAAGTTGTAAAATCAAGATTTACAAGTTCACTATTTTCAATTAAATATTTTAAAACTTCAAGTAAAGAGTATCTTTTCGCTAATTGAGCTAACATACTTCTATATCTTGAAACTATTTTAAATAAATCTAATAAATCGTTATATCCCAATCCTTCAAAAGTAAATGATTCTAAACCATTTTCAATTAAGAAAGCAGATAATGCAGTATCATCTTTTAGATAAATTTCATTTTTACCTTTTTTATATCTATAAAGTGGTGGTTGAGCAATATATAAATATCCATTTTCAATAACTGGTCTTAAAAATCTAAAGAAGAAAGTTAATAAAAGTGTTTGGATATGACTTCCATCAACGTCGGCATCTGTCATGATAATGATTTTATGGTATCTGATTTTTTCATTATCAAAATCTTCACCAATACCACAACCAAGAGCTGTAATCATATTTCTAATCTCATCTGATTTTAGAATTTTATCAAGTCTTGATTTTTCAACATTTAAAATCTTACCTTTAAGTGGTAAAATCGCTTGGAAAACTCTATCTCTTCCTTGTTTTGCTGAACCTCCAGCAGAATCCCCTTCCACCAGATATAATTCTCTAATTGCAGGATCTTTACTTTGACACTCTGCTAATTTTCCAGGAAGTGTTCCTACTGACATAGAATCTTTTTTTCTAGTTAAATCCCTAGCTTTTTTTGCAGCTTCTCTACCACGTGCTGCCATTAAAGATTTTTCCATAATAGCTTTTGCTTGTTGTGGATTTTCTTCGAAATATTTATCTAATGCATCACCAGTTAATTTTTGAGTAATTGCTTTTACATAAGAAGAACCTAGTTTACCTTTAGTTTGACCTTCAAATTGTGGTTCTGGAACTTTTACAGAAACAACTGCAATTAATCCTTCTCTTACATCATCACCTGTAATTTTTGTATCTTTTTCTCTTGCTGCTGCATTTTCATTTAAATATTTAACGATTGATCTTGTAAGTCCAGCTTTAAAACCAGCTTCATGAGTTCCACCGTCAATTGTTCTAATATTATTTACAAAAGATAAAGTTTTTTCAACATAAGTGTCGTTATACATAACTGCAATATCAACTTCAACACCTTCGATAGTGTCGTTGAATGCAACTGCATCACAAACAGGTGTATCTTTATTCATATCTTCAACAAATTGTTTTAGACCACCTTCAAAATGGTAAACTTCTTTTGTTTTTGTAATTTCATTATCTAAAGTAATCGAAATAAAAGAGTTTAAATATGCAACTTCTTTAAATCTTTTTGCAAGTATTGCAAATTCATATTTACTTACTTCGAAAATTGAATCATCAGATAAAAATTCAATAGTAGTTCCTGTTTTTCTAGGACTATCACCAATAACTTCTAATACTCCTTGAGGAATACCACATTTGAACTCTTGATAATGAATTTTTCCTTCTCTATAAATCGTCATTTTTAAATGTTTTGATAATGCATTAACAACAGAAACCCCAACACCATGAAGTCCACCAGAAACTTTATAAGTGTCTTTATCAAATTTTCCACCAGCATGAAGAACTGTTAAAACAACAGTTGCAGCAGAGATTCCTTCACCTTCGTGAATAGCAGTTGGAATTCCTCTTCCATCATCTTCTACTTTAATCCAATTATCTTTTGACATTGTAATTTTAATATTTTTACAATAACCTGCCATTGCTTCATCAATAGAGTTATCTACTACTTCATATACTAAGTGGTGTAGACCATTTGTACTTGTATCACCAATATACATTCCTGGTCTTTTTCTTACAGCTTCAAGACCTTTTAAAACTTTAATGTTACTAGCGCCGTATTCTTGTTGACTCATTATAGATTTCCTTATTTGTTTGTTAAATTATTTATTTTATTTTTCTAAAACTATTGGCATTACAATAGTAAAAAATTTATCATCTTCTAGTAAAAATGGTAAATTTGATTCATTAAAACCAATTTTGATTTTTTCATTATGAGACATGCTTAAAAAATCTAATAGATATTTAGCATTAACTGCTAAGTAAAACTCTTTTTCAATATTTAAATCAATATCAATTTGAGTTTTAGATTCACTATCTTCATCAAGAGATTCAAAAAGAATTGATGTTGAGTTAAATGTGATTTTTATATTTGAAAATAGTGAAGTAACTAATTTAATAGATTCTACTAACATATTTTTTGGTAATGGAAAATTATATTTTAATGTATTTGGAATAATTCTTTCATAATCTGGGAATTTACCATTTATTAATTTTGTAAAAAATTTAGTATTATCGTTTGAAATTACAAGGTTTGTATCATCATAAGAGATTTTTGCTTCATCTAAAAATAACTTTTGAATTTCAACGATTGCTTTTTTAGGAATAATAAATTGAGCTTCTTGATTTGTAATATTTTGTAAATATGAAACTGCTAATCTTCTAGTATCTGTTGAAACAAAGTTTATTTTTTGACTTTTGATATCTAATAATGCACCATTTAATTCAAATTTAGGATTGTTGTTATCAATAGCTGGAGTAATTTTTCTAATAGAATTAATAAAATTAATAGTTGAAATTGATAACTCTTTTAAATTTTCTGATTTATTTAGTGAAGGGAACTCTTCAGCATCATAAGTAGGTAATTTAAAAGTTGATTTATTTTGTTTTATAACAAGATTATTATTTGAAGCTTCTATTAAAATATCTTCATTTTTTAATCTTTTTATAATTCCTAATAAATTAGAACCATTAACTGTTGCTTTACCATCTACCATATCAGTTATATTATCAATATGTGATTCTAAACCAATTTCATAATCAGTTGCTTTTATGATAAGTTTTGTATTATTGATTTCTAAATATATATGTGATGTGATTGCACTAGAATCTTTTTTTTCTAAAAAAGGTTGCATTGAAGCTACAACATTTTCAAAGATATTCTTTGTAATTACGAATCTCATTTTATCTCCTATATTTTTATTTAATTTAGTGGAAGTAGTAGTCTATGTGAAAAGATGAAAATACCTTTCTAAAGCCTCTGGAAGCGAACTTTACCCCAGTGATTAGAAAAGTCATTGTATTCACATCTTTTCACATAAGTCTTTAAAACTTATTTTGTTCTAAAGATTTTACCACTCCTTATTTATGATTTTATTCTTTAAATTTTCAATAATTAATTTAAAGTTTTCATCTTTTTCAATTAACTCATTTGCTTTTTTAATATTGTGTGAAATTGAACTGTGATCTTTCATTCCTAAGAATTTTGCAATATCTGGCATAGAGTTATGAGTTAATTCTCTTGTAAGATAAATTACAATTCTTCTAGCATTTGCAACAGTTGCTGTTCTTTTTTTAGATTTTATATCACTTGGCTTAATATTTAACTGATTTGCAACAATATTAATAACATCAGGAAGTTTTATATTCTCTTTTGTCTCTTTTATTTGGTCTTTTAATAAATTTTGAACCATTGGAAGTGTAATTTCTTGATTTAATAAAGATGCACTGGCATTTATTCTAATTAAAACACCCTCAATCTCTCTAATTGAGTTATCAAGAGTAGTTGCAATAAAATTAATGATTTCTCTACTTAAACTTATACCATTTAAATCAGATTTTTTCTCAATAATTGCAATTTTTGTTTCAAGACCTGGAATTTGAACATCAGCTGTTAATCCCCATTCAAATCTTGATTTTAATCTATCAACAAGTCCAGCTATTTGTGATGGAAGTCTGTCTGAAGTCATCACTATTTGTTTTTTTGCATTGTGCAGTTCATTAAAAGTGTGGAAAAACTCCTCTTGAGTCTGTTCTTTCCCACTTAAAAACTGAATATCATCAATTAAAAGTACATCACATTTTCTATATTTATTTCTAAAATGTTCCATACTTTTATTTTTTAAAGAGAAAGTAAAATCATTCATAAACTGCTCAATAGTTACGTAAATAACAGTATTTCCTTTTTCAATTGCATGGTTTCCAACAGCTTGCAAAAGGTGAGTTTTACCAAGTCCCGTTCCCCCATAAATAAATAATGGATTATATTGAGTTCCAGGTTTATTTGATACTGCAAGTGACGCATTATAGGCCATTTGATTAGAAGGTCCTACAACAAATGAATCAAAAGTGTAAGATGGATTTAGTATTGTACTTTCGGCAGTTTCATTTTGAACTTGTTCTTTTAAAATCTCTTTTTTAGATTTTTTTTCACCCGCAAGTTTAATTTCTATAGATGGTTTTGAACCATCAAAAATTTCAAAACAATGTTGAATTAAATTAGTAAATTTGCTCTTTATCCAAGAGGCAATGTATTTATTATTTACTTCAAATATGGCGATTTTTTCATCAGAAGATATTTTCTTATAAACTAATTGTTTTAAGTATCTTTCATAATCAGTTTTTGAAGCTTCTTTTTGAATTATTGTTTGGAAATCTTTGGTTGTCATCTATTTATAAACTCTTTAATCGTAATTAGAAATATTATATCTAAACTTTTTATAAAACAGCTTGAATAGGATAATTTTGTGAAATAAATCGAGTTATACACATAGTGAATAAGTAGTGAATAATTTTTTTCCTTTAAGTAAAATCTTATCAAAAAGATACCATTATACGGGCTATAGAAGTATGTGAATAAAAACTAAACAGAAAGAGTGAAAAGTTGAAAATATTAGGAATTGACCCAGGTACTCGAAACTGTGGATATGCTATTGTTGAAAAGAATGGAAACAGTATAAAACTTATTGAAGCGGGTTTAATAAAAATAAAAACAAAGATTTTACAAGAGCAAATTGTAGAGATGACAGAGGGTTTTGATTTGATATTTTCCAAGCATGAAATAGATGAAGTTTCAATTGAAGATATGTTTTATGCCTTTAATCCAAAAACAGTAATAAAACTTGCTCAATTCAGAGGTGCAATATCTTTAAAGATTTTACAAAAATTTGGGAATTTTGCAGAATATACTCCACTTCAAGTAAAAAAAGCTGTAACAGGAAATGGAAAAGCTACAAAAGAGCAGGTAGCTTTCATGGTTAAAAGGCTTTTAGGAGTAAAGAAAGAGATTAAACCTCTTGATATTACAGATGCTATTGCAATTGCTTTAACACACGCTCATAGATTGTAAACTAATTATAAAATAGATATAATCCAGCCCTCAAAAATTAGGATAAATAATAATGATAAAAAAAATTGGAATATTAGCTTCATATAATGGAAGTGGATTTGAAACTATTCAAAAAGCTATACTTGAAAAAAAATTAAATGCAAAAGTTGTTGTAATAATTACAAATAATACAAATGCAGGTATTTTAGAAAAAGCAGAATCATATAATATTCCTTATTTTATAATAAATGACAAAAGATACCCTGGACAAAATATAGATGATAAAATTGCTAAATTACTTTTAGAGTTTGGTTGTGATTACATATTTTTATCTGGATTTATGAAAAAAATAGAATCAAATCTCTTAAGTGCTTTTCCTAATAAAATAATAAATACACATCCTGCACTACTTCCATCAATTTATGGTGGAAAAGGAATGTATGGAAGATTCGTACATGAAGCTGTTATTAAAAATGGTGAGAAAAAATCAGGTGTTACGATTCATTATGTAGATGAAGTTTATGATGAAGGTGAAATAATACTTACAAAAGAGCTTGAACTTGCTAATGATGAAACAGTTGATAGTTTAGAGGATAAAATCAAAGAGCTTGAAAGTGTTGCCATTGTTGAGGCATTTGAAAAACTACTAGCTAAAAGCTAGTAGTTAAAAGTTTTATTTTAAAATTTCAGCTAATTCAGCTGTAGTTTTTACATATTTTATATCTGTAATTTTTCCATTTTCTAAAGAAATAACAGAAATCATATCTTCTTTAACAGGAAATAATGTTTTATTTGCCTCATCAACTAAAAGAACTGGAAATGGATAATCTTTCATTTTAGGCATTGCAATAAATTTAGTAATTAAACTTGGCATTCCTGTAATATCTGCAACATAAACAGCTTTATTAGTTGTTAAATAATCTTTATCTTTTGCAAGTAAGAACTCTTTTATAGTTACACCTTCACTTTTTGTAGCTGAAAAAATTATAGTTTTAATATTTGCATCAACTGTATGCTCTTTTTCAAATTGATCTTTTATTGTAAGTGTTGGAAGATCATTTCCAATTGTAAGTGAATTAGCAAATGCACTTAATCCTAAAAAAACTGTAAATAGAAATTTTTTAATCATTTTTTCTCCTAAATTTTAAAAATTGTCGAATGATACCAACAAAAAGTAAATGAAAAGTTAAAAGAGAAAATTATTCTTTGGATAAAGTTGGTAAATGCCATTTTTTGTAATATGCAAGTAATCGCAAAACTACACCAAAAACAAATACAAGGGTAATCGCAGGTAAATTTCTTAAATGTAAAATTTCTAATATAAAAATTACTGAAGCAATAATCAATGCAACAGTAGCATAAAATTCAGATACCAAAATAGATGGAATTCTATTAATTAAAATATCTCTAATAGTTCCTCCTCCAACCGCTGTTAAGAATGCGAGTATTAAAACACCTAAAAAGTTAAAATCATTTTGAATAGCAACAATTGAGCCTGTAATTGAAAAAGATACAAGGCCTATAGCATCAGAGATTATAAAGGCTGTTTTTCCTTCTAAATCATCAATTTTGTGAAGTTTAAATAATAGTGCAATTACAACTGTTGCAACCACTAAAAAAACAGGAAGATTTGTAGTAAATACATAAGGAGTTCTATCTGCTAGTACATCTCTAATCATTCCACCACCAAGGGCTGTTAAAAATGAAGAGATGAAAACACCTAAAATATCAAGTTTATAGTGAACAGAGATTAAAAATCCACTAAGTGCAAAACAAATTATTCCTATAATATCTGCAATTTCTAATGCACTCATATTTTATATCCTTAATTGCTGTTTTTTGAGGTCGGGATTATACAAAAAGTATATTTAAAAAATTGACAAACCTGTTTTTGTGGTAAATAATTCTAAAGCTTTTGTACCAACAAGGGAATTTCCTTGTAAATTTAATTTTGGAGAGTAAACACAAATTGCCATTTTTTTAGGAACTATTGCCACAATTCCACCACCAACTCCACTTTTTCCTGGAAGGCCAACTTTATAAGCAAAATCTCCCGATGCATCATAATGACCACAAGTTAGCATTAAAGAGTTTATTCTTTTTGCTTTTGATTCAGTTATTATTTGCTCATTAGTTATTGGATTTACTCCATGATTTGCTAAAAATAGCATTGATTTTGCTAGTTCAACTGGATTCATCATAATTGAACACTGTTTAAAATATGTATCTATAACGTCATCGATATTATTGTTTATGTTGTGGTAACTTTTTATCATGTTTATTAAAGCAAAATTTCTAAAACCATGAGCTAATTCTGATTTGAATATCTCTTCATCATAAGTTATTGTGTCATCATTTGAAGTTTTTTTTATAAAATCCAAAATCGTATTAAAAGTAATATCTTTATAAATAGATACTAAACTATCAGCAGTTACAATAGCACCTGCATTTATAAAGGGATTTCTTGGAATTCCATTTTCATATTCTAGTTGAACTAAAGAGTTAAAGGGATTTCCAGATGGTTCATGACCAACTCTTTTATATAAATCTTTTCCATAGTGGCTTAAAGCAAGGGTGAAAGTAAAAACTTTTGAGATACTTTGAATAGAAAATTTTAAATCAGTATCTCCTACATTATATGAAGTTCCATCAAAAAGTTGGATAGACATAGCAAACTTTTTATCATCTACATTTGCTAAAGCGGGGATATAGTTTGCTACTTTTCCCTCTTTTAGAAATGGTTGAATTTCTTTTTCTATCTCTTCTAAAATGGTTTGGTAATTCATTAATCTCCTAATAATTCTTTCATTGCCTCTGCTGTTTTTCTAATTTCCCATTGTGCGTGTGAATCAAGTCTAAGTTTAAAATAGTTTTCTAATTGAGTTGGTTGAAAACCTCCCCAAATTTGAGAATATCCAGCTTGTGGAATTATTCTTCTTGCTTCTTGAGGTTTTACACCATCTTCTAAAGCTTTATAATAGTGTTCTAAACAGATATCTAATATCTTTTGAGTGTTACCATATTCTGTAGTAACATCTTTCATTTTTTCACTAATATAAAAATCAAAAGGAACTCTTTTCCCACTTACATATCTTCTACTTAATTCTTGCCAGTTAACTCTGTGTCTAACCATTTGGCTTCTTGTTGGAAAATCAACTTTGTATAAAAATACCTTGAAATGTTCTTTGATAATTTTACACTCTTCAAGTGTGTTATAAGTGGTTCTAATATCAAAACTATATGCTTTTGGAGTATTTTCAAAATCATATACTAAAGCTCTATAATTTGTAAGAAGATATTTACCATTGCAAATTAGTTCTCCAAATTTTTTAACATTTGAAAACTCTAAAGCTAAAATCTCTTTATGTTTTTCATCTGAAAAATCAAGTAAAACAGGTACAAATTCAAAAGATGATGATGGTAAACCTTGTGATTCTGCCATGAGTCTGTTGTATAAACTTTCACTTCCTAAGGCTTTTGGTGATTGATAACAAATTGAAGCAACTTGAGTAATAGCTAATATTCTATTCTCTTCATTTAAGTTTGCCTTTGAAAAGTCCCAATTCTCTACAAAAGCGATATTATCTGCAAAAATATTCTCTTTTTTGTTAATCATGTTAATCATTTTTTAGTACCTTATTGTATAATTAAGACACATTATACAAAAAAGTACATATATATATAATTTATTAAAGGAAAGAAATGAGTATAAAGAAAATAGTAAAAATTAGTTTTATATTAATTTTATTCATAATTGCAATAATTGGACTTATAAATACAATAATAATTTATCAAATAAAAGAAAATAATTTAGCAAAACAATCAATTAGCAAATTAGTATCAATGCAAGAAAGAATGAATGAATTATTAAAAGATACTATTAACTTAGAGTCTGTTGACAAACTAGATAAATATAAAGAAGATTTTTCAAAATATGAATTAGAGTTTGAAAAAATACAAGATACTTTTAAAGAACAAGATAAAAATGATTTAATCGATTTTTTTATTAGTGATATTCAAAAAAATGAAATAATTGCCACAAAACTTGCTCTTTTATTTGAAAGTGAACAAGAGATAGAAAAAGCATTTGATGCAATTTATTTATTACAAGAGACTAAAATAGAAGTTATTGATGAATTTAATAAAAATTATCCAATTGAAAATGAATTAAGAAAAAAATTAGAACATGAAATAAATGAACGAAAGAATTTTAATCTTTCTCAATTACTTGGGGATGTAAGATATTATAGTAAAGAGGTACTTTATCAAAAAAGAGATAAAGAAACATTTGATAAATGGGTAGAAAAAATCGAGTTACTTAAACATAATTTTGACAATAGTGATACTGAAAAATATTTAGAAATTGTAAAAAAAGTTGGAGGTAGCGTTGTTAATATTAAAGATATTGAAGATTTAGAGTTTAATATAGGAAATAAAAGTCTTAATATTATTAATTTAAATAAAAAATATAGTTCTGAGATGGAAGCCAAAATAGAAGAACTTTCAAGTAACTTTATTAATATTACATATTTTAGTATTTTATTACTTTTAGTTATTGTAATAAGTTTCTTAGCACTTTTAGCATACAAAGTTTATAAAAATGTTGGGTTGTCTGTAGATGAGATTGAAAGTAAAATTAAAGATGGTTTAATAGAGATTAAAAATCTAAATCATGAAATAGAAAATACACAAAAAGAGGTTGTATTTACTATGGGTTCTATTGGTGAAAGTAGAAGCAAAGAGACAGGAAATCATGTAAAAAGAGTTGCAGAGTATTCTAAACTTTTAGCTTTGTATTATGGTTTAGATGAAAATGAAGCAGAAATGCTAAAACAAGCAAGTCCAATGCATGATATAGGAAAAGTTGCAATCCCTGATGCTGTATTAAACAAACCTGGAAGATTTGATGAAGCTGAGAGAAAAATTATGGATACCCATGCAGCATTGGGTTATGAGATGCTTAAACATTCAAATAGAACACTATTAAAAACAGCTGCAATTGTAGCTTATGAACACCATGAAAAATGGGATGGAAGTGGATATCCAAGAGGATTAAGTGGAGAAAATATTCATATTTATGGAAGAATTACAGCTCTAGCAGATGTTTTTGATGCATTAGGAAGTGATAGGGTTTATAAACAAGCTTGGGATGATGAAAAGATATTTAATCTTTTTAAAGAAGAGAGAGCTAAACATTTTGATCCAAAACTTGTAGATATTTTCTTTGAACATTTAGATAAGTTTTTAAGAATTAGAAATTCATTGAAAGATAAATTTTAAAGATTTTAATCTTGATATAGTTAAATTAAGAGTTAAACCTATAAATTATAATTGGATTTTAAAGGTATTAAACTCATTCTCATAAGAGTACTCTAGTTGATAATTATGTTTGTCAATAATCTTTTTCACAATACTTAAACCCAATCCAAAACCATCTCTTTGCGATAATTCTTGTGTGAATGGTTTTAAGTAATATTCTATCTCTTTTGATAGTTTTTTACCTTTGTTTGAAATCGATATTTCATCTTTATTTGCTTCAATAATTATTGGGTATGAAATAGCATATTTTAAAGCATTATCAATTAGATTTTTAAGTGCCACTGATAAGTAATATAAATCACCAGAGATCTTAAAATTATCAACTATGTTTACATCTATTTTTGATTCATCTTCTAAATATAGCTTTCCAAGTGATTCTACTATTAAAGTTTCGGCACTAAAATTTGTAAGATTTAATTTTGTAAGATTTAATTTTTCAAGCTCTATTAACTCATTTGTTAAAATTTCCAAATCAGAAAAAATTTTCTTTAATAACTCTTTTTGCGAAAAATCATCTATTTTTTCAATGGCAAATTTACCTTTAGCAATTGGAGTTCTAAGTTCATGTCCAATGTCTCTTAAGAGTTCTTCTCTTGTTTTTATAGAGTTTTCAAGGGAAATAGCCATTTTATTAAATGTAGTTGCTAAAACTCCTATTTCATCTTTTGAAGTAATATCAATCCTAGTTGATAAGTCTCCATTTGCAAAATTTGAAAGTTGTTTGGTAATAGATTTTAAAGGAGATAGAAGTCTTAATATATATAAAAATATGAGGATTAAAACAAAAATATCTACAAAAATAAGAATATTTAATATCAGTTTATCAACAATATTTTCTTCGTCAGGAGTTTCTAAAATATATTCTTCATCTAAATATTTTATTTTAATAAGAAATTCATCATCAAAAGATTTTTTTAAAATTAGGATATTCCCAAATGTTAGTTTATTATCATATAAAATTTCATAATCTTTTTCTTCTTTTTTATTTGTTTTGAATTCCAAATCATATTTTTTGAAAAGTTTATCTAATTGACTTTTGTTTTCAATATTTTCATATAATTCATTTGAGATTTTTATGTACTTTTCTTCTATTAAGCTATCTACTCTTTTTGAATTGATACTATCAATCCAAAAACCAATAATTGACATAAGTATTAAACTGATAATAAATAAAATTGATATTTTTTTAAAAATTGACATAATTTATCCTACGAATTTATAACCGATACCCCAAACAGATTTTATATATTTAGGATTCTTTGAATCATCACCAATTTTATATCGTATATTAGAAATATGCATATCTATTGTTCTGTTTTTTGTATTTTCATCCAATGAAGTGGCATTTAATATCTGCTCTCTAGATGATATTTTATTTATATTATCAACTAAAAATATAAATATTTCAAATTCTATTCGTGTAAAATCTATTGGAAAATCATCTAAAATCACAGTTCGATTTTCTTTATCGATAACAAAATCACCGATTGAGAGTTTATTTGAGAAATTCTTTTTTAAAATGTGTTCTATTCTTAAAACAAGTTCTCTTGGCTCATAAGGTTTTGCTAAATAATCATCTGCCCCAAGCTCAAAACCATGAATTTTATTTCCTATATCACCACGAGCAGAAGAGATAATAATCGGAATATCTTTTATCTGTTTTAGTTTTTTGAATAAGTCGAAACCATCAATATCGGGAAGCATTAAATCAAGGATTATTATTGCGTAGTCATTTTCATTTTTGAAGTTTTCTAGAGCATCTTTTGGATGAGAAAATGCAGTACAACTAAAGTCATAATCTTGTAAATAGTCAACTATTAATTTTTGCATTTGTAAATCATCTTCGATTAATAAAACTTTTTTACTCAATTTCCCATTCCTCAAGATATTTTGAAAATTTTTTTCTTTGTTTTTCATCTAAAATAGTATGTATATTTTTCATTTTTTCTATTTCTAAAAGAGATGCTTTTGTTTTAAAATCAATTAAAACATCAAAATACAACTTCTCATCAAAAATATTATTTTCTATTATATCTTTTAATTTATCTTCTTTAGCTTGTTTATATTCATAAAAATCTTTATATTTACGTTTAGATTCAATTAAAACTTCTTTTATCTTTTCTAGTTGCTCAGAGTTTAAATTCAAATATTCAAGATTTTTATATGAATATCTGTTATGTTTGTCATCACTAGCATTTAGAAATAAGAAAAGACTACTTAAAAGTAGAAAGATTTTTAATATTTTCATCTTCAATTAATCCTTTTTCAATATCTGTATGACAAGCTTTGCAGTTTGCTTTACTTTTTATTTTCTCATTATCAAAAAGCTCTTTAGGTATATCTTTATGGGTTTTTTCCCAATAATTTGTTTTACTCATAGCAATAATATCTTTATCACCAATAGAATTTAGAAATTTCCAACTATTTTCCATTGTCGAGGTTTCGGCACTATTTTTAAGTAAAAAAGCTAATATATTTTTGTTTAACTCTTCGTCTAATGAAGCATCATCACCAAAGTGATTTTCTAAATCAGACATAATTAATTCCCAAGATTTTTTAGGTAAAAGATTTGGAGGATAAAGAGTGTGACATGATGCACACTCATTTACAAAAGCTTCATTTTGTGTTTGATAATCAATTGGCGTGTATATTGATGTAGTTAAAATATTATTTGGTTTGTAAAGATTAAAGCACAAAAAACCAATAAAAATTAAAAACATTATAGCTGCAAATGTTTTCTGATAGATATTTAACTTTATACTTACATTCTCTTGAGTAACTTTATAACCAGTAATTATAGAGTTAAGTGTTTCATCTTTTTTATGAAGTAATCTATCAACTAAAATACCTGAAATATGAGCTACTATCAAAGCTATAAAAAGATTAGATAAAAATTCATGAATCTCTTTAAAAAGTTCCATCTCTTTAAAAAATGGAGTGTTTAAAAAGCCTAAAATTCCTTTTCCTTCTTGAATACCAAATGCAAAAATACCTGTTATTACAGTTAAAAAAGCTACAACTAACATTGCAATTAGAACATAGGATGCAAGTGGATTATGACCTATGTAATTTTGTTTATTTTCAAAAATATTTATTAAAAAATCTTTTGCTTTTTGAAGAGTTACTGGGAAATCTTTAAATAATGAATATTTTGGTCCAAGTAATCCCCAAAAAGCTCTAAAAACAAGAAGAATCAATATACTATATCCAACAACTACGTGGTAATCCAATAATCTATCTTCATCACCAGTTAAAAAAGCTAATAAAATAAATAGTACAAAAAGCCAATGAAAAACTCTAGTAGGTAGCGACCAAATATATGATTTTTCCATTAATTAACCTTTTAATCTTCCCATCTACCAAAGTTTGGGATTTTTATGTCTCTTTCACTATAGCTTCCTTTATCCGCTGTAGTATGACAAGCAATACAGTTAAACAATCCTTTAACTTCTGGTTGTGTAAGCATATTTTTTCTTATTCCATTATGTTTTTTAATCATATAAGGAGTTGTTGAAATTGAATCAGGAATTTGTCCAGCTGGAATACTTGAAACAATTCTATTACTTCTTTTATATTGCATATTTTTTTCTGCACTATTATCATTTAAATATTTAGACAGTGTTTGAAAATCTTCAGGTGCTAAAGTAGCATCTGAATCAAAGTGTTTATCTAAATTTGCCATCATTTTATTCCATGCATTTGCAGGAAGTAAGCCTGGTTGATAAGGGAAATGGCAAGAACCACACTCTTTTATGTATAATTGATTATTCACTGGTGCAACATCAGTTTTACCAGATGAATAAGAATCTGCAAATAAAGAGTTTATAACTATTGCTAAAAAAATTAAATATTTCATGATTTTGCCTTTATTTATTTATGATGTAAGTTGTTACATCACCTTTTTCAAGAGCAGTTCCTTCTCGATTGTAAACATCGTTGAAGTTTCTTTTCATCCATTTTTCAATCTCTTTAATATCAGTAAATCTTTTTGGATTTGCTTTTGGTGAAAGTGGCTCAATTACTTTTCCTGTGAAAGTGTTTTCGCCACTATTATTTAGATTTATTGTATGACAAGTTGTACATGAAATCTCTTTACCTTTTTTACCAATATGTTTTGTAGTAAAAATTTCTTCCCCTCTTTTTGCATCAAAGCCACTAAATTTAGGATTTTCTTTTAAAACTTCTTGTTTCAAAGAGCTTAGATAATCATCAACAACAGCACCAAAACCTAAATTTAAAACTAGAGCCGTAATCACTAAAACTCTCATATTAACTCCTTATTTTACTTCGTTAAATTTATCAAGAAAAATACTTGAAAATATCATAAATAAACCAATTAAAAAGGCACCTGTACTTATGTAAACGATTGTTTCTGTAAGAATATGACCATGGGCTGCATCTCTTCCTATTTGAGGTGCTAAATAAAACATTAAATACCAAGATAAAGGATAAAGTGTTCCTATTCCTATCATAGTTGAAGAAAAAGATTTTGCACTATCTTTCATTTTAGATACTAAAATAATCAGTAGTAATGCTAAAGAATAAGCAGCTATTCCTGCTGAATGGAAATGTGCTCTTTGTACATATCTCCAAATTTTATCTTTACTTTTTTCATCATGAACCTCTGGATTTGCTTTAATATTTTCAGAAATATAGTTTTTAAATACTTCTTCTTTTGCACCAAATGCAATTCCTAATCCAATACCAAATACTAATGATAATAAAGTTATTAAAAGTCCTATTTTTATAACTTTTAAGTCAAAATTCATACCCATTTACACTCCTTTTTATTTTTATTAAGGAAGTATATGAGAATAGTTTAAAGTTCTAAGGTTAAATTTGTTTACAATTTCTTGACAAATATTAAAAACTGTCAATAAAAACAATAGCCCAAGTGATAATGAAGATAAAAATACTTAAGAATACAATAGCACTACCTACATCCTTCGCTCGTCCTGCCATATCATGATGCTCTAATGTAACTAAATCAACAACTCTCTCAATTGCACTATTTATTGTTTCTGCTAAAATCATACCCATTAAAGTAATGAACATTAAAGCTTTGTTTGTAAGAGTAACATCGATGAATATTATTACAGGAAGTAAAATAATTGTAATAATTAACTCTATTTTAAAAGAAGTTTCTGTTTTGATTAAATCAATCAAACCCTTTAGTGCGTAAGAAGTATTTTTAAAAAAATTATATTTCGGTTGGTTTCTCAATATTTGGCCTTTGTTTAAATTGTGTGAATTTTACTATTATTAATATAATAAGCCAAGCCATTAGCATGGTAATTATAGTATGACTTAAAAAATGATCCCCTAAAAGCATCTTATATGTTCCCATACTCCAACCAATAATTAATGCACCAACTAAGGCTATTTTTTGATTTTTTGGAGTTTTAAAGAGGAAAAATAGAGCCATAAGTGCAAATCCACCACTAGCATGTCCTGCTGGCCAACATTTTACCTTTGATTTTTGTACAAAATCTTTTGGGTAAGAGTCAAATACTCTTGTTTCAGGATAAGTTCCATTAAAAGTAACAATATTACATGGACAAGGAGTATTTGTAACAGCCTTTAGTGAACCTATAATTAAAGGAACAAAAATAGCTGATAATAAAACAATGATTAAACCTTTTTTGTATTCTTGAACAAATATTTTTTTTCTTAAAAAAATTAGTGAGAATAGGATAGCTACTGCAAAAAGTATAAGTGAAGTTTTTAATCCATCATAAAGAAAGAATTTTAATATAGGTTCATTTTTATTTATTATCCAATTTTTTGTTTCAAAATTGTAAAAAAAGTTTTGAACAAATATATCCAATTTAGTGAATTGGAAAAGTGCAATTACAGCAATTAATAAAAGAGCTGTAATTACTATTTGTTTATTCTGGTTTTTTAGCATTATCTAAAATATCCATATCTTTTTTGTAAACTTCAGTTTCTACTTCAAATAAACCTAAAAGTGTATGAAAAAGATTATCTTGAGAAAAAGATTTATCTTTATAAGAGTTTAATTTTTCTGTATCAATCTCTTCATTAATCTCTCCTCCAAACCACATAAGTGAACCAATATGTTTTTGTTCAACTGGTGCCATAAAATATGGAAGACCATGTAAGTAGATTCCATTTTCACCAAGGCTTTCTCCATGATCACTCATATAAAACATTGCTGTTTCATAACTATTTGAGTATGGTTTTAAGAAGTTTATTACTTTTGATAAGAAGTAATCAGTATATAAAATCGCATTATCATATGCATTACTTACTTCTTCTTGAGTACACTCTTCTAATTGATTTGATTTACAAACTGGTGTGAATTTTTCAAACTCTTTAGGATATCTTTTATAGTAAGCAGGTCCATGATTTCCCATTTGGTGAAGAACTATTAAAATATCTTTTCCCTGATTTTTTTTGATATATTCATCAAGTCCAACCAACATTCCTTCATCTCTACATTCACCCTCACACATAGTGTTTGTTGCACTAGTTCTATAATCTTCAAAATCAATTCTTAAAGCATTTCCTTTTGAATCAGAATTATTATCTCTCCATAAAACTTTAACTTCATTTGTATGATTTAATACATCTAATACATTTTCAGTTGAAATACCTTTTTTGTAATCATAATCAGCTTTGTCAAAAATTGAAAACATACATGGAACAGATTCCGCAGTAGAAGTTCCGCATGAATACATATTTGAAAAGTTTATAATATTCTCTTTTTTAAGAAGAGGATTAGTCTCTTTTTCATATCCATTTAATGAAAATCTATCAGCACGTGCTGCTTCACCAACAACCATAATTACAAGTTCTGATTTTTTAACTTTTTCATTAATTTCATTATTAGATATTTTTGCATCTTTCCCTATCTCTTTCACAACAAGAGGACCACTATGCATAGTTTTATTTACATAATTACCAATGCTATACATCCAATAAATTGGGTTTACATGGTATCTTAAAGGTTTATGTTCTCTAAAAAATGAAGTATAAAATTTACTAAAACTAAATAAAATAATTAATATAACTACCAATGATAAAAGTAAAGTTTTTAATTTAGCGAAAAATTCTTGTTTAAATGGCTTATACTCTATATTTAATTTATATATAAAATAAGAAGGAAGAATTGCTAGAAAAAAAACATATCCAACTAATTTAAGACTAAACAAATCTGATGATTCACTAAGATTAGTCTGTAAAGTGTTTCTAATCATACTATCATCAATAACTATATGGTAGGTATCCATAAAGTAAGCAGTAAATGCAGACATTACTAGAGTCACAATAAGAATTGGTTTTGTTGTATATTTTGAACCTAGAAGTGAAAATAAAAATATTATAAAACTAATTAATAGTATTGCTATAGAAATGATATAAATAATATTCATTCCCTCAAAAGAGTAAGTACTTACTACATTTCTAAAAAAAGAGAAATTGTAAAATAGTGCAAAAAATATGGCACTTAGAATAATTAATTTATATTGTGAGAATTGTTTCAATCAAAGCCTTTTTATTAATTTTTTTGAATAGTATCTGAATGATAATTAGATTTGATTAATATTAGATTAACAAAACTAATTTTCAGCAATTATAGATAAATAATATAAATAATTTATGTAAAAAAAATTTACATTTCTTTTACAATTTTGTAAAAAAAATTATTTTATGGGATTTTTTGATATATATTTGTGGATTTAAGCTATTTTTTAGTATAATCGCGAAAATTTACGTAAAGAGAATATATGAGAGACATTAGAAATATCGCAGTAATTGCACACGTTGACCACGGTAAAACTACGCTAGTAGATGAGTTATTAAAACAATCAGGAACTTTTTCAGCACACCAAAATGTTGATGAAAGAGTAATGGATAGCAATGCTATCGAAAAAGAAAGAGGTATTACTATTCTTTCTAAAAATACAGCAATTGATTATGAAGGTGTAAGAATTAACATCATTGACACTCCAGGCCATGCTGACTTTGGTGGAGAAGTTGAAAGGGTATTAAAAATGGTTGACTCTGTTTTATTACTTGTTGATGCTCAAGAAGGTGTTATGCCTCAAACTAAATTCGTTGTTAAAAAAGCTTTATCTTTAGGACACAGACCAATCGTTGTTATTAATAAAATTGACAAACCAGGTGGAGATCCAGATAGAGTTGTTGATGAAGTATTTGACCTTTTTGCTCAAATGGATGCAACTGAAGAACAATTAGACTTCCCAGTTGTTTATGCAGCTGCTAGAGATGGTTATGCAAAACTTGCTTTAGCTGATGAAAATGTAAACTTAACTCCATTATTTGAAACAATTTTAAAAGAAGTTCCAAAACCAGTTGGTTCTGATGAAAATGGTTTACAATTACAAGTATTTACACTTGATTATGATAACTTCATTGGAAAAATCGGAATCGCTAGAATCTTTAATGGTACAATTTCAATGGGTGAAACTGTAGTTTTAGTTAAAGCTGATGGTGAAAAAGTTAAAGGAAGAGTTTCTAAACTTATCGGATTTAAAGGTATGGATAGATTTGATATTAAAACAGCTGGAACAGGTGATATTGTTGCTGTTGCTGGTTTTGAAACTATTGATGTTGGAGATTCATTATGTGATCCAGCTAATCCAATGCCTCTTGACCCTATGCACATTGAAGAGCCAACTCTTTCTGTTACATTCGCAGTAAATGATTCTCCATTAGCTGGAACTGAAGGTAAATTTATCACTTCAAATAAAATCAACGAAAGATTAGCAGCTGAAATGAATACTAACATTGCTATGAATTATGAGCAAATTGGTGAAGGTAAATTTAAAGTAAATGGAAGAGGGGAATTACAAATTTGTATCCTTGCTGAAAATATGAGAAGAGAAGGTTTTGAGTTCTGTATTGGAAGACCTGAAGTTATTACAAAAATTGAAAATGGTGTTAAAACTGAACCATTTGAGCATTTAGTAATTGACTTACCTGATGAACATACAGGTGCTATTATTGAAAAACTTGGAAAAAGAAAAGCTAATATGACAAACATGGTACCAATGGGTGCTGGTTATACAAGATTAGAGTTTGAAATTCCAGCTAGAGGTTTAATTGGTATTAGAACAGAGTTCTTAACTGAAACTAAAGGTGAGGGTGTTATGAATCACTCATTCTTAGAATTTAGACCATACTCAGGACATGTTGAATCAAGAAAATATGGGGCATTAGTTTCTATGGAAGCTGGTGAAGCAGTTGGTTATTCAATTTTCAACTTACAAGATAGAGGTATTATGTTTGTTAAACCTCAAGATAAAGTATATGTTGGAATGGTAATTGGTCAACATGCAAAAGATAATGATTTAGATGTTAACCCAACTAAAGGTAAAGCTCAATCAAATGTTAGATCTTCTGGTGCTGATGAAGCTATTAAATTAGTTCCACCAAGAGCTATGTCTTTAGAAAATGCATTAGAGTGGATTGAAGAAGATGAATCAGTTGAAATTACACCTATTTCTGTAAGAGTAAGAAAAAGAGAATTAGATCCAACAATTAGAAAAAGAACTGCAAAAAAAGAGAAATATAACTAATTTTAAATTTATTAGTTGTTTTTTAAAGGGAAAGGATATTTTATCCTTTCCCTTTTTTTTATACTATACAAAATAATCATAAACTTATGTATAATAAATATACAGACAAATCTTTGGATAAAGGAATAATTTAGTTTAAATTTAGATGAATAAGAATAGAATTTATTTAGTTCAGGAGGTGTAATTTGAGTAATGAGAAAAATAGTGTATCTGAAATCTTTTGGGAAACCTTTTCAAATCAAGATAGACAAAAAATAAAAGAGTTCCAAAAGTATATGGATAAGTTTGCTGTTAATTTCAATCTTTACAAAGATGGAAATTTTATTGAAAGATCTTTGCCATTCGACGTTATTCCTCGAATTATAGAGACTAAAGAGTTTGATATAATCGATAGAGGTTTAAGTCAAAGAATAAAAGCCTTAAATTTATTCTTAGAAGATCTATACACAACAAAAAATATTGTAAAAGACAATATAGTTCCAGAAGAGTTTATTTACCAAGCAAAAGGGTATTTAAAAGAACTTCATGGCTTCTCTCCTTCTAAAAAAATTCGTACACATATTAATGGTATAGATTTAGTAAAAGATACAGTTTCAGATAAATGGGTTATTTTAGAAGATAATTTAAGAGTTCCAAGTGGAGCTAGTTATCCTTTATCAATTAGAGATACTTATAGAAAAATCTATCCAGAATTTTTTGAAAAATTAAAAATCAAACCTATTAAAGAGTATCCATCTATGTTAAAAGAGTCTATGGATTATGTTAATTGTGGTGGAATAAATGTAGTTCTAACTCCAGGAAGATTTAATTCAGCTTATTATGAACATGCCTATTTAGCAAAAAAATCAGGCGCTCAACTTGTAAGAAATAATGAATTAGTTGTACAAAATAAAATTTTATATTTTAAAAATTATGATGGAAGATTAGTTAGAGTTGGAGCAGTTTATAGAAGACTTGATGATGAGTTTTTAGATCCAAAATTCTTTAATGAAGAGAGTTTAATTGGAGTTCCAGGAATCATGGAAGCATATTTAGCTGGAAATGTGGCAATTATGAATGCACCAGGAAATGGAGTTGCTGATGATAAAGGTATCTATTATTTTGTTCCAAAAATGATTAAATATTATTTAGGAGAAGAGCCAATCTTAGAAAATGCACCAACATATTTACCTTATTTTGAAGAAGATAAAAAATATATTTTTGACAATATTGAAAAACTAGTAATCAAAGATGTTGCTGAAGCTGGTGGTTATGGGGTTATGTTTGGTCATGCTATGACAAAAATTCAGTTAGAAGATTTAAAAACTATTATAAAAGCAAATCCAAGAAGATTTATAGCTCAAGAGTTAATAGAATTTTATGATGAAGAGTGTTATTTAAATGACGAAATAGTTCCAAGAAAAGCTGATTTTAGAGCTTATGTAATAAATAGTGATGAACCAAAAGTTTGGAAATGTGGACTTACACGATATGCTATGGAAGCTGGAAATTATTTAGTTAATTCATCTCAAGGTGGTGGATTTAAAGATACTTGGGTTATGGAGGCATAAAATGGAACAATTATTAACAGCAAATGTGGCGAATAATTTATATTGGTTTGGAAGATATTTAGAAAGAATCGAAGCTACTTTAATTGAAGTTGTAATTGCTTTTGATGCGGTAATTGATACGGATAAAAATAGAGGAAAAGATTTTTACAAAAAGTTAGAGATTAATATTGAATATGAAACTGCAAAAGAGTTCTTAAAAGCTGGAATTTGTGGAAACCATGAAGCAAATTTAAGTCTTTTAATGAGTTATGTAAGAGAAAATGCAATTATTTGCCGAAGTGTTATGGATACAGAAGCTTTTGGTTCAGTAATTGAATTATCAACTCTTTTAAAACATTCTTGTAATAATACTTTTGAGCTTGATTATGAATTTATTGATAAAGTTCAATCTTTGATTAGTGAGATTTGGGGTGAATTAACTAGAAAACAACATAGAAATACAAGTGATTATTTCATAAGACTTGGGAAACTTGTTGAAAAAGTTGATTTCCATTTGAGATTAGAAAAAGATAAAGAATTTTCACTTGTACTTATGGAAGAAATAGATAAAATTGTAACTAGATTAGCACCAGAATCAAAATTTGTACCTCATGATAAAAACGAATCACATGAAACAATAATGAACTCTATAAATGCTAAGATTAATAAAATTATAGTTGGGGATTAATGAATACAACAGAGATATTTACATCTGAATTACCTGTAGGTGAAAAATTATCTATAAGAAGAACAAGATTCGAACCAAAAGAAAAAACAACTAATAAAATGAAAAGAATTTCAATAGTAAGTGGAATTCATGGAGATGAATTAGAAGGACAATTAGTTATATATCTATTAGCTGATTGGTTAAATAATAACAGTGATAAATTAAAAGGGATAGTTGATATTTATCCAGCTGTTAACTCTTTGGGTGTTGATACAATTACAAGGGGTTTCCCTTTGTATGATGTAGATTTAAATAGAACTTTTCCAGGAAGTGCAAATGAATTTTTGCCAGGACAAGTTGTTTTTGCCCTTGCAAATGATGTAAAAGGAAGTGATATTGCTATAGATATTCACTCAAGTAATATTTTCTTACGAGAAATCCCACAAATTAGAATAAATAAAGAATACTCAAAATCTACTTTACCCCTTGCAAAAGAGTTAAATTGTGATTTTATTTGGATTCATGATGCAGTTACTGTATTGGAATCTACTTTTTCACATACGATGAATTCAATGGGAACAAAAACACTTGTTGTAGAAATGGGTGTTGGAATGAGACTCACAAAAGCTTATGGACATCAGTTGTTAATAGGAATTTTAAATCTTATGCAAAAAGAGGGAATTATTGAGTGTAAAGATGATTTTGTAACAAGAGAAGCTTTTAACTCAGAAATTGGAGAAGTTTTTTATCTAAATGCTCCTAAAAGTGGACTATTTGTTCCTGCACTTGATCATTGCTCCGTTATTAAAAAAGATGACAAAATTGGAGATATTGTTGATCCTTTAACTGGCGCAATATATGCAACATTAACTGCTCCTGCTGATGGAATACTATTTACATTAAGAGAATATCCAGTTGTTTATGAAGGTTCATTATTAGCTAGAATTTTTGGAGATAACAGTGGAAAAAATTGAAGTTTTAAGAATTGAGTCATTAAGTCGAGCTCCCTTAGTTGTTGAAGGTTATTTATTTAAAGGAACAAATCCAAAAGCTCCAAAGGTTGCTATTGTTGGTGCGATGGAGGGAGATTCTATACTTCCTTTATATTGTGCTTCTACAATGGTTGATTTTTTTAAAAATAAAATTGATAAAGAGAAAATAAAAGGGGATGTTTTAATAATTCCTTCAATTAATCATTATGCTTTAAATATTGGAAAAAGATTTTGGCCCTTGGACAATACCGATATAAATATGATGTTTCCAGGTTATGAGTTAGGTGAAACTACTCAAAGAATTGCAAAAAAAGTTTTTGATGCAATTAGTGGTTATGATTTTGGAATTATTCTTGAAAGAAGACCAGATCCTGCAACTTGTCTACCATATATAAAACTTTATAAAAGTGGATATGAAGATTTAGTAGGTGCAAAAAAATTTGGTTTTAAAATGATTCATCACAGAACAATGAAATCAATAGATACAGTTACATTACAATATAACTGGCAACTTTGGGGAACAAAGGCATTTTCAATTATATGCCCAAGTGATAATCAAGTTGATAAAAAAATAGCAAGTCAAATAAATCAAGCAATGATTAGATTTATGGATAAAACTAAAATTATTAATTATCATATTTTTAATGGATATGAATCAACTGTAATTGATAGAAATTCTATCGATGTTGTTAAATCTCCAAGAAGTGGTATTTTTATCTCAAAAGAACTAGCTGGTAATTATGTGTCAAAAGATCAAGTTATTGGTGAAATTGTTCACTCTTTAGAGGGTGAAGTAATACATCAATTTTTAGCTCCATGTAATGGAATGATTACTTGTTTTTATAGTAATTCATTGATTTATGAACATGCAGTTGCTTTTAGAATTGCAAAGATTGGCTAGTTAAACCTAGTTAATCTTTCAAAGTAAAAAGTAATTATTCTCTCAAAATATTAAAAATAATAATTTAAAAAACACATATGAAAAATAATTGCTAATTCATGATTAAATTATTATTAACCTATATATTCTAGAAAAATCCTTTTTTTAGCTTTACAATCGGTTACACTTTATTATTTATTTGTTATTATTTGTTAACCTATTCAATTCTTAGATTTAAAATATGATATAATCGCATATATTTAAATTATTAGGAAAAATAATGATAAAAAACATTAACACTAAAATGAAATTACTATTATTTCCATTTATGTTTGTAATAATAGTAATTGTATCAGGGGTAGTATATACTCACTATAGTGGTATTCAAAATACAAGAAATCAAATAGTAATAAGTACAGAAGAGTTTATTCAAGAACTTCTAAAGGGAAGAATAACTGTTTATCAATTTTTAAGAGCGCCAACAGATGAGAATGCAAAAAAAGTTGGGGATAATTTTGGAGATTTAGATAAAGAAGTTTTAGAATTAAAAAAGAAAGTATCAGTACAAAAAAATAAAGATTTATGCGATGAAATTTTGGCATCTTCAAAACAATATGTTAGCGACTTTGGTGTTGTTGCATCAATGAAAATAGCAAACTCAAAAAATGGCATTAATGAAGAAACAGCAGAGATAAAAGCTACAATAACAAAAATGGCACAAGCTGGAACTATTTTAGAATCAAAAATAAAAGAGATAAATGCAAGTGCATTACTGTTAAAACAAGAAGCAGAATCTTCATTGAACACGACTTTAATTGCTCTTGCAATTGTTGCTATTATGATTTTTATATTATTCTCTTTATTCATTTCAAGCATAGTTGTTAAATCATTAAGTGATTTCAAAAATGGACTTATTTCTTTCTTTGATTATCTAAATAAAAAAACAACTACAGTTTCATTATTAGAAGATAAAACAAAAGATGAATTTGGTGAAATGGCACTTTTTGTAAATGAAAATATTAAACAAATTGAAAAAACTCTAAATCAAGATGTTGCTTTAATTGAAGATGCAAAAGTAGTAATGACAAGAGTAAATAATGGTTGGTATTCTCAATTTATTGAGAAATCAACATCTAATGCTTCTTTGGAAGAGTTTAAAAACAATGTAAATGGAATGATAAAAAGTACAAGAGATAGATTTGAAGAAGTTGATTATATTTTAGAAAAATATGCAAATTTAGATTATTTAGAATCTTTAAAAATGCATCCAAATGATGAACATGGCGGAGTATTTGAAAGATTAGTTACTGGTATTAATACTTTACAAAACTCAATTACTCAAATGTTAGTAGAAAACAAAACAAATGGATTAACTTTAGATGAGAGTTCAAATATTCTACTTGTAAATGTTGATAAGTTAAATCAAAGTTCAAATGAAGCTGCAGCTTCTTTAGAAGAGACAGCTGCTGCAATTGAAGAAATTACTTCAAATATTAGAAATAATACAGAAAATATTTCTAAAATGGCAATGCTTTCAAATGAAGTAACTGCATCAGCTACTCATGGTGAAAAACTTGCAAATCAAACTACAGTTTCTATGGATGAGATAAATACACAAGTTAATTTAATTAATGATGCAATTTCTATTATTGATCAAATTGCTTTCCAAACAAATATTCTTTCTTTAAATGCAGCCGTTGAAGCAGCAACTGCGGGAGAAGCTGGAAAAGGATTTGCGGTAGTTGCAGCAGAAGTAAGAAACCTTGCATCAAGATCTGCAGAAGCAGCAAAAGAGATTAAAACAATAGTTGAAAATGCAACAACAAAAGCAAATCATGGTAAACAAATTGCAGGTAATATGATAGATGGATATAAACAATTAAATGAAAATATTGTTCATACAATAAATTTAATTTCAGATATTCAAAATGCTTCAAAAGAGCAATTACTTGGAATTGAACAAATTAATGATGCAGTAAATCAATTAGACCAACAAACTCAACAAAATGCAGCTGTAGCATCACAAACACATGATGTTGCTGTATTAACAGACCAAATAGCTAAATTGGTTGTATCAAATGCAGATGAAAAAGAGTTTAAAGGTAAAAATGATGTTAGAGCAAAAAGTGTAGAAGTAGCTAAAAAAAATACACATTCAATACCAGTTCCAAACAAAGTAGTAAATAAAGTAGTAAAACATGAATCAAAACCTGTAGTTACTTCAAAACCTACAAAAGATGATGGAGAGTGGGAGAGTTTTTAAACTCTTCTAGTCTTTCTTTCTTAATTTAAAACTCTCACATCCACTTTAACGCTAAGCATACTATTCCCACTACTTTGAACTACACCTTTTAAAGGAGATATATCTAAATAATCTCTTCCATATCCTAAGATTATATACTCTTCATTTGGAATTTTATTATTAGTTGGATCAAAATCAACCCAACCAAAATCAGGAACATAAATAGAAAACCAAGCATGTGAAGCATCAACTCCAAAGAGTTTTTCGCTTCCTTCCGCAGGAATAGTTTGTATGTAACCACTTATATAACGTGTTGGAATTCCAATACTTCTAAGAGCTGAGATTGCAAATTGTGCAAAATCTTGGCAAACACCCTTTTTCTCTTTGAAAATTACTTCAATTGGTGTTGTAATATCACTGAAGCCTGATACAAATTTAAAATCATTAAATATTCTTGCCATAAATTCACTTGTAGCTTCAATAATATTTCTATTTTCATCAAAAGATTTTAAAGCATAATCTTTTATCTCTTTTGATGGCATTGGAATAGACTCTGTTTCAAATAAAAAATATTTTGCTAAAACATCATTTGGATTATATGAGCTAAGTCTATCTTTTAAATCTTTTACTGTTGTTTTTATATTTTTTAATGAATCAATCTCTTTTTTTATCTCATTTTCAAATCTCTCAACCTTTGAAGTAGCAATTACCTTTAGATTTTTGTGAGATTCTCTAATAAGCATAAAATTATTTGTATTCTCAAAATAATCAATAAATTCACTTGTTTCATAGGGTGTTGGTTCAATTTTTAGTGAATATTCTAATAGCTTTTGAGTATTCGAATCTTTAGGTTTTAATCTTGCAATATTATGGCTAAAGGTTACAAGTCCTGCATAATCAAACTTTGTTTCGTGGTATATTTTATAAATCATGTTTACTCATTATAGTGTGAAAAATATGTTTTAGTTAATTCTTCAGAAGTTTCTGTTAATAAATTAGAGATAGTTGATAAAAACTCATCTAAATGTGTATAAACATACTCATCTTCATCACTTTCTAAAAGTTTTTGGGTATTTGTTAATGTTATCATTGAAAAGACTTTAAATACAGGTTCTTCAAAATTACTAAGATGTGAATTATTGATATTTCTTGGTAATTCTTTTAAATCATTTAGTAATTGAGTTATTATATAAATTAACGATTTTGGGTATTTTGTATTAAACATTAAAAAATCCAATACATTTTCTAAATCCAATGATGATTTATAATAAGCCCTATAAGAGTTATAACTCTCATAAGAGTTTAACATAGAGTCTAAAACATCATATTCAATTAATTTATCAAGTTTTAGAGTAAGAAGAGATCTTAATTTTGCAATTAAAAGTTGAGAAATTTCTATTTTAGAACCAATGTCATATAAAATTAGTCCTTGTTCTTTAAACATACTTTCATCAATTAATTCTCTATACGCCATTAAATAAATTAATAATCTATCCAGTTCATTTATATGATCTTTATATGTGAAAACTTCTCTTTTATTGTAACTGTTCCAATCTTTTTGCATTCTTTCATATATTCGCCATGCTTCCATTGTAAGAAGATTTTTTACACTGGCATTAAGATTTGAAAGCATAGATAGAGTGAAACTAAGTGTTCCCATTCTATTTTTATCTCTAATCAAGGAAACAATCTCTTTAAGAGGTGAAACTAACTCTTCATTTAAAAAGCCAGGATAACTCATTGTTAGATGAGTTAAGGCATTATTTAAAATAGTATTTGTTTTTTTCGAATTTGCATTGTCTTCATATCTATTTAGATTTAGCATATTTTTTAAATTAAATCTAACCATTCTAGCTGTTGTTATTGCTCTTGTTAAATATCTTCCTAACCAAAAGAGATTTTCTGCTCTTTTGGTTGAAATATTTTCTAATCTAGAATCAATAAAAGCTCTATTTTTAAAAATGTTATTTCCATTAAAAGCTTCATCTTTTCCAAGAATCCATAAATCCTTACTTGTTCCACCTTTTTGATTTGAAACAACCAGTGAATCTGTTGATGGAGAAACTCTTATTAATCCCCCAGGCATTACTTGATAATCTTTTCCTTCTAAATAAGAAAAGGCTCTAATTACAGTATTTCTTGGTTCAATTTTCCCTTTTGTAAAAGAGGGAGTTGTTGAAAAATCTATAACTTCTTGTCCAACATAATAGTGAGGATTGCTTTTTATTTTTTCTATAAGTTTATTTAACTCAACTTCATCTAATTTATGGGCAAAATGAACTTCAATATTATCTGTTCGATCAATCTTTTTTATAATTAGATTTTTGATATTTTTAAGTACAAACTCTAGTTCATTCTTTTGTCCACACCACCAAGTGGCAATTTGGGGTAATATTAACTCTTCATTTAATAAAAATTTTGCAATATTTTTCATAAATGGATTTAGACCAATGTTCTCTAAAATACCAATACCAATTGGATTTATCATTGATAAATTATCTTTTCTAATTACATTTACAAGTCCAGCAACTCCAAGTTGTGAATCATTTCTAAGTTCTAATGGGTCGCAATATTGTGAATCAACTCTTCTAATTAAAGTATCAACTTTTCTTAATCCATTTAAACTTTTTAACCATAATTGGTTGTTTTTTACAAGTAAATCTTCCCCTTGAACAAGAGTTAAATCTAAAAAAGAACTAATATATGAGTGTTCAAAATAGGTTTCATTTAAAGGACCTGGCGTTAAAAGTGCAATTAGTGGATTATCATGATTTGACGAAGAGAGAGATTTTAACATATTTTTAAAACCCTCAATAAATTTTGCCATTTTCAAAATCTCTACATTTGGATATAAATCATCTGAGATAGAGTTCATTGTAAGTCTATTTTCTATAGCATATCCAAGACCTGATGGTGATTGAGTTCTATCATTTATAACCCAAAATTTTCCATCAGGACCACGACTAATATCTGCTGCATAAAATCGCATAGAGTAGTAATCTTTATTTTCAAAGTTAAAAACTTCAGGTATAAAACTTTTGTGGGCAAAGATAATTTCAGCTGGAACAATTCCCTCTTTTATTAATCTTTGCTCAGTATATAAATCTTTGAAAATTAGATTTAAAAGTTTTGCTCTTTGTTTTAATCCCTTTGAAACTTCTTCCCATTCCGTATCTGTAAGAACTAAAGGAATAGGGTCTAAATTCCATCTTCTATTATTACCCTCAGGGTCATTATAAATATTATAAGTAACCCCATTATCTTCAAGTCTCCAATCAATTTCTAGTTGTTTCTGTTCAAGCTGTTTGATACCGGCTTTTTCTATTCCGTCAATTATATCAGCCCAATGAGCTCTTGGTGTACAAGATTTATCAAACATCTCATCAAATGATGATTCTAACTTACAACTATCAAAAATTGACATCTACTTTTTAATCCACCTTTGTCTTAAATCTAATGTATGTGGGTATTCTTTATTTTTTGGCATCTCTTTGAAAAGAAGTTTTTTACTTCCTTTTGTATTTGTTAATGTTCTTGTTGCTTCCACTGCAAATAGAGTATTTGCTTCCCCTGAAATAGATGGTTCATAAGCTTCAACTTCACCTTGAGAGTGATTGAAATCCCAATATCTATTTATTCTTCTTGATTCTGCTTCATAAGAATTTACAGGGAAGGTATCATAACTTCTTCCACCTGGATGTGCAACAAAATAATTAAACCCACCAATAGATCTAGTATTCCATTTATCTATTATATCAAAAGTTAAAGGTGTATCTACTTTAATGGTTGGATGAAGGGCTGACCAAGGTTGCCAAGCTTTATATCTAACTCCACTTACATACTCTCCTTCAATATCTGTTTTTGATAGGGGAACTTGAACACCATTACAAGTTACTATATATCTCTCTTCATTGAAATTCTCAATTTTTATTTGTAATCTTTCAACTGATGAATCAACATATCTTGATGTTCCTTGTGAACTTGATTCTTCACCAAGAACATTCCATGGCTCAATAGCTGATCTAATTTCAACAGGCATTCCCTCAATCATAGTCATTCCATATAATGGGAATCTAAATTCAAAGAATGGGTCAAACCAATCAAGTTTAAACTCATAACCTTCATCATTTAAGTATTGAACGACACTTCTTAAGTCATCTTTTACATAGTGTTCAAGTAAGAATTTATCATGTAATCTTGTTCCCCATCTAACTAAATCATGTTTATATGGTTTTTGCCAAAAACAAGATACTAGTGCTCGTACCAATAACATTTGTAAAAGTGCCATTTGAGAGTGAGGTGGCATGTCAAAAGCTCTAAGCTCTAAAATACCAAGTCTTCCTGTACTACTATCAGGAGAATATAATTTATCTATACAAAACTCACTTCTATGAGTATTTCCTGTAATGTCTGTTAGCATATGTCTAAATAATCTATCCGTTAACCAAAATGGAACATCACCAGTTTCTGGAATTTGTGAAAAGGCAATCTCTAATTCATAAAGATTTTCAGCTCTTCCTTCATCAACTCTTGGAGCTTGTGAAGTAGGGCCTATAAATGCTCCTGAGAATAGATAAGATAAACCTGGATGGTGTTGCCAGAATGTGATTAAACTTCTAAGTAATTGAGGATTTCTTAAAAGTGGTGAATCACTAGGTTTTAATGCCCCAATAGTAACATGGTTACCACCACCAGTTCCTGTGTGTCTACCATCAATCATAAACTTTTCAGTTCCAAGTCTACAAAGTCTTGCATCTTCATAAAGTGCAAGTAGATTATCACTTAACTCTTTCCAAGAAGTTGCAGGTTGAATATTAACTTCAATAACACCTGGATCTGGAGTTACTTTAATTCTATCTGTTCTTAAATCGTGTGGAGGTTCATACCCTTCAATGATTACTGATAAATTTAATATAGTTGCAGTTTGTTCAATTGAAGCAATTAAATCTAAGAATACTTCTGTATCTTCAATTGGAGGAAGGAAAATACAAAGTTTATCATCTCTAATTTCAGAAGTAATTGCAGTTCTTACAAAAGTATTTGAATTAAATTTTGGCGTTGTTTTTTTGCTAGTTTTTTTAGCTCTTTTTTTCACATCTTTAATGTAATCTCCAAGTGCAGGTGCATATGCAAAAAGGTCTGTTTCAAAACTTTTTTCTAATTCAATAGCTGGTTTTACTACTAATGATTCTAATGGAAGTCTTAATCCCATTGGTGAATTTCCAGCACTTAAAAATAGGTGATTTCTTCTAAATTCCCATTTTGAACTTATCCATTTTGAAACACCAAAATTTAAAGGTAAAACGTAACCAACTTCATTGTTTAAGCCTTGTGATAATTTCTCAGCTATTGTTTTTCTCTCAAGTGGATCTTTTAAATCATATTTTAAAGGGTCAATATCAAGAGGAAGTTCTGCTTCTTTCATAATATAATAGATTGGATCTTCAAAGGCTGGACTTATATTTTCATCACTAACACCTAAAACAGATGCAAGTGTCGATAAGAAGTTTTTTGCATCAGCAGTTGTATAAGGAAATACATCATCTTTATTTGCTAAAAGTGCAGGATTTTCCCAAACTGGTTTTTTATCTTTTCTCCAATAAATTGTTGTTTGCCATCTAGGAAGTGGTTCACCTGGGTACCATTTTCCTTGGGCATGGTGTAAAAGTCCACCAGTTGTACTTGTATCTAAAAGTCTTCTTGCTAGTTTTGTAGCTAATTCTCTTTTGTGTTCACCATCTGCTTCACTATTCCATTGAGCTGATTCCATATCATCAATAGAAACAAATGTTGGTTCTCCTCCCATTGTTAGACGAACATCATTTTTTTCTAAATCTTCATCTACTTTGAAACCTAAGTCATAAATAGCTTTCCATTGTTCTTCTTTATAAGGTTTTGTAACCCTTGGAGATTCAAAAATTCTTGTAACACTATTATCAAATTCAAACTCTGTTTCACATTTATCACTAAATCCCTCAATTGCATGAGCACTATTATAGTGAGGAGTACAAGCTAATGGAATATGACCTTCACCTGCAAACAGTCCACTTGTACTATCAAGTCCAACCCAACCAGCACCAGGAATATAAACTTCTGTCCATGCATGTAAATCTGTAAAGTCAGCTTCAGGACCACTTGGTCCATCAAGTGATTTAACGTCAGCCGTTAATTGAACTAAATATCCAGATACAAAACGTGCTGCAAGTCCTAAATGTCTTAAAACTTGTACAAAAAGCCAAGCAGAATCTCTACAAGAACCTAATTTATTTTCTAAAGTAGTTTTACAAGTTTGAACACCTGCTTCTAGTCTTACTGTATAGTTTACATATTGGTTAATTTTTTGATTAACTTCTACTAAAAAATCAATAATAGGTTTTTCACTTTTATCAATACTTTTTACAAAATCTTTAAGAAGTTTACCTTTTTCATTGATTTTTAAATAAGGTTTTAACTCTTTTTTTAATTCTTTTTTATATTCAAAAGGAAAGTTTGTAGCACTTTCTTCAACAAAAAAGTCAAAAGGATTTAATGTAATTAAATCAGCAATAATTTCAACATCAATAAAAAACTCTTTTGTTTTTTCAGGAAAAACTACTCTTGCTTGGTAGTTTCCAAATGGATCTTGTTGCCAGTTTAAAAAATGACCATCTGGTTTTATTTTTAATGAATAAGCTTCAATTGGAGTTCTACTATGAGGTGCGGGTCTTAATCTTATAATGTGTGGAGATAAAGATATAGGTCTATCGTATTTATAGTGAGTTTTGTGGGAAATAACTACTTTTAAAGACATTTACAATCCTTTTAAATTTTAATTGAAATTATTATACATGAATAAAATAAGTAAATTTATTAAATAGCTGTATATTAGTAATACAATTAAAACTTAACTATATTGCATAAAGTTTAATATGTTGATGACAATCAATTAAAAAGATTTAGAATTATTATAGAATTACAAAAAATAGGAGTTAATATGCTAATAAATAAGAATGATTTACCACTTGTAGCGATGGATTTTATGAATGATACACATTTTGAAGATACAGAAATAATAAATGAACTTTATAAATATATTTTGGAGTATGAAAAAGAACAAAATGAATTAAGCCTAAAAAATTTAGAAAATAAATATAAAGAGTGGATAACTCACACTGAAAATCATTTTGAAACTGAAGAGATACAAATGAGAGAAAAAGGTTTTTTTGCTTATGAATTTCATAAAAATGAACATAATATCAATTTATCAGAGATAAAAGAACTTTTTAATAATTTTGAGAATACAAGGAATATTTTAGAATTAAAAAACTATTTTGAAAATAATCTTGTGAATTGGTTAATAAATCATATTCAAACAATGGATACAGTAACTGCAATGTTTTTTAAAACAGGAATGAGTCCTTGTTCAATGCATTAATTTGTAAGAGATAAAATAGAGTGCTAGTTATAAAGTTAAGAGTGTAATTTTAAAACAGTTATTTCGCTACTAGCACCAAGTCTCATAGGTGGTCCCCAAAATCCAGTACCTTTATTTACATAAACTTGTGTAAAGTCATTATATGTGTGAAGACCTTTTACATAAGGTTGTTGAAGTTTTACTAAAAAATTAAATGGGAAAATCTGTCCACCATGGGTATGTCCACTAAGAATTAAATCTATTCCTTGGGTATTTCCTATCTCTTCAACAAATTTTGGTTGATGAGCTAAGAGAATGGTTGGTGAATTTTGTCTATTTTGCATAGCTTTATTAATATCAGGTATAAAATCATTATATTTAAAACCAAATCTATCATAAACTCCACAAAGATTAAACCCTTCATCTTTTGGTCCAACATAAACATTTTCATTTTCTAAAGTTTTTATTCCCAAAGAATTTACGTAATCAATAATTGGTTTAACTCCATGAAAATATTCATGATTTCCAACTATAAAATATGTTCCATATTTTGATTTTATGTTTTTGAGTTCATTAAGTGCAGGAGCTGCATACTCTAATTTTGTATCAACTAAGTCGCCAGTTATTACAACTACATCGGCATTTAAAATATTTATTTTTTTTACAAGAGTGTTTATAAAATCTTTATCAATTAATCCACCAATGTGAACATCACTTATTTGAACAATAGTGTAGGGTGATTTTAAATCTTTTATTTTTACATCTACAACTTCAATTTCTACATTTTTAGCATTATCAATAGCTTTAGCATTTGTGGCAATCACAAGAGAAATTGCACCAATATCTAAGCCTTTTTTGAAGAATTCTCTTCTATTTTTTTTGAATGGTGTTTTGTTAATTCCAAAAGAGATGATTTCATGTAATAAAGTAATAATAAATGTTAAAAAAATCACCCCAATTGGCAAGGAAAGGACAAAATAGAGCCAGTTAGGCACGAATGGGTAGTATCTTGCCATTGGGTATAAAATTACACCCAAAAAAGTGATATACAAAATTAGGCTAAGATACTTTTTCGTCTTATAAGTAAAATCGAGTTTATTTATAAGACGTTTTTTTATTATAAAAGTTTGAAAAGCAAAAACTGTAACAAAAACTAAAAAAAATATTATGAAATTCATGTGGGATTGTAAGCTCTTTGGGTTAATGAAAATTAAACGAAATATGTAGCTTTTGTGTAGTGTTTGAATTAGTTTTTAATAGGGTCGATAAATTGGGAAAGCAGAGAAAAAAAGTTTGTCAAATCATCATTTTTTTATGCAAATTAATTTTTAATTCTTTTAATACTTTCAACCAAATTCATTATTTCTTCTTTTGTTTGAGAGAAATGAATAGATACTCTAACCCAACCTGGTCGATTATTCATATCAAGTTCTTTTATTCCTAATAAATCATGACCATATGGTCCTGCACATGAACATCCCGCTCTTGTTTGGATTCCATCATTTGAAGATAAACGATTACATAATTCGTATGGACTGAAACCTTTTATATTAAAAGATACTATTCCTATATTTGAAGCCTCTTGATTTCCGTATATTTCACAATTTGGAATCTTTTTTAGTTCATTTATAAATAACTCTTTTAACTCTTCTTTTTGTTTTTTTATAAATTCAAAACCAATTTCATTTCTTAATTGATATGCAAGAGATGCTCTAATAAATTGCAAAATTGGAGGGGTTCCAGCTTCTTCTCTAGCTTCAATATCTTGTTGATAAGTTTGTGAAGTTTTATTTACATATAAAACAGTTCCACCACCTGCAAATGATGGAGCAATAGTTGTATCAATCAAAGACTTTCTAATTATTAATAAACCACAAGAAGCAGGGCCACCTAGAAGTTTGTGAGGCGACATAAACATTGCATCATATAAATGTGATGGAATATTCATATATGGACTTGAAGCCGCTGCATCAAAACAAACTAGAGCATTGTAACTTCTTAATATTTTTGAAATCTCTTCATAGGGAGTTATAATTCCTGTTACATTTGAAGCAACACAAAATGAAGCAATTATCTCTCTATGTTTGTTTTTTTCTAAAACTTCTTTTAAGTGGTTTAAATCTACTAAACCTTGTTTATCTAAATTTATTCTTTGTATTTCACATAAAGCTTCTCTAAAAGAGACTTCATTTGAGTGGTGTTCATAAGGTCCAACTATTACTAAAGGTGCAGTTTTTAAATCTATTTGAAAACCATATCTTTTTTTTGTAGAAGGTGGAATGTATAATCCCATTAACTCTTGAAAGTGTTTTATGGCAGCAGTTGTTCCACAGCCACTTGGAAGGATTGCAAAATCTTCATTAAGTTCTAGATTTTTAGCAAGTGTAGTTCTTGCCATTTCATAATAGTTTGTAGTTTTATCGGCATTTGATGCCTCTTTTGAGTGTGTATTGGCATAAGTTTCAAGTACATCATGGATTCTATTTTCTATTTGTCTAAAAGCTAATCCTGAGGCAGTATAATCAAAATACTCTTTTTTATTTTTCCCAATAGTGTTGTATTTAATAAAATTTAATATATCTGTATTTTCATTGAAAAAAGGTCTAAAAATATTTTTGTTCATTTTTATTTGCTCATTTGATTAGTTTTGATTATTAAGTTTATAATTTTAAGTTATTTATCATAAGAGTTAGCTTGAATAAAAAAAGCTAGTGTAAGCTTTTTTTATTTAAACAAAGGGATTAAAATTGATTTTCTCTAACTCTTTAGCAAAATCATTTGCACTTTTTGATTGTGCATCTAATATTACAATATTACCTTTGTGGGTAATTTTGATTTTTGAAGCACTATATTTTTCTAAAAGATTTGATAGGGAATCAAGAGATTTATTTTCTATTATTGATGAGGTGATTTTACACCCAATATAACTCTCTCCTTCTATACTACTTTTGTTTATTCCCATTCTTGGATTTCTTGGAGTCGTACTTTGTTTTGTAGAGATATTTCTTTGAATTTTATAATTAGTTGAAGGGTTTAATATATCAAAGAATCTAGCTATTCCCCATTTTTTCACAAGATGTTCAAAAGAACTAGTTAAGAAGTTTCCTCTATCTCCAAAATCTCTATAAATTTCAGCTATTGCTTTTGCTGTATTTATAACTTGTGCAGGGCTAATATATCCTATATTTACATCTAAAATTTTAATCATAAATATGATTTTATCTTTGTCATTTGTTGTTGCATTAAAACTAACTTCTGGAGTAGTTTGTACATTACATCCCTCTTCATGGCCACTTATAGCCATTTGAAGAGAGTTTGGCAGATTTGAAAATTTCTTATTTCCTATGAAAGTTTCATCTAGTTTTTTTGCAAGTGCTGACACATTAAATACTTGAGAATCATCAATTGTATTAATTGGGCAAGTAAGAACTCTTCTTACTGTGTGACCTGCTTCAAAAGAGGTGTTAAGACCAACTTCTTGAAGTAGATTAAAGATGTTTGGTAAATTATGAATCTTTATATCTTTTAATTCAACTTTTTGAGTAGATGAGAAAACTAAACTATTATTTGCATACTCTTTTGAGATTAAACTAAGTGTTTTGATTTGTTGAAGATTTAATTCACCCATTGATAATGGAATTCTTAATATAAAATATTCTTGTTTTTCATCTTGTGCGTAAAGTCCGTACCATTTGAATCTTTCTAAATTTTCAGGACTAACTCTTTCTGCAAAAACAGCATGAAAATAGATGTCTGCTAGGACATCTATTCCATTTTTTTCTTGTTTAATTTTTTCTATATTTAATGCTAAATTATTAGACATTATATTGCCTTACAATCCCATTCAGGATAATTTCTTCTAATAAATTCATTTAATTCAATTTCAGCTTTTGAGTAAAGTTTTTTCTCATCTTCAAGTTTTGCAAAACCTTCAATTGAAGATACAATCATACCAGCACCCACAGTTGAATTTGTATATTTATCTATGATAATAAAACTTCCTGTATATCTGTTTTCATGGTATGGATCAACTGCAATTTCTCTATCAAGTGATATTGTACATTTTGCAATATCATTAAGTGATAATTCACTTGCATCAATTTCTTCAAAAGTATTGATATTCTTTTTAAATTCAATGTGATTAAATGCACCATTTATCACTGAAGTTGCTCTTTTAATCACATAATTTTGATTAAGTTTCATTGGAGTTTCATCCATCCATACTACCATTGCTGATAACTGATTTGATACTTTAGGAATATCACTAGATTTAACTATCATATCTCCTCTTGAAATATCAATTTCATCTTCAAGTGTAATTGTTGTTGCCATTGGAGCGAATGCTTTTTGTATTGTTTCAACTTGCTCATCTTTTCCTGTTGGTCTTAAATCTTTAATATCATTTGATACTATTGATTTTACTTTACTTGTTTTTCTTGATGGTAAAACTGTAATTTCATCACCAACTTTTATCTCACCACTTGCAATTGTTCCAGAGAATCCTCTAAAATTTAAGTGAGGACGTAAAACATATTGAACAGGAAGTCTAAATGATGAAGACTCTTGTTTATGTATAGACGTATTGTCTAATAATGGCATTAAAGGAAGACCTTTATACCAAGAACATTTTGGTGAAATAGTTAAGATATTATCTCCATCTAAAGCCGAAATAGGTATAAACTGAATATTTAAATCATTATGATGAGGAAGATACTCGATAATATCATTATAATCTCTCTTGATATTTTCAAAAACTTCTTCACTAAAATCAACTAAATCCATTTTATTAATAGCAACGATTAGGTTTTTAATACCTAATAAACTTGCAATATAAGAGTGTCTTTTAGTTTGAGTTAAAATTCCTTGTCTTGCATCTATTAAAATAATAGCAATATCAGCAGTACTCGCACCCGTTGCCATATTTCTTGTATATTGCTCGTGACCTGGAGTATCTGCAATAATAAACTTTCTTTTATCAGTTGAGAAAAATCTATAAGCAACATCAATAGTAATACCTTGTTCTCTCTCAGATGCCAATCCATCAACTAAAAGTGCTAAATCGATTTTATCACCAGTAGTTCCTGATTTTTTACTATCTTTTTCAATAGCTGCTAATTGATCTTCAAAAATCATTTTTGAATCATATAAAAGTCTTCCAATTAGAGTACTTTTACCATCATCAACACTTCCACAAGTGATAAATCTACATATTTCTTTATTTTCGTGTTCTTTTAAATATTGTTCTATATTTTCTGCTATTAAATCTGATTGATGTGCCATTCTAAAAATACCCTTCTTGTTTCTTTTTCTCCATTGATGCGTCACCATCACTATCTATTAATCTTCCTTGTCTTTCACTTGTAGTACAAATTAACATCTCTTGAATAATCTCAGGTAAAGTTGTAGCTTCACTATTAACTGCACCAGTTAATGGATAACAACCTAAAGTTCTAAATCTTACCATCTCTTTTTTAGCTGTTTTTCTCAACTCTTCAGGCATTCTTTCATCATCAACCATGATTTTTGTACCCATATATTCAACTACTTCTCTCTCTTTTGAGAAATATAAATCAGGAATAGGAATACCTTCAAGATAAATATATTGCCAAATATCTAATTCTGTCCAGTTTGATAATGGGAATACTCTAATAGACTCACCTTTTGTGTGTCTTCCATTATAGACATTCCATAATTCTGGTCTTTGAGATTTTGGATCCCATCTATGGTTTTTATCTCTAAAAGAGTAGATTCTCTCTTTTGCTCTTGATTTTTCTTCATCACGTCTTGCTCCACCAAATACAGCATCAAACTTTTGGATATTTAACATTTGTTTTAATCCTTCAGTTTTCATAACATCTGTATGTAATGCTGAACCGTGAGTAAAAGGAGAGATATTCATCTCTTCACCTTTTGGATTAGTATAAACTATAAGTTCCATACCAACTTCTTTTGCTCTTTTATCCCTAAACTCAATCATCTCTTTAAACTTCCATGTTGTATCAACATGAACTAAAGGAAGTGGAGGAGGTGCAGGATAAAATGCTTTTTGTAAAAGATGTAACATTACAGAAGAGTCTTTTCCAACACTATATAACATTGCTGGATTTGAGAACTCTGCTACAACTTCTCTCATAATATGCATTGATTCTGCTTCTAGTTGTTTTAGATGTGTTAATCTATTTTGACTTATTTGCATTTTTTTCCCTTTCAAATGGTTCCCATTTTAAAGGAACCTATTTTTTATATAACTACTTTTTAGCGGGATTTGTGAAAAATCCCTAAAAGTAGCAAAACCTAAAGGGCTTTGAGAACAAAGCCTTACTCTTATTTCTTGTGTAAACCACACTCTTTGTGTTCTGGGTTTTCCCACCACCATCTTCCTGCTCTTATATCTTCACCATCTTTGATAGCTCGTGTACATGGAGCACAACCAATACTTGGAAATCCTTTATCGTGAAGTTTGTTATATGGAACTCTATTTTCTTTTATATAATCCCATACATCTTTTTCTTCCCAATTAATTAAAGGATTTACTTTAATTACTTTGAAGTTTTCATCCCATTCAACTAAAGGCATATCAACTCTTGTAACACTTTGAGCGGCTCTTAAACCAGTTATCCAAACTTCAACATCTTTTAAAGCTCTTTTTAAAGGTTCGATTTTTCTAATATTACAACAGTTTTTTCTATTATCAATACTTTCATATTGACCATTTACACCTTGAGTTTGATATAACTCTTGAACTTTTTGGCTGTCTGGGAAAAATACATCAATTTTTACACCATACTTTAGATTTGTTGCATCCATAACATCATAAGTTTCAGGGTGTAATCTTCCTGTATCTAATGTAAATATTGTTGCATTCTTATCTTGTTTCAAAATAATATCCGTTAAAACTTGGTCTTCAGCTGCTAAGCTTGAACTCAGTGCCACATTTTTGAATTTTGTTAAAAAATACTCTATCACTTCTTGTGTAGATTTGTTTTCTAACTCTTTGTTTATATTTTCTATTAATTCTTTATTACTCATTATATAACCTAAATTTGATAATCAACTGCTTCTTCTTTTACTCTTCCAAAAGATAACTTATTCCAAGCTCTTTCATGAAAATAGTATAAAGCCATTTTTGTTATTACTTCAATTGAACCAATTGAAGCTGCCATTACTAGATTCCCAGTAATAAAATATGAAACAATAATTGTATCAATAGTTCCAACTGTTCGCCATGAGATAGCTTTTACAACAGACCTATATGGTTTTTCGTGCATTTCTTTTCCTGTATTTAATTAAAGCAATTATGATAAAGAGTTTTTACTCTTCATCATAATCATATAAACCTGAACTTAGGTATCTCTCACCTGTGTCACATAAAATTGTAACAATAGTTTTACCTTTGTTTTCTGGTCTTGCTGCAACTAATTGCGCTGCATAAATATTAGCCCCTGCAGAAATACCAACTAGTAAACCCTCAGATTGAGCAATTCTTCTTGAAGTCATAATTGCATCATCATTTGATACTTGTAATACTTCATCATAAATTTTTGTATTTAAAACATCAGGTACAAACCCAGCTCCAATTCCTTGAATTTTATGAGGTCCTGGTTTTCCACCACTTAATACTGGTGATGCTTCAGGTTCAACTGCAATAATTTGGATATTTGGATTATGAGCTTTTAAAACTTCACCAGTTCCAGTAATTGTTCCACCTGTTCCAATAGCAGCTACGAAAATATCAATTTTCCCATCAGTATCAGCTAAAATTTCTTTTGCAGTTGTAAGTCTATGAATTTCTGGATTTGCTTCATTTGCAAATTGTTGAGGAATAAAAGAGTTTGGAGTTGCCTCTTGTAATTCAACAGCTTTTTCAATAGCACCTTTCATACCTTTTTCAGGTGCAGTTAATACTAACTCAGCTCCTAAAGCTTTTAATAATCTTCTTCTTTCAATACTCATTGATGAAGGCATTGTAAGAACTAATTTAATTCCAAGAGCAGCACAAACAGAAGCTAATGCAATTCCAGTATTTCCACTTGTAGGTTCAATTACAGTTGTACCTTCTTTAATTAATCCAGCTTTTAAAGCTGCATTTATCATGTTTGTACCAATTCTATCTTTTACAGAATGTGAAGGATTCATAAATTCACATTTACCTAAAACTGTTGCACCACTTGTGTTACTTGCACCTTGTAATTTTACTAAAGGTGTGTTACCGATTAATTCTGTTATGTTATTTGCATATTTCATTTTGTTATTCCTTTCAAATGGTTCCCATTTAGAAGGGAACCTTTTCATATTTATCTACTTTTTAGCAGGATTTATAAAAAATCCTTAAAAGTAGCAAAACCTAAAGGGCTTTAAGAATAAAGCCTTGCTTATATACTGTAATGTAAAAATTCGTTATATTTTTCTTGATATTCATCTAGTTTATCTAGAGAAATATCAAAAATCTTTTTCATACTATTTTTTGACTCATCAAAAAAGATATTTAAAATTGGATTATCAGTTTTAACATCTATTATTTTAATATCATCCTCTAAAGCGATTAAAATATCAACTATCTTAATCTCTTTAGCACTTCTAGCAAGTACATATCCACCCCTTGCACCTCGTATACTTTTTACAAGTTCCGCTCGTCTTAATTTACTTAAAAGTTGTTCTAAGTAATTTTGGGGAATATTAGCATTTGCAGATATATCCTTGATTTGCATGGGAGTATCTTCTTGATGCTTACTTAACTCGTACATGGCTGTTAGACCATATACACCTTTTGTTGATATTAACGGCATTTTATTAATTTAATGCTTGTGTTAAATCTTCAATTAAATCAATAGTATTTTCTAAACCTATTGAAAGTCTAATTGTCACAGGATTTACACCAGCTTTTGCCAACTCTTCGGGACTCATTTGAGAGTGAGTTGTAGATGCTGGATGAACAATAAGTGATTTACTATCTCCAATATTTACAACTACGCTGAATAGTTTTGCACTATCAATAACTCTTTTTGCTTCTTCAAATGATTCAACATCAAATGAGATAAGTCCAGATGATTTTCCACCTTTGAAATATTTTTGAGCTTTGTCATAATATTTGTTAGATTTTAATCCTGGGTAATTTACAGCTTTTACTTTTGGATGTGATTCTAAGAATTTAGCAACTTCTAAAGCATTGTCTGAATGTTTATCAACTCTTAAACTTAATGTTTCTAATGTTTGAATTAATAACCATGAATTAAAAGGTGCTGGTGTTGCTCCAATATCTCTTAAAAGTGATAATCTAATTCTTAAACAAAAGTTTGGAAGTGGAACATCTGTATAAACTAATCCATGATAAGATACATCAGGAGTTGTAAAGTGTGAATATCTATTTTCATTTGCTTTGAAAAATTCAGCTAATCCATCTCTTTCAACAATAATTCCACCAAGTGCAGTTCCTTGACCATTTGTATATTTTGAAGTTGAGTGAACAACAACATCAACTCCCCATTTAATAGGATTAAATAAAGCAGCACTTGCAACAGTATTATCACAAATAGTTAAAACACCATGTTTTTTTGCAATCTCAACTACTTTTTCCACATCAGGAATAGCAATTTGAGGGTTTGATAATGATTCAAAATAGATAGCTTTTGTTTTATCATCAATTAATGATTCTAAATCAGAAGCATCGTCACTTTTAAATACTTTTGCACTAATTCCAAATCTTTTCATAGTGTAAGTTAATAATGTAACGCTCCCACCATATAATTTGTCAGAAATAAGAATATTATCACCAGCTTCTGCTACATTTGCGATTGCAAAAAATGATGCAGCTTGTCCTGAAGATGTACAAATAGCAGCAGCTCCACCTTCAAGTGCAGCAAATCTTTGCTCTAAAACATCAGTTGTTGGATTTGTTAATCTAGTGTAGATTGGTCCAAGTTCTTTTAATGCAAATAAATTTGCAGCATGTTCAGAATCTCTAAATGCATAAGCAGTTGTTTGAGTAATTGGAACACTCATTGTTCCAAAACCTTCTTTTTTGTTATACCCAGCGTGTATTGCAATTGTTTCGTTTTGCATTTTTTTCCTTTCTATTTTTTTGTTATTTTCTTTATATGTTGAAATTATAGAACATTTTTTTATCAATGTCAAGTAATTTAATCACAATTAATATAATACCCTTTAAATAAGGGGTGATTAACTAACTTGATTAAATCTATCAAGATTATATCAAATGATTAAGTAATTTTGAGTAAAATACCAATAAATCATAATTCTAAAGAGTTCTAATATGGAAAAATATAATATTTTTGAGAAAATTATAGTTGATAAAAAAGAAGAAATTTTTTTTGAAATTTTTAAAAATGAGACAATAAAAGTAGAAAAAATAGTTTCAAATGGTCAAAAATCACCAGAAAATTTTTGGTATGAACAAGAAAAAAGCGAATTTGTTTTGGTTTTGGAAGGTTTTGCAATACTTGAGTTTGAAGATAGAGTTGTTGAATTAAAAAAAGGTGATTGTTTGAATATTGGAGTTATGGAAAAACATAGGCTTAAGTTTACGAGTTTGGATGAACCTACGGTTTGGTTTGCGGTGTTTTATTGAGAGAAGAAAACTATTTACCTGATAATCCTTTCCTCTCTTTCATTTCTTCTTATATAAACTGAATAAATGAGTTATTTCTTTTCTCTGATGTTGTATTTTTCTAGAACTTTATCAATGTTTTGATACCAATTTTCATAAGATTTAAAATCTTCAGATAAAACATTCCATTTATTTGCTGTAACATTTAATTTTATAAATATTGAATGTTTACCATCAAAAAAAGAAGAAGGCTCAATTGTTATCTTAAGTATTCCAAATTGAGTATCATTAAAAATTATTTCTCTAGTATATTCATCTTGATTTGTTGATATTCTAGTATTTGGAGGTACTTGAAATTTAATAGGCATACCTAAAATAATATTATTGTCAGAAAGAGTTTTATGGGAATATTCACTAATTAATTTATTATGTTTAAAAAGTTGGTTAATTTCCTCTTCTTTGTACGTATACCCTTCAATTTTTGATTTCTTTGAAAACTGTTCACTTGAAGGAAAACCTTTTATTGAATCTTTCACTTTGTATGTTTTTAAATCAATATCCCAGAAATGAAAATTATCACTAAGTAAGTATATTATTTCTTTTTCTATTAAATCAATAACATTATTGTAATCATCTTCTTTGTAATGAGTTAACTCTTTATCACTTAATAAACTATATTCATATCCTAATGTTTTAAATGAATTAGTATTTTTATCAAAGTTTATTCCATATATGTATTCATTTGAAAAATATTTTGGTTTTAAGAAAATAGTTGCAGACATCAATATAGGAATTATCGTAGATATTAAAATACCAGTCTGTGTTAAGGCATTATCGGAATTAATGTTTTTATATATTAAGTAAATAATAAATGATGCAATTCCAATATAAAATAATAAACCTGCAAAAATGATTATTTTTGTCATAAAATTCCTTTTGATAATTTATCTATTATAAAAAAATAATATTTCAGTATTGCTTATAAAACAAAATAATCATCAATACACATCATCATGGGAACCAATATCAATAGGAATAATCTCACCATCTTTAATGATAAAATCAATAATAACCCTATATTCCATATTTATAGAAATAGAATGAAAATCTGCTAATTTACCTTTTAATTTATGAAGTCTAAGGCTTGGATGAAAAGGGTCATTTTCTAGTATAAATATACATTTAGCATATCGCTCAAACATATCAGGATGTTTTTTTAGGAATCTTTTTAGTCGTTTTTTATATTCATCTGTGATGACTAACTTATAATTCATTTCTTAACTCGTCAATATGTTCTTTTGCACTTTGAACTTTGAAGTTACCTTTTTCTATATCTTGAAGTGATTTCAGATATGCTAAATCAAGTTCATTTGCTCTTAATTCTTTATATCTTTCTATATCAAGTACGACATATTGGTTTTTGCCTCTTACATTGATGATTAGTTCATCAAATTTTTCAAGAAGATTTGCAAAGATTGAAACACCTTTAGTTTTTATTTCATTAGCATTTATAATCATATAATACTCCTAATAGTACTTTTAAAAGTATTATATAGCATATTATTGAATTTGTCAAAATTTTTTCTAAGATTTAAAAAATCACCAAAGCTCTACCAAAAGGGATTCTTTCTTTTTTATTTGATAATGCCCAAAGAACTTCATAAGGTGGTGGGATTCTTGGAAAAATTCCATCTCCATCGGTGAAGTATAATAACATACTTGACATTGGGAAGTTTGCATCGATGTATTCAAAAACTGGACGATAGTCCGTTCCTCCTCCACCTTTTAATACAAACTCAATATCTTCTGCTCCTCTAAAACTATAGTGAGCATGAACTTTTGCATCTGCAATTAGAAGTTCAATATTTACTGCTGGAAAGTTTTGCATAATAGCTTTAAACTCTTCAATAAATGCTCCCAAAATCTCTTCTCTAATAGAACCAGAAGTATCAATGGCAACTATTAAACTCAAAGTATCACTTGTAAGTGAGGGAAGTGCAAAACCTCTATATAGATGTTTTTTATTTGGTGGCATAAAAGCGTAGTTATTTCTCATGTGGCGATTTATGGCATTGTAAAGTTCAAACTTCCAATCTATATCTTGGGCTACTACTTTTTTTGCAAGTCTTTCAAAACCTAAAGGCATTAAAGATTTTCTAGTTGATACCTCTTTGGCAAGTGCACTTGCGTATTCCCATTGCTCTTCATCTCGTTCATCTAGATTTTCTTGTATTTTTTTTACTTTTCTAAACTTTTGAGTATTATCTCTATTGTTATTTTGCTCATCATGTTCTTGTGTTTTTTCATCATCAAAAGCATCAATTCCACTCTCAATTAACTCTTTTTTTAGAAAATCATAAATCTCTTCTGCATACATATTTTTGAATTTTTTATCATAATTTATGCCTTGAGGCATTTTCATACCATTTTTAAAAAGAAGATTATTGATTGCGTAATCAGTTGCCAATTGCCAAAGGTAACCTTTTCTTTTTAGCTTTCTTTGTTGGTGAGATAAAATGTGATGCATAACACAGTTTGTCAAAATAAAAGAGAGCTCTTCAATGGTACAACTGTTTATAAAATCAGGGTTATATAAAAACCTTACTCCATTACTGGCATAAGATTCTATATTTTCACTCTCTTCGTGTTTTAATCTTGATGCCAACATTCCAAAATATGGGTATTTTGTTGTTAGTTGGCTTTTGGCTTTGATTAAAAGTGTGTCAGCATTCATAATTAACGTAGTAGCGTGTTGAATTTTTTCATCCACAATGGCCAAGATTTTAGATAATCAAGTTCAATACTTCTTTGTCTTAAATCTTGAATAATCATAACAGAAAACTCTCCTGGAAGATTTAGCGAGTAATTAACAAGATTTTCTAACTCTTTTGTTCTTGTATCTTCAGAAATTCTAATTGCTAAGGCTGTACAAAGTATATGTAAAGCTGAAGTATCTGTTGGAAACTCTTTTTCAGTTCCATCTAAAATTCCATCAATATTTGGAAGATCTTTGATAACTGCTTTAAATCCTAAAAATGAAGCTGCTAACTCTTCGCCAATTGCTCCACTAATTAGTGCCATTATCAAATCATCTTCAGGAGTTGATAATAAAACTTCATTTACATAATGCCAAGTTCTAGGAGTTGCAAAGGCTTTTGTATCACTTTGAGTATTAAAAGTAAACAAAGCATCAGGTCTATAAGAGATAAAAGAGATAATAGATAAATCAATATTATTGTTTATGGCCCAAGCTCTCCAGTCATCAACGCTTACTTCCATATCAAGGTGAATAAATCTATTTGCAAGTGGTGCTGCCATTCTAAAAACTACACCTCTATCACTTTCTCTATTTCCAGCGGCAACTATTGCCCAACCATCAGGAAGTGTGTATTCCCCAATTTTTCTATCAAGAATCAACTGATAAGCAGAAGCTTGAACCATTGGAGCTGCTGTATTTAACTCATCTAAAAATAGAATTCCCTCTTTAATACTACCATCTGGTAAAAAAGAAGCTGGTGCCCAAATAGCTGTTTGATTAACTGCATCAAAAAATGGAATACCTCTTAAATCTGTAGGGTCAAGTAAAGATAGCCGTAAATCTATACATGCTATTCCTTTTTCCTTTGCAATTTGAGCAATTATTGAAGATTTTCCAATACCAGGAGGTCCCCATAAGAATATAGGTACTTTTCTTTCACATAGGTGTTCTACTGAGCGTTTTATTTTCTGTGGATTCATATATATCCTTTATTTATGGGATATGTATTGCAATTAACGTTCCTTGTATTTGAAAGAGTCTATTAGCTATAATCAAAAAAACTTTTAGGGATGGATTTGAAAATAGCAATAATAGGAGCAGGAGCAGCAGGAATAATTGCCGCCATTACTGCCAAAAGATTAAACAAAAATTTACAAATAGATTTATTTGATGCAAACAAAGGTATAGGCAAAAAGATACTTGCAAGTGGAAATGGAAGATGTAATATCTCAAACAATCAAATAACTTCAAAAAACTATCTAGGAGAAAATCCAGACTTTACAAGTTTTGCACTAAAAGAGTTTGATTTCAAAGCCTTTGAAAAGTTCTGTAAAAGCATAGGACTTTTACTTGATATAAAACCAAGTGGAAAAGTATATCCCTTATCAAATGAAGCAAAATCTGTAACTAATCTTTTGGAGTTAGCTTTACAAGAATTGGGTGTGAATATATATTTAGAATCAATGATAACAGACATTGAAAAAGTAGAAAATAAGTTCAATATCACAACACAAGAAAATGAATATAAAGCATATGATAAAGTGCTAATCTCAAATGGTTTAGGTGCAGCTCCACAACTAAATGCAAACGAAAGCGGTTTAGACTTTGCTTCAAAATTTGGACACAGTTTCAATCCAACATACCCTTCCCTTGTAGGATTAAAAACTGATAATACTTACAATGGAAAACTTCAAGGTGTAAAAAAAGAGTGTAATGTAAGCCTATATGTAAATGGAAATTTAGAGCAAGAGATTTTTGGAGATGTACTATTCACAAGTTATGGAGTTTCAGGATTCGCAATTTTAGATATATCACAACTAGCAGTTTTAAATCTAAGCCAATATCAAGATGTAAAAATAGCAATAAACTTCTTCCCAAAAATAAACAGAAATGACCTAGGTGACCAAATCCAAACACTTTTCAAAACTATCCCAAGTCAAAAAGCAGTAGATATAATAACAGGAATGGTATCAAATAAAATAGCACCAGTATTATTAGATATTTGCAAAATCAACATAGATACAAAAGCCGCAGATGTAAACGCAAAACAAATAAAAGCCTTAGCCTACCAACTAAACCAATGGAAACTAAAAATAATAGACACCCAAGGTTTTGGACACGCAGAAGCCAGTGGCGGAGGAGTAAGAACCGCTGAGGTAGATAATAAAACTTATGAGAGTAAGCTATGTAAAGGGCTATTTTTTGCAGGAGAAGTACTAGATATAGTAGGAAATAGGGGAGGTTTTAATCTTCAATTTGCGTGGGCGAGTGGGTACTTAGTTGGAAAAAGCTTGGGGAAATAAAATGAAGAAAGGTTTTAATGATTAAAAAATTAATTACAAAATATAGAGGGAATAAAATATCAAAGTTAAAAAGAGATGTTGATTTAATAATACAATATAGAATAAGTATTTTAGTATTGGCTAAATTCTCTGATAAAAAACTTCTTGAAATTAATGAATTATCAATGAATTTATTTTTTCATATTATGAATAATGAAGAACTTCTTGAATCATTATCTAATATGAAAGAAGAAGTTTTAGAAGATAATCTTTTTAATAAATATTTATCTATAAGATACCTACTCCTTTCATATCTTAGTGAGAATATTGGGTACGAAAAAGGCATTGAAAAATATCTTGAAGAGGCAAAAATAAGAGATAGTACTGTTGTTAGGTTAAACAAAAAATCATTTAATATTTTAGAAAAAGATATAAAGAAAACTAAAAAAGAATTAAAAAAAGAGAAACAACTGTTAATAGAAGAAAAAATAGAGAAGAAGAAAAAAGAAGAAATTAAACCTATAAAAATTTCAACCGAAGGAATTAATTTCCTGTTGAAAATTTGTTCTTTATTTTTTATTGTTGGAGGTTTTTTATATACGTATTTTTTATTGAGTTATTTTAATATAAATGTGTCATTGTATTATAGTATTTCAGATTATATTGCAGGAAGTATAGATGTTTTATTTAATATTTTTGTAATATTAATTGTATTAAGTATATTTATGATTTTTCAATTTGACAAGATGATTAATAAAAAAATATATAATGAAGAATTAAATATTGAAAATAAATTATCAGATAAACCAGAATATTTTGTAAGTATCTCTCTTTTAATAGTAATAGCAACTAGTTATTTTATTACAAAAGAAATTAATGTTTCTCTAGTTATTTCGTTTTTGTTAATTTTTTTTACTATTCTTTTACCAAAAATTAGACTATTTGATTATTTGGAAAATTCTACATTTATTTATCTATCTATACTTGGATTTATATTATTTAGTAGTCAACTTGCATTCAAAATAGATAGGGATATTAAGAATGTATTAAAAGATGAAAAAATAATTAATATTAATTTAAAAGATAAGTATGAAGGATTTGAAGATTTAAATTTTATAACAATGAATTCAAATTACATATTTTTATGGAATAAAAAAGAAAATAAATCTGTAGTTTTACCTTTATCTACAATCTCTAATTTAAATAGTATTGAAATAAAAAAGTGAGCATTTTCAAAATAGCGTAAAAAAAAATCAAATTAAATCTGTTAAGAAATTTGAACTGTTTGAGCGACTGAGCGAGTTTTCAAATTTTAAGATTTCATTTTATTTTTTAGCTATTTTGAAACTTCGCGAACGCTTTTCTTTTGCTTACTTTTCTTTACTAAAAAGAAAAGTGAGAAGCATCACAATAAAGAGATATAAAATATTCTAAGAAAACTTATTCTTCAAAACAACCAATTTCCCAATCTTTCCAAACTCAAAAACACCTTTATCACAATGAACTCTATTTTCAATATCAATCTTTAAAGGTTTAACATTCTTATAACTTGTATCTTCGTAAGTAAAACTAATATAGTTTTTATCAACAATAGCTTTTTGTAAAAATCTAAATTCTATGTTCATTTTGAGTTCTTTTTTTTGAGTTGAAAGTAGTATAAAAAGATGAAAGAAAAACTTTCATCTTTTTATAAAAGTGAGATTTATTTAGCCATTACTTTTTCACTACAAACAGAAATAGCTTGTTTTACAAGGTCACTACTAAGATTTGCAACAGATTGAATAGATGAAGCTTGAGTACATAAATCTTTTGCTTTATCCATAGATGAAACAGATGTATTATTTGATTTTACAGTGTTTGCAAGTTTTCCACCTAAAGCTTCAGGTGTAACACCTAATGAATCACCAGCTGTTTTAGTAAGTGATTTTGTATCAGTATTACCGTTTAATGCAGCTGTTCCAACATTAGTTCCAGCACTTTTTAATGCTCCACCAATATCAAATGCTAAAAGTGCTGAGATTGATAATGCAGTTGCTAAAATGATTTTTTTCATAATTTTCCTTTTTATTTTTAAATAATTTCGGGATTATACTATTTATTTCTGTAAATTTGATTTTGACCAAGCGATGATTTTTCTATCTTCTTGGATAATATGATGAACAAGGGCAATATCTATTATTTTTGCTAACTCTTTTTCAAAAAAAGATTCATCCATAGTTGGTAATTGTTTTACAAAAGTGTTTATTTTTTCAATTATGTTGTGATGTAAAACTTTATGTTCTTCAATTAATGGATAGGTTATCTCTTTCATAAACTTCTCTTCATGTTTAAAGTGAGTTTTCATATAAGTATATAATTCAGTTAAAACTTCTTTTATTTTTGCATTTCTTTGTTTCTCTTCCACTTGCATAAAAGCATCTTGGGCAATATCAAAAAGTTTTTTATGTTCTCTGTCAATTTCTACATTTCCAACACTATAAATCTCTTTCCAACCAAAATTCTTTTTTAAATCCTCAAGGGAAGTATTCCATAGTTGAATCTTTTTATCTTCTAAAACTATATGTCTTATAAAATACTCTTCAATAAAATTAAAAAGGGATTTTTCAATATCTTCTAATTCTAATTTATTTAATTCTGAAATTAGAGTTGTAAGCATAATTAACATATTTTTATGAAGAATTTTATGATTTTCTAGCTCTGGATAATCTATCTCTTCCATATATTTCTGTTCGTTTGAAAAATGGGTTTTAACATAATCAAAAAGTTTTGAGATAATCTCTTTTAGTTTTGTTTTTACTTCGGCATCATCTTTTAGTTTTGAAACATTCATGGCTTCTCTGGCTATTGTGAAAAGTTTTTGATGCTCTTTGTCAATTTTGAAATTACTGATGTTGTATTCTGATTTCCAAATAATCGCATTTGAATTTAAGTAACTGTTCATGAGAACCTTTGATTTGTTTTAGATAGTTTTAATTATAGATTTAAATTATTAATACAAGCTTTATTTCAAAAAAGTTTACTATAATACGAGAAAAAATAGGAAGCATTTTAATATGAGCAATATAGATTTAATAGAAAAACCAATAACACCAGAACAAGAGAAGTTAGTACAATCACAATTTAATACAAATGTGGCTTTTTTCATACATTTAAAAGCATACAATAATAGCGTAAGAGAAGAATTAGAAAAAAGATTATCAGAAGTTTTCTTCTTTTCAAGGGGAATCGACTGGAAATTTGATAGCTTTGGAATAGAAAAAACAGGTTCAAGAGGAACAGATGTTTTAGGTTATTTTATTTTTAGAGCAGTTGAAGTTGAGAAGTTACAAAAATTATTTATTGATGAATTCAAAGATTATGATAATGCAATAAAAATCACATGTTCTCTTGCAAAATATGAAAAAGTTGAAGAGAGTTTTTTTGAGTTAGAGATATAGAGTTAAATGTATAAAAGAGTTCCCTCTTTTACACATTCTTATAATTATTCATAATAAAAAAAGCCATAAGAGAAATCAAACAAATACTTAAACCTATTGGAAAAAAAGTTCCATCATGGAAACTTAATGCAATTGATGAAATAATCGCACCTAATCCAAACTGGAAAACTCCAACAACACCAGAAGCTACTCCCGCATTTTTAGGGAAATGCTCTAAAGTTAAAGCCATACAATTTCCAAAAATGAATGCCATCATACTCATATAAGAAGCTATTAAAACAACTGTTAAAACAAGTGAGATATTTTCATAGTTTAAAGCAAATAATCCACCAGCAATAACTTGTACTAAAATAGCCATTTTTACAAGTTCTGCTGGAGAATGTTTTTTTAGTAAAGTCACATTTACTTTAATCATTAACATCAAAATAATAAAATTGATACCAAAGAAAAACGGAAAATAATCCGTTGGGATTTTGAAATATTCAATATAAATAAATGAGGTTTTTGCGATGATTATAAAAAATCCACCAAAACTAAAACCTAAAGTTGCCATTGCTTTTAGAGCCATTTTATTACTCAATACAGTTTTATATGATTGAAAAATATTTTGTTTTGAATATGTATAACTCTCTTCTAAATCTTTGTATATAAAAAAAGCAACTACTAAAGAATAAACTGTCAAAAATAAAAAAACTGCTTTCCACGAATAAAAATGAATAATAAAAGCTCCAATTACAGGAGCAACAAGTGGAGCAAAACTTCTTACCATTCCAATAAGAGAAAATACTTTTGCAGCTTCACTTCCATGAAATCTATCTCGTACAGCTGCTGCTGCGTTAACAACCACAATTCCACCACTGAAGGCTTCGAAAAATCTAAAAATCCATAATTCATAAATTGTTGTACTAAAGATTATTACAAAACTAAAAAATGCAAATCCTAAAAGTCCATAAACTGAACTCATTTTTCTTCCATATTTATCAGAAAGTGGTCCTCCAAATATTTGTCCTACTGAAAATCCAATTAAAAAGATTGATAAAGATAATTCAATTTTTTCAATGCTTACATTAAAAGCTGAGGCAATATCAGGAATTGATGGCAAATATGTATCAACTCCCATTGGTGCAACGGAAGATAAAATTGATAAAAGAATTATTAGATATAAATGATTAATACTTTTTCTCATAATTCCTCCTCTGCTATTAAAGCTACTTTTTCAAGAAGAGTAATAAGATTATTTAACTCATCTTCACTTAGTTTTGAAGTTAATTTTTTTCTAAAATCTTTTACCTTTGGGAAACTATCATTTAAAACTTCTTCACCTTTTTTTGTTAGCTGAATTAAGTTTGTTCTTTTATCTATTGGTGATTTTGTAATAAGATTTTTATTTTCTAAAGTTTTTAAAGTTCTACTTATTGTGGTTTTGTCTTTTCCTAAAATATTTGCAATTTTTGTTTGATTTACATCTGGTTCATATTTGATAATTTCTAATGTTGCTCTTTGTTCAGGTGCAATATCAAAAGATTGAAGTAATTGAGTATATTTGTTATTGAGTTTGTTTGCTGTGTGGTTTACTTTAAAACCTATTGATTTTTCTAATTCGTATGACATATTAATCCTTTAATTGTATATGCAACTATTGCATATACAACCTTTTAAAATAATTAAATTTGAATAATTTTAAGTTACTTTAGAAATAGCTTTATATGGAAAATTTTTCTATGCTTTTTTATCCAACATATTTTACAGAGTTTGATATTGTGAGGGTGCTATTGGCTTTTTTTCAAAGATAGTGCAAGCAGAAGAAAAAGTCTCTTTTTTGTTTAAGTAATTTATCTTTTGCTTGCAATTGTTTTAGTTCAGCGAGTAATTTTCTTGTGAATATTTAGATTGATTTTTTATATATCAACATGAAATTCTAAGTTTATTATCGATCGTGGTTCTTTTTATAGTGACCTTTGTGTTTCCCATTGTCATGGTGTTCATTATAATTATCTCTATAACCATCTTTATAAGTAACTTCTTTTCTAACTGTATTTGTTTTTTCTTGACTTGAACCAGCTGCTGCACCTAATGCTCCACCTGCTCCACCACCAATGATTGCTCCTTCTTTTCCCCCAACAGCAGAACCAACAGCAGAACCAACTCCTGCTCCAATCATACTTCCAACTACGGCATTAGTATCAATACTCTGAGCAAATGACAATGTTGCAGTTGTTAATAATGCAAGAATTAAATTAATTTTTTTCATATCTAATCTCCTTTTTTGCGAATTATACTATAGTTATTATTTGAAAGATTAATTCCGTTAATTTTTAGAATTTTATCCAGTCTAATTTGAGTTCCATCACTTAAGATTAAGAACTCTTCTTTATTTTTGGTTTTGAAGTCTACTATTATGTCTTCGATACTTTTTTCATTTTCATTATCCATATAGAGGATTTTTGATTTAACTTTTTTTACTGCTAATGCTTCTAATTCGTCATAAAATTGACAGCTTACAGTTTTATAAATATCACCCATTTAAACACATCTATTTTTTACTATCTCTAATATATCTAAAGGATGTTTTACAACAAAAGTTGCACCATTTTCCATTAATTCTTCTTCATCTCTAAATCCCCATAAAACACCAATTCCAATCATCTTTGCATTAACAGCTGTTTGCATATCAACCATTGTATCACCTACAAAATAAGTCTCTTCACAAGGGCTGTTAAAACTATTTGCAATCATAATTGCTGCACTTGGGTCTGGTTTTTTAGGAACATTACATTTTTGCCCATGAATTTGTGGAATATTATATTTTGAAAATAGACTATCCGCATAAGCTAGGGTAAATTCATGGGGTTTATTTGATAAAATCCCGATGTTATAATCAAGTTTTACAAGCTCATCAAGTAACTCATAAATTCCTTCATAAGGTTTTGTTTTTGCGTGAAGTTTTTGATCATAAATTTCTTTAAATCTTTGAGTTACTTTCTCTTTTAATTCATCACTAATCTCTTTATTTAAAGCATTTAATGCATTATCTACTAAAACAGAAATTCCTCCACCTACAAAATATTTGTAATCATTCATTTCATGAGTTGATAAATCCAACTCTTTTAAAACTTGATTCATACAAACAGCAATGTCTTCAAGAGAATCTATTAAAGTTCCATCTAAATCGAATATAATTGTTTTTTTACCAGCCGCCACTTGCGCCTCCTCCACCAAAACTTCCTCCGCCACCAGAGAATCCACCAAATCCACCACCTGAAGATGAAGAGGAACCAAAACCTCCAAATCCACCTGAGCTTCTTGAACTATCTGAATAGCCAATTTTAGACAGTTTATCGAAATCTACATCTTTAGTAGTTTTATAATTAAATATAAATATTACAACGAACATAATTAGTGCTGCAAATAGGTTATAAGTTGTAAATGCTTGAGACATAATAAAAGTAAAAAAGGCAAAAAATGACGAAGCCATCGATGATTTTGTAACTTTATAAAAGAATTGACTTTTAGTTTTTCTAGATGCACTATTTGCAACCATTGATAAAAATATTAAAGCAAAAAATCCTAAAGGAATAAAGGCATTTATTGCTCCATTAAAATCATTACTTTTAACTTTTGCTTGATATTCACCTTTTATTGCTGCTTTTATTTCATTTACGGCTTTTAAAATTCCTAGTTCATATTGGTTTGCTTTGAAGTTTGGTTTTATTGTGTAGTTTACTATTTCATGGGCAATTTTATCGGTTAATGCACCTTCTAGTCCATAACCAACCTCAATTCTTACCTTTTTTTCTTCCATTGAAACTACAAGTAAAACACCATTGTTTTTATCTTTTTGTCCAATTCCCCAAAAACGTCCAAGTTGATAAGAGAACTCTTCTATTGTGTAGCCATTTAAAGAGTTTAAAATAACAACAACAATTTGATTTGATGTCTCTTTTTCTTGTTTTTTTAATATACCATCAATATCTTTTTTTACATCTGGTGATAATAAATTTGCTTGATCTATTACTCTTCCATCAAGTTTTGGAAAATATTGAGTAATATCAGCATTTAAAAAACTAAAAATAAATAGTAATGAAATTATGATTTTTTTCATTGTAACTCGATTACTTCATTTGATAATTCATTTTCATCATTGTCTTGAATTGGGAAATGTTTTATTAAAATTGCTTTTGAAGTTCTAAGAGCTTTTAAATAACCATTTAAAAAGTCCTCTCTTTTCACATCTTCTGCAAATTCAAAAACTAATTGTTGCCAAAATTCGTTAGGAATCTCTTCTGATATTTTACTATCAGTTATAACTTTCACATATCTTTCCTCAAGGCTTACAAAAAACATAATGGCTTGTTTTGATTTTGTTCTATTTAATCCTAAATTATTAAACTGCTCTTTTGCATATGAAGAGGCTTTTCTATATTTGTAACTTTGTGGAAGAATTTTTAGAATTAAGTTATCAAACTTTTCAAAAAGTAGATTGATACCTACAAATACTAAAAGTTGATATTCCAATAACTCTAAAGTAGATACTTCTTTTACAAAATATAAAACAAAAGAAATTAAGAAAACAAAAAACACACTAATCATTAAAGAAGCATATTTATAATTTGAACTTTTCTTTGCAATAACAGCTACAAGTTCCGCAGAACTTAATTTCTCAAGATCTTCAATCTCTTTTGAAATTTGCTCTTTTTCATTTTCATTTAAAAGCATTAGAATTTTACTTTTGGAGCTTCTTGCTCAGCTTGACTTGCAGTAAATGTCTCTTTGATTTGAGCTTCTGGATGAGCAATTGCAGCTACAAGTTTCCCTGGCATTGTTCTTAGTTCTAAATTATAAAGTTTAACTGCTTCAATAAAATCCTTTCTTGCAACTGTAATTCTATTTTCAGTTCCTTCAAGTTGTGATTGAAGTGCTTGAAAGTTTTCATTTGCTTTTAATTCTGGATATTTTTCAACAACAACCATAAGTTTAGATAAAGCACTAGAAAGTCCACTTTGTGCAGCAGAGAATTGTTGCATTGCAGCTGGATTGTTTAAAGTGTCAGCATTTATGTTCATTTGTGAAACTTTGCTTCTAGCTTCTGTTACTTCAACAAAAGTACTTTTTTCATGTTGAGCATAACCTTTTACAGTTTCAACTAGATTTGGAATCAAATCAGCTCTTCTTTTATATTGGTTTTGAACTTGAGACCATTTTTCTTTTACATTTTCATCAAGTTTTGGAATATTATTGTAGTTTGTAACTATTATGTAGAACAATGGTGCAATTATTGCAAGAAGTATAATAATAAAGATTTTTTTCATATTTTTTCCTTTTTTAGAATTTTTTACATAGTATAAAAAATATCATTAATTTGATATAAAGTATGAAAAGAATCAGGTTATTATATTAAGGTGTAATAAACTATAATCACTTTTGTGTAAAAACATACACAATATTGCGATTTTTTGATAATCGATAAAATATAAACGAATTTTCAATGGTTATTAAATATGATTATCAATAAATTTTTTTTAAATCAAATGGAGTATATACGATGAATGCATCAGAATTATTTGTAAAAGCATTAGAAAACGAAGGTGTTGAATATATATTTGGAATCCCAGGTGAAGAAAATCTTGATTTTCTTGACGCGCTTAGAACTTCAAATATTAAATTAATTTTAACAAGACATGAGCAAGGTGCTGGATTTATGGCAGCTACTTATGGAAGATTAACAGGAAAAGTTGGAGTTTGTTTATCAACTCTTGGCCCAGGTGCAACAAACTTTGCTACAAGTGCTGCTTATGCACAACTTGGTGGAATGCCTATGATGATGATCACAGGTCAAAAACCAATCAAAAAATCAAAACAAGGTAGATTCCAAATTATTGACATCGTTGGTATGATGAAACCAATGACTAAATATGCAAAACAAGTTGTTAATGGAAATAACATTCCATCAATGGTTAGAGAAGCATTTAAAATTGCAACTACTGAAAGACCAGGTGCTGTTCATATTGAATTACCTGAAGATATTGCAGCTGAAGAAGTTGAATTTAATATTTATCCAGTAAAACCATTTAGATACCCAACAGCTTGTAAAGGTGCAGTAGCAGATGCAATTGAAATGATTCAAAATGCAAAAAGACCACTATTACTTGTAGGTGCTGGTGCAAATAGAACAAGAATTGGAACAGCTTTAACTGATTTCGTAAATAAAACAGGTATGCCATTTTTCTCTACTCAAATGGGTAAAGGTGTTATTGATGAAAATCATCCATTATGTTTATCAACTGCTGCATTATCAAAAGATGACTTTATTCACTGCGCAATTGAAAGAGCTGACTTAATTATCAATGTTGGACATGATGTTATTGAAAAACCACCATTTTTTATGGAAAATACTCCAGATGCAACAAAAGTTATTCATGTTAACTTCTTCCCATCAGAAGTAGATGATACATATTTCCCTCAATTAGACGTTGTTGGTGATATTGCTGGAAGTGTTCAAGAAATGACAGATGCAATTACTCCTCAAGCTCATTGGGATTTTGAATATTATGCAAGAGTTGCTGATGAAGTTAGAACAAGATTATCTAAATATTTTGGTGATAATAGATTCCCAATTTTACCTCAAAGAGCGGTACGTGCAATTAGACAAACTTTAGCTGCTGAAGATATTGTAACACTTGATAATGGTGTTTATAAAATCTGGTTTGCAAGAAACTATAGATGTGCTCAACCAAATACATTATTACTTGATAATGCATTAGCAACTATGGGTGCTGGTTTACCTTCTGGTATGGCTGCAAAAATGATTAATCCTGAGAAAAAAGTTGTTGCTGTTTGTGGTGATGGTGGATTCATGATGAACTCTCAAGAGATGGAAACAGCTGTAAGATTAGGTTTAGACCTTACTGTAATTATCTTAAATGATAATGCATACGGAATGATTAAATGGAAACAAACAGGTATGGGATTTGAAACATTTGGTTTAGATTTAGGAAATCCTGATTTTGTTAAATATGCTGAATCTTATGGAGCATCTGGACATAGACCAACTTCAGTTGAAGAATTTGAAGCAACTTTAGAAAAATGTGTAAATGGTAAAGGTGTTCATTTAATTGACTTAGCAGTTGATTACTCTTTAAATCATTCAATTTTAAATGATTTATTAGCTAATAAACAATGTTTAATATAAAAATCTAAAAGGTAAAATATGAGTACAATAGAAGTAACATCACCATTTGACGGAACAGTAGTTGGTACAGTAAAATTTAGTACATTTGAAGAAGTAGAAAGCGCTATTGATTTAGCACATGCTACTTTTTTAGATACAGCAAATTGGTTACCAAAATATAAAAGAGTTGAGATTTTAGAAAATGTAATGAAAATTATGTCTTCTCAAGTTGAAGAGCTTACTATTCTTTGCGCAAGTGAAGGTGGAAAGCCTTATATTGACTCAAAAGTTGAAATTTTAAGAGCTATTAATGGTATTAAAATCGCAATCGAACACCTAAGTGTTTACGAAGGTAAAGAGATTGCAATGGGACATACAAGTACAAGTGCAAATAGAATGGCTTATACATTTAAAGAACCAATTGGTGTGGTTGCTGCAATTTCTGCATTTAATCACCCATTTAACTTAGCAGTTCACCAAGTTATTCCAGCTCTTGCTGTTGGTTGTCCAGTTATTATTAGACCTGCAACTCAAACTCCAATGAGTGCAATTAGACTTGTAGAAATTCTTGAAGAAGCAGGACTTCCTAAAGGTTGGGCACAAGCAGTTGTTTGTGATAGAAAAGGTGGAGAATTATTAGCAACTTCTACAAAAACTAACTTCTTAACATTTATAGGTTCAGGACCTGTTGGTTGGTACTTAAACTCAAAAGTAAGTCCAGGTACAAGAGTTGCTCTTGAGCATGGTGGAGTTGCACCTGTTATTGTTGAGCCAGATGCTGATATCGCAGATATGATTCCAGCACTTGCAAAAGGTGGTTTCTACCATGCTGGTCAAGTTTGTGTATCTGTTCAAAGAATTTATGTTCACGAATCAATTTGTGATGAAGTGGCAACTAAATTATCAGCAGCAGCTTCTAAATTAGTTGTTGGTAACCAATTAGATCCAAAAACAGAAGTTGGACCATTAATCAACAATGATGAAGTAAACAGAGTTGAAGAGTGGGTAAATGATGCAGTTACTAAAGGTGCAACAATTTTAACAGGTGGAAAAAGAATAGGTGCTTCTTGTTTTGAACCAACTGTTATTTTAAATCCTAGCGAAGATGCAATCGTTTCTCAAAAAGAAGTATTTGGACCAGTTGTTTGTATCTATTCATACAAAACTTTTGATGAAGCAATTTCAAGAGCAAACTCTTTAGAAGTTTCTTTCCAAGCTGCTGTTTTCACTAAAAATCTTGATTCTGCTTTAAAAGCGGTAAAAAGATTAAATGCAACTGCTGTAATGGTAAATGATCACACTGCGTTTAGAGTTGATTGGATGCCATTTGGAGGAGCTAGAGTTTCTGGTCTTGGAATGGGTGGAATTCCTCATTCAATGGAAGAGATGTCAAATGAAAAAATGATGGTTATCAAATCACCAGTTTTATAATCAACAAAAAGAAAATTATCTAAAAGCTAAGGTATAAAAGCCTTAGCTTTTTTTATTTAAAAAAATTAGGAATTATCATGACTTGGGAAGAAATAATTGAAAATGAAAAACAAAAAGATTACTTTAAAAACTTAAATGAACAAATTGATAAGAAATACGAAAATAGTGTAGTCTTTCCAGAAAAAGAAAATATCTTTAAAGCTTTTTCTCTTACAAAACTTGACGACTTAAAAGTAGTTATTCTAGGACAAGACCCATATCATGGTTTTGGACAAGCGCAAGGTTTGTCATTTTCAACTCCAAAAGAGATAAAAAATCCACCTTCAATGGTAAATATTTTAAAAGAGATAAAAGAGGATTTACAAAAAGATTCTCTTTGTCTTGATGGAGATTTAACTTTATGGGCAAAAGATGGAGTTTTATTATTAAACACTATTTTAACAGTTGAAGAATCAAAACCAAAATCACATCATAATCTTGGTTGGGAAATATTTACAGACAATATAATCAAATACATAAATGACAATAAAGAAAATATTATCTTTTTACTTTGGGGCGCACCTGCAATCTCCAAATCAAAATTAATTGACACAAACAAACATCATATTTTAAGTGCTCCACATCCAAGTCCACTATCATCTTATAGAGGTTTTTTTGGTTGTAAACACTTCTCCAAAACAAATGAGATATTAAAAAATTTAGGAAAAAAAGAGATAAACTGGTAATAGTTTAGGAAAATACATTTTTGATTCTATTTTTCATTATTGAAAGGGATAATTTTACTGCTGAATAAATCATTATTCTTGCAGTCTCTTTCCATTCTTTTTTTTCATAACAGGGAGTAGGGCATTTCCTACATCTTGGTTTTATCTCATGGGGACAATTTTGAAGTTTTGAAAAAGAGTAATAAATTCCTCTTTGGCATTCATCACATAAATGTAATTCTAAATAAAAAATCTTTGATTGATACTCAAGTGTAGTTGTTTTTATTTCAGCATTTTCATGTTTATCTTTACAATAACATTCAAAGAAATTTTTTAGTGTATTTACTTCTTCTTCAAACTTTTTATGGGTCATATTTTACTTTCTTTCAAAATTAGGGCAATTTTTATCTTATTTAACTTTACTTTTAATATTTTTACATAAAATACAAAAATAGACCTTGATAACAATCAATAAAAAGAGATAATTATGGAAAAAGATGGATTGGAAGATTTTTATTTTTTTAGTTTCCTAAAAAAAGAAGAATTAATTAGATTAAAAGAGATAAGTGTAAAAAAACATTTCAATAAAGGCGAAATACTTTTTTATAAAGGAGATGAAGCAAAATATTTGCATCTGCTAATAAAAGGAATTGCAAAACTTTATACCTATGACCACAAAGATAATGAAGTAATAATACATAACTTAATTGCACCCTCATTAATAGCTGAAATTGTAAATTATGAAGAGATGAAATTTCCTGCAAATTGTTCATTTGAAACTAGGGCAGAAGTTTTATTAATTGATTATGAGAAATTTAAAAAAGAGTTTTTATTAAAACCAGAGATTTCAATTTTTTTTATTAAATCATTAACAAAAAAGATAAAAGCCTTAGAGAGTTTTATAAATTATAATATAAGTTCTAATAGTATAGAAAAAATAGCAAAATTTTTATTTGATAACGAATCAATATTAATAAATTTAAAACAAGTAAAAATTGCTCAAATTCTAAATATTACTCCCGAAACGTTTTCAAGAAAACTTGCAAAACTAAAAAATGATAAGATTATTCAAAATGAAAAAGGTTATATAAAAATCTTAGACCATGAAAAATTAAAAGATTATATTAGTAATTAATGCTCATTTAAATAATATTTAAAATAATTTATATATAATTAATTAAATTATTTTAAAGGAGAATGGATGAAAAAGTTAGTTGCATTATTAGTGTTAGGTTGTTCTTTTTTGTTTGCACAAATTAATTTGCAAACAGCTACAAAAGAAGAGTTGATGGGTATTAAAGGTGTTGGTGAGAAAAAAGCTGAACAAATAATCGAGTATAGAAAAACGAATACTATAAAAACTCCTGAAGATTTGAAAAATATCAAAGGTTTTGGTGATAGTATAGTTGGTAATGTAAACGAAACAAATGGAGTTACAAAAGAGAGCTTAAGTAAAAAAGCTGAAGTTGTAAAAGAAGAGAAGAAAAAAGAGTTAAATAATAGTGTTGATAAGAAAATAGAAAAAACTACAACAGGACTTGTTCCAAAATTATAGTCTAAAATGGGTTTTTCCCATTTTAGATTTTTACTTCATTTATGATAGAATCCTTTAAAATTATAAAAGGTTTGTATTGAAACTCTCTCCAAATGATCTTTGTCCTTGTGGCTCTTTGAAAAAATATAAGAAATGTTGTAAAACTTTTCACGATGGTATATCTTTCCCAAAAACTGCTCTTGAATTAATGAAATCAAGATTTTCTGCCTTTGCTGTTTTAAATTCAAAATATATTATTTCAACAACACACAAAGAAAATCCAGATTTTACAGATGATTTGAAATCTTGGGATGAAGATATTATAAACTTTTCTAAAAATACAAGATTTGAGAAATTAGAAATTCTAGATTTTATAGAAGATATTGAGAGTTTTGTAACTTTTAAAGCGACTTTATTTCAAGATAATAGAGATGTTAGTTTCATAGAAAAAAGCAGATTTCTAAAAGTTGATGGAAAGTGGCAATATGTTGATGGACAATTTATAGATTAAGGAAAAAAATGAAAATACTATTTTCTCCAAGTGAGACAAAAATAGCAGGTGGAGAAAAAACTTCATTTGATAAAAACAGTTTTATTTTTCCAGAACTATATGAAAAAAGAATGGAAATTGTAAAACAATATAATGAATTTATTTTAAATGCCCCAAAAGAAGAGTTAATAAAACTTTTTGGAACAAAAAAAGAGGATGTTTTAGAGCAATATTCAAAGGATATATTTAAAACTCCCACAATGAAAGTTATTCAAAGATACGATGGAGTTGCTTTTGATTATTTAGAGTATTCAAAATTAGCTAAGAATGAACAAGATTATATTGATGAAAATGTAATAATATTTTCAAATCTCTTTGGAGCTTTAAAAGCAGGGGATAGCGGACTTCCTGATTATAAACTAAAACAGGGTGAAACTTTTAATGGTTTAAAAATTGAGAAATTTTATAATGATAATTTCTCAAAAGCTTTGGATGAATATTTAAAAGATGAAGATATTATTGATTTAAGAGCTGGATTTTATGAGAAGTTTTACAAAATAGAAAAACCATATACAACAATGAAATTTATAAAAGATGGAAAAGTTGTGAGTCATTGGGCAAAAGCTTATCGTGGAATTATTTTAAAACTTCTAGCTCAGAATAATATTAAAACTATAGATGAATTAATGAATATGCAAATAGAAAATCTAAAAATTGAAGAGATTAAAAAACAAAAATCAAAAATAGAAATAGTTTATTCTATTATCTAAAGGAAATAAATTGAATCACGCTTTGTTATTAGATGGGAATGGAAGTGCAAAAGAGTTAAATTATGAAGATATAAATGGTGACAATCTTCCCGCAGATGGAATTTTATGGGTACATTTTGATTATTCAAGTGATATAGCAAAAGATTGGATTAGAAATAAAAGTGGAATAGATTCTGTTGCTATTGATGCATTATTAACTGAAGAGACAAGACCTAGAACTACAATTTTAAATGACTCTTTTTTAATTGCATTACGAGGTGTAAATCTAAATCCAAATTCAAAACCTGAAGACATGGTTTCTATTAGACTTTTTATTACATCAAAGTTGATTATAACAACAAAAAAAAGAAATCTTTTATCAATAGATGAAATCCTTGATTGCCTTAAAAAAGGAGCAGGGCCTAAATCTTCTTCAGAATTTTTAAATGAATTAACTTATCGCGTAACATCAAGAATGGAAGGTGTAATTGATGAATTAGAAGATAGAACGGATTCTTTAGAAGAGAATTTAATTGATTCAAATGATTCAGAATTTAGAAGTGAATTATTAGCTATTAGAAGAGAAACAATTATATTAAGAAGATATTTATTCCCACAAAAAGAGGCTATGTCAAAACTTTATCATGAAAAAGTTACATGGTTAACTGAATATGAGAAAATAGAATTACGAGAGACAAATGACCAACTAATGAGATATATTGAAGAGCTAGATACAATCAGAGATAAAGTTGCATTGATTCAAGAAGAATTATCAAATAAACTTAGTGATCAAATGAATAAAAAGATGTATGTTTTATCAATTATTTCTGTTATATTCTTGCCACTAACTTTTTTGACTGGACTTTTAGGAATAAATATAGGTGGAATTCCAGGAGCCGAAAACCAAAATGCTTTTTATATTTTTACAGTAATTTTAATTGCAATTGTAAGTGCGCAATATCTTATATTTAAAAAGAGAAATTGGCTTTAAAAGCCTATTTCTCTTTTCTTATATGAATATCCATTTGAGGGAATGGGATTTCAATATTATTTTTTTGTAAAGTTTTATATACAAAAATCAAAAAATCAGACATATTAGAAGAACCAACTCCATTTTCATCTGGATTTTCACTTATCCAAACAAGTAGTTCAAAATCAATTGAGCTTGTTCCCATCATGGTCATTCTTACTTTTGGAGTTTTTTCAGGATTATGTCTTATAAACATTAAAGTACTATTTTGTAAATTCTCTAAAAGAATTTCTGTCACATTATCAATATCACAACCATAAGCAATTCCAAAAGGAATATTTAATCTTCTAATATCATCTGAGAAAGTAAGATTAATCACATTATTCTGAATTAATGTTGAGTTTGGAATAATAATATCAATATTATCAAAAGTTGTAATAACACTACTTCTCATATTTATTTGAGAAACTTTTCCTCTAACACCTGTTTCAATCTCAATTATATGTCCCACTTGAATTGATTTCTCAAAAATTAGAATAATCCCTGAGATAAAGTTTGAAACGATATTTTGTAAACCAAACCCAATACCAACTGATAAAGCCCCAACTAAAATTGTAAGTGAAGATAAGTCGATTCCAACGGATTTCAAACCAAAAACAAAAGTTATAGCGACTAAAAAATAGTATCCAAGATTTGCAAGCATAGTTCTTGTTGCAATTGAAGTATTTCTTAGATAATTTGAACTTGCATGGGTAATTCTTTTTTTGTAGAAAGTTGCAACTGAAAATCCGAAAATAAAAATTAAGAAGAATTTCGTAATCGCTAAAACAGAAATACCATCTCCAATTGGAATAATTGGATTATTAATCTCTGTCCATCCATATTTTATAATATCAAGAAAACTCTGTTTAGTGTCAGCAAAAGTTGTTTTTGTAACACCCATTCTCTCCCTTGATAAATATTTGAATAGCTCATTTAAAGAATCAAAATTTGCTTGATGCTCTTTGATGAATTGTTGTAAATTATTGTTTAATTCAAAATAGCTAGATTTTTTTTCTTTTAATAGAGGTAATAACTCTTCAATTTTTAAATAAACAATTTGATTAATTAGTTTTGATTTATCATTTCTTTGTTGTTCAATTTGTAAATCAAGTGCTTTTATTTTTGTTTCATTTTCAGTAATTTTTGCTTTATCATAAGAAAGAGATAACTTTTTTTCATCTTTTTTAAGATCATTAAAATTTTCTAAAGATTTGTCAATTTTATTTTGAAGATTTGGATTAAGAACAAACTTTGCACTTTCTAAACTATCTAATAATATTTTTTTGAAGCTAGTTAGATATTTTGTATATTCATCAATTGTAGACTTATTTTGTCTATTTTTAAGAATATAATATGCATATAACAGTTGAGAATTTACAGAACTTATCTCTTCTTTGTTTGTTAATTTATCAATTTGTTCTTCTAAAAGATTTATTTTATTGCCATTTTCATCAAAATCATTTTTAATTGTGTTGAACTCTTCATTGGTTTTTAAATACTCTTTTACTTGTTCAATATATTTATCAATTGTAGTTATTTCATTAATATCTTTAAAGACAAAAGTATTTTCATCTTTTAATGTAGATTGTAATTTCTTCAATAATAAAATCTGGTATTCAGCCTGTTCTTTATTTTCAGGTGACAAATCATTTTTAGCTGAAGTGGTTTTTGTAATTTGTGTTATATATAATTTTGCCAACTCTTCATTTGTGTTTTCATACCAAGTTTTATCTATGCCTATTGCAAAAGATGTTGATATTAAAAATAAGAACAGTAATATATATTTCAAGTAAATCCTTTTTTTGTTAAATTAATTTTTTTGTTTTTATAAAATAAAGAGCGATTAAAGATAATAGTGAAAAGAAAGCACTATAAATAAATAAAAACTCACCATAAACAGCACCTGCAATTAATGCTCCTACAAATCCACCAAGTCCATATGCAACTCCATACATAAATTGTTGAGCTAGTTTTTTATTTTCATACAAAGTATATAAATAAATAATCACAGAACTATGATAAAGCCCAAATGAAAAAGCATGAATAGATTGAGTAAAGAATGTAACACCCAATGAATCTGGATATAAATATAATAAAACCCATCTAAAACATGTTAATGTTACACAAAATTTTATGAGTAAAAGTAGGTTGTTTTTTAAAAGTGGAGCTTGAAAATAGAGCATTAATATTTCACAAATTACTCCAAATGACCATAAATATGAAGTCATCTCAAGACTTATTCCATGTTGTGTTTCATAAATAGTAAAGAAGTTATAAAATGCTCCAAAACTTATTTGCATGAAAAATAGACTTAACCAAAAAGGCCAATATTTCAAAAATGAAAAAGGTTCATTATTTTGTTCTTCCTTATGTTCAATATCATATTTTAGTAATAAAATAGCAAAAGCAACAGTTAAAATATTTAAAACTAAATAGTAATGGATTGCAATATATGGTTGAGTTAGAAATTTAGCTAAAACCAAAGATATTATCATAAAACCAATAGAGCCATAAAGCCTTGATTTCCCATATTTCTCTTTTCCAAGATTTGAAATTGCTGTAACTTCAAGATAAGGTAAAATCAAAGATAAACAAACTCCTAAAAAAGCGTTATTAATCATAAATAGATAAAAGTTTTCAATTGTTAAATAAAATAAAGATGAAGAAACTATTGATAAATAAAGAGCAGTTTTAAACATTTTTTGGTCTAACTTAATATGTTTTAAAAACATAAAAGGAGTTAAAAATCTCATTAATGGTGGAAGGGCTAAAATTATACCTATATCAAAAGTACCATATCCAATATCTTGAAGTACCTTTGGTAAAAATATTACATATACACCAACTGCTGCAAAGTAAAAAAAGTAAAATGCTGATAGATTAAAAAAAAGCATTATTTATCGTTGATTATAATAGTATTTGAGAAAATGTCTTGGAAAGATTTTTTATCCTTATTGAAAAAAGGGATAAAAAGTAAAAAGATTGATACAACAGCAAAAAGAGTTGCAAAGTATCTAACAATAACTTGAATAACAGAAACTCTTTGTTTTGTTATATTATCAACAAGTTTTAATTCGTAAGCTCTAAGGCCTGGAGTTTGACCATTTTTTAGCCAAAAAACTAGAATAACAGTTGCATGAACTGCAAATATAATTCCCCATCCTAGGCTTCTATTTTGAGCAAATTCATCACCACTTCCCATAATTAAATAGATAACTACATAAAGAATAGGAGTGGTAATTAAAAAAGTATCAGTTAGAAAAGCTTTTAATCTTGAAGGGATAGATGCAGAATCATTATTAGATGATTCTTTAATAGAGTCAACTTTTTTTTCTTGTTGAGCTCTATTTTGTTTAACATCTCTCCATTTAGGCATTAGTTTCCTCTACTACCTGGTTTATAAGCAATGCTTCCTTCTTTACACATAGGACACTCATCTGGTGCATACATTTCAAATGTAAAATCATCAAGTGCAAAAAGTGGTTTATTAAGTGGTAATTTACAGTTGTCTTTTGCTTCTAATGTACTTCCAACTCTTGAACAAAATCCTCTGTTAGCAAGTGCCGCATAAGCAACAATATTTCCACCAGCATTTTCAACTTGTTTTGCAGCTTCAAGTGCACTTCCACCAGTTGTGATAATATCTTCACAAATAATGTAGTTTTCACCATCTTTAACTTCAAAACCTCTTCTGATTGACATTTCACCCTCAACTCTTTCTGCAAAAATGAATCTTACATCAAGTGCAGTTGCTAGTGCAAATCCCGCAATTAATCCACCAAGCGCAGGTGAACAAACAGCATCAACTTTAATACCAGCTTCTTTGATTTGAACAGCTAAAGCTTCTGCTAATAATTTAGCAGTTTTAGGATCTTCTAAAACCTTTGCTGATTGTAAATAAAACTTAGAGTGATTTCCACTACTTAATTTGAAGTGACCTTCTAATAATGCTTGGGCATCTTTATATATTTGTTCTACATTCATAATTAAATCGTTTTTATTTCTTTTTCTTTTGCTTTTAAAGTCTCATCAGCTTTAACAACATAAGAATCAGTTATCTTTTGGATTTCGTCTTGCGCTCTTTTATTTTCATCTTCAGTGATTAATTTATCTTTTAGAAGATTTTTTGCTTTAGTATTAGAATTTTGTCTAATATTTCTAATTGCAACTTTTGCATTATCAGTCATAACTTTTGCTTGTTTAACAGTATTTTCTCTTTGATCAGTAGTCATTGGAGGGAAAAATAGTTTGATTACAACACCATCATTATTTGGATTAACACCAATATTTGCAGTTTGAATTGCTTTATCAATTGCACCTAAAAGATTTTTTTCCCATGGATTAATAACAATAGTTGTAGCATCTGGTGATAAAACAGAACCAACTTGACTTAAATCTGTTGGTGTTCCATAATAATCAATTCTGATTCCATCTAAGATATTAACATTAACTTTTCCAGTTCTTAAAGATCTATAATCTTTCTTTAAAGCCTCGATAGATTTTTCCATATGATCTTTTGTTTGAGCATATATTTCTTCTAACATTCATTCTCCTTTATTGAATTTTTCTTATTAACTTATTTAGCAGGTTCTGCAGGAACAGGAGCTGTTGGAGCAACTGGCGCTTGAGATTGTGAAACTGGAGCTGTAGGAATTAAAGAGTCTGTTTTTACTGTATCAACAGCACTTTGATTTCTTTGTTCGTTAAATAAGTAACCTAAAACTACAGTGTTAATTATAAAAACTAAACCTAAAGCCATTGTAGCTTTTGTTAAAAAGTTTGCAGGACCTTTTGCCCCAAATAATGAATCATTACTTCCACTATAAGCTCCAAGACCAATACTTGAACTTTTTTGAAGTAAGATTATTATTGTTAGTAAAATTGCTAATACAAACTGAACGATTAAAAGTGTAGATGTCATTATCTATTTCCTTTTTTAAAAATGGTAGTTATTTTATCTAAAACTTATTAAGAATAAGTTAAAATGGATATTAACGCAGATTCCAAGTTATTTTATAAAGAGTAAATTTGTCAGTAAAAAACCAATTCTCAAAATATGCAAAAGAGTACAAAAATCATAATATTATTCAACAAATTGTTGCAAAATCACTTGTTCGTGAATTGAAATTTCAACCAAAAAGAGTTTTAGAATTAGGTTGTGGCTCAGGGCAAGTATATAATCACATTTCATGGGAGATAGATTTCTACAAAGCAATAGATTTTTCAGCTTCAATGTGTGAGTTACATCCAAAGGGTGAAAATATTGAAGTGAAGTGTTTTGACTTTGATACTCAAGAGTTTTTAGATGAAATAAAAGATAATAGTTATGATATTGTTTTATCATCATCAGCTTTACAATGGTCAAAAGATTTATCAAAGATAATAAAACATCTTTCATTTACTACAAATGAAATAAATGCAGTTTTATTTACATCAAATACTTTTAAAACTATTCAAGAAATTACAAATTCTAAATCACCTATATTAGATGAACAATCGATAAAAGAAGCTTTCTCAAAATATTTTTTATGTGAATTTGAAACTATAATGTACAAATTAGAGTTTGATAATAAAAAAGATTTGTTTGATTATATAAAAAGATCTGGTGTTAGTGGTGGCGATGCATCATTACATTTTAGAAATGCAAAAAAATTATATAAAGAGTATGATTTGAATTATTTAGAATTTGAAGTGATTTTTGTTAAAACGATTTCTAAATTATAAAGTTCGTATCTAATATATTTGAAGTTTTCACTATCTTCTATAGAGATTAATTTACAAAACTCTTCAAGTACCCTTGAACTCTCTTGGGCTCTTTTAAAGTTAGCAATTAAAATAGAGTATAAATCAGTTCTATTTTGTTCACTTTTAATAGAGGTTCTTAAAACATCATTTTTAACATCTCTTGTTTCAAGTAATTCAATGTAATTTTCTAATCTTGATAAATGTCTAAGTTCTTTAAGTTTTATAGCAGTTTGCTTGTCATTATAAACATATCTAAATATATCTTCAACTACACGAATTCCTTCTCGTAATCTATTTAGGTTAGCATCAATAAGTCTTAAGTAGTTTTCTTCCATAACGTAGTAGTTTAAAACTAACTCTTTCGAGTTAGTTTTATTCTTTATCTCCACTGTTCATAATTCCTAAAATTTGTAATAAAGATATAAACAAATTAAGGAAGTCTAAGTATAAAGCTAAAGAAGCTTCAATTGGAGAATCGTAAGCACCTTTGATTATATTTTGAGTGTCATATAAAATGAAAGCAGAAAATAATAAAGCACCAACACTAGCAATTGCTAATTGCATCATTGAAGATTGAATGAAGATATTTGAAATACCAGCAACAATCATAATGATTAATGCAATAATTAAAAATTTCCCCATTGAAGAGAAATCTCTTTTAGTAGTCATTGCAAACATTGAAATTCCACCAAAAGCAACAGATGTCATTAAAAATGCTTGTCCAACAATGGCAGCACCATCAGGCATTGCAAATATTGACATTAATAATGGTGCAATAGTTAGTCCAGTAATAAATGTAAATGCAAATAAAACTGCTAAGTTAACACCAGGAGTGTGTTTAACTTTAGGAATAACAAAAAAGATTAATACTAGTTCTATTCCAAATAAAACCCATTTCATTGGTCCCATTAAAATTGAAACAATTCCTAATCCTATATAAGCTCCAGCAGTTGCCGCTAATAGTGAACCTGCAAATAGTTGATAAGTAGCTTTTAAAAAGCTCATCATCTGAACTTGCGAAGACTCTTGTGTATATTGACTAGATTGATTTGATAAATAATCTCTATTATACATATTCTTTTCCTTTTTAATTGAATTCGTGTAATTCTATATTGTTACACTTAATACTATCTTTAAATAACTGTTAAGTAACAATATTAGATATATCATATATTAAAAAAGTAAATAAAGAATTAATAAAATGGATAAAATTTAGCAAAATGATAATTTAATTATGTAAATCACAAACAAAACATAGTAAAAATTCAAAAAACCGCGAAATCCAAAACATTAAGCGAAATTTAAGCGCTAACCCCTTGACAAAGAGATAAAAACCTATTATAATTCCCGTCCAATTTGACTGAAGCGCATCAAACGAAAGAATGATAGAAAGCGATGCAATCGAAGCTGGATGATCTTTTAAATAATTATAACG